>NZ_BDBL01000013.1 GCF_001612965.1 Nocardia kruczakiae NBRC 101016
CTCCGCATGGTGCTTCAGCCGTAGACGAACCGTGTCGTGTACCGATATCTCCGGGAGTTCGTCCGGCCGGATGAATCGGACTTCGGTCGATTCGGCGCTTACCGCGATGCGGCCGCCGCAGGCCGATCGCGCATCCGGGCGGTGTGCTCGAGACAGCTGACTACGGGATGACGCGTGCGGCGGATTTTATCCGAGTTCCGCATCGACTCACTGCCGCAACGCATTTCGGGTGCCGCCGCCTATCCGACCGGTCGAGCCGGCCGACGCCGAGACGTGCGAGCGGGTGCTCCGTTGCTGCGGAGACTGCGATGCAAGCACTCGGTTGGATCGTTGTCATCGGGCTGCCCCTGGGCGTAGCGCTCTGGCCTGCCAGGCCGCATCGAGACTGAGGCGCCCCGCACCTATCGCGGTACGGCGTATATAAACCCTGCGGGCCCTGAGTCGTCGACCGGAGACGATCAGGGTTTGTGTTCCTCGAGGTGGGTCCAGAAGCCGGGGGCGTAATACGTGTATTTCGTCGCGGTGTACACCGCCAGCACTCCCCCCTCGAGGAACTTGAAGTTGTCCTCCGGGTCGGGGAAAGACTGTTCATGGTCCGGCCCACTCGCTGTCGTGTATACGCGGAAAGGCATGACATCCACGGTATCCCTCGTCAGCGAGGAGCGGGAAGCGGCCTGACCGCCGTTTACACCAGCGACTTTCCGAGCGCCTGTCGCCGCCGCATATCCTCGATGTATCCATCGAACGGGTAGCTGCGCCAGCGTTCGGGCAGGCGCTTCAGCACGGTTCCGATGGTTCGCATCACGATCTCGAAGGTGCGCTGGCGCCGCGGCCCCCATCCGAGGCCCAGCGCGTCGCGGAACTGCTGGGGCAGGAATCCGGTGGTGAAGAAGCGATTGACCCGCGCGAAGGCGATTCGCTGTGCGCGGCTGTACGGGCCCAGGCCGATGACCTGGTCCAGCAGATAGCGGCGCACCTCGTCGTCGAACGAGATCTCGCCCAACTTGGCGTTCCAGTACTCGTCGAAGGCCGCTCGATCCGGCGGCCACAGCCGCTCCGGCATCTGCAACGTCGTACCGAACCGCGCGGACTCACGGTAGAACTCATCAGCTAAGTTATCTTCAATTCTGCCACAGAAGAACCTGGTCGAATCATCGACGCCGCGATAGATGCAAGCCGCGACCCAGAGTTGGAGTTGTGGATCGAAGGCGTTGTAGCGGACCGGACTGCCGGGGCGCGACCGCACCTGCCGATGCGAGGTGTCGACGGCGGCACGGTAGGCGACGCGGTCCTCCTCGGTCCCGAGCATCGCCACCGCCAGATAGGTCAGCGTCGTGCGGCCACGCTTACGCGGATGCCGTGCGTATTGCCCGCTCTCCACGGTACTTTCGACCACTCCGCGACCGACGGGCGGCAAGCCGAGCTGCATCACGACATTCGCCGGGCCGCCCAGCAATGCCGCGGGACCGGCCATGTACTGCCGCCGGCGGGCGAGTCCGGCATCCTGCGCGGGGGCCGCGGCCACGGTTCGGGCGGCTCGATTCATGCGTATCACTCCGAGTGTCAATGAGGTGTCAGACGTCTCATCCTCTCACCACATGCTTGCCGACAGCAATGCTTCACCGAAGGCCACACCGCCGAATATGTGAATGTGTATTCTGACAATAATCCGGGCGAAGCGATACCGAAGGCTTCGCCGACCGAGGTGGATCGAGGTCTGTGTGGTGCTGTCGAGTTCTGCGGGCGAGCTGGTCCGGTCCGTCGGTGACGCGTTCGCGGCGGCATCGGTGTTGCGGCGGCGCGGCATGTTCGACCCGTGGCATCCGCTCGATATCGTCCGGACCGCGCGCGACGCGGGAATCTACGGCCCGTTCGTCACGGTGCTCGCCCACGCCGCGCGCCGCACTCCGACCGCGCCGGCGCTGGTCGACGAACGCGGCACCCTCACCTTCGACGAGCTCGACCGTGAATCCAACGCACTCACCCGCGGGCTCGCCGCCCACGGTTTCGGGCCGGGATCCGTCCTCGCCGTGCTGTGCCGCGATCACCGCGGCATGGTTCTGAGCCTGCTGGCCGCGGGCAAGCTGGGTGCGCGCGTGGTGCTGCTCAATACCGGATCCGCCGGCCCGCAGCTCGCCGAGGTCGTCGCCCGCGAGAAGGTCGACGCGCTGCTGCTGGACAGCGAATTCGCCGACCGCGCCCGAGCTGTCCCCGCCGACATCCCCCGGCTGCTCACCTGGGACGACGAGGGAACCTCCGGCATCACCACCATCTACGCGCAGGCCGAGCCGCACTCCACCGACCCCGTGGCCGCGCCCCCGCGCCCCGGCGGACTCGTGATACTCACCAGCGGCACCACCGGAACTCCGAAAGGCGCTCCGCGAGACAAGGTTTCCCCGCTGCAGTCGGCGCAGTTCCTCGACCGGATCCCGCTGCCGCGCGAGAAGACGATGGTGATGGCCGCCCCGATCTTCCACGGCACCGGACTGTCCCAGTGCACACTGGGCTGGGCGCTGGGCAATCGAATCGTCTTCCGGCAGCGCAAATTCGATCCGGCTCGCACGCTCGCCACGGTGGCCGAATACCGCGCCGCGACCCTGGTGCTGGTGCCGACGATGTTGCAGCGCATCGTCGATCTCGACGAATCGGTGTTGCGGCAGTACGACACGTCGTCGCTGGAGGTGATCTTCGCCGCCGGTTCGTCCGTATCCCCGGATCTGAGCCGCCGCACCGCCGAGGTTTTCGGCGAGGTGCTCTACAACCTGTACGCCTCCACCGAGGTCGCGGTGGCGGCGGTGGCGACTCCGCAGGACATGCGCGAGGCGCCGGGGACGGTCGGCCGTCCGCCGGTCGGATGCCGGGTCGCGATCTACGACTCCGACCGCAATCCGGTGACCACCCCCGGCGTGGTCGGCACGATCTTCGTCTCCAGCGGCCTCAGCTTCACCGGATACACCGACGGGCAGCACAAGGAGATCGTGGACGGGTTGTTGTGCAGCGGCGACGTCGGGCATTTCGACGCCGACGGCCGGCTGTTCGTCGACGGCCGCGACGACGACATGATCGTCTCCGGCGGTGAGAACGTCTACCCCTTGGAGGTCGAGAACCTCCTGGTGAACCGGGCCGACGTCGCGGAGGCCGCGGTGGTCGGGGTAGACGACCGCGATTTCGGAAAGCGGCTGCGCGCCTTCGTCGTTCGCACCGCCGGGGCGAGTGTCGACGCCGAGGAGATCCGCGACTACGTCAAGGCGAATCTCGCCCGCCACAAGGTTCCGCGCGATGTCGTCTTCGTCGACGAACTGCCGCGCAACGCGACCGGTAAATTGCTGCGGCGCCAGCTGGAAACCGAACGCGTCGCGCCCGCCGACTAGTTCGCTTCGCGGAACCGATCCGCCATCGGATACCAGCCGGGGGCCGCCGACGCGAGTTCCCCGGCGACACCGAGCAATTGCGCGGCCACCAGCTCGAGCCGCGTCTGCGGCCGGGCGAGGGTCGTGACCAGCCCCACCGGCACGGCGGCACTCAACTCGCGCAACCGGGTGAAGCCGTCGGGATCCCGGTTCGCCGCGCAGTACAGCAGGGCGCTACCCCACCGCTGACAGAATTCGGCACTGTCCCAGAGGTTTTCGGCCGATCCGACATCGATGACCACGGTGGGCGGTCCGTCGATCACCCAGCCTCTGCGAGTCACCCGGCCGACCACCGCCACCGATTGCTGCTCGCAGACGCGGTCGATCACCCTTCCGAGCGGCCCGTCCGCACCGACGATCGCCACCGCACCACGATCGGCCGTTTCCCGCATACCCACCTCACCTGCCTATCAGATCCACCAGTTGCCGGCGCAGCCAGGACAGGGCCGTCTCACCGCCCGGCCCGACGACGTAGAACGGATAGCTCTGGTGGACACCGGAATTCACGAACTCCGCGATCTGAGCCTTGCGCTCGTCCACGGCGCTCGCGTCGAGCTGACCGGCCAGCAACCCGAGACCTCCCGCGGCCAGCGCCGAATCGAGCAGATCGGCCGCGTCCCGGGAGTACCGGTCGAACAGCGCCGGATCGGGATTCGAGATCTCCACGAAGAATCCGGCGATGCGGCCGGCGAAGTCTCCGTCGGGCATGGCGCAGTACAGGTCTCCGGCGGCACAGAACGTGTAGGTGCGTGCGGCGAGCAGGCCGAATCCGCCGGGGCGCGCTCCGCCCGCGCCGGCACCGGCGACCGGCGGGCCGATCAGGGTGTCGGTGGGTGCGCGTCGGGGATCGGACACCAGGCCCACCAATGCGATTCGGTCGGGTGCCACTACCCCGTGGCCGGTGCCGATCTCGGCCGCGAGATCACCCGCGGCATCGGCGCCCTGGCTGTAGCCGAGGATCGCGATGCGCGTCGCGGCGCACGACTGTGCCACCGCGGCGACCGCGGCGCGAGCCTTGTCGACAGCTTCGCGCTTGGAGCGGCCGTACACCTCGCCCTCCCACGGGAATGCCGTCGCGGTGTAGGCGACATAGCCGACACCGACGTCGCCCGGGAGTGCGTCCACACTCGCCGCGAGCATTCCTTTGCGCGGGTCGTCGTCGGAGGTTTCCCAGGTGCCGGGAACGGCGAGCACATACAGGCCCGGACAGGCCGGCATCGCATGCGCGGGCGGGCCCCCGCCGAGCTGCGCCAGGCCGTACGTCACCGCCACCAGACCGGCGGCGGCGAGGGATTTCCAGCGTGTATACGGAGACACGGTGACACCTCCGAATCGCTCGGCAGCTTTGCCGCGACATCCGCGCGAGCGGTGTCGTAGTTGAGAGAATGATAGATAACTTATCACTCTCGCCGACCGGGTGTCGCCGGATTTGCGCGAATTGACCCGCATCGATATCCACACGCCCGAAACCCGGAAAGATCTCCACGACAGCGCGATTGGAGGAGGATCGCCGATGGCGGCCCACGACTGCCGCCCCGGCCTATGCGCGGTTCGGCGGCACACCCTGCGCGACGTATGCCGGTTGGCAAGAACTATCAGTAACTTGACGCCCTATCCGACGCACGTGCCGGTTTCCTTCGGCCCGCCCACCGAGCAGACCGACTCATCGGCGCGTGCCGGCGATTCGACAGCCGACGAACGGGTACGCGCACGGCATGAACCACCCCGAGAACACCGACGCGCACACGGATGCCGAACAGAACGATCAGGAAACCCAGGGCAAGCGCACAGTCGACGCGCCACCGGAGACCTCCGGCAAACTGGCCGGCCCCGGCCCCGCCCGCGACCGGAAAGAAGACCCCGACACCTGACCGGTGCCGGCGCGAAACCCGCTGCCGGTCAGGCGTTTCGACGCCCCGACGCGCAGTGAGCGGTGGGCGAAGGACGGCTCCGCCCCGCATTCCCGGTGATACGCCGACAGCGTTATCCGTCCGGGAACGCGGGGCGCCGCGATCAGTTGTACTCGTAGAATCCGCGACCGGTCTTGCGGCCGAGGCGGCCGGCGTCGACCATGCGACGCAGCAGGGCCGGGGGCGCGTAGTGCGGCTCGGCGAATTCACCGTACAGCGATTCGGCGGCGGCGAGAGCGATGTCGAGGCCGACGGTGTCGAGCAGGGTGAGCGGGCCCATCGGGTAACCGCAGCCGCCCTTCATCGCGGCGTCGATGTCCTCGGCGCTGGCGTAGCCCGACTCCAGCATCCGCACCGCCTGGCACAGGTACGGGATCAGCAACGCGTTGACGATGAATCCGGAGCGGTCACCGGCCTGCACGGTCGTCTTGTGCAGGGTGTTCTTCGCGTAGTCGGTCACGGCGGCGGCGGTCTCCGGCGAGGTGACCAGCGTCGAGATCACCTCCACCAGGGGCATCACCGGCACCGGGTTGAAGAAGTGCAGGCCCACGACCTGCTCGGGACGCTGCGTGGCACCGGCCACCTTGATCACCGGGATCGAGGAGGTGTTGGTGGCGAGGATGCCGGCCGGCTTCACGATCTTGTCCAGCTTGCCGAAGATCTCGTACTTCAGCGATTCGATCTCCGGCGCGGCCTCGATGACCAGGTCACGGTCGGCGAACTCCTCGATGTCGAGGGTGACCCGCACCCGGGCGAGCACGGCGTCGGCCTCGTCCTGGGTGATCTTGCCCTTCGTCACGCCCCGCGAGATCGACGATTCGATGCGCTTGTGCGCCGCCTCGGCGAACTCCGGCGTCGTCTCCAGTACGAGAACCTCGCTCCCGGCCTTCGCGCATACCTCGGCGATTCCCGCACCCATGGTTCCGCCACCGATCACACCGATCAGCTTCACAGTCGTCTCTCCCACCATCTTGGTTCCGAACACTTGCGCGCCCATTATCGCTGTTCGGGTAGTTGGAACAGGTTGCGGGCAAACTCCGGTCCCCGTCGGCCGCGTCCTCACCGGCCGCGCCGCGCTGCCGGGCGATCCGCGGGTCGGCCGCTCGACCGGCTCGTGACGGGCCGACGCCGATCCAGCACGACGACACCCAGCGCGGCGGCGGTGAAGGCGGCGCTGCACCACAACGCGGTCGCCGGGTCATCGGTGAGGTCGACCACCGGACCGGCGGCGACCGGGCCGAGCACGGCGCCGATATTCAACGCGGTGGTCGCCAGCGCACCGGCGATGCGGGGAGCAACCGGTGTCGCGGTCCGCACGATCGTCGCGATCAGCGTCGAACCGACGCCGAACGCGACCGCACCCGCCACCACCGACATGACCACCACCCCGATCAGCATGTGCGCGGCCACCGCGGCGAGGAGCCAGACTCCCCCGAGCAGAGCCGTTCCGCCGAGGACGATCCGCCGCTGATGACGGTCGCTGTAACGACCGGTGACCGTCACGCCGAGAAACGACCCGGCACCGAAGAGGGCCAGCACGATGGGAACCCACCTGTTTCCGGCGACGGCGGTCGTGATGGTGCCCAGATAGGTGAATGCGGCGAAGGTCGCGGCGTTGACCAGGATCGCGGCCACGACGGCGATCAGGACCGGCCACTGCCTCAGCACCGACCATTCGCGCCGCATCGAGGGGGCGGGCCCGGTCGGCACATCACTGTCCCGTACCTGCCGGCCGAGCATCGTCCACACCGGCACGAGCGCCACCGCGCTGAGGACAGCGACAGCCCAGAACGCCGAACGCCAGCCCCAGAGCTGTCCCAGCACCGTGCCCGCGGGCACCCCGGCGATACAGGCCACCGTGACCCCGGAGACCACGACGGCGGTCGCGCGGCCGATCATCGCCGGACCGACCAGCCGCGGAAGTGCGGCCAGCGCCACCGCGAGGAACCCGGCATCGGCGAGCGCCGCGACACCTCGCGTCGCCAGCAACGAGGCGAAACCTGTTGCGGTAGCGCCGATCACGTGAGCAAAACAGAAAACCCCGAGAAACGCCGTGGCCGAATACCGGACCGGCACACGGCCCGCCACCATCGCCATCGTCGGCGCTCCCACCACCATTCCGGCCGCGAACAGCGAGGTCAGCAAACCGGCGGCGCCGAGCGAGACGCCGAGATCGTCGGCGATCTGCTGCAGCAGTCCCGACACCATGAACTCCGATGTGCCCTGCGCGAAAACCGCGACAGCCAGCACGACAACCACAAGGGGCATGAGAAGTACTCCAGGAGACAGGGCGCCGCATACGGCGCCCAGAAATGAAACCGGCATCATCCGGCGCTGCGAGATACACCAACCGCACCGGTCGCTCAGCGATCGGCGGGAATCCACTCACAACGCCGCTCGGCCCGCGGGCCGAGCGGCTACCGTTCGGATGCCTCCGGAGAACTCACCCCACCACCCTAACAACGCGCATCGACGCGGGTGACCGCGCCACCGAAAGTCGAAGTGGCCCGGAGAAACTCGGTCTAGGTCAGCCGGGCCGCACGGTCGCGCAACAACGCTTGTTCGGCAGCGTTGGCGGTGAGATCGGCGGCACGCAGATAGGCGGCGCGGGCGTCGGCCGGGCGGTCCAACTGCACGAGGAAGTGCGCGCGGACGGCGTGGAGCAGGTGATAGGACTCGAGCGCGCCGGTCGCGGCCACCGCGTCGACGAGGTCGAGTCCCGCGGCGGGGCCGTGCACCATGGCCACCGCGACGGCGCGATTCACTTCGACGACCGGCGACGGAAAGCGTTCGGCGAGAACGGCATACAGGCCGGCGATGCGTCGCCAATCGGTGTCGTGCGAGGTGGCGGCCATGGCGTGCGCGGCGGCGATGGCGCCCTGCAGGGCGTAGCGACCGGGTGGAACACCGCGACGCACCGCCAGGTTGTGCGCTCGGCCGAGGGCGGCGAAGCCGCGGCGGATGGACAGCTGATCCCAGCGGCTCCGGTCCTGATCGGGAAGCAGCACGAGCTGTTTCGTCGCGTCACTGCGCGCACCGGTGCGCGAAGCCTGCAATTCCAGCAGGGCCGCGAGGCCGAACGCTTCCGGTTCCCGGGGCATCAGCCCGGTGAGGATCCGCGCCAGACGCAGTGCGTCGTCACACAGTTCGGCGCGCACCCAGTTCTCGCCGGAGGTGGCCGCATACCCCTCGTTGAAAATGAGATAGACGACCTCCAGCACGGACTCCAGCCGCTCGGCCAGCTGCGGACCCGACGGAACCTCGTAGGGCAGCTTCTTCTCGGTGATGGTCCGTTTGGCGCGCACGATCCGTTGGGCCACCGTGGTTTCCGGCACGAGATACGCCCGGGCGATCTCGTCGGTCGTGAGGCCGCCGACCATACGCAACGTCAACGCCACCCGAGCGGGCTGCGACAACACCGGATGGCAGGCGGTGAACACCATGCGCAGCAGATCGTCCTCGATATCGTCCGTATCCGGTTGCGCGCCGGTGTGTTCGGTGACCAGATCGTGCCCGAGCATCGGCAGTTTCCGGGCGAAGGTGGCGTCACGGCGGATCCGGTCGATGGCACGGTGCTTCGCGGTGAGCATCAGCCAGCCGCCCGGATTCGGCGGAATCCCGTCGCGCGGCCACTGCTCGAGGGCCGCCAGATGCGCGTCCTGTGCGAACTCCTCGGCGGTGGCGATATCACCGACCAGCCGGGTGAGTCCGGCCACCAGTTTCGGCCATTCGATGCGCCAGGCCGCCTCCACGGCCCGAGCCGCCGGTGAGCGGCCGTCGGCACCTGCGTGCGAACGACCGCTCACCCCGGGCAACGACATAGCGTCAAGCCTGGTCGTCCAGCTGGCGAATCTCCAGTTCGATATCCCATTCCGGCCCGTGCAGCCGCAGAAACCGCGAACCCCATTCCATGGCCTCGTCCTGCGAGCGGGTCTGCAGCAGGCAGTATCCGCCGATGACCTCCTTGGACTCGCTGAACGGGCCGTCGAGCACGGTCTGCTTACCGCCGGTTTGGCGAACCCGAACGCCTTCGCCGACCGGTCGCAGTCCCGCCGTGTCGAGCAGCACGCCGGCCTTGGTCATCTCCTCGAGCAGTTTGCCCATATCCTCGGCCATGGCGGGATCGGGCCCCTGCACCGGCGCGGCCGCGGGGTCGAGACGGATCAGCATCAGATAACGCATATCCGCATCCTTCCTCATCGCACCTGGTAGCGGAGATACACCGCGCCCGAACCGAATGCCTTCGACTCCAGCAGGTCGAGATCCAGTTTCGCCTTGTCGTGAAATACCGGGGTGCCCGAACCGAGCGTGACCGGATGGACGACGATACGGAACTCGTCGACGAGACCCATATCGATGAACGAATGCACCAGCTTCGGACTGGCGTAGATCGCGATCACACCGCCGTCCCGGTGCTTCAGCGCCTCGATCTGCTCGGCGACGTCGCTGCTGATCAGCCGGGTGTTGTTCCACTCGGCCGACTCCAGCGTGGTGGAGCAGACGATCTTGTCCACGGCGTTGACCCATTCGGCGTGCCGGCGCTCACCCGGGGAACTCTCGGCGTTCGGCTGCTGCGACCAGTACCCGAACATCCCCAGGTAGGTTTCGCGGCCGTAGATCGCGGTGTCGAAGTCGGCCTGGATGTGCTCGGTGTAGGCCTGCAGTTCGTCGTCGTAGGCGCGGAACGTGAACTCGAATCCCAGATCTTCGCCGGACGAGGCATAGCCGTCCAGGGTCATGTGCTCGAAAGCCACCAGTGTGCGCATGGTTGTGTCCTTCCGGGGGTGGGCTGCCTCTCAGCCCCTCACCTACCCCTCGAACGGGGCACCCCCGGAATCGACATCACCCGGAAAAAAACTTTCACCGCTTGCGGCCGACCGCGGCGTACCCGGCGGCCGGGGGCGCTGACGCGGCGGTGTCCAGAGCTCTGACACCCTCGGGCAAGTCCGGGGTCACCCCTCCGGCGTGCCAATCGTCGATCGCCACGATGCCGGGCTCGATCAGGTCCATACCCCGGAAGAATCGCGCGACCCCGTCGTAGGAACGAGCTTCCATCTCGATCCCGCTCTGGCGATAGGCCACGACCGTGCCCTCGACCATGGCCGGATCGAAGTCGGGGCTCAGGTGTGTCATCACCAGAAACGATCCGGGGGCCAGCGGTGCCAGCAGGGTATCGATGATGTCGTACACCCCGTCTCCCGGTACGAAGTGACACAGCGCTATCAGACTCAGCGCGACCGGCTTCGAAAAGTCCAGTGTCGCTTCCACTTCGGGCGCGGACAGAATCCTGACCGGATCGTGTACATCCGCCTCGACGTATCGGGTGACCCCCTCCGGAGTCCCGGTCAGCAGTGCCCGCGCATGGGCCAGCACGATCGGATCGTTGTCGACGTACACCACACGCGCATCGGGTGCCGCCTCCTGTGCGACCTGATGCAGGTTCGGCTCGGTCGGGATTCCCGTGCCGATGTCGAGAAACTGACGGACGCCGAGGTCGGCACTCAGATGCCGGACCGCACGCACCATGAACGACCGATTACCTCGTGCCACCGTCCGCACCGACGGAATCGCCTGCTCGATCGCTGCCGCCGCCACCCGATCGGCCTCGTAATTGTCACGTCCACCGAGGTAGTAGTCGTAGATGCGGGCACTGTGCGCCCGGTCCTGTCCGAGATCCACCACACCGCCGTCGTCGGCCACGACCCGCTCCTCTCCACTTGTGTTGTCGCAGAGGAGTTAACCACTGCACGCCGCGCGCACACCACGGCATCGAAGGCAGCTGGATGGCTCGGGACCGCCTACGGCCCCGCGACCGGGCTGAGGCAGCTGGCCGGTGGGTCGACGAAGATGCAGAGCGCTGGGGCGCGGGTCGGACGGTAGTCGCCGGGGACGCCACCGGCGGCGACGATCTGCGCGTACGTGCCGACGGCGTCGGTGGGGCGACGGGTCAGGGACGGATCCGTGCGGACGTCGACGGTGTACAGACCGAAACGCGGTGTGTAGCTGCCCCATTCGTAGTTGTCGGTGAGGCTCCAGTAGTTGTAGCCCATCACGTTCATGCCGTCGGCCTTGGCGCGTTGCAACCAGTAGACGGTGTCGCGGAGGTGGTCGCTGCGGGTGTAGCCGTCGCCGCGGGGCAGACCGTTCTCGGTGGGCATGCCGTTCTCGACGATATACAGCGGCTTACCTGGGAACCGGCGCGAATAGTGCTGCAGCGCATAGTAGATGCCCTCGGTGCGCAGCGGCATGTCCCAGATGCGCGGGCCGGGCAGATTCGGCAGCGACGAACCGGTGGCCCGTCCGATCGCGCTGTACAGCGACTGCGCCGGGTCGAATCCGAAGTAGTAGTCGACGCCGACGTAGTCGAGGCGGGCGCCGATCCGGTCCACCAACTCACCGTTGACCTGATCCTCCGCACCCGCGACGTATCCGACGTTGGCGGTGACCTGAGCTCCGGGCTGCTTCTGATGGATGTAGTCGTAGCTGGCGTTGTGCACGTCGACCACCCCGGTCAGCATGGTGCTGGCATCGGCGCCGGCCTCGCGAACCTCGTTCTGGATGTAGGCGACAGGTTCGTTCACGGTGACCCACAACGGGTTCCGCGAGGAATAGCGATCCACGACGGCACGCATATTCGCCAGCCAATCGCCCACCATGCCCGGGTTGCGCCAGCCGCCCCGGTCCGCCTCCCAGCCCGGATACACCCAGTGGTCGAGGGTGATCATCGGCCGCATCCCGGCGCGCACGATGCTGTCGACCACCGAATCGTAGAAGCGGAACGCGTTGTCGTCCCACTTCCCGGGCTCGGGTTGCAGCCGCGCCCACTCGATCCCGACCCGGAACACCCGCATACCCATATCGGCGGCCAGCCGGATGTCGGAGTCGTAGCGATCGGCGAAGTCGACCGAATTCTGCAGTGGTTCGTACCCGGGGTTGCGCGCGATGTAACGAGTCCAATTGCTGTCGGGCGAACGGCCTTCGGACTGGAAGCCCGAACTCGCCACACCCCAGAGAAATCCGGAGTCCAGCGATGCGAGCGCTGCCGCCCGTATCGGTGGGCCGGCCAGAGCCGGAGTGCCGCTCAGCAACACCGACGCAACAGCGACGAACACGGCCGAGACATTGCGCAGAAACCGGGATCGCATCAAGCCAGGGTAACGAATGGACCCGGTCCGCGCTGGTGATCGGTCACCACTACGTCACCGTCGCAATGGGATCCGGCGCGCCACCAGCGACCCGCGAGCATCGCAGCCTCCGACGGGTCGCATCGCACCGGATGACGGACAGCCGCCCGGCTCTGCGCTGGTCAGATCGTTTTCTCCCGCAGGCGGTCCGCAACCCACATGTCGATCTCCCGGAGAGCGGCGGCGGCCATGCCGGTCGGGCGGAAGGTGAAGGCGTGGGTGGATTCGGGATGGACGCGAACGTCGACATCGTTTCCCGCCACGGCGAGTCGGGCGGCCAGCGCCGCATTCCGCGCCGACCACCACCGTGGGCGCGCGCGGCGCGCGGTCCGGCACACTGGGCGGATGGCACATTCCGCCGCGTACCGCCCCACCCCGGCGGATCTGGCCGCCGCGAAGGACCGAACCATTCCCGATCTGGTGGCACCCGATCTGCGGGTGCTGTTCTGCGGCATCAATCCGGGCCTGTGGTCGGGCGCGACCGGCCACCATTTCGCGCGGCCCGGAAACCGCTTCTGGCCCGCGCTGTTCCGGTCCGGCTTCACGCCCCGGCTGTTGCGTCCCGATGAGCAGAAGGAACTGCTCGCCCTCGGGCTCGGCATCACCAATGTCGCCGCGCGAACGACGGCGAAGGCCGACGAGCTGACCGCGGCGGAGTTGCGCGACGGCGGCCGGGCGCTCGCCGAGCGGGTCCGGCACTACCGCCCCCGCGCCCTGGCCGTCCTCGGTCTGGGCGCCTACCGCACCGCCTTCGGGCGGCCGAAAACCACCGTCGGGCGCCAGGCCGAAACCCTCGGCGCCACCGAAATCTGGGTGCTGCCCAACCCGAGCGGCCTCAACGCCCACTACACCCTCGACGCCCTGGCCGCCGAATTCCGCATCCTGCGGGAAGCGACGGAATCCGGCTGACGGCCGACGAATACCGCTGTCATCCGATCCGAACGACCCGTGCCCATTCGGGCGGGCTCTCAGAAAACGAAGCCACGCAGAGCCAGGAACCGCAGACCGCCGACCGCCCCTGTGACGGCGAGGACGGCGCTCGCCTGCGCGAGATCGGCGAGGCCGGGCGCCCAGAAACGGAGACCGGCCAGCGCGGCCGTGCTGATCACCACACCGAGGAGCGCGAGGCCGCCGCCTTCCCATTGTGCGGTGAACCAGCCGATGCGGCCGGCCGCTCGGAAGGTGAGGCGGCGGTGCAGTTCGTTCGCGATCGCCGTACTGACCAGCGAGCCCACGATATTCGCGACGAGCGGTCCGACCCCACTCATGACCACGAACAGCAGGGCGTAGGCGATATTGCTCACGCCGCCGACCAGCGCGAAACGGATCAACTGGGCGAAGGCGTGATCACCGCGCAGATATCGCCGGCCGCGATCGAGCCACTGCGAGCGCAGCATCGGCGGGAGTCCGATACCGAGAGCCGAATCGACACGACTGGCGAGCGTCGTGTCCCACACGGCATTCCGGGCTCCGACCGTGGCGAGTGCTCCGCTGTTCATGGAAGAACTGTCTTCCACGCCGCTGTCACCGGACTGACGCAGCGCTGACACGGTGCTTACACGAGCTCCGGCGCGTGTAGCTCGGGTTTCCGCACCACTGGAAGCGGTCTGTGCGGGAACGCTATTAGAGTCCCTCCATGGGGAGGCAAGCGCGGATCGCGCGACTTCGTCAGGTGAGCGGATTGGCGGCGCCCGTCGTGCTGACCTCCGCGACGACGCTGGTGCTGGGCGTGACCGATACCGCGCTGCTGGGTCACCACTCGATCGAAGCGCTCGGAGTTGCCGCACTGGTCCTGCCGGTATGGATCTGCTGTACCGCGCTGGTGGTGCCGTGGGGGTCGGCGACCCAGATACTCGTCGCGCGCCGGCACGGCGGCGGGGACATCGACGCGGTCCGGACGGTGGCATCGGCAGGGCTTTCGTACGCCGCCGTGGTCGGAGTGACGGTCGCGGTGGTCGCATCGGCGGCCGCACCCGTGATCGTGGCGGTGACCGCACCGGCGGGTTCGGACCGGCGTGATGCGACGGTCATGTTGTGGATTCTGTTGTGCGGGTTGCCGTTCACGGCCGTCACGGCTCATCTGCGTGGTGTACTCGCCGGCATCGGTGATACGAGATCCGGCGCCCGGGTCGCGGTGGCGGTGGCCGTGCTGAACGTGATGGTGTCGTCGATCCTGATCTTCGGTGCGGGGTGGGGGCCGGCGGGGTCCGCGATCGGATCGACCGCTGCCGTCGCGGCCGGCACGGTCACACTGATTCCGCGCGTTCGCCGGGCCATCGGGCCGGCAACCATCCGGAATCGCGCCGATCGCACGGTGTGGCATGCGGTGACCGGGCTCGCGGTGCCGGATGTCGTATTCGGAGTCGTCGCCTACGGGAGTGATGCCGTGATCACGGCGGTGGTGGCGCGAGCGGGGACGGTGAGCCTGGCCGCGCATCGGGTGATGAGCCTGACAGTGTCGCTGGTGTGGATGCTCGTGTTCGGAATCGGTGTGGCGGTGGCGGTTCTGGCGGGCCAGTGCCTCGGCGCCGGCGACGATGGCGGCCGCCGGGCTGTCGTGCGGGCCGGCGCGGTGCTGATGATCGGCGCCTCCGGTGCGGTCGCGCTGCTGCTCACCGCGCTGTCACCGGTGTTGTTCCGGCTCGTCACCGGTGATGCCGTGGTGAGTGCGAGCGGGCGCGGGGTGGTGTGGTCGTTGCCGGTGCTGGCGCCGGTCATGTCGATCGGCATGGTCTACGCCGCCCAGCTGCGCGCGGCCGGGAACACGAAGGCGGTCATGTCCGCGTCCGTGTTCTCGGTCGTCTGCGTCACCCTGCCCGCGGTATGGATCGCGGCCGCGGTGCTGCACTGGGGGCTGCCGGGTGTCTATCTCGGGATCGTGGCGGGCTGGACCGCGCGCGCCGCGGCCACCCACCGGCTATGGCGGGCACAGGTCGCCGTTACCCCAGCTTGAACACATTGGCCTTGCCGGAGACCACGGTGTCCTGAGGATCCACCAACGCCACCCGGACCTGCACGGTCTGGCCCTGCTGCAACTGTGCGGGCGACCCGTCGGGTCCGGTCAGCTCGACGACGGTGCTCTGCGTTTGCCCATTGCAGGTGACCTGCGGTTGGGTACCCATCGCGGACGGCGCGTCGGCGTTGGGATCGCCCACCATGACCTTGACCGCGGACGTGCCGGAATTGGCATCACAGGTGTAGTCGACCCCGACATTGGCCGGCCCCACCCCTTTGATGTCGATGGTGTTGGCGGCGAGCGCAGGCGCGGCCGTCGACACGGCGGCCAGCCCCATCCCTGCCAGGGCGGTGACGAAAAGAGCTGAGCTTCGGTAGTTCCGGCCGGTCATCATCGATCTCGTCCTCCTGGCTCGTAGTACGAACGGTGATACCGAATGCGGTGGAACGCCGGGTGTCGTATCGCGGGTCAGCGCCGACACCGTTGTCGAGCAATGGTGTGGATACCCGGAAGCACGGGTTCAAACTCACGGCCTGATCGCTGCTGTGCCCGACGCCGCGCTCGGCAGAAGCGAGCTCGGACCGTCCGAGGAGTGATCGTCACCGACCCTGCGGCTCACGCCTGAGCGCGGTGTCCGGGTGTGGACAACGCCCCGGTTCGCTCGCAGCGACCTAGGCGAGCGCGGGTTTCCACCCCAGCTCCGGAGCTATCAGTTCCACCGTGTCGTGGAGGATCTGCTCATAGTCCGCGCGATGGAATTCGTAGGGCAGCTCCAGACGCAGTTCGCCGGTCTGTGCGAGGACCGGATCGGCCCGTAGCTGTTCGAGAATCTGCTCGGCGGTGCCGACGACATCCGGGGCGAACAGGACCCGCCGCTCACCTTGCGGGCGGAGGGTGCGTTCGTGGCGGCCGGCGGCATAAGCGCGGTACCGCTCCCGGGTCGCCCGGTCGGCGCTGTCGAACGGGACGATCACCCGGCCGATCGCGACGCGCGCCGGGCGCGACGGATCGATGCGTTCGCGGTAGTCGTCGATGAGCCCCAGTTGAGCGGTCACGAAATCGTCACTGCGGTCACCGAATACGATATTTCCGCTGAGCAGATTCAGACCGTTCTCCGCCGCCCAGCGCACCGAACGGGTACTCCCACCTCCGTACCAGACGCGGTCGGCCAGGCCGGGGCTGTGCGGCTGGAGCCGAGGGCGCTGGGTGTTGCCCGGCGAGTGGATGACGGTGTCGGCGTCGCCCAGGTAGTGGCCGCGCAGGTTCTCTATCAGCCGGGCCACCCGGCCGTAGGACAGGTCGAAGCTGCGCCAGTCGCCGTCGAAGACCAGATCACCGATCAGGTCGGCGTGCGGTGGCGTCCCCGCGCTGAAACCCGGCTGCAAACGCCCCTCGGACAGCACGTCGGCCAGCGACAAGTCCTCGGCCAGCCGGAACGGGCTCTCGTACCCGATCGGAATCACCGCCGCGCCCAGCTCCACTCGGCTCGTCCGCTGGGCGGCCGCGGCCAGGAAGACCGCTGCCGAACCGACTCCGTGCTCGAGATGCCGTTGCCGGATCCATGCGCCGTCGAACCCGAGTCGCTCGCCGTATTCGAACAGTTGCAGCGTGTCCTCGAGGCCGGTGTACGGATCGTCGTCGAGGTAGTTTCCCGGGGTCAGGAACGCCAGCGAAGCGATCCGCGGCGAGCTCATTCCTGACGCTCGTAGGGGATCTTCTCCCCTGCCTCGACCGCGATCGGCAGCCGGTTCTCCGCCGGTGGCAGCGGGCAGGTCGCCAGATCGGTGTACGCGCACGGCAGGTTCACCGCACGGTTGAAGTCGAGCACGACCGTTCCGTCGGCACCCGGCGCCGGCACCTGCAGCACCCGATTCGCCGCGTAGGTGGTGACTCCGGACGTCGCGTCGGTGAACAACACCGACAGATCTCCGGGGCCCTTGCCGGGAAAAGCGGTGAGGCGCAACGGCTTACCGTCGACCTCGAATTCGATCTGCCCCGGCGCGTCGTACACGTGCTCGAGTCCTTCCACCGCAGCGCCGACCGTCGTCGGCCGCGGCTCGTCGAAGGCCACATAGCGCCCTGTGACCGCCCACTTCGGGTCCGGCGCGAACGCCGGAGTGCCGCGAAAAGCGGTGCGCAGCGGGGTGTTCGGGTGCCGAGGGCGCACGATGTCATGGCCACCCCGCTTCGCGACCTCGATCACCGCGTCTCCCCAGACGGCGTTCACGCCACCGCGCTCGGGAATGACGCCGAATCCATAGCGGCCGCGCACCGGCTCGTCGTCGACGACCAACTCTTCATCCTCGTCGAGCACGACCACCACGCCGTCGGCCCCGGTCGACCAGGTGCCGGGGGCGTCGTCGAAGCGCTGCGGGTTCTCGGTGAGCCAGTGCAGACTCGTGATAGCGAGAAAACCGTGCCGGTCGGACAGGTGCGCCTCCTGCCGCCGATGCCATTCCTGCCACTCGGTGGTGAAAGTGTCCGCGTCGGTGGGCGACGGTGCCGGTGTTGCCATGGTTTCGATGTAAGCGGATGCCCGGTCCCGGGCACAGGCTTCCGCTCAGCCCGAACACAATTCGAGTGTCGGTCGGCGACCGGGGCGGGAGAGAATCATGTGCGCGGTCGAGCGGAGGCGCAGTCGGGATCGGGTGAACTTTTCGTGCAAACCTCCGCGCGATTGCGCGAAAGCCGCCGATAGCGGCGAGGTTTGCACGATTAGTACACCCCCCAGCCAACTCGCCACTCACCGGCAGCGACTACTGATCACTCAGGGCAGTGCGCTTGAACTGGTGCGTTTCGCGGGCACGGTGCCGCGCACAGCCGCGTCGCATCGGTCCCCCCTAGGCAACCGGAACAATGTCGGCGTGCCTGGCCTGCAGTTGCGCCGGCCGGTACTTGCCGTCGGAGAACCAGTGGTGCGAGCCGGGTTTGCGGGCCTCGGTCGCCAGATGCTTGATCCCCGCCTCGCACGCGAATTCCTTGAGCTTCTTTCCCGCGAACCCGCTGAAGTACAGCCGCATGGCGGTCTCGTCCTTGTGCCCGAGCTGGTAGATCCCGGCGTCCCGGCCGAAGCTGAGGCACATGGCGGGGAAAGCGAGGTCGATCGCCGAGGGCTGCTCCCCCGCGATGCGATGCAGGACGGTGTCGGCGGCGTGCGCGCCCAGGCAGTACGCCGTGTAGGCGCTCATGCGGAACGGCAGATCCGAAGGTGCCGACGAATCACCGGCCGCGACGATGCGTTCGTCGTCGACGCTGGTCAGTGTCTCGTCGGTGAGCAGCCGCCCGGCGGCATCAACACTCAAACCGCTGCGCCCGGCCAGGTCCGGTACGCCGAAGCCCGCCGCCCAGATCGTCACGGCGCTGGCCAGGGTCCGGCCGTCGCCGAGTACCACAGCGTCTCGCCCGATCGCGGTGACGGTCGCATCGGAACCTTCGATCACCTGCACTCCGAGTTTCGCGAGGTACTTGTGCGCCGTGCGCCGCGCCTTGGGATGCAGATACGGACCGAGAACGCTGCCGCACACCAGGGTGACCGCGCGCCCTTGTCCGGCCAGCTCGGCGGCGGTCTCGATCCCGGTCGGCCCGCCTCCGATCACCGTCACCGCGGCCGACGAGGGCGTATCGAAGAGGACCGATCGCAGCCGCTGAGCCGCCTCCAAAGTCGCTATCGGATAGGCGAATTCGGCCGCACCGGGTATCCGCGGCGCGGGGATGCCACTGCCCACCGCGTAGATCAGGTAGTCGTAACCGCGGCTGTCACCGCCGGCCAGCTGGACCGTGCGCCCCGCCGCGTCGATCCGCGTCACGCTGTCGATGACCAGCCGCACCTTCTCGGCCAGGACATCCTGGTAATCGACGACCGCCTCGTGCGTCGCGCCCACCAGCTGATGCAACCGCAGCCGCGGAACGAAGACCTGGCGGGGGTTGATCACCGTCACCCGGACGTCGTCACGCTGCGTCAGGCGGTTGGCCGCCATCACCCCGGCGTATCCGCCACCGATCACGAGGACTTCGTTGTTCTTCATCGTCTTCCTCCGTTTGCTGAGGGGGTCGGGCATAAGACGCCGCGTTCCCGGCAGCTGTGACAGCGCGTGAGGTGGATCACGAAAACTCGGATCGCTTACGGTTGTCAGCGATCCTGCTTCGGACCGGCGGATCGACCCGGCGGTGCAGTCTTTCGCCGTTCGGGTGCTGCGGAGGGTTTCTCGGTCTCGGGGACGTCGCTGGATGCACTGCTCGAAGTGCTCGGCTCCGATGCGGCATCCGCGTGTGGCGCCACTTCGCAGGCGTTCGGCGCCGGGACACCGGACAACCGTTCGCCCAGCCACTGCGTAGACCCGAGAAAGCCGTCGAAGTAGCCCAGGATATGTTCCCCGCCCACGATGCTCTTCGTGGCCGGAACTCCCAGAGCACACTGTTCGGCATAGAACGCCTCCGCCTTGGCGACCGGCATCCAGGGATCGTGCACGCCGTTGTAGATATAGATCGGCATACCGGCCTTCCGGCCCTTCAGGCTCAATCGCCGGAACATCATGTCGGCGAATTCGGTGTGAAGCGGGTCGGCCATATTCGCCACGGCCGCGTAGGGCACGAACACTCCGATGTCCGCCATGGTCGAACTGCACACGTCCTCGAGCGGGGAAATGGCCGCCCATTGCGCCAGATGGTTCATGCGGCTGAGGAGTTCGGGGTGTTCGCGGGCCAGCGCGAGCGTGACGGTCAGCATCAGGCCCGAGGCGTAGGTGCCGTCGAAGGTCTTCGCGAAGGATTCGTAGTCGATGGGCAGGCCGCCCATCGCGGCTCCGGCCAGGTGGGGTGTCAGTTCCGGCGCGTATTCGTGTGCGAGCATCGCGGCGGCGTAGCTGGCGATGGCACCGCCGGAGTAGCCGGTCATCGCGAAACGGCTCTCGCCGAACTCGTCCGGCATCAGGTGGCGTACCGCACGCACGGTGTCGAGCATGATGTGGCCGGCCACGGTCGGCTCGGCATAGGCCATCAAGGGGCCCTCGTGGTCCGGGATCACCACCGCGTAGTTCCGGCTCGCCGCCCACATCGTCGGTGACGGGACGAAATCGTTGCCGGTGCCGCCGGTGGTGATGTCGAATCCGTGGGAGAACACGTAGCCGGGAGCGCAGCGCCGGTTGAGCGCGTTGATCGGCGGCGCGTTCAGCAACACCGGGCGGCTCCCCGGCCCGGTCCAGCGGCCGAAGGGCAACAGCAGCGTCGCGGTTCCGAAGGAGGGCGCGCCGGCGGAGTTCGTGGTCCGGAATTTCACCTGGATCGCCCGCTGAACCGGTGTGAGCACCGTCAGGAAGACCATCGGCACCCCCGGCCAGCTGACATCCCGCGATTCGATGACGTCACCGGGTGCGTAATGCGCGAGATCCGCCGGGGCCTCGTCGAAGAACGGATCCCCGGTCGGACTGGATTGAATCGCCTTCCACAGCGCCTGCGGATCCGACGCGTCGCCGGGATCGGAAGCAGCAGACCCGATCCCTGGCAGCACCGACGTCGGCGCGGGAATGGTGTCGTCGAGCCATTTCTGAAACGCCGATGGACCCGGATCATGGTGGGCGGCAGGAGGATTCGGCTCGGAGGAGGCAGCGCCCGGATCAGCCGCCGACGGCGCAGCGGGGCTGGACGCCGACGGTGCAGGTCGATCGGAGACCGACGGCGCAGCAGGACTCGACCCGGACTGCGCAGGCCGGTCGGAGGTTGACGGCGCAATCGGGCCCGATGCGGAAGGCGCGGCACTATCGGTTCCGGGCGGCTCGGCTGGACCGGGCGCTGAAGGAATAGCCCGCTCAGGGATGGACGGCTCCCCGGGGCCCGATGCAGACGGAGGTGTCGGGCCGGTGGTGGACGGTGCCGGGGTAGGCGACGGCTGGTCGGCGAGCGCGGCGACCGGCCCCAACGCCACCGCGCACCCGATCGCCAGCGTGACCGTGGCGCTCCGCAGACATTTCACGACAACACATCCGCCCTGTCGGAGTTGTACTCGAACCGAAGGTCGTGCAGAAGTGGAACAGTCCCGGCAAATCCGGCACACAAAGGGCGCATGTCGGCAGCGGCCGACACCGCACCGACTTCCGAAAGATACCCCCGGACCAGCAAACTTCGGTGGATCTGCGACGGCACACCACCTCGTGTCCTCGAGCGGCGTGGACCCAGCACCGGCCTCCGCTGCGGCAGCCTCGACGCCGGAACCACCTCGCGCGGCATCCCACCCATGCCGGGTGTGCGAGACGTAGCCGATGTCAGTTCGTGCCCGGTGGATTTCGCGGGCGGAACGCTAGCGCACGACTCCGGGTGATGGATGTTCGCCGGCGCCGCGTCGCTCCAGCGCCCATGCGGGCAGTGGCTCGCGGGCCGACAGCCACTCCTCAGGCAACATCAGGCAACGACCGCAAGCCTCGGTTCGAGCCGACATCACGGTGTGCCGCCGTATACCGCGATCGACACGCACGCCAGGAATCTCAGTTCATGCGCTGTGCTCGCGGCAAAGCCAACGTCAGCGCCCCCAATCCGAAGGACACCACGGCCAGTGCCACCATCATGGTGAGCGCGCCGTCGAGGGTGTGGGAGCGGAAGAACAGGGTGGTCAGAACCGCCAAACCCAGTGCGTTGCCGATCTGTTCGATGGTCGGGACCACGCCCGATGTCTCCGACATGTGGTCGGCGTTCAGGCCCGCCAGCATGATGGGCTGGATTTGAACGGCGAAGATCCCTACTCCGAAGCCGGCTGCGCAGACGGCGGGAGCGGCGATGAAAGGGTTGGCGATGCCGCTGGTCAGGTGCAGGTAGATGGCGCCGCCGCCCATGCAGCCGCCGTAGAGGGTGACGCCTGCGGCCAGGATCAGGATTCCCCACTGGCGGACCAGGAACAGGGAGGCGATCGCTCCGGCACCGGCGCCCAGGGCGAACAGCGTCA
The DNA here is from genome assembly GCF_001612965.1 of Nocardia kruczakiae NBRC 101016. GTDB lineage: Bacteria > Actinomycetota > Actinomycetes > Mycobacteriales > Mycobacteriaceae > Nocardia > Nocardia kruczakiae. The sequence goes on from NZ_BDBL01000013.1 coordinate 22,392, forward strand.
TGACGATCGCGGTGTGCCACGGCGTGTAGCCGAGGACGTCCTGCATGGTGATGGAGGCGGCGAAGACGAACGCGGTGAACAGACCGAAGAAGAGGCAGACCAGGATGGAGCCGATACGGAAGCCTCTGTCGGAGAACAGATCCAGGCGCATCAAAGGGCTGGCTCCGCGGGACGAACGCCTGATCTGGTGGGCCACGAACAGGGCACACACCACCACTCCGGCCAGGCCGAGGGCGATCGGCTGGGCTTGCCAGCCGTGTTGCTGGACCAGGGCCAGGGCATAGACGACCAGGAGTAGGCCGACTCCGGACAGCGCCGCGCCGCCCAGGTCGAGGCGCTCGGGCGACGGCGGGCGGCCTATGCGCAGGTAGCGCCAGGCGAGGGCGAAGGCGACCATGCCGATGGGAAGGTTGATCAAAAAGACCGTGCGCCAACCCCAGCCGCCGATGTCGAGGGTCAGCAGGGCGCCGCCGAGAATGGGCCCGAGCATGCCGGCGAAACCGGCGACGCCACCGTACATGGCGAAGACCAGGGAGTGGCGTTCACGAGGGAAGCTGGCGATCAGAATGGCGATGGTTTGAGCTGCCATGCCCGCGCCCGCCGCACCCTGAACTACCCGGGCCACTACCAATTCGGTTGCACCCGTGCACAATCCGCACCAGACCGATGCCGCCGTGAACGCCACCACCGAGGTGAGGAACATGGCGCGACGACCGACGACGGCGCCGAGGCGGGCGGCACTGAGCAGCGTGCAGGCGAAGGCGAGTGAATAGCCCGAAATCACCAGCAGTTCCGCCGAACGGGAGGCGCCGAGTTCGGAGGTCATTCTCGGCAGCGCTGTGTTCACGATCGTCACATCGATCATCTGCATGAACACCGCGATCAGACAGCCGGCGAAGGCCAGCCAAGCCGCCGATTCGGAGGGCGACGAGTCGGGAAGCAGGACACCATGTTCGGGTTCACCGGCCTTCGCCGGCTCGCCGACGAAATCAAGTTTGCTTCCGCTCCCGGTGATTCGCGTCATCCGGCCAACTCGATCACGCTGCGCGGCGCCGACAACGCCAGTTCGGTCGGGAAACTCAAGCGCACCAGCCGATGTGGTGGTTCCACCTCGATATGCGCCACGAACGGAGGCAGCAATCCCCCGATCATCTTGTCCAGCAACATGTTCACCTGCCCGAAGCTCGGCCGCAGGCGCACCTGGCGGCATTCGATCTCGCCCGCGCCGGCTGCCACGACCGCGCGTTTGTCCACGCGGGCGACCAGGGGCCAATGAACGGAGAAGGCCAGCCACGTATCGATCGACTGCGCCGCCCCCTCGGTGAGGTCGAGGCCGCGCAGCAGGGTCATGCCGCCGACGATCGGCATGATGTCGGTCGGGAACGGGGCGGGTGCTCCGCCGATCGGTAGGTGGACGGTGTCGATGAAATGCGCTTCCTCGCGGGAGACGACCACACCGCGGGAGCGGGTTTCGGCGCGGTAGTCCTCGGCGCGCAGGAATCCGCCGACCCGGCCGAAACGCTGGTCGATGGTCAGTTCCAGTTCCCCGTCGCCGCTGGACGCCTCGAGCAGCGTCCGGTAGCCGCCGTTCTCGTGGGTGACGACGCTGGTCAGTTCGAAACCCGAACTGCGGCCGTCGGTTCCGACCGTGTACCGGCATTTTTCACCGTCGGGTATGCCGGGGTCGCGAAAGAGCATGGGCACGGGGCCTTGCGACACCACGAAACCTCCTGTAGTTCAGTTCGTTTCCGCGCCGCGATGGATGATCGACGCGAAAACCGTCCGCATGGCCGCGATGTAGCGCTCGACCGAGTCGTGGGCGACCGCGGTGTCGGGGTAGATGACGCTCAGCGTCGTCGCCGACGGCAGCCGGTTGACCCAGATCAGGGCCTCCTCCGACGCGGCGCGGTTGGCGTAGACACCGGCCGTCACCTCGTCGAAGAATTCGTGGCCGAGGAAGTCGCGGGCATCGATGAACGAAATCATCGGTGTGACCCAGCCGGGTTCGGCCTTGATCTCCGAGTCGGCGGGCAGTAGTTCCAGCACCCGATGGAACGAGGTGGGCGCCAGGCGGAGCCCGTTCTCGTAGGCGCGCTGGGCCAGTTTCAGGGTGCGGGCGACGGGGGTGCCGGGGCCCAGCGGGAAGGCCACCGGCACCAGCGTCACGTACCAGCCGACCGAATTACCCTCCGCCGCAGAGGTTCTGGTACTCACCGGCGTCATGCCGAAGTAGTAGTCGGAATCGGTGAGATCTCGTTCGGCCAGGGCCGCGGCCGCGAAGACGCCGCCCACGAATTCCGCGTCGTTGGCCCGGCAGATCTCTTCGAAGGCCGATGCCTGCTGTTCGTCGAGCAGGGTGACGGTGCGGTGGGCGCTGCGGTGGTAGCCGTCGGAGCGTCTGCCGAGGTCCAGTGGAAACGACGGCAGCCGATTGTCGTTGCCGCGCAACAACTGTAACCACTTCTGCACGCCCGGCGAGGACAGCGTCAGCAGATCGCTGTAGGCGCGCTCGGTGACGCAGTAGTCCAGATAGCTGGCCGCCGGTGGCAGCGGTTCGGCCTCGCCACTCAGTTCGGACAGATACAGCTGTGCGAAATCGGACGCGGACAGGTACTGCCCGAGACCGTCGGTGTGCAGGTGGTCGACGGCGAGGTAGACGGTGGTCGCGTCACCGTGTTCGATGGCGCCGAAGGTGAAGCAATCCCACTGGAACGGATCGGGAGTCGTCTTCTCGACGTGCTGACGGATCGCGGCCGGATCGTCGATCCAGCCGTAGTCGATCGGAACGAAGTCCACCACGTCCTCGGGCACCAGATGCCGCCGCACGGTGCCGTCGGCGCCGATGTCGAACCAGGTCCGGAAGGTGTCGTGCCGCAACAGGAAGGTGTTGACGATCCGCGTCATCGCCTCGCGGTCCAGGCCACCGGTCGGGATCTGCGCGGTGGCCAGGCACAGTCCGGAGAACCGGAAATCGGCGGCGGCGTGCCGATCCGCTTGGCGCAGATACTGTTCCTGTTGCAGCGACGGTGGCGCCGGATGCACCGGGGCGGTCCGGGCCCGCGCCACCGCTTCCGGTGACGCGACCCAGGTGATCATCCGCCCCGGCGGCGGTGACCATTCGTCGATGAGTCCGAAATCGACCACGGTTACACTCTCACTTCCACCGGCGGACAGCGAAAAGGTGGGCCATCAGCTGACTCCCGCCATCTCCGCGACCGCACCGGCCGGGGCGTCGTGACCGTTCGACTCGGCCGCGGGCTGGGAACCGTTCGCAGTGGTACCGTCCACCGCCGCGGCCAGGGCCGCCGGATCCGGTTGGGCGCCACCGGGTTCGTGCGCCAGGATCAGTTCGGCGACCTTCGGCCCGGCCTGTTCCAGGCTGAACGAGCGGCCCATCTGCAGCGACATCAGGTCGATGCCGAGTGTCTTGGTGACCCGGGCGCCGAGTTCGACCGCCATCAGCGAATCCAGGCCCAGTTCGGGCACCGGGATCGTCATATCGATGGTGTCGACGTCCACGCCCATGACGACGGCCAGTTCGCCGGCCATGAGCCGGGCGATATGCGGTCCGCGCTTGGATTCCTCCATCGCGGCCAGCTCCTCGCGCAGCCGGGCCAGCTCGGAGGTGTCCTTTGCCGAGGCGCGGGCCAGTGCGGCGGTGCGACCCGTGCGGGCCAGCTGCGGGAAGGTTCCGGTGAGCTTGGCCCAGTCGGTCGGGATGACCGCGACCCGCGTCGCGCCCAGGCGCAGGGTCTGCTCCAGGTAGGCGGTGGCGTCGCCCATATCGATCGGGCCGAATCCGACCAGGTCGAGATATTTCTCGGAGGTCTCGTTCGCCGCCATACCGCCGGCACCGGAGAGGTGACCCCAGCCCACGCACAACGCCCGCTCCCCCGCGGCCGCCCAGCGCAGCGCCAGCGATTCGACCGCGACATTGGCCGCGCAGTAACTGTATTGGCCGTAGATGCCGTACATCGAGCCGCCCGAGGAGCACAGCACGAACATGTCGAGGTCGATGCCCGCCTCGGCGACGGCCCGGTGCACGATCTGCGCGCCCAGCACCTTCGGCAGATAGACCTGTTCGAGCTGGCCGAGTTCCATCTTGGCGAGGTTGTTGTCCGCGACCGCGCCCGCGGCGTGGAACACCGCGCGCAGCGGACGGTCGGCGGTGTGGATGCGGGCGACGGCATCGGCGACCGCGCCGGGGTCGGTCACGTCGAGCAGTTCCTCGACGATCTCGATCCCGATCGCGCGCCACGCCTCGAGCTGACGACGCGCCTCCTCCGTGGTCGCGCCCCGCCGCCCGGCCAGCACCAGCCGCCGCGCACCGCGCAAGGTCAGCCACCGGCCGATCGCCAGACCGAAACCACCGAAGCCGCCGGTGATCAGATACGTTGCGGTATCGCTGATTTCGACATCGGGCAGATACGGGCGCACCGGCGGTTCGGGTGCGTCCATGCGCAGCGCGATACGCGCCGGCCGCGACGAGCGCAGCGTCTCCTCGAACGCCTTGCTCACCTCGGCGGTGTCGAACATGTGATACGGCAGGGGGCGGTAGGTGCCCTCGGTGACCTTCTCGAACACTCGTTGCAGCAGCGCCGCGAGCCGCTGTGGCTTCACCTTGACGAGGCGGTCCAGATCCATCGAGAAGTACGACAGGTTCTTGTCGAAGTTGGCCAGTTCCAGCAGCCCGCCGGTGTAGATGTCGGCCTTGCCGACCTCGACGATGCGGCCGAATTCGGCTGCGGCGTTGAAGTTCTGACGCAGAATCTCACCGGGTGCGCTGCTGACGATCACATCCGCACCGGCGCCACCGGTGATCGCGGCGACCTCGTCGACGAAGTTCAGCGAGCGTGAATTCACCGCGTAGTCCGCCCCCATCGCCAGCACGTGTGCGCGCCGCTCCGGGGTGCTGGCGGTGCCGATGATGGTGGCGCCGCGAGCCTTGGCGACCTGGATCGCGGCGGTGCCGACACCACCGGCCGCGCCGTGCACGAGCACCGTCTCCCCCGGTTCCAGCCGGGCCAGATCCAGCAGGGCGTATTCGGCGGTGCCGAAGGCGATGATGCTGGTGCAGTGCCCGGGATCGGTGCCCTCGGGCAGGACGACCGCGAGTTGCCGGTCCACGACCGCGAAGCGGCGCATCATGCCCTTGGCGGCCACACCGACCAGATCGCCCTCTTTCACGCCCTCCACGCCCGGGCCGATCCGCACCACGGTGCCGACGCCCTCCATACCGGGCACGGTGCCGAAATACGTCGGTGCGAGCTCACGTTCGCCCAGCAGCCCGATGACCTTCAGCGGATCCTTGTAGTTCAACCCGATGACCTGCATGCGGATCTCGATCTCGCCGTGGCCCGGTGCCACCCGCGGGCATTCCCGCCACGCCAGTGCCGACAGCAGCCGGGTACGCGGCATGTCGAGTTCGAAGTTGGCCTCCGGATCGGTCAGCGGCGCCGAGGTTTCCAAGGCTTCCAGGCGTTCGGGCAGCGGTTTGGTGATCACCGTCGCCCAGCGTTTACCGTCGCGCAGCAGCACCTCGTCGCTATTGTCGAGGGAGAAGGCGCCGGGGACCGCCAACTCCGCCACGAGATCGGTGATCGGTGTGTCGGGTTCGACGTCGACGAGCCGCCAGCGCAGGGCGGTCTGCTCGTTGAGCAGCACGCGCCGGGCACCCGCCAGCGCGGCCTGTCCGGTATCGGGCGGGACGGGAGTGCCGGGCAGGGCGAAAGCGGATTCGGTGACCAGCGTGCAGTGCACGAGGCCGTCACCGAAAATCGTTTGCGGCGTGCCGTTTTCGCTGGGCGGTTCGACGAAGTCGGCGATCGCCACCGCGATGCGCTTGAGCGTCCACAAGTCGGCCACGTCGTCGGCGACCGCACCGGCCACCACACAGATGTGCAACCGCCGAGCCGGTTCGTCGCGGGCCGCGCGCAACTGCTCGACGAGCTCGGACTCCAATTCCGGGCCGGTCGAATCCACCACGTGCAGACGAGAATCCGCCAGTGCGGCCACCAACCGGCCGGCCCGGTCGGTCTCGCCCACCCGGACCACCACGGTACTCGCCGAGCCGGCTTCGGCCAGCGCGGCCGGGTCGATCGGATCGCGTTCCTCGAAGGTCTCGGTGTAGTAGAAGTCGGCCATCCGGTGCAGCGGATCGTCGCCGGGCCGCAGCGCGCCGATCTGCAGGCCGGACAGGCGGACGACCAATTTGTGGTCGGCGTCGAGCAGATCCACATCGGCACGCAGCCGCGCGTTGAGATCGCGCCGGGCGACCACCGTGACCGTCTCGGGCAGCGCCGCGAGCAACCGCACCGCGCCGACGCCGACCGGAACCATCACGCCCTCGTCGATGCGTTCGTCGGCGAACAACATGGCCGCACACTGCATGGCGGCATCGACGACCGCCGGATGCGCCAGATGACCGGAATCCGCGGCGATCGCGCCGTCGACGGTGGCCACCACCACATCGCGGCCGACGCGCACCGAGGTGACCCGCCGGAACGACGGCCCGTACTGCAGACCGGCCGCGGCCAGGCCGGTGTAGAACATCGCGGGGTCGACGTCGATGCCGACCTCGATCTCCGGAACGGCGACCGTGGTCTGCTCGTGGCTGCCGGTGAGGGTGCGCCCGGAGGCGTGCACCGTCCACGCGGTGCCGGTGGCACTGCGGGACCGGATCAGGAACCGGCCGCTGGCCTCCTCGATACTCAGCGCGACCAGCGGTACATCCGGGGCGCCCATGATCAGCGGCGCGACGAACCGAACGCCTTCCAGCGCAACCTGTTCCGAGCCGATCCGCGACTTGGTGGCACTCAGCGCCGCGTCCAGATACGCGGCACCGGGCATGATCTTGATGCCGTTCACCACGTGATCCGACAGCCACGGCAGCAATTCGGTGCCGACCTGCAGCAGCCATTCCGGCCGGCCTTCGACATCGGGATCGCCGAGCATGGCGTAGCCGCCGGGCGTGCCGAGCCGGGCCTGTTCGAACAACGGCAGTGCGGAGTGCAGGCGGGTGCGCTGCCACGGGTAGCGCGGCAGCGGCAGATGCGGGGTGGCCGGGCGATCGGGCGGGAACAGCAGATCGCGGCCGAGGACGCCCGCGGCGTGCAGGCCGATCAGGGTGCGGCGCAGACTGTCGGTGTCGGATTGTTCGCGGTCCAGCGTCGGCACCGTCGTCCCCTGCACATCCGCGCCGAGCAGGGCTTCGCGAATATTGCCCGAGAGCACCGGATGCGGGCCGACCTCGAGGAAGATCCGGTGGCCCGCGCCGACCAGGGCGCCGACGGCATCGAAGAACCGGACCGGCTGCCGCACATTCGACCACCAGTAGGACGCGTCCCAATCGGCCTCGGAGACCCGCATACCGGTCACCGTCGAATACAGCGGCACGGTCGGCGTCCTCGGCTCGAGATCGGCGAGCACCGAACGCAATTCGCCTTCGATCGGTTCCATCAGGCGGCTGTGGTAGGGCACCTCGACTCGCAGACGACGAGCGAAAACGCCCTCCTCGGTGAGCTTTTCGGCCAGCAGGTCCAGGCGTTCGACATCGCCGGAGAGGGTGACGGCGCTGGGACTGTTGACCGCGGCGATGTCGATACCCGGATCGTCGCCGATCAGTTCGAGGGCCTTGTCCTTCGGCAGTCCCACCGCGAGCATGCCGCCGGTGCCGGCGGTGGTCGCCTGCAGGCGGGCGCGATGGTAGGCCACTCGCACGGCGTCGCGCAGCGACAGCATGCCGCTCACATACGCCGCCGACACCTCGCCCACGCTGTGGCCCACGATGGCGGCCGGGGTGATGCCGTACTGCTCCAGCTCGCGCACGAGGCCGACCTGGACGAGGAAGTTGGCCGGTTGCGCGACTTCGGTACCGGTGACCCGGGATTCGTCCTCGGGCTTGCGCAGTTCCTCGACGATCGACCAGCCCGCCAGCGCCTGGAACTCGGCATCGATCTCGGCCGCGGTGTCGGCGAACACGCCACCCGCGGCGAGCAGTTCCCGCCCCATACGCCAGTGCTGGGGGCCCATTCCGGAGAACACGAACACCGGTTCGGGCGCGCGCGAGACGATGGTGCGCGAGGCATCGCGCCCCTCGCCCGCCGCGTAGCCGCGCAGCTCTCGCACCAGCTCCTCGGTGGAGTCACCGATCAGCACGCCGGTGCGGAACGCGTGGTGCGCCATCCGCGTCCACGCCGCCTCGGCGAGATGATCGGGGTCGGCGCCCGCCGTGATCAGATCGGCGAATCGTCCGGCCAGCGCGCGGGCCGCGGCGGTGCTGCGCGCCGAGATGGGCAGAATGCCGAGATGCCGGTGCGGTCCGGCGGGCGCCGGCGCGGGACCGACGTACTCCTGCAGAATCGCGTGCGCGTTGGTTCCGCCGTAGCCGAAACCGTTGACCGCCACCGACATCGGGCCGGCGTCGGCGGGCAGCGGTTGCGCCTCGGTCTGCACGTGCAGGCCCAGTTCCTCGAAGGGGATGTCGGGATTCTGCTTGTCCAGCCAGCCCTGCGGGGGCAGGGTGCGGTGCTTGATGGCGAGTGCGGCCTTGATCACGCTGGCGACTCCGGCGGCGGCCTCGGTATGGCCGATCGTCGCCTTCACCGACCCCACGCCGACCGACTCGGTGCGTCCGGTGGGAGCACCGAAAACCTTTCCGAGCGCACGCAATTCGACCGGGTCGCCGACGAGGGTTCCGGTGCCGTGTGCCTCGAGGTAGGTGATCGACTGCGGCGCCAGGCCCGAGCGTTCGCAGACGGTACGGGCCAGCGCCTCCTGGGAATCGACATTCGGCACCGTGATGGCGGTGGTGCGCCCGTCCTGATTCGAGCCGGTGGCCTTGACCACCGCGTAGATGCGGTCGCCGTCCCGCACGGCGTCGTCGAGCTTCTTCAGCACCACCATGCCGGCGCCCTCGCCGCGGCCGTATCCGTCGGCGGAGGCGTCGAAGGATTTGCAGCGACCGTCGGCGGCGAGGAACCCGCCCTTGCACATCAGCACGAAGGTTTCCGGCTGCAGCATCACGTTCACGCCGCCCGCCAGGGCCACCCGGCAGTCGTCGTTGTCCAGGGCCTGGCAGGCCAGATGGAACGCGACCAGCGACGACGAGCAGGCGGTGTCGACGGTGATCGCGGGCCCGACCAGATTGAGCGCGTAGGCGATTCGATTCGACAGCATCGTGTAGGACGCGCTCGCCGGGGTGTGCATATCGGTGTGGAACAGGGCCGGCCCCACCACGCCGATCACGGACTGGTCGACCACGAATCCGCCGACGTACACCCCGACCGAGGAACCGGCCGCGCGGCCGGCCATCCCGGCGTCGTCGAGCGCCTCCCACGTCACCTCCAGCATGAGGCGTTGCTGCGGATCCAGCACCGTCGCCTCGCGCGGAGAGATGCCGAAGAAGTCGGGGTCGAACTGCCACGGGTCGGCGGTCATGAAGGCGCCGCGCTTGGTGTAGCTGCGGCCCGGGGTGCGGGGTTCGGGATCGTAATACCTGCGGTAGTCCCATCGATCCGCCGGCATCTCGACGACGCCGTCGCGCTTGTCGACCACGAAGTCCCAGAATGTCTCGGGCGAGTCGATTCCGCCCGCGAATCGACAGCCGATACCCACAATTGCAATATCCGACACGAATTTCCTCCGGTCTCGCGTTCAGAGGCCACCGGCTGCTCTCGGCGACGCACTCGTCTCTCTGCGGTCCTGGGCATGTGACCGATGGCGCCCACGCTATTGACCGTGATCGGAGATGGAAGAGATTCACCCCACTTTTGGACCCTCCAACCAACCGCGCGCGACGGTTTTGTGAACCCGCCCAGCCGCCACAGCGACACGTTCCGCGCCGACCGATCGGTCTCTGAAGTCGTTAGGACGCAACAATATTCGATACAGTTCGCGGGGTTCCGGCCTGGCGTGACAGCGGGCTCTACTCACCGCTCACAAAACTTCCGGACCGCGATTATGATCCGTCGGAAAATCGCTGCACGCCGGCCGGATTCGCGCGTACCGCGTCCTATCTTTCCTCGAACGCTCATTTTCTCGAGGCAGCTGCCCGCTGTCCCCACGACAGCGCGGCGGTTAATTTCCGGAAATTCCGCCGAAACCGCAGGCCCGGTCTCGCGACGAGCGTCGCGAAACGACAGCCGAACCGATACGCGCAAACAGTTGGGAGCCGGCATTTGTCCGCCGAATCGAATCACTGGGCCGATTTCGTGCTGCGCCGGCGGTTCACGGTGATCGGTGTGCTGGTGACCGGACTGCTCGCCCTCGGCTGGTACGGGCTCGGCCTCGGCGAACATCTGAGCTCCAGCGGCTGGGACGATCCGTCCTCGGAATCGGTGCGAGCCGCGCACGTGCACGAGGAGATCTTCGGACGCGACCACAGTGCCGATGTGGTCGTGCTGTATCACGCCCCGCCAGGCACGACGATCGACGATCCGGCCTTCGCCGCGCCGATCGTGGCGAGCCTGGACAGTCTGCCGAAGCGGTTCCCGCAGCAGATCGATCGAGTGAACGCCGCATACTGGCCCACCACAACGGGTGTGGCGCTTCCGGATATGTTCGGCTCCGCGGACCGTGCGCACGCCTTCGCCTCCATCGCCATCCATGGCGACAACCCCACCGAGCAGATGCGCAACTTCCGAGCCGTCGCGCACGCCTTCGACATACCCGGCGTGAATATGGAGGTGGCAGGCGGGCAGGCGGTGGCCGGCGCGCTGAACGACACCATGGCCCACGATCAGCAGCGTATGGAGCTGTTCGCGATTCCCGCGGTGGCGGTGCTGCTGTTCTTCCTCTTCGGCGGGGTGGTGGCCGCTGCGCTGCCGTTGATCGTCGGCGGGCTCACCGTGCTCGGTGCCTGGGGCCTCATCCGGCTGCTGACCACCGTCACCGAGGTCAATTCCTTCGTCTCGCCGGTGGTTTCGATGGTCGGGCTCGGCCTGGCAATCGATTACGGGCTGTTCGTGCTGAGCCGATTCCGCGACGAACTCGCCGACGGCCGGGACGTCGACGACGCGGTGCGCCGTTCCGTGGCGACCGCGGGCCACACTGTGGTGTTCTCGGCCACCATCGTGGCCGTGGCCGCCGCCGGAATCCTGGTGTTCCCGCAGGGGTTTCTGCGTTCGTTCGCCTACGGCGCCATCATCACCATCTCGCTGGCCGCGTTCACCTCGATCACACTGCTGCCCGCGATGCTGGCGGTGCTCGGCCACCGGGTGGACCGCTTCGGCGTGTCCTGGTTCCGCCGGACCACGCCGCCGGGCCGGGTTCCGGACAATCTCTGGGGACGGATTGCCGACCGCGTCATGAAAAGGCCGCTGTTCGTGGCGGTTTCGGTGGTCATCGGACTGCTGGTGCTGATCGCGCCGATCCGGGACCTGGCCTTCGGTGCCATCAACGAGCGCTTCCTGCCACCGGATCATCCGACCCGGCTGGCGCAGCAGCACTTCGACGAGATCTTCCCGCTGCGCCGCATCAACCCGATCGATCTGGTGCTGATCACCTACGACCCCGCCGCCAAGGAGACCGTGCTGGCCGAGGCCGGCCACGCCCCGGGTCTCGCGGCGCCCTTTCCGGCCTGGCTGCAGCGGCCCGCGCAGTCGAGCGTGTTCACCACGCAAACGGTGCTCGCACCCACCGCCGACAAGGATGCGGCGATCGACTACCTGCGCTCGATGCCACTGCCGAAGGGCGCGACCTTGCTCGTCGGCGGTCAGCCCGCCATCGAGAAGGACAGTATCGACGCACTCGTGGACCGGATACCGCTCGTGGTCGCCCTCGTCTTCCTCGCCACCACAGCCCTGATGGCATGGAGCTTCCGCTCACTGGTGCTGCCGTTGAAGGCGGGCGCGTTGAATCTGCTCGGGCTCGGGTCCACGGTCGGCATCCTCACCTGGATCTTCATCGACGGGCACGGCGCGCGGCCGCTCGGGTGCACCCCGCAGCCGATCATGGCGCTGGTGCTGGTGGTGATCGTGTCGGTGATCTACGGACTGTCCACCGACTACGAGATATTCCTGCTCTCGCGCATGGTCGAGGCGCGGACCGCGGGCGCGTCGACCCGGGAGGCGATTCGCGCCGGCGTCGCCCACACCGGGCGCATCATCACCGCCGCCGCCCTGATCCTGCTGGTCGTCACCGGCGCCTTCGCGCTGTCGGATCTGGTGATGATGCAGTACATCGCGTTCGGCATGGTCGCTGCCCTGCTCATCGACGCGACGATTCTGCGGGTACTGCTGGTTCCGGCGACGATGCGCCTGCTCGGCGACGCCTGCTGGTGGGCGCCGCGCTGGTTGCGCCGCCGCGGACCCGACGACACGACCGGGTTCCACGAAACAGACACCGCGACAGAGCTTTTCGAAGAACCGGACCGTACGCCTTCCGAACCCGCGCCGGTGGCGAGCACCCGCTGACGGGAAACGCGGTCCCGTAACCGTACGGCGCATCCGGCGGGGATGTCCGCCGCCGCCGCGGCATCACGCTGGGTACAGTGGCATCTACTCTCGAATGGCTCGTCACGCAGGCTGGTACAGGAGAGAAGGAGATGCCGTGCCCGAACCCGCAGCCGTTCTCTTCGACATCGACGGCACGCTCGTCGACTCCAACTATCTGCATGCCGTGACCTGGCATCGAGCCTTCCGCGACGTCGACGCCGATGTGCCGACCTGGCGGATCCACCGCAGTATCGGCATGGACGGCGACGAACTGCTGCGCACCCTCGCCTCCGATCTCGACAGCGAGACCGCCGATACCGCCAGCGATCTGCACAGCCGCTACTACCTCGAACGCGCCGGCGAACTGACCCTGCTGCCCGGCGCCCGCGAGATCCTGCGCCATCTGCACGAGGCGGGCCTGCGCGTCGTCCTCGCCACATCCGCACCGCCGGACGAATTGGCCCGGCTGCGCGACCTGCTCGACAGCGAGTCGGTGTTGTACGCGGTGACCGGTGCCGAAGACGTGGAGACGGCCAAACCCGATCCGACCATCGTCCAGGTGGCCCTGGACCGGGCCGGTGTCACGGCGCAGCGAGCGGTGTTCGTCGGCGATACGGTCTGGGACATGCGCGCCTGCACCAAGCTCGGCGTGGCGGCGATCGGTGTCCTGAGCGGCGGTATCTCCCGCGGTGAGCTGGAGGCCGACGGCGCGGCATTCGTCTGTGACGACGTCGCGCACCTGCGCCGTGAACTGCACCGCAGCCCACTCTCGTCGCTGCTCTGATCGTTTCCGGCGCGCGTTCGTTACTGCCTCGAGAATCACGTCACCATCGGGTGACACAACGCACGCCGGGGAAACACTGTGGACAAGTAGGCTTCCATGTCCGTACGACGCACCCGTCGCAGGCGAACGTGACCGGGGCGGTGGCATGGCAGTGGCAGTGGTACAGCGGAGGATCACCGACCGATGACAGTAGAGTTCGACAGCGACAGCTTGGCCGCGACCGAGCAGTTCCTGAATCGGAACTACACGACCATGGAGATCGGCAATACCACCGAGGCGCCGGTCCGCAGCCGGATCGCGCGCGAGACGCTGGGCGGGGTGAGTCTCGACCGGCTCGAACTCGGATTCGACATGAGCTACGACGCTGATCCCTTGAACAAGATCTGCCTGGTCGGTGTCGAATCCGGATCTGTCGAGGAGAACTACGTCGACGTCGGCACCGATACCTTCGGGCCGGGCGAAATCGGAGTTCTGACCCCGCCGGATCTGCCGTATTCCGGCATCATCCACCAGGCTCGCTACACGATCACGATGTTCGATCCCGCACTGCTCACTCGCGTCGCCTCCCCGAATCGGCCCGAGGACGGAGAGGTAGCTCTCGCGGGCCATCGCGCCGTGTCCCCGGAGGCAGGTCACCGACTCACCGCGGTGATCACCCATATGCACCAGCTCGCCGCGTCGTATGACGGTGACGTGCCACCGCTGGTGGCGGCCACGGCGTCGCAATACCTGGCGGCGACCGTGCTGCACACGTTTCCGACCACCGCCGGCCTGGAGGCGAGCCCCCTCGATCGCCGGGACGCGCATCCGCTGACGGTGCGCCGCGCGGTGGCCTACATGGAATCCCATATCCACGACGACATCGCCGTCACCGACATCGCCGCGGCTGCCTATGTGACCGTGCGGGCGTTGCAGATCGCCTTCCGCCGCCACCTCGACACGACACCCACGGCGTATCTGAAGCGCATGCGGCTGCGCGGAGCCCACGAAGACCTAATCGCGGGCAGTGCCCACGACGGCGACAGCGTCGCCGCCATCGCCGCCACCTGGGGCTTCGGCCATCCCGGTCGTTTCGCCGCGCTCTACCGCCGGCACTACGGACGCTCCCCCGCCACCGCGCTCGCCGGCTGAGCGCTGGGACCGGGGCATATTCCGGCGCTGGGTCGCCTCAGGACGGAAAACGAACGGTTCAGTCCACTGTGCGTTCGAACAACGGCAGCGGGCCCATCCCGTGAACATAATGATGCTTGTGCATAGAACCGACTCCCTTCGCGACCATGCGGCACCCGAGCCCCGCTCGGACACCGCCGGGAATATGCCGAGAGTGGGGTCGTTCCGGTTCTGGTTCGCCACCCGCCGCTGGGAGTGGTCGGAAGAGGTGTATCGCATGCACGGCTATACGCCCGGCGGAGTAGTGCCGACGACGGAACTGCTCCTCGCACACAAGCATCCCGACGATCGCGAGGAAGTCGCCAAAACCATCGCCCGCGCGATCGAACTGGGCGAATCGTTCTCCAGTCGGCATCGGTTCGTCGACACTGCGGGTGCGGTGCACAACGTGATGGTCGTCGCCGACCGGATCTACGACGACGCCGGACAGGTCGCCGCCACCGCCGGCTTCTACATCGACCTCACCGATGCCCTTGCCGAGAACGAGCGCGAAACACTGTCGGCCACTCTGCCCGACGTGATCGAGAACCGCGCGGTGATCGAACAGGCCAAGGGCGTGCTGATGCGGATGTACCGCATCAACGCCGAGCAGGCCTTCAAGGTGCTGGCGTGGCGCTCGCAGGAAACCAACACCAAACTGCGCGACCTCGCCGCCCAGATCATCGAGGAACTTCCCCTCGTCGCGCCGCCGGCCCCGGAAACCATCACCGCCTTCGATCACCTGCTGCTCACCGTGCACACCCGCATCCCGGGGTCGAAGGTCGGCGGCTAGCGGCGAGTTTGCCGACGTACCGGCCGGGTATTACGCAGCGACCGCTCGCAGACCCGGAGGTGCTCGATGTCCGAACGATTCGACGACCAGAGCCGGCCCGCGAATCCCGAGCGCGAGGACGTCTCGCTGAGCGACTCGCCGGTGACCAACCGCAAGAGTCCGCTCCTGCTCATCGTCACCATGGTCATCGTCTTGATCGCCATCGTGGTGCTGTTCGTGGTGCTGGGCTGAACGGCGGGGATGTCGCTGCGGACGGGTACCGGGGCGCACGGGTTAGTCTCGCCCCGATGGCTTTTCATGGTGTAGAGATCATCGCGCGCGGCATCACGGCTCGCGGAGCACGGGGATGCGCGTTCGCGGGGGTGTCGGTGGACGTCGCGGCCGGCCGGCTGGGTGTGGTGGCCGGGCCCTCGGGATCCGGCCGCACCTCGCTGCTGCTGGCGCTGGCCGGACGGATGCGGTTGGTAGCGGGCAGTGTCGCGGTGGGCGGTTACCGGTTGCCCGCCGACGGCGCGCGGGTGCGGCAACTCGTCGCGGTGGCGCGGGCGGAGCCGGCGGTCGGCCTCGACGACGAATTGCGCGTCGGCGACATCCTCACCGAGCGGATGATGATCTGCGGGCCGCGAATCGGAAAGGCCGGCATCCGTTATGCCCTGACGCTGCTCGGCGTCGACGCGCCCGCGACGGCGACCGTGGCGGAACTGCCGCCGCGTGAGCAGACCCTGCTCGCCGTGGCGTTGGCGGCGGCCGAACAACCGGCCGCGATCGTCGTCGACGACGTCGAGCGCGGCTGCGACGACACGGGCGCCGAACGGATCTGGGATGCCTTGCGCACTCTCACCGGACTGGGCTGCACCGTGGTCGCGACGACGACGATTCCGCCACCGTCCCTCGACGACTCCGTCGCGGTGATCGACCTGCCGCACCCGACCCAGCGAGACCAGATCCCCCTGCCGGAGGAGTGAGCGATGACCGCGGTTCGCCTGGCCCTGTTGGAATTTCGCCGCTTCCGGGCACCGATGCGCCGACTGGTCCCGGTGGGGCTGGCGATGATTCCGCTGCTGTACGGATCGCTGTATCTGTGGTCGAACTGGGATCCCTACGGGCGCACGGACCGCATTCCGGTGGCCGTGGTCGACCAGGACCAGCCCGCGGTCGCCAACGGCCAGATGATCGACGCCGGAAAGCAATTCACTCGGCAACTGCAGGCTTCCGGGGCCTTCGCCTGGAATTTCGTCGACGCCGACGAAGCGCTCGACGGTCTGCGCCACGGCCGCTACTACTTCACGATCACCGTGCCGCCGGACTTCAGCCACAAACTGGCCACCGCGCAGAACCCGATCCCCGAACGCGCCACCATGGGAATCACGCTCAACGACGCGAACAACTACATCGTGGGCATCGTCGCGCAAACCGCGAAAACCGAACTGCAGAGCCAGATCGACACCGCCGCCCACGCCGCCTACGCCACCGCCATCTACGGCGATCTGTCCCAGGTGAAACAGCAATTGCAGATCGCCTCGGCCGGCGCGCACAAACTGCTCGACGCGACGGTGCTCGCACAACAGGGCAGCGCCGCGCTGACCCAGGGCATCACCGCCGCACAAACCGGCGCCGCATCGATCACCGAGGGCGTACAGCAGCTCGCCGACGCCGGCACCCGCGCCGATCAGGCGATCACCGCGATCACGAACGCGGGTGTGGCCACACTGCCCGCCGCGACGGGCACGGTCGCCAACGCCACCTCGGCCGCCGCGCAGAGTTTGAGTCTGGTCCGCGATGCCACCGGCATCGTCAGCCGGACCGCCACCGACGGCTCGACCGCGCTGGACCAATTCGCCGCCGCCCACCCGGAATTCGCGCTCGATCCCCTGCTGGGCACCGCCCGCCGCAACGCGCAGACTCTCGCCCAGACCGCCACCACCGCGAACACCACCGCGGACCAGGCACAGACCTCCGCGCAGCAGGCCGCCGCGCAGGCGAGCGAATTACAGAGCAGCGCAGGAACAGTCGGCCAAGCCGTCGCCGGAGCCGCGGCACCACTGCAGGCACTGACGGCGGCGTCGCGCACCATCGGCGGCGGGGCTGCCCAGATCGGCGCCGGGCTCGGCGCGCTCGAGGCGGGCAGCAGGACTCTGCAGACAGGTGCGGATCAGCTCAATTCCGGCGCCGCCGACATCACCCGGGTGGTCGACGGCGCTGTCACCAAGATTCCCGACACCAGCCCCGAGCAGACGGCCGAGGCCGCCGACGTCCTCGGCTCGCCGGTCGGCATCACCATGGACAACCTGCATCCCGCCGGTGTGTACGGGCGGGGATTCGCACCGTTCTTCTTCGCGATCGCGCTGTGGGTGGTCGGCCTGCTCGCCTACCTGTTCATCCGTCCGCTCAACCTGCGCGCACTGGCCGGGCGCGTCGGCGCGCTCACCGTCGCCGCGGCCGGATGGCTGCCGGTCGCCCTCATCGCCGCGGCGGGTGGGCTGCTGCTCTACCTCGTCGTGCAACTGGGGCTCGGACTCGATCCGCTGCATCCGGTGTGGGTGGGCGGACTGCTGATCCTGGCCGCGGGGGCATTCGTGGCGATCGATCACTTCCTGCGCGTCGCGCTGGGCGCGATCGGTGAGGCATTGTCGTTGGCGCTGTTGATCATTCAGCTCACCGCGTGCGGTGGCCTCTATCCGATCGAGACCACCCCGGCCCCGTTCCGGGCCATCCATCCGCTCATCCCGATGACCTATGTCGTCGACGGTCTACGCGTCGGCATCTCCGGCGGGCTCACCGGCAACCTCGTCCGCGACCTGATCGTGCTGGCCGGATTCCTCGTCCTCTTCCTGGGTGCGACCACACTCGTCGTCCGCAGACAACGAGTGTGGTCGGTGAACCGGCTGCACCCGCAGATCGAGGCCTGATTCAGCCGCAGCCCACGGATGCCGACTCGTCGTAGCCGAGCTCCACATCGTGGGTGATCCGGCCCGCGCCGACGGTGACGGTGCTGCTCACCGAGGGATATCCGCGCGCCACCACCGTGTAGTGACCGGCCGGCAGGTCGGAGACCACATAGCGGCCGTCGCGGTCGGTGCGGGCGGTGGAGATCCGGTCACCGCTCGCGTCCAGGACGGTCACCTCCGCGTCGGCGACCGCCTTGCCGTGCGCCTCCACGGCTCCGGCCAGGGTCGCCATCGGTTCCAAGTCGACGTCGTGGTGCAGCAGTCCGCTGCCGGGGATGGCGAGGGTGACGGCGGTGGGGTGCATCCGATCGGCGACAACGACGAGGGTGTGGGTGCCCGACGCGACGCCGACGCAGCGGAAGCCGCCGTCGCCGCCGGTGACCGCCGCCCCGATCACCTCCCCGCGCGGATCGGTGAGGGTAACCGTCGCTCCCGCAACGGGTTTCCCGTCGCCGGCGCGGCGGACGGTGCCGGTGAGCTCACCGGAACTCGGCAGCGTCAGATCCACGGTCTGGGCCACCGCGCCGACGACGACGGTGACGGCGACCGGGCGATGCGCGGCGGCGGAAGCGATCAGCACATAACTGCCGGGCGCCGGGGCAGGAAGGCGGTAGCTACCGTCGGATCCACCCGTGGCGCGCGAAACCTGGTGTCCGCGTTGGTCGATCAGCGTCAATGCCACCTCCGGCACCGGCCCGCCGTTCTCCCGCCGGATACTGCCGCCGATCGCCCGGTCGTCGCCCGCCATATCCACCGCCTGCGGCGCCGACACACCGGCGATTCCCGCGACCATCGCATTACCGTCGTGCGCGGCAACGAGCTCCGGCTCCCAGAGTTCCGCCTGCTGGGCAAGTTCCGATTCCTGTGCGGCCGCCTGCGGCGCGTGCGCGCGCACCGACGGAATGATCACGGCCGCCAGCGCGGCGAGCACGGACACACCGGCGAGGAACCAGAAGACCCGGGAATACCCGGAATCCGCGGGCAGACCGTGCGCGGTGGCGGCGCCCGAGGTCAGCAGCACGGCCGAGACCGCGCTGCCGATCGCACCGCCGACGGTGCGGACGTTGGCGTTCATCCCGGTGGCGGCCCCCGTCTGGGCGGGCGGCACCGCGGCGACGATGATGGCCGGCATCGACGAGAAGGCCAGTCCGATACCGATACCCAGCAGCGCACCGGCCAGGTAGATCTCCCAGCCGTGGTCGTGTCCGACCGCGAGCATCACGAACGCCGGAACGGTGATGACGCTGCCGATCAGCACGATCGCCTTGGGCCCGATGCGCGCCGCCAGCGGCCCGATCGACAAGCCGATCACGAACATCGCCACCGACAGCGGCAGCATGTACAGCCCGGATTGGGTGATGCCGGCGCTCAGGCCGTATCCCGCCACCGATTTCGGTGTCTGCAGCAGTTGCGGCAGGAAGGTCATCATCGCGTACATCCCGGCGCCGGTCAGCACTGCCACCAGGTTCGTCGTCCACACCGCCGGAATCCGCATCGTGCGCATATCGATGAGCGGTGTGGTCGATTTCAGCTCGACCACGATCCAGGCGGCCGCCGCCACCACGGCCAGCGCGAACAGGCCCAGCGTCAGCGCCGAGCCCCAGCCCCACGACGGGCCCTTGCTCACCGCCAGCAGCAGCGCCACCAGCCAGGCCGACAGCAGAATCGCCGCGCCCCAATTGATATTGCCCGGACTGCGCACCGGCGACTCCGGCACGAAGACGATCGCGGCCACCGCGGCGATCGCGGTGATGATCATCGGCACCCAGAACAGCCAGTGGTAGTTCAGATGCTCGACGATCGGGCCCGCGAGCACCAGGCCCAACCCGGATCCGACGGCGATGAGCGAGGAGGCGATACCCACCGCGCCGTGCAGCTTCTTCGCCGGGAATTCGTCGCGAATGATGCCGAACGCCAACGGAATCACGCCGCCGCCCAGGCCCTGGATCACCCGCGCCACGATCATCACGCCGACCGATTCGGTCAGCGCCGCGATCAGCGAGCCGATCGTCAGCGCGACCAGGGTGACGACGAGCATGCGTTCCTTGCCGACCTTGTCACCGATCCGCCCGAGAATCGGCGTCGCCACCGAGGCCGAGAGCAGATATCCGGTCATCAGCCAGGTCGCGGTGCTCTGCGTGGTGTGCAGGGCCGGAATCAGCAAGGCCAGTACCGGAACGACCATCGACTGCAGCAATGCGTACGCCGAGATGCCGAGCAGCAGCACCGCGAAGACGACGTTGTAGTGCGGGCGGGATTTGACGCGCGCCACGGGTGGTTCCTCCCCACGAGACGGAAGCGGAGTGAATCTCCGGTTAGAACCCTAACAGGGATGTGAGGCAGTCTCCGACCGGGCGACCGTGATCTCGACCTCAGCAATCGGTAACCAGGATGTTGCCCGAAACCGTGTCGGACGGTCCGCCGATCGATCACAATGAGGGCAAGGATGAGGGATTCTGCAGAGACTCGGGTATGCGTATGACCGCACAGCTGGCCGGAAACGGGAATCTGTCGGTTCTGCGCGCCGCATGTCTGAACGCCGGCATGGAAGCGGGGGGCGCCCAGGAGGTGCGGTTCGGCGCGGGCATCGGTTACCGGTTGCCCAGCGGGGTCGTGGTGCGCATCAGCCACCCGGATCATCGCCCCGAGGCGCGCCGGGAGATCGAGGCCGCCCACTGGCTCACCACCTCCGGCGTCGCCGCCCTGCGAACCCTGCCCGGCGTGCGGCAACCGCTCGAGATCCAGGGCCGGACGGTGACCTTCTGGCAGGTTCCGCCGCTGTACCACCACGGCGCCGTGGACGATATGGCCGCGGCGCTGCTCCGATTGCACAGCTTGGCGCCGCCGACGACGTTCGCCCTGGGCCAGCTGCAGCCGTTTCGCGGAATCGCCGAATTGATCGAGACCACCGATCTGTTCACCGGCGAGGACCGCCGCTGGCTGCGCGACCATCTGACCGAATTGCGCGGGCGGTGGGCGGATCTGCCGAACGGGATGCAGTGGTGCGTCATCCACGGCGAGGCATGGGGTCGCGATTTCGCCGCCACCGTCGACGAGGACGTGCTGATGCTGAATCTGGAGAACCTGTCGATCGGCCCGCCGGAATGGGATCTGGTGCCGACCGCGATCGCCTACGCCTCACTGGGCTGGATCACCAGCGCGCAATATGCCCGGTTCTGCAACACCTACCATCTGGACGTCATCCGGTGGCCGGGGTTCTTCCTGCTGCGCGACATCCTCGAGTTGCGGATGACGATGGATGCCGTCCGCGCCGCCGTCGCGGACCCGGTGCACCGCGACCAGGCGCGGTGGCGGCTGGCCTGCATCCGCGGCGACGAAGGTCCGCGGCAGTGGCCGGGCTGGCTGCCCCTGCACTGAAACCGCCTGGACAGCACGCGGTTTTCCCCTTCACCGACGGATCGCCGAACCGTGCCCACAGATCAGAGCACCTATCTGGATTGGTGTCTGGAATGTGGTCCAGATCATATGGTACGTTCTGCCGCATGGTTCGGCGGACGGAGGTTCGATGTCGACCACTGATCTGGATGTACACCTCGGGGGACGGGAACCCAGGGCGACGCAGGTACTGCGCCGGAACTTCTCCGACACGGTGCTGTCGAGTCTCGCCACGCTCGGCAGAGCGCTGCAGATGGGCTCCCACGCGATCGGGGTAGGCCTCGGCGATGCGGTGCGGATGCGTTTTCAGACGCGCGAAACCCTCACGCAGGCATGGTTTCTGATCAAGGTCACCGCGATTCCCAGTGTGCTGATGGCGATTCCGTTCGGCGTCATCGTCTCCACCCAGGTCGGCAACATCGTCTCGCAACTCGGCGCGGATTCGATGATCGGCGCGGCCGGCGGGCTGGGGGTGATCAAACAGGGCGCGCCGATGGCCGCCGCGATGATGCTCGGCGGCGCCGGTTCCGCGGCCATCGCCTCCGATCTGGGCGCGCGGACCGTGCGCGAAGAGGTCGACGCCATGCGGGTCATGGGTATCGATCCGGTCCAGCGCCTGGTCGTGCCGCGCATCGCGGCGATGATGCTGGTCGCTCCCCTGCTCAACATCCTGATCATCGCGGTCGGTATCGCCTCCGGATTCGCTGTCGCGGTCGCCGCGCTCGGGGTGACACCGGGCAGTTACTGGCAGTCCTTCGGCGCCTTCACCACCACCCTCGACATCTGGGTGTCGCTGATCAAGGCGCTGATCTTCGGCTTCCTGGTGGTGATCATCGCCTGCCAGCGCGGGCTCGAAGCCGGGGGCGGCCCGCGCGGCGTGGCCGACGGCGTGAACGCGGCCGTGGTCATGTCGATCGCCGCGGTCACCGTGCTCAACACCGCGATCACGCAGGTGGTCACCATGTTCTTCCCGGTGAGGATGGCCTGATGACCGCGACCCCGTACGCGCCCGCGGGTCTGCGGTGGGTGCATCGCCTCGGGCGCCGTGCCCATCCGATGCGGCCGTTCGAATCGATCGGCTTCGTGCTGGGATTCGGTTGGCAGGTGGTGTCGTCGCTGCCGTACACGCTGCGGCACTACCGGCGCCAGACAATCGTGGTGATCACCGATATGACGTGGGGCCGCGGTTCGGTGATCATCGGCGGCGGCGTGGTCCCGCTGATGTTGCTGCTCGGGGCGGCGATGGGCGCCTCCATCGGCATCGAGGCGTTCAGCGCGCTCAACCTGCTTTCGCTGGGCCAGCTCAGTGGTCTGATCTCCGCATTCGGGGTGACCCGGGAATTGGCGCCGATCGCGGCGGGTGTCGGCTTCGCGGCGCAGGCCGGCTGCCGGATGACCGCGGAGATCGGCTCGATGCGCATCTCCGAGGAGATCGACGCGCTCGAATCGCTCGGCGTGCGGTCGGTGCCGTTCGTCGTGACCACCCGCGTCATCGCCGGAATCATCGCCGTCGCACCGGCTTTCGTGGTCGCCCTGATTCTGAGCTATCTGTCCTGCGCGCTGATCGTCACCACCATCCACGGCACACCCGCCGGCACCTACAACCACTATTTCGATCAGTTCGTCCTGGGCTGGGACGTCATCGCCGCGACCGTCAAGGTGATGGTCTTCGCCGTCGCCGTCGTCCTGATCCATTGCTACCAAGGCTTTTTCGCGACGGGCGGCCCGGAGGGCGTCGGCATCGGCTCGGGACGCGCGATCCGGGCCAGCCTCGTCTCGATCATCGCGCTCGACATGCTCACCACCATCGTTCTCTGGGGATTCCAGTCCCCCATCACGTTCACCGGATGACCCCATGCCTCCTTATGCCCTGCCCGGCACCGAGGTCGGGCCCCGCCGCGCCCGGATCCTCGGCATCGGGGCGGTCGCACTCGCCGCGGTGATCGTCGTCGGCTGGCGACTGCTGCCCGACAGCCGACCGGCCGACGATATCCGCGTCGACCTCGTCACCGCACAGGTCGGCGAGGGCGTCGGCCCCGGAACCGATGTCCGGCTCGACGGTGTCCGGGTCGGGTCGGTCACCGCCGTCGCCATGGCCGGAGCCGGCCGCCAGCGCGTCGAATTGGCGCTGCGCCGGTCGCAACTGTTCGGCCTGACCGACGCGCTGACCGTCGACTACGCGCCCGGCAATCTCTTCGGAATCACCGCGCTGCAATTGAATCCGATCAATGGCGGCGCCGAGCTGCGGGACGGCTCGACCGTGGACCTGAGCGATCGCGACGCGGACCGGGTGCGCGATGCCACCCTCGCCGCGCTGCTGGAATCCACGGGCCGGCTCACCGACGACGTGCTGACCCCGAAACTCATCGAGGTGCTGCGCACGACCTCGCACGACATCGGCGCCTTCACCCCGCTGCTGCAGGCGATCGGCACGACCGCGCGCTCGTTCACCGACACCCAGCAACTCCCCCCGTCACTGGTGCTCGGCCAGTTCGGCTCGGCGCTGCACGGCGTACCGGCACTGCTCGCCGGCGCGGCCGAACTGTTGCACGCGGATCTGACGAACCAGCAGCTCGCGACGAAGGAGAACGTCGATCGCTTCTCGCAGATGTTCAACCGGGTTCAGAACGAGATGCTCCCGGTGGCAACGGAAACCCTCTACAGCGCGCAGCGCAATTTCGGGGGCCTGCTGCCGATCGCCGTCACGATGCTCGATCAGATCGCCGGTTCGGTCTCGGACCCCCAGCGATCGGAGGGCGAATTGCGTGAGCTGCTCGACCGTCTCGGCGCGGGCTTCCACGACTCACCGGCGGGGCCGGTGCTGAACGCGCGCGTCGACCTCACCACCGTTCCGGGTTTGGCGGCGCCGCTGGCGGCGCTGCTGTCCCACCAGCCCGGCACAGGAGGCCACTGAGTGTCGACCCGTGCGTTGTGGATTCGCGTCGCCCTGTCCGTCCTGGCCATGGCCGTCGTGCTGGCCGGAGTGTTCCGGCTGATCGAGCGGCCGGTCGGTGGCGACACCGACACCTATACCGCGATGTTCACCGATGCGAACGGACTGCGGTCGGGCGACGACGTCCGGCTCTACGGGGTGCAGGTCGGGAAGGTGCGCAGCGTCGAACTGGACGGCGCCCTCGCGCGCGTGCGCTTCACGGTGACACAGGGCCACCCGCTCTACACCGAAACCCTTGTGGCCGTGCGGTATCAGAACCTCACCGGCTTCCGGTACCTGGAGATCCGGCAGCCGGATCAACCCGGCGCCCGCCGCGCCTCGGCGTCGGCCTTCGATACGGCGCATACGATTCCGGCCTTCGACATCACCACCTTGTTCAACGGATTGCAGCCGGTGCTGGCGCAGCTGTCGCCCGACGATCTGAACCGGTTCGCGAGCAGCATGCTCGCTGTCGTTCAGGGTGACGGCAACGGCATCGGGCCGGCGCTCGACGCCATCGACACGCTGGGCCGGTACGCGTCGGACCGCGCACAGGTGCTGTCGATCCTGGTGAACAATTTCGCCCAGGTTTCCGCGCATATGGCCGGAAAATCCGGAAACGCCATGCAGTTGATGACGAATCTGACCGAACTGTTCGTCACCATCACCGACAAATTGCCGGGCCTGGTGCAATTCGCGATGGAAATTCCGCCGATGCTGCGCCCGCTGCTGGACCTGCTGGATGTCCTGGGCGTCACCGGCGAGGAGAACCACGACCTGGACGCCCTCCTGCACCGGGTCCTCCCCAATCCGCGCCAGGCCGTCGACGTGCTGGGACGGCTCCCCGGATTGATCCAGACCCTGGCGACGACCGTTCCCCCGACCGGACCCGACGCGAATATGACCTGCTCCCACGGCATCGCGGCGGCGCCCGCACCGCTGGCCGTCCTGATCGCCGGACAGAGGATCACGCTATGTCACCGGTAATCACCCCCTCGTCGATCGTCACCGCCGTGCGCGCCACCCGCCGCGCGATATTCACCGGCCGCGACGAACGCGGCACCCAATTGCGCTGGGGCATAGGCGGAATCGTTGCCGTCCTCGTGCTGGTGGCCGCCATCGGCGTCATCGATATCGTCGGAACCACCCCGGAGCGTACCTACTCCGCGGATATCGCCGAGGCCGGTTCGATACGCACGGGCGACGACGTCCGGATCGCGGGAATTCCGGTCGGCAAGGTGACAGCGCTGCGGCTCCTGCCCGACCGGGTGCGGATGACGTTCACCGTGAAGGACGGCGTCGCCATCGGAGATCAGACCACCCTGGCGGTGCGGATGCTCACCCTCGTCGGCGGCTACTATCTGGCCGTACAGCCGGCGGGTTCGAACCCGTTGGGCCACACCGTCATTCCCGCGCAGCGTGTCATTCTGCCCTACAACCTCACCCAGGCCTTCCAGGACGCGGTCGAGCCCGTGCAGCGGACCGACGGCGACGCCCTGCGCCGCGACCTCGCCGCGCTCTCCGGTGCGATCGACAAGAGTCCGGACGCGCTCCGGCACGCCGGACGCGCGGTCGCGGACATCGTCGCCATCATGGACCGGCAGAACGCGGACGTCTCGCACACGCTGGCGCTGACCGACGAATATCTGACGGCGCTGAACAAGAATTCCGACACCCTCGCCACCCTGATGCGGACCTTCGGCACCCTCGAGAACGTCGTCGCCGACAACCGCGAACAGCTCAGCTGGGCGCTGCACGGCCTGGCCCAGCTGGTGCAGAAGCTGGTCCCGCTCGGCCGGATCTGGGACGACTCGCTGCGCGATCAGGCGCAGCCACTCGTCGACGCCATTCCGAAACTGCGGGAACTCGGCGATCGCATGGGCGCCCTGCTCGATTCCCTGCACACCTTCGAGCAGCGCCTGACGCCGCTGGTCCAGCCGGGCGGCGGAGTGAGCGTCGACCAGTCCGCCGCCACGATCACCGATATCTGCGTTCCGGTTCCCGGAGGGGGATGCTGATGCTGACCAAGATGCTCGGATCGCGCGGACTGATGTCGGCGGCGGTCGTGCTGGTCCTCGTGCTGGCCGCGGGATTCGGCGTGAAGTTGACCCGATCCGAACCGGCGACGCGCAGCTACTGCGCGGAAATGCCCGACAGTATCGGCCTCTACACCGACAGCGCGGTCACCGTCATGGGCGTCCAGGTCGGCAAGGTCACCGCCATCGAACCCGGCAACGGTGCGGCCACGGTGCGGTTCACGGTGCGCGCCGACCGCACCCTCCCGCCGGACGTCGGCGCGGTGACGGTCAGCCACACCATCCTGGCCGATCGCACTCTGGCACTCATCGGCGCCGAACCCGCCGGAGCCGGTTGGGATCCGGGCCGATGCATCACCAAAACCCTGACGCCCAAGAGCATGTCGGAAACCTTCGACGCCCTGGCGAAACTCTCCGATCAGTTGAACGCGTCCGCAGATCCCGCACAGCGCACCGCCGTCGGTGACGGTCTCGACGCCCTCGACCGGGCGACATCCGGTACCGGACAGCAACTCAACGCGCTCATCGAGCAACTGAGCCGGGCGCTCGCCTCCCCCGACGCGGCGATCGGGCATCTCGGTCAGCTCATGGACGATCTGGCCGCACTGGCCCATCGCGCCCGCAACGGATGGCCGGAACTGGAGAACATCGTGCCACGGCTGACCGAGACGTTCTCCGATATCAACACCCTCGCCTTCC
This sequence comes from Nocardia kruczakiae NBRC 101016, assembly GCF_001612965.1. Taxonomy (GTDB): domain Bacteria; phylum Actinomycetota; class Actinomycetes; order Mycobacteriales; family Mycobacteriaceae; genus Nocardia; species Nocardia kruczakiae. Next base: position 49,563 of record NZ_BDBL01000013.1, read on the forward strand.
CGCCCGTGGCCGATCTGGTGACCGCACTCGCCGGGCTGCTCCCGGAACTCAACGAGGTGGTCATGAAGCTCGGCTCCCCCGCGCTGCGCGCGCTGAACAACGTTCCCGGCCTGTCGAAACTCATCGCCTCGGGAGTCGGCTCGCTCGCCGAGATCATCCGCATGACCCCGGCCCTCGCCACCGGCTTCACCGATGCGATCGATCCGGTCAGCGGCGAGTTCACCATCGGGTACGCACCACCGAAACTCGTGCTGCCCCGACAACAGACCGACCAGATCTGCGCGGCGCTGCGGGCGGTCGCGGGACAGCAGTGCGAGACCGCCGGCAACGGCGGGGTGACCGTGCCGGCCCTGCCGGTACTCCTGTCGGCGGTGAGCGCGAAATGACACGACGCACCGCGAATCTGCGCCGGATCTGCGCCTGCGCGCTTCTCGCCGCCACCCTCGCCGCATCGGCTACGGCCTGCGGTTTCCAGCCCGCCGACATCCCGGTGCCGGGCACCGGCGTCGGCGGACCGACCTACCGGTTGCGCATCCAGTTCGCCGATGTCCTCAATCTCCCGCAGGGCGCCAAGGTCATCGCGAACGGGGTGCGGATCGGGCAGCTCACCCACATCACCGTCGTCGACCCGGCACCGGCCACCGGCACGACTGCCGCACGTAAAGGCTATGTGATCGCCGATGTCGCCATCCGCACCTCGGTCCGGCTACCGGTCGGCACCACCGCCCAGCTGCGGCAGGCCACACCGCTCGGCGACGTCCACATCGCCCTCACCGAACCGGCCCATCCCTCGGCCGGCGAGATCCGCCCGGACGCGACGATCCCGATCTCCGACACGCGGCAGCAACTGCCCATCGAGGACATCCTCGCGCAGCTGGCCACCTTCGTCGGCAGCGGCGCGGTGCACGACATCCAGAACATCGTGCACACCGTGAACGGGATCATGCCCGCGGATCCGGCGGTGACCGCGCGGATCTCCGACGTGCTCGGTTCGGACCTGAACGACCTTGCCGCACATACCGATTCGATTCACCAGCTGGTCGACGGCATCCAGGCCACGGTCGACGAGGGCCTGCTGAATCACACCTCGACATGGGATCCCCTGCTCACCCCGGACGGGGTGCAGCACACCACCGATGTGATCCGGGCCGAAATCGGCGTCGTCTTCGTCCTCACCGCCCTCGGCCCGTTCGCGCCGTCGACGACCTGGCTGGGGCCGGTGCTGGATTCGACCACGGCCGCCGCCCGCGCGGTGGTGCCGATGCTGTTCGGCAGTGCGCCGCTCGACACCGGCTCCCCGTCGAATATGGCGAGACTGACGAATCTGCTGCAGTCCCAGATCATTCCGTTCGCCGAGCGCGGCCCGAAGATCGACCTGGTCGGCGTCACGGTATCGCCGTCTCCGGCCCCCGGCATGCCCCCCGAGGAACAGACCACCCGCATCGTCGATGCGCTGCGGATGATCGGAGCGGTGCGATGAGAATTCGATCGATCGTCTCGCTCACGGCGATCGCCGCCGTCCTCGTTTTCGGCATCGTCTACATGACAGTGGGCGTGCTGCACCTCGATCCCCGCAAGTCCTACCTGACCGCCGATCTCCGGCTCGCCGAATCCGGTGGGCTGGGGCCGAATTCGCCGGTGCTGTTCGACGGGGTCGCGGTCGGCAAGGCGGAGACGGTGCGCAAACAGGCCTCCGGCGTGCTCGTCCGGCTGCGGATCGACGACAAGTACCACATCCCGGCCACCAGCGACATCCACATCGAACAGCTGTCGGCGCTCGGCGAACCGTATATCGAATTCGCCTCGACCGGACCGGGCGGGCCGTATCTGCGTGACGGGCAGACGATCTCGACCGAGCGGGTGCATCTGCCGATGAACATCACGGCGCTGTCGACCCGGGCGGTGACACTGCTCGAGCAGATCCACCCGGAGACGGTGGCGCGGCTGGTCGACACCTTCGACACCGCGCTGACGGGTACCGATCAGGCGATGCGCACCCTTCAGCATTCATCCGATCTGCTGGCGGCCACCCTGCTGAGCCGCACCGACGCCATCCGGCAGCTGTTCACCGATATGCAGGCCGTCGGCGGGAATATGGACTGGCTGGGCCCCTCCCTGGAAACCGCCGGACCGCAACTCGGCCGGTTCGGCACCATGCTGATCAAGATCGTCGAGGGCGGGTCCGTGCTGTCGAACAAACAACCCGTGGACAACTACTACACCGGCGACGGACTGGTCCCGTTCCTCGGGCAACTGACCGAACTGCTCAACAAGATCGGACCGGCCGTCGCACCACTGGGCCCGGCCCTGCAGCCGGTACTCACCGAGGCCGTCCACTCCTCACCCCACATCGACGTCAGCGCATTGATCAGCCAGGCACTGCAGGGCCTCGATCCCGACGGGACGCTGCATTTCCGGATCGCCGTCAAATAGCCGAGTACCACCCAGCCCGACCGGCAGGAGGAACCCACCGATGAGCACAGCAGTAGACGAGAAGGACGAAAACACCGGTGTCACATCGGTTTCCGTGCCTGCCGGTGAGCGACGAGCCGCGCTGACGATCGCGGTCCGGCTCTCGACCGTACTGACCACCGCGGTGATCGTCGCCCTGCTGGCGGTGAGCATCGTGTTCGGGTGCCTGTACTTCTCGGCACGCTCCACCCTGTCCGATCGCGATACCGCCGCCACCGACGACCGGCACGCCGCCGACATCGCGTCGAAGTACGCCGTCGGCGCCTCGACCATCGACTACCACGATGTGAAGGGCTGGATCGAGCGGTTGAAGGCCGGCACCACCACCCAGCTGGCGGCCAAATTCGACGCGACCGCACCGCAACTCGAGCAGATCCTGCTGCCGCTGCAGTGGACCTCGAAGGCGACGCCGCTGTCCGCCGCGGTGACCTCCGAATCCGACGGCATCTACAAGGTGAACGCCTACCTGGACGTCACGTCGACCAGCGCGCAGACACCAGACGGCGGCCGCACCACCGTGACCTACTCGCTCACCATCGACCGCAACTCGGACTGGAAGATCACCGACGTCGGCGGGTTGCAGAACGCCCTGCCCACCAAGTGAGTCGGCCGCAGGCCGCCGGAAGCGATAGGACACTATGGGCTGATGACCGATATGCCTGCCATGTTCACCGTCGACGACGACGGCCGGTACCTGCCCCGCAAGTGGGCATACGGCCGCTGGGGTGCGGACATGCTCAGCGGCCCCGCCGTCTGCGCGGCCGCCGCGCGCACCCTCGAACGGGAACACGGGCTGCCCGGTTTCGTCCCGGCTCGATTCACCATCGATCTGTTCAAGGCGGCGAAGGGGCAGCCGCTCGAGGTGCACACCGAGGTGATCCGCGCCGGCCGGCGGATCCACATCGCCTCGGCCACCGTCCGCCAGGGTGAGGTCGAAGTCGCCGAGGCGCGGCTCGTCCAGCTGCGCGCCACCGACGCCCCGCCGGGCGAGGAGTGGCATTCCGAGCATCCGTTCGATCCGCCCACCGACGCGGGGGTGGACTGGTGGTACCGCAGCGACAACGACTGGTCGACGTCGATGGGCGACCATCAGAACTCCGGCCGCAAGAGCCTGTGGGCGGTCCCGCTGGGTGCGGTCGAGGGCGAGGAGCGCAGCGCGTTCGTGGAAGCCGTGGTCGCCGCCGAGTCCACGAGCCTGGTGACCAATTGGGGATCGCAGGGCATCGGATACATCAACGCCGATCTCACCGTGGCACTCGACCGCTTGCCCGTCGGTGACCGGATCGGGCTGCAAGCCGAAACCCACCTCACCGGCAACGGTGTATCCGTCGGCACCGCAACCCTTTTCGATTCGCGCGGGCCGATCGGCACCGGCATGGTGACCGCGGTCGGCAATGCCGCCGCCCAGATCGACTTCTCCGGAAACGGGATCGACTTCTCCGAAAACTGAGGCGCCGGGCGATATTCCGGTCCCGATATCGCGGCACCGAGCGTGTCGGGTTGACCGCGCGGCACCAGGTTCCGACGATCGTCGGGGTGAGCCCGATCCGAAGGACGCCCGCTGCGCGGCGTCGGCGCCTGTGGCCGGTAGTGATCGTCGTCCTCGGTGTGGTGGCCGCACCGCCGCCGATGGTGACCGCGGCCCCGGCGGACACACTGTGGTCCGCGACGTCGGAATCGTTCGCACCCGGCGATTTCCACGCCGCGCCCTATCTGGGCAACGGCCGGATCGGGACGGTGCTGCCGCCCAGCGGTGGTGGATACCACGACTACGGCGACGCGGTGCGCACCTCGTTTCCGCTGCAGCAATCCCGTTATACCGGAACGTATTTGGCGGGCTTCTACGCGCAGGCCGAGCCCTCACCGCAGTACACCCAGGTGATCGCCGCGCTGCCCGCGTGGTCGGGGCTCACCGTCGAGATCGCCGGGCATCGATACGACGCGGACGTGGATCCGGCGACGGTGCACGAGTACCGGCAGACGCTGGACTACCGCACCGCGACGGTCACCACCCGGGCCGACTGGACACCGGACCCGCAGCACCGGCTGCGACTTCGCTACGACACCTTCGTCTCCCGCGATCGGCCGGACCTCGCGGTGCAGAAACTGACCGTCACACCCGATCGCCCCGGTGAGGTCGCGGTCGTCGACCGGATCGACGGCGCGGCGGCGCGCCGGGTCGTCCCGGTGACGGCGACGGCCGATCCGAGCAGCGGACGCACGGTGGCGGGAGTCCGCGCGGACGGGACCGCCGACACCGCGTTCGTGGTGTCGTCCGTCGACTCCCCGCCGCAGGCCGCCGGCACCGCACTGCCCGGCGCCGACGGCATCCGATACGTTCTGCCCGCCACCGGGAACGACAGCTACACCTTCACCGCCTACACCGGCATCTCCTCCACCGACTACGGGCCCGATCCCCTGGTCGCCGCCACCGCCGCGGCCGAATCGGGTCGCGCCCAGGGCTTCGAGGCCGCACATTCCGCCCACGCCGCACAGTGGGACCGGCTGTGGCAGCCCACCCTCGAGATCCCGGGCCGCACCGACTACACCCGATGGATCCGCGCCGCACTGTATTCCGTCCTGGCCAGCGTCCGCGCGGGCGAGCGCTGGTCGGTGCAACCGGCGGGACTGTCGTCCGACGACTACGGCGGCATGACGTTCTGGGACGCCGAGACCTGGATCTTCCCGACCCTGCTGGCCCTGTATCCGGACCTGGCCCGCACCGTGGTCGATTTCCGCGCCGCCGCGCTGCCCGCCGCCCGGGCCAACGCCCGCGGCTACGGCCTGCCCGGCGCGCTGTATCCGTGGGACGACGGGCCCGCCCAGCGCTGCGCGTCCCCGATCGGGTGCGGCCTCACCGAGGAACATCTGCACAACGAGATCGCGCTGGCCCAATGGCAGTACTATCTGGCCACCGGCGATCGTGAATGGCTGCGTACCCGCGGCGCCCCGGTGATCACCGCGATCGCCGACTATCTGACCGCGCGGATCGGGCCGAAACTTCCCGACGGCGCCTACCATTTCGCCCCGGCCGCCGGATCCGACGAGTATGTCGCCTTCTCGATCGACAATGCCCTCACCAACGGCGGCGTGCGCAACACGATGGACATCGCCGCCCGAGCGGCCGGACTGTCCGGACTTCCCGTCGACCCGCGCTGGGCCGATATCGGCGCGCATATGGCGATGCCGCCCGATATCGCGCCCGGGGTGCCCGCCGAATATCTCGGCTACACCGGCGCCCCGATCAAACAGGCCGACACGGTGCTGCTCAGCTATCCGTTCACCTACGCGGCGCCCGGCTATTCACCGGCCGCGACCATGCGGTACTACTTCGACCGCACCGATCCGGACGGCCCGAATATGAGCAACAGCGTCGGCGCGATCCTCAGCGCCCGCTACGACCCCTGCCGCACCCAGGATTACCTGGATCGATCCGTGCGGCCCTACGCCCGCGAACCGTACGAATTCCAGGCCGAGGCACGCGGGGACCGGTCGGGGGCCAACGCACAGGGACAGTCGGCGTGGATCTTCGTCACCGGCGCCGCGGGATTCCTGCAGGGACTACTCTACGCACCCCTCGGATGGCGCTGGACCGACAGCGGCCCGGCCATCGATCCGATGCTGCCCAGCGGCTTCCCCGCCGGCCTGACCGTGCGCGAACTCGCGGTCGGCGACACCCGCCTGACCGTCCACATCGCATCGGCGACCACCACGGTGACCCTGACCTCGGGTGACCCCATCACCCTGCAGACGCCCAGCGGTCCCGCCGAAGTGGTTCCCGGACAACCACTTTCGATCCCCACCCGCGCCGCGTGCTGAGTCGCACGACGGGATCGCCGACGCGCCACCGGCCGGTCCGTCGCGACGGATCGCCGAGCCGAATGCGATGCGAGTTGCGCGAGGCGGCCACCGGCACCACGATCGCCGGTGTGCAGAACCACTTCAACCTCGGCGACCGGCCGCACCGGTCCGTCCTCGGCCGGGCCGCGGCCCGCGACAGCGGAATCGCTCCCGCGTCATGGGATCGGTTCGAGCGTGCGGGGGCCGTCGCATGAGCGCCATCGAGCAGGTCGCCGATTCGGTGTACGTGGTGGCCGGGACGAACGTCAACTGGTCACTGATCACCGGAGACGCCGGCGTGGTCCTCGTCGACGCCGGCTATCCGCGCGATACCGGCGCGGTACTCGATTCCCTGCGCCAGATCGGGCACGAACCGGCCGATCTGGCGGCGATTCTGCTCACCCACGCCCATCTCGACCACATCGGCGCCATCCCGACCCTCGTCGAACGCACCGGTGTGCCGGTCTACACGGGAGCGGACGAGGCCGCGCACGCCCGCCGGGAGTATCTGCAGCAGATCACTCCCGCCGATATGGCCCGCCAACTCCGCACTCCCGGGGGACCGCGGTGGGTGTTCCAGACGCTGCGCGCGCTGGGCGGCCACGTCCGCATGAAGGTGCCTACCGCCACCGCCTACGACGAGAACACCCTGCGGCAGTTGCCCGGCGGTATCGTGGCCGTCCCCACGCCGGGGCACACCACCGGCCACACCGCCTATCTCATGCCCGACGAGGGCATCCTCTTCAGCGGCGACGCACTGGTCACCGGTCATCCATTGCTGCCCGGCACCGGACTTCAAGCACTACCCGAGGTGTTCAACCACGACGAGGCACAGACCCACACCACCGCGGAATCGCTGATCGCACGACGGCCGCGGCTGCTGATTCCGGGCCACGGCAAACCCATGGCCCGCTGATCTCCCCCCGCTCGGTCATACCCCGGCCGGGTCCAGGGCCTCGGCCTTGGCGGCTTCGCGGGCCAGGATGCGCGCCCGCTGCTCCTCGAAGCGCACGACGTCGCGCCCGAGCTTGTCGAGATACTCGGCCAGCTCCTGGCGGGCGCGCTCGCCTCGCTCGGTGAAATCGGTGCGGCCGAAGACATTCCAGTGCCGCAGCACCGGAGTCAGCACCTCGTCGAGATGCTGGCGCAGATCGTAGATGCCGTGCTTGACCATCAGCACACCGTTGCGCCGCCAGTTCGGCATTCCGTTGCCGGGCATCGCGAACGTCTTCGCGATCTTGGTGACCGATTCCATCGCCTGATCCGGCGCCAGATCGAACGCCGCCGCCGCGAGCGACCGGTAGAAGATCATGTGCAGGTTCTCGTCGGCCGCGATCCGCGCGAGCATGGTGTCGGCGATCGGGTCGTTGCACACCCGGCCGGTGGCGCGGTGGCTGATACGGGTGGCCAGCTCCTGGAACGTCACGTAGGCGACCTGGTCGAGCATGCCGTGGAAATGATCCGGCGCGTGCACCCCGCGCGTCATGTGCACCATCCGGTCCTGCTCCAGCGCCACCGGATCGACCCCGCGAGTGACCACCAGATAGTCGCGCATGGCGATGGCATGGCGATTCTCCTCGGCGGTCCACCGCCCGACCCAGGTTCCCCAGGCGCCGTCGCGGGAGAAATGTTCGCTGATGGTCCGGTGATAGGAGGGCAGATTGTCCTCGGTGAGCAGATTGGTGATCATGGCGACCTTCGCCACCTCCGACAGGCGGGACTGTTCGGGATCCCAATCGACGCCACCGAGTGCCGCGAAATTGCGGCCTTCGTCCCAGGGCACGTAATCGTGCGGGTGCCATTCCTTGGCGGTGGCCAGATGCCGGTCCAGTTGATTCGCGACCACCGGCTCAAGTTCGGTGAGCAACTGCAACTGCGTCAAATCCTTTGGCATGCAATTCCTTTCGAAAAGGTGAACCATCGGGTTTACGACACACAAAGGCGATCCGAGAGCAGTGTTGCGCGGCGATACGCTACCCGCTACTCAGCGGTTGCCGGAAGTTCCCGCCGACGTGTCCCCCGTTCGATGGCGCCGGTCGCGTCGCACCGTGAATAGATGTCCGCCGAATCAAACCTGAGGTCCGGACAATTCGGACGTGACATACTCCTCTTCAATTAGTTAGCCATCGCAACTATATTATTTGGAGACCCATTCCGTTTTCCTGTCGATGAGGGAGAGAACTTGGCTTCCGCCCAACCCGCCGAGGAGCTGGATACCTCCGACATCCAGACCATCGGCCGCCGGCTCCGGGTAGATCACGACCACCCGCACTACAAGTGGGTGGCACTGTCGAACACGACCCTCGGCATGTTGATGGTCACGATCAACTCGTCGATCGTGATCATCTCCCTGCCGGCGATCTTCCGCGGGATCCACCTCAACCCGCTCGAACCCGCCAACGTCAGCTACCTGCTGTGGATGCTGATGGGCTTCATGCTCACCTCCGCGGTGCTGGTGGTGATGTTCGGCCGCCTCGGCGACATGTTCGGCCGCGTCCGCATCTACAACCTCGGCTTCGTCATATTCACCGTCTGCGCGATAGCGCTGTCGTTCGATCCGTTCGATCTCGGCGGCGGCGCGATATGGCTGATCGCCTGGCGTGTGGCGCAAGGTATCGGCGGCGCCATGCTGATGGCCAATTCGACGGCCATCCTCACCGACGCCTTCCCCGCCAGGCAGCGCGGTATGGCGCTGGGCATCAACCAGGTCGCGGCGGTCGCCGGTTCGTTCCTGGGTCTGCTGATCGGCGGTCTGCTCGCCGAGTGGGACTGGAAGGCCATCTTCTGGGTCAGCGTGCCGTTCGGCATTCTCGGCACCGTCTGGTCCTACAAGTCGCTGCACGACAACGGCGCACGCCAGCCCGGATCGCTCGACATCCCCGGCACCGTCACCTTCGCCCTCGGCCTCACGGCGCTGCTGGCCGGTATCACCTACGGCATCCAGCCCTACGGCGACTCCAAGACCGGCTGGGGCAACCCCTGGGTGTTGACCGGCGTCATCGGCGGCATCGTGCTGCTCGTGCTGTTCTGCGTCATCGAGGCGAAGTCGAAGCAGCCGATGTTCCACCTGAGCCTGTTCCGCAACCGGACCTTCGCGCTGGGCAGTTTCGCGAGCCTCATGGCCTCCATCAGCCGTGGCGGCCTGCAGTTCATGCTGATCATCTGGCTGCAGGGCATCTGGTTGCCGCTGCACGGCTTCGACTTCGAATCGACGCCGCTGTGGGCCGGTATCTACATGCTGCCGCTGACCATCGGCTTCCTGGTCTCGGGTCCGCTGTCCGGATATCTGAGCGACCGCTTCGGCGGACGGTTGTTCGCCACCGGCGGCCTGTTGCTCGCAGCGATCACCTTCGTCCTGCTGATCGTGATCCCGGTGAACTTCAACTACTGGCTGTTCGCGCTGATCATCCTGCTCAACGGCCTCGGTATGGGCATCTTCACCTCACCGAACACCGCCGAGGTTATGTCCGCGGTGCCGGCCTCGCAGCGCGGTGTCGCCTCCGGTATGCGCGCGACGCTGATGAACGGCGGTATGGCACTGTCGATCGGCATCTTCTTCTCGCTGATGATCGTCGGCCTGTCCGGCACGCTGCCCGGCGCGATGAATTCCGGGCTGAAGGGCCAGGGCGTCCCCGCCGACGTCGCGGGACAGGTCGCGGATATGCCTCCGGTCGGCAGCCTGTTCGCGACCTTCCTCGGCTACAACCCGTTCAAGGAGTTGCTCGGCCCGAGCGGCACGCTGGACAAGCCGGGCGTGCACTCCGATGTGCTGACCGGCCAGGAATTCTTCCCGCACCTGATCTCCGATCCGTTCCATTCGGGTCTGGTGGTGGTGTTCCTCGCCGCCGCGGTGATGATGCTGCTCGGTTCGATCGCCTCCTGGTTCGCCCGCGGCGACTACGTCGAGCACGAGGCGCAGGAACTGGCCGGCGCGGCCGGCGCCGGACTGGTCACCGACGCGGAGGCCGAGGCAGAAACGGGGCGGCCGGCCACCAACGGGCATCTCGTACCCGCCGGTCGCCACGCCCTCGCGGCCACCGCGGTGATGCCCGCCGCGGCACCGCCCGCCCGGTCGGAGCGCTCGATCAGCGGACATGTGCTGCGCACCGACGGCCATCCCCTCGAGGGTGTGGCACTGACGCTGATCGACCAGCAGGGACATCAGGTTTCGCGTGCCACCGGCGACCCGCGGGGCCGGTACGTGATCGATCCGCCGGCTCCTGGCAGCTACGTGCTGATCGTGTCGGCGCGCGGCCAGCAGCCGACCGCGGTCACCGTCGCGGTCGACGGGCGGCCGCAGCGCCTCGACGTCACGTTGCACGGTTCGGGTGAACTGTCCGGCTTCGTCCGCGCGGCGGGCCGGGCGGTTCCCGACGCCACCGTCACCCTCACCGATCTGCGCGGCCAGGTCGTCGGCGCCGCGGTCACCGATGCCGACGGCGGGTACCTGTGCGCGGGTGTCGTCGGCGGCACCTACACGCTGGTCGCGGTGGCCGCGCATCTGCGCCCCACCGCGATGACCCTGACCGTGCCCGACAGCGGCGTACTGCACCACGATGTGGAACTGTTCCCGCTGGCCGTGCTCACCGGCTCGGTCCGGGCCGGCGATCGGGCGGTCCCCGACGCGCTGGTCACGGTTCTCGACGAGACCGGCGCGGTACTCGGCACGGCCCGCACCGACGGCGAGGGCCGCTACAGCGTGACCGACCTGACCGAGGGCACCCACACCGTCGTGGTCCGCGGCTATCCGCCGCGCGAGGCCCGGGTCGAGGTGGCCGGCGGCGCGGTCGAACACGACGTGCGGCTCGGCTACGACCTGTCCGTCGGCGGCGAGGCCACCGAACCGGACACCTCGGAACCGGCATTCGACCGGGACTGACCGAGACCGGCCCGAAAAGACCGATGTCGCAGACTATTTCGCCGGGTAGCCGGAAGCTGGACCAGGCCGGCTGATGTCCGCTTTCCACTCGCGCCACCGTGTGCCGAGCAGAGGGCATACAGCGGCGATGAAAGTGCCCTGAACGCCTGTCCCCGTTCGTCTCCGGCGCCGTGCGCCGGCCGCTCGAAATAGGCCACTACCTGCGAAAATCGGTGTCCCCCTCAGCAAACTCGACCGGACACCCGACTGCCGGTCCCGCGAATGCTGGTTGTCACGGCACGAAAAACACCGTTAAGCTGGAGTTTGCCAGGAAGATGCTGGGAGAGAAGCTCCCTGGCCGACGAGTTCGCCCGCGTGCAGTCGACTCGAGGATGGACCGACATGACCTTCCTTGCCCTCGGATATCTACGCAGAGATGTCTCGCGACGGCACCAGCATTGGGACGAGTCCCAAATACGCTGGCTGGCAGGGCGTTTGGGTTACAACCTATGTAAGACCGTGGCATTGAGCAACCGCACCTGCGATCCGATCCAGCAGCTGATCGACGCGGTGGTGCGACTCGATGCCGAAGCCGTCGTCGTTCCGAGCCTCGACCACTTCGCCGACCGGGTGATCCCCGCCGACCTGCTCGCGATCACCGACGTCGTCACGGTCACGCCCGAGCACACCTATGCGCGCTGGGCCAGCGGTGAACTGCCCGAATTGAAGGGTACGTAACCGTCCCGAAAAAGTCTGTCGCGCAATTCGTCCGGAATATCGATCGAACGACGGCCGAATTGCGCGACAGGGCTTCTGGATCAGCTGCCGGTGATCGCCTCGTAATAGAAGAAGTGGTGGCCCTTCGCATCGCAGGAGAAGCTGCCGTGGAAGCCGACCGCGCACGTCGATCCGGCGTGTGAGACCGCGGGGCCGGCGGTCGGCCCGGACCCGGTGCTCTGGCCGTAGGTCGAGATATCGGGATTACCACCGGGCAGGGTATGCGGAGTCCCGGCATCGAACCCCGGATGCGCAGGCGCCCACGGCACGTCGATGACGACCTCGCGGACCGGGAAGGGAACCGGCACCGAAACGTTGGTGCCGAGCTGGATGGACATCCACGTCGGCGTCGCGAGGTCACATCCCACGCTGCCGTCGTCGGCGATCGAGCAGTTCACAGTCCCGGCGGAGAAGTACACCGGCCCCGGAGTGTCGGCGCCGGCCACGCCGCCGAACGCCAACGGCGCTGCCGCACCGGCCATCGCCAACGTACGCACGATCCATCGTTTCACGCTGCCTCCTTCGATCTGATGATGTCCCTGACATACCCATCGGCCAACCGCCACAACCCATTACGAGTGCGCGCCGCACCCGGACCGGCTATCGGGGCGGGTCCATCCGCGTCAGGTACTCGTCGAGCCGGGCGGCGCCGGCCAGGAGATGGCGACTACGGGTGATCAGACGTTGCTGCCACACCTCGAGAAATACACTCAGCGCCGCCGCGCCGCCCGCCTCGCGCAACGACTCCAGGAACTGCGCGACCTGCGGCAGCAGGTAGCCCCCGCGGCGAAGTTGCCTGGCGATCTCGGCGTCACGCACGCAGTCCGGGCCGTACCGGCGGTAGCCGGTCACCCGGTCGCGGTCGGGGTGCAGAATGCCGTGGGTTTCCCAGGTGCGCAGGGTCGCCGGATGCACCCCGATCCGGCGCGCGAGTTCGCCCACGGTCAGGGGCGGCCCGGGAACCGGTGCGGGCGCGGTGGACAGGCCGCTGAGGGCCGTCGCTACGTCGGTGCGCGTCCCGCGTTCGGTCAGTAGTGCGACGTGCGCGGCATCGATGAGCCGGTAGGCGGATTCGAGGTCGTCGCGATGGACCGCACGCATGATCTCCGCGGCCTGCCGATGCCCGTGCCCGGCGCGAAGGGCGAGGAAGGCGCGCAGCGCCAGCGCGTGCCGCGGGGTATAGCGGCGATAACCGGTCTCGGTGCGCTCGGTCGGCGGCAGGATGCCCGCATCGTCGTAATTGCGGATCGCCTGCGGGGACAATCCGTGTTCGCGGGCGAGATCGACGGGTCGCAGGGTGTACCTCCGTTTGAGACTTCGACCAGTGTTCTACCAGCTCGTTTCCGCAGAAGTTTCACTCGAACCTTCAACGATAGTGTCGAAGGTATTCGCTGCCGGAAAGGGGTATCCATGTCCACTGCCACCAGCCTGCGCGCCATCGGCCGCCCACTCGACGACCCGGTGAGCCTGGGCCGCACACTCGACGAACTGCTCGCCGCGCGTGCCGAACCTCCGGCGCTGCTCGGACTCGGCGAACCGACGCACGGAATCGCGGCATTCCCGTTGCTGCGCAACGACATTCTGGCCCACCTCGTGGAGCGGGGATTCCGGTCGATCGCGCTGGAGATCGATCTGTTCGCCGCAACCCGGGTCGACGACTACATCCACGGCGCCACCGCGGATATCGACGAGGTCCTCGCCACCGGGTTCAGCCACGGCTTCGGCGCGGTCCCGGGCAACCGCGAACTCGTCGAATGGCTGCGCGCCTACAACGCCGGGCGGTCGCCGCGAGATCGCGTGCACTGCTATGGATTCGACGCGCCGGTGGAGATCTCCGCCGCGCCGAGTCCGCGCTACACGCTGTCGGCGGTCAACGAGTATCTGCCGGCGGCGCTGCGGCCGGAGTCGGCACGTGACCTCGACGCCCTGCTCGGCGCCGATGCCGAGTGGACGAACGAGGCGGCCATGTTCGATCCGGCCGCCTCCGTCGGCAATTCCGACCGTGCCCGGGCCCTGCGCGTCGTCGCCGACGACCTCGCCGGCGCGCTGCACCGCGCGGGTCCCGGTCTGCGACCGGCCGATCCGACCGGCTACGACCGGGCGGTCGCCCACGCGCGCACCGCCCAGGGCCTGCTGCGCTACCACGCGGCCATGGCCACTCCGGCCACCGATCGCCTCGGTGTCCTGCTGAGCGTGCGCGCCGAGATGATGGCCGAGAACCTGCTGGCGATCGTCGAGCGGGAGCGGCACCGCGGGCCGAGCCTCGCCTTCGCCCACAACGCCCACCTCCAGCGCGCGCACTCCCCCGGCGAGGACACGCCCGGCTGGGGTGGCGCCGGGGCGCTCGTCGCCCTCGCTCTCGGAGACCGCTATACGGTCGTGACGACCGACGGCGCCCCGGCCTGCGATCCGGCCACCCTGCAGGGCGTGCTGGCAGAGGCGACCACACGCCGAACCCTGTTTCCCGCAAGCGAATTGCGCGACTCACTACCTGCGGCGATCGCCACGGGCGAACCGATGGTCCTCGGCCACATCCCACTGCGCCGGGCCGATCTCGACACCGCCGACGCCCTCGTCTTCATCACCGACACCGACGGGAAGCAAGTCCGGTACTGGTAGCGGCAGCGCTCACCACGGCCGATCGGATCGCCGGAGCCGATTCGCTCGCCCGCTGAACCGCCTACCGCCCCGTCCCGGTACCGATACCATCGAGCGAATGTCGTCGCCGTAAGCGTCGCGCGGGATGGAGGGGCCTGCCATGACACCGCCCACAGGGCCCGGAATCGAGGAGCTGCACCGCAGCGTCGTGGCGATGGTGGACGGGTTCTACGGGGCGGTACCGCCGTATCCGCGTCTGCCGGAATCGCTGGTGGCCGCGGATTTCGCGCACGGGGTGAAACTCAATGTCGACCTGTTCTTCCGCTACCTGCGCACCGGGATCGAACCCGACGAGGACGACACCGCCGATATGGTGCGGCTCGCGGTCGAACGCGTTCGCGACGGCGCGGCGGTCACCGACGTCCTCGACCGCTACCGGCTCGGCGCGAGTGTCGTCTGGGATCGCCTGCTCGACTCGGCGACCGCGAGCGAGCGCGAACTACTGCTGACGGCGGCCGCGCCGCTGATGCGCTACCTCGGGCTGCTCACCCAGCGCATCGTGGCGGCCGCGACCGACCGCGCGCACGATCCCCACTACGAGCTCATGGAACACCGGCGCGCGGTCACCGATGCCCTGCTCACCGGCCGTGACCCGCAGCAATGGCCGGGGCGGCCCACGGTCCGGCTCGCCGAGCGCTACCTGATCACGGTGTTCCGGCTGGGCCCCGACATCGGCGACGCGGCGGCCGATCTGCGACATCGAGTCGAATCGATGCCGGGAGTCCTTGTGCGCATGGACATTTCGGGGTGGGTGGCGCTGATTCCGCTGCCGCCGGGCGACGACGGCCGTGACACGACGGCGCTGCTGCGCACCCGCCTGCCGCGGAGCGCACCGGCGTACTGGGTGGGCACGGCGACCGCGACCCGGCCCGACATCCCCTCGGGATACGCCGAGGCCCGCATCCTCGCCGAACTCGGACGCTGCCTCGAACGTGCCGAAAACCTCTGCCGCAGAGACGATCTGCAGTTCGAATACGCCATTGCGGCCGGCGACGCCGCCCGTCCCGGACTGGCGGCGGTGCTGGCACCGCTCGAGCCCCAGCCCGTCCTGACCCGGACCCTGGAGCTGTTCCTGGCGACCGGCCTGAACCAGCTGGCCACCGCTCGCCGCCTCGACATCCACCGCAACACCGTCAACTACCGCCTGTGCCGCATCCGGGATCTCATCGGGCTGGATCCGCAGAACCCCACCGAGGCGATGACCGTGGCCGCCGCCCTCACCGCACAGCGGCTGCAGGCACATCACTTCGCGCCCTGAAGACATTTGGGCACTTTGCCAAACGGCGCGGCCACCGGCTGTCGGATTGCCGGTACCGCCGGTTCCCGCGGTGCGGTGTGCTGACAGGGTGGACAACGACGTCACCGCGCACAGCATCCGCCCGTCCCGGCGCCGGCACGCACTGGTCGTGGCCGCCCTCGCCGTGGCCACCGTTCTGACGGTCGCCGGGGTCTCGACGGCGGCCCCGCCACCGGACCCGCAACCGTCGATACGGGTGACACCGCCACTGCCCTTTCCGGTTCCGCCCCTGCCACCGGAACTCGACCCGCAGTTCTATCACCCGGATCAGGCGATCGTGGACGGTAAGCAGCCGGGCGAGATCATCGCCGCCCGGCAGGTCCACCTCGCCTACCTCGGTGTCCTGCCCTTCAGCATCGATGCGTGGCAGCTGTCGTTCCGCTCGACCGACACCCGCGGCCGCGCTATTCCCGCGGTCACCACGGTGATGAGACCGCACGCCGACAGCTTGTCCCCTCGGCCCCTGCTGTCGTATCAGTTCGCCGAGGACTCGCTCGGACAGTATTGCCGCCCTTCGTATCTGAGTCAGGTGGGCTCACTCGGCCCGCTCGCCGGCTCCGCCGAAACCAGTAGCCTGTTCGCGGTCCCGATCGCCGCCGCACAGATGGGATGGGCGGTGGTCGTCACCGATACCGAGGGCCCCGACCAGGCCTTCGGCGCGGGTCCGCTGGAAGGCCGAATCACCCTCGACGGCATCCGCGCCGCCGAGAACTTCGCGCCGATGCGCCTGGACGGGCCGCGCACCCGGGTGGGCATGATGGGCTATTCCGGCGGTGCGCTCGCCACCGGCCACGCCGCCGAACTGCATCGCGACTACGCCCCGGAGCTGACCATCGTCGGCGCCGCCGAAGGTGGTATCCCCGCCGACGTCGGCGCGGCGCTGAAAATGGCGAGCACGAACGCGGGCGCGGGCATCGTCTTCGCCGGCGCGGTGGGGGCAAGCCGCGAATATCCGGAATTGGCAGACCTTTTCGACAAGTACCTCACTCCCGCCGGCCGGGCGCTCGTCGCAGCGAAACAGAACCTCTGCCAGGTCCCGACCTCCCTGGTCGTGCCGTTCGTCGATTACGACAGCCTCTTCACCATCCCGCACCCGCTCGACGACCCGCGCGCCGTGGCGGTGATGGACGAGATCAAGATGGGCCTCCACGTCCCCGATATGCCGATGTTCATGCTGCACGCCAACCCCGACTGGCTGCTTCCCGTCGGCCCGGTCAACGATCTGGTCGCGACCTATTGCGCGGACCCCACCGCCCGCATCCGTTATCTGCGCGACCATTTCAGCGAACATCTCACCCTCGACACCTTCGCCGTCCCGCTGATGATCAGATTCCTCGCCGACCGCTTCGACGGCACACCCGCGCCCGCGGGCTGCCACACCGAAGACGCCGGCTCGGTCCTGCTGGCCCCGGAATTGTGGACCACCCTGCTGCCGCAGATCGCCCCGTTCATGCTGAACCTGTTCGGCAAACCCGTTGGGCAGTAACGGATTCGGGCACGAACGGATACGCCGGCCGGGCGTCGGCGCAACGCTCAGGACAGGATCGAGTGGATGTGGCGGTCCCGGAGGGCGTCGTGGGTGTGTTCGGCGAGCCAGGCGGCGAAATCCGTGTGCGCCGCGGGTGTTTGATCGAAGAAGCTGGCGCAGGCGACGGCATCGCCCTGCTCGACGACGACGTCGATCGTCTCGCCGCGCTGGGTGACCGCGAAGGCCGCTGCCGGGGTGCGCAGCAGACGATGCCGGCGTCCCGCGTCCGTGGGCCGGATATCGCTGACCGTCGCCGCGACGATGTCGACGACGTTGTCGTGCCGGCGGCGTAGCCGGCGCGGCACATCGGTGACCACGGTATGCACGGCGAGGATCAGTTCGGCGAGATCGTCGAAATCCACCGTCACCGTGGGCACGTGGCTCGGTTCTGCCGTCACGACAACCACGCCTCCTTCCTCGAACCTGGGGCGCTGCCGTCCCATACCGCTCAGTCTGCCCCGCCGCGGCGAGTGCGCCAATCGGCGTTTCGCACGACGACCGGTCGAGTGTCTGCGAACGTTCGAGCGGCTGGACGTAATGAATTACCCCCGCGGAGTGAATAACAATCATCACCCGTTGCCCGATTCGCGCGCCGAGACCGGCGCCGCCGGGCGCGGTCGGCACAGGAGGGGGCAGGGTGCAGGAGAAGGTCGCGGCCGGGGACCCGTATCGCATCGGCGTCGTCGAGGATCACCAGGTCACCATCGCGGGCCTGCGCCAGATCCTCGCCGACGAGCCCACCGTCACCATCGCGGCCACAGCCGCGTCGGTAACCGAACTACTCACCATCACAACGAATCTGGCACTCGTCGTGCTCGATCTGCGGCTTCCCGACGGGTCCTCCCCCGCCACCAATATCGAGCATCTGCGGGTCGCCGGCATCGAAACCCTGGTGTTCACCTCCGGCGACGAACCGTTCCTGGTGCGCGCGGCCGCCCGGGCCGGCGTTCTCGGCGTGGTGCGAAAGTCGGAACGCGACGAGGTGGTCGCCGCCGCCGTGCGCGATGCCGCGGCCGGTCGCCAGGTGCCGACGACGGAGTGGGCGGTCGCCATCGACTCCGACGAGAATTTCGCCACGGTCACACTCAGCCCCCGCCAGCGCGATGTGCTGGCCCTGTACGCATCGGGAGAACCGGCGGCCCGCGTCGCGCGGCTCACCGGCCTGACCGAAGACACCGTCAACGCCTATCTGGCCCGGATCCGGCAGAAGTACGCGGAGGCGGGGCGGCCGTCGCGCACCAAAACCGAACTGTTCAAACGCGCTCTGGAGGACGGGTGGCTGCCGATACCACGTCGACGCCGGTAGATCCGGACGCCGGTGACGCACGGGCGACGGCCGGCCCGGCCGAGGACCGCATCACCCGGCTGTTCGCCCGCTTCCTGTCCTCGGGGTACGTCGCCTATCTGTTCCTGATGGCCGCGACCATCATCAGCCAGGCCGACGACCTGGACCTCTGGTGGACCGTGCTCGCCGTGGGCATCGTCTACGGTCCGGCGGTGGTCATGGGTCTGTTCTCGTTTCACCCCGACCTTCGGTGGGTTCGCGCGACCGCCGCCGTGACCGCCCTGGGCTTCGTGGTCGCCGCCGCCCTGTGGCCCGTGGCGTGGAACGGCGAACTGCTACGCGCCGATGCGTGGATCTCCACCATTCCCGGCTTGGCCGGATTGTCCGCCGCATTGGTCTGGCCTGCGGGCCGCACCGTCGCCGTACTGCTCGCGGCGGTGATCCCGGTCCAGCTCATCAACCATTTCTGCCGCGCGCCCGGACACAACGGCCGCTTCGTCCCGGACCTCATGTTCGCGATCAGCTTCTGCCTGCTCTTCGTCGCGGCCGGGGTGATGGCGATGCGCACCGGACGGATTCTGGACGCCACCCGGAACGAAGCCCACGAGGCCGCGGCCGCCGCCGCGGCGGCGAGCGCGCGCACCGTCCAACGCGCCCGGTTCAACGCACTGCTGCACGACTGGGTGATGTCGACCCTGCTGGCCGCCGCGCGCGGAACCCAGCGGTCGGAGGTACGCCACCAGGCCGAACTCGCACTGGGCAAGCTGGACGACGTGGGTTCGGAAGGCGCACAAGGTTTTACGGCCGCGACGGCCGCCGCGCACATCCGCACCGCGGTCGCCGACGTCGACGACCGGCTGCCGGTCACGGTGCGCGCGGACCCGGACGGCGGCGACCGCTATTTTCCCGCCGAGCCGATCCAGGTCCTGGGCGCCGCCGTCGCGGAAGCCGTGCGCAACAGCGTCCTTCACGCCGGAGCACACGCCGCGCGCACGGTGAGCCTGCGATTCGACGAGGGGCGGATCGAGGTCGTCGTGACCGACGACGGCCGCGGATTCGATCCGGCGAAGGTCCCCTCCCACCGCCTCGGACTGGCCGTCAGCATCGTGGAACGGGTGCGGCGCCTGCCCGGCGGCGAGGTCGAGGTGCGCAGCCGTCCGGGCGCCGGCACCCGGATTCACCTGTCATGGCGGGCGGTCGAGCGATGAGCGCGGCCTCCGGACCCGTCCGCGATGCTCGCACCCTCCTGGGCATGGATACCCGGCCGGCCTGGCTGATCGCGGCCTTCTACCTGATTTCGGAAGCGGCACTGAGTCTTTCGTCCGCGCAGCAGACCCGGCATCTGTGGCCGGTGCTCACCGGACTGGCCGTCACCGCCGCCGCGACCGCGGCACTGCTGCGCATCCGGCCCGATCCGCTGCCCCTCCCCGCGACCGCCGCGCTGGCCGTCTCGATTCCGGCGACCGCGGCGCTGACCCTGTTCAACCTGCCGATTCCCCCGACCTCGGTCGCGCAACTGTGGTCGTTCGGGTGCGGGACGGTGACCGCGACGTTCATGTGCGTGCGCGGGCGGACCGGCGCCGCATGGGCCGGGCTGCTGTCGATGATCGCCACCTCCGCCGTGTGGTCGTGGCAGAGCGGGCAGGGTTTCGGTCACGGCGTCGCGATTTCGGCGATCAATCTGGGACCGCTGATGATGGCGACCTTCTTCGCCTACACCCTGCGTCCCGCGGCGCGGGCCATCTTCCGGCTGCGGGAGGAATCGACCCGGCAGGTGGGTTCCGAAGCCGCCGCGGCCGCCGCGCTCGACGAGCGCCGCGACCAGATCCAGCGCCTCGACGATATGGTTCGCCCGATTCTGGAACGCATCGCCGGCCCGCAGCCGCTCGACGACCGGACCCGCGACGACTGCCGCGTGATCGAGGCGCATCTGCGCGATACGCTGCGCGCCCCCGTGCTCGCCGCCGAACCGGTCACGACGGCGGCGCGCGACGCCCGGTTGCGTGGCGTCGACGTCGTCCTGATCGACGACCACGGCATGGACGACCTGCCTGCCGCCGCCCGCCGCCGGGTACTGGGCACCGTCGCCGCGGAGTTGGCCACCGCGGCCGCCGGGACGGTCCATGTTCGAATTCTGCCGCCGCACAGGGCGATTCTGGCCACGGTCGTCGTCAACGATCCCGGCTCCGGCATCAGGCGGATCGAAATCGACGCCCCCGGACCGCTCGCCGGCGCCGCGGGCTGATCGGCCACCGCGACGTCAGATGTCGTCGAGATCCAGATACCCGTCCTGCAGGGCGCGCGCCAGCAGGGCGGCCTTCGTCGGCGCCGGCCTGCCCGCGGCGCGGTACTTCTCCCGGATCCGGGCGAGGTGAGTGTTGACCGTTCCGGGCGCGATGAACAGCTTGCGGCAGACCTCGCCTTTGGTCTCGCCGAGAATCCACGCGAGCAGTACTTCCACTTCCCGGGCGCTGAGCTGCGGCCGCGGTTCCGGGGCGGCGGCGAGCGAGGCGCGATCGACGATCGCGGGGGCGAGACAGGCCGGAACCGGCGACAATTCGGACACGATGTCTTCCTGTTCTGCAGAAGCCGACGGCGTCGCCGTTCCCCCGGCGACGAGTCCGTCGAACGCTACGCAGTTGCCGGGCCGTCCGGCAGGTTCCAGTTGCTTGACACGAAAACTGGGGTCACCGTTCGCTCGGAAAACGAAGGGACTCACCGAGCCCATCCGCCACACTCGACATATGACCGTCGCCGCGCAACGCACCCCCGCCACTCGCATCCCGCGTCGACCATTGCGGAGGGCATGGCTGCCGGTGGTCGCCGGCGTGGTTCTCGCCGCGCTGACCGGCTGCGGACAGGGGACCGAAAATGCCTCCGCCACTACGAGTTCCGCCGCGCCCGCGTCGGTGTCGCCGACGCCGGTCGACCACACCACGCACGAAACCGCCGCCGCCACCACGAATTCCGGCTCGGCGGACTGCACCACCGACCTCTCGGCGCCGGAGATCCGCCGGGCCGTGGCGACCCTGCCGCCGTACGACGCCGGTGGCGGTGTCACCTGGGCGTGGAACGACAACCCACCCGCATTGCGCGGCACCTACAACCGGTGTTCGACACTGTCGGTCGTGGTGGTGACGATCCAGGGCGCCACCGCGAGCTCCCCGGAGCACGCACTGCTGTTCCACCGGGGCGACTACGTCGGCACCGCCACGCCGAAAGCCCAGGCATTCACCACCGTCGACACCAGGACCGGTACCGACGACACCGTCGTACTGACCTACAAGACACCGGGCAGCTGCAACGCCTGCCCCGACGGGACCTATACGACGGTGTCGTTCCACTGGAACGGCTCGGGTGTGGACACGCAGGGACGTCCACCGATCAACTGATCGCCCCGAAAAGGTTCAGACGGCCGAAACCTGCTGCGTCAGATCGAATTTCATGAAGACGTCGGCACGATCGTAGGGAATCGGCCGCAGTTCCGCCGGCGGCACATGCACGAATCCCACCGATTCGTACAGGTGCACGGCATCGGCCAGGCGTCCGTTGCTCACCAGGAACAGCGAGGTCGCGCCGGATGCGCGAGCGTGGTCGATGGCGGCGTTCAGCAGCTGGCGGCCGATCCCCCGGCCCCGGGCCCGCGGCGCGACCGCCATTTTCGAGATCTCGAAAACACCCGGATCCTCCGCGACCAGGGCGACACACCCGACCCGGTCGTCACCGTCGCGGGCGATCAGGACCTGCCCGCCGTCCGCCACGATCCGCTGCGGGTTGTCGAGAGTGGCGAGATCGGCCGGTTCGACGCCGAACAGAGCAGTGATCCATTCCAGATTGAGTTCTTTGAAGGCGGCGGCGTCGGCCGGCCCGGACATCGGTTCGACGAGAATCACTTCACCAGGATGCGCGCCGCAACCCATAGCGTCCAATATTCGATAGCTCCGATTGATATCTTGAGCTTATGGATGGCGGCAAATGGACGGGGTAGAGCTGCGACACCTGCGCTACTTCCTGGCCGTCGCGGAGGAATTGCATTTCGGACGCGCGGCCGCCCGCCTGCACATCGCCCAGCCCGCCCTGACCCAGCAGATCCGGCGGCTCGAGACGCTGCTCGGCGCTCGCCTGTTCGATCGCACCTCGCGCACAGTGGCCCTCACCCCCGCCGGCGTCGTACTGCGTGAGCGCGCCGAGGCCCTGCTGGGGCATGCGCAGCGCGATCTGGCCGAGGTCTCCCGCATCGGGCAGGGTGGACAGGGGACGCTCTACCTGGGCTTCGTGCCGTCGGTACTGCCGCTCGAACCCCTGCGCGGGGTGCGCGCGTTCCGCGACCGCTATCCGTTGGTCGAGGTCGATCTGGTCGAGGGGTTCACCAGCCATCTGATGGAGCGGCTCGCCAACGGCGCCCTGGACCTCGCCATCGTGCGCGATCCCGACCCGCAGCCGGGAACCACCACCACACCACTCATGACCGAGCCGTTCGTCGCGGTGGTGCCCGACGACCATCCGCTCGCCGCGCGCGATACCGTCACCGGCGCCGATCTGGTCGACCACCCGATGGTCTTCTTCCCCCGCGCCGCCGGCTCGCTGGCCCACGACCGGAACCTGGCACCCCTACTGCGATCCGGCCGCCGGCCTCGCATCGTGCAGGAGGCCACCAACTGGACCATCATCCTCTATCTGGTGGCCGCGGGTCTCGGCATCACGGTCGCGCCGCGCAGCGCGACCTTCACGGCACCGGCCTCGGCGCGCATCATCGCGCTGACCGAAACCGATGCCGACACAACCATTTACACCGCGCACCGCACCGGCGACGAGCGACCGCTGGTCCACAATCTGCTCGCCCTGCTGCCCGGCCCGGGCACGGCGTGAGGGCGCTCGTCAGGACAGCAGCTTGCGCATGATCTTGTTGCCGAAGCCGTAGCGGATGAGACCGTCGAGGTTGCGGATGGTCTTCTCCGAATACGGGTACCAGATGCTTTCCTGCTTGGGCTGCCAGCGATCGATCAGCACCGGCTGGGCGTGGGTGAAGCCGCGCAGTGCTCCCGGGCCGTTGACCTGGCCGACACCACTGTCCTTGCGACCGCCGAAGGGCGCCTCGGGCACGCCGTAGATGACGGCCGCGTCGTTGTGCACGACGGAACCGGTGGTGAGCTGGGCCGCGATGCGCCGGGCCTTGGCGGCGTCCTTGGTGAACACCGAACCGCTCAGCCCGTATTTGCAGTCGTTGGCCAGCCGGATGGCTTCGTCCTCGTCACGGACCCGCATGATGGCGGTCACCGGACCGAAGGTTTCCTCGGTCATCAGGTCCATGTCGTGATGTGCGCCGACCACGACGGTGGGCTGGAAATACAGGCCGTCACCGGTGTCCGCGGCGCCACCCACCACGATGTCGGCACCCTTGGCCTTCGCATCGTCGATGTGGCGGATCACGATGTCGCGCTGGCGATCCCAGAACAGCGGGCCCATATCGGTGTCACCGGGACCGTAGGTGACCGCCGCGGCCTTCTCGGTGACCAGCCGGATGAATTCGTCCGCGACGCTGTCGACGACATAGATGCGTTCCACGCTCATGCAGACCTGGCCGGTGTTGAACATCGACAGATACACCGCACCGGCGGCGGCGCGCTCGAGATCGGCGTCCGCACAGACGATCATGGCGTCCTTGCCGCCGAGTTCCAGCGTGCACGGCAGCAACCGGGTCGCGCAGGCGGCCGCGATCTTGCGACCGGTGCCGACGCTGCCGGTGAAGCACACCTTGTCGATTTCCGAATCGACCAGTGCCGCACCGGTTTCGCCGTCGCCGTGCAGCACCTGCACGACATCCTCCGGCACACCCGCCTCGTGCAGCACCCGTGCCACCCATTCACCCGACCGCGGCGTCACCTCCGACGGTTTGAACACCACGGTGTTACCGGCGACCAGCGCCTGCACCACCGGATTGAGCGACAGCACGAACGGGGCGTTCCACGGCGTCACGACACCGACCACGCCCAGCGGCTGATACTGCATGTACAGCTTCTTGAGCGGTTTCAGATAGCCGTGCAGCCGCTGCCGGTGCGAGCGCAGATCACGGCGGGCGCGTCCGGTCCAATAGTTGAGGAAGTCGCAGGCGGGCACGATCTCGACGCCGAGCGCCTCGGCCTCGGGCTTGCCGGTCTCGGTGCGGATGGTCTCGGCGATCTCCGCGCGCCGGGCGACGATCACACCGACGGCACCGCGCAGGATCTCGGCACGCTCGGCGATGCTGCGCGCGGCCCAGGCCGGCGCAGCGGCACGGGCACGCGCGACCGCGCTCTGCACCTCGGCGGTGGTGTCCACCTCGAGTTCGCCGATGCGCCGGCGATCCACCGGACTGTCCAGCGCCAGCGTGCGCCGATCGCCCTCGGTCGTCGGCAGTGGGTGGACGATGGCCATGATCTTCCCCTCGGTCGGAACTGGCATTCCAGTGCGATTTCGGTTGTCACACAAGGGTTGTCGCAACCGAATCGATCGCACGGCGGACGGCCCTCGTGACCTAGTAGACAACTTACCAAAACTGTCTACCCATTGCGAGAACTTGTTCTAGATTTCCGCCGGGCAGATACGTACGGACCACTCTCGTACTACCGATAACCCCGCTTCAGCAGGTACTTGGCCCCCGCGCCGAAACCCTCCGGACTCAGCACGTCGAATCCGAACGCATCGGCGAGCCGGTTGGTCGTGTTGAAGGCGGCGCATACCGCCAAGGCGTCCTCGACCTGGTGCGGCGATACCCCGGCGGACAGCACCTTTCGGACATCCTCGGCGGAGATCTCTCCGTCACGGGACAGCTTGCCCAGCAGGAGCAACGTCTCGCGCAGGCCGGCACCGATCGGCGCGGAGTTCGGATCGTCGAGCACCGCACGGACTTTCGCGTCGTCGGCGTAGGCCTGCCCCGCGGTCGCGGTGTGCGCACCGATGCAGAAGGCGGAGGCGTTGACCTTCGATACGTACGCCGCCATCAGCTCCCGGTCGGCGACCGACCACTCGGAGGGGCCGCGCATCGCCGCGTGGGTGAACGCCTTCGCTCGCGTGCCGTAGAAATCCGGCCGGTAGAACACCAGCTTGGCGGCGTCGGGCAGCGGCTGACCGGAGAACACTCGAACGGCCCTGAACAGCAGTTTGGTTCCGGGCCGATAGCCGTGGTTGAGGATGTCCGGTCGCATCAGCCACGCTCCCGGGTCGCTTCGGCGAGCGCGGCGAGTCCCGCGTCGTACTGCCGTGCGGACTGTCCGACCGCGGCCGCGATCACCAATTCGACGAGTTCGTCCTCGCCGAATCCGGAGGCCCGCGCCGCGGCGAAGTCGGCATCGGTCACCTCGGTCGGCCGGGTCGCGACCTTGTCGACCAAGTCTCGTACCGGGGGCGGTCCGGCGTTTCCGAAGGCTTGCGCCCGCTGTTCCCGCGGCGTTCTGCCCTCGCCGTCGAGCACCCGATTCACCAGATCCCGGAATACCGCGTGTTTGTCCTGCGCCATCTCGCCTCCTGACAGCCGGTTCCCGGCGCGAGCCGTGACGGCAGGCGCCACGAAGACGAATGTACCTCCGGAAGCCGGGTCCGCATGCTCCACCAGCGAAATCGGGCTCGAGATCAGTCCTTCTCGCGGAGCAGGCGGTCGAGCCCCCCGGAGAGAAAGGCGACCTGATCCTCGTAGAAGGCGGTCAGCACATCGGCGGGCAGAGGGTCGGGGTGGGCGTGCCAGTCTCCCGCGCGCGCGAGTGCCTGGAGAAATCCCATGAGGGCGATGGCCCAGCGCGATTCCAGGCGTGCGGGATCGGCCTCGGGAAAGGTGCGGCGCACCTGGACGTGCAGATGATCGCGCAGGTTCTGCTCCACCGCGCGCAGGGCGGGATGGTCGCGCGCCGAGACCTGGGTGACGATTCTGACCCACCGCATACCGCGGGTGCGGTGCCGCAGGAGCAGATCGCGGTAGGGCTCGGTGACGGCGCGCACCAGCTCCTCGGTGGTCGGCGCCTCGTCCCGCGCGGCGAGGCGGTCGGCGTTGGCGCGAATGCTGTCGCGCACGGCGGCGCCGAGATCCAGCAGCACCGCGGTGATCAGGTCGTCCTTGGTGCCGAAGTGATAGTTGACCGACGCCGGCCCCAGGCCCGCGGCCGCGTTCACCGCGCGCACCGACACCGCGTCGACCCCGTGCGCGGCGAACAGACGCTCGGCCGTCTTGACGAGCCGGCCGCGGGTCGCGTTGCCCTGACGGTTGGGCGCTGGAGCGGACACGGGATCACCCTCCGTACTGGTTCGATCGATCCGATCTTCCCAGAAACCCTATCTCATACGCACACGGAAAGCATTGGGGTAACGAGTTTCTCGAGCCATCTCGGTCACCGAGACAGGAAACTTTTGGATCGAGTGATCCATGTTAAGCAGGACACAGCGCGGTGAAGCAGATCACAGACGCGCCGTTCGAAGGAGACTCCGTGCACACGTCCGAATCCTTACGATTCGGGGCCTTCCTCGCCCCGTACCATCCACTGAACGCCGACCCCGCACTGCAGTTGCGGCGCGATATCGATCTGATGGAACACCTCGACCACCTCGGATTCGACGAGGCATGGATGGGTGAGCATCATTCGACCGGCGCCGAAATCGTGCCCGCGCCCGATGTTTTCATCGCGGCCGCGGCCGAACGGACGCAGCGGCTGCGCTTCGGCACCGGCGTGGTGTCATTGCCCTACCATCACCCGCTGGTCACCGTCGACCGCATCACCCAGCTCGATCTGCAGACCCGGGGGCGGCTGATCTTCGGCACCGGGCCGGGCAAGATCCCGCTCGACGCACACATGATGGGCATCGACCCCTCCGACCAGCGCCGGCGCCAGGGCGAGGCGCTCGAGGCGATCCTGGCGCTGCTGCGCAGCGACGTGGTGAACATGTCCACCGATTGGTTCACCCTGCGCGACGCTCGCGCCCAGCTACCCACCTACGACCCGGCCGGGATCGAGATCGCCACGGCCTCCACCGTCTCCCCCAACGGCTCGGTGCTCGCCGGCACCCACGGCCTGTCACTGCTGTCGCTCGCCGCCAGCTCACCGGCGGGTTTCGATGTGCTGGATCGCAATTGGGGAATCTACGACAAGGTGTGCGCGGAGCACGGCCACAGCGCGGACCGTTCGCGGTGGCGGCTGGTCAATCCGATGTTCCTCGCCGAAACCCGCGCCGACGCCGAGCGCGCCGTCGCGCGCCGGATCGGCTCGATGGCGGCGTATGTGAACCGCCAGACCGGGCAGCGACCCGAGTGGGCCGAATCCGGTAGGGGGATCATCGACCACTGGCGCAACGACAGCCTCGGCGAATTCGGCCAGGCCGTCATCGGGACACCGGACGAGGCGATCGCGCAGATCGAGCGCCTCCTCGACAAGACCGGCGGCTTCGGCACCCTGCTGATCCTGCATGTCGACATGGCCGACTGGGAGGACACCAAACGCAGCTACGAACTGTTCGCCTCGGAGGTGATTCCACACTTCCGGCGGCGCAACCTCGGCCGCGAGGCGAGTCTGCAGTACGCCGAGGATCACCGCGACCGTCTCATCGGCGGACTGGTCACCGCGATCACCAAGGCCCACACCGACTACTACGGCGAATCCGCCGCGACAGGAGCGTGAATCGATGCGTGCCGTGGGATATCTCGACGGAGAATTCACTGTCACCGAGGTCGCCGATCCACCGGCTCCCGGGCCGGGGCAGGTGCGCATCGCGGTCGCCGCCTGCGGCATCTGCGGCAGCGACCTGTCGATGGCCAAGGACGCCGGACGGTTCGTGCAGGTCGCCGCGGACAGCGGTTACCCGCTGGCCACCTTCGATATCGAACGACCGGTGGTATTGGGACACGAATACGCCGGGACGATCGTCGAAACGGGTTCGGGCGTCACGGATTTCGCGGCCGGCGACCGCGTGGCGGGCATCGGGCTGGCCACCGAGGCCGGCACCGGCATCCCGACGATCATCGGCTATTCCAACGACTATCACGGGGCGTTCGGCGAGCACATCGTGGTCGACAGCGTCTGGGTCCGGCACGTACCGGACGGGCTGTCGCTCGAGCATGCCACGCTGGCCGAACCGCTGCACGTCGGCGAGATGCACGTGCAGCAATCCGGTCTGCGCGCCGGCGATTCTGCCCTCGTGATCGGCTGCGGCGCCATCGGTCTGGGAGCGATCATCGCCGCCAAGGCGCACGGCGCGGGGGTGGTCGTGGCCTCCGAGCCGTCTCCGAAACGCCGCGCCCTGGCGCTCGCGGTGGGCGCGGACGTCGCCGTCGACCCCACCGAACAGGATCCGATACAGGTATGGAACGCCCTTGTCGCGGAGCGTAATTCGCTCGTCGACCCGGGTGCGGTGGGCACGCTGATCGCCTACGAATGCAGCGGCCGGCCGGGCATGCTCGACACCCTCATGCACGGATTGCCGTTCAATTCGCGCATCCAGGTCCTGGCCGCGGGCTTCGCGACCGAGACGATCGTTCCGGTGGTGGGCCAGTTCCGCCGCATCGCCGTCAATTTCGGGCACGGCCCCTACGAGGACGCCTACGACATCACGCTGCGGCGCCTGGCATCGGGGGAGATCGACGCCGAGGCGATCATCACCGGCCGCGTGGGACTCGACGGGGTCGCCGACGCGTTCACCGCCCTGCGCGCACCCGACGAACACGTGAAGATCCTGGTCCTGCCGGAGCGACGATGAGACCGCGGCGGCGAATACGCGGCGCCCACCGGCCTCGCGAATTCGCCGCCAAACTAGTTGGACGTCCTATAATCTCCCGCCTATGAGTCTCGATCCCCGCACGCACACCATCGACGGGGTGCTGCACCGTTCGGCGGCGTAGGTCCCCGGCCGCACCGCGCTGACCTTCGACGGCCGGAGCTACACCTACCGGGAACTCCGCCGATGAGCTGATCGCGCACGTCAAAGATCTGATCGCCCCGTTCAAGGTGCCCAAGAGCGTTCGCTTCGCCGCAGCGCTCCCCCGCAACCAGAGCGGAAAGCTACTCAAACGCGAACTGCGCGAACCGAGCTCGATCACCACGGTCCGATGACGTGTTCGAGCAGGGCCAGCGCGAACGCGCCCACCACCGCCAGCCCGAACCCCGCCGCGGTGGTGAGCGCCAGCGCACGCCCCAGCCGGACGCCGTGCGCGCGCACGATCATCAGTCCCGCCGCACCACCGAGTACGGCCAGCAGCAGGCCGCCGCCCATCACGAGATAGAACACCGCGGCCAGTGCCGCGTTCACCGCCTCGCGCAGTCCTTCGGCGTATACACCGAACGGAATCGGAAACCGATAGACACTCGCCACCATCGCCGCGGCCACCGGCGCGGTGAGCACGGCCGCCAGCGCACCCCACAGCACGCCCACCCACAGAGCCACCCCCGATACGCCGCGCGGCTCCGCCGGACCACCGTCCCCGAACCTCATACCTGACCTCGCGTTCCACCTGTCGCCGGGCACTCGCGCACGCGCCGGGCCCGAATGCCCGGCTCCGCCAGAGCAAACCAGACCGACGCGCCGCACCGGCAGAGGGGTACCACGGCGTGCACCGACTCTGGTCCCGGCAGCCGAATCGGGCGGTCGACGCGGCGGCCGATCGACGGTCCGGGAGATCCCCGATGTCCTAGGGTTGTTCGGGGCGGCCCACCTGCCCTGTGCCCGACCCGAGGCCGCGCCCCGCATCGGACGATCGGAAACGGGAGACTCATGGACGGCAGCCGCAACGCACTGCTCCACGGTCCCCTGTTTTCCCGCCGGAATCCGCTGGACCGCAACAATGCCGCGAGCCGGATCAGTGCCTACGTCTACGGCAACATCCTCATTCTCGCCGCGTTGATCCCGGTGACCACCACCGCGGAGCATGTCGGGATCCTGGTGGTCATCGGCACCGCGCTGTCGACCTTCGTCGCGCACGCCTTCGCCGAGGGCGTCGGTCAGGCCGTGCGGGAGAACCGCGCGCTCACGCCGCGGCAGCGGTGGGAGGATCTGCGCGATTCGGTGCCGATTCTCAGCTCCGCGGTACTGCCGTCGATCATCCTGGCGTGCGCCGCCTTCGGCTGGCTCGCACCCCGCACCGCACAGATCGTCGCCGAGGTGGCGATGCTCATCCGCATCGGCGGCATCGTCTTCGTGATCGAACGGCTCAAAGGCGCCCGCCCCGGCCGCTCGACCATCCTCACGGCACTGCTGCTGACCGCCGTCGCGACGACGGTGGTCGTCGTCAAGATCGTCCTC
Source organism: Nocardia kruczakiae NBRC 101016 (assembly GCF_001612965.1). Taxonomy (GTDB): domain Bacteria; phylum Actinomycetota; class Actinomycetes; order Mycobacteriales; family Mycobacteriaceae; genus Nocardia; species Nocardia kruczakiae. The sequence goes on from NZ_BDBL01000013.1 coordinate 80,530, forward strand.
ACCCACTGAACGGGTTCGGCTACCCCGCCTCGACCGCGGCCAGGGCGCGCACGTCGGCGGCATCCTGCGACCGGTCCGCGAACTGCGGATAGGTCGGGTACTCGATACCCGAGATGTACTGCACGGTCCGGACCACCTGGGACGAATAACCGAATTCGTTGTCGTACCAGCAGTACAGGATCGCGGTGTCGCCCTCGACGATGGTGGCGTTGGCGTCGATGATCGAGGCCGCGCGCGAGCCGATGAAATCGCTGGACACCACATCGGTGGCGGCGGTGTAGTCGAGATTGCGGCTCAGCGGACCGGCCAGCGACACCTGCCGCAGATATTCGAGCACCTCGGATTTCGTCGTCTCCCGCTCGAGCTGCAGATTCAGGATGGCGACGGACACGTCCGGGGTGGGTACGCGGATCGAGTTGCCGGTGATCTTGGCCTTGAAGTCCGGCATCGCCTTGGCGACGGCGGAGGCGGCGCCGGTTTCGGTGAGGACGAGGTTGAACGGTGCGGAGCGGCCGCGGCGGTCCGCCTTGTGATAGTTGTCCAGCAGGTTCTGGTCGTTGGTGAACGAATGGACGGTCTCCACGTGGCCGCGGGTGATGCCGAATTCGTCGTCCATGGCCTTGAGCGGCGGCACGATCGCGTTGGTGGTGCACGAGGCGCACGAGAAGATCCGCTGCGTCAGATCCAGATCGCGGTGGTTGACGCCGTGCACGATATTCGGGACGTCACCCTTACCGGGCGCGGTGAGGACCACCTTCGCGATGCCGGGACGCAGATGCTGCGACAGCCCCTCGCGATCGCGCCACTTGCCGGTGTTGTCGATCAGGATCGCGTCGGAGATTCCGTATTCGGTGTAGTCGATCGTCGTCGGATCGTCGCTGTAGATGAACTTGATGACATTGCCGTTGGCGATGATCGTGTCGTTGTCGGCGTCGACCTTGATGGTGCCGTTGAAGTGCCCGTGCACCGAATCCCGGCGCAGCAGCGACGCGCGCTTGGCCAAATCACCGTCGCCGCCGCGGCGGACCACCACCGCACGCAGGTTCAGTCCGTTGCCGGAGCCGACCTTCTCGATCAGCAGCCGGGTCACCAGCCGGCCGATCCGGCCGAAGCCGTACAGCACGACATCGCGCGGGCCCGGCGACTGCGCCTTGTTGCCGCCGATCACCTCGGCCAGGACCACCTCGGTGAATGCACGAACCGACAGCCCACGGTCATCGGCGCGATAGGCCACGACCAGCTGGCCGAGATCGATCTTGCAGGGGCCGAGGTCCAGTTCGTCCAGGACGCGCAGGAACGGCAGCGTCTCGTCCACCGACAGCTCTTCGCCCTCGATCTGGCGCGCGAACCGGTGCGTCCGCAGAATGCTGATCACCGATCGGTTCACCAGCGACCGGCTGTGCAGCAGCACCGTCACACCCTTTGCCCGATACAACGTGCCGATGATGGGGATCATCGCCTCCGCGGCGGCTTCCTGGGCGTTCCAGCGGTCAAGTTGTTCGGTAGTCAACGCAGGTCCTCGGTTTCCTCGACGGGTACGCCACATCGATGCTAGTGAGGGCCCGGATTTCACCGACGGCGGATCCCTGGCGGTGAGGTTTTCGAGTGGCGGTGCGCACACCGACGCGGCGTACCGCCGTTACTCTCGCCGCAGCCGCGGCGGGTTGCGGCGGCGGATCTGCAACAGGTCGGTGGCACTGCGGCACACCGGATGCAGAGCATCGGCGAGTTCCTCGGTGAGGACGTTCGCGGCCGGGGTGTAGACGCTCAGCACGCCGACCACCGCACCGTCGTCGTCGGACAGCGGCTGGCACTGCACCGCCTGCACTCCCCACAACCGCAGCTCCGCGCCGCACCCCGGCCACCGGGAGCTGCCGGCGAGATCGGTGATCACGATCGGGACACCGGTCGCCGCGGCCTCGCGGGCTGGGCTGTCGGGATGCAGCAGCTGCGCCTCCTCGACCATGCGCGCGCGGTGCGTCGTCGCCGCGACGATCTCGAGTACCGTGCTGCCGTGCGCGGTGACCCCCGCCATCGGCGATCCCGGCAGGGCACGCAGCAGCGCGGCGACTCCGGCCGCCGAAACAGGCGACACACCAGCGCGACCGGGCGGGTCACTGTGCATAACGGACCTCGATCCGACACGACGAGTCAACGTGAGAGGTGGCATACCGCACCCGGCACAACCGGGTCGGGGTATGACGACCAGTCTTCGAGTGCCCCGCTGCCCGTCGCGGCAAACCTCGTCCGGGCAGGCCGAATTCGTCCCGTCGGCACGCGCAGGCCGAATGTTCGTCCGGTACAAGCCGTTTGCGTCATTGCGCCGCGTACGCGAGGTCACCGTTTCGCGGCGTGCCGCCGGGGTACCCATCGATAATCCGCACTCGGAACGACTTCGTCACCGGCCGAGGGCCCGTCACCACAGGAGGTGTGCTGTATGGACGATCTCCAGCGCAGAGTGCTGACCGCGTTGACATCCGCGCGGCGTGGGCTGAAGACCGCGGACGCACGCCTGCTGGAGCGCCGAATCGTGGGGCTGCGCGCGGAAGTCGACGCCGCCGGCTATCCCCGCCCGCAGCACCTCCGCCTCAAGGCGTCGTGCGCGGAGGCATTGGCGGCGGCCAGGTGGACACTGGGGCGGCCGAATCCGCAGGCCTTCCGGCCGGCGATCCAGGCTGCCTCCTAGCCCTGCTCAGCCCCGGTCGTCCGAAATCAGCGAGTCGAGATAGATCGACGCGATCTCCTCGAATCCCCGCTGATCGACCGGACCGAATCGGTCGAGTTCGGGACTGTCCAGATCGAAGACGCCGATCACGGTGTCCTCGCTGATCAACGGCACCACCAGTTCGGACCTGCTCGCCGGATCACAGGCGATATGGTCGGGCACCGCGTGCACGTCGGCGACACGTTGCGTCCGCCGGGTCCGCGCCGCCGCACCGCACACGCCTCGGTCCAGCGCGATCCGCACGCAGGCCGGGCGGCCCTGGAACGGGCCGACCACCAGTTCGTTCCCGTCGAAGAAATAGAATCCCACCCAGTTCAGCCCGGGAAGACCGTGATAGACCAGCGCGGAAAGGTTGGCGGCGTTGGCAATCCGATCGTGTTCACCCGCCACGAGCGAACGGGCGGATGCCGCGAGCTCCCGATAGCGCTGTTCGCCCGCCTGGTCGTCGCGGATCCCGGCGGCGCTCATGCCACACCTTCGTAGTTCACGAGTAGATGTTCCCCTCTTGATGTTCGCGGATAGTTCGACGATCTCAGTGGGCCTCGCGCTTCCGTCCCGGCAGGCGGGATCGGCAGGCGGCGCCGCGCCGGATCCGTGTTTTCGTTGTCCCATGGCTTCAGCGGAACGGATTCGAGCAGCGGTACACCGGTATCTCGAGGCGGTGGGCTCGGGGTCCGCCGCCGATGTGGCGGCATGTTACAGCGAGGACGCCACCGTGGAGGATCCGTTCGGCTCGCCGCCGCACGTCGGCCGGGCCGCGATCGAAAAGTTCTACGGCGCATTGGATTCCGCGCATATGAGAACCGAGCTGCTCGACCTGCGGATCGCGGGCGGCGCGGCGGCGTTCCGGTTCCGGGTGGTGACCGAGACCGGCTCTCGCACCACGACGATCGAACCGATCGATGTGATGACCTTCGACGAGGACGCGCGCATCACCGGTATGCGAGCGTTCTGGTCACCGGAGGACGTGCGCGTCGACTGAATGCCGTGGGTCATCGCAGCGCGGGAATGACCTCGCGCTCGAACAACTCCACCCCGGACAGGTCGTAGGCCGATTCGGGGAAGTTGTGGATCGCGTACGACAAGCCGAGATCGCGGACCCGGGACAGGTTTTCGACGATCTGTTCCGGTGTGCCGACCGCGGGAGAATCGGCGTAGAGCTTGGTTACCCAGTCCTGCGCGGCGTCCGCCCCGAGGGCGGGGGTCAGCCGAGAAGCGAGTGCGTCCAGCCGTTCACGCACCTCCGCCTCGGTGGCGCCGATCACGGTGTTGAAGTTGGAACTACGGGTGATCGCGTCGAAATCGGTTCCGACGGCGGCACAATGGTCGCGCAGCAGCTCGGATTTGTGGGTGAAGGTTTCGGGATCGCCCGCGAAGTTGGTGTACTGCGCGTATCGCGCGGCGATGCGCAGCGTGACTTTCTCACCCCCGCCCGCGACCCAGATGGGGATGCCGCCCTCCTGGAGCGGCAACGGATACACCCGGGCGCCGTCGACCTGGTAGTACTTGCCGTCCAGGGTCGCGGTGCCGGTGGTCCACGCCTGACGGAAGATCTGCACTCCCTCGTCGAGTCTACCCAAACGCTCACCCGCGGAAGGGAATCCGTAGCCGTAGGCGCGCCACTCGTGCTCGTACCAGCCGCCGCCGATACCCATCTCGACCCGGCCGCCCGATACCAGATCCACGGTCGCGGCGACCTTGGCGAGGTAGGCCGGATTCCGGTAGCTGATCGCGGTGCACATCTGCCCGAGCCGGATGCGCGTCGTGGTGGCGGCGAAGGCCGACATGAGCGTCCACGCCTCGTGCGTCGCTTCCTCGGTGGGAACCGGCACGGTGTGGAAATGGTCGTAGACCCATAACGATTCCCAGACTTCGGCGGCGTCGGCCCGCTGCGCCAGATCCCGCATCACACCCCACTGCGCCCCCGGTTCGATGCCGACCAGGTCCAGTCGCCAGCCCTGGGGAATGAAGATGCCGAAACGCACGCCGCGCCTCCTCGTCGAGAGAACAGATCCGGCGGTCACTTTTCCCACCGATGCGCCCGCGGGCAAGAGTTCGGCGCTCGGCGCGCCGAACTTCTCCGCGGCCCGCATAGGCGCAGACCCGGCGAATCCGGGATCGGTTCACCGGGTCTGGGGTCACTTCGTCAGAGCAAAACGTCGATCAAATTGATGAGGATCGATCCCAGACCCGAGGCCAGAGCTCCGACAACCGCGATGATTCCGTTGATCACAGCGTTCCTTTCTCCGAGCGTTCCGTTGGCAAACCACGAGGTATTCGATGTCGACGCACATGTCGGATTGGTCCGACCTGCGCCGGTGCCGGCGCAGGTGATCGTCACGATCGATCGCCGGCGCGCACCACGCGCGTGAGCCACTCGGCCAGCAGGGCGCGCAGCAGCTCCGGTTGCTCGTGCGGGAGGGCGTGTCCGGCCTCGTCGACCACGACGAGCGAGGCGTGCGGACAGCGCTCGAAGAGATCGGCCGCCGCCGCGTAACCGACCGTCGAATCCAGGCGCCCGGCCACGATCGTGACCGGCCCCGGATAGGGCGGTGTGCCGTCCGGGCTCAACTGCCACCGCTCACCGATGCGCCGCGCCGCGGACCGATCGACCAGCTCGGCGGCGGGTGCGACGACACGCTCGTAGCGGTCGAGCATGGCCGGGGTCTGGACGACGAAGTAGCCGCGGAAATCGTCGTCGCCGAGATCGCCCGGCCCCGCCACGACGCGATGCGCGGGAAGGTCACGCACCCCCGGCAACAGCGGGCAGACCAACGCCAGACCGGCCACCCGGGTGGCGCGCCGCGCGGCCATCGCCTGCGCGTAGTACCCTCCCGCCGAGTGGCCGACGAGCAGGAAATCACCGCCGGTGACCGCATCCGTGAAGCGCAGCAGCGCGTCGAGTACATCGTCCGCGCTGCGCAGTGTGCCGGGTGCGGCGGTGTGTCCCGCACCGGGCAGGTCGGGGTAGATCCGCCGCAGCCCGGCGGCGTCGCCGAGAACCGGTTCGAAGCACGCCTCGGCCTCGCGGTGATCGACCCCGGCGCCGTGCAGCACCACCACCGGGCGGCCCGTGCCGTGCTCCACGTAGTGAAAAACGACCTCGCCCGCGCGCAGCTCCATGCCCCGCAAGCTACCCGGCCGGTCCCGCTGTCGCCGGTGACACGGAGGTGCGAGCATGGGGCGGTGAGTGTGTCCGCGAGTGAACCGCCGCCGGAACCCGGAAGGCCGGAGTCCGGCGTTGCGGGGTCCGGCGTTTCGGGGCCGGGGGCACTCGAAGCGCTGCGGATTCCGCTGACCGGCTACTGCTACCGGATGCTCGGTTCGTCGGCCGATGCCGACGACGCCGCGCAGGAGACGCTGATCCGCGCCTACACCCGATTCGACAGTTTCGACCCCGAGCGCGGCCGGCTCTCGACGTGGGTGCATGCCATCGCCACCAATATCTGCCTGGACATGCTGCGCTCGGCGCGCCGCCGGATACTGGTGTGGGAAGGTCCGGTATCCACCGGTTTCGACCCGGACGCGGTGGTGCCCGCCGACCGGTGGCTCGACCCGGTCGCGGACGCACGGGTGCTCGACCCGGCCGACCGCGTCGTCCGCCGCGAGTCGGTGCGGTTGGCCTTCGTCGCGGCACTGCAACATCTGCCGCCCCGCCAGCGGGCGGTGCTGGTCCTGCGCGAGGTGCTGGCTTTCAGTGCCGCCGAAACCGCGACCATGCTGGAGGTCAGCCCGGCCGCGGTCAACAGTGCCCTGCAACGCGCCCGCACCACCCTGGCCGCGGTCCGGCCCTCCGCCACCGATCCGCTCGATCCCGACGACCCGGACGACCGGGACCTGGTCCGGCGCTACGTCGCGGCCTTCGAGAATCACGACGTCGACGGTCTGGCCGCGCTGCTGTGCGAGGACGCCGAATCCGGGATGCCGCCGTTCGCCTGGCGACTGAGCGGGCGCGACCTGATCGTCTCGGTCTTCGCGGCGGGCGACGCGTGCGCCGGCGATCGGCTGGTACCGGTGCGGATGAACGGTTCGGTCGGATTCGGTCAGTACCGCCCCGATACCGACGGTGTGCTGCGCCCCTTCGCACTGCTCGCGATCCAGGCGCGGTCGGGGCTGATAGCGCGGCAGGTGACCTACCTGGGCAGTGGCGACCGGTTCGCCGAATTCGGGCTTCCGCCCATTTTTCCGGGCGCCCACCGATGAATTCTCGCCGTCGGGTTCGTAGCAGAGGTGACCACTCCCTACGACCGAAACGACGGAGTCATGACCTCGACCGACACCGACACCACCGTCCTGCGCGAGCACACCGTGGCCGAGCGCCGACGCCTCGCGGACCTGCTCGCCGGACTGACGCCGGAGCAGTGGGCCGCGCCCTCGCTGTGTGAGGGCTGGCGAGTCCGTGAGGTGCTCGCCCACATGACGATGCCCTACCGCACAACCACGTGGTCGTTCGTGCGCGGGCTGGCCGGTGCGCGCTTCTCGTTCCACCGCTACGCCGACCGGGCCGCGCGCGCCGACACCGCGCGGATGAGCGATGCGGAGTTGCTCGCGTCGCTGCGCGACAACGTCGAACACCCGTGGCGTCCGCCGGGCGGTGGTGCGGTGGGTGCGCTGAGCCACGACGTGATCCACGGCCTGGACATCACCGAGCCCCTGGGCCTGCCGCCCGCCCCGCCGGAACGGATCGCCCTCGTGCTCGACCAGGCGAGCCCGAAGTCGCTGCGCTACTTCGGCGTCGACCTGACCGGCCGGCAACTGCGCGCCTCCGACGCATCGGTCACGCTGGGGACGGGGACGCCGATCACGATGTGCGCCAAGGACATTCTGCTCACCGTCACCGGCCGCCGCCCGCTGCCGGCCGACTGACGGCGCCGGCCGCGGTCACGGGGATGCCGGGCCCGCCGTGCTCACAGGCCGCCGAGGCGTGCGAGCACGGCGAAGGCCGCATCGTCGGCCGACCACAGCGCGTTGATCTCCGCGCGCGTGGCCTCGGCGGTGGCGGGGTTCTGCAGCGCCAGCCCGTTGGTCCAGACCACCACGTTGTAGCCCAGGTCGGCGACCTCGAGCAGCGGCCCGGTGGCCACGCCCTGACCGAACAGCCGGTCGAGTCCCTCACCGACGAAGTAGAAGCGCCACAGCGGCCCGAGGTCGGCGTTGTAGACCTGCTTCGTGCGATCGACGATCAGATCGCCGCTGCGGGCGATGGCGTCGACGATGTGGAAGAAGTCCGGCGCGTTCTCCGGTCTACTGCCGACCGCGGCGACCGCGTAGGCGAGGTCGACCGTCAGGTGCGCGTTGTACCCAGCCATCGCGACCCGCGCGGGCGACTGGTCGCATTGCCCCGCCAGCTGGAAGTACCAGGCCCAGTGGGGCTCCGGCGTGCCGTCGGTGAACTCGGCGTGCAGGTTCACCAGGAACCGGCGCAGCAGTTCGTAACTGATCGCGTGGGCGTATTCCGGATCGACGAACGCGGTGGGATCGTGCTGCAGCGGCAGCACCGGGTCCTGTTCCACGGCGTCGAGCCCCACGTCGAACAGGCCGCGCCAATCATGGTGGGAGACAAGAATTTCGGTGATCCGACGATTACGTGCCACCGCCTCGTCGAATCGGTCGAGGGTGGACCCGGCGCCGATGGTCGTGGTATCGGACAACTCGGCAACGGTCCGGATCTCCGCGGGCGACAGCGGTGTGCCGCACCGGGTGCCGGCCACGGCCCCGGCCTGCGGCGAAGCAGCGATCAGAGTCGAAAAAGCAAGAGCCACAACGATCGACGCGGCACGGAGCATACGGTGACCATCCTGTCCGGTGACGTACGGCGGTGTTGCCGATACGGTACTGCTGTTCACTCCGAGGCCGGGCGCGCGGTCTCGGCGCCGGCCGCCGCCGTATGTTCGCCGCGGACACGGTCTGCCAGCCGGGCGCCCTCGATGTCGAGGTCCGGGACGAGACGGCCGAACCAGCGTGGGTGGTGCCACATCCGGTTACCGACCAGCGCCATCACGGCCGGTACCAGCCTCAGCCGCACCACGAAGGCATCGAGGAGCACGCCGACCGCATCCACCAGCGAGGCCGGGTTACCGGACCACCGAGCACGAACAGGTATCTCGACATCGAATTCCTCGATTCGATCGGCCTATCGACACATCGGACCATCATCGACCATCGCGCACGCGGCCGTCGAGGGGGCGCGCTGGGCGGTCCCGCTAACCGTCAGCAGACGCACCCGGGCGCACATGCGCGCGCATGCCCTGCGGGCCGAACAGGATGAGGAGTTCGACCACGCCGCCGTCGGCGCTGCCCAGCCAGTGCGGTACCGAGGTATCGAATTCCGCCGCCTCGCCCGGCGGCAGGGTCAGATCGCGGTCGCCGAGAACCAGACGCAGCCGGCCGTTGAGCACGTAGAGCCATTCGACACCCTCGTGTGTCTGCGGTGTCGGCTCCTGCGGTTCGGGTCGCGCGGGGATGATCATCTTGAATGCCTGCACGCCGCCGGGCCGCCGGGACAGCGGCACGAACGTCATGCCGTATCGCCGAATCGGTTTCAGGTGAATGCGCGGATCGCCGGTGCGCGGGGCGCCGACCAGGTCGTCGAGCGGGACGTTGTAGGTGCGCGAGAGCGGCAGCAGCAATTCCAGCGTCGCCCGCCGCTGTCCGCTCTCCAAGCGCGACAACGTACTTTCCGACACCCCGGTGCTCGCCGCGAGGTCGGCGAGGGTGATTCCGCGCTCGCGGCGCAACGCGCGCAACCGGGCACCGACCGCACCGAGCACCTCGTCCGTTTCGTCAGCCATCGGGCCATCTTGCCGGAACGGCAAGTTTTGGTGCCGATTCGCGGCGGCGGCGGCAAGGCTGAACGGGTACGAACGCACACCGATCGCGAAGGAGCCGCCATGCCTGCCGCCGCACGCCGGAAGGACACCCCACCGCCGCGGACCGGAACCGATGAGCTCGCGGTGCTGCGCGGGTTCCTCGACTATCTGCGCACCGGCGTCGCCGCGAAGGTCGAGGGCGCACCCGAACCGCAGGTCCGAGCCGCCGCGGTGCCCTCGGGCACCAATCTGCTCGGTCTGCTGGTCCACCTCACGGCCGTCGAACGCTCGATGTTCCTCGGCGACGAAGTGACCGACTGGCAAGCGACGTTCCGGGCCGCACCGGACGACGGCGTGGCCGAGGTCCTCGCCCGCTACCGCTACGCGGTCGCGCGCGCGAACGAGGTACTCGACGGATGCACCGATCCCGCCGCGACGCTGCCGGGACGCCCGGGCCCCAGCGTCCGCTGGGCGCTGACCCACATGATCGAGGAGACCGGCCGCCACGCCGGTCACGCCGATATCCTGCGCGAACTGATCGACGGCGCGACCGGGCGCTGAGAATTCACCGATCGATACGCGGCCGGACGGCGAAGACCTCGTGCATTTCGGTGCCCGCCAGACGTGGGTCCTGGCGGGTCTGCGCCGACATGCCCTGCCGCGTGAGCAGGTCGCAGACCTCGCGCAGACGGCCGTCGCGATCGTGGACCTCGGCGACGACGACGTGGATGCGCCGCCAGTCCGCTGCGGTGATGCCGAGCAGCACATCCCATTCCGCGCGTTCGACGTCGACCTTGAGCAAGCCGATCTCACATCCTCGGCAGTGCTGATCCAGGATCGCCGACACGGTGGTGACTCCGACCTCGAGTTGCACGCCGTCGTGCAGCCCCTGCGTGATGACCGCGATGGCGCTGTCGTCCAGCCCGTTGTTGCGCAGATAGGTGGCGGTCGCTTCGTCGTCGGCCGCGCGGTCGGCGAAGAAGCCGGAATTCGCCGTCGCGCGCGGATACCAGGTGAAGGGCCGGGTCCCCGGCATCGCTCCGACCGCGATCCGCAGCGATATCCCGCCGGGAACGTGCGCCGCGATATTGCGGTCCAGGCATCGGAAGGTCATCGGCACCGGTTCGACCGCGATCACGCGGGTGCCGGGGCAGGTGTCGGCGAACATCATCGCGCTCAGGCCGATATTGGCGCCGACGTCGAGAACGACCTGGCCGGGACTGAGGAATTCGGCCGCGCGGCGGTAGAACCCGTCGGCCGCGGTCGTCTCGCCCCACAGCATTCTGGCTTCGGCAGGACTGGTGCAGGTCACCGTTCTGCCGTCATCGAGTCGCACATGTTGCAGAGTGGTCAGCATTGGTCCATGAACCTTTCGAGGACGGGGCCTACGACGGCCAGCGCACGGGGATGGCTCAATTCGAGATGGCGGGCGTCGACGACGACGTTGTGGATGTCGCCGCCCACGTAGGGCCGCCAGGTGTCGGCGAGAGCGTCGTGTTCGGGGTGATCCTGTCCGGCGGTGAACAGGAGCAGGTCACCGTCGAAGACTTCGGGCCGATGGCGGGTGGAGATATCGCCGGCGGTGCGGAAGCTCGCCATGACCCGATCCGTCTGTTCGGCGGTGAACAGTCCGGTCGCGATCACCTGCTCGCGGATGACCTCCCACGCTTGTTCGTGCGTGCTCACCACCAGCTCGTCGCCCAGGTCGAACAGCTCGCGCCAGCCGCCGAGCAGATCGGTCATCAGTTGTCCGGGCGCGGGTTCCTCGGCCGTGGGTTGCGGCAGCGTGCCGGCCGCGCTGTCGAGCAGCGCCACGATGCCGACCCGGGCGCCGTCGCGGCGCAACTGCACCGCCATCGCGTGCGCGATCTGCCCGCCCAGCGACCACCCGAGCAGGTGGTAGGGGCCCGTGGGCTGCACTCGGCGGATCTCGGCCACATAGCGGTCGGCCAATTCGTCGAGGGAGGTGGCGGCGGGTTCACCGGCGACGACGTGCGGATCCTGCAGGCCGTAGACCGGCCGATCCGGGTGCAGATGTTCGATGAGCCCGCCGTAGAACCACGCCAGGCCGCCCGCCGGATGCACGGCGAACACGGCCGGCTCGGATCCGCCGGCGCGCAACGGAAGCAGCACGCTCAGCCCGGACGCGCCGTCGTACTCGTCGGCGCGGCGGGCCAGCGTCTGTGGTGTCGCATCCTCGAACATCCACGGCAATTCGATCGTCACACCGCGGGCGTGCAGTTCGGTCACCGCCATGGTGGCCAGCAGCGAATTGCCGCCCAGATCGAAGAATCCGTCGGTCGCCCCGACGCGGGCGGCGCCCAGGATGTGCTCGTACACCTCGCCGATCACCTTCTCGGTGCGGGTGCGCGGTGCGACGAACCGTTGTACGGCGGCATCGAAATCGGGCGCGGGCAAGGCTTTTCGGTCCAGTTTGCCGTTGACCGTCAGCGGTAGATCATCGAGCACCATCACCATCGAGGGCACCATGTAACTGGTCAGCACCTCGGCGGCGGCCGCCCGCACCTGCCCCGGATCGAGACGCTGACCGTCGGCGGCGACCACATATCCGATCAGCTGGTCGACCTCGCGCTCGTGACGATGCACGGCCGCGGCGGCCCGCGCAACCGACGGATGCCGCAGCAATGCCGACTCGACCTCCCCCAGCTCGATCCGGTACCCACGCAGCTGAACCTGGGCATCGCCGCGACCCGCATAGGCCAGTTCCAGGCCGCCTCCGGTCTCCCGCCAGCGGCCGAGGTCGCCGGTGCGATACAACCGGCCGCCGTCCGGGTCGAACGGATTCGCCACGAAACGGCCGGCCGTCGCCGCGGGTGCCCGCAGGTATCCGCGCGCGAGTTGCGCTCCGGCGACGCAGATTTCACCGCGCACCCCGATCGGCACGGGGCGCAGCCGGTCGTCGAGGACATAGGCGCGCAGTCCCGGCAGCGGCACTCCGATCCGGTCCGCGTTCGGACCGTCCACCTCGGCGAAGGTCACATGCACCGTCGTTTCGGTGATCCCGTACATGTTGATCAACCGCGGGGAACCGGGCTCGTGGGCGGCGAACCATCCCGACAATCGCGCCGCGTCCAGGGCTTCGCCTCCGAAGACGACATACCGGAGCGCGAGATCACCCTGAGCGCAACCGGATTCGCGATATCTGCGTTCGGAGTCGGCGAAACCGTAGAAGGCCGACGGGGTTTGACTCAGGATCGTGACGCTCTCGCGCGCCACCAGTTCCACGAGTGCGTCGGGTGAGCGAGCCGTGTCGTGGTCGACGACGACCAGTCTGCCGCCGGTCAGCAGCGCACCCCACATCTCCCACACCGCGAAATCGAAGGCGTAGGAATGGAACATCGTCCACACGTCGCCGGGGTGGACATCGAATCGTTCGGCGGCATGGGTCAGCAGCGTGACGGCGTCGCGATGGGTGACCGCCACACCCTTGGGAGTGCCGGTCGACCCGGAGGTGTAGATGACGTAGGCCAGGTTGCCCGGCCGCGCGGCCACCGGCGCCCGCGCGCTACCGGCGTCGAATTCGGTCTCCGCATCGTCGATCGACACCATCGGCGTCGCACACCGCGGCACCTGCGGGGCCATATCGGCCGAGGTCAGCACCACGACGGGACGTGCGTCGTCGATGACGAAACGCAGGCGACGCGGCGGATTCGCGGTGTCCAACGGCAGATATCCCGCGCCCGCGCGCACGACGGCGAGCAGACCGACGATCAGATCGACCGACCGCGGCAGCGCCACCGCCACCAGCGTTTCCGGTCGCGCGCCGTGCGCGGCGAGACGGGCGGCGAGCCGGGTCGCGCGTCGATCCAGTTCCGCATAGGTGAGCTGTGCCGTACCGTCGCTCACCGCGATCGCGTCGGGATGTGCCGAAACGCGGGCGGACAGCAACTCGGGCAGGGTCAGTTCCGCCACCGCGGCACCGTCGGTCCCGGCGGCGGACAATATCCGGCGACGCTCGCGGGGCTCGACGATATCGATATCCCCCACGGCGACAGCGGGATTCGCGGTCGCCTGCTCGAGGACGCGGACGAGCGCCTGTGTGAATCGCCGCATAGTCTCTTCGACGTACAGGTCGGTGGCGAAGGTGAGGCGGCCGGCCATTCCGCCCGGCCGGCCGTCGGCGCCGGGTCGCGGGACGAGTTTGACGTTGAGATCCGCGCGTGCCTGATCGAAGACCTCTTCGATCGGTTCGATGGTCAGGCCCGGCAACTCGAGTGCGGCGGCACTGAGATCCTGCACGTCCAGCGTCACCTGGTACAGCGGCATGTGCGCGGTCGAGCGCCGTGGATTGAGCTCCTCCACGATCTCCTCGAAGGGCACGTCGGCGTGCGCGAAGGCCGCCAGATCCGTGTCGCGGACCGCGGCGAGCAATTCCTCGAACGCCTGTGGCGATGCCACTCGGGTCCGCAACACCAGCGTGTTGACGAACATGCCGATCAGATCGTCGAGTTCACGGTCACCGCGGCCGGCCACAGGTGTGCCGATCGCGATATCGCCGACCGCGGCCAGCTTCGACAGCAGAACCGCCAGCCCGGCGTGCAACACCATGAACACCGTCGCGTCGGCCGCCCGGGCGAGGGCGTCGATGCGGGCGTGCAGGTCGGCGGACAGCTCGAAATCGAGGGTGCTGCCGTGCATGGACGCGACGGGCGGGCGGGGCCGGTCGGTCGGCAGTTCGAGAAGTTCGGGCAGTCCGGTGAGGGTGCCGGTCCAGAATCGCAGCTGCCGCGAGATCAGCGAATCCGGGTCCGTTTCGTCGCCGAGCATCTCGCGCTGCCAGAGTGCGTAGTCGGCGTACTGCAGCGCCAGTGGCGGCCAATTCGGTTGTGTTCCTTGCCGACTCGCCTCATAGGCGAGCGCCACGTCGCGGGCGAGCGGCATCATGGACTGTCCGTCGGCACAGATGTGGTGGACGCCGATCACCAGCACGTGGTCACGGTCGCCGAGGGCGAACAGTTCGGCGCGTATCGGCGCCTCCCGGGTGACGTCGAAGCCCGCGGACACCACCGCCGCCGCTCGCTCGAAAATCTGCCCTTCGTCGGCCGGGATCGGGATCAGCGCGGGCGCGACCTCGTCGGCGCCGATCACGACCTGGCAGGGGGCACCGTCGATCATCGGGAATCGGGTCCGCAGCGATTCGTGCCGGTCGACGACCAGCGCGCACGCCCGCCGCAGCGCATCGACATCGAGGTCGCCCCGCAGCCGGATCACCAGCGGGATGTTGTACGCGCCGACCGAGGTGTCGAAGCGGTTGAGGAACCACATCCGTTGCTGTGCGGGCGAGAGCGGAATCCGGTCCGGGCGGGTCCGCGCAACCGGCCGCGCCGCGACGGCCCGGTCGGCGCCGGCCAGACGCGCGGCCAGTTCGGCGACCGTCGGGGCGTCGAACAGATCCCGGATGCCGACGTGCACGCCCAGGGCCGTGCGCACGCGGGCCACCGCTCGGGTGGCCGACAGCGACGTGCCGCCGAGTTCGAAGAAGTTGTCGGTGGCACCGACGTCGGCGACGCCCAGGACGTCACCGAAGACCTCCGCGATGCGTTGTTCGGTGTCGGTACCGGGAGCGATCCGGCGCCGCTGCACCGTGAAGTCGGGTGCGGGCAGCGCCGCCCGATCCAGTTTTCCGGTCGCGGTCAGCGGGAGCTCGGCGATGTGCAGCACGACGTCGGGCACCATGTGCGCGGGCAACCGGCGGCGGGCAGCGGCTTTCACCTCGTCCGGATCGATATCGGTGTCGCCGACCAGGTATCCGGCGAGTCGCTGGGTGCCGCGCTCGTCGGGGCGCAGTGCGACCGCCACCCGGTCGACCCCGGGATACTCACCGAGGACGGCCTCGATCTCGCCGAGTTCGATGCGCTGGCCGCGGATCTTGACCTGGAAGTCGCGGCGGCCGAGATACTCCACCGCGTATTCCGGTGTCCAGCGAGCCAGGTCGCCGGTGCGGTACAGGCGAGAACCGGCCGAGCCGAACGGATTCGCGACGAACGCGGCCGCGGTCGCCGCGGGCCGGTTCGCGTAGCCGCGCGCCAGATGCGGGCCCGCGAGATACAACTCTCCCACCACGCCGACCGGCACCGGTCGCAGCCAGGGGTCGAGCACGACGGCTTCCATGCCACGGATCGGCGCGCCGATGGTCACCGCCTCACCCGGCAGCAACGCCGCGCTGATTCCGGCGAGAATGGTCGCCTCCGTCGGTCCGTACCCGTTCAACATCCGCCGGCCCGGCGCCCAGACGGCGACCAGCTCCGGTGTCACCGCCTCGCCGCCCGCCATGAGCACCCGCAGCGAATCCATACCCGTCGGCGACATGGTGGCCAGCACGCTGGGGGTGAGGAAGGCATGCGAGACCTGTTGCCGCCGAATCACCTCCGCGAGTTCTGGACCGGCATAGGCGTCCCGTCCCGTGACAACCAGGGCCGCGCCGCTGGTATGGGCGAGCAACACCTCGAGCACCGCCACATCGAACCCGGGGCCCGCCGCGTGCAGCACCCGCGATGCGGTGTCGACGCCGAAGCGGTCCCGCACCACCGCGGCGAAATTCGCCAGGCCCGCATGGGTGAGCACGACGCCCTTGGGCAGGCCGGTCGATCCGGAGGTGTAGATCACGTAGGCGGCATCCGCGATCCGCGGTGTCCGTATACGATCCGCGTCCGTGACGGTGGCCGCGGACTTCGCGGCGAGCATGGTCTCGGTCTGCGGGTCGTCGAGAACCAGCGGGGTCACCGCGTCCGGGAGCAGCTCCCGTTCCGCCGCGATCGTCAATGCCAGTCGCACGGCGGAGTCCGCGAGCATGTGGGCCACTCGCTCGGTCGGATTGCGCGGGTCGACCGGCAGGAACGCCGCACCGGTCTTGGCCGTCGCCCACAGTCCCACAATGAGTTCCGGCGACCGTGGCAGCACCAGCGCGACCTGTTCGCCGGGACCGATTCCACGCTCGATCAACCACCGCGCCAACCGGTTGGAGCGCGCGTCTAGTTCGGCGTACGACATGGTCTGGTGATCTGAGATCACCGCTGTCGCAGACGGATTCACCCACACTCCCGCGGTGAGCAACTCGTCGGCGCGGTGCGGCGCGGCAGCGGCGCCTCCGGTGGCGGGGACGACGGCGGCACGCTCGGCCGGGTTGAGCAGATCCAGCGACAACAGCCGCGCACCCGGGTCGCTCGCCACCGCCCGCAACACCATCGCCAGCCGGTCGGCCAGCCCCGACGCCGTCGCGTCGGTGATCCGGTCCTGCCGGTAGCGCAACCGGATGTGCAGCCGGTCGGTGTGGTGGGCCTGGACGGTGATCGGGTAGTGCGCGGCGTCGCGCCCGTCCGCCGCGACCACCCGCATGCCGTCGATATCGGCGGCGCCCAGTCCGCTGCTGTCGACCGGATAGGACTCGAACACCACCAGCGTGTCGAACAGGGTCACCGCGCCGACCGCCGACAGTATGCGCGGCAGTTCGAGGTAGTGGTGGTCGAGCAGGCGAGTGTTGCCGGCCTGCAGCCGGGTCAGGGCCTGCCCGAGGGTGTCCTCGCGGCGCACGTCGGCGACGACCGGAATCGTGTTGATGAACAGTCCGATCATCGATTCCACCCCGGCCAGGTCGGCGGGCCGGCCGGACACGGTACTGCCGAAGACGACCCGGTCGGAGCCGACCAGATTGCCCACGACCACCGCCCACGCGAACTGGACCATCGTCGCCATCGTCACCGCGTGGGACCGCGCGAATTCCGCCAGTTCGGCGCTCACCTCACCGTCGATCTCCACCGGCAGATCGATCGGCATGGTCGCGGCCGCATCGGCATGCGGATCGGCGACCAGGGTCGGTTCGGTGACATCGCGCAGCGCGTCGCGCCACACGGCCTCGCTCGCGGCACGATCGCGGCGAGCCAGCCATTCCAGATAGTCGCGGTAGGACACCGCATCCGGTAGCAGCTCGGGCTGTGCGTCCACTGCGTACAGGCCGATCAGTTCCCGCCACAGCAGCGGCAGCGACCATCCGTCGAGCAGCAGGTGATGGGCGGTCAGGATCAGCCGGAAGTCGCCCGATCCCACGGTGGCGAGCACGAATCGCAGCAGCGGCGGTTGCGCCGGATCGAAGAACGACGCCCGCTCGGCATCGAGCAGAGCCGAGGTCTCGGATGCGGCGCCGGAGAGCGTGACCTGCCGCCACGGCACCTCGACGTCCTCCGGAATCACCTGCACCGCAACACCTTCGGCGGTACGCGCGAATGCGGCCCGCAGATTCGGGTGCCGGTCGAGCAGGGCTTGCGCGGCGCGCAGGAACCGGGCCTCGTCGACCTCGCCGGACAGGGTGAGCACGGATTGGGCGAGATAGACGTCGAGGTGGCCCGCGGCGATCTCGGCATGGAAGAGCAGGCCGGCCTGCAGCGGCGCCAGAGGCCACACGTCGTCGAGTCGTCCGTAGCGGTGGGCGAATGCGTCGAGATCGGCGCGGGTCACATCGACGAGAGGCACGTCGGAGCGGCTGAGCCCCCAGTCCCGGTCGGCGGCGGCCGCGACGACGGTGAGCGCCTCGACCCATTCGCCGGTGAGTTCGGCGACCTCGTCGTGGTCGAGCAGCCGGGAGGCGTAGCCGACGTATGCCGACAGCTGCGGTCCGGCGTCCGTGTCGAGCACGTTCACGTCGATGGTGAGTACTGCCGCCACCGGCATATCCGGCTCGAATGCCGCACGCTGGTCGAAGGCTTCGCCGGAGGGAACCCACGCCGGATCCGCCGGATCCATGCGATCGATGCCGGTGCGCCCGAGGTTGTTGTAGGCGATCTGCGGTTCCGGCAGATCGGCGAATCGCTGGGCGGTCGCGGGATTCAGGAAGCGCAGGAGACCGTAACCCATTCCCTTGTCTGGGATTTCACGCAACTGGTCCTTGACCGATTTCACGGCGGCAGGCACGTCGGCGGAGTCGACCCCGTCGAGGTCGAGTACCACCGGATACCGGGTGGTGAACCAGCCGACCGTTCGCGACAGGTCCGCGCCTTCGGCGATCCCCTCCTCGCGGCCGTGTCCCTCGAGCATGACACTCGTTGTGGCACAGACGTTGCCGCGCCGTTCGCGCCACCGCCGCACAGCCACGGCGAGCGCCGTCAACAGCGCATCGTCGACGGTGCCGTGCGCGGCTGCGGGCACCTGGTGGAGCAACGCCGAGGTCACGTCGACCGGCAGTGTGACGGTCATGTGGCGCACCGTCGACTGGGTATCCAGCGCGGGATCGGCATTCGCGCGTCCGAGTAGCGGGTCGGGGACGGAGCAGATCCGCTGCCACAGTGGAAACTCGCCGGCCCGCGCCGCCGCCGTTTCGACCAGGGCCTCGGCCCAACGCCGCATCGAGGTGCCGGGAGCGGCCAACTCGACCGGCCGGCCGGTGATGATCCGCTGCCACGCGGTGGCCAAGTCGGGCAGCAGAATTCGCCACGACACCGCGTCGACGGCGAGGTGATGGATCACGACGAGCGCGCGCGCCTCCGCGTCCACACCCGGCTCCGGCAGCAGGCAGGCGACGTGCACCATCGCACCGGTCGCCGGGTCGAGCCGGTCGACCGCCGCGGCCGACGCCGCCTCCACCACGGCCGTGAAGCCCGGCGAGCCGGGTCGTTCGGCGGCGCCGAAGGTACGCACCGACACGGATCCGGCGGTCTCGGATGCGCTCAGCGGCAGCACATCCCACTGCCCCGCCCGCAGCCGCGAACGCAGCACATCATGGCGTTCGACGACCGCAAGCACGGTCGCGCGCACATCGTCGACTCGGGCGTCGCGCGGCAACCGCACCAGCATGGACTGCGCGAACCGCGCCGGCGACCCGAGATACTCGACGAACCAGGCCACGATCGGCGTGAGCGCGATCTCACCCACTCCGCCGCCGGGCAGTTCCTCGATGGTTGCCCGCGCGGGCGCCTGCGCGATCTGCGCCAGGCCGCGAACCGTCTTGCGCTCGAAGATATCTCGTGCCGTCACGTCGATCCCCACGGCCCGCAGTCGCGACGCCAGCTGGATCGACATGATGGAATCGCCACCCAGCGCGAAGAAGGACGTGGTCGCGCCGACGCCGCTCACACCCAGCACATCGGCGAAGGCGGCCGCCACGGTGCGTTCGAGCTCGTCGGCGATGGCCGCCGCGCCCTCCGTCGAGGTGTCGAAGTCCGGTTCCGGCAACGCTTTCCGATCCACCTTGCCGGTCGAGGTGAGCGGCAACCGGTCGAGGACGGTGATCGTCGCCGGCACCATATGCGCGGGCAGGGTGGCCGCGAGCCGATCGAGGATCTCGCCCGGCGCGGCGGTCGCGGCGGAATCGGTGGTGACATAGGCCGCGAGTACGGTGCGCCCGCCGGGCCCGGTGCGGGTTACGGTGACCGCGGTGGCGATTTCCGGATGTGCGAGCAAGGCGGCATCGATCTCGCCCAGCTCGACCCGCTGGCCTCGGATCTTGACCTGAAAATCGAGCCGGCCGACGTACTGCAGCGTGGCCTGCTCGGTCCAGCGCACGATATCGCCGGTGCGGTACATCCGGCTCCCGGGCGATCCGTATGGGTTCGCCACGAACGACGCCGCCGTGACGGCCGGGCGATTCAGATATCCGCGTGCCAGTGCGGATCCGGCGAGGTACAGCTCCCCTGGCACGCCGATCGGCACCGGGCGCAGCCGCGCGTCCAGCACCACCGCCTCCGCGCCGCGGATCGGACCGCCGATGGTGAGGATTTCCTGCGGATCCACCGGATCGCTGATGGTGATCACGATCGTGGTCTCGGTCGGGCCGTAGATGTGGTGCAGCCGCCGCCCGGCCGCCCAGGCCGCGAGCAGATCGGGGGCCACCTTCTCGCCACCGACCGCCAGGACCCGCACCGACTCGACCTCGGCGGGCGACATCGTCGCCAGCACACTCGGCGTCAGGAACGCATGCGTCACCCGGTGCGCCGTGATCAGCGCGGCCAGGTCCGCGCCGCCGACCACCTCCGGCGGCGCCACCACGAGCGCCGCGCCGGCGGCGTGCGCCATCAGCGCTTCGAGCAGGACGGCGTCGAAGGCCGGTGACGCGACCTGCACGATGCGCGAACTGCGCTCGACCAGGTAGCGCTCCCGCTGCTCGTCGGCGAAGGCGGCGAGCCCCTCGTGGGTGACCATCACCCCCTTCGGCGTCCCGGTCGAGCCGGACGTGTAGATCAGATAGGCCACATCCCGAAGTCGCGGTGCGCGTGGATGTTTCACCGCGACCGCGCCCGGGGCACGGGGTTCGTCGAGCATCAGCCAGCGCACGTCGCCGGGCAGCGCCGCGCGCGCGGCGGTCGTGGTGATACCGAGGCCGGCAGCGGAGTCGTGCAGCAGATAGGCGATCCGCTCCGGCGGATAGCGCAGGTCCAGCGGTACGAAGGTGGCGCCGGTCTTCACGATCGCCCACATGGCGATGTGATAGTCCGCCGAGCGCGGCACGGCCAGCGCCACGCGGACCCCTGGTTTCGCGCCTGCCGAAAATAGCTGGGCGGCAATCTCTTCCGCGCGAGTGTCGAGCTCACGGTAGGTGAGGGTGCGAGTACCGTCGATCAACGCGATCGCCTCGGGAGCGGTGGCCACCGCGGTGGCGAGCAGTTCCGGAAGCAGCCGCGGTGCGGGTGCGGCCCCGCCCCGCGCCGGCACGAGCCGCTCGGCCTCGCCGGCGTCGAGCAGCGCGATGTCCCCTACCGGCCGGGCCGGATCGCGGACAACGGCGTCGAGTACGCGAACGAACCGGTCCGCCAGTGCCTGTGCGGTGGCCTCGACGAAAAGATCGGTGGCGTAGATGATTTCGCCGTCCATTCCGACGGCCCCGGCACTGCCGGGGTCGTCGGTCAGCAGGACGGTGAGATCGGTTTTGGCCTGGGCGACACCGGGATCGACCAGTTCCACCTCGACGCCGGGCAGCCGGAATCGGTCCGCCGGCGCGTTCTGCAACCCGAACAGCACCTGATACAGCGGCGTATACGCCGTGGACCGGGGCCGGTCGAGCAGATCGACCAACCGCTCGTAGGGCAGATCGGCGTGCGCGAGCGCCTCGAGGTCGATGCCGCGCACCTGCGCGACGAGCTCGGCGAACGACACGTCGTCGCGGACGGGTGTGCGCAGCACGACGGTGTTGACGAACATGCCGACCAGATCGTCCAGCGCCGCCGTCCCGCGCCCCGCCACGGGGGTGCCGATCGATATGTCGCCGGTGTGCGCGGTGCGCGCCAGCACGAGCGCCAGCGCGGAATGCAGCACGACGAAGACGGTGACACCCTCGCGGCGGGCCAGCTCCACGATCGCGTGGTGCAGCGGTGCCGGTATGCCGAATCGCACACTGCCACCGGTCATCGACATGGTCGCGGGGCGTGGCCGATCGGCCGGCAGGTCCAGTAGCTCCGGCGCGTCGGCCAGAGCCGCCGTCCAGTAGGCGGCCTGGCGTGCCGTCACCGATTCCGGATCCTCCTCGGCGCCGAGCACCTCTCGCTGCCACAGCGAGTAGTCGGCGTATTGCACCGGCAGCGGTTGCCATTGCGGCGCTTGGTCTTTCACGCGCGCCGCGTAAGCGGTGAAGATGTCGCGGGCCAGCGGCGCCATCGACGAGCCGTCGGCGGCGATGTGATGAACGACCAGCACCAGCATGTGCTGCGCGGGCCCGGTGCGATACACCCGCGCGCGCACCGGGACCTCGGCCGAGACGTCGAAGCCCGCCGCGACGGTCTGCCGGATTCGCTCCGCGAGCGTCGCCTCGTCGACCGGCTCCGCATCCGGTGCCAGCTGCGCGACCACCGCGGCCACATCCCGCACCACCTGGCAGGGTTCACCGGCCACCGTGGGATAGACGGTGCGCAGGGGTTCGTGCCGGCCCACGACGTCCGCGAACGCCGCGCGCAGGGCGCGCAGATCCAGTGCACCGGTCAACCGTGCCGCGAAGCCGATGTTGTAGGCCGCCGACTCGGGATCGAACTGGTTGATGAACCACAGCCGTCGCTGTGCCGCCGCCAGCGGAACCGTGGCCGGGCGCGGCCGCGGCGCGAGCGGGAGCAGCGACGACGGCATGCGCTGCGTCAGACGAGCCGCCAGTCCGGCGATCGTCGGTTCCTCGAAGATGTCCCGGATCCCGACCCGCACCCCGAGCGCCGCCTCCGCGCGTGCCGCCAGCCGGGCGGCCGAGAGCGAGTCGACACCGAGTTCGAACAGGTTCGCCGCGACGCTCACCCGCTCCCCGCCGGTGATCGCGGCGACGATATCGGTCAGTGCCGCTTCGTGATCGGTACGCGCCGGCACGAATTCCGCCGTGTCGTCGAACTCCGGTTCCGGAAGCGCGTCGCGGTCGAGTTTGCCGTTCGCGGTGAGCGGCATCCGGTCGAGCACCTCGACGCGCCCCGGTACCAGATACGACGGCAGCAGCCGTGCGAGGCGGTCCCGGATGTCCCGCCCGTCGATCACCACGCCGGGCCTGAGCGTCACATACGCCACGATGCGCTCCGCGGTCGCGACCGCGACCGCGCGCGCGACCTCCGGGAGCGCGCACGCCGCCGCCTCGATATCCCCCGGCTCGACGCGCTGGCCGTGAACCTTCACCTGGAAATCGCTGCGGCCCAGAAAGTCCAGTTCACCGGATCTGGTCCAGCGCACCAGATCGCCGGTGCGGTACAGCCGCTCGCCCGGTGCGCCGAACGGATGCGCGACGAAGGCCGCGCAGGTCAGGTCGGCGCGGCCGTGGTAGCCGCGCGCCAGTTGCACACCGGAGACGTACAGGTCGCCGACGACGCCGACCGGCACCGCGCGCAGTCTCCGGTCCAACACGTACACCCGCATCCCGGAGACCGGCGCGCCGATCGGGACCGTCGCGGGCACCGTCGCACCGGGCAGGCATCGCGCGGAGGTCACCACCTCCGCTTCGGCCGGCCCGTACCAGTTCACCACCTCCGCCGCGGTGAACACCCGCGCCGCGGCGTCGACGGTGGACTGCGCCAGCGCCTCACCGGCGACGAATACCCTTCGTACCGAGGGTAATTCGGTATCGGCGACGGTTTCGAGGAGAACGTCGAGCATCGACGGGACGAAATGCACGGTGGTGATCCCCCGGTTCGCGATGCAGTCCGCGAGATAGACCGGGTCGCGATGCCCCTCGGGTTCGGCGATCACGATCCGCGCGCCGGTCTGCAACGGCCAGAACAGCTCCCACACCGCGATGTCGAAGGTGACGGGGGTCTTGTACAGGACCGTATCGCCGGCGCCGTGCGGCCACTGCCGCTGCGCCCACGCCAGCTGACTCGCGGTGGCGGCGTGGGTCAGCGCCACCCCCTTGGGCACGCCGGTGGAGCCGGAGGTGAACAGGACGTAGGCCACATTGCCCGGCCGCAGCGGCGCGAGCCGGTGCGCATCGGTGATCGCGTCACCGGACAGTGCGGACAGATCCAGCCGATCGAGATCCACCCGCGGATACTCCGGCGGGAGGCCGTCGCCGTCGGCCGCGGTCGTGAGAACCAGGAGCGGGTGTGCCGCGTCCAGCACGTCGGCGATGCGCCGGCTCGGCTGCTGCGGATCGATCGGGACGAAGGCCGCACCCGACTCCAGCACCGCGTACAACGCCGTCGCGAGGTCGACGGAGCGTCGAACCGCCACGGCCACAGTGGTTTCCGTGCGCGCACCGCGCGCGATCAGCCATCGGGCCAGCCGGTGGACACGGTCGGCGAAGTCCCGGTAGGTCAGCGCGTCGCCGTCGGCGGGCAGGATCGCCGCAGCGTGCGGGGTGCGGCGCACCTGTTCGCCGAAGCCGTCCACCAGGGTTCGCCCCACCGACATCGGGTCGCCGGTGTCGTTCCAGCGTTTGAGCACCAGCTGCCGTTCGGCGGCATCGAGCAGGTCGAGCTCACCGAGCGGCGCGTCGGCGTCTGTCGTGAGCCCGTCGAGCAGGCGGACGAACCGGTCCGCGAACCGCTGTGCCGACTCCGCGTCGAACAGGTCGGTCGCGTAGGTCAGCCGCAGCGTCATACCGGCCGGCTCACCGTCGGGAGCGTGATCCTCCGTCACCATGAAGAGCAGGTCGTAGATCGCGGAACTGTCACCGGGATCGATGGTTTCGACGGTGAGCTCCGGAAGTTCGACACGCGCCCGCACCATGTTCTGATAGGCGAGCATCACCTGGAACAGCGGTGAGTGCGCGGTCGAGCGGGCGGGACGCAACGCGTCGACCAGTTGCTCGAACGGCACGGTCGCGTGGTCGAAGGCCTCGATATCGTTGCGGCGCACCATGTCCAGCAATCCGGTGAACGTCTGGTCGAGCGTGACGCGGGTGCGCAGCACCAAGGTGTTGACGAACATGCCGACCAGGTCGTCGAGCACCCGGTGGCCACGGCCCGCATGCGGTACGCCGACGGTGACGTCGTCGCTGCCGGACAGGCCCGACAGCAGCACCGCGAGCGCCGTGTGCACCACCATGAAGGTCGTGGCTCGCGCGCGCTGGGCCAGTGATTCGATCCGGCTCTGCAGGTGCGCCGGAATGTCGGCGTGGATCAGCGCGCCGCGATGGCTCTGGTCGACCGGGCGCGGCCGGTCGGCGGGCAGTTCGAGCAGCTCGGGTATGCCGGCCAGTCGCGTTCGCCAGTAGGCGATATCGCGTGCCACGGGCGATTCCGGATCGTCGGGCGAGCCGAGCACCGCACGCTGCCACAGGGCGTAATCGGCGAACTGCACCGGCAGCGGCGGACGATCCGACGGGTGGGCACCGGCCCGCGCCCGATACGCCGCCACGAGATCGGCGGCCAGCGGTGCCACCGAATAGCCGTCGCAACTGATGTGGTGCACCGCTATCGCGACCACCCGGACGGTGTCCGACAGCTGATACAGCGCGACCCGCACCGGCACCGCGTCGGAGACGTCGAATCCGGTGGTCGTCAGCGCGGCCAACCGGCCGTCCAGCTCGTGCTCGTCGATTCGCTGCGGTGTCAGGTCCCAGTCCGCGACGACGGCGGCCGCCTCCAGCACCACCTGGGTGGGCACGCCGTCGACCGCCGGGTACACGGTGCGCAGACTCTCGTGCCGTTCGACCACGTCCCCGACGGCTGCCGTGAGCGCGTCCGCATCGAGGCGTCCTTCGAGCCGAACCGCCAGCGGCACAATGTATCCCGGCGCCAGGGGGTCGTACTGGTTGAGGAACCACATCCGGGTCTGCGCCGTCGACAACGGCAGGCGATCCGGTCGCGGCCCGCGTGTGGGAGCCGGCAGCGCGGGCACACCCCGCAGCCGGGCGATGCGCTCGGCGAGTTCGGCGACCGTGGGCGCTTCGAAGATCATCCGCACCGGCACGGCCGCATCGAGTGTGGCGCCGATCCGGCTCAGCGCGCGCGTGGCGACGAGCGAATTGCCACCCAGGTCGAAGAAGTCGTCGTCCGCGCCCACGACCGGCACGCCGAGCAGTTCGGCGAAGACCTCGGCGACGGTCTGTTCCACGATCCCCTGGGGCGCACGGTATTCCGTCTGCCCGATCGAGTCCGGAACCGGCAGGGCCCGGTAGTCGATCTTCCCGTTCGCCGTGAGCGGCACACCGCCGATCCGGATGACGACGGACGGCACCATATAGGCCGGCAGGCGTTCCAGCAGCAGGCGCCGAATCCGTGTGGTGTCCACGGTTTCCGGTGCGACCACGTAGGCGATCAGGCGTTGCTCGCCCCGGCCCGCGTAGACGCGCGCCACCGCCGCATTCACCTCGTCCTGCGCGAGCAGAGCCGCCTCGATATCGCCCGGTTCGATACGCAGTCCGCGAATCTTGACCTGGTCGTCGGCGCGCCCGACGTAGCTCAGGACGCCGCCCTTCTCCCAGCGAACCAGATCACCGGTCCGGTACATACGCGACCCGGGTGCGCTGCCGAGAGGGTCGGCGACGAAAGTCGCGGCGGTCAGATCCCGGCGCCGGTGGTAGCCACGAGCGAGCTGGACACCGCTCAGATACAACTCCCCCGTCACCCCCGCCGGCACCGGGTGCAGGCGCGAATCCAGCACGTGGACCACGACATTCGGCTCCGGCGTACCGATCGGCACGGTGCCGCCGTCGATACCGTCGACGTGGTAGGCGGTGACGCTGACCGCGGCCTCGGTCGGCCCGTACAGGTTGTCCAGGCGCGCATCGCTGAGTCGGCGGAAGCGGCGCACGGTGTCGGCCGGCAGCGTTTCGCCGATGCACAGCACGCGCCGCAGATCGGGGAAGCGGTGACCGGCCGCCGTATCCTCGAACGCCGAGAGCAGCGACGGCACGAAATCGGCCGTGGTGACGTGATGGTCGGCGATCAGCCGCGCGACCGCCTCCGGGTCGCCGCCCGCACCCGGGCCGGCGATCACCAATTCGGCGCCACAGGTCAAGGC
Organism: Nocardia kruczakiae NBRC 101016; assembly: GCF_001612965.1. Classification (GTDB taxonomy): domain Bacteria; phylum Actinomycetota; class Actinomycetes; order Mycobacteriales; family Mycobacteriaceae; genus Nocardia; species Nocardia kruczakiae. The sequence goes on from NZ_BDBL01000013.1 coordinate 107,431, forward strand.
GCAGAACAGTTCCCACACCGACAGGTCGAAGGTGACCGGGGTCCGCCACAGCATGACGTCGTCACCGAGCCGGTAGTGCTCGCGCAGCCAGCGCAGCTGATTGACCACCGCGGCATGCGATACCGCCACGCCCTTGGGCACCCCGGTCGAGCCGGAGGTGTAGATGACGTAGGCCAGATTCTCCGGACGCAGCGGCCCGAGCCGGTCGCGGTCGGTCACTGGCGCAGTGTCCGGCGAACGGCCGCCGAGTTCGGCGAAGTCCCAGACCGGGACGTCAGCGGGCAGGTTCGCGCCATCGGATCGGCGGGTGAGTACCGCCCGGGGCCGCGCCGCGCTGAACACGGCGCGCACCCGATCGAGTGGATGTTCCGGATTCACCGGCAGATACGCCCCGCCGGCCGCATGGATCGCATAGAGGGCGGTCAGCAGGTCGACCGAGCGGTGCATCGCCACGGCGACCACGGTGTCCGGGCCGACGCCGCGGTCGATCAATGTCCGCGCGAGTGCGTTCACCCGGGCCGCGAACTCGCCGTAGTCGAGTCGCGTGCCGTCCTCGGCGTCGAGCACGGCGCTCGCCCGCGGTGTCGCCGCGGCCTGGGCGGCGAACAGTTCGGCGATGGTCGCCGAGGACGGCGCCATGGTCCCGCCGGTTTCGCGCACGGCCAGTTCGCGCACTTCCGCCTCGGTCAGCAGGTCGATATCGCCGATCGCGCGGTCGGGCCGGTCGACGACGGCGCGCAGCAGCAGCACGAACCGGTCGATCATCGCGCGGATCGTGGACTCGTCGAACAGGTCTGTCGCATAACCGAATTCGAGGGCCATCCCATCCGGTCCACCATGGCGCGCGGTGTCGACGAGATTGAGGTGCAGATCGTATTTGGCCACGCTCGGGTCGGCGGTCCGGGCATCGACGGTCAATCCTTCGAAGCGCACCGCCGGAATGTCGATGTTGTGGAACGCGAAACCCACCTGGGTCAGCGGCGCATGCGCCGTGGAGCGAGGCGGGTTCATCACCTCGACGAGACGTTCGAACGGGATGTCGGCATGGTCGAAGGCGGCGAGATCGGTCGCGCGGACCTGCTCCAGAATCCGGCGGAAGGAGGCGCCGGGGTCGATGCGGGTGCGCAACACCAGGGTGTTGACGAACATGCCGATCAGGCGTTCGAGTCCCGGTTCTCCGCGTCCGGCGACCGGCGTGCCGACCGCGATGTCGTCGCTACCCGACAGACGTGCCAGCAGGGCGGCATAGGCCGCGTGCAGCACCATGAAGACCGTGGCATCGCAGGAGCGGCCCAGCGCGGTGAGCGCATGCCCGAGGTCGGCGGGCAGGGTGTGCGACACCGTCGCACCGCGGAAGCTCTGCCGCGCCGGGCGCGGGCGATCGGTGGGCAGATCCAGCACTTCGGGCAGATCGGCCAGGGCCGTGCGCCAGTAGTCGACCTGCATGGCGGCCGGAGCGCTCGGATCGTCTTCGGTGCCGAGCCGTTTCCCCTGCCACAGTGCGTAATCCGCGTACTGCACGGGCAGCGGCTCCCATCGCGGCGCCTGCTGCCGGCGGCGTGCCTCGTAGGCGGTCATCAGATCGGCGGCCAGTGGCGCGAGCGAGGATCCGTCGAAGCTGATGTGATGGACGACGACGACCAGCGTGTGTTCCTCGGGCGCGGTGCGCAGCAGGACGACCCGGAACGCAACGTCGCGGGTGACGTCGAATCCGGCGGCCGCCGTCGCCGCGATCCGCGCCTCGAGTTCGGCGGCGGGAACCGTCATCGGCTCCAGCGGCGGCAGCGCCTCGCGCACCGGCACTATCACCTGATGCGGCCCGGTGTCGCTGTCCGGATGCACGGTGCGCAACGCCTCGTGCCGCTCCAGCACATCGGCGACGGACGCCCGCAGGGCCGCCACGTCGAGCGGGCCGGACATGCCCACCACCAGGGCGATGTTGTACAGCGCGGAGTCGGTGTCGAACTGGTTGAGAAACCACATCCGGGCCTGGGCCGGTGAGAGCGGGATGCGCGCCGGTCGCGGTTGCGGCACCAGCGGTTCCCGCCCGGGTGTGTCGAGGGTGCGCAGCGCCGCGGCGAGGGCCGCGACCGTCGGGGCGTCGAAGACGGTGCGCAGCGATACCTCGACATCGAATGCGGCACTCAGCCGCGCGACCAGCCGCGTCGCCGACAGCGAATTGCCACCGAGGGCGAAGAAGTCGTCGGCGGCGCCTACCTGGTCGATGCCCAGCACGGCGCCGCACACATCGGCGACGAGCTGTTCGGCCGCATCGCGCGGCGCGACGAAAGCGGCTCGCGCACTGGCGAATACCGGCTCCGGCAGAGCGGCGCGGTCGACCTTGCCCACCGAGGTCAGCGGCAGGGCGTCGAGTACCGTCACCGACTCGGGAACCATATGCGCGGGCAGGTGGCGCGCGGCATAGGACGTCACGGCGGCCACGTCGACGACGTCGTCGCCGGGCGCGAGATAGGCGGCGAGCCGCATTCCGCCGTCGGTCGCGACGCTCACCGCGACCGCGGCGGCGACATCCGGATGACCGGCCAGGACGGCCTCGATCTCACCGAGTTCGATGCGTTGCCCGCGAATCTTCACCTGGAAGTCGGTGCGCCCGGCGTATTCGAGGGTGCGTTCGGGGGTCCAGCGGGCCAGATCGCCGGTGCGGTACATCCGCTCACCCGCCGCGCCGGACGGCTCCGCCACGAACGCCGCCGCCGTCTCCGCGGGCCGATCGAGATATCCACGGGCGAGATGGATGCCGGAGATGTACAGCTGTCCGGTCACCCCCACCGGCACCGGCCGCAGCCGCTCGTCCAGAACCAGCGCCCGCACACCGCGGATCGGACCGCCGATCGTCACCCGATCGCCGGGTTTCAGCGGATCGCTGATCGCCACCATGATCGTGGTCTCGGTCGGTCCGTAGCCGTTGTGCAACCGGCGCCCGGGTCCCCACACCGCGACGGTGTCGGCCGAGACCGCCTCCCCACCGGCCACCAGCACCCGCAACGACCCGAGCGCGGCGGGCGACATCGTCGCCAGCACGCTGGGCGTGAGGAACGCATGCGAGATCCGTTGCCGGCGAATCACTTCCGCCAGCGGCTCACCGGCGAAGACCTCCGGTGGCGAGACCACCAGCGTCGCGCCGTGCGGATGTGCCATCAGCAGTTCCAGCACCAGCGCGTCGAAGCCCGGAGCCGCCACCTGCAGCACGCGCGCGGAATCGCTGATCCGATACCGATCTCGTTGTTCGGCAGCGAAGTTCGCCACACCCGCGTGCGTCACGGCGACGCCCTTCGGCTCGCCGGTCGAACCCGACGTGTAGACCACGTACGCGGTATTCGACACCCGGCACGGGCGAATCCGGTCGCGGTCGGTCACCGCGGACGCGGAACGGCAGGTGATGCGGGCCTCGGTGCGCGGTTCGTCGAGGACGAGCCGCTCGGTGGTGTGCGGCACCAGGTCCCGCGTCGCGATCACGGCGACAGCGACCCGGACGTTCGCGAGCATGACCGCCACGCGCTCGGCCGGATTGCGCGGATCCACGGGGACGAAGGCGGCACCCGTCTTCGCCACGGCCCACATTCCCACCACGAGTTCCACCGACCGCGACAGCACCAGCGCGACCCGGTCGTCGGCACCGATCCCGTACTCGATCAGCACTCGGGCCAGCTGATTCGACCGGGCGTCCAACTCCCCGTAGGTCAGGGTGTGCCCGCCCGACACGACCGCCACGGCCTCCGGATCCCGGACCGTCAGCAGCTCGGCCAGCACGAGCGGCGCCTCGGCGTCGCCACCGGATGCGGGCACCAGCGCGGCGCGCTCACCGGCCGACAGCACATCGACCGCGCCGACCCGCTGCCCCGGATTTCGCACGACCGATTCGAGAATCCGATGCAGGCGCGCGGCGAACTCCTCGACCGTGCCGCGGTCGAACACATCGGTCGCGTAGTTGATCCGCATCGGGAGATCGCCTGCCGCCCTGGCATTCTCGGCGACGGTGACGATCAGGTCGACCTTCGCCGGCTGTGGACCCGGATCCAGGACCTCGGCGGTGACCCCGGCCAGCTCGAGGGTCGGGCGGTCCATATTGTCGAACGCCAGATACACCCGGCACAACGGGTCCTGCGCCGCCGCCGACATCGGCTCGATCGCCTCGGCGACCTGTTCGTAGGGCAGGTCGCTGTGTGCGAGTGCGCCGAGATCGATGTCCTCGACCCGCGCCAGGAAGTCCGCGAACGTGTCGTCGTCGTCTACTCGCGTCCGCAGCGGCACGGTGTTGACGAACATGCCGATCAACGGTTCCAGCGCGCGTTCGCCGCGGCCCGCGACCGGGGTGCCGACGGTGATGTCCGCCGAGCCCGACAGCCGGGCCAGCAGCACCGCCAGCGCGGCATGCACGACCATGAAGGTGGTGACCTTCGCCGTGCGGGCCAGCTGCTCGATCCCGGCGTAGGTTTCGGCGGTGATCGCGGTGTCGACGACATCGGCGAGCAGGGACCGGCGATCCGGCCGCCGGCGGTCGGCCGGGAGTTCCAGCGGCCGCGCCATATCCGCCAATTGTGCTGTCCAGTAATTCAATTGACGAGAGGCGAGCGACTCGGGATCGGTGTCGTCGCCCAGTAATACGCGCTGCCGGATGCTGTAATCGGCGTATTGCACCGGCAGTGGCTGCCAGCCGGGGGCGTGCCCCTGCGCTCGCGCGCGGTAGGCGGTGGCGAAGTCGGCCGCGAGGGGCGGCAGCGACGACCCGTCGCAGCAGATGTGGTGCAGGACGACCACCAGGACGTGGCCGTGATCGGCGGTGGCGAGCAGTGCGACTCGGATCGGCGGCCGGTGGCGCACATCGGTTCCGGTCGACACCAGCTCACCGATCCGGTGGTCGAGTTCGTCGGCGGAGACGCGCCTCGGTGTCACATCCAATTCCGCCACGACATCCTCGGCCGGCAGAATCACCTGTGTGCCTCGGCCGTTCACGGCCGGATACACCGTGCGCAGGGATTCGTGCCGTTCGATCACATCAGCTAGGGCCGCCTGCAGGGCGGAGGCGTCGAGCCGTCCGGACAGCCGCAGTACCAGCGGAATGTTGTAGGCCCCCGATTCGGGCTCGATCTGATTGATCAGCCAGATCCGGGTCTGCGCGGGTGCGAGCGGAATGGGATCGACTCGCGGCTGTGGCCGCAGCGCGGGGCGAGCGGACCGTCGGGCGCCGTCGATATGGGCGGCGAGCTGGGCCGCGGTCGGGTTCTCGAACAGCTCGCGCACCGACACCTCGCACCGGGTCGATTCGCCGATCCGCACCGCGGCCCCCGTGGCCGTCAGCGAATTGCCGCCCAGCTCGAAGAAGTCGGCCAGCACACCGACCCGATCGACGCCCAGCACCTCGGCGAAGACCCCGGTGATGGTCTCCTCCACGGGCGTGCGCGGCGCCACGTACGCCGCCGCCGAATCCGGCGCCGGCTCGGGCAGGGCGCGATGGTCCACCTTGCCGTTGACGGTCAGCGGCAGCGCGTCGAGAACCATGACGTGGGCCGGGACCATGTAGTCCGGCAGGATCGAACGCACATGCGTGCGCAGCTCCTCGGCCGCGCAGACCGCTCCGGTGGCCGGCACCACGTAGGCCAGCAACCGGGCCGCCTCGGTACCGGGCAGATGCACCACGACGACCGCCGCCGACACCGAACCGTGGGTCAGGAGCGCGGCGCGGATCTCGTCGAGTTCGATCCGGAACCCGCGCAGCTGCACCTGCCGATCGGCGCGGCCTCGATACTCCAACTCCCCCTCGAGATTCCGGCGCGCGATGTCACCGCTGCGGTAGAGCCGCGCCCCCGGCGCACCGAACGGGTCGGCGACGAAGCGTCCCGCCGTCAACCCGGGCCGGTCGAGATAGCCGCGGGCGAGTTGCGCTCCGGCAACGTAGATTTCGCCCCAGGCTCCCAGTGGCACCGGTCGCAGGCGCTCGTCCAGGACATACACGCGCAGGCCCGGCAGCGACGAGCCGATGGTACTGGGCGCGCCCGGCACGGCCCGGTCGGCCGCAAGCGGGGTGTAGGTGACGAAGACCGTGGTTTCGGTGATGCCGTAACTGTTGGCCAGCACCGGCAGATCCGGAGTCCGGGCGTACCAGTCGGACAGACTCGCCGGATCCAGCGCCTCCCCGGAGAGGACGACGAGGCGCAGGGCGAGCTCACCGTCCGGTTGCCCGGCGTCCACGTAGCGCTGACGCGCGGCCGCGAACTGATGGAAGGCCGACGGTGTCTGACTGAGAACGCTCACCTTCTCCCGCGCTGCGAGGCGCACCATCTCGTCCGGTGAGCGCGTGACCGGACCGTCCACCACCACGAGCCGTCCCCCGGTGACCAGCGCACCGAAGATCTCCCACACCGAATAGTCGAATGCGAACGAATGGAACAACGTCCACACGTCCCCGGCGCGGACCCCGATTTCGGCAGTGGCGTTCGTCAAGTAGGCGGCGACCGCGCCGTGGGTGATCGCCACCCCCTTCGGCTGCCCGGTCGATCCGGAGGTGTAGATGACATAGGCGACGTTGCCGGGACGCAGGGGGCGGACCCGGTCGGCATCGGTGATCGGTTCGCCGCTCTCGGTGGCGTCGTCGTCGAACAGCACGACGCGGCCCGTCTCGGGCAGCCGATCGGACATGCTCCGGCTCGTCACCAGGGCGATCGGTTCGGCATCGCGCAGCACGTAGTCGAGGCGCTCGAGCGGGTGTGCGCGGTCCAGCGGCAGATATCCGGCGCCCGTCTTCACCACAGCCAGTGCGGCCACGATCAGATCGACATCGCGCGGCAGTGCGATCGCCACCAGCGTATCCGGCCCGGCCCCGAGGGCGATGAGCCTGCGCGCGAACCGGTTGGAGCGCTCGTCGAGTTGGCGGTAGGTCAGCGCGGTCGTTCCGTCGTCGACGGCGACGTCGGACACCGAGAACGCCGCCTGTCGCGTGACGAGGTCGGCCAGTGTCGCCGCTGTGGCCGTACCCTCGCGGCCCGCGAGTTCACCGAGCACCCTGCGCTGTTCGGCGGGGTCGACCAGCGGGATGTCGACCAGCCGGGCATCGGTGGGCGAGTTCGCCATGCGGTCGAGGAAGTCGACGAAGCGGCCGGCATGGGCGTCGAGTTCATCCTGTCCGTACAGGTTGGCGTTGCCGTGCAGTTCGACCGCCAGCGGTGCGTCGCCGCCGGCGCGGTACATATTGAGTTGCAGATCGTCCAGCGCTCCCGAGGTCAGCGCGCGGTAATGCCCGGTCGCCTCGCCGAGGCGGATCTCGGAATCGAAGAACAGGATATTGACGATCGGGCCGAAGGAGGTCGCCGCCGCGTCGACGGCATCGGATTCGCGGCGCAGATCCTCGAACCGGTAGAGCTGATGCCGCATGGCCAGCACGAGTTCGGACACCGATGCGCGGACCAGGTCCTCCACCGTGGTCGCCGGGTCCACAGTGAATCGGATCGGCACCATATTGGCCAGCATCGCGGCGGCATTGCGCAATCGCCTCGTCACCCGCCCGGACACCGGCAGCGACAGGACGACCTCGTCGGTACCGGTCATGCGCGCGAGGAAGGCGGCGAACGCCGCGACAACCACCTGCGCCGTCGAGGCGTGCAGGTCGTCGGCGCAGCGGTCGAGCCGCGCGGTCAGCGGCGCCGGTAACGTGCGCCCGGCGAAGCGGTCGTCCTCGCTCCATTTGGCGGAGCGCCCCGCCAAACTCGCGGCCGGGGGCAGGTCGGCCGCCTTGTCCAGCCAATACGCCCGGTCGGTATCGAACCGCCGGCTCGTCCGATAGTCGTGCTCGGCGGCGATGATGTCGTTCAGCCCGACCGTCGCCAGCCGCGTCGGCGCTCGGCCCTCGATCAGTGCGTTGTAGTGCTCGGCGACGCGGTTGATGAGATTGAACGCACCGTAGCCGTCGATGACGAGATGATGAGCGCGCGCGTACCACAGATATCGGTCCTCGCCGATCCGGATGAGTCTGGTCGCGGTGAGCCGGTCCCGGGCCAGATCGACCGCCTTGGTGCCGTAGTCGCGGCGCATCCAGTCCATCGCCGCCGCGTGCGGATCCGCGGCCTCGGTCAGATCCAGTAGTGGCTCGTCGTAGACGATGCCGCGATCCACGTACTGATACGGACGACCACCGACCTCGACCACGCGGACGATGAGTGACTCGCTCTCGTGGCCGGCGTCGGTCACCGCCTTGGCGAAGGCGGCGTAGTCGATATACCCCTCGATCTCGACGTAGTGGGCGATGTTGACGTTCGGTCCGCCGGGGAGATTGTCCGCCAGCCACATTCCGTATTGCGCCCTGGAAAGTGGAATCAGATCAGGATTTCGGTCGGCAGGCATGGCTGAATCCGGACTCATCGTCTAGCCCCTCCTCGAATTCCGATACACGGAGCAGCGCACATCCACACGTGTTTCCATGCGCGGAATTCCCCGTTGCGGTACCCTTGCTTGCGAATGCAATTGCATTTGCAATTCCCCGAGCTGCCGGATCCCCGAATCGCCGGTTTTTCGAATCGACCCGGGCACCCGTAACTCATTTCGATCACACACTGTTCGACGCACACGAGGTCGCCCCAATCGGAACCGGGAACGAGCCACTGTCCGATTGAGGGTCTTATGCGGATCGTGTGCGTGCCCTGCGTAGCTGAGGACCCCCTCTCGCCGAGCTTGGCGAGCACTGCGCGACAACCGTTCGCCGCATTATCACGACGTGCCGCCGAACGTGCAGGCGGCCCGAAAGCGCCACTCGCACAAGGCATATAGAGGCCCTGTCGAATGGGTCGGAACTACGAGCGATTTGTCCGTATTAAAGTGGAAGGCGTAATGTCGAGCGGGTCGATCCCCCCGCCACGCCACGGTTTCGGAAGCGTGTGTCGGCATTGCATCCGACCCGGGGACACTGCCCCGGCGAGCATTGTTTCACCTCTCCGCACGACGACGCTGCGCGGAGTGACCTATTGCGGTCCACACTGTGCGGAAACCGTTGTACCACACCTAGCCGATACTACTGAACAGCGGCTTTGCTGTCCCGTACTCGCCGGGAAATCCGGCGAGCCCGAGCATAATCTTCCGATTCGACCGAGTGCGAGAAGGACACCGCGAAGCTTCGTCCGGCGAGTCCCATGCCGGTGAGCGGCGGATTCACGGGCCCAGGAATAGCCGTTCGTTCGGCAAGCGGTTCTCCGGAAGGCGGCCGTCGATGGTGTCGAGAATGAATTCGATCGTGCACCAACGCTTGCGCCGCCAGTCCCGGACGATATTGTCCACTGCCGCGGCGGCGGTCCGGTAATCGAACGCCGTTCCACCCAGCCAGATACGCATGTGCACATCGTTGTGCACCGCGCACTCTCCGCCGCCGGGCCTCAGCACGGTACCAGGACGGCCGAGGTCGCGCTGCCACAGCAGCACGGCTGCCGATTCTCTGCGTTCATCTTCGTCCCCGAGCGGTAGTGCCGGCCTGACTTCCCGTCCAGCCTTCCGTCCGCGCGGGTGATCGGCGACCGTAGAACTACGTACTTTTCCTACGCAGCGTGTTCCGCCGTGGCTGTCCCTAGGTGGTCGCCGGCTCGGCGCCGAATCCGGAACCCCAACTCCGCAGCGCGCGGTCGAGGATGTCGGTGAGCTCCTGGTCGGGGTGGTCGAGCCAGTGTTCGTATCCCGCGATCGCGACGCCGAGGGCACAGTAGCCCGCGACTTGGGCGGGCAGATCGTGCGTGCCGACACCCAGCCGGGCGGCCACGAATTCGGCGACCACGTTGCGCCACTCCTGATAGCGCAGCGTCGAATGCGCCTGCAGCGCGGGAACTTTCAGGATCAGCTCCATGCGCTTGCGATGCCACGGCACCTGAGCCGGGTCGAAGCGGTTGAACTCGACCACCACACTGCGGACCGCGTCGGCGACCGGCTGATCGGGCGGGCATCGATCGAACAGATCGCGCATCGCCTGTAGTTGTTCGCTGAAGTTGCCCCACACCACGTCGTTCTTCGAGTCGAAGTAGCGGAAGAACGTCCGCTTGCTGACCCCGACGGCGGCCGCGATGTCCTCGACCGTGGTGTCGTCGAATCCGCGCTGTTCGAACAGCTCGAATGCGACTCGCTCCAACTCGTCCGCACTGGTAGAGGGCCTGCGACCGGCCCTGGCACGCGGTGCGACAGGTTTTTCCGCCGTAACCCCTTCCATTTTGTCACTCGGTGCCATTATGCTGTGCCTCACACCCGTTACCCCGATCCCATCCCCTAGGAGCGGTCATGAACGAACCCATCACCAGCCAGACAGTAGTCCCCGCCGAGGACGCGCTCGTCGAAGACGACCTGCTCGTCGAGGATGTCTCGATCGATGGCATGTGCGGTGTCTACTGACGGCTTCGATCCGGCCGGCTCCTATCGGCTCGCGCCCTCGATCTCGCTGCGGCCCGAGCCGTTCGGAGCTCTCGTTTACGACTTCACCACCCGCCGTCTGTCGTTTCTGAAGACGAAGCAGCTGGTGGCGGTCGTGGAGGGACTGGCCGAGCACCCGTCCGCGGCCGCTGCCGTGGCGGCCGCGGGGGTCGCCGACGCCGAACATCCCCGCTATCTGAGCGCGCTCGCCGGTCTGCTCGAGGCGGGCACCATCACGCCGCGTCCCGCCGGCCCGGACGAACAGGATCACCGATGAAGCTGGTCGAACATTTCAAACACGGCCTCGATGCCCCGATCTGCCTGACCTGGGAACTCACCTACGCCTGCAATCTGGCGTGTGAGCACTGCCTGTCGTCGTCGGGCCGGCGCGACCCGCGCGAGTTGTCCACCGCCGAATGCAAGGCGTTCATCGACGACCTCGAACGCATGCAGGTCTTCTACGTCAACATCGGCGGCGGCGAACCCACCGTCCGCGGCGACTTCTGGGAACTGCTCGACTACGCGGTAGCCCACCATGTCGGAGTCAAGTTCTCCACCAACGGGATTCGGCTCACCCCCGAACGCGCCCGGCAGCTGGCCGCGACCGATTACGTCGACGTGCAGATCTCCATCGACGGCGCCACCGCCGAGGTCAACGACGCCGTGCGCGGGCCCGGATCCTTCGATACCGCGATGCGGGCCATGCAGAACCTGGCCGACGCCGGGTTCGAGAACTTCAAGATCTCGGTCGTGATGACCCGCCACAATGTGGATCAGCTCGACGAGTTCAAGGCCATCGCCGACCGGTTCGGCGCTCAGCTGCGCATCACCCGGCTGCGCCCGTCCGGACGCGGCGCCGACGTGTGGAACGAGCTGCATCCCACGACCGACCAGCAGTTGCAGATCTACGACTGGCTCGTCGCCCACGGCGAGGGCGTGCTCACCGGTGATTCGTTCTTCCACCTCAACGCACTGGGCTCCACCCCCATCGCCGGACTGAACCTGTGCGGGGCCGGACGGGTGGTGTGCCTGGTCGACCCGGTCGGCGACGTCTACGCCTGCCCGTTCGCCATCCACGACGAATTCCTCGCCGGCAACGTCCGCGACACCGGCGGATTCGACAGCGTCTGGCGCACCTCGGAACTGTTCGCGCGACTACGGCAACCGCAAACCGGCGGCGCCTGCACCTCGTGTTCGGCCTACGACGCCTGCCAGGGCGGATGTATGGCCGCGAAATTCTTCACCGGACTGCCCCTCGACGGGCCCGACCCCGAATGCGTGAAGGGCAACGCCGAACTCGCCCTCGCCGGAGTCGGCGCGAAACCCCAGCCGGACAAGAACCACTCCCGCAGCGCGCCGACCCGACGCTCGGTCGCCCTCGGCATACCGACCCGTGCCAGGACCACCGCACCCGACCGGGCGTGCGACACCAGCCCTCTCGCCGGGCTCACCTGACACCACCACCAACCACCCTCGACGCCCCCGGACCGCCCATCTGTCCCGCCACTGTCGGCCTCTCGGCTCGGCATTGCCCCCACGATGCGGCTCGCCGTATGGACTTCGACTGCAGCACAAGGATTCTCATGGCAAGCACCCGTGACTGGTTCGAATCGGTCGCCGAGGCACAGCGCCGCGCGAAGAAGCGCGTGCCGAAGGCGGTCTATCTGGCCCTGCTGGCCGGTTCCGAAGCCGGCGCCACTCTCGACGACAACGCCGCCGCCTTCACCGAACTCGGCCTGCGCCCCCACATCGCCGACCTGCCCGCCACCCGCGACCTGACCACCACCGTTCTCGGACAAGACATTTCGATGCCGGTCATCTGCTCCCCCACCGGTGTCCAGGCGGTCGACCCCGCCGGTGAGGTCGGCGTCGCACGCGGGGCGGCGATGTCGGGGACCGCACTCGGGTTGTCGTCGTTCGGGTCCAAGCCGATCGAGGAGGTCATCGCCGCCAACGACAAGACGTTCTTCCAAATCTATTGGCTCGGAAGCAAAGACGATATGGTCGCCCGCCTCGACCGCGCGCGTGAAGCCGGCGCCAAGGGCATCATCGTCACCCTCGACTGGGTCTTCGCCACCGCCCGCGACTGGGGCAGCCCCGCGCTCCCCGAACGCGTCGACCTGAAGACCGCCGTACGCTTCGCGCCCCAGGTCGTCACCAAACCCGGTTGGCTGTGGCGCTTCGCCCGCACCGGAAAACTCCCCGACCTCACCACCCCCAACCTCGTCCCGCGCGGCCAGCAGGGCCCGACCTTCTTCGGCGCCTACGGCGAATGGATGGGCACCCCGCCGGTCACCTGGGACGACCTGGCCTGGCTGCGGCAGCAATGGGACGGCCCCTTCCTCATCAAGGGCATAGGCCGCCCCGACGACGCCAAACGCGCCGTCGACATCGGCGCCACCGCGATCTCCGTGTCCAACCACGGCGGCAACAACCTCGACACCACCCCCGCCGCGATCCGCATGCTGCCCAGCGTCGTTCAGGCCGTCGGCGGACAGGTCGAGATCCTGCTCGACGGTGGCGTACGCCGCGGCAGCGACGTCGTCAAGGCACTCGCCCTCGGCGCGAACGCGGTCATGATCGGACGTCCCTACCTGTGGGGCATGGCCGCGGCCGGTGATCGCGGCGTTCACAACGTCCTCGAAGTCATCCGCCAGGGCATCGACTCCGCGCTCTACGGACTCGGCCACTCCTCCATCCACGACCTCACCCCCGACGACGTCATCGTCCCCGACGGCTTCACCCGGGGCATGTAGTGGCCTCCGCCCCGGTCGCCATCGTCACCGGTGCCGCCCGGGGCATCGGCGCCGCCACCGTCCACCGGCTCGCCGCCGCGGGCTGGCGCGTCGTGGCCGTCGACATCTGCCGCGACGACCCCGCCCTCGGCTATCCGCTCGGCACCCGAGATCAGCTCGCCGCGGTGGCCGCCGCGCACGCGGGGACGGTACTCGACGTCGAAGCGGACGTGCGCGATATCGAAAGTGTCAGCCGTGCAGTGGAACTCGCGATGGACCGGTTCGGCCGGCTCGACGCGGCCGTCGCCGCCGCGGCCGTGATGACCGGTGGCCGCCCGCTCTGGGAAACCAGCCACGCCGACTGGGCGCCGATGTTCGACATCGGCGTCCACGGCACCGCCAACCTCGCCCGGCTCGCCATCCCCGCCATGCTCGGCCGCCCCGAACCCAACGGCCGCTTCATCGCCCTCGCCTCCGCGGCCGCCCACCACGGCATGTGGCACCTCTCCGGTTACAACGCCGCCAAACACGCCGTCGTCGGCCTGATCAAAGGACTCGCCCACGACCTGCGCGGCACCGGCATCACCGCCACCGCCGTCTCCCCCGGCTCCACCCGCACCGCCCTGCTCACCGAAACCGCCCGCCTCTACCACCTTGACACCGTCGACGACTTCGCCTCCCACCAACTCCTCGACCGCATCCTCGAACCGGACGAGGTCGCCGCCACCATCGCCTGGCTGTGCACACCGGAATCCGCCGCCGTCACCGGAAGTGTGGTGCACGCCGACGGAGGATTCCTGGCGTGAGCGCCGGGTTCATCGAGTACGCGCACCCGGCAAACATGGCCCTTCGAGTTGTGGGCTATCGACCATTTGTCCGGCGGTCAGCAGACCACCCGGTGCTAGCACAGACAGCACCACACGATCCGACCTGTCCATTTGCGAGCTCCCCTTGCGTGTAATGCCGCTACGGCAGCACTGAATCGGACCTTATCGAGGCCGGAGAGAGGGCCGAAGCACCTGCCGCGGAACTCTTTCGCTGATCGCGAGATCCTCATAGACAAGGGTGATACGAAGACGAGCCGAGCAGTGTGACAATTCGTCACTCCGGGAGACGATGCCGCCTGTCACGGCACAGACGCTGCGGCTCCCGCAGCCCAGGCATCCCGGACGATCGTGCCGATATCGGAATTGCGCGGACGCCAATGCATTTCGGCGATGGCTTTGGAGGGATCACAGACCAGCGTCGCCGGTTCCGGTGCCGCCGGGCCATACTCCAGCGGAACCGGGCGGCCGGTAATCCGCTCGACGGCAGCGACTACGTCCATCACGCTGGTGCCGTGTCCGCTCCCGATGTTGTAGCGGACGACGGTTCCGGCCTCGGGGAGATGCTCGACACAGGCCACGAACGCGGCTGCCGCATCCTGTAGATGCAGGTAGTCGCGAACGGCCGAACCATCACCGTTGATCGCCAAGGGCCTGTGCCTCGCGGCTGCCGTCAGAGCTCGGGGAACCAGCCTGGTCGGATCCGGGTCGATTCCGCCCGCGACGTTCGATATCCGCGCAATCACCGCCGCGACTTCCCCACCGCCCGCGCGGGCCTCGATAGCGAGTTCAGCCGCACGTTTGCTCATCGCATACGGATGCGGCGGAGCGTCCGGAACTTCCTCGTTCATAGGTTGGCGTTCCGGCGCCCCGTAGATGGCACCGGTCGACGCGAAGACGATGCGGCTCACACCAGTCGCGTCCATTGCCTCCAGCAGAGCGATCGTTCCCCCGGTGTTCACGCGAACATACTGAAGAGCCTCCGCGAACGAATCCCGCGCCCGTGTCAGTCCCGCGAGATGGCAGACCACATCCACGTCGCGGATTGCCCTGCGGAGCGAGTCGATGTCGGCCAGATCGGCCCGGCGCATCTCCGTCGCCCCTGCGATTTCCGTCCCCTCGACGCGCACCATAGCCACCGGCTCGTGCCCGGCGGCACTCGAGGCCGCGACAACGGCCCGACCGACATAGCCATTCGCCCCGGTGACCAGTACGCGCACCAGGCCATCATGGCACTATGCCAGCAGTGTCGCCCTGTGCCGCCAGGTCAGGGCCACACACGCCGCTGCGGCTGCCGCGAGCGGTTCGTGGTTCAGCACGCGCCGAACATTCTCCGACGTCCAGCGGATCCCCAGAGTGCCATTCTCCGAGGGATACATCTCGCCCTCGGAATTTCGCGAGACCAACCCCTCGAACGCCGAGTCGAAAACGTCCGAGTCGATGACGACGGCGGTGAGGATTTCACCGGCCGGCGCCAAGGGGTCGAGGCCCACACCGAAACACCATGCCCGAACTTTTTCGGCCGCACGCGCCTCGGTCAGCGTACGAAGTGGCTCGATTTCGTAGTCGACCGGCGTGCCGCTGCTACCGTCATGTTCCGGCGTGTCCAGAAACTCCTCCGAAAATTCGCGAATGATGTTCCGCCACAGACTGAAATCACGTGACATGTTCACCTGACCGATCGCAGCCGGCTGGAACACCCCCGCAGGAATGATGTGTGTCAGTCCGGCGGCCAGCGTTACCGAATTCGAACCGCGACGATGGAGGAAGAAGGTGTCTCCCTCCGGCGCACGCCGGATGGTCAGGGTGTTGATACTCGGCAGGATCGGCCGACGCCCGGGATCGAACAGGTCGCCGACCCGGTTCCGGAAGGGGAGGTCCTCCAGTGTGATGCGAGAGGCTCCGCGATGCGCTGTCCATACGGCTGCGGTCTCGTGGGCGATGACCTCACACACGTCGACCATGTCGAAGTACGTCGTCGATCCTAACGCCATCCGGCCCCCGCACTCGTCGAACGACACGTCGAGCAGACGATAAGACGCCCGGTTCTCGAACAAAGTGGGGCGTGCGATCGCTCTGACCGCCTGGCTGTACCTCGTGTACCGGGACAGCCCATTCGGTCGCATCGGCCGATACGGCTCCGACTCCACCTCGGTGCCGTCGCACATCGGGGGCGGAGCGTCGTCGTCGAATTCGAGCCGGATCGAGTCGAGGTCGAGCGGCACCGGCGCCATCCAGTTCGGCCGAGTGATACAGGTGGTGCCCTCGATCGGCACCGAATCCCAGTACAGACGAGCGGCAGTCGCGGTCAGTTCGTGCCGATTCCGGTTCAAGGTTCGACGCACGAACCGCCAATCCGCCACCGTGTCGGCGAAGTCGACGGGTATGGACTGTGGGAGCTCCATGAGCCCGAAAGTCTCGGGAGGAAGATCCATCGCCTGAGCAAAGTGCCTCAGCTGCAGGACATCTCGGCAGTCCCGAGCACCGGTGAGGTACTTCGACACCAACGTCCGGTCCACGCCCAGTACGCGTTCCATTTTCTCGTGCTTGGTCAATCCGTGAGCCCGCATGTAGGCACGGATCACGTCGGGCAACGGTGAAACGTGGACGGAATTCGACGTACGAATGATTCCCCTCCGATCGACCCGCGGCGGCTCCCCGGCCACGATGCTACTCGGCGCCCGAACCGGGTCCGGCGCATCACCGCGAACGATCACCACTCTCGGTTGCGCTGACGTAGCCTGGCGGTACTTCTGACCACGTGATCGGATTGGAGTGCTGTGACACATCCTCCAGTACTGGTACTCGGAGCTACGGGGGGACAAGGCGGCGCTGTTGCCGACGCATTGCTCTCGCGCGGGGGGGGCGGTGCGCGCGATGGTGCGCGATCCGCAGGGTCGTGGGGCGCAGCGGCTCGGTGAGCGCGGCGCGGAACTCGTGAGCGGGTCGCTGGACGATCGGGCCGCGCTCGCGGCCGCGATGACGAATGTCGTGGGCGTGTTCGCACTGACCACACCGTTCGAGGCGGGTGTCGATGCGGAGGTCCGGCAGGGGCGGGCGATCATCGGGGCGGCCGGCGATGCGGGGGTGCCGCATCTGGTGTTCAGTTCCGTGGCGTCGACGGATCAGAACACGATGGTTCCGCATTTCGAGAGCAAAGCGGTGATCGAGCAGGAACTCACAGCCAGTGGTCTGCCGGCGACCGTCGTCGCACCGACGTATTTCTTCGACAACGCGCTCGGTGGCCGCCGGGAGTTGCTCGACGGTGTGCTGGAATTACCGATACCTTCGGATCGCCCGCTACAGCAGCTCGCGCGAGAAGATCTCGGGCAGTTCGTCGCCCATGTCCTGCGAGAGCCGGACCGCTATCTCGGCGAGCGCGTCGAACTGGCCGGCGACGCCCCCACACCCGCCGATATGGCCGCCGCCATCGGTGACGCGCTGGACCGGCCCGTCGTGCATCGGCAGACGTCGCTCGACGCCATCGGCAATCCGGATATGCACGCCATGTGGGCATTCCTCAACGCCGGCGGCTACCGCGTCGACATAGAGGCACTGCATCGCGCGACGCCCGAGATCGAGTGGACGTCGTTTCGTGACTGGGCGCTACGGACCCTTCCCGCGTTGACGGCGGAATCTCCTCGCAATCCGTGACTCGCATCGACATCGACAACGAAGGGACCACCGATATGCCGGAGACGAATTCCACCGCGTGGCCGCGGTTGCGAGTCGCGGAGTGGGCGGATACTCGGGAGACCCTGCATATGTGGATGCAGGTGGTGGGGAAGGTTCGGCTGGCGCATGCTCCGTTGTTGAATCACTGGTGGCAGGTCACGCTTTTCGTGAGTCCGCGGGGGTTGGCGACGCCGGCGATTCCCTATGGTGATCGGTTGTTCGATATCGAATTCGACTTTTTCGCGCATCGGCTGGTGATCCGCGCCGACACCGGCGACAGTCGCAATGTGGAGCTCGCGCCGAAATCGGTGGCGCAGTTCTACGCCGAAACTATGCGGGCGCTCGACGAGCTGGGGTTGCCCACGCGGATTCAGGGACGCCCCAACGAGGTCGATCCGTCCATTCCGTTCGCCGAGGACACTCGCCACGCGTCCTACGATCCGGAAGCCGCGCAGACGTTCTGGCGGCAGCTCGTGCACGCGAATCGCGCACTCGACGAGTTCCGGTCGGGGTATATCGGGAAGGCCAGTCCGGTGCATTTCTTCTGGGGCGCCATGGATCTGGCCTACACCCGTTTTTCCGGGCGGACGGCGCCGGAACACGGCGGCGGTGCGCCGCACTGCGCCGACTGGGTCATGGTGGAGGGTTACTCCCGTGAACTCAGCAGTTGCGGATTCTGGCCCGGCGGCGGGGAGGAGGGCGCGTTCTACGCCTACGCCTATCCCGAACCGGAGGGGTATCGCGAGCGGCAACTCGGGGTACCGGGCGCACACTACGACGCCGCGCTGGGAGAATTCGTTCTACCGTACGAGACGGTGCGGGCAGCCGATGATCCGAACGCTTCGGTGGCCGCTTTTCTGCACGAAACATACGCGGCCGCAGCGGAATTGGGCCGGTGGGATCGCGGCGAGCTCGAATGCGATCCGCATCGGTGGGCCGAGAAGCGCGCGGCGGCGCCCTGGTCGTCGCCGCGCTGACCCGGCGGCTACGGCGTGATGCCGTCGAACTGCATCACCCAGTACGGGCTGTTCGTGGTCGTATTCCATTGGGAGACATAGAGCGTGATGTCCGTGGCTGAGCTCGACCGGGGGTGGATGAAGCCGCCGTAGAGTTGTGGGAAGGTGCGGACCCAGAACTGCCACCACGGTGCCGAGGCGACGATCTGCCGCTTCGGCGCCGTCCAGACGCGGTCGATGGCCGGTGCGGTGCGGGTGGCGATGCAGGCGCCGGCGACGTCGAAATAGGACATGACCCATGTCCCGGCGATGTTCTTCACGCTCACCTCGCCGATCGGCCCCATCCCGCCGAACAGTGGCGTCGGGGTGGGATTGCCCCACCGCCAGGCCGAACCGTCGTAACCCCAGTACTCGTACTCGGCGCGGACGGCGATCTGCTGCCACGGCACGCGCATCAGGATCGGACCGTTGCGATTGTGGCTGCGTCCCCACTCCTTCGAGACGATATAGAGATAGCCGTCGCCGTTGTTGTTCCCGATGCCGGCGAAGGACTGCATCATGAACGGACTCCAGCCGCCGTAGCCGTCACTGCCGTCGTTGGGCCAGACCGCCGCGTAGTCGGTCCAGGTGGCGCCGTCGTCGTCGGAGTAGGCCAGCCCGCAGAACAGCGCACCGTAGCGATCGTCGGAGACGCCCCAGTCGTGAACACTGGTGTAGGTCAGCCACGTTCGCCCGTTCGGATCGACGAACGCGTCGTTGGGAATCCGGCTGACCTCGAACCCGTAACCGTTGTCGGCATTGTGCGTGTAGGTGAGGGCCTGTCGCGCCGGCCCGCCACCGGGGGTCGCGGAGAAGGTGGTGGTCGCGTCCGGGAGGTCGGAGCTGAACAGCAGCACGGGCGAGCCGAGCCACGTGCCCGACCCCTGACTGTCACCGGTGAACGTGTCACCGAAGACGAAACCCGACCGGCCCGGCGCGAAATGTTCTCGGTCGTAAGGGATTCCGAGATCCGTGCCACCTACTCCGAATTGTCTCGCCGTACTTCCGGCGAACCCGGTGAGCGGCGTCCCCCAGTGCGTCGCCATCGCCGGCTCATGCCGGGGCGGCGAGGACGAATCGCGTCCATGCCGCGGCTCGGTTGGCGTTGTCGGTGCACACCTTCCCGGTGGTGAGGTCGATGGCGTACACGCAGCCGTCGGGGACCCCGCCGTTGAAGGTGGCGAACCAGGCCGTCGGCCCGGCTTGCGGTGTGGCACAGGCTGCCACGTCGGCGAAAGCCCCTTCCGGGAACGTGATCTCGGCGGCCGTGGCGGTGGTGAGGGCGGCCAGGGTGCCGCCCTCGGCGGCGGCCGTCGCCGCCGCCCGGACCTGCGGCACGCAGTCGGTGATCACGAAGAAGCGGCCGTTCGTACTGGCGATTGTCGGCATGCGAATACTCCGTCGGGGGGCTTTACGGGGTGGGGGGCTTTACGGGTTGGGAGGCTGGAAGCCGGCGATATCGAGTTTCTGCCCGATGGCCGCGATGGCGTCGACCAGGGACCAGCCGCCCAGCTGCGGCCAGCCGGCGCCCTGCAGTCCGCGCATCTGGATCCACTCGTCGCGGATGCGGCCGTCGGAGTCACGCGGCAATGGCACCTGGGTGGGCCCCGGCGGCGCCGCGAAACCAGGCAGACCGAGGGTCTGTCCCACACTGGCGACACCGTCGACGAGCGTGTGGCCGGCCAGTTGCGGCCAGCCGTTCCCGCCGATGCCCATGAACTGAATCCACATGTCGGTCACCGGATCCGTGGCCACCGTGCCGACCCCGACCTGATTGGCGAAATCCTCCGGTGAGAACCCGTCGGCGGAGTTCATATCGCAGTTGCCGAAGGGCGAGGCGCCCTCGGGCAGGCCGCCGCCGTAACCCTGGCCGTCGGTGTACTGGTGCGCGATCTGGCCGGGCAGGTTCGGATTTCTGCCGTAACCGGCGCCGATCATGTTCAGGCCGTCCGGGCGCACCGGCCACATACTGTCGAAATCCGGGCGGTTGGCGTAGCCGATGACCCGCCGGGTCGAACCCAGCCAATCGGCCAGCCGCCAGTACGCGCGGTTGATGCCGTCCGATTGATCGCCACCGGGATTGCCGCCCGATTCCACATCGATCATCGTGATCATCTTCGGATGCGGACCGCCCGCCTGACCGACCATGCTCCGGTGGGTGTCGACGGTATCGAGCCAGTTCGGCCGCCAGTAGAAGTAGACGATGAAGCAGGCGATGCGTCCGGAATCGGCGGCCCGGGCCGCCCACGAATAGTTCGAATAGAAGTTGTGGTCCTGATAGGTCCCGTCGTTGGAACGGAACGAGAAGAGCTGATACGGATACGAGTCGTCGACCGGCACTTGGAACTCGGACACGTCGGCGAAAAGGGAATCGACCATATTCCCCTCCAAGAGTCGACCGGTCCTCGGCAGGACCGGGTTTCGAGTGGGTGGCTATCTCATTGTCCGAGGCTACGCCTGTCTCGTCATCGATAGTGCGGTTCTCGTGACCGCGTCGTAATCGACGGTCCCCCAACGAAACCCGTCGAAGATCGAATTACCGCCCCTCGGCGCCCGGCACGAGGGCGCGGACCCGCAGCTGGTGCGTAGTCATTTGTCCGTTACCGCACGCCGTCGCCGCACGGTCGAGATACAGCGATGCGGTGTTGTCGGGCGGGTAGATTCGCAGTCCCGGCACGTCGACGGGCCCGCACTGGTCGGCCGGAATGTTGTGCACGTCGACCGCGAACACCAGCGCCGAAGCCTGGCCGCCGGGTGCCAGCTGAACCGGTCCGGACGCACTCCCGTCGCGGGCGGCCGGGGCGCCGACGGGCGAGCTGTCGGGGCCGGCGGCATAGGAGACACCCGGGAAACCCTCCAGGACGCACGAGCCGGAACCGTTGTTGGTGAACACGATCGGAAATGCGACAGTTCCGGCGGCGGCGGTCGAGGGGCCCAGCGCGGCCGCGAGATCGGATGTCCGGCATTGTGGCGCAACGGCATTCGCAGCACGGGTGGGCGGGGTACCATCGTACGAAGGTACCGAACCCACGTGCAGGGCCGGGGCCGCGCTCGTATTCGGAGTGTCCGGCGCCGACTGGTCCGATCCGCAGCCCGCGACGGTCACAGCCGCGGCCGCGGTGAGCGACCACCACGCCATCCGCCTTCTTTTCACAACTCCCGACCGTACTCGGTTCGGGGCCGACCGTGGAAGATCCGTCGAAGTTCGTCGCGGGCAAGGAGAACCCGATGATCGACATCATCACGTTGCGTGGAACCGGAGAGCCGCGGAACGCGGACGGCAGCCCTGCGGGGATGCTGGCCGCGGTCACCGATCTGCTCTCGACCGACAGCTTCAGCTTCTTCGAACCCGACTGGCCCGCCTCCGTCGGGCCGGATCCGAATCTGTGGGGCCCGTCGCTGGACACCTCGGTCCGGCTGGGCACCGCCGCGGGCGTCGAGGCGATCCAGCAGTCGCCGAATGTCTGTGCGCTGCTGAGTTATTCGCTCGGCGGCATCTGCGCGAGCCGAATCCTCGAGGGGGTGGCCCGGGGGGAGTACACCAACACCGACGGCAGCCCCCTCGAGATCGCCTTCGCCGTCTTCATCGCCAACCCACTGCGCAAGGCCGGCGATTCGGTGAACAACCTGTGCCCGCCCCCGACATTCGGCCTGCACGGCCAGCACGGCGCCTGGCCCGCGGCGGTCGCGACACGGGAGTACGCGAACCCGGGCGACATCATCACCGCCTCCCCGGCCGACTCGCCGCTGCGCATCATCGACGTGGGAATCTCACCGTTCTCGTTCGTCGAGGGGGCCCGCTTCGGCAACGCGACTTATCTCATCTTCGCGCAGCTGTTGCAGTTCCTGATGTCGAATCCGGTGGCCAACCTGCAACGCTTCGCCACCGCCGTCAACGGTGTGATCGGTTATCTCACCCCGTATCCCGACGGTCAGCACGTGCTGTACCCGGCACACGACATGCCGGGCACCGGTGTCACCTGGACCACGGCCGCGGCCGAGTGGATCACGGCGAATTTCGCGTAGGAGGTCACGCCACCGCGCGCAGGTGCCGGGGGCGCGCGGGTTCGGCGAGAGCCTGTTCGCGCAGCCCCGAGAGCACCCGGCTGAGAATCCGCGAGACCTGCATCTGCGAGATGCCGTGCAGCGCAGCGATCTCGGACTGGGTCTTGCTCTCGTAGAAACGCTGGATCAAGATCTTGCGTTCCTGCTCGGGCAGGGCCTCGATCAGCGGCTTCACCGTGATCGCGTCCTCGGTGAACTCGTAGCGCGGTTCGTCGACCGCCAGCCGGGCCCCCAGCGGCGTCGGGCTGTCGCTCTCGGCGGACTGGGTTTCGTCGAGCGAGTCGCACAGGTAGCTGTTGGCCGCCACGGTCGCCTGCACGACCTCCTCGACCGGGACGTCGAGAGCGCGGGCGAGCTCATGACTGCTGGGCTCGCGACCGAGTTGCTGGGACAGCACCAGGCTCTGCTGGGAGATGCGGGCGCGCAGCTCCTTCATCCGGCGCGGCACCTTCACCGCCCATCCGCTGTCACGGAAATACCGCCGCACCTCCCCCATGATCGTCGGCACGGCGAAGCCCAGGAACGGTGCGCCCCGGGACACGTCGTACCGGTCCACCGACAGCACCAGCGCGAGGTTCGCGACCTGCTGCAGATCCTCCCGCGACTGGCCGCGGCCCTCGTACCGGCGGGCGATGTGGGCGGCCAGCGGCATGCAGTCGGCGATGATCTGCTCCCGCAGCCGGGCGCGGCGCGGGTCGGTGGCCTCCAGTTCGGCCAGCGCACGGAAGGAATCTTCGATCCCGTCATAGGAATTGCGGCCACCGTCGTCGCGAGCGGTAGCGGACCGGGTCGAGGCAGCAGTGGTATCGGTGCTCATGATCGTCTCCGCAGCTTCCGTATGAACCATGCCGCCCTGGGTATCCGCGACTCGCAGGCTCAAACAAGAAATTCCGGCCGAATCCGTCGCGGGCGACGGCGGTGGCATCCGTGCCGCGATGTGCTGTACTTGCCGGGTGAGCGAGTCTGGTGAGTCGACCGACGTGGTCGACGCGGTGGTCGAAACAACTCTTCTCGGTGGTCCCCGCCGCTACACCCGCGCTCAGGTGGCCGAGCTGTCCGGTGTCTCGGTCGACAGCGCCCGCAAACTGTGGATCGCCTTGGGCTTCCCGGCCGCGGCGAGCGACGACGAGGCGGCGTTCACCGACGCCGACGTCGCCGCGGTCCGCACCTTCTGCGCACTGGGCCCGGCCTCGAATGTCAACGAGCAGAATCAGATTGCCGCCGCCCGCACCCTCGGACAGTCGATGGCGCGACTGGCCGAATGGCAGGCGGATCTGATCACCCGCGAACTCGGCGCCGGCACCGATGCCGAGGCCACCGCCCACGCCATCGAGGTGCTCACCGATCTGCAGCAGTACGCGTGGCGGCGGCATCTGGCCGCGGCGCTGAGCCGATCCCTCGAATCCGACGGCGCCGAACGGCAATTACTCGTCGGATTCGCCGATATGGCCGGTTACACCCGGCTGTCGCGGCACCTGGACCCCGACGAGCTGACCGATCTGCTGGAGGCGTTCGAAACCGCCACCACCGAGGCGATCACCGCCCAGGGCGGCTGGGTGATCAAGAACGTGGGCGACGAAGTGATGTTCGCCGTCGACGATCCGCACCGGGGCGCGCGCATCGCGCTGGACCTGCACGTGGCGATCGGCCGGGCGGCACAGACGATTTCGGAGATGCCCCAGATCCGGGTGGGCCTGGCCTACGGGCCGGTGCTGACCCGCTTCGGCGATCTCTACGGCACCGTGGTCAACACCGCCGCCCGGCTGACCGGCGTCGCCCGTCCCGGAACGGTGCTCGTGGACGACGGCGCGGCCGCGGCCCTGGCCGGCGACACCGAATTCTCCCTGCGGCACCTACGCAGCGTGCGTGTCAAGGGATTCTCCCGCCTGCGTTCGCACGTGCTGCGGGAGCGGCAGCGCAGACAGCGCTGATCCTCAGGTCGCCGAGGCCGCCGACGCGATCACATCGGCCACCGCGGCGGGCTGCGAGACGAGCGCCACATGCGACGCCTGCACCTCGCTGGTGTGCGCGCCGATCCGGCCGGCCATCCACCGTTGCGCGGCGGGCGGAATCACGGTGTCGTTCGCGGAGACCAGATACCAGCTCGGCGTGCTCGACCACGAGGGCTGCCCGGACAGCTCGATATTCGCCGACACCGCGAGGGACTTCTGGTGGGCGAGCATGGTGGCCGCCGTCGCATCGCTGACATCGGGAGCGAACACCTGATGGAACGACGCGTCGGCGATGTAGGCGTCGAGGTTGCGGCCGACGGCGTTGGTCGGATCGTCGACGATCTTCATCTGCAGTGCGGGCGGCAGCAATTGGCTACCGGGGAAGCGGATCGGGTCCAGCGCCAGCGCCACCGGCTCGCCCTGCGCCGGCGCGAACGCCGCCACGAACACGAGCGCCTGCACGTTCGGATTATGGATGTTGGTGATCACGGCGCCGCCGTAGGAGTGGCCGACCAGGACCACCGGGCCGGAGATGCCGGCGACGGTCTTCTCGACCGACGCGGCGTCGTAGGCGGGTCCGCGCAGCGGATTCTCGGGCACCACCACCGGATAACCCCGCGCCCGCAAATTCCCGGCGACCGCATCCCAGCTGGTGGTGTCGGCGAAGGCCCCGTGCACCAGCACGATCGTCGGCATGGTCTGGGCATTCGCGGGTCCGAGTGCCGCCACGACGAAACCGGCGATAAGCGCGAACACGATCGACACGGCTTGCGCGAAACGGGTGATTCTCATGGCGTGTCCCTTCATCGCTGCGCCGGCGGGCAGGTGCACACAACCGGCAATCAATGGGCAAAGGCGACCTGGCAGCGACGATAGCGCTCTCGCCACGCACCGGCAGCGGTTCGGGGAAGATCCGCTCAGCCGGCCTCGAAGCGGGTGGCGATGTCGGCGGCCGTCACCTTGGCCAGCTCGACGAACAACGGGAGTCGCTGGGGGATCATCAGCGCCGTGGGCCCGCGCAGTCCGAGCGCGAAACGGCAGTCGCCGTCGCGGGTGAGGATCGGCAGGCCGATGGTCCGAAATCCCGGATCCAGTTCCTCGTCGTTGTAGGCGTAACCGCGTGCGAGCGTGCGATCCAGTTCGGCACGGAGTTCGCCCGGGGAGGAGACCGACCGGGCGGTGCCCTCGTCGTAGGTGAGGGTGGCCAGGACCTCGTCGGGGGCGCCCGACCAGGCGAGCAGGGCCTTGCCCAGCGCGCTCGCGTGCAGGGGCAGGCGGACTCCCATCAGCCGATGTCCGTCGGTCTCCCGCCAGCGGCTGGTGCCGAGCAGGACGGCATGAATGCTGTGGCGGATCGCGACCGACGCGCTGGCGCCCGTGGTCGCCGCGAGCTGTTCCAGGCTCGGCTCGGCGAGATAGATGCGGTGCTGGCGGTAGGCGATCTGACCGTATTCGGCGAGCGCGCCGCCCATGCGATAGCGGCTCGAGGCCTCGTCCTTCTCCAGGAAGCCCGCCTGCACCAGCGCGGTGAGCAGGCGGTGGGTGGTGCTCACCGCCAAGCCCTGCTGACGGGCGACTTCCGATACGCCGCGTTCGTCGCCGTCACGGAAACAGTCGAGGACCGACAGCGCGCGGGTGACGGTCTGCACTCCGGAGGCTTCCACGCCGGGGACGGTAACACAGGAAGCACGCCCGCACCCCCTCGTTCATTCCACTATTCGGAAACCTAACCCGCACCGACTTCGGATCACGCTGCGCGAAAAGTCGCGTCGATCAGGCTGATTGGCCAGTACAGAGGACTCGTGCGCCGGAATACACCCGGAGCCGAGGTTTCGTCAAGCCTTCCGATCCTCGGAAAGCATTACCTCGTAACGAGGTCCGTCCGTCCCTACTGTCGCTGGATATCACTCGACTTCGGTCCCCGATTCGGAAGAGGTGCTCCACGATGTTCCGCACGCGCAGGCCACACGGTTGGCGACTCGCGCTCGCGCTCGCCCCCGTCGTCGCTCTGGTCGCGGCGTGTGGCTCCGGATCCGCGACCGAATCCGGGGCCGGATCACAGCTGGTGTTGAAGGTGGCCGACCCCGGCAACGCGGGTCCGCTCGCGGTCGCCAAACGCGACGGCACGTTCGACAAGGCCCTGGCTCCGCTGGGCGCCAAGGTCGAATGGGTCAACACCACACCGGGTTTCAGCTCCATGCTCAAGCTGTTCAACACCAAGCAACTCGATATCTCCGGGGCCGCGTTCAGCCCGGTCGTGGGGGCACTGTCGAAGGATGTCGCGGTCCGCATCGTTGCGGTGCAGGATCCGGCCGGTAAGGACCAGAGCGGCATCATCGCCACCAAGGAATCGGGCATCCACTCGGTCGCCGAACTGGCCGGCAAGCGCGTCGCGGTGAACCCGGCCGGCAAGGGCGAATACATCCTGCTGAAGGCCCTCGCCCAAGCGGGCGTGCCGGCCGACAAGGTGACGCGGGTGCCGTTGCAGCAGAAGGACGCCGCCTCGGCCTTCGCCACCGGCAAGGTCGACGCCTGGGCCTCGTTCCTGGTGCCCTATCAGGAGGCCAAGGCCAACGGTGGTGTGGAGATCGCGACCGAGCAGAGCATCGGCTCCAAGGACAACACGGTGGTGGTCTTCCGCACCGAGATCCTCGACAAGCGCCCCGAGATCGCGGCCAAATATTTGGAGGTGCTGCAGGGACTGACCGTTGCGCAGCACGACAATCCGTCCGCGTTCGAGAACGTCTTCGAGCAGACCGGCCCGCGCGCGCTGACCGGCGCCCGCCTCGCCGACGCGATCCGGGTGGACAGCGAAGCCACCGTGCCACGCCTGCCGCTGGAATCCGATGCCGCCGACCTCGCCGACGTGGTCGACCTGTTCGTCGGCAACGGTGTGATCAGCCGCAAGATCACCGCCGCCGACATCTTCTACGACCTGAAGGCCAAGCTCACCCCCGACCAGCTGGCCGCGCTGAAAACGGGCCGCTGACATGACCGCCGTCATCGTTCCCGCCGTATCGACGGGCCGGCTCGCACCGCCGCGCAGCAGGGTCGAGAAACGCAGGCCCGCATGGCTTTCGGTGCCCCTGCGCTTCCTGCTGCCGGTGCTGATCTTCGCCGGCTGGTGGGTCGGGTCGGCCACCGGCACGCTGTCGCCGGAGGTGCTGGCCGGCCCGCCGAAGGTCTGGTCGGCGTTCACCGAACTGGTGCACAACGGTCAGCTGGTCGATTTCGCGCTCGCCTCCTTCGTCCGCGCCGGGCTGGGTGTGGGGCTCGGCGTCTCGGCCGGGCTGCTGCTCGGCCTGGCTGCCGGATTGTCGAGTCTCGGTGAGGAATTGGTCGATTCGACGATGCAGATCGTGCGCGCGGTCCCGTTCCTCGCGCTGGTGCCGTTGTTCATCGCCTGGTTCGGCATCGACGAGTTGTACAAGGTGCTGCTCATCGCGGTCGCCACGGTCGCGCCCATGTACGCCTACACCTATCTCGGCGTGCGCAATGTGGACCGCAAGGTGGTGGAGGCCGCCCGCGGTTTCGGGCTGACCGGCCCGCGACTGGTGCTCGAGGTGATCCTGCCGGCAGCGCTGCCCGGTATCCTCATGGCGCTGCGTGTCTGCCTGTCCATCAGCATCACCGGCCTGATCGCGGCCGAACAGGTCGGCACCAGCAAGGGCGTGGGCTATCTGGTCACCCTCGCGCAGGAATACAACCGCACCGACTACATGGTGCTGTGCGTCGTGCTCTACGCCGTCCTGGGCCTGGTGTTCGACGGCGCGGTGCGGCTGATCGAACGCTTCGCGATGCCGTGGCGCGGGCAGGTGGCGATCCGATGACCGCCGTGGACGAACCCCGCACCGCCGCACCGCTGGCCGTGCACATCACCGGACTGCGAAAAGCCTTCGGCGACAAGGTCGTTCTCGACGGCGTCGATCTGAGCATCCGCCGCGGCGAGTTCGTCGTGCTGCTCGGGCCCAGCGGCACCGGCAAGACGACGCTGCTGCGACTGCTCACCGGCCTGGAGGCTCCGGATGCCGGCGACGTGCTGGTTCCGGCCGTCCGCACCACCGTCTACCAGGAGCCACGGCTCATCCCGTCCAAGCGTGTGCTGGCGAATGTCGTTGTCGGACAACGCCGTTCCAAGCCGGTCCGGGAGGCGGGCCTGCGCGCCCTCGCCGAGGTCGGACTCGACGAGAAGGCGCGGCAGTGGCCCGCCACCCTGTCCGGCGGCGAAGCCCAGCGCGCCGCACTCGCGCGCGCACTGGTCCGGGAGCCCGAACTGCTGCTGCTGGACGAACCGTTCGCCGCGCTCGACGCGCTGACCCGGTTGCAGATGCAGGACCTCGTCGGCGACCTGGTGGAGCGGCATCGCCCCGCGGTGCTGATGGTCACCCACGACGTGGACGAGGCGGTCCGGCTGGCCGACCGGGTCCTCGTCCTGAACCGGGGCCGCTTCGCCGTCGACATCGATATCGATCTGCCCCGGCCGCGCGACCGCACCGACCCCGCCGCCCTGCGTTATCAGGCGGCTCTGCTCGCCGAACTCGGCGTCGGCCACACCACCGACCACCACCGGATTCCCTGAACCACGGAGCTTTTCATGACCGACACCCTCTGGTACACCCGTTGCCCCGTCCCGACCGCCAGCGGTCTGGCGCACAGCCTGGGCTGGCTCGGAGACGCCGCACAGCGCGGCGGCCTCACCTTCGGCGTCCTGCAGGACGCCGGACCGGAACTGGCCGGATTCCACTTCGACCACGGGCTGGCCGGCCTGGTGCGCGAAGGCGGCAACGTGCCCGCGCTGGCGGCCCGCGCCGCCGGCTCGCCCACCCGGCTCATCGGCCTCACCTGGATCGACGAATCGCAGGCCATCCTGGTGGGCCCGGATTCCCCGGTCGCCTCCCCCGCCGATCTGGCCGGTCTGCGCATCGGTATTCCGGCCTGGGCGCAGGATCAGGCCCGCAGCTTCCCGCGCGCCATGGCGTTGCACGGCTTCGGCAACGCACTGCGGCTGGGCGGTCTGACCCTCGCCGATGTCACCGTCGTCGAACTCGACGTGGAACGAGATCCGCAGGTGCGCACCGATATTCAGCAGCGCGATCGCCGCGTGACCTGGGGCGCGGAGGAGTTGCTGCGCGGCGAGGTGGACGCGATCTACGTCAAGGGCGCCCGGGCCCAAGAGGTCGCCGCCGAGCACGGCCTGCGGGTGGCGGTGGACCTCGATGCCACCGACAGCAAACGGCTGCGCGTCAACAACGGCACCCCGCGGCCCATCACCGTGCATCAGCAATTGCTCGACACCCGGCCCGAGGTGGTGGTCGACTTCCTCGCGCAGAGTCTGCGCGCCGCCGACTGGGCCGGCGACAATCTCGACGGCGTCCGCGCGGTGCTGCAACGCGAAACCCTGTCCGGCCCAGCCGGAGTCGTGGCAGCCTACGGGGAGGACTTCCACCGCAACCTGCATCCGAGCCTGGACGAAGAACGGCTGGAGCTGCTGGGCGTGCAGAAACAGTTCCTCTACACCCACGGCTTCCTCGCCACCGACTTCGATCTCGAATCGTGGGTCGCGCCGGAGCCGCTGGCCCGGGCGCGGGAGCTGGTCGCGGCCGGACGGGCGGCGGCATGACCGAATACCTGTGGCGGCTGCCCAGCCGCGGTGACGGCCGCCGCGCGCGACCGGAACTGCGGCAACGTGGCGGTTTCGGCGATCTGCACCAGGTGATCGACGCCGCCGAACTGGCCGGACTCGACGGCGTGCTCGCGCCCTACGATCCGCTGGGCGAGGAATCCTGGATCGTCGCCGGCGGCGCCCTGCGCGCCACCCGGCACAGCCGGGTGATCGTCGAATTCCAGCCCGCCTTCGGCACTCCCGTCTACGCGGCGAAGATGTCGGTGACGTTGCAGCGCCTGTCGGCGGGGCGGCTGGGCTGGCGACTGGCGGTCGACACCGACGAGGCGGAGGCACGCTCGCGCGGCGACCGGGTGTCCGGCGCCGACCGCTACCGGCGCGCCGCGGAATTCCTCACCGTCGCACGCGGCGTGTGGAACCGCGATCCGGTGCCGGCGGCCGGGTTCCGGGGCACCGGATTCGATGTCGCGGGCGACTTCTACGACGTGATCGACGGCGGTTTCCGCGGCGTGCTGTCGGGTCTGCCGTTCCCGGCCGTGTACCTGTCCGGCACCTCACCCGAGGCCTTGGACCTCTCGGCCCGTCACGGTGATGTGCACGTGTTCACCGAATCCCCCGACGGCCCGGGCGAACAACTGGCCGCGTTGCGCGCCCGCACCGGCGAGATCGGCCGCACCGTGCGCGCCGGACTCGAGATCCCGGTCATCGCGCGCGAGACCGAGGACGAGGCCTGGGCGCGAGCGGAACGGCAATGGCGTGAGGTGCGCCCGGACGGGCCGGGCGCGCGATCGCTGGCCCTGGGCGACGGCCGCTGGGCCGGATTCGACCTGCTCGGTTATCCGCAGGCCATCGGCCTGGTCGGCAGTTACGAGCAGGTGGCCCGGCAGCTGCAGGTCTACGCCGCAACGGGTTTCGACACCATCGTGCTGTCCGGGCATCCGCACATCGAGGAGGTGCATCGCGCCGGTGAGCATCTGCTGTTCCTCGCCGATCCGGCCGGACGCACCCTGAAGGAGGTCGCGCTGTGACGATCGACATCTACTGGCGCATCGGTATGGAAGGCGACCACGCCTCGCTGCGCACGCCACGCCGCTACAACCGCGGCAACGCCGGCGGCTACGGTCCGGGCAATATCGCCCCGGCCGTGCGCGGCGGTGAACTCGACGGGTACAGCTATATCGATCACGTCGCCGCCGTCGCGCGAGCGAGCGAATCCGCGGGATTCCTGGGCGGGCTGCTGCCCTCCTTCCCGGTCACCGAGGATCCGTGGGCCTTCGCCGCCGCGCTGGCCCGCGAGACCACCACCTATCGCTTCATGGTCGCCTTCCAGCCGGGCTTCCTGCACCCGGTGCAGGCCGCGCGCATGTCGGCCAGTCTGCAGCGCGCCACCGGCGGACGGCTCGTCTACAACATCATCAGCGGCGGCGGAGGCCCGGCCCAATTGTGGTGGGGCGACAAGGTTTCCCACGACGACCGCTATGCCCGCACCAGCGAATTCCTCGACGTGCTGCGCGGGGTGTGGGACGGGCGGCCGTACACCCACGACGGCCGGTTCTTCCACACCGAGGCCGCCGCCCTGCCGCCGGGCCTGGCCGGGCAACCGTTCCCGGAGGTGTACTTCTCGGGGTCCTCGGGCGCCGCGGTGCAGGCCGCCGGACGCCACGCCGACTACTACCTGTCCTGGCTGGAGCCCTTCGCCGACCTGCGCGCCAAATTCGACGGCGTTCGCGCCCATGCCGAAAAGCTCGGCCGCACACCGAAATTCGCGGTCCGTATCGACATCCTGGCCCGGCACACCGAAGAGGCGGCGTGGGACGAGATCCGCAAGGGCTGGGCCTTCGTCGACCGCGAGGCCGCCAACCGCGCCGCCCAGGGCGATTCGGTGGGCGCGGCGCGGATCAAGGGCTGGGTCCCCGAAACCATTACCGGCTACCGCGATCTGGAGGTGCAACCCAACGTCTGGTGCGGATTCAGCCTGATCCGCGGCGGGCCCGCCTTCGGGCTGGTCGGCAGCTACGAACAGGTCGCCCAGCGCCTCGACGAGCTGATCGACCTCGGGGTCGATGCCTTCATCCTCGCCGGCAATCCGCATCTGGAAGAGGCCTACCGGGTCGGCGAGGAAGTGCTACCGCTGCTCGGCCGATCCCGCCTGACCACACCCGATGCCACCCCCGCACTGACGCACGCCCACTAGGAGAATCGTGACCACCACCGAAATCCGGCTCGACGCCACCGTCACCGAATTCGTCGCCGCCGCCACCCGCGACGCCGAGAAGGCGTTCCGGGTGTTCCGCGAGACCGGCACCGTCGCGGGCAACGGGACCGTCAACTTCGTCGAACGTGTGCCCGGCCACGACATCGCGGTAGCGCTCAACGAGCCCGGCCCCTGGGCCGACGATCGCACCGTGCGACCCGTGGTCGCGACTTTCGACGGAGAAGTACTGTCCGGCACCGGTTCCGCCGGCTTCGTCACCGGCTACGCCGCGGTGTTCCGCGCCCACCCGGAGATCACTTCCGTGGTGCACGTGCACAGCCCCTGGCTGGGTGGCTGGGCGCAGACCCACCGCGTCTTCCCGATCCGCTACGCCGCCGTCCAGCGACTGACCCTGTCGCGCGAGATCCCGCCGCATATCGATCGCAGCATCGGCGCGGGCGATTTCATCCTCGGCCGATTGACCCGCGACCCCGACCTCATCGCCATCTTCGAGGCCAACGGCGGCGCGAACGTCATCGGGCGTGCCGGGCTGCTGGAGCTGGCGAAACTGGTCGTGTTGCTCGAAGAGGGCGCGCAGTACCAGGCGATCGCCGAAACACTCGGCGGCTCCGTCGAATTCGACAAGTCCAATCTCGCGGTGCAGTGGGGGCGCACCGGGCTCGCGGACGAGGCCCGCCGCCGCGGGCTGATCTGACCCCTTCCCCACTTTCCCGAGGAGCAAACCATGACCGTTCGTGTCGGCTACTTCCCGCACAACAATTCGCTGTTCGTCCTGCGTCACCGCGGCATTCTGGAACGCGCACTGCCCGACGTGGAGTGGGTGGACCTGCGCGCCCTGCCCCAGCCGCCCCGCGCCGACGTGAAAACCGCGCTGCCATCGGTACATTCGGACTATTTGTTCGACGCGGACGGCTACGACTTCATCGGTACCGGCTTCACGCCGCCGATCACCACGCTCGGCAACGGCCGCGACATCGTCTACGTCGGCATCTCCGGCCCGCGCATCGAGAACGGCCGGCTGGTCACCAAGGCCGGCAACGGTATCGAATCGGTGGCCGATCTGAAAGGTAAGCGGGTCGGCATCGCGCACGGTTCCTGGCAGACCACGCTGCTGCTGTTCGCCTTGGAGCGGTCGGGGCTGGGCTGGGGCGACATCGAACCGGTCGACACCGACGTGCACGACGGCGGCGCCCTGCTGCTCGACGGTAGCCTCGACGCCTGGGTCGGCGCCTATCCCGGCCTGGCCGCCGTGGAGGCCGCCACCCCGCTGCACACCCTCGTCGACACCGAATCCGTCTTCAGCCACCCTTCGCTGTGGTTCACCCGCCGCGACTTCGCCGAAGCCCACCGCCCGGCCCTGGAAGCGATCATCACCGCCCTGCGGGAGTCCGACGCCTGGATCGCCGAAAACCCCCGCGCCGCAGCGCAATACTTCGTCGACGATATCGTCGCCCGCGGCGGCACCGCCGACCTCGACGCCTGGGAGGCCGCGCTGCGCGGCCGCCCGTTCGGCCTCGGCCCGGTCACCGAGCAATTCCTCGACGAACAACAGCACGCCGCCGACCTGCTGCACGCAAACGGCCTGCTGCCCAGGAGGATTCAGGTCCGTGACGCGGTCGATCCCGCGATCGCGGAGTTCCTCACCGCACGCGAACCGGCACCGGCCGGCTGACGTAGCCACCTCCACGGACTGCCGACGCGGGAGTACGCGTCGGCGGTCCCTGGCTGTCGGCGCACCTCCAGGTGCTGAGGTGATTGTTTGGTCTCGGTACGGGCGGGTATCGCGGGTGGCGGCGCCGGGAAACCGGCCGCCGGCCAGTTGCCCGCCCGCACCGCGACCGGAATGAGTATGCGCATGACCGTGACCTGGACCCCCGCCGTTGTTCCCGCCGAGCACCGCACCCATCCGGATCCGCATCTCGCGCAGGTCGACGAGAAGCTGCCCGACTGGCAGCGGGGACAGGTGGCGTGGTTCAACTCCGAGAAGGGGTTCGGCTACCTGACCAGCGCCACCGGCGACGCGGTCTTCGTCGACTACCGCACGATCGACATGCCCGGATACAAGACGCTCAGCCCTGGTCAAGCGGTGGTCTTCACCGTGACTCACACCTGTGGCGGTCCCGAGGCCACCCAGGTTCTCCCCTTCCCCCGCACCGGCGACGAGTTGTGAAAGCCGAACGCCTGGTCGAGGAATCCTTCGAGCTGGTCGCCCGCGCCCGGCGCGCCCGCGTCTTCCATCCGCGCGGACTCTGGTTCAGCGGGCACCTGCGCCCCGCCCCGGCGTTCGAGAAGTACTTCGGGGACGGAGAACGCGACGTCGAGGTTCGCCTGTCCAAAGCCCTCGGCATGCCGGGACACCTGCCCGATGCCGTGGGAATCGGTCTGCGCGTGCGGACCCCCGGCGGGCGCTGGGACCTCGCCTTGGCGTCCACGCCCACCGGCACGCTGACCCGATTCTTCGCGATACCCGTCCCGTCGTGGCGCCACGCGACCTACGGGACGCTGATGGCCTACCGGTTCGACGGCGGCGCCCCGCAGTGGATATTCGCCCGGCCGGACACCGATCAACCCGCCGACGCCTCCCTGGCTACGCTGCGCGAATACACGACCACACACGGCCTCGGTTTCACACTGACGGCCGGGCGACTGAACGGGCCGGAAGAACCGTTCGCGAATCTGCGGCTCACCGCCGAAACCGTCGCCCCACCTCCCGAGGACGCCGTCGACCCGACCCTGCATTCTCCGCCGGGCGTCGCGCTGGCCCCGCGGTTCATCACTCGCATCCGGCGCAGCGCCTACCGGGGCAGCCGCGAAGGACGCGGCGCCGAACGGCCGCGGTAGCCGTTCGCGCCGCCACGCGTACCGGGGCGATCTGCTTCGAAATCCCTGCGGCGCTGGGAATCTCGTCGTCCGGTCAGGCGGCGGGGCGGGGCGGGTCGGCCGACAGGCCCATGACATCGTTCCACCATGAATCCAGAGGGCTGGGGTCCGGCCAGCTCACCGCCGCCGGTTGTTCGGCGGGCATCGAGGCCACGGCTTCATCGTCGACGAATACGGAATCTCTGTTACTCGGCATGCGGCTCACTCCTCGTCCCCCAAGATCACAGCTGACTACCGAAAACCCAGATCTCGGCCTGCCAAACCACTTTTTCATCACACGAGGGAGACCGTAGGGTTGCCGACACAGGCCAGTGAACTCTTTTCCGACCGGCGAGGAGCAGAATTGCCGAATTTCACCGTCCGCCGTGCACTCACCGCCGCCGCGATCTCGGCCGCCGGACTCGCGGCACTGGCGCCGAGTGCGGCCGCCCAGCCGAGCATCTACCATCCGGTGATCACCCCGTGCAGCCAGCAGTTCCGTACCCCGCTGGAACCGCCGCGACCGGGCGCCGAGGTGTATTGGAGTCCGTTCGGCACCGCCGGCATCGTCTGCTACGACGACGGCACCGGCATCGAGCACTACTACCAGCGCGATCCCGCCGGCCGCTGGCACGACATCAACGAACTGCTGCCGGGCCAGCACTTCTACGTGATCTTCACCTCCACCGTGCCGGACCATGCCACCTGGGGCTGAGCGAGCCGGACCACGAACCTGCCCGGATACGCGAAAACCCGGGTGTGACCCGGGTTTTCGTGAGCGGAGCGGGGTTCAGCGGGTGGCGATGATCGCCGAACCGTGGCCGAACAGGCCCTGGTTCACGGCGATACCGGCGCGGGCGTTGTCCACCTGACGACCGTCGGCCCGGCCACGCAACTGCCAGGTGAGTTCGCAGATCTGCGCGATCGCCTGCGCCGGGATGGCCTCACCGAAGCAGGCCAGGCCACCGCTGGGATTCACGGGCACGCGACCGCCCAGAGTGGTTGCGCCGCTGCGCAACAGCTCCTCGGCGCCGCCGATCTCGCACAGTCCGATGTCTTCGTACCAGTCCAGCTCCAGCGCGGTGGACAGGTCGTAGACCTCCGCGAAGGACAGGTCGGCGGGACCGAGTCCGGCCTCCTCGTAGGCGGCATCCGCGATCGCGGACCGGAACGACCGCGAGGGCGCATCGAAGGCCACCGCGGAGTCGGTCGCGAAATCCGGCAGATCGAGAACGGTCTTCGGGAAGGTCGGCGTGACCGTCGACAGCGCCCGGATGCGGACCGGATCGGCGATACCGTGGCGGCGGGCGTAGTCCATCGACGTCAGCACCAGCGCGGCGCCGCCGTCACTGGTGGCGCAGATGTCGAGCAGTCGCAGCGGATCGGAGACGATCGCGGAGGCCGCGACCTCCTCGGCCGCGACCTCTTTGCGGTAGCGCGCATAAGGGTTGTTCAGGCCGTGCTTGGCGTTCTTCACCTTGACGGCGGCGAAATCGTCGAGCGTGGCCCCGTGCAGCGCCATCCGCCGGCGCGCGTAGAGCGCGAAGTAGATGGGATTGGTGGCGCCGAGCAGATGGAAACGCAACCAGTCCGGATCGTCGCGGCGCTCACCGCCGACCGGCTGGAAGAACCCCTTCGGGGCGGCATCCGCACCGACCACCAGCGCCACATCGGTCAGCCCGGCCAGGATCTGGGCCCGCGCGTTGGCAATGGCCTGGGCACCGGAGGCGCAGGCGGCGTAGCTGCTCGAGATCCGGGCGCCGGACCAGCCGAGCGCCTGGGCGAACGTCGCACCCGACACGAATCCGGGGTAGCCGTTGCGGATGGTGTCCGCGCCGGCGATGTAGCCGACGTCGCGGTGGTCGACGCCGGCATCGGCCAGCGCCGCCCGCGCCGCTACCAGGCCGTATTCGACGAAATTGCGTCCCCATTTGCCCCACTGGTGCATACCCGCACCGAGGACGGCGATATCGCGATCGTTGTCAGGCATCGACCGGCCTCCACATCCACACCGTGTGCTCCGCTTCCTCGTCCTCGTACAGCACGCCCAGCGTCAGCTCGACCGGCATGCCGACGGCCAGGTCGTCCACGGTGAGGCCGCGCACGACCTGCCCGAGAATCACCATCTGCTCTTCCTCGAGTTCCACCGCCGCGACGATGTACGGCTCGAACGGATCCGGTGAGACATAGGGTGCGGGCGGTTTGTAGCGGGCGTCCGCGTACGACCAGATCCGGCCTCGCGTGGAGAACGGATACTCGACCAGTTCGGATCCGTCCTTCGGACTCGCGCACTGCGGGTTGCGGCAGGCCAGCGTGTTCCGCGGGAAGTACGGTGTGCCGCAGACCTCGCAGCGACTTCCCTGGAGACGTACGGTGCCGTCGTCCGCAGTGAACCAGCCTTCCACGGCGGGGCGTTGTTCTTTCTGCACAGCGCCGACGATATAGGAACACGTTCTATTTTGGCGAGGAAATCCGCTCCGCCGATGCGCGCGCCCGGGTACGGTGTGACCGGATCGAGGATGGCCCCCACCCTCGAGTCGATCTGGAGTACCACACCGCGATGGGCATGAAAATCATTGACCCGCAGTCGATTCGCAACGTCACGATCGTCGGGGACCCCGGGGAGACGGCGGCGCTCATCGACCGGCTGCGCCGCCGGCCCGCCGGAAACGGGTCCCACTCAGCGGTCACCGTCGACTGGGTGACCGACCGCGTCGAGCACACGGTTCGCCTGACCGAGCTGTCGACC
Source organism: Nocardia kruczakiae NBRC 101016 (assembly GCF_001612965.1). Taxonomy (GTDB): domain Bacteria; phylum Actinomycetota; class Actinomycetes; order Mycobacteriales; family Mycobacteriaceae; genus Nocardia; species Nocardia kruczakiae. Next base: position 145,515 of record NZ_BDBL01000013.1, read on the forward strand.
CACGCGCCGATCGCGGAACTCGAACGGGCCGTGCGGACGGCCGACGGGGTGGTCGCGCTGATGAACGCGGCCGCGGCGAGCGCCGCGCGACTCGAGGCGATTCTGCGGGTGGCCGACGACCATCAGGTCGCCCGCCTGTGCCTGGTACACGGACTCGACCATCGCGCCGCGGATTTCGGCCGCTGCGTGCGCACTGTCGCCGCCACGCGCGGAGCGGTGCCGCTGACGGTGCAGATTCCACTCGGTATCGGGGCCGGATTCGAGGGAGTCATCGATCTGATCCCGATGTGGGCACTCGAACCGATGGCCGTCGAATTCTTCGGCACTCACTGGCCGATCGCCGAGCAGCGGTATCACGAACTCGTCGACGCGGTGCTGGCGCAGGACACCGCACGCCCCGGCGTGCCGAACACCGGAAAGTTGCCGCCGCACCAGTTGTACGACCGGATCCGCCGCCTCACCCGGATCGGCGATGTCGTGCCCGTCCTGTGCGATGCGTCGCCGCGCACCGACGACACCGCCGCACTGCTGGACGCGATGGTCCGGTACCTGCCGTCACCGATGCACGTCTGCCAACCGGAGCACGCGCTCGACCAGTGAACGACCCGGGCCCCTGAAGAATTCGCCCGATGAACGACTCGGCGACGCCGCCACCCGCGCGGTGGATTCGGCTCGCCGGTAGCGAGCCGAATCCGTCACGATCACCAACCGGAGCCGGAGCCACCCGAACCGGTGTTGGCGAGGATGGTGCCGATCACCATCTGCAGGATGCCGGCGACAGAGCCAAGAAATTCCACGGTGTTCCTCCGACTTTCTCATCCGCCGAGTGTCCGGCGTAGCGGAGAACCTAGCTCAGCAACCTTGTGAAAGAAAGACATTTCGGAAAATTCGGTAGGACTCACGGGCCCTCGGCCGATCCGGAACCCGTGGTGACGACACCGCGACGCGAGACCTTACCACCCGGAAAAGTTGCGAACGAGACCGTTGCGACCACTCCGCGACCTTCCGGCAATTGGCGTTTACCCCCGGCGGCGCCGGGTAGCTCGCCAGCGAAGCGACCGGCGAGGAGGCCCGGATGAATGTCACCGATGCGGTCATGGATCGGCTCGACGCCGTGGTCACGAAAGCTGTCGGCGTCACGAAGGCTGTCGGCGCGGCGCCGGGTCGTGGGCACCCGCAGATCGTGACGATCGGACGTCCGCGCGCGGAGGTCGAACAGCTCTGGCACGATCCGCGACTGCTCTCCCGGGTGTTCGGGGAGATGGCTTCGGTGGACAGTTCCGAAGGCGCCCGAGACGACGGTGCCGACGGCACCCGATATGTGTGGCGGCTGGGTCCGGACGGTGGCGAAAACGTCACCTGGACAACGACACTCGCCGAAGAGCCGGGCATGCTGCGCTTCACCGGTACCGGCGACGCCGCGGCCGGCACCTACCTGCAGCTGAACTTCCGGGACGCGCCGCAGGGGCTCGGGACCGAAGTGACCCTCTCCGTGCGGGCGCCGCTGCCCGACATACTCACCGACACCGCCGCGTTCGCGGCGCTCTACCGCGCGCGGGCGCTGCTGCAGACGGGCGAGATACCGACCCTCGCGGGAAATCCCAGCGCGCGTGCCACCTCGGACGGATAACGAGCCGGACGGAGAGGAACGATTCATGCGCGCACTGTGCTGGAACGGGGTCAACGATCTCGCCGTGGAGACCGTGCCCGACCCCTCGGTGGTCAACCCGCACGACGCCGTCGTGGCGGTCCGCCTGACCACCACCTGCGGCTCGGATCTGCATTTCATCGACGGCTATCTGCCCGGAATGCGCCACGGTGACGTCTTCGGCCACGAGTTCGTCGGCGAGGTGGTCGCCGTCGGCTCCGAGGTCACCCACCGCGGCGTCGGCGACCGGGTGGTGGTGCCCTCGTTCATCGGATGCGGCTCCTGCTGGTTCTGCGAACACGACCTGTGGGCCGCCTGCGACACCACCAACCCGAACGCGCACCTGCAACGCCCTGTGCTCGGCTACCCGACCGCCGGTATCTACGGCTACACCCACCCCTTCGGCGGATACCAGGGCTCCCACGCCCAATACGTGCGTGTCCCCTTCGCCGATGTCAACTGCTTCCCCGTCCCCGCCGAGATCACCGACGAACAGGCCCTGTTCGTCTCCGACGCCGTGCCGACCGGACTGATGGGCGCCGAATTCTGCGATATCTCCCCCGGCGATACGGTCGCCATCTGGGGCAGCGGCGGGGTCGGACTGATGGCGGGGCACTCGGCGCGGCTGCTCGGCGCCGAACGCGTGATCGTGATCGACCGCTATCGCGAACGTCTGGCGCTGGCGCACAAGCACTTCGACGCCGAAACCGTCGACTACACCGCGGTGGACAGCGTGCAGAACACCCTCGCCGAGATGACCGGCGGCCGCGGTCCCGACGCCTGTATCGACGCGGTGGGTATGGAGGGGCACGGCACCGGACTGCAGCACGCCTACGACCGCGTCAAACAACTCCTGCGCCTCGAAACCGACCGCGCCACACCGTTGCGCGAGGCGATCCTCGCCTGCCGCAAGGGCGGGGTGGTGTCGGTGCTGGGCATCTACGGTCTGACCGACAAGTTCCCGATGGCAGTCGTCACCAACAAGAGCCTCACGATCCGCAGCGCGCAACAGCACGGCCAGCGCTACGTCCGCCGCATCTTCGACTACATCCAGCAGGGCGACCTCGATCCGTCCTATCTGATCACCCACGACCTTCCGCTGGAGGACGCCGTGCGCGGGTACGACCTGTTCAAGAACAAACGAGAAGGGTGCGTGCGCGCGATCTTCCGCCCGTGACGCGAACCGACCCGCGAGCCACTGTTCTCACCCTGCTCAACGACGCTCTCGCCAACTCGATTAGCATTTTCGCCGCGTCACATAAGAGCTGAGTGGAGGGTGGGTTTTCATGGCCAAGAAGGTCATCGTCGAGCTGGTGGACGACTACGACGGCAAGTCCGATGCCGACCAGACGGTGCACTTCGGCATCGACGGGGTCGAATACGAAATCGACCTGTCGACCAAGAACGCCGAGAAACTGCGCAAGATCTTCGAGCAGTGGACCGGATCCGCCCGCAAGGTCGGCCGAAACCGCAAGGGCGCCGTCAAGTCCGGCACCGCCCGCACGACCCCGGACCGCGAGCAGACCGCCGCCATCCGGGAGTGGGCGCGCAACAACGGCTACGAGATCTCGAGCCGCGGCCGCATCCACAAGGACATCGTCGAGGCCTACAACAAAGCCGGCTAGACGACGGTCCGCCCGTCACGAACCTGCCAGTGTCACGGCGCGCGCCATGAGCGCGTCCGCGACGGCACGGGGACGACGGCCGAGCCCGCAGGCGCAGGCGACGCCGTCGACGCGGCGGCCCAGCGCATTCTCGATGGTGTGCAGCGTCTTTCGCTGCTCATCCTCGGTGGGCACGTCGTGGACGACACCCGCGTAGAAGCGGGTGCCCGCGGGGAGGGACAGATCGGCGAGGGGCGCGTAGAACCGGGACTCCGCAGCCGGCGGTCTGTCGCCCGCGGCGAACGGAACATGGACGTACTCCAGCGTGCGTCCGGAGGGCCATTGCCGCGCAACGGAAATGGCCAGGTCGACGAACGGCCGGGCGGTGCGCAGCGGTACGCCCTTGTTGTGCAGGCTGCCCAGGCACAGGTGCACGCCGATCCGGGTGCCCTCCGGGGCCGCGGCGGCCAGCGCCGCGATTCCCCGGCCCGAGCCCAGCAGCCGCTCCACCACGCGGTGCGCGGGCTGGGTCAGCGCCATCGCCACCAGTTCCGCGGTGGCCTCCAGCTGGATGACGACATCGTCGCCGCCCGTCCGCGCAATGGCGGCGATCTCTCGGGCGGTGGCCTCGGTGAACGCGGTGCGTTCGGAGCGAATTCCCTTGGGCCCCAATGCGACGAACGCCAGGGTGAGATCGGTCGGCATGCCGATCTGCAACGCGAGTTCGGGCCGGCCCAGTTCGGCGCGCACGGCGGAGAAGATCGGCAGCGCCTCGGTCGCTTCCCTGGAATAGCCGAGGTCCATCCCGTCCCCGGTCGCCGTCCGGCCCTCCGGTACCCGGTATCGAGGCCGATCGCGCCGAGTCCGCCACTCCCCCGACCGGGTGACCTCGAGCGCGCCCTGAGCGACCAGATCTTCCAAAATCGGCCGGACGTAGTACTCGTACCGGCGGGTCTCACCGGTGGGCAGGGTCTGTAACAGCGGACCGGCACTGTCGGCCATCGCCCGCATCGCCTCATGCGTACTCGCGGCGGGGAAGCTCCCCACGAAATGCACGCTGCGCGAAGGCATTTACCCATCGTACCCGGCCGAGCGACGCTGCGTGACGCATCGCGAGACGTGGGTGGGTGCCGTCGGTGCGGGCCGATCCACATCGGGTGTTTGCACACAATTTACGGGCTCGAATTCTCGGCGCAGCCCGGGCGGCCGCGATCGCCCCTAGACTCGCAGCCACGTCTCGCACATCGAGACGACTCGTCGTTCGACCAGCGCCGTGCGAACACCGTCCCGCGCCTCGCCGAGGCGCCACACAGCTGTCCGGGCTCGATCCGGTGCACCGTGCCGCCGGTGCCCGCCCCGGACCGTTCCCCCGGGAGGTAACGATGGCCGTCTCGCACAGCACCGTCTCGCACGCGGAAGGGACCACCGTCCATGTCCGGACGCCGGGCGAATCGTTGGCCACCGCACCGCAGCCCGCGGCGACGCCGCCGTCGACGACGATCCCCGCCGCGGCGGAATCCGGACCGCCGCGGCAGTTGAGCGCCCTGGACCTGCATCTACTGGACAGCGAAACCGCCTCGGCGCCCATGCATATCGGCGCCGTCATGCTGCTCGACTCGGGCCATGCGCCGCGCGGCGCCCTGGACGTCGGCACATTGCGGCGGCTGTTCGCCGCCCGGCTGCACCTGGTGGCGCCGCTGCGCCGCCGGGTGCGCACCGTGCCACTGGGCCTCGACGAGCCGTACTGGGACGACTGCGCCACCGTCGACCTCGGTTTCCACGTGCGCGCGGTGCGACTACCCGACGGGGCCACCGACGCCGACCTCGCCGACTATGTCGCCCGCCGCCACGCCCAGCCGCTCGACCGATCACGCCCGCTGTGGGAATGCCACCTGGTCTCCGGACTCTCGGGCGGCCGTCAGGCGGTCTACACCAAGGTGCATCACGCGGTGATCGACGGCGTGTCGGCGGCGGAGATCATGGGGGCGATCCTCGACATCTCCGAAACACCCACGCCCACACCGCCTCCCGAGGCCGGCATCCGCCGAGACCGCACGCCGTCGATGGTGGAGATGCTGGCCCGCAGCGCTCGCAGGGCGGTGACCCGCCAATCGGCCCGCACGCGCGCCGCGCTCGACGCGGTCCCGACCCTGCTGCGCACCCGGGACGCCTTCCGCGCCAAACACGACGCCGTGCCGTTCAACCACCCGCTCACCACGACCCGCAGCGTCGCCTACACCTCGCTGCCCCTGGATGCGGTCAAGGCTATCAAGAAGTCGATCGACGGCACGGTCAACGATGTCGTGATGGCCCTGTGCACCTCGGCGCTGCGCAACTGGATGCTCGACCGCGAAATCCCCGTCGACCGGCCGCTGCTGGCCGCGATCCCGGTCTCGGTGCGCACGCCCGAGCAGTTCGGCACCGCGGGAAACCAGTTCTCGCTCATGCTGTCCCCGCTGCCGATCGGTGAGCACGATCCGCACGCCCGGCTGAAATTGCTGCACAACAATCTGCTCGTGGCCAAGGACCGATTCGGCAAACAGCCACCGACGCTGCTGCACGAACTGACCACATTGCTCACACCGGCCCTGCACGGCCTGCCGACGCGGGCGCTGCTGCGCGCCGCCGCCCCCACCCTCCCCCTGGTCGACCTGATCGTCTCCAATGTCCCGGGACCGCAGATGCCGCTGTATCTCAACGGTATTCGCGTGCTGGCCAGCTATCCGGTCTCCGTGCTCACCGAGCTGTCCGGCAGCCTGAACATCACCGTGATGTCCTACGACGGACACCTCGATTTCGGCATCGTTGCCTGCCCGGAGGCCGTTCCCGACGTCTGGGACCTCACCACACACCTCGCGGATGCGCTGGCCGAGTTGCAGCGGAGCTCGTGATGCGGAGTACGACCCTTTGATAGTATGACTCTCCGATAGCGAGAACGTCATATACGCGAGGTCCGATGGTCGACGATCCGCACGCCGGAGCAGGCCCGGGCGGGCCACCGTGGAGCCAAGCCGAGCTGCTGCGCCTCATGGACGTACGGCCCTGCGGCGCAGGCCATTACGTCGCCCCCGCCCACGGTCCGACCGCCCGCAACGTCGTCGAGGCCGGCCAGATGCTCGGCGACGCCATCGTGGCGGCCGCCAAGGAGGTACCCCGGCAGCGGGTGGTGTCGGCGTCGATGATCTTCTCGCGGGTCGCCGCCCACGACGCACCGCTGGACGTCGACGTCGAGGTGTTGCACTCGGGTCGCACCTACAGCACGGCACACGTCCGGATCCGGCAGGACGACGCCCTGCGGTGCGCGGGGACCGTACTGCTGGACGCCGGCGCACCCGATCTGATCCGGTCAGCCGCGCCGATGCCGAGGGTCGAACCACCGGAAAAGCTGGCGTCGCTGGATATTCCGGGCACGGAGGTCGACGGCCGGGACATACGCGTGGCCGGCGACGGGTACAGTCCCGACCCCGGACACGTCGGTCCTCCGGAACTGTTCGTGTGGACGCGATACCGCGACGCGCCGGAGGCCGATCATCTGCACGCGGCGCTGCTGGCGCAATCGTGTGCGCACTGGACGGTGGCCGCCGCGTTGCGCCCGCATCCCGGCTACGGTGAATCGATGGCCCATTCCGCGATCTCGACCGGAATCACCATGGCCACCATCACCTTTCACGACGATGCGGATGTGACACGGTGGCTGCTGTACAGCACCCGCGTCGTCTACGCCGGACGCGGCCACGCCCAGAGCGAAGGACAGGTACACGCCGCCGACGGACGGCTGATGGCGTCCTACAGCGTGCACGCGATGGTGCGGGCGTTCCGGTCCGCCGATACCGCCGCCCGCACCAGCGCCGGCACCGTACTCTGACCACCCGCACTCGGGGAACAGATTCGGAGGAACACATGGAATCGTCCGGCTTCGCCGACTGGCCCGACTATCGCGTCGACGTGCGGCGAATACGCAATCTGGTCCGCGTCCTGCACGACGATCGGGTACTGGCCGAGACCACCGCGAGCCTGCTCGTCGCCGAACAGGACCACGGGATCGTGTTCTACATTCCGGTCGCCGATATCCGCTTCGACCTGCTCACCCTGGACGAACAGCTCACCTCCCGCTGCCCCTTCAAGGGCTGGGCCCGGTATTGGCGCCCGAACGACAGCGACGAACCGATCGCGTGGGAGTACCACGATCCCTATCCGGAGGTGGCATTGATCCGGGACCACATCGGCTTCTATCAGGATCGGGTCCGCCTCGAGATCGGTGTGGCGGATCCGGCCGTGTCCGGGGTGAAGGGATCGCGCGGCTGCGCCGAATAGGCGGTCGGATGCGGGATCAGGCGAGAACCTCTTGGAGTTTGCCGGTGGCGACGTCGAAGACGAAGCCACGCAGTGAGGTCGTCTTCGTCACGAACGGGCTGGCCTCGATGCGCCGGATCGACTGGCGCACATCCACATCCAGATCGTCGAAAGCCTCGGCCGCCCAGCCTGGTTTCAGGCCGGTCTCGTCCTGGATTCCGCGTTTGAATTCGTCGTCGGTGAAGGTCAGCATGCCGCAGTCGGTGTGGTGGATGAGGATGATCTCCGTGGTGCCCAGCAACCGCTGACTGATGGCCAGCGAACGGATCTCGTCGTCGGTCACCACCCCGCCCGCGTTGCGGATGACGTGGGCCTCCCCCTCCTCGAGCCCGAGGATGCGGTAGACGTCGAGCCGCGCATCCATGCACGCCACCACGGCGACGTGCTTGCTCGGCGGCAGCGGAAGCGGCCCGCTGAACTGTGCCGCGTAGCCGGCGTTGTTGGCCAGCAGCTCATCTGTCACGGTCATGATCGCGCCCTTCGTCGGAGTAAGTGCGGACATTCACATGTGCGCATGGATCGTGACTCCCGGCGGCCGTGAACACCAGATATTCGCTCAGCGTGAAGTCAACGGTTGCCGATCGTGTGACAGGAATGCCCCCTCGGCTGCCACCGAGCGGGGATCAGGGACGCATCGTCTTCACGGCCTGCGTGATGCGGGATTCCGGGTGGGCGCGGCGGGTACGCAGGCCGTTCACCAGCGCGAGCACGGCGCCCAAGCCGACCAGGATCAGGCCGCGCGCCCAGATCTCGGCGTCGATGCGGGTGAACAGGTAGAGGCAGGAGGCCAGCGCCAGCCAGGGAACGAGCGTCGGGACACGGAAGTGGTCGGCATCGACGGGATGGCGGCGCTCGAGCAGAACCGAGCAGTTGACCGCCGCGAAGACGACGAGCAGAAGCAGGACCAGGGTTTCGGCCAGCACCGCGACCTCCCCGGTGAGTGCGAGGGCGATGGATGCCCCCGAGGTCACCACCACCGCCACCCAGGGAGTGCGGCGGCCGGGAAGCAGCCGGGTGAGCACCGCCGGCAGCAGCCCGTCGCGCGCCATGCCGTAGGCGAGCCGCGAGGCCATGATGCCGGTCAGCAATGCGCCGTTGGCGACGGCGACCAGGGCGATGACACTGAACAACCGGTCGGGCACGCCACCGGCGCGGCGCACCACCTCGAGCAGCGGGCCGCTCGACCGGGCCAGTTCGGCGGTGGGGACGGCGGCGCTGGCGACCACACCGACCAGCACATACACCACCCCGGCGGTGAGCAGGGCACCGAACAGCGCGATCGGGTAGGACCGCCGCGGATCGCGCACCTCCTCCGCGAGATTCACCGAAGTCTCGAACCCCACGAAGGAATAGAAGGCCAGTACCGTCCCCGCGAGCACTGCCGCGACCGGACCGTGTTCCGCGGTCCCGATCTCGGTGAGCCTGCCGGGGTCGGCGTCACCGCGCAGCAGGATCCACGCGCCCAGGGCGATGATCAGCACCAGCCCGCTGAGCTCGACCAGGCTCGCCGCCACATTGGCGCGCAACGATTCCTTGATCCCGCGGATGTTGAGCGCCGCGAGCGCGATCAGGAAGACGACGATGACCACCGCGGTCGGCGCGGAGACGAGCGCCTGCAGATAGTCACCGGCGAACGCCCGGGCCAGTGCTCCCACCGACACCACACCCGCGGCGAGCATGCAGAAGCCGACCAGTGAGCCGGCGGCCGGTCCCAGCGCCCGCGTCGCATAGTGCGCGGAGCCGCCCGCCCGGGGATACTTCGTCGCCAGTTCGGCATACGACGCCGCGGTGAGGGTGGCCATGCCGAGCGCGACGGCCAGCGGTAACCACACCGCACCACCCGATGCCTGAGCGACGGAACCGATCAGCACGTAGACCCCCGCTCCGAGCACGTCGCCCAGGATGAAGAAGTACAGCAGAGGCGTACTGACGGCGCGCTTCAAGGAACGGGGCATACCGGCCACGTACCCGTCCAGCGCGCATCGAACCGGTGACGTTCACTTCCCTACCGGCGAGCGCACTCCAGTTCGATCCAGCGGCAGACGATGTCCACGACGTATTCGCGCTCCCGCGTGGACAGTTCGCGGCCCTTGGCGATGCCATGCGTGCGCTGCAGACAGCCGCGACAGCAGGTGGCGGTGGCGTGCTGGGCGCGGAAGACCGGATGACCGCCCCAGGGAGTCTGCTTGCCATCCTTGGCCGGATGAGCGGGTGCGAGCCGCTTGCCGATGAGATCGGCGGCGTGCTCACGCACCACCGTCATGCCGCGCAGCGCGACGAACTCCACCTCGGGCGCACGCAGGTGGAACTTCGCCCGAAACGGCTCCCGGGCGATGGCCTCGAGGCGGGCGTCGAGAGTCGCGTGATCCAGCCGCACCACCCCAGCCTAGATATGGATGTATCCGCCGGTGAGCATGCCGTCGTCGAGGCGAGGGGCGATGGACTCTCCCCCGAGTGCGCTACGCAACTCGATCTGCTCGTCCCGGACGACGTGCATGACGGCATTGATCAACGCCAGATGCGTGAACGCCTGGGGATAGTTGCCCCAGTGCCGGCCCGTCACCGGGTCGATCTCCTCGGCGTAGAGGCCAAGCGGGCTGGCGTAGCCGAGCAACTTTTCGCACAACTGTTTGGCGCGGTGATTCTCACCGATTTCCGAGAGTGCGGACACCAGCCAGAACGAGCAGATCGTGAATGTGCCTTCGGCCCCGGCGAACCCGTCGTCGGTTTCGTCGGTGCGATAGCGCAGGACGAGTCCGTCGCTGGTGAGTTCGTCGGCGATGGCGAGCACCGTTTTACGGACGCGTTCGTCGTCGGGTGGAAGGAAGCGGACCAGCGGGATGAGCAGCGTCGAGGCGTCCAGTGCCGTGCTGCCGTAGTACTGGGTGAACACCCCCCGCGAGTCGACGGCGTTGGCGCATACGTCGGCGCGGATCTCGTCGGCGGCACGCTGCCAGCGGGCGGCACGTTCGAAGTCCTGGTGGATGCGGGCCAGTCGTGCGCCCCGGTCGGCGGCGACCCAGCACATGACCTTGCTGGAGGTGAAGTGCTGCGGCTTGCCGCGCACTTCCCAGATACCGTGGTCGGGTTCGCGCCACACCGCGAGCGCGCTCTTGACCGCCCAGCGCAGCAGCGGCCAGGTGCGCGCGTCGATCTGATCCTGATGGCGGGCGTAGAGGTAGACCGAGTCCAGCGCCGCGCCCCAGACATCGTGCTGGCGTTGGCGATACGCGTCGTTGCCGACCCGCACCGGGGCGGCGTTCTCGTAGCCCCGCAGGTTGTCCAGGGTGTGTTCGCGCAGGTCGGTTTCGCCGCCGATGCCGTAGACGATCTGCATGTCCTCGGCGTTCTCGGCCAGATTGATGATGTGGGAGAAGTAGTCGTTGGCTTCCCAGTTGAAGCCCAGCGTGTACAGGCCCCACAGCGCGAAGGCCGAGTCCCGGACCCAGGTGTAGCGGTAGTCCCAATTACGTTCTCCGCCAGGGGTTTCCGGTAGCGAGGTGGTCGGTGCGGCGACGATGGCGCCGGTCGGGGCGAAGGTCAGGCCCTTGAGGGTCAGTGCGCTGCGCGTGAGCTGGGCGCTCCAGGGATGATCCGGGAACCGGCCGCCGGCCAGCCAGTGCCGCCAGTGATGGACGGTCCCGACCAGGCGCCGATTGGCCTCGTCGACGGTTTCGGGAGCCTCCCGGCTGCCCCACGACAGCGCACAGAACCGGGTGTCGCCACTCTTGAGCAGGGTGCGGGCGACCGCGCGCGAGCCCTCGATGCCCAAGCGCAGATCGGTGGTCAGCCGCAACGGCAGATCGACACCGTCGGCGTCGGCCTGGGCCAGGTGGTAGCTGTCGAGGTATTCCCAGGTGGCCCGCGCCCGCCCGTAGTCGTAGGCGGGCTGGCAGTCGAGCACGAACTGGATCTGCCCGGTCTCGCAGTGCACGATGCGCAGGAGAATGTGTTCGGCGTCGTAGTCGGTGGGCGCGCGGCGGTGCGCACTGCGACCGGGCTGCTGGTGCCGCCACGGGCCGACGAGCAGGACGTCGCGCACGGTTGCCCATCCTTCGCCACTGCGCCAGCTCGTCTCCATGACCATCGTGCCGGGGATGTACCGGCGATCGGCCGGGGTCGCGATGTCGTCGGGCGCGAACCGGAACGACCCGGCGGAGCGATCGAGGATCGCGCCGAAGACGCTGGGGGAATCCATGCGGGGCAAGCACATCCATTCGATGGCGCCACTGGGCGCGATCAGGGCTGTGACCTCGGAATCGGAGATGAACGCATAGCCGTCGATGCGCGGGAAAGCGGTGACCCGGGGCGTGTGTTCCGGATGGTCGTTCATGCGGTGCTCCCATTCGCCACCTGCTCGGCCCGCTCGGGCACTGCTTCGATCGTATGTCCGCCGGTGCCCGGTTTCTACCGGCACGGACCAGCCGATGCGCACTCCGACGGGTTCTCTGGGAATTTGCCGAATCCCGCATGGGGACCGCGTCGCCGGACGACCATGAGAGGGTGACCGATCGAGACGGCAGGAGCGCCCTGGCCACCGCCCAGCATCGAGGCCGCGAGGTGCGGCGGGCATGGAGGGAGACGCTGGGGCCCGGCGAGCGGTCGGCGGTGTGGGCGTGGGCCGCGTTCACGGCGACCTTCGGGACCACGCGAGCCCTCACGCACTGGATCCGCGCCGGCCACGGACCCAGCGGTGGCGGAATCAGTCTGGGCGGCAAGCATTTTCACCACTACAACCTCGGGATCGCGACACTCGCGGCGGTCGGGATGGTGGCGTTGCGCGGCACCGAGCGCACCCGCAGGCATCCGGTGGTGGCCACCTCCTACGGCGCCGGTTCGGCCCTGATCGTCGACGAACTTGCGCTGCTGCTGGATCTCGAGGACGTCTACTGGGCACGCGAAGGACGTACCAGCGTCGATGCGGCGGTGCTGGTGATCGGCCTCGGCGGCCTGGCCACCGCCGGATTCGAGTTCTGGCCGCGCGCCCACCGCGCACTGCGGGGGCGATGAGCGCACCGGTCTGCGCGGTGACGGCGGCAGAGGTCAGCGGCCCTCGGTGGGGCCGCTTCTCGGGACGTCGTTTCGCGGAGCAACGTTTCTCGGGCCGTCGTTTCGCGCAGCATCGTTGCGCGGAGCATCGGCTCCGGACGTGCGGCCGCGCTCGGCGTCCTTTCCGGACTCGGGGGTTCGCGCATCCGGATCGACCTTGTCGGCGCGGTGGAACTCCTGGGTGAGTTCGTCGCGCGAGGTCGAGACCTCGTTGTGGTGAGCGGCTGCCTCTTCCTTCAGACCTGCCGCCTGCGCCGCCTTGATATCGGCCTCGGCGGACGCCGCTCGCGCCTTGGCCGCGGTTTCGTCGGCGAGCGCTTGGCGACGGCCGACCTCGTGGGAACGCTCGGTCGCCTTCTCGCGGATCTGGGCGGCCTCCGCGCGACGATGTTCCTTACGTTGAGCCACGGCCACCCGGGCAAGCGCGGCGATGACCAGGATCGCCACAACCACGACAACAACGATCACGACGATCGTGGTGGTACTCATCTCGACTCCTCGAACTCGCTGGGGCGTTCCGGCATGCGGCCGGCACCGGCGTCAGTAGTAGTGGCGTCGCCCGCCGACGGCACGGCCCATCGAGCCCATGGCCAGCAGCACCAGACCGATGACGAGGACCACGATTCCGATGATCCAGATGATGTGGATATTCAGCAGAAAACCGACGACGAGGAGAATGATTCCGAGAATGATCATGGTCGATACCTGATTCGGCGAATGACGCGACAGCCCTGTACAAGGCACTTCGACGGTCTGCAAAGCTACCCTTTGGCTACACGCTGTAAAACAACTCAACCACCGCGAACCCACCGTGTCAACGGTGTTCGACTCCTGCCTGCAACCGGTTCCGCGGTCGTGGCGGGCCGGTGGTCCCGGCTCCGATGCCCGGCGCAGCGCGCGTCCCGGTCATCGGGAGCCGGATCGCCGTGAGCGCCGGTCAGCGGGACGACATCTGCCCGGGAACCGTGCCCTTTCCTAGCGTCGAGGGCGGAGAAACAGGTCTCCGGCGAAAGGTATCCGACTGTGACCCCCGAGACGACATCGTCCACTGGGAATATCCGTACCGGCGTCGATGTGGTGATCGTCGGCGCAGGCATCGCAGGGCTCTACGCGATCCACCGGCTGCGCGGGCAGGGTCTGCGCGTGCGGGCGTTCGAGGCCGGCGACGGCGTGGGCGGCGTGTGGTACTGGAACCGCTACCCGGGCGCGCGCTGCGACGTCGAGAGCGTCGACTACTCGTACTCGTTCGACGACGCCCTGCAGCAGGAATGGAACTGGAGCGAGAAATACGCCACCCAGCCCGAGATCCTGTCCTATCTCGAACATGTCGCCGATCGCTACGATCTGCGCCGCGACATCGAATTCGGTACGCGGGTAACCGATATCGTGCTCGACGAGACCACACTGCGCTGGCGGGTCCGCGTCGACAGCGGCGCCGAGGTGACGGCGCGGTTCGTCGTACTGGCCACCGGTCCGCTGTCCAATGCCAACACCCCGGACATCGACGGGCTGCCGACCTTCGCCGGCCGGCTGCTGCACACCTCCAGCTGGCCCGCCGATGGTGTCGACCTCACCGGTCAGCGGGTCGGCGTCATCGGCACCGGATCCTCGGGCATCCAAGCCATTCCGCATCTCGCCGAACAGGCGGAGCGGCTCTACGTCTTCCAGCGCACGCCCAATTACAGTGTGCCCGCGGGTAATACGCCGCTGGACGAGCAGACGCGCCGCGAGCAGAAGGCCGGCTATCCGGAGCGGCGGCGGCTGTCGATGGCCAGCGGCGGCGGTTCACCGCACCAGCCGCATCCGAAGAACACCCTCGAGGTTTCCGAGCAGGAGCGCCGCGACGCCTACGAGAAGCGCTGGCAGCTCGGCGGTGTGCTGTTCAGCAAGACGTTCCCGGATCAGATGGTGACCGCCGAGGCGAACGAGCCGGCGCGCCTGTTCTGGGAGCAGAAGGTGCGCGCGGTGATCGACGACCCGCGCGTCGCCGACCTGCTGATCCCGCGCGACCATCCGATCGGCGCCAAACGGATCTGCACCGATACCAACTACTACGAGACCTACAACCGCGACAACGTCGAACTGGTGGACCTGCGCACCACACCGATCCAGCGGATCGACGCCGCGGGCGTGCACACCACCGACGCGCACTACGCGCTCGACACCCTCGTCCTGGCCACCGGTTTCGACGCGATGACCGGCTCGGTCGCGAAGATGAACATCGTCGGCCGCGGCGGCGAAACGCTGAACGAGGCGTGGCGCGAGGGCCCGAAAACCTATCTGGGCCTGGGCATCAGCGGCTTCCCGAATCTGTTCAACCTCACCGGGCCCGGCAGTCCCTCGGTCCTGGCCAATATGGTGCTGCATTCGGAACTGCACGTGGACTGGGTGGCCGACGCGATCGACTTCCTGGACCGCCGCGGCGCGGCCGCCCTCGAGGCGCGCCCGGACGCGGTCTCGGCCTGGGTCGCCGAATGCGCCGAGCGCGCGGCAAAAACTCTGATGCCGCAAGCCAATTCGTGGTACCTCGGCGCGAACGTGCCGGGTAAGCCGCGCGTGTTCATGCCGTTCGTCGGCGGGTTCGGCGTGTACGGCGAGATCATCGCCGAGGTGGCCGCGGCCGATTACAAGGGCTTCGACGTCCTCGACGCCCCCTCGGACCGAACGTAATCGGAGAAGTTTCCCCGTCGGCCCCGCAGTCCTGATCGGGACAGCGGGGCCGATGCCGCGGCACGGCATCGCGTCCCGACCGGGCCCGCCTCGGCGCGCGGCCGACGCACATGGCGGTCGGTGGGCGCGGGTGTCACCGGGGCGCGAACAGATCCGTCTCGAGGATGTCCGGTCGCGCGCCGCTGCGGATGAACCATTCGGTGCCGAACGCCCGGGCGAACGCCGGATCCGGCATCGCGAGGAAGAAGGACTGCTCGTCGATCTGGCTCCGGTGTGCCCGCATGGCTTCGCGTTTGTGGCCCAGATAGGCGGAGACGTCGACGGCCGTGGTCAGCATCGATTCCGGCTTTCCGAATTCGGCGACCTCGCTGATGTCGGGCGCCTCGATTCCCGTCGCCCCGGCCTGCTCGGCGATCTCCTTCATACCGCGCACGACCTCGTCGCGGTTCATGGTGCTCTGGAAAACCCGTGGGGTCCCGGCCAATTCGGCGGCACGCATCCCGACGCGGTGGACCTGAATATGGTCGGGATGACCGTATCCGCCGTTGTCGTCGTAGACGGTGAGCACCTCGGCGTCCTCCTCGGCGAGGATCGCGGCCAGCCGCCGCGCGGCGTCCTCGACGGGAGCGGTCCAGAACGATCCGGCCGCGTCGTTGGTGGGTGTGCCCATCATCCCGGAGTCGACGTAGCCGAGGAACTCCACCCGCGCGACGCCGAGAATCTCTGCGGCAGCGTGGGTTTCGCGAACCCGCCGCTGCCACAACGGCTCCCCCTCGTCGAGGAATCCGTCCGGCACCTCGCCGTGCTCGCCGCGTGTCGCGACCACGAGGACCACTCGATGCCCCTGCTCGTACGCCTTGCGCATCACCCCGCCACAGGTGATCGCCTCGTCGTCGGGATGGGCGTGGAAACTGACCAACGTTGCCATGGCGCAACGCTACGGCACGGTCACGACCTCGTCTGCCGCACCGGTCACGGCGCCGAGATCTCAGCCGGTCACGGCGCCGTGGGCCGCGGAGCTGACCAGCTTGCGGTACTTGGCCAGCACGCCCGAGGTGTACTTCGGCGCCAGCGGCTCCCAGCCGACCTTGCGTGCGGCGAGTTCTGCCTCGTCTATCTCGACGTCGAGGATGCGGTTGGCGACGTCGAGAACGATGGGATCGCCGTCGGCGACGAAGGCGATCGGCCCGCCGTCCACGGCCTCGGGCGCGACATGACCGACGCACAAACCGGTGGTGCCGCCGGAGAATCGGCCGTCGGTGAGCAGCAGGACGTCCTTGCCCAGCCCGGCGCCCTTGATCGCGCCGGTGATCGCGAGCATCTCGCGCATACCGGGTCCGCCCTTGGGGCCTTCGTAGCGGATGACGACCACATCGCCCGCGCCGATCGTGCCGTCCTCGAGGGCGTCCATCGCGGCGCGCTCACCGTCGAAGACCCGCGCGGTGCCGCGGAAGACGTCGGAGTCGAATCCGGCGCTCTTGACCACCGCGCCCTCGGGCGCGAGGGTGCCGTGCAGGATGGTCAGGCCGCCGGTCTTGTGGATGGGGTGATCGAGCGGACGGATCACGTCACCGTCGAGACCCAGCTCGATGTGCGCCAGATTCTCGGCCATGGTCGCGCCGGTCACGGTCAGCACATCACCGTGCAGCAGGCCCGCGTCGAGCAGGGCCTTCATCACGACCGGGATGCCGCCGACCCGGTCGACATCGTTCATGACGTAGCGGCCGAACGGCTTGAGGTCACCCAGATGCGGCACCTTGTCGCCGACCCGGTTGAAGTCGGCGAGGGTCAGCTCGACTCCGGCCTCCCGCGCGATGGCCAGCAGATGCAGGACGGCGTTGGTGGAACCACCGAGCGCCATGACCACGGTGATGGCGTTCTCGAACGCCTCGCGGGTCAGGATGTCGCGGGCGGTGATGCCGCTGCGAAGCAGTCCGACCACGGCCTCGCCGGACTTGCGGGCGTACTCGTCGCGGCGCCGGTCGGGTGCGGGCGGCGCGGCCGAGCCGGGCAGACTCATGCCCAGCGCTTCGGCGGCCGAGGCCATGGTGTTGGCGGTGTACATACCGCCGCAGGCGCCTTCACCCGGACAGATCGCGCGCTCGATCCGGTCGACGTCCTCGCGGCTGATCAACCCCTTCATACAGGCGCCGACCGCCTCGAACGCATCGATGATCGTGACGTCGCGACCGTCGACGTTGCCCGGCAACGTGGAACCGGCGTAGAGGAACACACTCGCCAGATCCAGGCGCGCGGCGGCCATCAGCATGCCCGGCAGGCTCTTGTCGCAGCCGGCGAGCAGGACCGAACCGTCGAGCCGTTCGGCCATCATGACGGTCTCGACGGAATCGGCGATGATCTCGCGGCTCACCAGGGAGAAGTGCATCCCCTCGTGACCCATCGAAATCCCGTCGGAGACCGAGATCGTGCCGAATTCGAGCGGATAGCCACCGCCCGCGTGCACGCCCTCCTTGACCGCCTTGGCCAGGCGGTCGAGCGACAGATTGCACGGGGTGATCTCGTTCCAGCTCGAGGCGACGCCGATCTGCGGCTTGGCCCAGTCGTCGTCGCCCATGCCGACGGCGCGGAGCATGCCGCGGGCGGCGGTCTTCTCCAACCCGTCGGTCACATCCCGGGAACGAGGCTTGATGTCAGGTGCCCTGTCGCGATCGTGTGCCATGGGGCAAGCCTACGACCGGGGCAAACCACGAGGCGGCTGATCCGGCTCGGATCGCGTGGCGAGCCATTTCAGCGCACAGTCGTCCACTCGAATCGGCGCACTGCCGCAGTGACCGTGCGGTCCCCCGGGCCAGGCGGCCGATTTCGGAGAACCTCGAGAACATGTGTGTACCCGCGCGGGAAGGTGGTATACAACCGCACGTAGGCACAGGCATTTCGAGTGTACGAATGTACACGGAAGTGAGGGCTTCCATGGATCTGTTGAAATGGAGTAAACGGCCTGCCGCCGATGTCAGCGCCAAGACGCCGCGGGTCAACGTCGTGCGCGGGCTGGTGGCGCGGGCCACCACGCCCCTGCTTCCCGACGACTATCTCCGCCTGGTCAATCCGCTCTGGACCGCGCGCGAGCTCCGCGGCAAGGTCGTCGACGTCGTCAAGGAGACCGCCGATTCGGCCACCGTCACCATCCGTCCCGGCTGGGGTTTTCCGACCACGTACACGCCCGGTCAATACGTCGGCATCGGACTGCAGATCGGCGGCCGCTGGCATTGGCGCTCGTATTCGCTGACCTCGATCGGCGCGACCGGCGACAAGACCATTTCGATCACGGTGAAGGCGAATCCCGACGGGTTCCTGTCGACACATCTGGTCGACGGCGTCGAGCCGGGCACCGTCATCCGACTCGCGGCGCCGAAGGGGGATTTCCATCTCCCGGAGCCGGTGCCGGACAAACTGCTGTTCGTCACCGCGGGCAGCGGGATCACGCCGGTGATCGCGATGCTGCGCGCCCTCGAGACCCATGAGCAGGCGCCCGACATCTGCCACATCCATTCGGCCCCCACCCGCGACGACGTCATCTTCCTGGACGAGATGCAGGGCCGGGCCGCGGACACCCCCGGCTACGACCTGACGCTCCAGCTCACCCGGGAGATGGGCAATTTCGATGCCGCACGACTCGACGAATGGGTGCCCGACTGGCGCGAACGCCACTGCTGGGCGTGTGGCCCACCGGCGCTGCTCGACGAGATGGAATCGCACTACGAAGCCGGCGGACTGCGCCATCGTCTGCACACCGAGCGATTCACCATCGCCCGCACCGACCACGGCGGTGAGGGCGGAACGGTGTACTTCGCCGCATCGGGGAAGAAGGCGGAGATCGACGGCGCCACAACACTTCTCGAAGCAGGAGAAGAGCTGGGCATCGGGATGCCCTTCGGATGCCGGATGGGCATCTGCCAAACGTGTGTCGTCCCGCTGGCGGGGGGATATGTGCGCGATCTGCGCACCGGCGCGGAGCGACGCGAAGGAGAACGAATCCAGACATGCATCAGCAGCGTGTCCGGAGAATGCACCCTCGATCTGTAGGAGCCCCTATGGCCATCACCGATATCGACGCCTACGCCCATCTGACCCCCGAGGACATCGAGGCGCTCGGCGCCGAACTGGACACCATCCGCCGCGATATCGAGGAATCCCGCGGTGAGCGGGACGCCCGCTACATCCATCGCACCATCGCCCTGCAGCGCGCACTGGCGGCGGGCGGCCGGGTCACGCTGATGTTCAGCAATCGCAAGGTCGCATGGCTCGCCGGCACGGCGATGCTCGGGCTGGCCAAGATCATCGAGAACATGGAGCTCGGCCACAATGTGATGCACGGGCAATGGGATTGGATGAACGATCCGGAAATCCACTCCTCGTCCTGGGAATGGGACACCACCTGCCCCAGCGTGCAATGGAAGCATTCGCACAATTTCGTCCATCACAAGTACACCAACGTCGTCGGTAAGGACGACGACGTCGGCTACGGAATTCTGCGGGTGACCCGCGACCAGCGGTGGGAGTGGTGGAACGTCGGAAATCCGGTGTACAACCTGGCATTGGGGACCTTGTTCGAATGGGGCGTGGCGCTGCACCACCTCGAGGTGGAGAAGATCCGCCGCAAGGACAAGACGTGGCGGCAGGCGTTCCGGGATCTGCGCATCATCGGGACGAAGGTCGGCAAACAGGCGGCCAAGGATTATCTGATCTATCCGGCGTTGTCGGGGCGCAACTGGAAGACGACGCTGACCGCCGATGCCACCGCCAATCTCATCCGCAACTACTGGGCCTACATGGTCATCTTCTGCGGCCACTTCCCCGACGGCGCGGAGAAATTCACCACCGAGGAGCTCGCGGAGGAAGATCAGCCCCGCTGGTATCTGCGACAGATGCTGGGGTCGGCCAACTTTCGCGCCGGACCGCTCATGCGCTTCATGAGCGGCAACCTCAGCCACCAGATCGAACACCACCTGTTCCCCGACCTGCCCAGCAACCGGTACGAGGAGATCGGGGTCCGGGTCCGGGAACTGTGCGACAAATACGACCTGCCGTACACGACCGGTTCGCTCGGCCGCCAATATCTGCAGTCGTTCCGGACGATCGCGAAACTGGCCCTGCCCAACGCCCTGCTCACCGCGACCTCCGATGACGCCCCGGAGACCGCGTCGGAGTTGCGGTTCGCGATTCGCGACGGGATGCGGGCGCATTTCGGCGTCGACCCGGAGACCGGCAAGCGCCGGGGGCTGCGCACGGCGCTGCGCGAACTGAAGCAGGCGCCGGTGCGAACGGCATCCTGATCGCGGCGACCCACATCGAACGCCGGACCGGTAGCGGTCCGGCGTTCGATGGCGCTCAGCCGATGTCGTAGACGTAGCTCAGCCGGCCGTCGGGCAGTTGCTCGAATTTCCGGAGCTCGAGCGGATGGCGAACGGTCGCGTCGCCGAACAGGGACGGCCCGGTTCCCGCTATGAGTGGGTAGACGATCAGTCGTATCTCGTCCACCAAGTCCGCGTCGAGCGCCGCGCCGGTGAGGGTGGCGCCGCCCATCAGGTAGATGTCCTTTCCGGGTTGCGATTTCAGTGCCGCGACGTCGTCGAGACCGCGCAGGAATCGCGTATTCGACCACGCCGCCGCGCTTTTCGACGCGGAGACGACGTAATGCGGTGTGCTCCGGGCGAAGTCGGCCCATTCGAGCTCGCCTCGCGTCGGTGCCGCACCGGTCTGGGGCAGGGGTTTGTCCGGGTCGTCGCTGATCGCGGTCCAGTACGGTTCGTAGCCGTCGTACATCCGGCTGCCGAGCACACAGGCGTCGATCTGCGGCGTCAGCCCGTAGTCATCGGACCAGCCGTGCACCCAGTCCGCATATCCTTGTGCTCCTTCGTATTTCCCGTCCACCGAGATCTTCATCGCTGCGATGAGCTTGCGCATCTGTTCCTCTCCTTCCGGTCGAATGGCGTCCGCGGCCGATCACGGCAGGGCCGTCAGGCCGTCGGCGGTGAGTTGGTAGGACGCCGCGGGTTCACCCGCGGAGGCGAGTTCGAGCAGTGCGGCGCCGGCGGTCTCGGGAGTGAGCGGCTCACCCATCTGCTCGACGTACTCCTGCACGCTCCGGCCGGCGCGGGCCGCGTAGGCGCGCACCGCGGGCAGGCCGAGGCTCGTGGCGGGAGTGATCCGCGGTAGCACCGTGGTGAAGGTGATGTCGGCGCCGGCGCGCCGGGACTCGTCCTGGGCGTAGCCGGTGATGAACCGCTGGGTTGCCTTGGCTCCGGCGTATCCGCCGCTGAGCGGTGAACCCTGGACGGCGGCGCCGCTGCTGACGACGATCACGCGAGCGCCGGACGGCAGCGGTGTCAGCAGCGCTTCGCGCAACCAGTGAAAGGCGATGCGCACGTCGGTATTCCAGTTCGCCGAGAACGTCTCCCAGGTGTGGTGGTGCAGCGGCCGCATCAGCGGTGATGCACCCGCGACGATGATCAGGTTGCCGGGCCGGTGGCGGTCGAGCAGTGCCCCCGGCACGGTCGGATCGGCCGCGTCGGCGACCTCGATGTCGATGCCGGGTGTCTCGGCGGCCAGTTCGCGCAGTGCGGACTCCGTCCGCGCCACGGTCACGACCGGCGCACCGGCGCGCGCGAACGCCACCGCGATCCCCCGGCCCAGCCCGCGGCTGCCGCCGACCACCATCGTCGGCCGCAAGTCGTTCACGACGCCACCGCCACTGCTTGCACGGCAGCGGCATTCGCGCGCTCCAGACTCTTGACGACCCCGTCGTCCCACCCCGTCGCGAGCGATGCGGACATCGGATCGGGGAAGATCTCCTCCCGGCCCTCCGCGAGCCCGGACAGGATCGCGCGAGCCACCGCCGCCGGCGCGGTTTTGGGAATGTCCCAGCCGCGGATCATGTCGGTATCCACCGGGCCGGGCAGGACGGCGTGCACACCGACCCCGTGCGCGGCCGAGAGGAATCGCAGCGACTGCGTCATCGAGAAGGCGGCGGCCTTGGAGATGGCGTAGGCGGGCGTGACGGGCACGGTCGCCAGCGCGGCCAGCGAGAGTACGTTCACCACGGCTCCGCGGGATTCACGCAATCGCGGCAGGAAGGCGTGGGTGACCCGATACGTACCGAACAGGTTGACCGCCAGATGGGCCTCGATGGCGGCCGAATCGGACAGATCGTCCGGGGTGGAGACGCCGGCATTGTTCACCAGGACGTCGAGCGGGCCGACGAGTTCGGCGGCCGTACGGATCTGGTCGGGATCGGTGAGGTCGAGCCGGACCGCGGTGACGCGCGGATCCGGATGGTCGACCGGTCGCCGTGCCGCGGCGTAGACCCGGTCGGCGCCGCGGTGCAGCGCCTCGTCGACGAGCGCGCGCCCGAGGCCGCGCCCGGCCCCCGTGACGAGTATCGCCTTGCCGGCCACAGTGGTTGGGACGGACATGTTGTGCTCCTACTCGGTGAATTCGATGTCTTCACCTGTGTGACGCGCGCGGGGGCGGTCCGTCATCGGTGGAGTCGTCGCGTGACCGCGGAGAGCACCAGGGGCTCGGGGCCGGTGTTGCGCAGCCGTCGCACCGGCACGGCGGCGAGTGCGAGGACCGCTCCGGCGGCGAATCGGGCGCGTCTGCCACTGCGGCATTCCAGCTCCAGTTCGCCGCTGCTCACCACGACGAGGGTGTCGGCCCAGTCGGCGGCCACGTAATCGAGTGCGTCCCCCGGCTGCAGCACCACGCTCCAGCACCGCACGCGCCGAGCGTCCATCAGCTCTGCGACGGCAACGCGGGCGGCAGCGCGAACGCGGCGAACAACTCCGGCTGATGGAACAGCGCGATCTCGGCGAGCGCATCGCCGTCGACGGTCAGCACCCCGATCGCGAACGCGTCGAACGCGTCCGCGCCGGGCTCGCGCCAGTACAGCCCGAACGCCGGTTGCCGATTCGCGCCCGTCGGCCGAAGCCGCCAGCCGCTGCCCATCTCGCCGAAGACATGGTCGGCGAAAAATGTGCCGATGTCGCGGCGACCGGCGAACCACACCGTCCCCGGCGGCATGATCAGCGTCGCGTCGTCGCGCAGCAGTGCGACGAGCGCGGTCGGATCCGCGCTCTCCCACGCGCCGATCAACTTCGCCAGCGCCCGGCGTTCGGACGCCGTCGACACCGGATGCCATCGATCTCGTTGTGCGGGAAGATGTTCCGACAGGGTGGCATGGGCCCGCTGCAGCGCGCTGTTGACCGCCGCCCGGCTGACCCCCAGCGCGGCGGCGGTGTCGGCGACCGACCAGTCCAGCGTGTCGCGCAGGATCAGCACGGCGCGCTGACGCGCGGGCAGCCGCTGGATCGCGGTCAGGAACGCCAGCTCGATCGTCTCCCGCGCGGTGACGACCGCCTCCGGTTCTTCTCCCGCGGCGGCCACGTCCAGCAACCGATCGGGATACGGTTGCAGCCA
Source organism: Nocardia kruczakiae NBRC 101016 (assembly GCF_001612965.1). GTDB lineage: Bacteria > Actinomycetota > Actinomycetes > Mycobacteriales > Mycobacteriaceae > Nocardia > Nocardia kruczakiae. The sequence goes on from NZ_BDBL01000013.1 coordinate 169,275, forward strand.
CGGCACATCCACCGTGCCCAGCTCGTAGCGATGCGGGTCCGCCGGGCCGGCCAGATCGGCCGGCCACGCCCGGGCCTTGCGCCGCCGCAGCGCGTCCAGGCAGGCATGGGTCGCGATCCCGTACAACCACGCGCGCAGCGGGGCGCGCCCGGCGTAGCTGTCCAGCCGCGACCACGCCCGCAACAGCGTCTCCTGCACGGCGTCCTCGGCGTCTTCCACTGAGCCGAGCATGCGATAGCAATGCACCTGCAGCTCGCGCCGCACGGGCTCGACCAGATGCGCGAACGCGACCTGGTCGCCGTCGCGCGCTGCCTCCACTCGCTGATCCATATCTGTATGACGCATCCGGGCCCGATCGGTCATCGGTCTGCCGAAATCGACTGAGTCGCGCGGCCACTCGGACAAACGACCAGGTGAGCGGATGGCGCACTGTGTCCGATCCCTCACGACCCGAATCGGGCGCTTCCGGTTTAGCGTGGCCGATACCGGTCATTCTGGGGAGGACGTTCTCGGCTCTACACGGAGGGTCGGTTCGTTGTGTGTCGGTACGAAGAGGTTCACGTCATCCATGGGCTCCATCCCCACTGGCCGCAACGACAGCGATCCCACCGCCCACGGCGCGGTACGGAATGCGCTGTCGCAGGCTTTCGAACTGGTCGACGCGATGCTGCGGTCCGATTACGCGGATCCGGAATCCCGTAGCGGCGATGCGATATCCCTCACCCCCCAGCGAGCGGCGGGTGACGGCATCGTCCCGTTCACGCGCGGCGCCGGACTGCTCCAACGCGTCGAGCGTGCGGTGCAGCGCCGCATCGGCCATACCCAGCTGCGCAGCATCGTCGCGGTGACCGGCCCGGCGCAGCAGGTGCCGGATGTCGTGGCCGAACACGTCGAAGCGGTGGTCGCCGATACCGCCTCCGCTGCCGCCGCGCGAGCGGGCGTCGCGGCGATCGTCGTCACCGTCACCGTGGCCGACGTGCTCACCGTCACCATCGACACCCTCGACCCCACCGGCACCACCACGGCCGACGCACTGCCGACGGCGATGGTGTCGACGGTGCACGCGCGCGCCCGCGACGTCGGCGGCTGCTGCCGGGTCTTCCCCGGTGGCCGGGTCTCCTGGACGGCGCCGCTGCCACCGCACGGCAAGGACGCGATCGCCGCCTACCCGCTCGGGTTCTGACCGCGACCGGATCCACCGCGGTCAGTGCGATGCTTGCCGGTCGCCGATCGTGTCGCGCAGCTGGTCGCGTTCGGCGGTCAAGGCGGTGTTGTGAGCGCGCAGAGCGCTGTTGTCGTCTTCGAGGTCGAGGATCCGCGCGATGGCCGACAGATGGATCCCCTGCCGGGTGAGGGCGGTGATGCGCTGGAGCCGGGCCAGGTCGTCGCCGCTGTAGCGCCGGGTCCCGCCGGCGCTGCGGGCGGGCGTGATCAGGCCGTGTTGCTCGTAGAGGCGCAGGGTGTGGATTTCGATACCGGCCAGCTCGGCAGTGACCGATATCGGGTACACCGCCTGGCTGGACCCCGGTAGATGCCCCTCGCGCCGATCCGAACCCATCCTGCTCCCTTCTCCGTGCGGTAACCAGTTTATCTCCCACGACTTCTTGCACTCTCCTGACTGGAGTGCTAAATAAATCTGTGTCAGGTAACAGAGGTTATCTGAGGTTCCTTCGAGTGATATAAGGAGTGAACTGGAGGTGGCGACCATGCTGATGCGCACCGATCCGTTTCGTGATCTGGACCGTTCGACGCAGCAGGTGTTCGGCACGCAGGCTCGACCGGTAGCGATGCCGATGGACGCCTGGCGCGAGGGTGACGAGTTCATGGTGGAGTTCGACCTACCCGGCATCGACCTCGATTCGCTGGATGTGGATATCGAACGCAACGTGGTCACCGTGCGCGCGTCGCGCCCCGGAATCGACTCGGGCAGGTCGATGATCGCGGCCGAACGCGTCCGCGGGGTGTTCCGGCGACAGGTGATGCTGGGTGACAGCCTCGACACCGATCACATTCGCGCCGACTACCGCGACGGCGTACTCCGGTTGCGAATCCCGGTGGCGGACAAGGCCAAACCACGCAAGATCAGCGTGGACCGGGTCGAGCGCGACCGGCAGGCGATCACGGCCTGACCAGAAGCCGTATATCCACGGGTGGGCTCGGTCAGCTGCGGCTTCCGGGCCCATCCGGCCCCTTTTCCGATCCGCACCGGCGCCACCGCGCCGGTGATTGCTCGCAGAAGGAGTCCGTGATGACCGCATTTCCCGCAGGCAGCGACGCCGACCGCGCCGAACAGCAAGCCTTGGCCGACATCCGCGACCGTGAGAGCGGCCCGGACTTCACCGGGGTGCATCCCCTGGCCGAACGCATTCGCACCGCTTTCGACACCGCCGACCGCATCGATCAGTCCTGGACTCTCCCCCATGCCGATGACGACTACGACTGCCTCGCCTACTGACCACACCCCTGCCCGCATTTCGCCACACCACCCAGGGACGCCCGAGACGGTGCAAACGGTCGTGCACTGGCCCGACCCCAGCCCATTGCAATCGTGGTGGGACACCGTCATGCGGCCCGCCCGCCGGGCCTCCGCCGACGCCGACGCCGAGAGGAGGGAGCTCTCATGCCGATAGCGCTCACGCTGACCGGCGGCGCCGGCATCGCCGCAGCCGTCGCCATTGCCTATGCCACCGTCGCGGCGACCTACTGGTGGGAGATGCGCGCCTCCCGGCCCGGGTCCGGCGCGGACCCGGTGCACGATATCGACGGTGAGGACCGCCGCGGTCTTCCCCGCATCCGATCGGGGCGCCCCGCGGCGGCGCATCGACCGGGCCACGAATAACCGTCGAAACCGCTGCCGCGCTGGTGTGGGGCGACGAGTTCGCACGCCTGCGAAAGAACCGCGGCGACCGAGCGACGCCGCGATCCTCAGATCATCGCGGCTGAGCGGAAAATCGCGGGTCTGAGCCAGCGGCAGTTGGCCGATCGCGCGAACTACAGTCTGGCGATGGTCAAGGCGGTTGAGCAAGGCCGGGAGCCAGCGAGCCCGGCGTTCTCGGCTGCCGCTGCGCGTGGAGCCCGAACGGCTGACCGGTACGCCCTACCGCGACCTCATCGAAGAGGACGGGCGCCTGGAGGGGCTGGCCGATTTGCGTGCCGTGCTTGCGGAGGGGAGGTATGTGCGTGCGGTCGAACCGCCGGCGCTGACCGAGCTGGCCGCCGAGATGGCCGCTGTAGAACCACCGAACGGCTGTGCAGGAGGTTCGGCTTCATTCAGCTCGCCCCTACTGTGCTCGACCGGCTCGAATGGGCTGCCGAGTCGGCAGATGATCCGCTGTACGAGGCGCAGGCCAAGGTCAAGCGGACGCGGGTTCTCATCTACCACGACGCGAACGACACCGGTCTCCGACTGGTCGAAGACGCGCTCAACGGAATCGAAGGCGACAGCGAAGCTGCGAACGCCGTCCGTGGATACGCTCATCTGGGCGGCGCGATTGTGGCCGCCCGAGGCATCCGCCCCGACAGTGGCCGCACGCGGTTGAGCAGCACGGCCCGGCGGTCGGGGAGGTGTGCCAAGGCCCATCTTCACCTGGCACGGCGGAGGTTGCGGTTCGAGGGACCGGCGGTCGCCCGGCAGCGGTACCACGCAGCGACCGACGGTCAATGAGATTGCACGCCAACGCTTTCGATGCTCAGCGGGCGCTCGCGGTCCTCGACGGATTCGCCGTCTTCCGGGCCGGGCGCCAGCTGTCCCGGTTCGGTGGGGCGGCGGGAGGGCAGGAGCGCGCCGACGGCGGTCGCGGTCGCCGCCGAGGCGAGCGCGGTGGTCCAGCCGACCGGACCGAGGGGGCGGCACCCGAAGTAGGTCGACAGTCCGGGCGTCATGACGACGGTGCCCAGGAAGGCCGCGCTGCCGGCCGCGGTGAGCCAGACCTGGGGGCTGTGGCGGGCGGCCAGGACCGTCTGCCCGAGCTGGGTGCCCACCAGCGCGACCAGCGCGACGGTCGCCGCCCGGCGTTCGGTGCCGGTCCAGCGGGCGATCGACCACGCCACGGTCGAGGCGGCCGCGGTGGTGGAACCGCGGATCACGATCGTGCGGCGCAGATCCCCGGCGATATCGGTGCGCGGCCGCGCGGCGAGCTGTGCGGCGAGCAAGTCGGCGCGTTCCTGGTGGCCGGTGGGCTCCTCGTCACCGGACCGCTCGGTCGACAGCGCCACGGCCATCGCCGGGAACATGTCGGTGAGCATGTTGACCAGCAGGAACTGCCTGGTGCCCAACGGGGCGCGGCCCGCGAGCGCGGTGCCGAGGACCGTGAACGCGACCTCACCGGCATTGCCGCCGACCAGGATGCCGACCGCATCGCTGACGCGCCGCCACATGCCGCGCCCCTCGATCAGCGCGTGCAGCAGCACCAGCGGATCGGGATCGGTCAGCACCAGATCGGCGGCATTGCGGGCGGCGGTGGATCCCTGCGCGGTGAGTCCGATGCCGACGTCGGCGGTGCGGATCGCGGCCGCGTCGTTGCCGCCGTCACCGGCCATCGCCACCACCTCGCCCCGCCGCTGCAGCGTGGTGACGATGCGCACCTTCTGCTGCGGGCTGACGCGGGCGAAGACGCTGCTGCGCGCGATGAGCTCCGACTGCGCGGCATCGTCGAGTTCGGCCAGATCGCTTCCCGTCACCACCGGATCGGCGTCGATACCCAGATCGGCGGCGATGGCGGCGGCGGTGACGGGGTGGTCGCCGGTGATCATCCGCACGCGAATGTCGTTGCGCTGCAACGCGCCGACCAGTGGACGCGCCTGCGGGCGCGCGGTGTCGGCGAGCCCGATGAAGCCGAGCAGGGTGAGTTTCTCGACCGCGCTCACCACATCCCCCGGCGCCGCGGACAGATCGCGGCGGGCGACGACCAGCACCCGCAGCCCGCGTTCGGCCATGCGATGAATCATGCGGTCGGCCGCCCGGCGATGATCGGCGGACATCGGTTCGTCGTGATCGGCACCGTCGCGGCGGGTCCGGATCGCGGTGCAGCGGGCGAGCACGATCTCCGGTGCCCCCTTCACGATCAGCCGCCAGTGCCGCCGCCGCGTCTGCCCCAGCGTCGCGGCGTATCCGCGATTCGATTCGAAGGGCAGTTCCTCGACCGTATCCCAGCGCTCGTCGCGATCGAGCCGCCCGGCGGCGTCGAGCACCGCCTGATCGGTGGCGTGCACGATCGGGCCGTCGTCCGGATCGGGGCAGGCGTGGGCCGCGGCCCGCAGCAACCGGCGGGCGCGCGGGTCGTCGTCCTCGGGCGACCACTGATGCTCGAGGTCGGCCAGAGTGGTCAGCCGCAGGCGGCCGAAAGTGAGCGTTCCGGTCTTGTCGAAGCAGATGGTGTTCACCCGGCCCAGCGCCTCCACCGTCCGGCTGGCCCGCACCAGCAGGCCGTGGCGAGACAGGCGCCGCGCGACGGCCAGCTGCGCCACCGTCGCGACGAGCGGAAGTCCTTCCGGCACAGCGGCGGTCGCGACCGCGACCCCGTCGGCGATGGCCGCGCGGATGCGCTGGCCTCGCAACCATCCCAGCGCCGTGACCAGCGAACCGCCACCCAGCGTCAACGGCAGCGCCTGATCGCTGAGTGCACGCAACTGCGCCTGCACTCCCCCCAGGCGCGGCGGCACCGCGACCGCGGCGGCGCGGTTGGTCTCGGTATCGGACCCCACCGCGACCACCACCGCCACCGCGGCGCCGTTGACGATCGTGCTCGCCTCGTACACCATGCAGCGCCGGTGGTTGAGGTCCGCACCGGGAGTGGCGGGGCTGTCCTTGGTCACCGTGACCGATTCGCCGGTCAGGGCCGATTCGTCGACTTCCAGATCGTCGGCGCGCAGCAGCCGCGCATCCGCCGGAACGACATCGCCGGTGCGCAGCGCGATCACGTCACCGACCATCAGGGCCGTGCCGGGCACCGATTCGCTCGGCGGCTCGGGATCATGGTCGAGCACGGCGCGCTCGACGCGGCGGCCGGTGATCCGCTCGTGCGCGATCAGGTCGCGCAGCGCGTTCTCGGCGCGTTGGCGCTGCAACGCCGACACCACGGCGTTGACCGCCACCACGCCGGCCACCAGCGCCGCATCGCCGGGCGACCCCAGTACGGCGGAGGCCGCGGCGCCGACACCGAGAATCGGGGTGAGCGGATCGGCCAGCTCGCGGCGCACGGTGGCGAAGAAGCGCGTCGCCGGGGACAGCTGCGCGGGAATACGGGTGAGCGGCGCGGTCCACGATCGCGTGGGAGCCGGTTCGCCGCGTTCGGGCTCCGGCAACCGTGTCAGCACTTCGTCGGGTTCGAGACTGTGCCAGGGAACCAGCGGCGCGCCCGACTCCGGGAGCCGGCCGCGGGCGGCCTGCACGCCCGCCCATGTCCCCTGCAACAGGCCGCTGGCCTGTGCCGCGGTCACCGGCCACGCGTCGCGTGAGCGACCGGCGGCCAGCAGCAGGCCCGCGAGCGAACACGCCGAGAGCGCCAGAACGCGGCCGCGTTCGCTGACCTGGCGGGCGGGAGCCACCGTCAGCAGCACCCGCATGACCTGATCGAGATCGCCGCAGACCACATCGGCCGCCCACGGCATCGCCTCGACCTCGACTGCGCTGATCCGGCTCACCCCGATGGCGACATCCGCGCAGTTCAGATCCCCGGCACAATCGGTGGCGACCAGCCCCACCGCATGTCCGTCGGACTGCAACCGGCAGACCAGTTCCGCCGCCGACCCTTCACGCTCGACGAATTCATCTGCCAGCGAACGCAATTCGAACGCATCGCGCTGTCCGCGCACCACCACCTTCAGGCCCGAGGCCCGGGCGGCGAGCATCAGTGTCCGCGCGCGCGGATCGAGTTCGCGGCCGACCAGGACCCGGCCCAGCAACTTCGTTCCGTCACAGACGTCGTACCACCCGGGAATGGAGTCGCCGGGATTGCGGTCCGGGTCCGGTCGCAACCGGAGGTCACCGGTATCCGGCATCGCCGCGGCGGCGTCCGGCCCCGACCACAACAGTCGCTGAGCGGCGTTCCACACCTGAGCCGTGGTCCAGTCCGACCCGGACTTCTCGGCGCTCCCCGGTTCGGATTCGCGGGTTTCGGCATCGAGCACCAGGCGTCCGCTTCCGTACAGCACGGCGCCGTCGATCACCAAGGCGCTCAAGCGATCCAAACGCCGCCACACCGAGGGATCCATCGTCAGCACGCCGGATGTCGCCAGCAGCGTCGATACGGTCGCCGCGAAACTCTCCCGGCTCGCCCGCGCGGCCTTCGGCGCCGCGAGCGACAACGCCCGGCCCACCGACGACAGGCCCTGCCCCGCGGCCACGGCCGCGGCTCCGGCGGTGGCGGCGGCCGAGGCCTCGTCCGCGCACCGCTCGACCGGGCCGGGCGGCAGTTCGACCGGCCGCTGCCGGTGTGGCGGGGACTGCAGGATGTCGCGGGCCCGGCGGTGACCGTGTTCGACCTCCCACAACCGCCAACGGGCATGGCGCACACCGTGTTCGGTGACGGCCAACCCTCGGTGCAACGCATCGACCAGGACGTTCGCGGGGCTGTCGCCGGCGGCCTGGGCCAACGCGTTCGCGGTGGTGAGCAGCAGATCGGTGCGGGCCCGGCCGAGACGCTGTTCCAGCAGCCGCCGGATGCGGGGCTGGGAGTCGGCCAGCGCGACCAGCGACTGCAGCGTCGCCACGCCGTTGCGTCCGGGAATGGCCGCTCCGACGAAGGTGACACCGGCGGAGAGCAGGTCCCCGGCCAGCGAAATCGCCGCCGATACAACGGGTTCCAGATCAGCGGGATGTTCGGCACTCGGGTCCCAGACGGTATCGGCGACGCCGGCGTCCTCCTCGGCGGCGGCGATCGCGTCGACCAGTCCGGGCACCGCCGCATCGTCGCGGACCGCGGCGACCACATCCCCGGTCACCGCGTTCACCCGCATCCAGTGCACGCCCGGCAGCGCGCCCACGCGCCGGTGCACGGCCTCGGCGACCTGTTCGCTGCGCTCCGAGCACAGACCCCGCACTTCGACGATCACACGATCCTCGACGGCGGCGATCCGTCTCCTGTCCCGGCGCAGCGACGGGTTCAGCAACGACCGCACCTCGCGCTGCAACTGCCCGGCGATATCGTCGGCGACCTCGGTCAGCCGCAGCGCGGTCTGCCCGGCGGACACCACCCGCACGGGCAGCCGCGCGGAGCCGCCGATGAGAGCCGTCCCCGTCCGGCCGACCCCCGACACCACACCGATCAACGCCTGAAACACCGGACCTCCAAGCCCGTACAAGTACCGTCGTCCGAGCTACTACCCAGGATTGCGGCGGCCAACCGCGAAACCGGCAGTCCGAGCGGGGCACATTGCTTCCGCCGCAGACAGGGTGCGGCTACCGGCATGCGGCCACCGGCACCCGGTCGGCAACCTCGTACGGGGCGGGTGCGACGAACCACCCGGCCGCGTCGGCCGGCGGCTCTTCCGAGGGGATCGGATCGTGGAAGCGGGCGCGTTCGAACGAGCTGCCGACGGTGAACGCGGCCCCGTCGAATCGGGCCGGTCCCGCGAAGCCGGCCGCGCCGAAGTCGGCCCGGCCGCGAAACTGCGCACTGTCGAAGTACGCCCCGCCACGAAACGCCGCCCGATGAAATCGAGCGTCGCCGGCGAAGACCGCCAGGGGAAATTGGGCGCTGCCGCGGAAGGTTGTTCCGTCGAACCGCGCCCGCGTGAATCGGGCGCCGAAGAATCTGGCGGAATCGGCGAACACCGCCTCCCGGAACCACGCGGTATCGAAGGCCGCATCCTGGAAATGGGTGTCCGCGGAGAATCTCGCGCCGTCGAATCGGGTGACGCCCGCCAGATTCGCACCCTCGAATATCGCGGGGCCGACGAAAACCGCGTCGGTGAAATCGGCATCGTCGAGCTGGGCATTGCGGAAATCGAATGTGGCGCGCGACCAGCTGCGCCGAGCGCCGCGGCGGAGGTGCTCGGCTATGACCGCCGCAATGGTCCGCCGGACCGTCCGGTCGTAGCCGCCGAGCCGTCCGGTCGCGCGCGGCAGCCGGAGATAACCGCACAGTACGTCCACGCATTGCTGGCGCGGTGTGGACGCGGAGGCGTCGGCGATATCGGCCAGCGTGCGCACGGCGGACAGCTGCGATCTTCCCTCACCGACATACAGTTGCGCCGCCGCCGAAACGAACCTGTCGGCCAGTTGCCCCGGCCACCGAAAACGCTTGCGCCGAAAAGAATTTGCCGAATTCGCTTCGCTGTCGAGCAATAGATTCGCCGCCACGGCCACCGGTGCCGGTCGGCGTTGTACGAGCACTACCATTCGAACCTCCTAAACGCCTGCAACGCCCAGAAAAGCTCTTCACTCGCTGTAACGACGGTATAACCGGTCGACATCCGCCATAACAATCGTCACCGAAAAGTAACCGACCGGCTACGGCGCGCCGGTCGACCTGGGCGGGATTCGGACCCTCGAAAAGCGGGAAAATCGCTGTCGGATAACCGTCCCGGGCGCGATAAAATTCACCATGTCTCGACGTCTCATCCCGGAGTGACCAGCATATGGGCGCTCGATCGGAAGGCGATGCCACCGCCGCCTTCGACCCGTTGGCCGATCGGACGGTGAACACTGTCCGGCGGCCCGCCGAAGCCGAGGAATCCACCGGCACGCTCGGGCCGCAGCCGACCGCGGCCGCTCCCGGCGCCGACCTCGAACCCGGCCACCGGATCGACGATTTCGATCTGCTGCTGGAATTGGGTCACGGCGCCTTCGCCAAGGTGTTCCTGGCGCGGCAGCGGTCGATGCAGCGCCTGGTGGCGGTGAAGATCTCCGCCGACCACGGCACCGAACCCCAGACCCTCGCCCAGCTGGATCACGAATTCATCGTCCGGGTGTACGACCAGCGGGTGCTGCCGGACCTGGGGCTGAAACTGCTGTATATGCAATACGTTCCGGGCGGAACGCTGGCGTCGGTGCTGACGCGGGTCCACGCGACCGCACCGGCGCGACGCAGCGGCCGGCTGCTGCTGGACGCCGTCGACGAGGCTTTGAAGGACAAGGGCGAGATTCCCACGTCGAGCAGTCACGCCCGGGAAGAGATCGCGACTCTGTCCTGGCCGGAAACCGTGGCCTGGCTCGGACGCCGGCTCGCCGAAGCCCTCGCGTACGCCGAACGGCGCGGTGTGCTGCACCGCGATATCAAGCCGGCGAACGTCCTGCTCGCCGCGGACGCCGCACCCGAACTGGCCGATTTCAACATCAGTTTCAGCGACCACCTCGCGGGCAGCAGCCCGGTGGCGTACTTCGGCGGATCGCTGGCCTACATGTCGCCCGAACATCTCGAAGCCAGCCACCCGGAGCTGCCCGGCACGGTGGACGACCTCGACACGCGCAGCGATATCTACGCCCTCGGTGTCATGCTGTGGGAGCTGCTGACCGGGCGGCGGCCGTTCCCCCCGACCGAGGCGAAGGATTCCCAGGGCTCGGTCGAACAGCTGCTGGAGATGCGACGCCACCCGATAGCGCCGCAATTCCTCGACGACCTTCCCGCCGACTGCCCGGCCTCGCTGCGCCGCGTGCTGCTGACCTGCCTGGCACCCCAACGCACCGATCGATGGAACAACGGTACGGAGCTGGCCCAGCAATTCGAGCTGTGCCTCGACCCGCGGGCCCGCGATCTGGTCGACGCGCCCTCACACAGTCACCGGCCGCGCGGGCCGCTGTGGCCGATACCGATTCTCGCGATCGCGATCGCCGTACCGAACCTCGCGGCCGCCTGGTACAACTACTACTACAATAGGACGTTGATCGTCGGCAAACTCACGCCCGAGATGCAGCAGTCCTTCCACGACGTGGCCCGGGTGCTGTATCCGCTGGCCATCGTCGTGGCCACCCTGCTGATCCTCTACACCGCGCGCCACCTCCTCGAGATATCCATCGGACTGCACAAGGGGCGTAGCTATCCCGACGCGGTCCTCACCGGGGCCCGCATCGATGCGTTGCGACTGCCCAACCGGGTGGCCGCGATCGCTTTCGTGTTCTGGTTCGCCGGTGGCGTGCTGTTTCCGGTGATGCTGAATCTGGTCGCCGGCGGCGTTCCGCGCGGCACCTACGCGCACTTCCTGCTCTCGCTGGTGGTCTGCGGTGCGGTCGCACTGGCCTATCCGTACTTCGCGATCACCTGGTACGTGGTCCGGTTCCTGTACCCACTCTTCCTCGCACACGGCCGGTCCGACGCCGCCGACGTCGAACACCTGCGCCGGCTCGCCCGGCGCACCGGCATATACCTCACCGCGGCCGCCGCGGTACCCCTGGTCGGCGTCACCGGGATCACGTTCCTGCCCGCGCCGGACATCGAATCCATCATCTGGGCGGTCCGCATCCTGTGCGTCGGCGGCATCATCGGCTTCATGCTCGCCTACCTGCTCTACGGAGTCAGCGAGAAGGATCTCCGCGCCCTGGAACGCGTCGCCGCCGCATCCACGACGGACGCGGGCACCGAGTAGGCGGACGCCGGACGTGCCATTCAGGACAACAGTGGCCCTTCGGCCCAGCGGTACCGGTGAGCGATGGCCGGGTCGACGGCGTAACCGGCCGCCACGGTGAAAGAGCTTGTCTTGCAAGCTATCACCGCATCCGGTTGCGTCACCCGGCCCGGCAAGGTCGCCGTCGGCACGTGG
>NZ_BDBL01000014.1 GCF_001612965.1 Nocardia kruczakiae NBRC 101016
ACACAGTCGCCCAACTCAGTGCTTGTTTGCTTGTGCCGGCCGACACGAGTGGAACTTGCCCGCGCACTCCGGCGGCCGCACGAGAAGCATCTCGCTCGTGAATTCCCTGGTGCGCCACAGACATCCGAGTTACGTCAAGAATATCGCGGAAGACGACGCATTCGTTGTCGGTCGCCAGTGACGGCGCAGCGCTGAGTTTCAACAGACGTCCGAGGATTGAATGGCTGTGGTGCTGCCCCAGCTCCTTCTCGCGGATGCAGGTAAAGCTGGCGCCATAGTCGACGAGTCGGCGAAGCCTAGCATGAGTCAACCCTGCGCCGTGCACGATATTGGTTCTTGGGCTGAACAATCCGGCCCAATCAATCGCCTCCCATCCCTCCGCCTCCGTTGCCGATCCACCGGCCAGATGCATCGACACCATCAAATTGTGCTCGGCGGCCAACCTGAAGTCCATGAGTGCGACTATCGGATCGGAATAGTCCGGCCCATTGATCGCCATACCGGGACGAACCAACGCCTCGCGATCGGAGAGCGGACCACTGAGCAGTCGCTCGATCTCCGATCGGGAGTGCGGCACATCCGGTGGGCGTTTCGGCGTACCGTGCATGAACACTGCCCTGATACCCGATTCGATGAGGCCTTGGATGGCAGCATCGGTGTGTTCGGGAGTCGGATTGTTATGACAGCAGTCGCCTATACTTGTTGTCCCGCAATTGATTTGATTCAGCGCACCGGTCAGCGCGCCGATCCGGAGATCATCGGCTCTGAAGCGGTCGGCCGTGTAGCCGTGAACGTTCATCAGATGGCCGAGCGAACGGCTGTCGGCCCCGGTCGAGCGCAGTGCGGTCTGCCATGTATGCAGGTGAGTATTGACCAGGCCGGGCACAATGATCCGTCCGGTCATATCGATAACCTCTGCGCCCTCGCCCGGCAGGCCGGCGCCGAGCTCGACTATGTGAGCATTGTCGATCAGTAGATCGATGTACTCACAATCAGGGCGGCCAGGCGTCATCGTCACGACTCGAGCGCCCCGAATCACTGTGCGGGACATGCGTTCACCTCAGATGTGAGAGCCATCGCAGTATAGGCAACAGTGTAACCGATATTGCAGACTTGGGCAACTCGTTTCGGCGACATGTCACCGAATTGTCGAGTTTGCGACGGGTGGCGAGAAGCTCGCAGGCGGTGGAATGTTCACCGTGTCCCGGCGTGGCGGTCAATGCGGCGCAACTACTTTCCGATCGATTGCAGAGTTGTTGTCGAGCAGTCGCGTAGCTCGAGATCCCGCCGCTGGGTTGCTGTCCAAGGCGTTCCGATCGGTCTCGCGAACGGGGTGGATCCCGCGGGCGGGAGGTGAATCTAATCGCCTTGACGACCAGCTATTTATCGGATACGGTGTTGCCGTTATCCGGAAGTGGGTGCGGATCACCGGCGAAACGCGCACGCTATGCTGCTTGGCTGCGCCGACAGGCGCCGCTGGAATCAGGTCTACATGCTCGACTCCATCGGACTTTTCGCCTATGCATCATGAACCATGGTTTCTGTTCGAGAATGATGTGCACGTGCGAATCTGGCTGGGCACCACGGCCTTCGATTACCTGGCCACCGCGGCCGCGGCACGCAATCTCATTCACGATTGGTGTCTGAGAAATTGGTACGCGATCGAATTGATACGCGAAAATGCCGAAGGCCACTGCTCGGTACTTCCTCGTCTGCCGTGTGAGCGGTTGTTTCTCGGCCCGTAATCGTGAAGCGGCGGCTTTTGCCGACAGGGGCCCGGCCCAGTCGGAGCTCGCGGCATGAACCCGCGCCGAATGTGCTGTTCCGTCTCCGATCATTTGGTGAGCCCTAGCAACGCTGCTGTCAAGCCCAGGTCCGGCCCGAAGTCCTCCAGCTTGCCTGTTCGGCAGCCATCGGCGCGCATTTGGATGCGCTGACAAAACAGGCTCACCACCTCGCCGGTCATGGGCACGCCCAAGACGACGTGTGATCGAAAATACTGTCCATTGCGATCCATCGAGGCGTCGATATTTTGCAGCAGCAACGGCGCGACGTCCACGACTTCTGTGACGCCGGCTGCGTTCTCGCGCAATTGATTGGTTACGGTTGTCAGCCGAGTCAAGGTGCTCGCCAGCTGATCCTGATATTGACCGAAGGTACTGCTGGTATTGGCCAGGAAACTGTTCATCTGAGTCAATGTGGCCTGCAACCCGGGAGCTTGCTCGGCCAGCAATCGAGACAGCTGAGTCATTTGGTCACTGAAGGTGCGCACCGACTGGTCGTTGTCGGCCAGCATCGAGGTCAGCTCGTTCAGCTTGACAATGATGTTCGACATCGCGTCTTTGTCGTTCACCCCCAGCTTCAGTGCTCCGGACAAAGCGTTGAGAGTGTCGCGGATTTTCTCGCCCTGGCCGTCGACCATATCGTAGAGTGTCGTTCCTGACAGCGGGCCGACGGCACTGCCCGGTTTCGGTTTCAATGCTGCGGCGAACTGGTCGATCGTTTTTATGAGTGTGTCCATCTCTACCGGTGTGCGGGTGTGCTCGACGGTCAGGTGGGCATTGTCCGGCAAGGTAGGGCCGCCTGTGTAACGGGGGGTCAGCTCGATGTGTCGGTCGGTCACGATCGAGGGCGAAATCAGCGCCGCGGTAACGTCTTTCGGAATCTGGACCTCGCGGTCGACACTCATGTGGACTTCGATGTATTCACTATGCGGGACGATTTTGTCCACTTTGCCGACTTCGAGACCGAGCACCGTGATCGGGTTGCCCTCGAAGACTCCGGCGATATTGCGAAAGTCGGCCGTGATGTGGACAGGCTGCGCCATGGGGTTGGGTATCGACGAGCAGCTGCTCATCGCCACGGCGGCGAGACTGATCAGCGTGCTGAACGCAGCGCGAATGGGGGAAATCATCGGTGAATCTCCAGGCAGAAACGGGCATCGTTGCTATCGCCTCGCGGGCGACAACGGCTCATCGAAAATAACGGACACAGCGTAACCGAAATAGTTCCCTTCTGGGTGCGGTTCAACGACTCTGTTGCCGTTACAGCTCGTTGTCTGATGTCGCCGGCGCCGGCTTCCGGATCGTTCGGAGTGTGGGTCACTCGTAGCCCTGGAGGTCGGGATCCGCTGGAGACCTGGTGCGCGCCCCGGCGCAATAGACCATTCGCCGGACGTCGCTCGTGATGTGTATGCGCTCGAAGCTCTCGAGTCGCCGGACGCAGATTTCGGCGGCTTGGCTGTCTCCGTAGCGGTCAAGCCGGCGGTGACTATGTTTCGGTCGCGGCGTCGATGGCTGTCGCCCATCCTTACCGCGGAAGTGTGGCGCGATCGTGGTCCGACTGCTGGACAGTGCGCGGCGTGGGCGGGGGCTCGGGAGGGGGGATGAGGCTCCCTCGGGTCGCGATGCCGACATCGGTACGGGCGGCACCGGAACGATACCCGATGCCATACTTGGACAGATCTATCTGCATGTGTCAACCGGGGGATGACTGCACAGGACCGCACGGTCCGTTTCATCGAGACCGGTGGATCGCTATATACCGCACGTCCGGGTGCGACGCGCCTGCCACTGCCGGCCGGCATCCTCACAGCGCTGATGCCCTCGGTTCGAAGTGACGCCGCCTTGACAATCTGGGTCTAGGTGTACGGCATCCATCTTCCGGTCCGGATCGCACTGAGCTTCCCGGGCGGAGGGGAACTCGACATCGAAGCCAGCGCGGTATCGCCGAAAATGTCGATGACACAGGGAGATTCGAAGTGACCGTGCCTGCCGTCGAGGTGTCAGGGCTAGTAGTCCACCGTGGTCGCCGTCCGGTAGTGAACGGTATGAGTTTCACGGTTTGTCCTGGCACCGTGATCGGACTACTCGGCCCGAGCGGTTCTGGAAAGACCATGCTGCGGGAAGGGGTGAGCGGCACCCTGGAACGTCTGCTGAGCACCCCGTTTCACAAGCTGGATCTGTTGTTCGGCTATGCGGTCGCATTCGCTACCTCGGCCGTCGTGCAGGCGTGTGTGGCGACCGTTGTTGCCTTTGGCCTGCTCGGTCTGCGGAGTCAAGGTGCCGTGCCGACGGTGCTGGTCCTGGCAGTTGCCACGGCCATCCTTGGCTCCTGTGCCGGCCTGTTCACCAGCGCGTTCGCACGTTCCGAATTCGAGGCGCTGCAATTCGCGCCGATGGTGGTTTTTCCTCAGGTGCTGCTGTGCGGGCTGATCTGGCCGCGTGAGCAGATGGCGGCTCCGCTGCGGGCCGCGAGTGATGTGACGCCGCTGCGATACGCGGTATCGGCGATGGCCGAGGTCGGCACCTTTCCGCAGCCCACTACCGCGATGTAGGAAGATCTGTCGGTAGTGCTCGGCTTCGGGATTGTCACCCTCACACTTTGCGTGCCGGCTCGGCCGCATCGCGTAGGCGGGCCAAACCATCGATAATCATCTCCAGACCGAAGCGGAACTCTTCCTCCAAGGTCTGGAGGGGCAGGACGTCGGCAACGGCAATGGTGGCGGGAAATTGGGAGATATCGAGCCCATGAAACAGCGAGCTGAGTCGTTTCGCCTCGGACTCCTCGGCCTCGGGTTGACGCAGCTGCGCCGCGAATCCCAAGGTGTACCGCGCGATCACGGCGTAGGCGCGGGACGCTGCCGCGGGTGAAAAGTTGTTCTCCAGCAGTACCGCGAGTACGCGTTCGCGGAGGGCGAGCGCATTCGAGCCGACCGGGACCTGCTCGATCAGCAGCGGCGCGATGCCGCGATGACTGTAGAGCGCGTCGAAGATAGCCTGCGCGGCGGACCGGGCCATATCCTGCCAACTGCCCTCGGTCGTATCGAAATCGACCTCGCCGAACACCCAGTCGACAACGTGACCCACCAGCTCGGCCCGGTTGCTGAAAGCCCGATACAGCACAGCGGTACTGGTCTCCATGCGTTGCGCCAGCGTGCGCATCGACAAGGCTTGTGCGCCTTCGTCGTCCACAAGTTGCAGTGCGGCGGTGACGATCTTGTCGAAAGGCACCCGGGGACGCCCGGGGGAACGGCGCGCGGGAGTTCCGTCGCGCTCGGATTTACTGGTACCCATTCGCTCATTCTCCCGGATCCGAGGGCAAGGTACGTGACCGACCGGCCAGCATCGTGCCGATTGGCGAAACCATCGCCAGGCCGCTGACGGTCGCGCCGAAAACGTTACCGATACTCGACATACTCCAGTGCTAGGCAGCGAACCCTAGACCCACGACGGGCAAGGACACCCCGACGTAGGCCACCACGAAATAGGCGGACGAGATCTCGCCGCTCTGCCCTGACGGGGCGCTGTCGACTACCGCTCCATGGCCCTTGTTGAAACTCATGCCTTGGCCGATGCCCGCGACCACTGCGGCGACGACGAAGGTTGGCACAGACTCGGTGTCCAGCGCCACCGCGATCAGGACAGCGCTGAGCACCAGCGCGGTGCACCCTGAGACCAGAGCCGCTGAGGCGGTCAAACTCCGGGTGAGTCTCTGGGCGACCGAGGACGAGGCGAAAACGAGGGAGACCACGACGCCGGCAGCAGCCTTGTTGTGCACATGCAGGGACTGATTCCGGGGCGGCGTCCGAGAATGTCGGACCAGCGACCGAACTCGGGGGTGTATCCATGAAAACTCGACCCGTGCCGAGCGGAACTGTACGCGAGGAATGTCGTACCGTCGGAGTTCGGCTTATCCGAGCTTCGACGAGGTCATCGTTGCCGACAGCCTTTGAGTAGAATGTCGGCCACTCCGGATCGGCCGATCAGATCGGCTGCAGAACGCTCGAGCTTCTCCAGAACGTGGTCCACATCCACGCCGAGCAGTTGGCCGCGCCGCTTGACGACACGCCCGTCCACGATCACCGTGTCGACGTTGCTCGTATCCATCAGCTGAACAACCGATCCGGGCGCGTGGTTCACCGGCCCGGCATTGAGTGCCCGCGTGTTCAATACAACGACATCCGCGCGCTTGCCCGGTGTCAGGGAGCCGACGAGATGGTCGATATGCGCTGCCTCGGCTCCTCCGAGTGTGGCCATTCGGAGAATGTCACGCACGCCGACGGCTTCGATCGGCGCCGTCCCGCGCCGTGCGGCGGCTTGAATATTGCTGCGCTGCAACGCATATGCTGCGCGCATTTGCGAAAAGAAGTCGACCGGGCCGATGCTCACGGCATCGGTTCCGAAGCTCACCGGAATCCCGTGGCTGAGGGCCGCCTGTAATGCGGGCTCGCCCATTGCCAGGGATTGTTCGGCGATGGTGGAGACCGACACCTTTCCGCCGGTTCGCTTGATGGCGTGCCACGTGGAATCTGCGAGATCCAGACAGTGGATATAGGTGATCCAGGGTCCGAGTAGGCCCTCCTGTTCGAACTGCTCGAGCGCTCGACCCCAATTGACGTCATTGACGTGAGCGAACACGGGAATGCCGAGCTCGCGGGCCAATTCGAAGAGGTCCTCATCGACGTGATAGCCCAATGCCAGCCGTAGGAGAGACTCGTCTTCGGTCGTGCCGAACTTCTCGAGCAGTCGATGAATGTCTGCAGGGTGAGCGTACGAAGGATCGGGCTCGTGATCCCCCATAGCCGGCGAGAAGCTGAATACACACCGGATCCCGGATCGTCGGATTGCTTCCAGTGCGGCGTCGGAGTGTTCGGGCGTATATGAGCATTGGGAGGTGTCGACGACTGTCGTTGTGCCCGCGGCAAGATTCTCGAGAGCGCCGCCGAACTCGCCCCAGTAGACGTCCTCGGGCGTATATCGGTGGAAAAGAGCTTCCTCGCCGAACCTGGACTGGAGGAAATAATCGGATTCGAGCCCGTCGGACCAGTATGAACGCAACGCGGTCTGGAACATGTGATGGTGGGAGTTCACGAAGCCGGGGAGCACGATCTGTCCCGTGCAGTCGACCGTAACTGCGTCGGTCGTGAGATCCACTCCGACGCGGACGATTTCGCCATTCTCGATGAGGACGTCGGCGCATTGATGATCGCCCACCGTGTCGTCCATCGTGAGGACGATTCCGCCCCGGAGAAGCATCCGGCCTTCGGATGTCATGACCACCTCCTAATATAGGTAACAGTGTCGCCGATATTATGGCGGGTGTCAACACTGCTTCGCCGCGAAGCTTCGGGGCTTTCCGAGGCCGGGTACGCCACCGTCGCGACCGTGATGGGTCTCGAGAACGTCCTGGACCGGGTCGAGGGGTGGAAAACTCACCGGGCTGCCATGCTCATCGGCGCCGACCCGGCGAGCACCGTGCTGCTGGGTGGTTCTCCGCTCAGGCCGCTCGCCGGAATCGAGGACATCGCCCGAAATCTGATCACGTCCTTGGATGCGGAGCGCGGCAGAGTCGCGCTGTTTCATGCGTCCGCGATTTCGGACATCCGTCTCCGGCAACCGAGCCCGGGTCCGACCCGGCGACACGATGACGCATATGCAGGAGTGGTGGCGGGGCAGCTTCTCGGATCCCGCCTTGAACCAACTTGCCGATGACATCGACCGGCGGGCGGAGGCGGCCAGCGGCTACACCCAACGATCCGTTCTGGATTGCCCAAGCACTTGACGCGGGCGCTCGCGGCGGTCGGAATCAGTGCGGCTGCCATAGACGACCGAATCGCTCGTGAGCCGAGCCCGTGGGAGCACCGCCGGGGCGGCTTGGTTGCGATCGGTAATTATGGAGAAGCTTCTCCCTGTGATTCGCGCCGTTGACCTCGCCAATGATAACGGATACAGTGTTACCGATATTGCTGGTGGATCTCAGAACCGAATTCGGTGGATAGGAGGGCGGCGTGGATACCGGCGATCCTTTCCGAAACGGAACAACGGACAGGGCAGGTGCCTGGCAGCTCGACCCGGTCAGCGCGGACATCAGGTTTTCCGCCCGCGGTCTCTGGGGTCTGCTGCCGGTCTCCGGCAGCTTCGGGCAAGCGACGGGATCGATTGTCTGGCATCCAGATGGGACCGCAGTGGTACTGGTGGCAGTTCGTGCCGACAGTGTCACGACCGGTATGGCGATGCGGGACCGCCATCTGTGCGGCCGCGAATTCTTGGACACGCGAAACCATCCGGTGATTTTGTTTCATGGCCGCGTCATCGATCAGCGCCGCATGAGGCTCGAGGTGCAAGGGCTGCTTACCGTTCGCGACACCACCGCCGAGATGCAACTCGATGTCTCGCTCACACGGGAAGGCCCCGGGCTCGTCGCCGCTACGGCTGTGCGAATCGATTTGTCTGCGTACGGCATCGGGCCGCGATTCGGTGTTGTCCGCCCCGATGTCGCCCTCGTGGCCCGAGGCCGCCTCCACCCTGCCCGTACACCGCCGCCCACACCGCTCACGATGCCGCCGATCCGTACCGACGGTGTACGCGACCTCGGCGCGAAGTAAACACCGAGTGCTGCCCCAGAGGACTGGAAGAACAAAGATGCCTCAGATCACCCCGCCGGCCCGGAATGGCTCAGCAGACAGGATACGAGGCGAGCAAAATCGAAACGTCCGCATGCCCGAGGTGACCATCGTCGGCGCGGGCTCGACCGGCTGTACCCTGGCCCTGCTACTGTCCCGCTACGGTATCCCCAGCACAGTTCTGGAACGCCGCACCGAAGTGTTGAACCACCCGGCTGCGACTATTTTGAACGCCCGCTCTCAGGAAATCTGGCATCACGCCTCCCCGGAACTCGCCGGGCGGATCGCTGCACTGGCGCCGCCACCCGAGGAAATCGCCACGATCCGGTGGTACTCCGATCTGAGCAGCCCGCGATTGGGTGAGATCGACCTGTTGGCCGACACCGAACAGGTAGAGCGATGATGTTCGCGCACCGCGGCCAGCCAGAACGCGCCCTGACCGCACCGAATGGGGGTGGCATCGGCCACCCGCAACCGGTTCGGTTCGGTGGCGGTGAAGTTGCGCTCCACCAGATCCGGCGCCGGAGTGGTGCTTCAACGCGCGGTTCTCGGCGAGCATGTCGGTGGTCGGCCTGTCGTCGCGTTCGCCGGCATCGGTCTCGGCCTGGCGGATCCAGTTCCGCAACGCCTCGTGATGCACCCCGAGCTGCTCGGCCAACTTCCGGATCGTCGGTTTGGGATCCGACTCCCGATACAGCCGCACGGCCCGCGCTTTCAACTCATCGGGGTACTTCTTCGGTGCTGCTACGAATGACTCCTTCCGGCCCTGTCGGACCACACTCAGAGCTCTCGGAGAAAGCGGGGAACCTCATCGAGATCTCCCCAGTGGTCAGGCCTTTCGCATACAGCGATAGCACGATCTCGTCGACCCCGGTCAACCGGCGTTGCCGCTTCTTCGCGATCTGCGGTTCGAAGCTGCCATCGCGGTCGCGGGGAACCTCGATCGGCACCGGCCCGGTCGTCTCGGCCAACACCGTCTTCGGCCTGGCCCGTATTCGAGCATCAAAGAGGAATACAGCCGCACCGGGCAGGCCATCACCTCGGTGCAGAACGGTGCCGCGCATTCGGCCAGGGTGGTGACCGCCGCGGCGCTCATCATGTTTGCGGTTTTCGTGGCCTTCATCTGGGTCGACAATCCGATTGTCAAGCCGATCGCATTCACTCTCGCGGTGGGTGTGGTGCTCGGCGGCGATCGTGCTACGTGTGCAGTGGCGCCTGGAATGCAGGCAGGACCAGCTCGTCGATGAGTCGGATCATGTAGTCGGTATCGGCCAGCGAACCGTCGAAGATCGGCCGGGTGACGAAGACGGCGAAGAACAAGTGGGACAACAGGTCTGCGCCGGGATGCTGTTCGCGCAGTTCTCCTCGTTCGACGGCCCGATCGAGAAAGCGCCCCAGAACGGCCGTGTCGGGCTCGAGTATGACGGACCGAAGCGTCGCCGCCAGGTCGGGGTTGGTGAGCACGGCGTGATCGAGGGCGGCGATCAGCGCCGTGTCCTGCTGCGCCCGCGGTGCGAACCGGTCGGTCATGGCCACCAAATCGCCCCGCAGGCTTCCGGTGTCGATGTCCTGCGCATCGGTCGGTCCGGTGAGGCGAAGTGCCGCGGCGATCAGTTCCGGCTTGGTCGGCCACATGCGATACAGGGTTGCCTTGCTGCAATGTGCCTGCGTCGCAAGGGTATCCATGGTCATCGCCTCATAGCCGACCTCGCGCAACAGGTCCAGCGCCGCGCTCAGCAACTCGTACTCGCGGGCGGGGGTCATGCGAGGTCGGCGAATGCGTTCGAGCTCGGGCACCGCGACTCCTCGGGAATAGTACGGTTCTGTACTCGACGATAGTCGTCGAGCTCCGCAGCGGTCGTCAGGGGCGGGCCGCACCAATGTCTCCGATATCCACCCGGCGATGCATTTCGGCTACACCGTTGCCGAAAGTGGGCTATTCCGGCTACGCTGTAGCCGAAATATCTGTGCAGGCTAGGAGAAGTTGATGCGCACCGTTGAGACCACCGCCAGTTTCCAAGCTCAACCCGATCAAGTCTGGGAAGTCATCGGCAACCCTGCGCGATGGGGCGAATGGCTGGCCATTCACAAGTCATGGAAGACGCCTGTGTCCGATCGGATCACCGAGGGTGAGACGGCCACGGCGGCCGCCAACGTCATGAATATGCCGGTCACCATCGACTGGACCTTCGAAAAGGTCGATGTGCCCCGATCGATCACCATGGGTGGCACGACGCCGGTGGGCGTCACGCTCGCCCTCGACATCCGCCTTCGTCGAGACGACGGTCAGGCCACCCATGTAGACCTGCGGGTGAGCATCAACGGTGGAATGATCGACGGCCCGATGGGGGCGATCTTCAAGGGTTCCATCGTCAGCGCGCTGAACAAGTCGCTGAAGAAGGCCGGAGCGCTGATCTCCTGATATCGGTGGCTTCGCTCGGCGACGGCCGAGTCACTGCGACTCGGTGTCGTGGTGAAGGGCGAGCCCTTCGATGATCATGTCCAGGCCGAAGGCGAACTCGTCTTCGAGCCTTTGTGCGGGCAGACAATCGGCGACCGCGATGTATTGGAGTACACCGATCGCTACGACGTCCCGGACGAGCTGAAGCAGAAGGTCATCACGAGTCTCGATCGGCTGGGGACCCTGGGCCGGATGCACGAGAAGAACGCGCGTGCGGCATTGCAGGTGGTGGCCGACATACCGGCGCCGCGCATCCTCGAGATCGGTGCGGGCCACGGGAAGCTGTCGGCGAAAATCGTGGAGTACCACCCCACGGCCACGGTGACGGTGAGCGACCTGGATCCCACTTCGGTCGCCAATATCGCCGCGGGGGAGTTGGGTACGCATCCGCGGGTGCGGACGCAGGTGATCGACGCGACCACGATAGCCGCCCCGGACGACAGCTACGACCTCGTCGTGTTCGCGATGTCGTTTCATCACCTGCCGCCCGCGATCGCCTATAAGGCGATCGCTGAAGCGACCCGGGTGGGAAAGCAATTTCTGGTCATCGATATCAAGCGGCAGTCGCCGACGGGGCTCGCGCTGGGGCCGATTCTGGGTTTCCCCCTACTGGCAGCGGCAATGCTGGCCCCGGCGGTCCGCCCGTTCGTGCACGATGCCGTGATCAGCGGATTGCGCGCCTACAGTGATTCGGCGTTCGAGGCTCTCGGTCGCGCCGCCCATCCGCGGATGCGCATCGAATTCCAGCCGTCGAAGGCGCGGTTCGGGCCTCCGGCGACCACGGTCTTGTTCTCGCGGCCGGAGGCCACAACGCCGGGGGCGTGACACGCACGCCCCCGGCAAAATTGTTACGGGCACTCAGATAAGCGGGGTGATGTGCTCGGAAATGCCGAGCAAGGCCTTGCCGTAGGTTTCCATCGAAACCTGGGGCAAGGTCACCGCGTGCCGGGCGGCGATATTGGAATCGCGCCAAATCCGCTGCATGGCATTGACTTCGGCGAACGCTCCGGCCCCGTGGGCGTCGAGCAGGATGGTCAACGCCTCGTTGATGCTGCGCAGCGCGATCGCGACATCCCCTCGAATCCGTGCGCGGTCGACGAGCTCCGGATAGACGCCGGCTTCGGCGTGGGCCTGGATATCGTCAGCCGCTCGATAGGCGTGCAGGTGCGCGGTTTCGATCTTCATCGCGGCCTCGGCGACGAGCAATTGGAACGCGACGGAGTCCGCTTGCCGGGTGATCGTGGTGTACGCCAACGCCTTCTCCGCCGCCTTGGTGCGAACCAGCTCCAGCGCCGCGCGACCGAGGCCCAGTTGCGGTCCCAGGACCGCGACGTTCAGGAACGAGGTCATGGCCGATCGGTAGAGCGGCGCCTCGGGATGTTCGGAGATGTACTCGCCCATCAGGATCGGAACGAGCGGGACAACCCGGCTTTCGGGAACGAACGCGTCTTCGACGACGACGGTATTGCTGCCGGACGCGCGCATACCCGCGACGTACCAGGTGTCCTCGACCCGGAAGTCCGCGCGGGGAACGGCGATCGCGACCTGGTCGAGCACCTGATCGTCATCGTCGACCAGGAGCGCCCCGTTGGTGGCCCAGTCGGCGTGCAAGCTGGCCGAAGCGTAGGGCCAGCGCCCGCTCACCCGGTAGCCGCCGGGGACCTTGCGGACCTTCCCGGACGGCGCCAGCACACCGGCGACTATCAGATCCGGGCTCGCGGCGTACATCTCCTCGAGGTCGCTGCCGCCCTTGAGCGCGGCCAGCCAGGCATTGGTGTTGGAAAGCATGACAACCCATGCCGCACCGCCGTCGGCCTCGGCGATCGCCGACGTGACATCCAGCAATGCCCGCGAGCTGGACTCGAGCCCGCCCAGGCGTCGCGGCACCAGCATTCGAAACGCTCCGGCTTGCTTCAGCGCGTCGATCGTCTCGTCGGAGACGCGTCGGGCCGATTCGCCGTCGGCGGCATTCTTTCGAATCAGCGGAGCTGAATCCTTGATGCGCGCCAGCACATCCTCGGTGGTCTCGGTCCGGTTGTTCTCTACGGCGGTCATGGGTGCTCCAAAATGCTCGTGATGGTCGGAATTCGGTGGTGCGTTGTGTGAAAAATGATGTGTCACAGTGTGATTCAGGTCGGCTGTCACGCGACGAGTCGGCGATATCGTGAGCCGTGGAAGACCAAGGGGTGTGCACCGGGCTGCGCTCGGATGCCGCGGATGGCGAGCACGACGATCGTGTGATCACCCGCGCGAAACTCCTCGTGCGGCGCGCAGTCCAGCCATGCCGTCGCACCGGGTACCAACACGGCGCCTTGGGCGGTGCGTTCGTATTCGACACCGGCGAACCGGTCGGCCGCGCGGGATGCCAATTGCCGACACATCGACTCCTGCTCGTCGCCGAGGATGCTGAGCCCTAGTCGGGGCGCCTCGCGTAACGCCGCCCAGGTCCGCGAGCTGTTCATGATGCAGATCGATACGAGCGCGGGGTCCAACGACACCGAGGTGAACGAGCTGACCAGCATGCCAACGGGTCGCCCATACCGCTCGGCGCAGACAGCGATCACTCCGGTGGGGAAGCAGCCGAAGGTGAGGCGCAGGTGGTCCGGGCCGCTGGGCGCTGTCAAAGAGGTCGGCGAGACGTCGGTCTCGAAGCTTTTGTTCATCGAACAACTCCTGATCTTTGTCGCGCGGGACCGCTTGTGGGCGTCCCTTCGCGCGATCCGCCCCCGGTTTGCGCGGCAGCACGCGACACGTGGGTTGCGATACCGCGGCGGTGGGCGGGTGAGCCAGGCCACTTCCCGGCCTTGCCGAGCAGCGTAACCATTTCGTTGATTTCATGTCAATGACTTGAAATCAACTTGTTTCTGCCTGGTCGCGAGGGCACTATCGGGTAGATGGACCGGTGAGGGAAGGGTGCGATGACTGAGACGACCAAGGTGGGCCGACCGAGTTCGCGCGCCGCACAGGCCGCTGAAACGCGGCAGCGTTTGGTGGATGCCGCGGTCGAGCTGTTCGCCGAGCGCAGTTACGACGAAGTGGCCGTGGCGGATATTTGTCAGGCCGCCGGGGCGGCGCACGGGTTGCTGTTCCATTACTTCGGCAACAAGCGCGGCATCTACATGGAGGCGATACGGGAGACGTCCGATCGCATCTTGCAGACCCATGTCATGCGTCCCGGCGTATCGCCCGTCGAGCAGATTCGGGGAGCGTTCACCGCGCAATTCCGGTACCTGGCCGCGCATCGCGGTCTCGCGTTGCGCTTGGTGCTGGGCGGCCGGGGTGCCGATCCCGAGGCGTGGGAAGTGCTCGAGGCCGGCCGGTGGCAGACCATCGAGGGCTGGATATCGCTGCTTGGGATGGACCCGCAGAACAAGGCTCTGCGCATGATGATCCGGTCGGTCGTCGGCGCGATCGACGAGGCCGCCGCCTACTGGCTCCAGAACGACGAACCCTTCGATGTCGACGTCGTCGTCGAATGCCTGATGCACCTGGCTGCCTCGGCATTGCGCTCGGCTGCCGCGCTCGACCCCACGCTCGATGTCGAGACGACGCTCCGACCATTGCTGGACGAATACTCTGCTTCCTGACTAGCTCCGGGGTAGTCGGAGCAGCGAAAACGATAACGGCAACGACGTTTCTGACCGGGCGACAGGCTCTTGTCAGCGGCCGGGCCGCGCGGCTCGGCATCGCCGATCTGGCGCGCAACGCAGGTGTCGCGACCGGATCCTTCTACAACCACTTCGCCTGCGAGGACGAACTGTTCGCCGTGGTTGTTGCCGAGGTGGTCGATGGGCTCGCCCGCATCCTCGACGACGCTGTCGCCGGCATAGACGAGCCCGCCGAGTACGTCCGGGCGCAAATAGGTGCACTCGTAGCGATCGGCCTCGCCGATCCCGGCACCGCCGCGATTGTCGTGGTCGCGCGATACCGCGTGCTCGAGCATCCAGGCATCCGCTCGCGCCTGTCGTTCGGCATCCATGCGGGGATTTCGACGGGGTGCTTTTGCGTCCACGACGTCGAGGCCGCCCTGGATCTCCTGGGCGAAGTCGTCTGGGCGCTGCTGCGAACCTCACAGCGCAACCCCGCCGCGGTGACGACCGAATCGATCGAGACCCTGGCCCAGCAGGTGCTGTGCGCACTGGGACACCCGAGCGACCCGTCGCGAGCGAACGATCGACTGTTGTGACTCTGCCATCTAATTCCTCTGGGGCACAGTGTGACTCGTCCGCTTTGCGGCTCGTGCGCGCGAACTTCTCCGAGACCGTCGGCTCCGGTCTACGCACCCGGGGACGGATGGTCACACGTTCGTCGTTGGAGTGACGGCAGGGCTGGACACTCGATCGGCATATCGGTCACGACGTTGCCGATTTCACTTGACCTCCATCTGCATATCGGCAACACTGTATCCATTATGAGTAGACGAGCAGCCGAGGATTACATCGACCCCGATTCGCGCTACGCGATCGTCGAGGGCCGCAATATCCACTACAAGCGCGCTGGCGCCGGAGCTCCGGTGCTGCTTCTACACGGCAGCGGATCCTCGCTGCACTGCTTCGACCGGGTGGCCGCGGGTTTGCCCGCGTTCGATGTGATCCGTCCGGACCTGCCCGGCTTCGGTCTCACCGGTCCACGCGGCGACCGGGACTACCGGATCGCGGCCTTCACCGAGACGGTGGCCGCATTCCTGGACTCGATCGGCGTCGCCAAGGCGTCGGTGGTGGGCAATTCGCTGGGCGGCAATATCGCCTGGAACTTCACGTTGGACTACCCGCACCGCGTGGACCGCCTCGTACTGATCAACGCCACCGGCTATCCGGGCAAGTCGTTGCCGCTGGCTCTGCGCCTGGCCCGCAACCCGATCGGTCGCGAGCTGATCCGTCGGCTATCGTCGCGATCGGCCACCGAACGAAATCTGGTATCGGCCGTGGGATCTCGCAAGTCGGTGGTGGACGACGCGATGGTGGACCGAGTCCACGCGATGTTGACCCGGCCGGGCAACCAGCAGGCGTTCATTGACTTTGCCAATACCGAACAGATCGACCGCACCGCCGAGATCCCGGCCATCACGGTACCCACGCTGGTGCTGCGCAGCGCGTCGATCGACGGACAGCATTTCGGCCGCGATATCCCCGGCAGCCTCGAACGAGTGCACCCCAGCGGTGGTCATCTGCTTCCCGACGAGGATCCGGAATGGGTGGCGAGTGCGCTGCGGAACTTTCTGCCCGCCGAGCCGGTCGCGCCGAAAAGGAGCCGACGATGAAGTATTTCGTGGTGCGCGGCGAAACCCGCCGCGTCGATCAACTCACCCGTGCGGAACTGCGCGGTAATTTCCTCGAATGCAGTGCCGGTATAACACATTACGAGCTGACAGGCCCCGAAGACGGCGAGGTCGTCGTCTGTGCGGGCAGTCTGACAACCCCGCTGTTCTATTGGGATCAGCTGGTGAGCGAACTGCATGCGCGCGGGTTCCGGACACTCACCTACAGCCCCTACGGCCGCGGCTATTCCGACCGCGTCCAGGCCACCTATGACGAGGCCCTGCTGGTCGGGCAACTCGCCGATCTGACCCAGCGTCTGGACCTGGTCAGACCTTTCCACCTCGTCGGAGCGTCGATGGGTGCTTTGGTGGCAATGGCTTTCGCCCAGCAGCACACCGCCCAGGTCGCCACCTTGACCTTGGCCGGTCCGGCCGGGCTGCAGCCCGCGCCCGCCTTCGCCGCCGTGCTGCGCAACGAGACGGCGGGCACCTTCCTGGCGAAGAAGCTGGGCAGCAAGATGCTCGACCGGCATCTGTCCCACAACGTGCGCGACCCCGAGCGGTCCGCGGAACTCACGGCGATGGTGCGCGAGTCCTACCGATTCGAAGGATCGATCTACGCCCTGGCCGCCACGATCGCCGACTTCCCCCTGGGCGGGCGCCAAGCGCTCTACCGGCAGACCGGGCGCTCACCGATCCCGAAATTGTTGCTGTGGGGCGACGAGGACACGGTCACCCCGATCACGAGCTTCGACGAGGTGACCGCGCTGTTGGCACCGGTCGAGTCACACATCGTCTCCCCGTGCGGGCACATGGTGCCCTTCGAAGAACCCGCCGAGATGTGTCTCCGGATCACCGCATTCGTCAATGCGAGGAAAGAGTCGTCACGATGAACACCAAGCCGAAGACCGAAACAGTCGACGTCCTCGTCGTCGGCGGCGGCCCGACCGGCACCGCCTTGGCGATCGACCTGGTCCGCCGCGGCGTGACGGTGCGGATCATCGACAAGGCCGCCGACGCCTTCGACGGCTCGCGCGCCAAGGGAATTCAGCCGCGCAGCCTGGAAGTCCTCGAGGACCTCGGCGTCCTCGACGACATCCTCGCCGGCGGAGCCATCTACCCGCCCCTGGGCATCCACGCCGGCCCGCTGACGATTCCCTGGCACATGGTGTCCCGCAACGACACGACATCCGATGTGCCGTACCCGAATACGTGGCTGATTCCGCAGTTCCGCACCGACGCCGCCCTGCGCGCCGGATTGCAGCGCAGGGGAGTGGACGTCGAAACCGAGTGTGAATTTCTCGGATTCGACCAACACCCGGATGCGGTGGTGGCCACCATCGCGAGCCCCGGCGGTGTCACCGAGATCAGTGCTCGCTACCTTGTCGCCGCCGACGGAGGCGCGAGCATGGTTCGTCGGGCCGCCGACGTCGGCTTCGAGGGCTCGACCGACGAAGCCGATCGAATGATCATCGTCGACGCCGCGGTCGACGGCCTTTCCCGAGACCGGTGGCATGTATGGCCGCGGCCCGGTGGCCGATTCGTCGGCGCGTGCCCGCTGCCGCACTCCGATCGGTTTCAGGTGATGATTCGCCTGAACCGCGGCGAGGAGCCCACGCTCGACGAGGAGAGCCTGAACGCGCGCTTCCGTAAGCAGACCGGGGACAGGAAACTGCGGCTGTCGGACATCGGCTGGAAATCGGTGTTCCGCCCCAACATTCGCCTCGCGGAGCACTACCGGTCAGGACGGGTGTTCATCGCCGGCGACGCCGCTCATGTGCACCCGCCCGCGGGTGCGCAAGGACTCAACACCGGCCTGCAAGACGCCTACAACCTGGGCTGGAAGCTCGGCCAGGTGCTCGCGGGCGCACCGGAGGCTCTGCTCGACACCTATGAGGCCGAGCGGCAACCGATCGCCGCCGGGGTCCTGGGTTTGGCGACCAAGAAGTACGAGGGCCTGTCCAAGCTCGACCCGTCGGCGATCAAGCGCGGCAACGACGAACGCCAGCTCGCCCTGAACTACCGGGGCGGCCCTCTGGCGGCGGCCGGCGCCGAACATACCGCGACGCTGCACGTCGGCGACCGCGCTCCGGACGCGAAACTGCTGGACGCGAACGGCGGCGCGCGACGCCTTTTCGAGCTATTCGCCGGAGCGCACTTCACCGCGATCGCCTACGGCCGCGCGGCGGTCGAGGAACTGGCGGCTATGTCCTGGCCCACTGCGGGCGCGGGGCTGAAGAAGATCGCCATCGATAGCGGGGAAGACGCGAATACCGATGTGGTGCTTGCCGATATCGCCGCGTCGTTCGCTCGCGCGTATGGCGTCACCGACCCCACTCTGCTGTTGATCCGGCCCGATGGATACGTCGCCTCCATCGCCACGACCGACATGGGGGACATCGTCAGTGCCCAGGCCGCGTTGATGTCGCCCGCCGTCGAAATTCCTGCCGTGCCGACAGTTTGACCTTGGAAATGCAATGTCGTGGCACCTGACCGTCGATTTCGGCACCGGTTCACCATTGCATTTCCTTGCCTCCCACGAGGCTGCCATCACCTTCGCGCGGGAGGCCGTCGAGGGAGGCTGGGCCCGCACCGTCGCAGTCGATGATCGCGTGGACCAGAGCTATCCGGCCATGCCGTGCCAGGGTCTGTTCTCCCAGCCGTGCCTGCCGAATTCCGTGCGTATTCCGAACTTCACCAGAAAGGGCGCAGATGCCCCCTGAAACGATGTTGGCCGCGGTACTCGGCGAGCCGGGGACGATCACCACGACGCGGTTGCCCGTCCCCGAGGTCGGCCCGGACGACGTCCTGGTCCAGGTCCGCCGCGCATCGCTGTGCGGCTCGGACCTGAAAATTCGAAGTCAGAAATTCTTCGGCGGCGACCGCCCGCCGTCGAAAGCCTTCGTCCCCGGACACGAATACGCGGGTGTTGTAGTCGCGGTGGGCAGCAGCGTCGACGAGTTCATGGTCGGCGATCGAGTGGTGACCGAGGCACACCGCGGGTGTATGCGCTGCGTCAACTGCCTGTCCGGGGCCTATACCGACTGCCTGAACTACGGCAAGCTGAACAAAGGCCATCGGACACAGGGCATGACGGTCAACGGCGGATTCGCCGAATACGTCGTCAATCATGTTTCCACGCTGCATCTGCTGCCGGAGACCGTCGATTTCGACGCGGCGGTCATCCTCACCACGGTCGGCTCGGTCATGCACGCCTTCGATGCGCTCGGTTCCCTCGTTGTCGGCGCGAGTGTCGCCGTGATCGGCCCCGGACCCATCGGACTGCTGGCAGTCCAGGTGGCACGTGAACTCGGCGCGGAACCGATCGCCCTGGTAGGTACGCGGGCGAGCCGATTGGACCTCGGCAAGCAGTTCGGCGCCGACTCGGTGCTCAACTCGCGTGTCGATGACGCCGTGGCCGCCGTGCGCGACCTTACCGGCGGGCGCGGCGCCGATATCGTCCTCGAGTGCTCGGGCGCCGCGCCCGCGGTCGATCAAGCGATCCGGATGGCCAAACGCTCCGGAAAGGTTGTGCTGGTGGGCTTTTTCGAACAGCCGGTGACGGCCGACCTCAATCATGCCGTTATGAACGGCATTTCGCTGCAAACGGTCCGTGGCGAAGGGACAGGTTCCGTGGCGCGGGCCGTCTCCCTGGCGAGCCGGGGGAGACTGAACACCAACGCACTTGTGACACACCATTTCCCGCTGGCCGACATCGGTGAAGCGTTCGACACCTACGCCGAACGCCGCGGCGATGCCATCAAGGTGATGCTGGATGTGTCCGACGACCAGGACGCGGCCCATGATCGGTGAAGTACCCACGCAGGCTGCCGAGACCGGACCGCGGCGGGCAGTCGCCGCCGTGATGGCCACCGCCGTCACGGCGTGGCTGGACACCCTGACCGACCGCCAGCGTTCCGCCGCGCTCTTCGATTCCCCGCTGGTCGCCGCAGCCGACGCGGAACGAGTGCGGTGGTATTACACCCCGACCGATCACGGCGGGCTGGCACTGCGTGATCAGTCCGCGGCCCAGCAGAGGCTGGCGATGAAACTGGTCGCGTCCGGGTTGTCCGAGGCGGGGTACGCCACCGTCGCCACCGTGGTCGGTCTGGAGAACATCCTGGACCGAGTCGAAGGCTGGCAGGCAGATTGGGCTCGGGAGCGAGGGCGCGATCCGGAGCTGTACTGGATCAGGCTGTTCGGCACGCCGGGCGACTCGGTGTGGGGTTGGCGCTTCGGCGGCCATCACATCTCGCTCAACTACCTCATCGTCGACGGCTGTCTCGTGTCGACGACCCCGTGCTTCATCGGCGCCGACCCCGCGAGCACGGCGCTGCTGGGTGGCTCACCGCTGCGGCCGCTCGGCGGGATCGAGGAGGTGGCAAGGAATCTGGCGCGGTCCTTCACCGCCGAACAGCGCGAGCATGCCGTACTGCACGAGTCGGCCATCTCCGACATCGTGTCCGGCAACCGGGCCCGGGTGTCCAACGGCGACAACATGATGCATATGCAGGACCTGTGGCGCGGCCAGTTCGCCGAACCCGCGCTGAACAAACTCGTCGATGACATCGATCGCCGTGCGGAAGCGGCGAGCGGATACACCGAGGCGGATCACGCGGCGCTGGCAATCACGGTGCCGCCCAAAGGAATCTGCGCACGAAGCCTCGATTCCGCGCAACGGGACGAACTCCGCCGATTGATCGCGCTGTACACCGGCCGCGCGCCGACCGCCCTGGCAGAGCTGCATGCCGCGCGCTACACCACCGCTGCGGTCCTTGACGTCACGTGGTTCGGGTGGGCGGGAGGCATGGCATCCGATGATCCGCACTACTACCGGATACAAGGCCCGGATCTGCTCATCGAGTACGACAACACGCAGCGCCGGGCCAATCACGCGCACGCCGTATGGCGGGATCTGTCCGCTGACTTCGGATTCGACGCTCTTGCCGAACACCGAATGAACCACTCCCACTGAGAGGCCGCCGCGCCGGCCCGCAAAAGAGGCACAATGACGAACAATTCGAAGACAAGCGTGAACCGATTCGCCGAGCGGTTGCGGTCCGGGTCGAAGGCTGTGGGCTACTGGGTGGTGTGCGACAACCCGGTGGCGACCGAACGGATCGCGATGCTGGGTTACGACTACGTCTGCATCGACGCGCAGCACGGCCTGATCGAATACCGGGGCATGCTCGCCGGAATCACCGCGATCGATGCCGCGGGGATTGCGGCCCTGGTCCGGGTGCAACTCAACGACCCGTTCTGGATCGGCCAGGCACTCGACGCGGGCGCCCGCGGAGTCATCGTGCCGATGGTCGACACCGCGGGCGAGGCGGCAGCGGCGGTGGCGGCGTGTCGTTTTCCGCCGGTGGGCCGTCGCAGTAATGGCGCGTTGCGTGCGGGACTGCGGATCGGTCCGTCCCTGGCCGAGGCCAACGCCGAGGTCGCTTGCGTGGTGATGATCGAAACTGTCGACGGCTTGCGCAACGTCGCCGAGATCGTGTCGGTTCCCGGAGTCGACGCGCTCTACATCGGGCCCTCGGACCTGCGCATCGCACTCGGCGGCGCCGGCCCCACCGACCCCGCGGTCGACGCCGAGTTCGAGGAGGCGCTTCGCGTGGTGCGCAAGGCCGCCGTCGCGGCCGGAAAAGCCGTGGGCATCCATTGCCCGAACGGTGCCACCGCCGCACGCCGCCTGGCCGAGGGCTTCCACTACGTCAGCATCGCCAACGACTTGATGCATATGGAACAGGCCGCCAAAAGCCACCTCGCGCAGGCGACCACCGAATGAAAGCCCCCGTCGAGACCTGCGCCGCCATGCCGAGCCACCCGCTCGAGGCAATCCAGCAACGAGTGCTGTGGCTGTCCACATCGATGATCCACCACGCCAATCGGATACGTCCCAATCCGAGCGGGCTCAAGGTCGGGGGTCATCAGGCGTCGTGCGCGTCGATGGTGTCGATCATGACGTCACTGTGGTTCGAACACCTGCAATCGGGTGATCGGGTCTCGGTCAAGCCGCACGCGTCGCCGGTGCTGCACAGCATCAACTATCTGCTGGGCGAACTCGACGAGTCCAACTTGACAACTTTGCGCGAGTTCGGTGGGTTGCAGTCCTACCCCAGCCGGGCCAAAGACCCCGACCCCGTCGACTACTCGACCGGCTCGGTGGGAATCGGTGCGACAGCACCGATTTGGGGGGCGATGGCCAGGCGGTATGTCAATACCATCGGCGGCGACGCCGGTACCGGTCGCCAGTACTCTCTGGTCGGTGACGCCGAACTCGACGAAGGCGCGGTCTGGGAGGCCATCCTCGATCCCGGCATCGTCGATTTGGGCGAGGTGGTCTGGATCGTCGACCTCAACCGGCAATCCCTCGACCGCGTCGTCCCCAACATCGCCGCCCGCCGGCTGGAGAAGATGTTCGATGCCGCGGGCTGGCAGGTGATCACCGTCAAATTCGGGAAGCTGCTCGAGACGCTGTTCACCCGGCCCGGGGGAGCCGAGCTCCGCGATCGGATCCTGGAGATGCCGAACCCGGAATACCAGCGGCTGCTGCGCTGCGACGCCGACGAACTGCGTAATCGGCTGCCCGGCAACGGGAAAGGGAGCGCGGAAATCGCGCAGCTGATCGCCGGGATCGACAACCCGACGCTGACCACGGCGATCGGCAACCTCGGCGGCCACGACCTCTCCGCATTGTCGGCGGCGTACCGTCGGATCGACGACACGCGGCCGACCATCATCTTCGCCTACACCATCAAGGGGTACGGACTGCCCATCCAAGGCCATCCCCAAAATCACTCGTCACTACTGAGCATCGACGAATACGCCGAACTGGCAAGCGAATTGGGTATGGACCGCAATCGGCCATGGCAGCGATTCGACGACGCCACCGCACCCGGGCAGATCTGCGCGATGGTCGCGGAACGACTACACCGCGACCCGATCGTCCCGGCCGGCCCCGCGCCGATTCCTTCCGACTTCGGCCGCACCCCCAAGGGCACCGCGACAACACAATCAGCTCTCGGGCGGGTCTTGCTCGACTTGACTCGCGCGGCGCCCGACGCGTCCAAACGTGTTGTCACCGTGAGTCCGGACGTGAGTTCGACGACCAACCTCGCCGGATGGGTGAACAAGGTCGGGGTGTGGTCATCGGCGGAACGCCACAACTGGTTCGCCGACGACACCGAGACGATCCTGCATTGGCGCGAAAAGCCAACCGGCCAGCACATGGAACTGGGTATCGCCGAAACCAATCTCGTCGGCCTGATCGGTGAACTCGGCGCCACCTGGAGCCGATGGGGGCAGCCGCTGCTCCCCATCGGAGTCCTCTACGATCCGTTCGTCGAGCGAGCCCTCGAGCCGTGGTCCTACGGCATTTATGCCGGCGGGCAATCGATCCTGGTCGGCACACCATCCGGTGTCACCCTGGCTGCCGAAGGCGGAGCACACCAATCCATCAAGACACCCTCGATCGGTCTGGAACAACCGGGCTGTGTCAGCTACGAACCCGCCTTCTCCATCGATGTCGAGTGGACCCTGCTCGCCTGCCTGTCCCGCCTCGCCCGACCGAACGGCTCCTCGGCCTACCTACGCCTGTCGACCCGCCCCGTCGACCAGCAACTGGCAGCGGTCCCCTCGGATCCCGCGGCCCGCGAACGCCGCCGCCGACAGGTCGTCGCAGGTGGATACCCATTGATCCGCCACGACAACGCGAAGGTGACCATCGCGGCAATGGGCGCGGTGATGACCGAAGCCCTCGCCGCCGCCGAACGCCTCACGCAGACGGGCATTCCCACCGACGTCCTCTGCATCACCAGCCCCGGCCTGCTGTTCCGGGCGCTCCAAGCCCGCCGCGCCCTCGACTCCGGCGAAACCTGGATCCTCGATCAACTCTTCCCCACCGACCGCGCCACCCCGCTCCTCACAGTCCTCGACGGCCACCCGCATACCCTCGCATTCCTTTCCGGAATCAACCGCGTCCGCCACGCCGCCCTCGGCGTCTCCCGCTTCGGCCAGTCCGGCTCCCTCGACGATGTCTACCGCCACCACGGCATTGACGCCGACAGCATCCTGCGCGCCGCCCTCGACCTGCTGTAACCACCGGTCGCAACACTCACCACCGACAAACGCGGCCATACGCGTTCACACCCCACCCACGCACTGTCCTGCCGATGAGCGAGCGCGTCCGGCCGCGCGGAGAGGTTAGCTCGCCGGTGCGGTTGGGGGAACCGGTCGCACTGGCCAGGCAGCTGGCGAACTTGGTGAACACGAGCGGCTCGTGCTGTCGCGCCGCTGCTGTTCCAGAACCTCGACCGGTTGGTCAATCGCTCCGACCGATTTCTCCGCACCCACATGGTGTTGGGTGCTTCGTTGTCCGGCGAGGCGATCAGCCTGTTCTGCGAGCGCATTCAAGTGCGTTCCGACGGCTGCGCAGGGGAAGGATGCAAGACTTCGGCCCTGACTTCGGGCTCATGGCAGCAATGTTGGACCTCACCTGTTGAAGGGTGCGTCGGGATCGACGGGGACCGCCGCGCCCCGGCGCACTCTATCGGACTGCGATGGACGGCTCAGGCTCTGCGTAGAGCGATATCGAGTTCCGCGGCATCGGCCCAGCTGCCGTGGAATCCCATGGGAACCCGATGGTTCAGCTTGATCCGGGCGATGGGT
The DNA here is from genome assembly GCF_001612965.1 of Nocardia kruczakiae NBRC 101016. Lineage (GTDB taxonomy): Bacteria > Actinomycetota > Actinomycetes > Mycobacteriales > Mycobacteriaceae > Nocardia > Nocardia kruczakiae. The sequence continues at coordinate 24,793 of NZ_BDBL01000014.1, forward strand.
GCGGCGGTGAAGTCCTGCGCGTCCTGGACGACGACCTCGCTGCGGTCGACGGCGGGGTCCCACCAAATGGATAGCAGCCAACCGTCGTCCTCGGCCGTGGCACCGGGGCGTGGCACGAATTGGGGTTCGCTGGGCGAGGCCAGCGAACCGTCGAGGGGCTGGACGGCCGTCTGGCCCGTGCGGTAGTCGTGTTTGGCCACACCATCGGTGAACCAGTCTCCGACCCCTCGAGTCGTGGCGTAGTAGCCATACCGATGCGACAACCCGGTGCGCTGCTCGTTGATCTGCGGGAACTCGCCGAGGATGTCGGTGGTCTGGCTGTCCTTCACCGTCCCCGTCGCGAGGTCGAGTTCCCACCGCCAGGGTGTGGCGACCAGCTTCTTGAACCACCAATTCCAATCCCCACCCGGCGGCGGGGATTCGAGCTCCTTGCGGGTGGGGCCGAAGCGCGGCGTGCGGTGCCCATCGACCACGATTCGGGTGCCATCCTGATAGGCGTTGAGGAAGTGAGTGGGCGCGAAGACATCGGGGGAGTCGATCCAGCGAACGTCGCCGGTTTTCCGATGCAGGACGGCCCATCGGCAGGTTGACAATGTCTCCGGTTCCCAGATTGTCGACGGCTGGCCTTTGAAGACGTTCTCGATATGGACCATCGCCGGATAGGCCAGGAAGATCGCATAGTCGGTGGTGACGGCGTAATCGTGGACGAAAATGGAAGCGCCCAGGTCGATGTGGTGACGATCGACGATCTTGCCGTGCCGGTCGGCCCGGTACCAGGTGAGGGCGCCGTTGATGTTGCCGAAGAACAGGAAGTCACCGTTGGTCGGGTCGACCTTGAAATGGGCCGTCATCGGCCCGACGATCTCACCGCCGAAGTCGTAGCACTGGCTGACCGTCTCCAAAGTGTCCGGTCGCAGCTCGTGCGGAACGGCGGCTTCGCAGAGCACCAGCAATCGATTGTCGTAGAGAGTCACGTGCGTGTTCGCGGGGTTCTTCGGGAATGTGCCCGCGGGCAGCGCGACGTCCGACCCGTGCATAAAGCTGCCGAAGATCGCTTGGCCCCGTTGCCTTTCCAGTTGCAGCCCCGCAGTCGCGACATACCGGTTGCGATAGGTTGCTCTGCCCTCGCGCAGGAAGATGGCGTTGATCATCCCGTCGCCATCGAACCAGTGATGCCGGCTGGGATCGCTCGGGCGGTAAGCCTGGCTGCTGCTCACCCGGTACAGCGCGCCACTCAGCTCCTGCGGGAGCTGGCCCTCGATCTCCAGATCGAAGGCCTCGCCTTCCTCTCGCCATGGTGCATAGGGGCCGTTGAGAAACATGTTCGTGGGGTCCCACATGGACACTCCTCTTCGTCATGACTGGAACTCGGGCGTGAGCCACGGCTCCCATATAGTACGAATCCGTTCTATATGTAACCCTCGCACGGGTGCGGGAGAAACGCAACCGTACTATTTACGGTGTGGTGTGGGTCTCATTGGGGCTTGGTCTCGTGGTCTCGAACAGGATCACCCGGACGCGCTCCCTCGCACCGGAACGGTGGTAAGCGTGCACCGACACCCGGACGATCAGGCGAGGGTTGTCGCCTGCCTCGCGGAGTGCCGCAGTCCGGCCGCTGGCGTACACATCGCGGCCGCCCGGCCGGACCTGGATCATCGGCCCGCAGTATCGGGCGGCGCCGAGTACCTGGCCGAGGATGGAGTTCGTGCGTGCGCAGGAGCTGGAGCTCCACGAAACGGTTGCGCTCTCCGGACATGCCCAACTATCCGGGCCCAGTTGCGCTGTCCTGCAAACTGGCGACCCGGTTCTCGCCGGCAGGGATGCCGCGGGCCGGTAGTCGACGATCAGGCGATCGCCGCCGCGCTGGCCGCCACGATATCGAACATCTCGCCGCGCGGCCTGGCCACCGCCGGGGAGTTCGTCGGCGATGAATCGGTGGCAACCAGTTTCGCGCGGCGTCGGAGATCTGCCCGGCCTACAGCGTCGAGAGGGAGTTGACCGTCATGGGGACGGCGACCAGGATCAACGCCAGGGCCAGTACGGCGGGCGCCGGATCCGAGGCAGACCCCGACCACGCCGAGCGGCGGCACCAGCGAGATCGCGATCGCCACCCCGGGCATGACATCGCCGACATCCCGGCGGGTGACCGCTACGGCCGCCACCAGCCTGGTCGCCGCGCATGACCGGGGACCCTCCGTAACTATTCGGCGGGTGCGGCCTCGATGACCGCCTTCAGCTGCTGCAGGTCTTTGCGGTTCGCAGACCTCATCGCCGGCGTGATCAGCGGTGCGACGAGCCGGGAGAATCCGGCGGGCTCGCCACGATTGCGCAGTGTCATGATCGTCGAGCCGGTCGGGGTGTCCTCGAACGTGTAGGTCGTCTCCATGGGAAATGGGCCGTCGGTGGTCGCCATCACGAGCCGTCTGCCCGGCACCAGAACGAGGATGGTGTAGGTGTAGGCGAGAGATCGGCCGAGAAAACGGGCCTTGAAGGCCATGGCCGAGCCGACCGCCAGCGGACCGGGTGTGAGCAGCCGGGCCGAGTCGATGTTCCGATACCACGCGGTGGCGTTGGCCGGATCCATCGCGTAGTCGGCGACCTGCTGCCGATGTCGCCCGATCTCGATCGTGGTGGTGACATCCACGGGCACGGGTCGATGGTAGTTCCTCGATGTCCGCGCCGTCGAACGTGCCGGACCGGTCCACACGATGGCGAAGATCATCCGACGACGACCCGAGCTACGCCCTCGGCTCGGTGGTCGTCCTCGTGATGTGTCTGTATTTCCGAATGGACGGAATGCATGAACCATGCACTGGACGCTCGCGGCGCCGTCTTCGAGATAGCTTTGCGGGGAGGAGGCTGCTCGACCCGAACAGCTTTGTGAGCAGCCCGTCATCACGGTGCAGTCGGGGCCACGGAGGCGGGATTCGAAGCCGCGCTCTCCCACATGTCGTGGTGGTGATCCAGCCCAGGGGGTGGCCAGGGGGATTCCCTGGCGCGAACCATGGTGAAGGCGAGCAACTCTGGTCGAGGTCGCAGTCCGGATTTCAGGGCAGCGGATGTCGAGTTCAGAGCGGAGAGAATGATGTTCAGGGATCCTCGATGGGCCATTGCGTTCGTCATGATGGCGATCATCACTGTGGTCACGGCCCCGATCTGGGGGGCGGGGCCGCTGTGGGATGCGGCCGGGCCCAATATCGTGCTGGCTCCGACCGAGCCGGCGGATTTCGATGCTCGGCGAACACTCCAGGCCACACCGACCCCGGTCGAGGTGACGTCGCCGACAACCACACGGACCCCCACTTCCACAGCGGAACTTTCCACGACAGGATGATCACTCTGTGATAGCTGGGACCAACCGGCTCAGATCTACCGTGGTGAAGGCAGGCGAGGGTGAGGATGCGTGGGCAGGTCGAGTTGGTCGGACGAGGCCCGGAATCGGCTGCGCTGGCTCAGACGATCGCAGCCGTTCGCACGGGTGAGAGCAGGGTGCTGGTCGTGCACGGCGCGGCCGGGGTCGGGAAGTCAGCGCTGCTCGACCGGATGAAGGACGCCGCCGCGGACCTGCGGCTCTTGCGGGCAGTCGGAGTCGAGTCGGAGATGGAGCTGGCCTACGCCACCTTGCATCAATTGTGCGCTCCATTGCTGAGTCGGCTGGAAGCGCTGCCCGAGCCGCAGAGCCATGCCCTGGAGACCGTTTTCGGAATACGGGCCGGCGTCCCACCCGAACGGTTTCTGGTCGGGTTGGCGGTGCTGAGCCTGCTCTCGGATGCTTCGGAGAACGGTCCGGTGCTGTGCGTCATCGACGATGCGCAATGGATGGATCGAGCCTCGGCGCAGGTGCTCGGTTTCGTTGCCCGGCGGCTGCTGGCCGAATCTGTCGCGCTGATCTTCGCCGCCCGGCAGCGGACGCAGGAACTGCTCGGGCTGCCGGAGCTGGAGGTCAGCGGCCTCAACGACACCGACGCCCGCATCCTGCTCGATACGGCGACCCCTTCTCGGCTCGACCACCGCATCCGCGACCGCATCGTGGCCGAGGCTCGGGGCAATCCCCTCGCGCTCCTCGAACTTCCTCGCGAGCAGACCGCCACCCAGTTCGCGGGCGGTTACGGCCTGTTGCAGACCGACACCGTGCCGGGCCGCATCGAGCAGAGCTTCTTGACGCGGATCGAAGAGTTGTCCGGGCCGAGCAGACTGCTGCTGTTGATCGCGGCCGCCGAGCCGGTCGGTGATCCCGCACTCGTGTGGCGGGCCGCCGAACGGCTCGGGATCACGCCCGCCGCGGCCGTCGATGAACAGACCGACGAGCTGCTGTCGTTCGACATTCGTGTCACGTTCCGGCATCCGCTCGTCCGTTCGGCGGTGTATCGCGCTGCCCGAGACGAGGATCGGCGTGCGGTGCATCGCGCCTTGGCCGAGGTCACCGACCCGCAGCTCGATCCGGATCGGCGGGCTTGGCACCTGGCCGCGGCGGCCGCCGAACCCGATGAGACCGTCGCCGCGGAGTTGGGCCGGTCCGCCGATCGAGCGCAGGCTCGCGGTGGTCTGGCCGCCGCGGCCGCATTCCTGCAGCGGTCGGTGGCCCTGACCGCCGATGCCTCCCGCCGTGCCGAGCGGGCGGTGGCGGCCGCCGATGCCAGCGCCAGAGCCGGTGATCTCGATATCGCACGCGGCCTGGTCGATCTCGCCGAACTGGAGGCGAGCAGCGAATTGCTGCGTGCGCGAGCGCAACTGGTGCGCGGGCGCATCGCCCAGGCGGCCGGCTTCAACGATCAAGCGCCTCCGATCCTGCTGGCCGCGGCCCGACGACTGGAACCATTCGACCGCGACCTCGCCCGCGAGACCTATCTGCTGGCCTGGGGTGCCGCCGCGTGGGGCGCCGCCGACAGCGTGAACCTCACCGCGATCTCCGAGGTCATCGCGGAACTTCCGGTGCAGGAGAATCCTAGGCCGATCGATCTGGTGCTGGCGGGGTGCGCGTTGCTGGGCACCGCGGGCCGGGGGACCGCGATCGGCCCGCTGCGGCGAGCGATGACCGCGCTCGTCGACCTGCCCGTCGCGGATTTGCTGAAATGGGGTTGGGCCGCGTGCGGATTGAGCCCGGCCGTCTGGGACGAGCAGGTGATGATCGAAACCTACACCCGCGCAGCGGAAGTGGTGCGCACCGCCGGCATCCTCACCGAGCTTCCCATCTACCTCGCGTCGTTGGGCGCGGCGACTTCGTTGATCGGCGATTTCACCACGGCAGCGGAAATCGTCGCCGAATCCGAGAGCATCGCCGCCGCGACAGGCATCCCGCTCGCGCCGTACACCACGCTCATCCTGACCGCCATGCAGGGCAAGGAGTCCGAGGCGGCGGCGCTGATCAGCGCCACCATCGAACAGACCGCGGCGGACGGTCAGCTGACCGGCGTCACCACCGCGCAGTGGGCGGCCGCTGTCCTCTACAACGGCCTGTCCCGGTACCACGATGCTTTGTCCGCGGCCCAGGCCAGCACTCGGATCGCCCAGCTGGTGGTATCGGTGTGGGTGCTGCCGGAGCTCATCGAGGCGGCGGTGCGGGTGGGTGACGACCGGGCCGCGAACGAGGCGCTGGAGCGTCTGGTGGATGCCGCGGAGGCAGCTGAGACCGATTGGGCACAGGGGATTCTGGCGCGGTGTCGGGCGCTGCTCAGCGACGGCGCCACGGCCGAGGTTCAGTACCAGGAGGCTGTCGATCGGCTCGGACGGACGCTCATGCGCCCGGAGCTGGGGCGGGCGCACCTGCTCTACGGCGAATGGTTGCGCAGGCAGTCCCGCAGGGTCGATGCCCGACACCATTTGCGCACGGCCTACGACCTGTTCGACGCCATCGGCATGGCGGCCTTCGCCGAACGCGCCCGACGAGAACTGCTCGCCAGTGGCGAGAAGGTCCAGAAGCGAACCGTCGAGGACACGAGTGAGGAGCTGACACCGCAGGAAAGACAGATCGCGGTGCTGGTCGGCGAGGGACTGTCCAACCCCGAGGTGGGCGCGCGCCTGTTCCTCAGTCCACGCACCGTCGAATGGCACCTGCGCAAGATCTTCACGAAGCTGTCGATCACTTCACGGCGGCAGTTGCGTGGAGCGTTGCCGCACGACGTGTGACCCACCGCCCGCGCACGGGATGATTGTCGGCTCGTGCGCCATGGCAGTCCGACCCGGTTGTGGTCCCTGGTCTGTGTGAACCAGTGAGTTTCCCGGGGGCGGCGAACTTTCCCGGCCACCGAGTCTTGTCGCACCGGCTCATCGCGCCGGTTGTCTTCGGCCCAGGGAAATGAGGCAGTGATGTCAGATCAGCCGTTGCACGGAGCCGTCGCGCTCGTCACCGGCGCCAGCGGTGGCATCGGGGCCGCGACCGCGTATCGGCTGGCCCGCGAGGGCGCGGCGGTCGCCCTGGTCGCGCGCCGGGCCGATCGATTGACCCGAATCGCGGCGGACCTCACGGCCCGGGGCGGACGCGCCGTCGCGGTGCCGGCCGATCTCACCGTCGCGGCCGAGGCATACCGGGCGGTGGAGGACGCCCGTGATCGGCTGGGACGACTGGACGTGGTGGTGAACAGTGCCAGCACCATGGTGCTCGAGACGGCGCTGCATACACCCATCGGGGAATGGGACAGGATGGTTTCGCTCAATGTGTCCGGGCTGCTGCACATTACGCATGCCGCCGTGCCCTATCTGATCGATGCGGCCGCGACCTCGCCGCGGCGCGTGGCGGATCTGGTGAACGTGGGCTCCGCCGCCGGACGAGTCGCTCGCCCAGCGGGCAGCGTCTATCACCTCACCAAGTTCGGCCTCAACGGGTTCACCGAATCACTGCGCCAGGAACTGATTTCCGAAGGCGTGCGGGTCAGTGTGGTGGCTCCCGGCTCGGTGGGCGCCACGGCCCGGGACACAGTGCGGGAGAGTACGGCCCGACCGGAACGACTCCGGCCGGAAGACATCTCGGATTCGATCGCCTATATCGTCACGCGCGATCGCCGGGTCGCCGTCAACGAGATCGTCGTCAGGCCGGGCGGCCAGCTCTGGTAGCCGGCTGCCGAGCGGATGTCACACCCGCGTGGGCCGTGCGGTCCTTGTTCTCGGAAGGCGCCCGGTCGAGTCACGAGGTAAGAGCGCGGAACACCGGGTTTCAGACGGCTCGCCGGAGTATGCGTCAAGCAGAGCGTGGCTGGTCCCACCCGCCGCCGGGCGTCTCCACACCACGCCGAAGACAACGCCGCACGGCATGATCTGTCCTCGCGCCGCGGCGCGACCCCGCGAACTCGCCGACCCACACGGTGAACGCGCCGAAATCGAACGAAAGACACCCGTCGTCTTCGGATCCTGCGCGCCGGTGGTCATAGTCGCCCTGCTCGGAGATCGACAGTCACCGTGCCGCCCTGTTCGAGCGACCGCTGCTCACCAGTGTCCCCCCACGTCCGCCGAATCGACAGCGGCCGCCTCGGCCCGGTGGGTTCGCGAGTGACCCCACCCCCGCACCCCGGGGCCGGGCACAGCAGGCACACGTGTCCCTGGCCCGGGCAGCCCCGGGGGTTGGCCCGGGACTGCCACGGGCGCGATCGAAACCCGCCTGGAACGACGGTGGAAGTGCGGCTCAGCAGCCGTTCCTCACGATCGCCGAGCCTGAGGGCGATCGAGCCCGGACGAAAGGACGACCTCATGTGCGCCTCGAGCACCCTCACCGTCATGCCCGAACCGGATTCCGCACGTGGGCCGCTCACGCCGGAGGCGACCGGATACGCGGCGGACTTCCAGGGCTTGCGGCCACGGTTGTTCGGGATCGCCTACCGCATGCTGAGGCGGGCGCCCGACGCCGAAGACGTCGTCCAGGATGTGTGGTTGCGCTGGCAGGGCACCGACCGCACGGTGGTCCGGGACCGGGTCGCGTTCTTGGTCACGATCACCACCCGGCTGAGCCTCAATGCCGCCGGCTCGGCCAGGGCCCGCCGGGAGATCTCGGTCGATCACTGGTTGCCGGGACAGGTGCTCGCGGCAGAGGACCCGGCGCAGGCGACCGAACGATCAGCCGAGCTCGAGCAAGCGGTGCTGTTACTGCTGCAACGTCTGTCACCGACGGAGCGAGCGGTGTTCGTACTCCGTGAGGCGTTCGACTATCCGTTCCGCGACATCGCCGAGCGCCTGCAGATCAGCGAAGCCAACGCCCGCCAGCTCGGGCGGCGTGCCCGGGCGCACATGGCCGGGCCGCGCCGGGAACCCGTGCATCGAGCGGCCCGGGATCGGTTGCTGAGCGCCTTCCGCACAGCCGCGCAGGACGGCGCCGTGGTGCACCTGGAACGGCTGCTCACCGACGACATCCTCGCGGCGAGACCGTAGGCCGGACAGCGCATTCGAGCCGGCTCGTCACGGAGGGCACGGCCACCCGGTCCTTGGTTTCAGCACACCCGAGAAAGGCACACCTCGATGAGACCCATCCTCGAACCATCAGCGCAGCAGTTCGCCGACGCTACCGCGCGGCCCCCGCTTCTGTACGAACTCGGAACCTACAGTGCCCGCAAGGTGCTCGACGACGTTCAGGCTGCCGCAACGATCGACAAGCTGCCCGTGCGCGACACCTGGATCACGGTGTCCGCCGAGGTCGGCGACGTGCGGGTGCGCATCGTCAAACCCGTTGACGCGGAGGCGGACCTGCCCGCGATCCTGTACATCCACGGCGGTGGCTGGGTGCTCGGAAATGCCGGCACCCACGACCGGCTGGTGCGGGAGTTGGCCGTCGGCACACACGCCGCGGTCGTCTTCGTGGAGTACGACCGCTCACCCGAAGCCCGCTATCCGGTCGCAATCGAACAGGCCTACGCCACCGCGCGGTGGATCACAGCGCACGGTGCGAGCGAGGGACTCGATGCGTCCCGGCTCGCGGTGGCCGGAGATTCGGTGGGCGGCAATATGGCCGCGGCCGTGACGATCCTCGCCAAACGGCGCGGCGATGTTCGGTTCACCCACCAATCGCTGTACTACCCGGTCACCGATGCCGGTCAGGACACCGCGAGCTACCGCGAATTCGCCGACGGACCCTACCTCACGGCCAAGGCGATGGCGTGGTTCTGGGACGCGTATCTGCCGGAGCCCGAACGGCGTGACGAGATCACCGTCTCACCGTTGCGGGCGAGCCTCGACGAGCTGGCCGGACTGCCCGAGGCCTTCCTGATCGTGGACGAGAACGACGTCCTGCGCGATGAGGGAGAAGCCTACGGCCGCAAGCTCACCCAGGCCGGAGTGCGGACCACGAGCGCTCGCTACAACGGCACCCTGCACGACTTCATGATGCTCGACCCGGTGCGCCGGACGGCGGCCTCGAGCGCCGCGATCGATCAGGCCATCCGCGTACTGCGGTCCGCTCTGCACTGATCCGAAACCCGACCATCCGACACAGGGAGAAATGCAATGACCCATCGAAAGCCCACCGTCGTCCTCGTCCACGGCGCGTTCGCCGAGTCCGCGAGCTGGTCCGGTGTCGTGGAACGCCTGCAAGCCAGGTCCGTCGACGTCGTCGCGGTCGCCAACCCGTTGCGTACACTGCCCGGCGACGCCGCCTACCTACGCGACGTGCTCGACAGCATCGACTCGCCCGTGGTGCTGGTCGGCCATTCCTACGGCGGCATGGTCATCACCGAGGCCGCCGCGGGCAATGACAAGGTCGCCGGCCTCGTCTACGTCTGCGCGTTCGCGCCCGCACACGGTGAGTCCGCCCTGGAGCTGTCGGGCAAGTTCCCCGGCGGCACGCTCGGGCACGCCCTGACCTCCTACCCGATCACCGGCGGCGGCAACGAATTCGCCATTCGCCCCGACGCGTTCCATCACCAGTTCGCCGCCGACGTGCCGGCGACAACGGCCGCCGTCATGGGCGCGGCCCAGCGCCCCGTCACCGAGGCGGCTCTGACCACAGGATTGCCGTCGGACACCCCGGCCTGGAAGTCACTGCCATCCTGGTTCGTCTTCAGCGATTCCGACCTCAATATCCCGGTGGCACTGCACCGTTTCATGGCCGACCGTGCCGAAGCCGCGGGCGTACGCGAGGTGCCCGGCGCCTCGCATGCGCTGTCGGTCTCCCAGCCGGATGCGGTGACCGCGGCGATCCTCGACGCCGTGCACGCTACGGCCCCCGCGGCCGCCTGACCGTCAGCCATCGAGCCGCTGAGCCGCAGTCGGTCGAAACCGGCTGCGGCTCAGTGCGTTCGAGCGGCCCAACTCTCGGAACTGACACGGAAGCATCGCCTCATGACCTTGAAATCTCCCTCTGCCGACGGCAGAGACGCTGGGCCACTGCGGATCCGGATGCGCAGCCGATCCGTCGACGAGCCGTATCGGGCAGCCACGCAACTGGAGTTGCTGTTCGATCTGACCTTCGTGGTCGCGGTCGCCGGAATCGTGGCGCAACTCGGCCACGCTATCGGGACGGGTCACCTGTGGTCGGCGCTCGCGCCGTTCCTGCAGGTGTTCTTCGCCATCTGGTGGGCGTGGATGAACTTCACCTGGTTCGCCTCCTCCTATGACACCGACGACGTGCCGTACCGGCTGCTGACCCTGCTTCAGATGGCGGGCGTGCTCGTCCTGGCGGCCGGTGTCCCCGCCGCGTTCGAGCACGACGACTACACGGCCATCACCATCGGCTATCTGGTGATGCGCAGTTGCCTTGTGGCGCAATGGCTCCGCGCGGCGCACGGAGATCGGGCGGGCCGCCCGACCGCGCTGCGCTATGCGACGGGTATCGCGGTGCTGGAGGTGTTGTGGCTGAGCCGGCTGGGCCTCGCAGCCGCCGGCGTGCTGCCGGATCTCGTGGCCCGACCGGTTTTCATAATCCTGGTCGCGGCGGAACTCACGGTGCCGGTATGGGCGGAACGGGAACGCGGCACTGCCTGGCATCCGCACCACATTGCCGAGCGCTACACGCTTTTCACGATCATTCTGCTCGGCGAGAGCGTGCTCGCGGTGTCGTCGGGGGTGGCGGACGCGCTCGACGACGGGTTCCAGCCGGCGCTGGTGGTGATCGCGCTGTCGGGGCTGGTGCTGTTGTTCGCACTGTGGTGGCTGTACGACCTGCTCCCCGGCGGTCCGGGGCTGGCGGAACGCCGAAACTGGTCGTTCCTGTGGGGTTACAGCCATTACGCGATCTTCGCCGCGCTGGCCGCGCTCGGTGCCGGCCTCGAGGTCGCCGTACGCGAAAGTTACGGCCGGGGAGTTCCGCCGCTGGTCGGTGGCTTCGCCGTGGCGATTCCGGCGGCGCTGTTCTCGATCCTGTTGTGGGCGGCGCACGCCGGGCTCCCGGTCGCGCCACGGGTCCGCCCGCGCGTGCTGATCACCACGGCGGCACTGATTCTCGCCGCACCGATCCTCACCGCAGGGTTCCCGGTGGCGACGGTGCCGGTGATCGCACTCGTCGCCACCGGTGCCGTGGCCGCCTCGTTGTGCGGCTCGCCCGCGTGAGGGTGGGGTACGGGCACTCGACGTGCCCGTACCCCGGATTATTCGACCAGCTTCCCGGCGGTGGAGACGTCACGCATGAGCCGCGCGATATCCTCCGGCACCTCGGGGATCGGCTCCCGTTCGAGCTGACCGGGACCCGACCACACCAGGTTGACTCGCAGCGCCGGATCCAGGTTCGGATAGTCCGAACGGTTGTGACAACCACGGGTTTCCCGGCGTTCGAGGGCGGCGTCGAGGGTGGCGCGGGCCGCGAGGATCGAGGATTTCAGGTCGAAGGCGTGCGCCAGATCCTGGAATCCCGCGGCATCGGGGTGCACGCCGATGCTCGCCGAGCGTTCCCGCACCTCCTCGAGTTCGGACAGCCCCTGCTGGAGTCCGGTCTCGTCACGCACGACGCCGGCATGCTCGGTCATGGTGTTGCGCAGTGCGCGTTGCAGGGCCCGCACGTTCTCCGGCCCGTCGGCCGCGAGCAGGGCGTCGACCTCGTCGCGGGCCTCCTCGACCGCGGCGACCGAACGCTGTTGCGCGGACAGTTCGCTCGAATACCGGGCCGCCGCCTCGCCGACGATCCGCCCGTAGACGAGCAGTTCGATCAGCGAATTCCCGCCGAGTCGATTCGCGCCGTGCAGTCCGCTGGATGCCTCGCCGACGGCGTAGAGGCCCTCGACGCCGGTGCCGTGATCTTCGGACCGAACCCATACCCCGCCCATCGAGTAGTGGGCCGTGGGCGCGATTTCGATGGGATCGCGGGTGATGTCGAGCATCTGCAGTTCCAGCATCGTCTGGTAGACCCGGGGCAGTCGCCGCATGATGGTTTCCCGAGGCAGGTGCGAAACATCCAGCCACACACCACCGTTCGGCGTTCCCCGACCTTCCTTGATTTCGGTGTAGGCGGCCAGCGCGACCCGGTCGCGAGTAGAGAGTTCCATCCGTTCCGGGTCGTAACGCTTCATGAACCGTTCTCCGGCGGCATTGCGGAGAATTCCGCCCTCGCCGCGGGCGGCCTCGGAAACCAGTGTGCCCGCGGCGTTTTCGGGCTCGATGAGTCCGGAGGGATGGAATTGCACCAGCTCCGGATCCCGGATGCGAGCCCCGGCGAGCACGGCGAGGCGGAAGGAGTCGCCGGTGTTCTCGTCGCGTCGCGAGGAGGTGCGCCGCCAGATACGGGTGTGCCCGCCCGCGGCCAGGATCACCGCGTCCGCGTGGAACACATAGCGCGCGCCGGTATCGAGATCGAACCCGTACGCACCGAATACCACGTTGTCGCGCACCAGGATTCGGGTCACATAGCAGGTGTCGACGATCGGGATGCCGAGCAGGGCGGCCCGATTCACCAGGGTCCGCTGGATCTCGAGACCGGTGTAGTCGCCGGCGAAGGCGGTGCGCCGGTAGGTGTGCGCGCCGAAGAACCGCTGCGAGATCCGTCCGTCGGCTTCGCGCGCGAACGGCATGCCCCACCGTTCCAGGTCCTCGATGCCGCGCGCGGCGTTCGCGGCGACCACCCGGACGGTGTCGGGGCGAGCCAGCAGATAGCTTTCGGTGATGGTGTCCGCCGCGTGCTGCTGCCAGCTGTCCTCGGCGTCCATGGTCGACAGCGCGGCATTGATGCCGCCCGCGGCCAGGGTGGTGTGGGCGTCGGCCTTCGGCCGTTTGCCGACCACGATCACATCCACGCCGCGTTCGGCCAGTTCGATCGCCGCCCGCAATCCGGCCCCGCCGGTGCCGATGACGAGCACGGACGTCGCGAACCGGCGTTCGTCGGAAGTAACCATCGTTCATTCCCTTCGAATGGAAGCGATGTGCGGGCGGCGAACCGCCGCCCGCGCATTCCGCTCACTGGCGGGCGAGCCACTCCGACAGCCGCGTCTGCGCCAGGTGCGCACCCGGGCCGGGCAACAGGCTGTCGTGCTGCAGAACGGCACCGAAGTACCGGGCCTGCGGGTCGGTGACCACCTCGCGCACATCCGAACGCGCCTTCAGCACCGTGGCGATCCACTGGTCCATGCCGAACACCTCGGGTCCGCCGATCTCGAGGACGCCGTTGAGGGGTGTGCCCGCCGCGGTCGCCCCGACAACGGGCGCCACGTCCGCGGCGGCGATCGGCTGGACGCCCGCCCCGGGGAGTCGCACCCTGCCGTCGACGGTCGCGGAATCGGCTATGCCCCCGGCGAATTCGAAGAACTGTGTCGAGTGGACGAGCGAATACGGCACGCCCGAACCCTTGATCAATTCCTCCTGCGCCACCTTCGCCCGGAGATACCCGGACTCGGGCAGGCGGTCGGTGCCCACCACCGACAGCGCGACATAGTGACCTACTCCCGCTTCCGCGGCGGCCTGCAGCAGGTTGGTGGTGGACGTGCGGAAGAAGGCCATGACGTCGTCGTCGGCGAACGACGGCGAGTTGGAGACATCGACCACGACCTCGGCGTCCTGCAGCACCTCCTTCACGCCTTCGCCGGTCAGGGTGTTCACCCCGGTGTTGGGTGCGGCCGCAACCGCGTGGTGGCCATGGTCGTTCAACCGGGTGACGACCTGCGAGCCGATCAACCCGGTGCCGCCGATAACGACGATTTTCATGCTCGATCCTTCCATCGGAGTTCCGCCGTGGGGGCGGTGAAAGTGCCCCGTATCGAGGACAAGGCGGACGGTGAACTCGTGACAGCGTCGGTGGCGGCGAGCCCGTCCGCCTCGAGGATGGCCCGGCCGAACGCGGCTGTGTCCTCCAGCGCGACGTTGTGGCCGATACCGTTCAGCACCGGCGCTACTCCCGGTCCTCGGGCGCCACGTATTCGAATGTCGGTCCCGCCGTGGTCCGTCCGTCACCGCTGGGCATCTTCATCAGAGCCTGTGCCTGGGCTTTCAGCGCGTACATCGCTCCCAACGCGTCACGCATCTGTGACGGACTGCCGTTGAAGGTGTCTTCCAGCAGGTAGAGCAGCAGGCAGTAGGTGTTGTCGAATTCCCGCTGCGCGGCCCGGACGGGGCTGTCCTCGGGATAGTCGGTGCTGCGCGGATTGCGGCGCATCGGCTGCACCTTGGCGTAGTCGAGCTGGATCGGTTCCCCGGTCGGCCCCGACGCGGGGGTGTCTCCGGGGCGGAAGTGCCGGCCTTCCTTCAATTCGACGAAACGGTAGTAGTGGGCGACCTGATCGCGCTCGGGGTGGAAGACGTCCTTGTCGCCGTCCCATACCTCGGTGGCGGAGGCGCCTTCGCCCTGCTCGACGATCTCGGTCAACGCGGCGAGTGCGGACTTCAGGTCGCGCACCGGAATCACCTGCCCGCCACCGCTGCTGAAGTGCATTTCCTCGAGCTGTCGCGTCGGATCGCCACAGAAGACCGTGTCCTCACCCAAGGTGTCGACCAGGCTGCGCAAGCCGGTCTCGATGGCCGCGTAGAACTGCCCGATCGTGTGGTAGCGGTCGCTTTCGGCGGCGGCTCCGTTCGGAGCGGGACGCTCGATGTTCAAGAACAGCTCCAGCGCTTCGGGCCCGAACGGCACAAGGTTCAGTTGTACGGACGGGTCACTGTGCGGCAGCGGATGCGGGTAGCTCGGCAGCAACTCGGGCGCGTCCAGCTTGGGCGCGCCGCCCACGGCATTGAGCAGATTCGCCGCCAGGGCCAGATGCAACATCTCCTCCACGAAGACGCTCCCGATGACCTGTGCCGCTTCGGCATTGGCGGTCGCGTCCAGCGAGTACAGCGCACACAGGTATGGCGGGATGGTCGCGTGTTCCAGCTCGATCGCCCATTGCAGATGACGACGCAGGTCTTCCAGCGTCTCGATGGGGTCGGCGATGCCCATGGTCGAACCTCTTCTCGGCAAGTCGTCCAGATGTGTGTCGACAACTTGGACAAGGCATCTCGCCGCCGCGTGACGGCCGGATACCTTCCCGGTCCCGATGGTCGGGCACGCACTCGCCCTGGGACCCACCCTGAGCTCTGCGCCCCGTGCGCCCGCCGCCGCCCCTTTCGTCGGAGCTGCTCCGAACCCAGAGCCCCGGACAAGCACGGTCGGGCCGGCGGTGAGGTCCCCGGGTATGTCCGCAGCATGGGCGGACCATCGGAATGTCACTACGCAGTGGGAAGATGTGCTGGCCCCTTACTGACCGGGGCCGGATCTTCGTTCGGTGGTGGTGATGTCAGATCGCGATCGGCCGCGTACCCTGCGCGGGAGGCGCAACGAGTGCGAGCAGCTGGACCGGTTGCTCGCGGACGTAGGTTCCGGTGCGAGCCGGGTATTGGTTCTGCGTGGTGAGGCGGGTATCGGCAAAACGGCGTTGATCGAATTTCTGGTCTCGAACGCCGTGGGTTGCCGGATCGCGCGCGCCGCCGGTGTCGAGTCTCAAATGGAGTTGGCCTTCGCCGGTCTGCACCAGCTGTGCGCGCCGATGATGGATCGGCTCGATCGCCTCCCGCCCCCGCAGCGTGACGCGCTGTCGGTTGCCTTCGGGCTGAGTACCGGTGAGGTGCCCGATCGATTCCTCGTCGGGCTGGCGGTGCTCAGCCTGCTGGCCGAGTACGCCGAAGATCAGGCTCTGATCTGTGTCATCGACGACGCGCAGTGGCTCGACCAGGTATCCGCCCAGACCCTGGCTTTCGTCGCACGGCGACTACTGGCAGAGCGGATCGCGCTGGTGTTCTCCGAACGCACGCCCGCGAATGGTTCCTTCGTGGATCGACTCGCCGGACTGCCCGAACTCGTTCTTCGAGGCCTGCGCGAAGGCGATGCCCGCGCGCTGTTGGAATCGGCTATCCCTGGACGCGTCGATGAAGACGTCATCACCCGGATCGTGGCCGAGGCGCGGGGAAATCCACTGGCCCTGCTCGAATTGCCGCGAGGGCTGACCAGCGCCGAACTCGCGGGCGGGTATGCGAGACCGGACATCCGGCCGGTGGTCACCCAGATCGAACAGAGCTTCCTGCGGCGCATCGATGCCCTGCCCCACGATGCTCGCCGGACGCTGGTGGTGGCGGCGGCCGAACCGTCCGGGGACGTGGCGCTGCTGCGGCGCGTCGTCGCCCGGCTCGGCATCGCGGCGGACGGTGCCGTAGTCGCCGAGCGGGCCGGTCTCATCGAGATCGGGGCACAGGTCCGGTTCCGGCATCCGTTGGTCCGTTCGGCGGCCTATCGCGGCGCTGATCCCGCGGAGCGCCGGGATGTCCATCAGGCGCTGGCCGCGGAGACCGATTCGGTGACCGACCCCGATCGGAGAGCGTGGCATCGGGCCGGCGCTACGGTCGAACCCGACGAGGAGGTGGCTGTCGAGCTGGAGCGTTCCGCAGCTCGCGCCCGAGCACGTGGCGGCGTCGCGGCGGCGGCCGCGTTCCTGCGGCGCGCGACCGGCCTGACGCCAGATCCGCAGATCCGGGGAACGAGAGCGGTAGCGGCGGCGCAGTTCGCGTTCGAGGCCGGCAGCACCGACGATGCGCTCGAACTTCTGGCCGCTGCCGAGATGGGCCCGCTCGATGATGTGCACCGGGCTCAGCTGGCGCGGCTGCGTGCCCAGATCGTCTTCGCGCGCAGGCGCGGTGGTGAGGCATTACCCCTCTTGCTCGACGCAGCCCGCCACATGCGGGCGGCGGCGCCGGCACAGGCACGCGAGACCTACCTGGAGGCAATCGGTTCAGCGGTTTTCGCGGGCCGGTTGAACGGACGCGACGGGGTTCGCCCGGTGGCCAGGCTCGCGCGCACCTCGTTGCCGAGTGCGGAACCCCGGGCGGTCGACGTCCTGCTTCACGGGCTCGTGGCGCGCTTCGCCGACGGTTACGTCGCGGGCGCGGAGCCGATGCGTCAGGCGCTGCAGGTATTTCGCAGTGCGGCGGCCGACGATGACGAGATCATGCGCTGGCTCTGGCTGACCTGGCCCGCCGCCGCCGACCTCTGGGACGACCAGGCTTGGTACGAATTATCCGAGCGGGCGGTCCGAACGGCACGCGAAGCTGGTGCACTCAATGTCCTGCCATTGGCATTGACCTACCTCGCGGCGGTGCGCATGCACGCCGGCGAGTTCGACACCGCCGCCACACTGGTGGAGGAGGCCGAAACGCTCACGGCCGCAACAGGCAATTCACCGCTCGGGTACACGGCGCTCCTCCTCGATGCTTGGCGCGGCACAGATCCTCAGGCATCGGTGGCGATCGAGACGAAGGTCGGATTGGCCGCCGAGTGGGGCGAAGGTCGCACGCTGGGCACCGGCGGCTATCTGCTCGCGGTGCTGCTCAACGGTCAAGGCCGATACCAGGCCGCCCTGGAAAGTGCGGAAAAGGCATGTGAGCACGACGATCTCGCGGCCGTCGGGCATGCGCTCGCCGAGTTGGTCGAAGCCGGAGTACGCGCCGACGACCACGGTGCTGCTCGCCGAGCGTTGAGCCGGCTCGAGCGGCGGGCACGCGCCAGCGGCACCGACTGGGCTCTGGGCATGCTGTCCCGATCTCAGGCGCTGCTCAGTGCCGGCGAGGAGGCCGAAGCGTCGTATCGCGAAGCGCTGGAACGACTATCGCGGACCCGCGTCGCGGTGTATCTCGCTCGTACGCATCTGGTATACGGTGAGTGGCTGCTGCGCGAGAACCGGCGTAGCGACGCCCGCGAGCAGCTTCGCGTCGCCTACGACATGTTGCGCGGGTTCGGTGCCGATGCCTTCGCCGAGCGGGCACGCCGCGAATTGCTCGCCGCGGGCTCGTCCGTCCGCCGGACCGGTATCAAAGCCGGAGAGGTCCTCACCGCGCAGGAGGTTCAGATCGCCGGGCTCGCGAGCAATGGCCTGACCAACCCCGAAATCGCGGCGGAGCTGTTCATCAGCCCCCGCACCGTGGAATGGCATCTGCGCAAGGTATTCACGAAGCTGGACCTCACCTCCCGCAAAGAGCTACGGGCGGCCCTGGACAGCTGAATCCCCACCGGTGCGCTGTTGTCACATACCCGGGTTCGCGATTGTCCTTGCTGTGAATTCCACGAACGACAAGCCCGGAGGAACGAGATGACCGACGGATCGACACCACCGGCGACCCGCAGCGGCTCCTGGGAGACGGCGTTGACCGTCGTGCAGGAGGCGACACCGCCGTTCATACCCGCGGGAGCACACGCGATGACCGTCGTCATCGCCTACCCGCCCGGCGATCCGGGCGCGCCGCCGCACCGGCACCCGGGCGGCCCCGCCTTCGGCTACGTGATCGAAGGCGAAATGCTGTTCGAACTGGAAGGTGAACCGCCGCGGGTGATCCGCGCAGGCGAAGGCTTCTGGGAACCCGGCGGCGATGTCATCCACTACTCGGACGGCAACCACCGCAGCGACATCGGACTGCGTTTCGTCGTCACGATGATCTGCGATCCGAATCAACCCATGCTCGAGCTGGTCGATGACACGGAGTTGCGTGCCCGCATCGGCCGCCGCGCCTCCGTCGAGCCGAAAGCCTGAGCGGGGAGAGTATCTCGTGTCGAAAATCCTGCTGCAGACCACCATCACCGAGCAGCCCGACGACTGGAGCATCGCCCGATTCTCCCTGGTGACAGCTGAATTGCGGGCCGCCGGCCACGACGTCACCGCCCGCAACCGGCTGGTCCAAGGCGAGAACGACCCGATTCTCAGCCGGCTCGATACCTCCGACTTCGAGCAACTCTGGCTGCTGGCCGTCGATACCGGAGACGGTCTCACCGATGACGAATCCGAGGCCATCGTCCGATTCCGCGAGCGTGGCGGTGGGGTTCTCACCGCGCGTGATCACCAGGACCTGGGCAGTTGCCTGCTCGGGCTCGGCTCGCTGGGCGAGGTCAACCACTTCCATCTCAACAACCCGGACCCCGCCCGCCGGCGTGACGATCAGGACACCCCGGAGATCTCGTGGCCCAACTATCATTCCGGAGCCAACGGCGACTACCAACCGGTTTTCGCCGTCGAACCGATTCATCCACTGCTCCGCACCGGTGAGACCGCGAGCGGACGGATCGAGTGGTTCCCGGCTCATCCGCACGAAGGTGCGGTGTCGGCGTGCGTGCCGGGCGCGAGTGTTCTCGCGCAGGGCCGCAGTACCGTCTCGGGCCGCCGATTCAACCTCGCCGTCGTACTCGACGGTGAAGTCGGGCGCGACGGTCGCGATATGGGCAGGGCCGTCGCCGAATCCACGTTCCACCATTTCGCCGACTACAACTGGGATCTCGACCACGGTAAACCGTCGTTCGTCAGCGAAACACCGGGAACGCAGATCACGACGGACCCGTCACGCCTGGCTATCTACAAGACCTACGTCCGCAACCTGGCGACATGGCTACATCCCACAGCCCGCGATCGATCATCGACGCGCACAAGAACCGGATAGCATCCTCGACGCCCCGTCGAGCCCGCGTCGCCCGTTCCAGCAGCTGTTCGTGAGGCATTGCTCGATATCGAACGTCGAAGGACATTCCAAGATCCAGGTTTCGCTGCCGCGGCAGCTTTGGACGGCATGGTGTAGCCGGCAGAAGAGTGTGAAGGCCGGACTGGAGTTCCTCCGGAAGACAGGATGCCGGACCACCTACGCGGTGTCGTGGGTGTCCGGGACCGGTCTAGTCCGAGGGCCAGTTGAAGCGGAACCGATTCACCGCCCTGGGTGTGATCCCGAATTATTGGTCCAAGGCGGTGGACTATCAGGGCTCGTGCCCGCTGTGCGGCACGCCCTGCCGATGCTCGGCCGTCATCATGTTCGGAGAGGACGACCCTGGCAGCCGATGACGCATACAATCGCCGATCCAGTTGCGAAAACTATTGTTGTGGACGGTATTCGATCACTTCCACCGCCGGATCCCCCCAGCCGTGGACGCTGAAGGTCTCGCCTGCGAGTATCCGACGGATCGCTGCGGCAGGGTAAGGCACAGCATCTGCCGGGATATCGGAGAAGTCGCGCCAGACCAGTTCGGAGCACTTGCGTGGCTCACGGTTGACGATGTCGCCATCCCATCGCTCGGCCCTGAAGAAGAATCCCACGCGGGCGATGTCGCTGCCGTTGCGGTGGTGCATCACGTGCGCGCAGCTGAGATCCTCACGCCGCAAACAGATTCCGACCTCTTCATTCGCTTCACGGATCGCCGCGTCGATGACATCCTCACCCTCTTCGAGGTGGCCCGACACCAGCCCGAGACGGTCGTCGGCATACCCGGTGTCGGCCCTGCGCGACCACAACAACTCACCTCCGCGGACCAACACCAGATGCACATCAACGACACAGCGATAACGATCCATGTGTGCCTCCCAACGCTTTTCATCGAAATCTAGTGAAAGCACCAGTCCTGCAGAGGAATTACCGACGTGCGCAAATGAGTAAAGCAGTTGTCGGCCGAGCCTCCAGACTGGTATTGCCTACCACGGTCGAGACCCCGACAAGCTCGATTTCGGGTGCCCGCGCCAGCACCATCAATGCAAGCGCGTCGTCGAATCCGCTGTCACAGTCCATCCACACAGAACGCACGCATCCCCCCTTCGCTCATGCACCACAGCAGGTAGCAGCCGCGATCACCCGCAATCTCGCATGCGGTCATGTCCTCGGTGACGTCGGTCAGCACGGTGGGTTCGTAGAAGAACGGACCGAGATCGGGGCGGGCGTTGCCGCCGGCGAGGACCGTGGCACCTTTACCGACCGCGTCCTCGACATGGCGGGTGATGGTGTCGAGTTGCTTGCGCGAGATGAGTGAACCCATGTCGGCCGAATAGTCCAGCGCGGGGGAGAGTTTCATCGCCTTGGCTGCGGCGGCGAAGCGGGGGACGAACTCGTCCCACAGTGTTGCCGGGACGAACATGCGCTCCATCGATATGCACAATTGCCCGGTGTTGGAGAAGCAGGCCCGCAGCGCGCCGTCGACCGCTTTGCCGACGTCGGCGTCATCGAGGACCAGCAGCGCATTTTTGCCGCAGCATGAAATCCCACGACGCCATCGTGTTCGGGCCCGGTGCGGAGGGGCAGGCCCGCAAACAACGCGGTGATACGCTGCTGGACAAGCCGATCACGAGCGAACTCGGCGGGGTATCGCCCACCATCGTGGTTCCCGGCAAGTGGTCGGTGCGGGACCTCGCTTACCAGGCCGAGCACATCGCCACCCAGAAGCTGCACAACAACGGGTACAACTGCGTTGCCACGCAAGTGCTGGTGCTCAGTAGCGACTGGGACCAGAAGGACGCCTTTGTGGCCGCACTGCGCAAGGCCCTCGCGAACGCGCCTGCCCGGCAAGCGTATTACCCCGGCAGCGACGATCGATGCGCGAGCGCGGCCGCCTCGCATCCTGGCGCGGAACATCTCAACGACCAGGGAAGGCTCCTGCTGGACGACCTCGCCGCCGACGATGTCGCATTCACCGAAGAATATTTCGGCCCCGTGCTCGCCATCACGTACTTGTCCGGCCGGGATAGCCAATTCGTCAACAGCGCAGTCGAATTCGCCAACACCCGATTGGCCGGCACTCTCGGTGCCAATATCGTCATCCATCCGCGCACGGCACGCCGGCTCGGCACCCTGTTCACCGAAGCGATCACGGACCTGCACTACGGCACCATCGCGATCAACGCATGGACCGGCGTCGGCTACCTCACCGCCCGCGCCACCTGGGGCGCTTTCCCCGGCCACACGATCGACGACGCGCAGAGCGGAATCGGGGTCGTACACAACGGCGTCCTGCTCGACCACACCGAACGAACCGTGGTTCGCGGACCATTCCGGCCGTTCCCACGCTCGATACTTACCGGAGAGTTCACACTCTCCCCACGCCCACCGTGGTTCGTCACCAACCGAACGGCCGTCACCACAGGCCGCAGACTCGCGGAGTTCGCTGCCCGCCCCGGCTGGGCCAAGCTTCCTGGGATCGTCGCCTCCGCCCTACGCGGATAGTGAAAACGCGAGTTCGCCCCTCGAGCGCAGTACGCGCTATCGGAGTAGTTCGGCGACTGTGGCGGCCGGGACCGGAGCGCCGTTTACCAACCGGTTAGCGGAGGCTTGACTTTTGTGGCTGGCCCGACCGCGCGAGCGGGAGGATCAGGGGCGGCGTTTGTCGCGGCGACAACGTTTTCGAACCTCCTCACATGGAATTCCTCAGTCGCTGCCCGTTGCCTCCGGTGTGTCCGCGATGGCCGCCCGACGTCGATCAGCGTCCGCGCGGGCGGCTGTGGCGCTCCACCTTCCGGCGAGCAGCCAGACGGAGGGCAGGAAGATCAACTGTGCGGCGAAGCACACCCACCACAACCGTTCCCACTGACCGGGGGCTCGGTCGGCCGCCGAACGAACCGTCTTTCGGCTTCTCGGCGTGCACACGCTTCGAACAAACGCTCCTTGCCGCCGAAATGCGCATACAACGTCGGCTTCGAAGTATCGGCGGCGACTGCCAGTTCGTCCATGGTGACTCCGTCGAACCCACGTTCACCGAATACCGCGACAACGCCGTCGAGCAAGGTGTCATCGGTCGGTCGCACCGCTGTCGATCGCCGACGTTTGCTGCCGCTGTCAACGTCGGGCTCATAGTTCGAGACTGTCATGAGGCCCTCCTCGCGGACGGATCAGCCCACGTCGGACGCTGACCGGGCCGCGATGGCACGGTCCACATCGTCCCGTCGACCAATGCCGAAAATGTCGCGAAATTCCGCATCACGGGTTTGCTTGACTGCAGTCGAATCGGGCACCACGCTTGAACGCAGAGGTTATAATCCAGCGCTCTACTCGAGGAGACGATGGAGCTATGTCCAGCGAACATCTGTCCGAAGAGCCTCAATCGCAGCGAGGAGCCGAAGGCTCGCGAGACACCGGGTCGAATACAGCGGGCGGCGGCTCGGCCGATCGCCCGGCCGGCACCTTCGACCACGAAGAAGTTACTTCAGCCCGTGATCAGAACCAGTCCGAAGACGACGTCGCCACGACCGGGACGCTCCCACCCGCCGACGTCGAATCGGCTGTTCCGCCCTATGAAGGCCGGCGAACAAGCGCGGACGAGGTAGGCGACACCACAGAAGGAGGGGGCGGCGCCAGAACAGCGGGCGCGACCCACCCCGTGACCGACCCGAATTTCAAGGCTCCGGCCCCAGACGAGACCCCCGGCGGGACCACCGCGTCCCCGGCCGAAGAGCAACCCGCGACGCAGGCACCCGAAACCGAGCCCACCGCCGAAGGAGCCGAGGGAGGACATCACGGTGGCGTGCGCAGAGCCGAGGATCAGCCTCGGGAGACACGGCCGCAGTAATCGCACTACGGCGAACGCGCGAAAAACAACGCGACTGCGGCGAGCCGCTGAGTGCCGGGCGGGGTGAGAGCATACTTCGGCGGCTCGCCGCCGGTCACCGTGTCGCCGGGGCCTGTCGAAGTTCCTTCGGATCGAGTTATCGCCGAGCGCAACGCCTTTCGGGCGAATGAGGCCGTCGAAACGGTGTCGTCCCTAGCCACGTCTCGGTCCCCTGGGAAATCGAGTACGCGTAGTTACCGGCTCTCAGCGAAGCAGATGGTCGGCTAACCGGCGCCGACGATGCCGCCGAACCGCCACTGCTACGCCGCAGGCTGCATAACGGTGGACGGCTTCGCAGCGGTAATGGGTCCGTCAAATCGCTGCTTGTCGGCAGCCTCGATCCACTGCCTCATGTCGTGCCGACTATCGCTGACCTGCGGTTCAGCAGTGGGCGAGAAACGACCTGTCGGCAACCAGGCGCATACAGGTAGGGCTGGCACCACCCCGCCCCGGGTAGTGCGCGCGACCGCGATTCGGGCGGTCAGCGCCCGCAGTGCTTCACCGATCGATGCGATGCATCGATTGTGCATCGAATCGGTGGGGCTGGGTACAACCAGTGCATGACCAACGACACCGATACATCAGAACTCGCAGACCGCGGCGCGGCCACCGAGGAGCGGCCCGGGATCCGGCATCGTCGTCCGGACGACGCCGGCGACGACGCGGTCCGCGCGGCCGGAACCTTGTCCGAAGCGCTGGAAACGATCGAACAGGCGCGCGGGAGTCTGTATGCGTTCCACCGGTTGACCGGGCATGCCGATCTGCTGCTGGACAGCGTTGTCGACCAGCTTCGCGCCGCTGGTCGCCCGGATTTGGCCGGGCGCGTGCGTGGCGAGTTGATCGGCCGCAACGTGCTGCCGGGGCGATGGACATTTCAGATCATGGAGGAGTACGACGACGGGTACTACGCCGCATTCGCCGACATGGAACGCATGGTTCGCGACCAGCTTGTTCAAGGCCGGCGCCACGTCGACGAGGCGGAGATGAAGGAACGTCGCCGTACGCACGGACGGCCGGAGCACACCGCACGACCGTGAACGAACTCGACCGGCTACTCCACCGCGTGGGAAGTCGGTCGCGACATGTGGCTCAGCAGGCCCAGCTCCGGTTCCAGTGCGCCGTCCTGGCCGAGGGCACGGAAATCGGCCTCCACGGCCTCGACCTCGAGACGGCCCGCGCGCACCGCGCGGTAGCGCAGGAACGACCATATGAACACATCGAGATGGTCGAAGCGAGTGCCGCCCTCGAGAACCTCCTCCTCGTGTAACCACAGCGCCACTTGACCATTGGTGAGTACGCAGAACAGATTTCCGCCGCCGTCGGCACCGACGGAGAAGACGTCGGCGTCGGTGAGCTCGGTGGTGTAGTCCGCATCGAGAATTCCGCAGTCGTTACCGGCGAAGTCGAAACCGTAGGACCAGTCGAATATGTCGAGGAACTGTGGCATCACCCCCGAGCGCACCCGGGCGTCCAGGGCCGCGAGGGCGGCCGCGTCCGTCGGCGCCAGTCGCGCGAGAAAACGATGTCGCCGAACGGGTTTGTGCGGGAACGACCACAGGTTCGGCGTCGGGGAACCAGCGGCTCAGGTCGGCGTCGAGGCCACTGGCGACATAGCCGATCAGGCCTGCGGGGGAAAGCGTCACCGGGCGATCGTAGAGTGCGCCGACCGCCATTGTCCGGCGCTGGGGCTCGCTCGCTGGTCGGGGCAGAATGGACGCATGGCAAAGGCAACGGTCAACGGCGTCACCATCGCGGAGTCCGACCACTACGAGACAGTGGAAGGCAATATCTACTTTCCGCCGGAGTCGATCAAGAAGGAGTACTTCACGCCCACCGAGACTCACAGCATCTGCCCGTGGAAGGGCCGAGCGAGCTATTACACCGTGGATGTCGGTGACGGAAACCCCCTCGTCGACGCCGCGTGGTACTACCCCGAGACGAAGCGGGCGGCAGCCAACATCGAGGGGCACGTCGCCTTCTACAAGAACAAGGTCTCCATCGACGACTGATCTGCCCCGGCACCGGCGGTGATCAGGATGTCGACCTCAGCCCGGCAGCGACTGCGCGAAGAATGCCAGCAGGTGCGGTTCGACCGCCTCCGCGTCGGTGAGCGAGAGGAAGTGCGCGCCGCCGTCGATGATCACCGGCGGTCCCGCATTGGGCAGCGCTGCGGCCAACTCGACGGCCCGGTCGACCGGATAGGCGGCGTCCGCCGAGCCGTGCAGGACCAAAGCGGGGCAGTCGATCTCGGACGCTCGATCGAGGACGCTGTCCCGCTCGACCAGTGGGGTCAGGACACGGTCGATGTGATCTCCGGAAAGCTTGCGCCATCTGGCCTGCCACTCGGTCGCATCGTGCTGACCCAGGCAGATGGCGGCGTTCATGTCGAGCAGATCCTGGGTCGGCCCGAGTTCGCGCCATGCGGCGGCGGCCTGCCGGTAGGCGGCGGCGACCTGCGGGTCCTCCGCGGCGCCCGACGTTCCGAGCAACGCGAGCGCGGCCACCCGATCCGGCTCCAGGAGGGCCATCCGCATACCGATGAATCCGCCCTGGCTGGTCCCCAGCACCCCGCACCGGGCGACCCCGAGGTGGTGGAGCAGTTCGAGTGCGTCGCGGGCCACGTCCCAATAGGTGAAGGGACCGTCGGCGGGGGTTTGGCCGTGACCGCGTTCGTCCATGGCGATCAACCGGTAGGTCCGGCCGAGCGAACGAACCTGTGGGGCGAACATGTCCGCGTCCATCAGGTAGCTGTGCAAGAGCAGGACGGCCGGGCCGGAGCCGCCGTGGTCGATGTAGCTGACGACTTGGCCACTGTCGAGCGTCATCGCTGTCCGCATGGGGCGCAGTCTATTCGGTGGGCGATACCGGTTTCCGCCACCGATGGGGATGGTGGAAGCGATTCCGCTGATCGTCGGTATTCGCGCGGAATTCGCCGCTGAGGCCGATTGGGCCGGATTTCTGCCGGCAGCGGGGGAGTGCGTGGTTGAATTCTGCCCAGCGCATGGCGTCGGTAGGTGGCTGTCGTCACCCGGGCAGAAGTGCATCGGGACGGCGAACGAGACCGAGGAGAGAGGTGCCGGATGGCCGAGCCCGAGATCGAGTCTCGAGAAGGACCGGCCGCCGATCGACCCGGCCTCGATGATCGACCTGCAGGACCCGCAGTGCGCGTCCGGGCCGAGCATTTCCACACGATCTACGACCCGAGCGTCGGCGAGCCGCAGCCGTGGTACATCAACGACCACACCATCATTCGCGACGAATCGGGCCGCTGGCACCTGTTCGGCATCACCCATACCGAACCGGCGGATCCGTTCGACGAGATCGAATTCGCCCATGCCACCGCCGACGACCTGCACGGCCCATGGACCAAACACCCTTCCGTGTTGGTTGTGGACCGCGACTACGGCGAGACACATCTGTGGGCGCCGTACGTGATCCGGGTCGAGGGGCGCTACCACATGTTCTACGCTGGCGGCGGCGAGGACCGCACTGCCGCGTTGATCTGCGCGGCCACCTCCGACGACCTGTTCGAGTGGACCCGCGAACCGTCCGGACCGGTCTTCCGCGACGGGTACGACGCCCGCGATCCCATGGTCGCGTGGATCGACGGCCGCTGGGTGATGTACTACGCCGCGACGAGTTCGCCGACGGGCGGCAACTATGTGGTCGCCTACCGCACGAGCACCGACCTGCGCACGTGGAGCGAGCGGCGAATCGCGTTCACCGACCCCACTGCGGGCACCGAGGCCGGCAACACCGAATCTCCGTTCATCCTGTGCCACAACGGTTCCTGGTATCTGTTCATCGGCCCGCGGCCCGACTACCTCGGCACCGACGTGTTCCGCAGCGACAATCCCTACCACTTCCGGATCGGCGACCGCGTCGGCCACATCGCCGCCCATGCCGCCGAGGTGATCGACGACGGCGACCTGTGGATCACCAGTTGCGGCTGGGGACAGGGCGGAGTGTCGTTGGCAGCCCTCGAGATCGGGAGAACCCCACCGGAAACCGCGCCCTGAGTGATATCTCTAGGCGAGTAGTCCGACCGTTCGTCTCTTGGAGGGATCCGGCGTGGCACGTATCGGTGTAATCAGCATTTCCGACGGACGCGACTATGTGCACGAGGGCATAGCCGAGTTCATCCGTACCAACGAGGACCGGCTCGTCGCCGAACTGACCGCCGCCGGACACGAGGTGGTGCGCGGCTCCGCTCCCGTCAGCACCAACACCATCGCCGTCTCGGTGGCCCGCGAAGTCGCCTCGGCGGGAGTCGATCTCACCGTGCTCCACTACGCGGTGTGGGCGTTCCCGCACTTCACGATGCTCGTCCAGGGCGCCACGCCGGGAGCGCTGCTGTTGCTGTCCAATATCGACCCGGTGCAGCCCGGAATGGTCGGGATGCTGGCGGCCGGAGGAGCGCTGGATCAGATCGGCCGTACGCACACCCGGCTGTGGGGCGACCCGGCCGACCCGGACCTGATCGAGAAGATCGGTGTGCAGGCTTGCGCCGCAGCGGCGGTGTCGAGCCTGCGGGGCTCGACGTTCGGCCGGTTCGGCGGCCGGCCGATGGGGATGAACACCGCCGTCGCGAATACCGATCAGTGGCAACGTATTTTCGGTGTCGACGTCGAAGAGATCGACCAGTGGGAGATCGTCCGCCGCGCCGAGCTGGCCGACGCGGCCGAGGTATCGAAGGCCCGGACTTGGCTGGAGGAAACCACCGCCGGCGTGCACTACGACGGTGACAAACTCACTCCGGAGTTGCTGGAGCGCCAGATCCGCTCCTACCTCGCGGTGCGCGAGCTGATCGACGAATGGAATCTCGACTTCTCCGGTATCAAGGGGCAGCCCGAACTCACCCAGTACTTCGCCACGATGGATATCACCGAGGCGTTCCTCAACGACCCCTACGACTGGAACGGCCCCAAGCCGACGCATGTGTGTGCCACCGAGGCCGACATGGACGGCGCGCTGACCATGCAACTGCTGAAACAGATCTCGAAGACACCGGTGTTGTTCGCCGACGTCCGCCACTACCACGCCGACCGCGATATCTGGGATCTGTGCAACTCCGGCCAGCACGCCACCTGGTTCGCCGCCCGCAGCGACGATCCGGCCGAGAACCTGTCCCGGGTACATCTGTTCCCCGAGGTGTTCTTCTTCCCCGCCGGCGGTGCGTCGGTCCATCATCTCGCGGCGCCGGGGCAGATGACCCTCGGCCGGCTGACGCGCAACGACGGCAACTACCGCATGCAGTTGATGCTCGGTGATTTCGAAACCTACGACGACGCCACCAACGACGAGTTGATGAGCCGGTCGACCCGTGAATGGCCGCACGCGTTCGCGCGGCTGGATGCTCGGGCCGAGGATTTCCTGTCGCGGTTCGGCGCCAATCACATTCACGCCGTACCCGGTGACCATCGCGCGACCGTGCGGGCCGCGTGCGATCTGCTGGGCGTCACCGTGGACGAATTCAGTCGGTGACCATGTTCATCGGAATCGACATCGGCACATCCGGTTCCAAGGGCGTGCTGACCGACGCCGACGGCACGGTTCTCGCCCGGTCCGAGCGTCCGCACGAGGTGTCGATGCCGCGACCGGGCTGGGTCGAGCACGACGCCGAATCGGTGTGGTGGGCGGACTTCGTCGCGATCGCCCGCGAGTTGGTCGACGCCGCCGCCGGTGCCCAGCTGGAAGGGCTCGGGATCAGCGGTATCGGCCCGTGCCTGCTGCCCGCCGACGCAGAGGGGGATCCGCTGCGGCCGGCCATTCTGTACGGCGTCGACACCCGGGCGACCGTCGAAATCGCGGAGCTGGCCGAAGAATTGGGCGAGGCGGCGGTCCTCGAACGGGCTGGTTCGCCGCTGACCAGCCAGGCCGTCGGCCCGAAGCTGCGGTGGCTGGCGCGGCACGAGCCCGACGTCTATGAGCGCACCCGCATGCTGCTGATGGCGAGTTCCTTTCTCGTGCACAGATTGACCGGGCGATACGTCCTCGACCATCAGTCGGCGAGTCAGTGCGTGCCCATGTACGACCTGCGCAAGCGAGAGTGGTCGGAGTGGGCCGAGCGCTGCGCCCCCGGGCTGCGGTTGCCCGAACTCGCGTGGCCCACCGAGGTAGTGGGTCGGGTGACTGCGGAAGGTGCCGCCGCGACCGGACTTCCGGCGGGTCTGCCGGTCACCACCGGCACCGTCGACGCGTGGGCCGAAGCCGCCAGTGTCGGCGTGCGCGCACCCGGTGATGCGATGGTCATGTACGGCACCACGATGTTCCTGGTCCAGATCCTCACCCAGCCGCGTCCACACCCGGGGCTGTGGGGAACCTGCGGTGCGTGGCCCGAAACCTATTCGCTGGCAGCGGGAATGGCCACCTCGGGTGCGGTCACCGATTGGCTGCGCCGCCTGGTCGGCGGAGAATTCGGCGACCTGATCGAGGAGGCAGGCAAGGTTCCGGCAGGTAGCCGGGGGCTGTTGATGCTGCCGTACTTCGCCGGTGAACGAACACCGCTGTTCGATCCCGACGCTCGCGGCATCATCGCCGGCCTCACCACCAGTCACGGCCGCGCCGAGTTGTACCGCGCGGCTTTGGAGGCAACCGGATTCGGGGTGCGGCACAACCTGGCGGCCATGTCCGACGCCGGTGGCCGCGCTCGACGCCTGGTCGCGGTCGGTGGTGGCACCAAAGGCGGTCTGTGGACCCAGATCGTGTCCGACGTGACCGGTCTGCCGCAGGAGTTGCCGGCGGAGACGGTCGGGGCCTGCCTCGGTGATGCCCTGCTGGCCGCGGAAGCCGCTGGCGTCGACACGTCCGGGTGGAACCCGGTGACGTCGGTTGTCGAGCCGGACTCGGAACGGCAAGCGATCTACGACCAGTGCTACCGGCGCTATCGCGAACTCTACGAATCGACCGCGGATATCGCGCATTTTCTTGCCGCAGAACAACATCGGACGGCGGACCATGGCTGAACTCTGGCGACTCGATCGGGCGCGCACCCGCTCGATCAGCCCCGAGAACCCGACCGGCGAGCCGGGCGCGGGCGCACGGGCGGAAACCGGCACCGGTGCGGGTGCGGCACGCGATCTCGGTGTCGGCTGGAAGGTGTCCCCGTCGATCGACCTGGCAGCGGAATCCACAGCGACACTGGCCGACGTGTCCGGACCAGGCGTCATCCGGCACTTCTGGCTGACCACCGACCGCACGGTGCTGCGTCAATTGACACTGAACCTCACCTGGGACGACGAGTCGCGTCCGTCGATCGACGTGCCGCTGGGCGACTTCTTCTGCAACGGCTGGGACGAACTGGCGCTGGTGAGTTCGGAAATGGTGGTGGTCGCACCCGCCGGCGGTCTGAACAGCTTCTGGCCCATGCCTTTTCGAGAGCGCGCCCGCGTCACCTTGCACAACCCGACCGAACGATCGGTGCCGGTCTACTACCAACTCACCTACGACGAGACCGAGGTAGGCGAGGATGCAGGCTACCTGCATTGCCGACGGCGGCAAAGTAATCCGCTCGGAACACCGGCGGTGCACACCATCGTCGATGATATCCGAGGCCGCGGACGCTATGTCGGCACCTATTTGGCGATCGCACCGAATGCGCCCGGCTGGTGGGGCGAGGGCGAAATCAAGTTCCACCTCGATGGAGACGACGAATTCCCGACCATCTGCGGCACTGGCACCGAAGACTATTTCGGTGGCGCCTGGAACTTCGACCTGGACGGCGCCTACCGCGACTATTCCAGCCCGTATCTCGGTCTGCACCAAGTACTTCCGCACGACGAGATCTACACGCCGCAACAACGATTCGGCATGTATCGCTGGCACGTCCGCGACCCGATCCGCTTCCATGAGGAGCTACGCGTCACGCTGCAAGCGCTGGGCTGGCAAGACGGCGGGCGGTATCTGCCGCTGGCCGACGCCGATATCGCCACCACCGCATGGTGGTACCAGGAAAGGGGAAGGTAGATGCGCGCGCTGGTGATCGAGAAACCCGGCGAGTACTCGGTGCAGACGATTCCCGACCCGATTCCCGGCCCCGGCGAAGTGGTCGTCCAGGTGGCCGCGGTGGGGATCTGCGGAACCGACATCCATATCGTCGAAGGCGAATTCCCGCCCACGCCCTACCCGATCGTCCCCGGCCACGAGTTCTGCGGCGAAATCGTCGACGGCCCGGGCACCGGCGAGAAGGTAGCCGTGGACCCGTCACTGTTCTGCGGCGCCTGCCACTACTGCCGAATCGGCCGCGGCAACCTCTGCGAACGCTGGGGCGCAATCGGCGACACGGTGAACGGCGCAATGGCCGAATACGTCGCAGTCCCGGCCGCCAACTGCCACCGCCTGCCCGATGACCTGCCCGCCTCCCACGGCGCCCTGGTGGAACCGCTGTCGTGCGCCGTCCATGGATTCGACGGCCTGCCACGAATGCTGGGCTCGCACTACCTGATCTACGGCGCCGGCACGATGGGCCTGATGAT
Organism: Nocardia kruczakiae NBRC 101016; assembly: GCF_001612965.1. Classification (GTDB taxonomy): domain Bacteria; phylum Actinomycetota; class Actinomycetes; order Mycobacteriales; family Mycobacteriaceae; genus Nocardia; species Nocardia kruczakiae. Next base: position 56,956 of record NZ_BDBL01000014.1, read on the forward strand.
GCTGCAACTCGCCGTCGCCGCGGGCGCGGCTTCGATCTCGGTGGTGGACCTCAACACCGACCGCTTGCAGGTCGCCCGCACACTCGGCGCGGACGCGGTCGCCACGAATGCCGACGAGTTCGACCGCCCACAAGGCTGGGAAGTCGTCATCGACTGCACCGGAGCGATCCCGGCGATCGAGGACGGCCTCACTCGAGTCCGCCGCGGCGGCACCTACCAGCAGTTCGGCGTCGCCCCCGGTGACGCGACGGCATCGTTCTCACCCTTCCGCATCTACAACGACGAGATCACGGTCGTCGGCTCGATGGCGGTGGTGCACAGCTTCGGCCGCGCCGTCGACCTCGTCTGCAAGGGCGCGATCGACGCCGACACCATGGTCACCCACACCTTCGGCCTCGACCAGTTCTCCGAAGCGCTGCAGGCGTTCCGCGACGGCATCGGCCGCAAGATCCAGATCGCGCCGCGCGGATAGATGGCCACCGTCGCCGGAGTGGACAGCTCCACCCAATCCTGCAAGGTCGTGGTGTGCGACGCGGACACCGGTGAGGTCCTGGCGCGCGGACACGCACCGCACCCCGACGGCACCGAGGTCCCGCCCGAGGCATGGTGGACCGCATTGCGGCAGGCAGGGGAGGGGCTGCTCGACAGCGTCGATGCCGTATCGATCGCCGGCCAGCAGCACGGACTGGTGGCGCTGGACGACTCACACCGACCGGTACGAGATGCCTTGCTGTGGAACGATGTCCGCTCCGCCGAGGCAGCCGACGACCTCGTCGCGGAACTGGGCGGACCGCAGGCCTGGCTGGACGCGGTCGGCAGCGTACCGGTTGCCGCATTCACCGCCGCGAAACTGCGCTGGATGGCCGATCACGAGCCCGAACTCGCGGACCGGGTGACCAGGGTGATGCTGCCGCACGACTACCTGACCTGGCGATTACGCGGTGGTGGTGACGCTGCGCCGACGACCGATCGGAGCGACGCCTCGGGTACCGGGTACTGGTCCGCGGTGGGAGGCCGGTACCGAGAAGACCTGTTGGCCAGTGCTTTCCGCGGCCGAACCCCGGAAGTTCCGACGGTGCTGGAACCGCTCGAGAGTGCCGGACGCACCGCCTCAGGCGCGGTCATAGCTGCCGGCGCAGGGGACAACGCGGCGGCGGCGCTCGGGCTCGGAATCGGTGACGGCGACGTGGTGATCTCGCTGGGCACCAGCGGTACCGCGTTCGCACGCACCCCGCAGCTGAACACCGATCCGTTCGTCAACGGATTCGCCGACGCGACAGGACAATTCCTGCCGTTGGTGTGCACGCTCAACGCCGCTCGTGTGCTCGAGGCGATGGCCACAGCCCTGGGAATCCGCATAAACGAACTCGACGCACTCGCCCGCCAGGCCCCACTCGGCGCCGACGGACTCGTTTTGCTGCCGTACCTATCCGGCGAACGAACCCCAAACCTGCCACACGCGGCGGGCAGCCTGCACGGATTGCGTTCGGAGACAATGCGACCCGCACACCTGGCCCGCGCCGCAGTCGAGGGAATGCTGTGCAACATGGCCGACGCGCTCGACCGGCTGCGCGCCGCCGGCGCGACACCCCGGCGAGTACTGCTGATCGGCGGCGCTTCACGTTCCGCGTTCGTCGCCGAGACCGCCGCACAGATCTTCGGCGCGGCGGTGACCGTGCCGGAGCCGGAGGAGTATGTCGCGCTGGGTGCCGCACGGCAGGCCGCGTGGGCTTTGCGAGGCGGTGCCGAACCACCGCGGTGGCCGGCGGCCTCGACCGTCGAGATTCCAGCGCCCGACGACCGTGCGGTGGGCACGGAGATCCGCAGCGCCTATGGCCGGGTGCGAGAAGCTCTGTACGGCAGCTGACTCCGCAACGCCGATTACCGAGCCCGAACATGACTTCAGGTCACCTCGGTCACTCGATACTCGACAGCCCCTTCACTCCCGAGCCCCACCGTCGCAGGGCGCTGCCGACAACGGTCGCGATCGCTCTCCCCCCAAGTTCCGACCATTGACAACCGGACGAAGCGATCGTTGTAATACTGCGGCGATGATCGAACCCGACCCCCAACTCGAACAGGAACTCGACGCCGCGCGCAGTCTTTATCCGATCGGCGACCACGTGACCGGAGTGGTCACGCTGGTTCCACGTCCAGGCGTGGTCGGACTGTTCGTCGACTTGGGCCATCCACCTACTGGGTTCGTCGACCTGCTGAGCTTGCCGCTTGCCTCCGACCATTGGCCCACCGTCGGCACAGTCACCAAGTTCGAAATTCTCCAGCACACCCGCGGTCAGGTTCGCCTCTGGCCCCTCGATGCCGCCTTCCGATCGAACAGAGCAATCTTTCCCGCCCTCAGCGAGTCCGATTGGTGCACCGCCAAAAACCGCCACCCCGTCGGGTCCGAAGTCACCGCCGAAATCACCGGCGTCTTCCCCGGCAACCGCGAATACACCGTCGCATTCGACGGCCTCCGGTCCGTCCTCCCCTGGTCCGGTCCACCGCCCGTCGTCGGCACCATCGCCCAGTTCACCGTCCACCGGCATCTCGACGTGACCCGAAGAATCGTGCTGCGCAGCACCTGACGCGATCTCCATGCGGCTGATCGCGAACGCGGTCCAACGGAGTATTCTCAGCGGGTCGCGATGAGCTTCGCCGAACCCACTGGAACTCGACGCGAATGGCCGCGGCCGGACGAGCCGGATATCGGCCTCTGTGTTTTGATCACGGTCCCCAGCGAACATGAGCTGAGGTTCGTTGCGTGCGTATCGGCCGCGATGCGATTCGTCATGCACTGCTCGGCTGACTACCTGGCCGTGAGCGTGACCTTCGAAGTGCCGGTGAAGGATCGGCGCCGACTGCCGTGCGAGCGGCTGTGGGCTCTTCCGTGATCGGCGGCTGAATCTCTCTCGCGGTCACTGCCGTTTTCGGAGAGACATAAATCGAGTTGCACGGTGGGAACCGTCTTGGTCGTCACCGCGTCGTGACTGGCGAGCGCTGTAGGCGCTTGGGGGGGCACATTGTGGAGCAATCGGTTTCACGACCCCGTGTTGTCGGGGAGGCAACATTATGACGGATACTGGTCCCAACGTCGTCGAATGTTGTGCCGGCGATCGATCGATTTCAGCGCCTGATTTCCGGTGGTTACGAAATTTTGAGGGCTGTGCTCGCATAATGGTTCGAGCGGAGCCTCTGTTTATGGTGGCGAGGTTCAGGGCCAGGTAACCTTTGTGGCTCGAAGATCGTGTGAATCCTGTTGAGCTGCCCCGTATTCCACTTCAACCGAGTCGTTGAGGGCAACATCACCGAAATTCTTGTGCTCTCCCAGCGAGTCGAGGCCGAACCAGACATGCGCACCGTCTTCGGTCTCGATAATTCCGGTGGCGCGCTTCTCGTTCCAGCGCCAGACTTTCCCCTCGGCGCGCTGTACCTCTCGCTCTTTTTCCACCTGTTCGACTATACCTACGGCGGCGTCGACGATGGGCTCTGCGGCGGGCACTCCGCGGATAGTTTCGAGGGTCGAGCAGGAGTGGCTGACCGGGCTGTTGTCGGCGTCTGGATGGGAATCACTGCGCCGGAACGATTCTGAACAGGAAGTGATCGATGACTCTGGATGACGCTCCAGCCCCGCGTGATGAGCCCGCAGTCGTGACCGTCGAATACACCTGTCCTCGACAGTGATGTTCGGTGTTCGGAAGTACCGAACACCGAACAAACCATTACAAATCACCGACCGCGGTGCCTGGACAGCGCGAGGGCTGAGTGTTCAATTTGCGACACAAGTATGTGTATTTTGCGAGAGCGGTGGGGGCCGTGCGAGTCTTCTGATCCGATTCGATCAGATGCCTGGCGCTACAGGTGTCTCCTCGCGCTCCCGTGCGGCATGTCTAGGCAGGAACATGGCCGGGACGATGATCACCGCGGTGAGCCCGAACGCCACCCAGAACGCGAAGCCGAAGGAGTCGGCGAGCAGCGGTCCGATTACCGGCATGAGTTGGGGCGGGACGGAGCTGATCTGGCCGGAACCGCCACTGCCGGCGGGCATTCCGTGCTCGGTCAGCTGTCCGGAGAGGTGCTGCGTCAGCGCGGTTACCAGCAAGGCGCTCCCGAGCGACGCGCCGACCTGCTGAATGGCCGAGAGCGTGGGTGCCGCCCGTGTCACGGCGTCCTTGCCCAGATCGGTGTAGGCAGCCGAAATGGTCGGCATCATCACCGCACCGAGGCCCATACCGCGCACGAACAAGGCCACACAGAGCCAGAGGTATGAGGTGTCGGTGCCCACGTGCGTGAACGGGAGGGTGCCGATGAGGCCGAGCACTACGCCGACGGGAACCACGTAGCCGGCGCCGATACGGTCGGTGAGCCGGCCGCCGATCACCACCGCCACGATCGCGCCCAATCCCTGGGGCGCGAGCAGCAGGCCGGCGTCGAGCGGGCCCTGTCCGCGCACGGTCTGGTAGTACAGCGGGAGCAACAGCATGCCGCCGAACAATCCGATGGCGACGAGAAAGACCGCGATGGTTCCGCTGGCGAAGACCCGGTTGGTGAGCAGGCGGACGTCGACGATCGAGTCGGCTCCCTTGTGCAGGCTGTGCCAGGTATAGAGGGCCAGGCCGACGACGCCGGCGATGAGCCAGCCGAGCACACCCCACTCGGTGAATCCGCCGTGCGAGCTGGCCTGCGACAGCCCGTAGAGCAGGCAGACGAGGCTGCCGGAAAGCAGGATCAGCCCCCGCAGGTCGAGACGGCCGTGCTCGGGCACGGTGTCACCGGGTGGGAGCTTCCAGACCGCGAGCGTCAGGGCGACGGCACCGACCGGGACGTTGACGAGGAAGATCCAGTGCCAGCTCGTGTACTGGACCAGCAGGCCGCCGATCACCGGACCGAAAACCGGCCCCAGCAGCATGGGGATGCCGAGGATGGCCATGGCCCTCCCGAGGCGTTGCGGGCCCGCGGCCCGGGTGATGATCGCCTGCCCGGCGGGCAGCAGCATGCCGCCGCCGAGTCCCTGCAGGACGCGGAAGGCGATCAGGCTTTCGATCGACCAGGCGGCCGCGCACAGAGCCGACCCTGCTACGAACAGACTCACTGCGGTGAGCCAGACCGGTCTGGGCCCGAAGCGATCCATCGCCCAGCCGGTCACCGGGATGACCAGCGCCACCGCCAGCAGATAACCGGTCACCACCCACTGCGTCGTGGACAGGGTCGCGCCGAGTTCGGTGCTCAACGAATCCAGGGCGACGTTCACGATGGTGGTGTCGAGAACCACCATGATCATGCCGGACACGATGACGAGTCCTGTGACGATGACGCTGCGATCGAGCTTGCCCGACTGCTGCGCGGTGGTGGATGCCATATCAGCTCCCTCGTCGATGGTGCCAGGACTCGACCGGGCGACAACACCCTGCGACTACCCGTCGTGAGGCCGATTATCGCGGTGCTGTCATTCCACAGGGTGTCACGGACCTTGTCGCCGAGGGGGAGATCGGGTACGCCGTTCGCCGTCGGGCGGCCACGCCTCGATGCGGGGGTCGCACAGGGCGAAGGCGGGCGGGGATGCCAGCGTGCCTCTAATATAGAGGCATGACTGAGAGTCTCATACTGCAGGTGTGGCAATCGAAAGACTCCACCCACCTGCCGGGATTGCTTGCCGAGGAGGCGACCTTCTCGAGCCCGGTCGCCGATTACCACGGCCGGGCCCGTGCGGCACACCTGCTGGCGACGATCGCATCGGTACTCGACTCGGTACGTCAGACCCGGCAGTGGACTGACGGGCAGCAGCGGATGTTCGCGTTCACCGCACGATTCGATGGTCAGGAACTCGAAGGGGCACTGAGGGAAGAGCTCTCCGAGACCGGCAGGCTGTCCCACGTGACGTTGTTCCTGCGGCCGTACCGGGTGCTGCGCGCGGCCATCGCGGAAATGGCACGGCGACTGGAAGATTCACCTCCGCCGCAGGCGGCCTGATCGTGGCGGACGAAACGCCACGCCCGGGACGGCCGGTTCGCGGATCGACCACCGGGCGCCCGATCATGGCCCTGTTCGATCTGCTCGGGCGCCGTTGGGTACTGCGGGTGATCTGGGAACTCGATCAGGCCCCGGGCCCGCTCACCTTCCGTGAACTGCGCACCGCATGCGGCGACGTCTCCTCCAGCGTGCTGACCCGTCGGCTGGCCGAACTCACCGAGGCGCGCCTCGTCGAACACGAGGAGGGGTACCGGCTGACCCGCGCCGGCCGCGCACTCGTCGAGCGGCTCGCGCCATTGACGCAGTGGGCGGCGCAGTGGCACAACGATATTGGATGAGACGATGCCCGGAGCCGGTTCGGGTCTCCCGCTGCCGACCGGCATATCTGGCCGGAACCACCGCTGCCGAGCGTCGCGTCGACCTATCGAATGTCCGAGGGTGCGGGAACCGACGGCGTCAGATGTGGTCGTGGCCGGAGAGGCGTTCGTGGTCGATTTCGGCGTCGCGTTCGCGGTCGCGCTCATGGTCGGATTCGGCGTTCACGTTCCATGAGATCGGGTGTGCGCCGGGGCCGCAGTCCTGACTCAACCGGATTGTCGATTCGGGGCGGATCCGTACCTCCTGGACGAGCGGACGGAGGTCGCTGCACAGGACGAATATTCCGGCGGTCGCCGGGCCCACATCGGTATTCGTGCATTCGATGTCGACGCGACTGTCCACCGGAACCGATGAGCAGAACGCCTCACGGGGCCGCAGCGCCTGAGCAGATCCTGCGCCGACGGTTGTCGACACCGTCACGGCCGCGAGACCGGATATCACCGCGCCCACGATCGATAGCCGGCGGGCACTTCTCTTGGGGATGGACACCGAGCTTCTCGCTTTCACTGCACTGCAGAACAATTCCCGAAAGCGTATGCACACCGGGGCATATTTCCCAATGGAAGGAATTCTCGGCGATTCGGTACCGTCGACTGCCACGGACGGCATGCTTGTCACCCGTTGACGAGATCGTCGCTATCGTGAACGACAAGTTTGCTGTTCAGCCGCAACCTGACCGGCGTGGCTCGATCGCTTCGGGGATGGAAAGGCGCGGTGTCGGAGCATGGCTGAGGATCTGACCGTGACCGGGATGCTGGTGATACCCGCATCCGAGTTGCGCGAGCGGTTCTCACGATCGTCCGGTCCCGGAGGGCAGCACATCAACACCACCGACAGCCGGGTGGAGCTGTCTTTCGACCTCGCCGGCTCGCCCTCGGTGCCGGAGTGGCTGCGCACCCGGATGCTCGACCGCCTGGCCGCCCGGCTGGTCAACGGCGTGATTACCGTCGCCGCATCTGAGGAGCGCGCGCAGTTGCGGAACCGCGCTACCGCCCGCGAACGCCTGGCCTCGATACTGCGTGACGCCGCTGCCGCCCCGCTGCCCGTTCGCCGCGCCACCAAGCCGTCGCGCGGTGCCGAGGAACGCCGCATCGCCGCGAAGAAGCGGCGCGGCATCACCAAACGTAACCGCCGAATCTCCCCGGACGACTAGCGCTGCGTCGGAAAGGTTGGTGCCGTAACCCGGGGCCAGGCGAGCACCGCCGGCGTCCGGATCGGGATGTGCGGCTTTGCACGAAAAGTTCATGGCATCCGCCTCAATCATTGCCCGATGTCGAGCCGGATACCGCATCGAGCAGACGCGCGCGCTCCCTGTCGGAAACTTCCGTTCCGTACACCGGCTCCACGAGCACGCACAGCAGCAGCGCCACACCTACCGCGCCCGGGTCCGGGTGGCCGACGGCGCGCTCGCCGAGGTAACTGGCGCGACCGCGGCGTGCTCGCAGGGTCGCGGTGGCGAGCGCTCCGTCCACTGCGGCACGCACCATCGCGGCGATATCGCCATCGCCATTCAGTGCCTCGACGGCGGGGGCGAGCGCGTCTACCAGGGTGCGGTCGCCGACTTGTGCCTCGCCGACGCGCTGGATTGCGGCGAGACCCTCGCCGATACCGATACGGAGGGCGTCGATGTAGGAATCCGCCTGTGCCGCGCGGATTCCGAGTGATTGGAACAGCAGTCCGAACAGCGGGCCGCTCGTGCCTCCGACCTCGTCGAGGAAGACCGCTCGCACCGTATCCCACGGTGCGGGGGAGTCCGGTGCGGCAAGGCGGTCGGCGACCTCCGCGAAACCCTCGCGCAGATTGACGCCGAAATCTCCGTCGCCGGTGATCTCGTCCAGCCTTGTCAGCGCGGGCTCGGCCGCGACGAACACCTCCTGCAGTCGGATCACGAGGCTGTCGAGCGTCGTCATCGCCTCACTGGTCATCGTGCGGCGTCCTTCCATGCGGGTGCGTCGGTGGGGGCATGCCAGAGATCGAGCCAGCCGTCGGCGAGTTGGGTGAGGGTGATCGAGAAGCCGCGCATGTCCAGTGCCGCAACGAATGTGCCGACCTGAACCGCCGAGATTTCGCGGCCTCGGGCGGTGAGGGTGCGCGCCGCGAGTTCGAGAACTGTGCAGAGCTCGAGTTCCGTCGTCGCACCGAGCCCATTGACCAACAGCAACAACGGCTTTCGATCATCACCGGGCAGTGATGTGAGAATATCGGTGAGCATCCGGTCGACGAGTTCTGCGAGTGGTGGCCTGGTGATCGAGGTCGAGGCGCGTTCGCCGTGAATTCCCACACCGTATTCGAGCTGATCCGGTTCGAGTTCGAAGGCGCGCACCCCGGAATTCGGTGACGTGAGCGCCTCGGTGGCCACCGCGATACTGCGACTGTGCCCGGCCACCTCGCGGCCGAGCGTGGCCAGCGAGGGGAGAGAGTCACCGCGGTCCGCGGCGGCGCCGAGGATCTTTTCGACGACGATGGTCGCGGCTGTCCCGCGCCGTCCTGTCGCCGTCTCGTCGGATTCGGTGGCGACGTCGTCGTCGACGAGTACGCGCTCGACCTCGATGCCGTCGGCGGCGAGCCGTTCCGCGGCGATACCGAAATTGATCTTGTCTCCGGTGTAGTTCTTGACGATGTGCAGCACCCCGCCCTCACGAACGACGGCCTTGCTCGCCTCGTAGACCTGGCGATTGTGCGGCGAGGCGAAGATCTTCCCCGGTACGGCCGCGTCGAGCATTCCCGTGCCGACGAATCCGATATGCATCGGCTCGTGGCCGGAACCGCCGCCGGAGACGAGGGCGACCCGCCGTGTCGGTGCACCGCGATCGTGGTGCACGAACAGCGGGTCGGTAGTCATCCGGACCCACGGGTGTCGGCGCAGGAACCCTTGCAGTGCCACCTCGGGGCCATGGCCTTCGAGTAAGAACAGTGCGGGCACGGACATCCTCCTCGTCGATCGACGGCGTGATGTCCAGTATCACGGGGCTTGCGCCCCGGCGCGGATTCCCTGCTCGAAGTCAGGCATGACAGCACCGATGTGTTGTCGCGGCTCAGAATTGGTCCAGGCCGGGGCATGGCATCGGCCGCATCGAGCGATCCGCGCCCGACTCGGCCGCGCCGCGCTCGTCATGCCGGCTGTGTTCCGGCGAACCCGTGGCCCGACCCGAGGGGTTCGCCTCGGTCGACCGGCACCGCGGGCCCGGCGAAAGGTATCGAATGCCCGGAGATTTCCGGGCCTTTCGACGATCTCTGTGAACGGCGCGAAACGAGGCGGCGAAGCAACCAGGCCGCCTCGCGACGCTGATCTTTTGAAATATGAAGGGAGTGGACAGAGTTCGTCCGCTACAGCGCTCGACGCTGAGACCGGGCGGAGCGAATATGGCGAATTCACGGCAATGGCCCGTAATTCAGCGCCGACGGTAGCGCGTAAACGAAGGCGGATCCGCGGGTCGGTACGCGAAGCGGGGGTCCGCCGACGCGGGATCAGGAGGCCGACTTGGGCTGGGAGAGGTCCCTGATGCCGGTGATCGCCGTGATGATGTTGTCGATGGTGGAGGTGCCCTCATCGAGGGCGGAGCTACCGGAGTCGAGCGTGGCCGAGCCCGACGATGATCCTGCGGAGCCGGAGGAGGAGCCGGTATCGGCTGATCCCGAGCTCAGCTGCGCGGGGGCGGGAGTGGCGGAGTCGGCGGACGGGGCGGCCGCGGAGGCCATGGCTACCGGGCCTGCGAACAGGGCGGCGGCGGAGAGGGTGGCGGCAGCGAGGATCTTGCGGGAGATCATATACGGGCGTTCCTTTCACAGATGGATAACGACGCCATCACGGCGTGCCATCAAATATATGAAGGAGAAATCTGTGAGGCCACTTTCGTTACTGTGTGAATGGTCACCGTTAACAACTGGCGAACTGCACATTGTGCGGAGGTAACACCATTTGATCTTGCATTTTCTCGATTATCGAATGATCAAATGTCCCGGTTCTCGATCGCGTGCATCGCCCTGGTAGAAGGGGGCTCCTGCGGAGTAATCTACGCATGGGCTGCTCCAGCCAATGGAGCATATGTCGCCGGCTGCAGCTCACATCGCCCACCTGACCAAGGAATCGTGATGGCCCTCTTCATCGACGTGCACGAACATTTACCCGAAGGCACGACGGCGCAGGACGTGGCCGCCGCCCATGCCGCCGACCAGGCGATCCAGGGAGACTACGGCGTGACGTACCAACGCTACTGGGTCGACGAATCGAGCCACACGGCGTTCTGCCTGGTCGACGCCCCGGACGCGGACACCGCAATCACCGTGCACCGCGAGGCGCACGGCCTCGTGCCCGACAGGATCTATCCGGTGGTCGAGGGCACCTGATAATTCCGCTCGAGTCGAGGGGTGCCGAGGTCCACGACCCCGTCCGGTTCCCCGGGTCCTCGACGCCGATCGGCCGCTGCTCGCGACCGTCACCACCACCCGCGGCAGGTCCTGATGCTCGTCCCGCATCCGCATCACGGAAGTCGCGCGCATCCGGTCGATGCGTGACGCGGCACGTACTTTCCGCGCGTCAGCGTCCGAAGACGTCGACCGCGATTTCCCCGCCGAGGTGATAGTCGGCGGACAGATGCAGATTGTCACCACTCCAAAATCTGCCCGGGTCATACCAATTCGGGCGCTTCTCCGGCAGTAATCCCATCGCCTGGTAGGTCATGGCGACGATTTCCGCGCAGTAGGCGTTCTCCAGACCGGCCTCGGTCTCGCGGGTTTTCGAACGCTTCGGCAGCGGTATCCGGCCCCGAAACCATCTGCCCGCCAGCGCACTTGTGGACGGAAAGGGCATGCCGTCCAGCCGTGCCACAGTCCGCAGCGCCGCGTCCTCCATCTCGCGTGTCACCGGCCGATCCAGCTGGCGCAGCCACGCTTGCTGACCGTAGTCGTTGGTCCAGCGCAGGACCGCGGCCTGCAGGTCGTGCAGCTGGGCGCCGCGATGGTGGTTGCCCGACCAGACATCGGGCAGCGCGCGGCCGAGTTCGGCATGCCAGATCAGTGCCGGCAGGTCGTCGACGACCACCGCCATACCGACGTGGTTGACCGGGCTGTTGGTCAGCCCACGGATTGCGCGGTCGGCGCCGGAATGTCCACGGAACAGCCACAAGTCGCCCGTCCGCGTGAGTTCCACTGCTTCATCCAAACCGATACTCGAGGGCGCTTCGCGTGGCACAGCGACTAGCCTAAGCCGTATGCGGTGGTGGAAAGTACTCGGCTTGGCAGGGGCCGCGGGTGTCGCGGCGACCGGTGTGGTGATCGTGCGGTCCGAGCGCAAACGCCGTGCCTATACCCCGGATCAGGTGCGAGACCGGCTCCACGCCCGTCTCGGTGATGAAGCCGAGTCAATCGGTGACGGTAAGCGCTGATCCGGAACGTGAAGCCTACGCCCACAACAGTTTCGATTCCGCCGTCGCAAATCATGGCGTTGGCCGGTGCGGACCTGAGCACGAATAGGCGCCCTGCTGTTCAGACGGCGACCACGGTCAGCAATGCCTCCAGTCCCTTGAAGTCGTCCGGGTTGCGCGTGAACAGGGGGAGCCGCCCGGCAGCGGCTGCCCTCCCTGAACGTCGTCGGGGCGGTGAGCAGGCCGTTCCGGCTGAAGGCGAGCCGGGCTTTCGTCAGTAGTTTCCGCCGGGCGGGTATTCGGAGAAGAACTGTTGGAGCCAGGGTGTGGCGGCGTCGAAGCCCCACCGTACGGCGCCGAGGATGGCATTGCCGGTATTGATGACCACGTATCCGATGACATCGCGGTTTTGTTCGGCGAGTTGCTGGAGTGGCTGGATGATATTCGTGAACATGATGTGTCCTTCGCATCCGGGCGGATGGATACGTTCAAGGCTGCCACAGTGGGCGATGGGGGACCAGGTCCTTCATCGCCGTCGGCCGATGGGTCCGCGAGAGCCGGTCGAGAGTGCTCAGGCTGGGAGCGTTCGGGAGAGCGAATGTGTCAGAGGTGTTCCCTACGCTGCGTGCATGATTCGTTCCTGGACGCGCCTGCGCGAACGCCTCCGCGCACCTGCCGGTCTTCTCTGGCTCGAGCAGGCCGGCACCGATCCCGGTGGCGTGAACACTCGGCCGTCATCCGGCGGCACGCTGCCCGGGGCGCCGCTGCCCGCCGGTAGGCCCTCGTCGGTGGGGAGCGTGTGAGCAGTGCGCAGGCTCGATGGCGAGGTGCATGTGCACTACAGCCAGATCTACGTGGAGAGCGACCCCGAGAGCTTCGGCCCGGACCTGCAGGAAGCGTTCGCCGGGCAGAGCGCAGGACTGTGCGGTGCTGCGATACCCGGCGCTTTGTGGCTGATGACCGGGCTGCATACCGGCAACGTCGGCTTCACCGCCGAAGTGCGCGGCCAGGCTCCACCGCTCGATCCGGCATGGGAGGACGTCGTCGAGGTCTCGTTCCGCCCGGTCTCGGCTCAGAGTTGTCTGATGCAGTGGGCAGGCGAGGCTTCCTGGGAACTGGACTTGGAGGAGATCGACTACCGGGTGCGGTACTGCGCGCAGGGTATGGACCGGGCGCACCAGAAGGACACCAGACTCGATGACGAGCCCCTGCTGGACCGGTACCTTCTGCAGTTCTGGCCCGCTCCGCCCGAGCCGGACCGAGTGGTGCGGCAGACCGCGGCGATCGCGGCTTATTGGCACGACTATGCCCGCAGCCAACCGTCTCCCACACCGGAATAACGTTCACGGCACCTCCCGTTGGCGTAGCGCGAGCACGCCGGGCCCGCTCAGGTCATCGAGATAGGCGGTGCGGCCGGCCATTGCCATGGTCAACGCGATCGTCGTTCCGGTGACCAGGGGGCCGGTTCCGGCAGTGAACGGCCCGTCGGTCGCTTCGAGGCGGAGCCCGTCGATCCTGCTGCGGCTGGGAACCGCGAAGTCGCGGCGAGCGTAGAACTTCGCGACTTCGGTGGCCGCCTCGACAGACGGCTCGCGCAGTATTCCCAGCGGTCGCCGGATGTCCTGGGCGTGGACGACCACCTCTCCGAGCCATGCCGCGGTATGTCCGGACGGGGCAATGGTGCTGGTGACGATTCTCCGGAACCGCTCCAAGGTCTCGGCTGGCGTTCTGCCGCGATGCTCGGCCAGTCGTCGAGTGTTGTGTTCGTCGAAGTCGAAGCGCGCGCCGACGACACTGACCAGCCAGCGCAACCGGCCGATGCTCGCGGCCGCGGTCAGGTGCGCGACGACCTCCTCGACCGTCCAGCGACCGCACAGTGATTGCCGGGCCCACTGGTGATCGTCCAGCTCGGCGAGATCGTCCGCCAGAGCTGCCCGTTCGGCGTGGGCCATGGCCCAGAGAGCGTCGCGAGAGATGACATCCGACACCAAAACCTCCATTCGAGCCGGCCGGGCACACCGATGACGTAGCTGCACCGGCCATGGCACTGCCGCACCACATTCGTGGATCCACAGTGCAGACGACGCCGGTCCCGCGAATTCATCGGTCGCCGCTGGAACGCGGCCGAGACCGCGTCACCGACCACCCATCCCCGACATCGCGATCCCACGCACGAACGATTTCTGTGCGAACGCGTAGATCACCAGCATCGGGGCCACCATCAGAATGGACGTCGCCATGAGGATCGGCCAGTTGGTTTCGTACTGTCCCTGTAGGCGCACCAATCCCAATGTGAGCGTGGAGATTTCGTCGCGCTGGATCATCACCAAGGGCCACAGGAAATCGTTCCAGACCGTCACCCAGGTGAGTACGGCGAGCACCATCACCGCGGGCCGGGCGTGTGGCAGCAGCACCCGCCAGTACGTCTGCCAGATGGAGCACCCGTCGAGGATGGCCGCCTCCTCCAATTCGACCGGCAGGGTGATGAAGAACTGGCGCATCAGGTAGGTGCCGAACGCGCTGCCGAACAGGCCCGGCACGATCATGGCCAGAGGACTGTCCACCCAGCCGAAGGTGCGCATGAGGATGAACTGAGGGATGACGGTGACGGTCGTCGGCACCATCAGGGTGGCGAGGTAGGCGACGAACAGGACGTCGCGGCCCTTGAACGGCAAGCGGGCGAAGGCATATCCGGCCAGTGAACAGAAGAACACCTGGCCCGCCGTCACGCAGCCGGCGTAGAGCACGGTGTTGAAGAAGATCCGCCCGAACGGCATCAGGTCGAAGATGTCGCGGTAGTTCGACCACGCCAGGTGGGCCGGGACGATGCTGGTGTCGGAGATGTTGCCCTGTTTCTTCAGCGAACTCGACAGTGCCCACAGCAGCGGGAACAGTGCGCACCATGCCATCACGACGAGCGCCAGGTAGAGCAGTATGCCGCGCCCGGTACGGCGGAGGACGGCACGATTCGCGGTCGCTGTCGCCACCTAGGCCTCGCTTTCGTAGGCGTTGCCGCGGGTGAATCGCAGTTGCAGCAGCGTCAGCACCAGCAGGATCGCGAAGATCACCCAGGCGAGGGCGCACGCGTAGCCGATGTCGTCGAAGGAGAAAGCGTTCTGGTACAGCATGATTCCGAGCACATAGGTGCCGGTTTCGGGACCGCCCTTACCGCCGGTGAGCACGTAGGCCTGATCGAATACCTGGAACGAGTTGATGAAGGTGATGACGAAGGAGAACACGAGCGCGGGCCGGATCAGCGGCACGGTGATCGAGCGGAACCGGCGCACCGCTCCGGCGCCGTCGATCCGGGCCGCCTCGTAGACATCGGTCGGGATGCCCTGCATCGCGGCGAGCAGCACGATGGTGGCGAAGGGAACGCTTTTCCACACGCTGACCAGGCACAATGAGAACATCGACCACGCGGGGTCGGTGAGCCACGGGACCGGTCCGATGCCGATCCAGCCGAGGGCGGTGTTGAGTACACCGTAGTCGGTGCTGAAGGTGAGCCGCCACACCACCGCCATCGCGACCGTCGAGGCGACCAGCGGCATGAACATGATGCTGCGAAAGATGCCGATACCCTTCAGTTTCCGGTTCAGCGCCGCCGCGACGACGAGACCGATCACGATGGTGGGAATCAGTGTGCCCGCGGTGAAGATCACCGTATTGCGCAGGGCCACCCAGAACAGCGGGTCGTGCGCGAAGAGCCGGCGGAAATTGTCGAAACCGATGAACGTCGGCGAACTGAACAGATCCCATCGGTGCAGGCTCAGATACAGCGTGAACACCAACGGGAAAGCCATGAACACCGCCACCGCGATCAGGTTGGGCGCGATGAACATTCGGCCCGCGGCAGCCTTGCGCCGGCGCAGCGCGGAACGTCGTGGTGTGCCGAGTGTCGTCATAGCGGCACCCGGTCGGCACCCGCGAACTGCTGCGCGATTGTCGCTCACTGCGCCCGGTGATGTGCGGGACACCCGCGCCCGGTCGGCACAGCGAGCCGCTGCGCGATTGTCGCTCACTGCGCCTCCAAGAGATCGTTGATCTGTCCGGCGAGGCCCTGCTTGAACCACTCCGCGGAGGCGGCGCCGCGGAACACGTGGTCGTATCCCTGTTCGATGACCGCGTCGACGCGGGGCCACGCGGGCGTGACCGGCAGGTTGTTGGCGTGATCGCCGCCGTGGAACACCTCGAGGTTGTGCACTCTCTCGTGCGCCTGTGCGAACCCGTCGGAGGCGAGGGCCGATTTCAACGCGGGGACGAACAATCCCGACTTCGCGATGACCGCCTGACCGACGGGCCCGGTGGCGAATTTGACGAATTCCCAGGCCTGTTCCTTGCGCGGGCTGTCGGCCGCGATGGACAGGCCGGTGGTGCCGATATCGGAGCGAGCGGCGGTACCGCGCGGGCCGACCGGCAGCACCGTGACGTCGAAGTCGAGGTCTGGCTGAGCGGTGTAGGCGCTGTACATCCAGTGCCCGGACAACGCCATCGCGGCCTTGCCCTGGGCGAACATATCCGAGGACGAAAGCGATTGCTGGAATTCGATTTTCGGCATCACCCGGTGCCGGGTGGACAGGTCGGTGTAGAACTGGACGCCCTCGATGAAGGAGTCGTCGTCGATATTGGTGCGGCGGGGGTCGATGGACGGGGTGAACCATTCCACGCCGTTGTTCATGCCGAAACAACTGGCGGAGTAATAGACGGTCCAAGGATCCACGAATCCCCATTGGGTGACGTCGCCGTCGCTGTCGCGTTTGGTCAGCGCCTGTGCGGCGTCGAGGAATTCGTCGAAACTCCAGGCGTCCTCCCAGCGCGCGGGCGGTGGTGGGAGCTTCGCGTCGGCGAAGAGTTTCTTGTTGTAGTACAGGAAGATTCCGGCCCACTGCTCGGGCAGCGCATGCTGCGCGTTCTTGTAACGGAAGGTGTTGTACAACGCCGTCGAGCTGTCCTTCTTCAGCTCGGCCGCATACGCCGGGTCCTTGTCGAGGATCGTGTCGAGGTTTTCGAAGATGCCGCGTTCGGCGAGGAAGGAATAGGACAGATCCCACGACATCAGCACGTCCGGACACTTGCCGCCCGCGCAGTAGGTGAGGATCTGGGTCTGCGGATCGGGGCCGGACATCTGAGTCCGGATCTTGATGTCCGGATGCAGCTTGCGGAACTCGTCGATGATCGTCAGCCGGACCTTCGCCTCATCGGGTTTGGCCTGGAAGAAGAAGGTGAGCGCGTCGTCGTCGTGGTCACCGCAGCCGGTCATCGAGGAGGCGGCCGCTGCCGCCCCGGCCGCCGCCGCACCGCGCAGAAGTGTGCGCCGGTCGAACCTCCGAGACGATGCCACCCACGCCCCCGTTCGGCTACAGCAAGCGAATTTCTTTGCAGACGAACGTAATACCGCAGGGGCCCATCCGTCCGGAAAACACACCGGAGACCGGTCGAACGCACCTCTGTCTCACCGAGTCGGACCAGCGCGGATATCGGACCTGCTGGTCATGAACTGGTCCACCCCCTCGATGCCCGCGCGCGGCATACTGGAGATACAGCGCCGACTTCGGGAGTATCGAGATGGCAACCAACGGGCCCTTCGGGATCGATCCGGAAGAATTCGAGCGCGCCTTGCGCGAGGCCGAAATCGAGGTTCGCGACCTGCTCGGAAAGGCCGCCGGATACCTCGACCGCACCACCGTGAATTCGCTGACGTCGCTGTTCGGTCAGTTCGTTCAGCCGGACCGCACGCGAGCGCCGGAACCGGACGACGCGACGACCGGGGAGACCGGCAGCGGCGTGTGGGCCGTCTACAGCGTCGACGACAGCGGCGAGGCCCGGGTCGAGCAGGTATTCCCGACCGAGCTCGAGGCGTTGCGCGCGCACCGCGACAACACCGACGAACGCCGTAAGGTGCGATTCCTGCCCTACGGCGTCCCCGCCAGCGTGCTCGACCAGACCTGAGGGCGGTTGCCTGAGCAGCATTGCCCGATGTCAGCGCTGGTTGCTCAGTGCGGCGTCGCTGCCACATTCTCGTTCGCCAGGGCGAGGGCTTGGGGGTCCTCATCGGGTTGGCCGGTGCCGGTGGCGATCAGGTCGTGCAGGCTCGTGCCGATGTAGAACGACCAGCCCTTGCGGCAGGCGTCGAAGCATTCGAAGGCGGGCGTGAGACCGACGTGCGTGAAGCGGAGTTCGGTGCGGCGGGTGATCTCGAAACGAATCGTGGTGCCGTTCCATTCGGTTCGGTCGTCGACGAGGGTGAGCCGGGCATCGAGGACGCGCCAGACGACGCGTTCGCAGGGGATGACCTCGGTGACCTCGATGGTGGCGCGATGTATGCCCGGGACCTCGTACGTGAAGACGTCTCCGGGCTTTTCGCTGCGTCCGGTGAGAGTTCTCGACCACCAGCCACGCACGTCGCGCACGGCGTCGAAGACGGTTTCGGGGGTCCGGTCGACGGCGAAGGTCGTCGAGAAATGCTGGTCGGTCATGGGTTCTCCCGGAAGGATGGGTGAATCGGCCGTGATATTCAACCGATGGGTTGACAGTAGGCGTCCGGAGGCGGGATAGTCAACCATGTGGTTGAGAATTCCTCGGAACAGCTCGACGTGGTGTTCCATGCGCTGTCGGACTCCACGCGCCGCTCGATGCTGCGCACCCTGGCGCGGCGCCAGTGCAGTGTGGGGGAGCTCGCGGCCCCGTTCGACATCTCACTCGCGGCCGCGTCCAAGCACATCAAGGTGCTCGAGCGGGCGGGGCTGGTGCGACGCAGCGTGCGCGGGCGCACACATCTGTGCCGGCTCGATCCGCGCCCGCTGCGAGAGTGTGCCGAATGGGTGAACTTCTACGAGCGCTTCTGGGGTGAGAGTCTCGACGCTCTGGAAGCCGCACTGCTACAGGAGGATCCGCGAGATGAGTGACTACGGCGAGGTCGTCGAGCCGGGCACGGTCCGCATCGAACGATTACTGCCCGGACCGATCGAACGGGTGTGGGCCTACCTGACCGACGTCGACAAGCGCGCGACCTGGCTGGCCGGCGGCCTGCTCGAGCAGGTCGCCGACAAGGTCCGGCTGACCGTCACCCACCGCCGGATCCCGACTCGCGGCGAAATGCTCGATATCGCCACAGGCTGGCATACCCATCTGGACATCCTGCAAGCCAGACTCGCGACATCTCCACCCGATGCGTTCTGGCCGAAGTTCACTTCCCTCCGCGCGGAATACGAATCGCTGCTCCCTCCGGAATCGCCGGATCGTGGCTGATCTCGGCGACCGCGCGACACCGGGCACGAGGAGGAGGCCGTGACCCGACGAACGAGCCACCCCCGACTGTGCCATGAGGCCGTAACCATCTTTGCCGCAACACATGTGGTGCGAGCGGACCGGTCGAGCGGTGGCGCACTGTCGAGCTGGTTTCGTACCGGCGCGCCCAGCGAGGAACTCAACGGCGTGCTCCGGGTGGGCGATGCGAGTCCGCACGAGATCGAGCGGTTGCGAACGCTGTTGGACGGAGTGCCCGCGAGCTGGCATGTCTGGCGAGACGTCGATTCGCCGGAGATTGCCGACCTTCTGCGCCGGAAGGGGTTGGCGCTGTTCGAGACCGAACCGCTGATGATGCTCGCCGATCCGGGCCGGATCACGCACGGGGAGGGCGAAGAGCCGGAGCGGATCGAGGCCGTGACCGATGATGCCGGCCTCGCCGAGTGGGCAGGTCTCTGGTCGGGTGCGACCGACACCGCTGCCCTCGTGGCCGGTCTGCGCCAAGGTATGGAGCGAGGCTCCACCCGCTACCTGCTCTGGCGTGAAGGCGGCGAGGTGCTCGGCTGTGCCGCGGTCGTGAGCTGCGCCGCGGGCGCATCGCTCGAACACATCGTGACCCGAGCCGATCGTCGTGGACAGGGCATCGGCAGCGCGCTCACGCGGCACGCCCTTGTCCTGGCGCTCGAAGCGGGTGCTCGCCGGGTCGTACTCACCGCCTCGCCGGACGGTGAAGGGATCTACCGACGCCTCGGCTTCGTCACCGTCGGGCATGTCGAGCGTTATGCGTGATCGGCGCTCCGCCGGGACCCGGGCCCGGGTGGCGCTGTTCATCGAGGGCGGGGTTCGGCTGCCGCGGAGAAGAGGTTCTCGGCCAGACCTCCGAGGAACCGGAGCAGGAACCGCTTCCACGGCGCGTACCGCTGCGCAGCGTGCCGAGCGAGTGCACGCCGTGTTGGCGGCGGCTCGTGCACTGCTCGCAACTGTCGACGTGACATCGCTGTCGTTGGGGGCGATCTCGCGCGAAGCGAACTTGGCGAGCTCGAACATGTTGCGCTACTTCGGTTCTCGCGAAGCGTTGCTGCTCGACCTGATGGACGTGGAGTACCGCGCGTGGACCCCGCATCTGGAAACAACACTGCGAGAGCATCGCGGACCACTCGACGTCGATCAGGTGGCGGCGATCGTCGCCGGCGAGCTCGCCGAGCGCCCGATCCTCACGCGGCTCATCGCCGCCTCGGTGGAATTGCTGCAGTACCCGATGCCGCAGGCGGCATGCGAGCGGTGCCGCGAGCAGGGACGTCACGACCAGGCCGAGCTGGCGCGCATCCTCACCGCCGCCCTCGGCGTCGAACTACGCGCCCGCGACCAGGCATAGCTGGTCGCGGGATTCCACGCCGTCGTCACCGCGGTGTCGGCATGGTCGAACCAGCCGACGTTCCCCGTCGAGACGACCGGCGCGGTCCGTGAATTGCTGGCCATCCAACTACAGGGCCTGATCTGCCGTTGCGCGCGTGGGCATGACGCCCACGATCGCCGTCGATGACATCAGGCACACGTGGGTCGATTCGCGAAGTCGCTCCGGCGACCCGCGCGACCGCGGCCGGAACCGCTCGAATAATCGCTGGTAGAGGCGCTGTCCATGTAGGATGGCGTACTGATTGGTCGATATGTGTGGTGCCGCGGCCGGAGTCCGGCCGTGCTGACGACGGATATTTCGCTGACGAGGGAAGGCTCGCATGCAGATACCGGCCGCGCGAATCCTGTTCACCGACGATGACCGAGACGAAATCGCCCGTCGCGTCTCCACGGCGCTGAGTACCGGCGCATTGACTCTCGGGCCCAATACGAGAGAGTTCGAATCCGATTTCGCCGCTGCGCACGGGGCGCCCTACGCCGTCGCCGTGAGCAGCGGAACCGCCGCGCTGGAGATCATCCTGCGCAGTATCGATGTGGCCGGCCGTGACGTCGTCGTGCCGGCGAATACTTTCGCGGCCACGGGATTTTCGGTGCTGCGTGCCGGTGGCAACCCGATCTTCGCCGACGTCGACCGCGATACCTTCGCGCTGTCGCCCGACACCGTGGCGGCTGCCCTGACTCCCGACACCGCGGCCGTCGTGTTGGTCCATATCGGCGGACTGGTCTCGCCCGATGCGGCGGCACTGCGGGCGCTGTGTGACGAGCGCGGGATCGCCCTGGTCGAGGACGCGGCGCATGCGCACGGCTGCGGCTACGGTGGCCGGTTCGCCGGTTCGTTCGGAGTGGCGGGCGCGTTCTCGTTCTACCCGACCAAGGTGCTCACCAGCGGCGAGGGCGGCATGATCGTGACCGGGGACGAGCGTATCCGCGACGAAGCGGTGATCCACCGGGATCAGGGGAAGGCCGGCTTTCTCGGCAACGTCCACATCCGCGAGGGCTACGCATGGCGGATGAGCGAGCTCCACGCCGCGGTCGGTCTGGTCCACCTGCGTCACCTTCCCGACTTTCTCCGGGTGCGCCACGCCGCGGCGCGACGCTACGACGCGGCGATCGACGCCATGGACGGATTCGAGCGGCTCGTCGTCGGCCCCGAAGGGCGCAGCAACTATTACAAATACATCGTGCTGCCCACCGACGACATCGACCGGGCGCAGTTCAAGAAGGCGGTCAAGGAGCGGTTCGACGTGTCGTTGAGCGGTGAGGTGTACGAGGCGCCGCTGCACCGGCAACCGGTGTTCGAGCGCTACGCCCGCCGCCGGCTCGAGGTCGCCGACGACATCTGTGCCCGCCACATCTGCCTGCCGCTGCATTCGGACATGACCGATGCCGAGGTCGACCATGTGCTGGCGGCGCTGCGCGAGGTCCGAGACACGCTGACGGGAGGCTGAACACTTATGCGGATCGGAGTGACAGGCGGCTCCGGCTTCATCGGAGCCCACGTGATTCGCCGGCTCGCCGAGTCCGGGCATACCGTGTACGCCCTGGATACGGTGGCGCCGCCGACGCCGGACCCGCGTGCGCAGTTCCGCCGGCTCGACGTCCTCGACCCGGCTGCCGTGCTCGACGCGTCGTCGGATCTCGAGGTGATCTTCCACTTGGCCGGGATGTCGAATGTCGATGTCGCGCAACATGATCCGCTGCGGACGGTCCGGTTGAACGTGGACGGCACGGCCAATGTTCTGGAAGCGGTGCGTGTCCACGGCCTGCGCCGAATGGTGTTCGCGAGCACGGTCTGGGTGTACGGCGCCGCGTACGACACCTCCGGCGGGACCGAGCCGCTGACGGAGGCGGCGCCGATGGCGCTGGCCAAGGCCGGCCACATCTACACCTCGACGAAGATCGCGGCGGAAATGCTGATCCACAGCTACGCCGAGACCTACGAGGTGCCGTTCACGATCCTGCGCTACGGCGTGCCGTACGGGCCCGGCATGCGAGACGAACTCGTACTGGCCCGATTCGTCCGCAAAGCCCTCGCGGGTGAACCCCTGACCATCGCCGGAGACGGCAAACAGTTCCGCAACTACGTATTCGTCGAGGACCTCGCCGACGCGCATGCGCTGGTGCTCGACGACGCTGCCGAGAACCAGGTGATAGCGCTGGAGGGAAACGAGCGCGTGAGTGTCCTCGACATGGCGGAGGCGGTCCAGGCGCGGTTCCCCGGTACCACGATCGAACATGTTCCGGCGCGGCCCGGCGACTTCCGGGGCATCGATGTGTCGAACGCACTGGCGCGGACACTGGTCGGATGGCGGCCCACGACCTCGTTCCAGGACGGTGTCCGCCGGTACGTCGAGTGGTATCTGGCGGAGCATCCCGACTCGGCAGCCGCACCCGGAAACGGGTAGCCATGGCGACGCCCTCCGCGTTGCTGCTGTCCGGCTCGCTCGGCATGGGACACGACGTGATGGCCGAAGCGTGCGCGGTGTCGCTGCGCCGGCGTGGCTGGACGACCGACACCGTCGACAGCATGCGCATGATGGGGCACCGCCGAGGTGGGCTCGGGGAAGGGGTGTTTCGCGGCATGCTCGCGGTGCCGGGCCTGTACGACGCCTTCCACTTCGGGCAACTGCGTTCCGGAGGCCGGCTGGCGCGGTTCATCGACGCGGCATCCTGCCGTTACCTCGTGCCCGCCCTCGACGAACGGCTGCGTGACCGGCCGGTCGAGCTGCTGGTGTCGGTGTTCGCGACCGGCGCCGCCGCTGCCAGCCGCATCAAGGAGCGCCATCCCGATGTCGTGAACGCGGTGTTCTGCACCGACACCTGTCCCCACCGCTTGTGGGTCCACGACAACACCGATCTGTACCTGGTCACCTCGGATCCGGCGGCCCGCTACATCCGGCGCTTCGACCCGGACGCGGAGATCACGGTGGTGCCCGCGCCGGTGCGCCCGCAGTTCTACCTGGCGCCGTCGCAGGCCGCGGCGCGGGAGGCGCTGGGCGTGCCTCCGGACGCGGAGTGCGTGCTGCTCATATCGGGGGCCTGGGGTGTCGGCCCGCTGGTCGAGGCGGCCGAGTCGATCGCGCGCGCAGGTGTCCATGTGCTCGCGGTGGCGGGCCGCAATGCCGGACTGGAATCGCGGTTGCGATCGCTGGCCGCGGCGACGGACCGGGTCGTCCCGTTCGGTTTCACCGACGAGATCCCCACGCTGATGGCCGCTGCCGATCTCGTCGTCACCTCGTCGGGCGACACCTGCGCGGAGGCGAGAGTCATCGGCCGGGACCTGCTGCTGCTCGACGTCGTGCCCGGACACGGCCGGGAAAACCTGCACCAGGAGCTCGTGCGCGGCGGCGCCGCGGTCACGTCCGCGCAGCCGGAGGCGATCCGGCGTTCCGTTTCGGCGTGCCTGCGGCGGGTGGAACCATCGTCGGCTCGGGTCGCCGGCGAGCCCACGGCGTGGGAGGAAGCGTTCGGCGCCATGCTGGAACGGGTCGGGCCGGCCGGCTGGGCGGCGCCCGCGCCGTGAATCAGTCGCTGGCCTACGGATTACCCGCGGTGGTCGTGGCCGCGGCGCTGTACGGTTGCGCGCCGGTGGTGCAGGCCGCGGCGGCGCGGCAGACCGCCCCGGGCGGCGGCCTGGGGCTCGCGCTGTTGGCCCGGCTGGCCGTGCGGCCCCTGTGGCTGCTCGGGTTGGGTTGTGAGATAGGCGGTTTCGCGGCCGAGGCATACGCGTTCTCGATCGCGCCGGCGACGCTGGTCGCGCCCTTGCTGACCCTGGATATGGTGTTCCTGGTCGTGCTGGCCCGGCGCGGGCTCGGTGAGCGGTTGGCCGTCGTGGGCCGGTACGGGATCGTCGCGATGGTGCTCGGCACCGGTCTGATGGCGTATGCGTTCGCCGGCGAATCATCCCTCGGTTCCCCGGCTTCGGACGCACAGATGGTGCTGTTCGCCGTCGTGGGCGTGGTGGCCGCGGGAGCCGGGGCGGTTGCCGGGGATCTCGGGTCGAGAACCGGCCGGGCATGGGTCGCCGCGCTCGGTTTCGGCGCCGCGGCAGGAATCGCCTACGGCATCGCGACGGTCGCGACACGACAGTTCGGATTGACCTTCGATGTCCACGACCCCTGGCGGCTGCTCGCCACCCCGACACCGTATGTGCTGGCAGTGTGCTCGCTGCTCGCGATCAGCCTGCTCCAGCGCGGGCTGCAGGCTGGCGCGGCCGTGCTCACCTTCCCGGTCACCAGCGTCGTGTCCTCGCTCGTTCCCGTCGTGCTCGGGATCGCCGTGCTCGGCGACGAGGTACCGGGTGGCCGGGCGGGCGCCGCCTTCGCGGTCGCGTTGGTGGCGATATCCGTCGGTGTGACCTGTCTCGGTCGCGACCGCGCCGCGGCCGCGCGCGGGATCGAGGCGGACACCGACCTGACCACGAGGAGTACCGGGTGACCTGGCTCGTGACCGGCGGCGGCGGTTATATCGGATCGCACGTGGTACGCGCTCTGCTCGCGGCCGGAAGGCCCGTGGTCGTCCTCGACGACTTCTCGACCGGCCGCCGTACGGTGATCCCCGACGACGTCGCGACGGTCGCGGCGTCGATCACCGACTTCGCGGCCGTGACCGCCGTCCTGCGCGACTACGAGATCACCGGTGTCGCCCACCTCGCCGGCCGGAAATCCGCCGTGGACTCGGTGACCCATCCGCTCGAGTACTACGAGCAGAACACGGGTGGAACGCGCACCCTGCTCGCCGCGATGCGTGCCGCCGGCGTCGAACATCTCGTATTCTCCTCCAGCGCAGCGGTATACGGTTCGCAGACCGGCGACGGATCGGTCGGCGAACAGGCACCGCCGCGCCCGATCAACCCGTACGGGCGCAGCAAACTCGCCTGCGAGTGGATCGTCGCCGACGCCGCCGCGGAATTCGACAGGCTGAACTCGACCGTTCTGCGCTATTTCAACGTCGCCGGGGCGGGCGGCCCCGGGCTCGGTGACCGGAATGCGACCGGGTTGGTACCCAATGTCCTGCAAGCGATTTCGTCCGGTCGCCCCCCGATCGTCTTCGGTGCCGACTACCCGACGCCGGACGGATCCTGTGTCCGCGACTACGTGCACGTGCTCGACGTCGCGCACGCACACGTCAGCGCGGCCGAACGGCTCGAGTGCGGACAGCCGGGTACGTCGGTCTACAACGTCGGAACCGGGCGCGGATACTCGGTATTCGAAATTCTCGATGCCGCCCGCGCGGTGACCGGCGAACGGTTCCGCCATATCGTCGGCGACCGACGGCCGGGGGATCCGCCCCGTGTGATCGCCGACATCGCACGGATCGGCGACGAACTGGGGTGGCGGGCGCAGCTGGGACTGGCGGAGATGCTGGGCAGCGAATGGGAAGCCCGGTGTGGTGTGCGAGGCGGGCTGACGGGCACATGAAATCCGCTGTCGCGCACGTGACGACCGCCGGTGCCGCTGCGGTCGTGCTGAATGCTCTCCCCTCGGTCACGGCGATCTCGACGGTTCGCACCCGCCTGACCCCCGGCCTGTCCGGATACTCCGACACCGGCACAGTCGCATTGACCTTCGACGACGGCCCGGATCCGGAATCGACGCCGGCCATCCTCGACGCACTGGCCGCCGCGCGCGTGCACGCGACATTCTTTCTGCTCGGCTCGATGCTCGAGCGGGCACCCGCGCTCGGTGCGGAGATCGTCGCCGCCGGGCACGAGGTGGCGGTGCACGGGTGGAGTCACCGCTGCCTGCTGGCGCGCGGGCCCGTATCGGCCTACCGCGACATCGCCCGCGGGTATGACCTGATCACGGAGACGACGGGGAGCAGGCCACGGCACTATCGACCGCCGTACGGGATTCTCTCGGCCGCGGCGCTGGCCACGGCCCGGCGGCTGGAACTGACGCCGGTGCTGTGGACGGCGTGCGGGAAGGACTGGGTCCGGACCGCCACGCCGGACACCGTGGCACGCCGGGTGGTTCGCGAACTTCGGCCCGGTGCCACCGTGCTGCTACACGACTCCGACTGCACATCCGCATCCGGCGCGTGGCGCGCGACCCTCGGCGCGATCCCGCGAATCGTGGACGAGTGCGCCGAGCGCGGCCTGGCCGTCGGGTCTCTCGCGGGGCGGATACATCCCGCTCGTTATGCGCCGCGCAGCCGCCCCGGGTAGCCCGATTGCCCGGTGTCAGGCGTCTTCGAGGGCTTCGCCGATCTCGTGTGCCACGCGGTTGTGTTGGTTCTCCGCGAGCCAATGTCCGCCGGCCAGAACCAGCGCGACCGGCCATTCGATGATCTCCGCGGCGGCCAGTGCGCCGAGTGCGCCGTAGTAGGCCAGCTGCTCGGGGCGGGGGACCGGTACTCGGCCGAGCAGTGGAAGTTCCACCGCGAAACTGTGCGCGGCCATGACCTTGTCGACCGCGTTCCGGTGGCTGGTGTGCGTTTCGTCGGCCATATGTTGCCTCCCGGTCATGTGATATTCGGGGTCTCGACGCCTGGGTTCGGCACAATGTCCGTCGTGAGGACATCTGATGTAGGCGGCCGTGATCCGTTGACGGGCGCACTGACGCAGGTGCTGACCGTTCCGCTGCGCGAGTTGTACGCGGTGTTGTGGCGCCTGGGAGTCATCGACGTCGTCGGCGAATCATCACGCTGATCGGCCCACGCTACGCCGTGAGGCGACACCGCTGCGGCCTAAGCCTTGCTCGATGCGTGCCGCGATCCCGTCGCGGTGTTCCCGGCGGTCGTCTTCCCCTCGTCGTCGCTGGGGAGGGCCGGCCGCTCACCGGATGCCTGCTGCTCGTCGCGCGCGGCAGGAGCATCGGTGGCGGATGTCGGTTGCTGGTCCGGGTGCGACATGAGCTTCCGGATCACGAGTGCGGTGCCGCCCACGCCCAACAGCACGGGCCAGTCCACGACTCCGGTGGCTCCGATCGCGGCCAGCGTGAGTGCGGCCGCCGGCGTCGAATGACTGCCGCTGCTCAGTCCGCTGCGCACGCCGGACATGACGCCCTGCATACCGCCGAGAACACCGTTGACCGCAGCGCCGCCCACCGCCCCGGCCGCGGATGTCGTCGCATCGGCCGTCCACGAAATCGCTTTTACCCCACCCTCGAGAAGGTCCATCGTCACTCCCTTGAGTTCACCTTGTGGACATCTGCGAGCAAGCTGCAGTCTACTCGCGGCACGGGGGCGTACCGGGGGCAGCGACCGAGATGAAACATGCCCCGGTACCGTGCGGCGGGCGGAGCGACCCTTGTGATCGATGCGGCGCCGGGCGGAGAATCGGTGAGTGGTAGTCCGAACTCCGGCGAAAGAAATTGTGATGTCTCGAAGGATTGGTCTTGCCGTCGCCACAGCTGTCACCACGTTGACCTTGGGAGCCGCCGCCCCCGCGATCGCCTCGGCCGCGGCGCCTGCGACCGCCCCACCGGCGACCAGTGACACAGCTGCTCAGGCGACGCAGATTCAGTGGCTCTCCGTTTGCCTGAACCTACCTCTCGGATCGGCGAGCGTCAGCTTCTGCGTCTAGCGTGACACGGGTGCCCGGCACCGGCTGCGCCGGTGCCGGTAAAAGCCTGTCGCCCTTGTGGTCCTGAAAAGTCCGTCGCATCTACTCCGGAGTGGGATGCACCTCTCCATCGGATCCGACCGCGGCTCGAATTCTGGTGACGAGGTCGTCGAGTCGCCGCTGGTGCGAGCCCTCCCAGTAGATCCGGCGGCAGTCCCGGCATTCTCTGAAGGTGTCGTAGTACTTGCGGGTGAGAGGTTCGAGCCTGTCGATGACGTCCTGTTCGGCCACGTCGGTCAGGAGGCCCCCACAGGGCAGGCAGCGGCTGAACGGCATCAGCCGATCGGCCAGATCGAGCCGGCGGATCACCTCGAGGAGTTGATCGAAGGGCCGGTTCGAACGCACGAAGACTCCGTGGGTCACGGTGCGTCGCTTCAGGAGTCCGCGGTCGCGGGTGAGGATGATCCGGTGTTCGTCCGCGGCGGCCGTGGCCAGCGCGCCATCGTCGGTGTCCGCGGGGACTCGGGCGTCGAGGCCCATCAACCGCATGAGCCGGGCGAGCCCGCCGAGATTGACGTCCACGATGAAACGCGGATCGCGCAGCGGGCGGGGACGGACCCGGGTGGACGGCCCGATGTCGAGGGTTTCGAACACCGGGTAGGCGGCGAGCCGATCGCCCGGCCGCGGGTGGTGACCGAAGTCGACGGATTCACCGTTCACCAGCATGAGGTCGACCTCGGAATGCGGGATGCCGGCGGCCTCGACGATGTCTTTCACGGTCTGATGCGGACGGATCGGCCGCCGCTGCGCGACGTACCGTGCGCCCGGCGGCACGAAGTCGTTCAGCTCGGCATACACCCGCAGCTCGACACTTGCGGTCATGGGGCCATTGTCGTCCTGCTCGGGGGCGCGACGCGCTGGGCTGCCCGGCCCGCGGCGGTGCCAGACGCCGAGGAATCCGATCGCACCCGGGCGGCGCCGACGCGGTTACCAGGTGTAGATATGCCCGGGTGACCACATACCGCTGTGAGTCTCCTGGGTGATCGTCGGAGTCGCCGGGACGGCCGAGGGGTCGATCGGGCTGAGGCGTTGCAGTTCGCCCCAATCCTGGTCCCAGTCGAAGGCGAGGTAGGTGGCCAGGGTCTGCGAGCGCAGCAATTGCTGACTCCAGCCCAGCGGACCGCCGCCCGCGTGGCTTTCCCACATCGTGGTGTCGGCCGCGCCCAGACGGTTGGGCAGGATGCGCCAGTCCGGCACCTGGGCGATGCCGTCCTTGTGGTCGAAGGGGCGCTGGCAGGGGAACTGCAGGCCCACGGCCCAGTCCAGGAGTACCGGTTGCTTCGAAGCGACCAGGTCGTTGAGGGTGTGCGTCTTCGGTATGCGCGGGGGCGTCAGCGCCACCCAGCGCTGCGGATCGAGGTTGTGATCCTTGGCCACGATGCGGATCACGTTGGCGGTGGCGGGAATCCGGTCCAAGGGGACGCGCAGGTTCCGCCACGACGGCGCCGGGCCGATGTCGATCGGGGTCACCCGTCCGAGTGCGTGTGCGCTGGTCGGGGAGTCGGTGCTGCCGTATTCGATCTCCACCGGTTCACCGCCGACATATCCGTTGTTAGGACCCACCGCCTGGATGCGCCCCGCCGCGGCGATCGAGACGATGTCGCTGCGGTCGTGCTGGGCGGGCAGACGGTACCAGCCGGTGACGAGATCGGCGGGCTGCTCCTCGCCGTAGGTGCCGAGTTCCGGCGTGGTCGCCGCGTCGAGCCCGTACGGTAATGGGGCGCCGCCGGTTTGGGTGGCCGACTCGCCGGTGCCGGGTTTGTCGCCGAAGGATTTGGCGATGCTGCTGGTCTCCTCCTTCTCATCGGGAGACATGACGTCACCGACGCCGTTCGGCACGAATCCGCGCGCACCGGAGGTGAAGGTGGAGAACTGGTCGCCGACCAGCGGCTGCATCATCGAGGCGTTGGGATCGGTTTCGACCAGGACCTTGTTGGCCAGCCCGCACGGATTGCCCACTACCGCATGGATATTCGAGGATGCCAGCGAGAATCCCGGATATTGCGCCACCGCGCCCGCGGTGAACGAGAACACCTCGAACACCACCAGGATCGCCGCGGCCGCCATCAGCGGCGGGAACTTCGCCAGACGCCACGCGCGCGGTGAAACCCGGTGCGGGATGCCGGGTTTGGGCGCCCGCACATGCCACCAGATCGCCAGCAGCAGGCACAGCGCGGCGATGATCAGGAAGATCTTGCTGAAGCCGACACCGAGAACGGCGGGGGGCTCGTTCCACCACGGGACACCGAAACTCGAGACCCACCACCACTGGTTGACGCTGGTGAAGATCTGCGCCATCGCCAGCGCCACCACCGCCGCGAACAGGGCGCGGTTGCGTGGTGAGCGCATCACCCGGGGCCCCACCGCGACCGCGGTGAGGACGGCCACCGATCCCGCCAGGCCGGCGTACACCCCGTTGTGATGGGTGAATTTCGTCGGGCAGGTCGCCATCAGCACCATGGCCCCGAAGGTCACACCGAGCAGCCGCCGTGCCGGTCCGGGCGCGGTGAACGGAATGCGGCCGCCCTTGCGCAGCAGGACGAAGACGCAGACCAGCAGGCTCAGCCACATCGCGACCATGCCGAAGCGGCGGGCGATGGAACCGTCGGCCGACGGCATGAACAGCCACTGGTAGTTCAGGTAGTCGTTGTACCAGGGGTCCGAGGGGCCGACGATGTTGTGCACGCGCTGCATCTCGAACATCGCCGAGAGCGGTTCGACGGCGAAAGCGAAGGCCAGCACCAGCATTCCCGCCGCGGCCAGCGGCGCCAGCAGCGCCCCGTACGCCCGGACCCAGGCGCCGGCCGGCACCGGGGTGCCGCGCCGGGCACGGGCGAGTTCACGCGCTCGCGGAACACCGAATCCCACGGCCGAACGCAGTCCCGCCAGCAGCGGAGCCAGACAGATGATGCCCGAGGGCGCGGCGGTGAAACTGAACGCGGCGATCAGGATCGCGAGGGCATACGGCAGCAGTCGGTGCGTCGCGATGGCGCGCTCGACGAGGCACCAGGTGAGCAACACGCAGACGGCGACCACCGGCTCGGGCCGCAGCCCGTTGTTGTAGGGCAGCCACACGGCCAGGAACGCCAGCGCGCCGGTCCACACCGCCACCTTGTCGTGGCGCACGGCCACACCGAGCCGCGGGATCACCTCCCGGCTCAGCGCCAGCCAGGTGACCACGGCCGCCAGCAGCGTCGGCAACCGCATCCACGGGCTCGCGACGCTGATCTCCGACATGTGCGCGATGATGTCGTACGGCGGCGTGCCGACCGGATTCTCCGGAACGCCGAAGAACCGGAAGTAGTTGGCCATATATCCGGACACCAGCGAGGTCCGTGCCATCCCGAACTGATAACCGTCGTCGGAGGTGGTGGCCCCGATGAAATGCCATACCAGCAGCGTGGCGAAGACGACGAGGTCGACGCCGGTGAACGTGCGCCATCGCTGCGGAAGCAGCCGCCTCGAACGCCGGCCGTCGGTGCGGTCCAGCCGGTACAGCGCCGCCAGCGCGATCAGCGTGAACACGACCGCCAGGACTTCGGCCGCGCGCTTGCCGACGGTCGGCGTCACCGAGAACCGGCTGTCGACCTGCGCGACGACCTTGGCGCCCTCGGCCCTGGGGAGATCGCTGAAGATGCCGACCACTTGTGGCCGCCAGTCACCCGGCGGCAAGGTGGCGGCCTCGATATCCGATCCGGTGATACCGACCTTGGTCGACGACATATCGGCGTGCACGGTCAAGGTGCCGTCGGCGATCGCATCGATCGATGTGGTGAGTAGCGACTGATTGCGCAACACGACCTCGAGTTGCGCGGGCTTACCGTCCTGTGCCGGTCGCACACGCGCGACGAACCCGTACTTCTCCAGTTGCGGCGCACCGGCGGGCAGCGTCGATGCCAGTACTCCGCCATGTGCGCTCAGTTGCGCCATCGACCGGCCGGGAATGGTGGCATCGAAGGTCAGCGGCGCGTAGGTGACCAGCGGCGCGTCGACACTGCGGGCCGAGTCCCGTTGCGGCCACGACAGCGTGGTGTGGTCCACCTTCACCGGCAGCAACGGCACCGCGACGGCGCACAACGCGCCCAGCAGCCCGGCGAGGAAGGCTATCGGTCCGGCCCAATCGCCGCGCTGTCTACCCGAGGTCCTGGGTGTCGCGCCTGCAGTAGGCGCACCGTCCGCCCTCACCATCGTGTCGACCACGGTCGCCGATGCTAGCGTGACGCTTCTGTTATCCGGTATTTCGTCTGTTGTTCTCAGTCTGCACTCAGGATCTGCGGCCGAGTCGATGGCGGGTTCCGAGGGCGCGGACGCCTCCCGCCGGCGAGTTGCCTCCCGGCCCGGCATCGCGCGCCGATCGGACGGTCGAATCAGGTCGGTGGCAACGGTTTTCACAGGGCGCTCCCACCCACCAGCGGTTGCTTAACTCACGTAACTATTCGGCGGGGTACTCCGATCGACAAGGTGTGCGGGTTGCTCCGGCGACCTGCTGGATCCACGGTCGGTAGCCGTCGATCGTGGGTAACACGCTCTCGGACGGGAGGAGACGCGGTGTTGCTGTATCTGGTGATTGTCGTCGTGGCCACGGTCGGTTCCGCTGCCCTGGCGGCGTATGGAACTTATGCCGGAACTCATCGCTCGGCGACGCGGCGGGAGCGCTGTTCGGTGCCCGCGCGGACCCATGTGGCGGGCGGATATGCCGTACGGGTTCGCACCTGTCGTGACCTGGGCGGAAGGCCGGTCGGAAGTCGCTCGTAGTCGCCGCGCGAGGTGATGGGTCGGCGGCGCATTCGATGACCGCCGGTAACGAGTGGCCGCCGTAGCGGTATTGGCATTCTCTTTTTTCGCAAGTACCGTATTCATCAGCGGGTGACGTAGTCGCCCGGCGTAGCGGCGGGTTGGAGGTCTTCGTGCGTGTCGGAGTGATGATCGGACCGGAGAAGGGGGATTCCGCGCGCAAGCTGAGCCGGATGCTCGACGACATCGCCTGGGCCGAGGACGCCGGGCTCGACACCGCGTGGATTCCGCAGATTCCCAGCGATTTCGACGCGCTGATCACGGTGGCGGCAATGGGATTGCGGACTCGCCGCATCGAATTGGGCACCGCCGTGGTTCCGCTGCAGGCGCAACACCCGATAGCGCTGGCCCGCCAGGCGTTGTCGGCGCAGGCCGCCGCGGGTGGGCGACTGGCGCTGGGGGTGGGTCCGTCGCATCACTGGATCGTGCGGGACATGCTCGGCTTGCCGTACGAGCGGCCGGCGGCCTACACCCGTGACTATCTGGACGTGCTGGCGGCGGGACTGACCGGCCCGGGCGCCGTCGACGTGGAGAACGACACGTTCACCGTGCACAATCCGCTCGATCTGGGCCCGGTCGCTCCGGTGCCGGTGCTGGTCGCCGCGCTCGGACCGGTGATGTTGCGCATCGCCGGGGAGCAGGCCGACGGAACGATTCTGTGGATGGCCGACGAACGCGCGATCGCCGATCATGTGACGCCCAAGATCACCCGGGCCGCGGCCGATGCGGGCCGGAAACCGCCGCGCATCGTGGCGGGACTGCCGGTCTGCCTGTGCCGGGCCGGAGAGGTCGACGAGGCGAAGGCACGGGCCAATCGCATTCTCGGCGAGGCGGAGATCTCGCCCAACTATCAGCGCCTGCTCGAACAGGGAGACGCCCGCGACGTCGGCGACATCTGTGTCGCCGGTGACGAGGCCGCCATCGCCGCCGGATTGCGCCGTTTCGCGGAGGCGGGCGCCACCGATGTCTCGATCCGGCTGCTGCCGATCGGCGACAGCCGCGACGAACTGATCGCATCGAAGCGCCGCACCCGGGAGATGATCGCGGGACTGGCCCGGGAATTACGATGAGCACCAACGCTTCTCCGGACCCCGGCTCGGACCGGCGGACCGTAGCTTCACCGCAGCACAGCTCCGGCCCGCTGGCGGGGATTCGCATTCTCGAGGTCGGAACCATGCTCGCCGGTCCGTACGCGACGATGATGC
The DNA here is from genome assembly GCF_001612965.1 of Nocardia kruczakiae NBRC 101016. Lineage (GTDB taxonomy): Bacteria > Actinomycetota > Actinomycetes > Mycobacteriales > Mycobacteriaceae > Nocardia > Nocardia kruczakiae. The sequence goes on from NZ_BDBL01000014.1 coordinate 90,888, forward strand.
TCGCGGACCTGGGCGCCGAGGTCACCAAGCTGGAGCCGGCCGGCGGCGACATCTCCCGGCAGGTCGGCGACAGCTACTTCGCGAGTCTGAACCGCGGCAAACGCAGTATCCGGCTCGATCCCGGCAGTGTGGACGGCCGGGATCGCCTGGGCGAGCTGGTCGCGAATTCGCATGCGCTACTGGTGAATTTGAAACCGTCCGCGATCCACCGGCTCGGCCTGACCTATGCGTCGCTGCGGGAATTCAACCCGGCCATCGTCTGCGTCGCGATCACCGGATTCGGCCTCTACGGCGGCGACGATCCGGCCTTCGACTACATCGTGCAGGCCGCCACGGGGGTCGCGGCGCTCACCGGCGATCCGGACGGACCACCCACACTGCCCGGCTATTCCTCCGCCGACAACTCGACCGGGCTGACCGCGGCGCTGGGTCTGCTCGCGCAGATCGTGGCCGGACGCGGCGGTCAGGTGGACGTCTGCCTGCGCGATGTGATGTTGTCGCAGTTGAACTATCACGCGGCGGCCTATCTCAACGAGCAGAAGCGCCCACAGCGGCGACCGTTCGGCGCGCACTCGTATTACGTTCCGGCGCAGCTCTTTCCGACCGCCGACGGTTACCTGGCGTTGTTCGTCACGCATGATCGCTTCTGGAAGACCTTCGCCGCCGAGGCCGGGGTGACGGGATTCGACACCATGGCCGAACGCGTATCCCGCCGAGCCGAGGTGCTCGCCGCGGTGACCGCCGCGCTGGCCCGCGACGATGCCCGGAGCTGGGAGGCGCGACTGCGTCCGCTGGGCATTCCCGCCGCGGCGGTGCGCACGCTGCCCGAAGCGCTCGACGCCACTCCCGACGTGGTGGCTGCGGCGGGGACGTACCGCCTGGTGGCCTCGCCCATCCGAATCGACGGTTACACACCGGAATACGGCCCGCCGCCCGGGCTGGGCGAGCACGACGGTCCGTAGCCGTTGCCTCGAGCCGGTAGCGGGCCGACGGTACCGTCCGCTACATCGCCCTCGCCACCGGGCGGAAACCGGGGCGGTCGCCCGGGGACGACCGCCGGCGTCGGCCGCTCATTCGTAATGCACGGTCACCGACTCGGTCTCCGGTACCGCTTGGCAGGTGAGGACGTATCCGTCCTCGACCTCGTCGTCGGCGAGGGCGTCGTTCACCCGCATCGTGGCACTGCCCTCGCTGAGCCGGGCCATACACGTGGCGCAGTTACCCGATTCGCAGGAGAACGGCGGGGTCAGGCCCGCGCGGCGGGCGCTCTCCAGCAGTGTCTCGCCGGCGTGGCGCGGGACCGTGGCCTTCTTGCGGTTGAGGAAGATCGTGACGGTGCCACGGCTGGCGCCGGATTCGGTCACGGCTGCCTCGATCGTCGAGTCGGCGAGTTCGGGAACCGGTGCGCCGAAGCGTTCGCTGAAGATCGCCCCTGGGCCGGGGAGCGCCCCCTCCACCATTTCCATGAACTTCTCCGGCCCGCACACATAGCTGTCGGCATGACCGTCCGCGCCGACGAACTCACGCACCGCCGCCGGATCGAGTAGTCCGGCCACGCTGTCGAGATGCCGGACCACCTGCAGCCGGCCGCGGTAGCGCTCCGCCAGTTCGAGCAGCGTGGTGCCGAAGATGACCGATTCGGCGTCGCGGTCCGCGCACAGCAGCCGCACCCGCCGCGCGGTGGTGGCCAGCGCGCTCTTGGCCAGCGACAACACCGGCGTGATGCCGCTGCCGCCGCTGAACCCCAGGAGCGGAACCTCGGTGTCGCGCAGGCAGAATCGGCCGGTGGGCCGGCCCATGTCGATCTCGTCGCCCTCGGACACGGTGTCCAGCAACCAGTTCGAGACCTTGCCGCCCGGAACCCGTTTGACCGTCGTCATCAGTTCGGCGTCGGTTTCCGGTGCGCTGGACATCGAATAGGACCGGTACAGCTCGGTGCCGTCGACCCGTACCCGGAAGGTGCAGAACTGTCCGGCGCGATAGGTGAGCGGGCCGTCGTGCGGGGCCAGCACGAAGGTCCGCGCATCGGCGCACTCCTTCACGATCCGGGTCACGGTCGCGGGCCGGAACATCGGGGGACTCGCCATGGGACGCCTCTCCTGGTATTAAGATTCTTATACAAAGAGAATAGCGTTCTCCTGAACGAGATGGGATTTTCTCATGACCGAGCCGACGGCGATCGTGTTCGACGATCGGCACTACAGCCTGTCGCAGCTCGACGAGCTGGCCGGCGGACTGGCGCGGACGTTGCGCCATCGTGGCGTCCGGGCGGGCAGCCGGATCGCCGTGATGTCGTCCAATCGCCCGGAATTCGTCCTCGCGGTGCTGGCCGCGTGGAAGCTCGGCGCGGCCGTGGTCCTGCTGAGCCCCGCGTGGCGGCGCGCCGAGGCCGAGCACGCGCTCGCGATCACCACCCCGGGATTCGCGATCGGCGACCATCCCGTACTGGCCGAACTGATGCCCATGCTCGATCTCGACGAACCGATCACGCCCAGCGGCGAGGAATTCGACCCGCCGGATCCGGAATCGGATGCGGTGCTGGTGTTCAGCTCCGGCACGACCGGCTTGCCGAAGGCGGTGCGCCACACCCACGCCTCCTTCGACGCCGCGGTGCGCGACTGGCAGCAGGTGCTCGAGCTGAGTAGCGCTGACCGAATCCAGATCCTGACCCCGCCGTCCCATATCCTCGGCCTGCTCAACATCGTCACCGCGTTGCGCGTCGGCGCCTGGATGCGGCTGCATCGCCGCTTCGATCCGGAGTCGATGCTGCGCAGCATCGAACGCGACCGGATCACCGTGGAGATGGCGGTGGCGCCGATCGCACTGGCCATCGCCTCGCATCCGGAGCTGGAATCGTTCGATCTGTCCTCGCTGCGCTACATCATGTGGGGCGCGACGCCGGTGACGGTCAGCGTGGCCGAAACCGTCACCCGCCGCACGGGCGTGCGCTGGCTGCCGGCCTACGGCGCCACCGAACTCCCGGTACTGGCCTGCAATCCGATCGAGGGCGCCCGGCTGGACACCGTGGGACGAGCCGCGCCCGGGGTGTGCCTGCGGACGGCGTCGCTCGATGACGGAAAACCGTTGCCGCCCGGGGAGATCGGGGAGATCCAGGCACGGTCGCCGTCGCTGATGGCGGGGTATCTGCCCGCCGGCGCGGACGCGGGAGCCGTGGTGGACGGCTGGTACCGCACCGGCGACGTCGGCTGGATCGACGCCGACGGCTGGGTCCGCATCACCGACCGGGTGAAGGAGATGATCAAGGTCCGCGGCTTCCAGGTCGCGCCCGCCGAAATCGAATCCGTCCTGCACGGGCATCCGGCGGTCGCCGACTGCGCGGTCTTCGGTGTGGCCGACGGCACCGACGGCGAGGCGATCGTCGCCGCGGTGTCGGCCGCAGCGCCGGTCACCGCGGAGGAGTTGTCCGCGCTGGTCGCCGATCGCCTGGCCGGATACAAGCGGTTGCGCCGGGTGGTCTTCGTCCCCGAAATCCCGCGCCTGCCGTCCGGCAAGGTGCTGCGCCGAGTTCTCGAGGAGCGCTATGGACGTCCGTCTGACCAGTGAACAGCGCCAATTGCGTGATGCCGCAGCAAAATTGGCCGACGATCTGGGCCCCGGCTCGGTGACGGACCTGGCCGATCGGGAGCGGATCACGCGGCTGGACAAGACCGTCGAGCTGACCGGATGGCGCGCCCTGCGCTCCGACGGCGCGTCGGGTGTGGAAGTGGCGCTGGTGGCCGAGGAGTTCGCGCGGGGACTGGTCGATGTGGCGTTTCTGGGACCGGTGCTGGCCGACGATCTGCGTGGTCACCCGGCCGGAGACGAGGGGCGCTGGACCCTGGGGGTGCGCGGCCGCGCCGTCGACGCGGCCGGATGCGATCGGGCGGTGGTGCTCGCCGACGGCCAGGTGCTGGCCGCCCGGCTGGGGCCCGCCGCACCGCTGGCGGATCCGACCCGGACGGCGGCCGACCTCGACGGACGGCTCGAACACATCGGGGAACTGTCGGACGATCAGGCGTCGCAATGGTTCGCGCTCGCGCTGGTCGGCACCACCGCGGATCTGCTCGGCGCCGCCCGGGGCGCGCAGCGGCTGGCCGTCGACTACGCGAAAGTCCGTGCGCAGTACGGCAAGCCGATCGGCTCGTACCAAGCCGTCGCGCATCTGCTCGCCGAATCGCAGGCGCTGCTCGAAGGTTCGGTCAGCGTGCTGCGCTACGCCGCCTGGGGAGTGGACGAACTGGCGCCCGGCGAGGCGGTGCATGCCGCCCGCGTCGCCAAGATCTATTGCGCCCGCGCCGCCCGGACGGTCTGCGAAACCGCTATCCAGGTGCACGGCGGCATCGGCAACACCTGGGAATGCCTGGCGCACATCTATCTTCGCCGCGTCCTGGTCTCGACCGAACTGTTTCCCGTCCGTCTGGAGGAGATCGCCCGTGGACTTTCGTGACTCACCGGCCGAGGCCGAATTCCGGGATCGGTTGCGCCGCTGGCTGTCCGAGGTCGCCGGTGACTTCCCGACCTCCGGGGACGAATACTGGGCCCGTCAGGGGGAGTGGCATCGTGCCCTGTACGGGGCCGGTTTCTTCGGCTCGTCGTGGCCGAAGGAGTTCGGCGGACACGATCTGCCGCCGGTCTACGACGTGATCGTCGATGAGGAACTGGCCCGTGCGGGCGCCCCGCCCCGGCCGAGTCTGGGGTATCTGATCCAGGGGCTGGGCCGCCACGGCAGCGAGGAACTGCAGCGGCGATTCCTGCCCGGCATGATCGACGGCACCGAACGCTGGTGCCAGGGCTTCAGTGAACCGGGCGCCGGATCGGATCTCGCCGCACTCACCACCACCGCCACCCTCGACGGCGACCACTATGTGATCCACGGCCACAAGATCTGGACCAGTTACTCCGATGTCGCGGACTGGTGCCTGCTACTGGCCCGCACCGATCCGCAAGCGCCACGGCACAAAGGGATTTCGGCCTTCATCGTGTCGATGAAGCAGCCGGGTGTGCAGCAGCGGCCGCTGCGCATGATCAGCGGTATCACCACCGAATTCGGGCAGGTCGGTTTCGACGGCGCGATCGTGCCCGCCGACCGGATGGTCGGCGCGCCGGGTGACGGCTGGAAGCTGGCGATGACCGTGGTCGGTCACGAACGGGAACCGTCGACACTCGGTTATTCGGCTCGCTACGCCAAGACGGTCCGCGTGCTGGCCGACCGCGTCGACGGGCCGGTGCCCGACGAATTGACCTGGGCGGCGGTGCAATCGGAGATGCTGCGGCTGCATGTGCGGCGGCGTTTGTCCGAACAGCTGGACGGTGTCTCGCACGGCCCCGGCGGCTCACTCGACAAATTGCTCATGACCTGGGTGGATCAGGCCGTCGGTCATGCCGCGTTGACCATCGCCGGCACCGACGACGCCGACATGTTCGGCACCTACCTCTACAGCCGCGCCCAGAGCGTCATGGGCGGCACCTCGCAGATTCAGAAGAACATCATCGCCGCCCGCATACTCGGATTGGGAGCCTGACATGTACGACCTGCCCGCCGAAGTCGACGTCCGGGCCGAGGGCCCGATTCGCATCGTCACGCTGAACCGTCCCGACGCGCTCAACGCGGTCGACGACGCACTGCACACCGGGCTGGCCCGGCTGTGGCCCCGGCTCGGCGAGGATCGGGAGGCCCGCGTCGCGGTGCTCACCGGCGCCGGGCGCGCTTTCTCCGCCGGCGGCGACTTCTCCTACCTCGGCGAACTGAGCCGCGACGCCGAGTTGCGCGCGAAAACCATTGCGCACGGCCGCGATATCGTGCTCGGGATGGCGCGATGCCGGGTGCCGATCGTGGCCGCCGTGAACGGGCCCGCCGTGGGCTTGGGCTGCAGCCTGGTCGCCCTCAGCGATATCGTCTACATCGCCGAACAGGCCTATCTGGCCGATCCGCACGTGCAGGTAGGTCTGGTGGCCGCCGACGGTGGCCCACTGACCTGGCCGCTGCACACCAGCCTGCTGCTGGCCAAGGAGTACGCGCTGACCGGCGACCGAATCCCGGCCGAGCGGGCGCGGGAGATGGGCTTGGTCAATCACGTGGTCGCCGATCCGGTCGCCGAGGCACACGCCTGCGCCGAGCGGATCCTCCGATTGCCCAGGCAGGCAGTCGAGTCCACCAAACGGATATTGAACCTGCACCTCGAGCGAGCGGTGCTGGCCACGCTCGACTTCGCGCTCACCGCCGAGGATCTGACCTTCCAATCGGAGGATCTCCGCGCCAATCTGGCCCGGTTGTCGGCGCCGAAGAACGGCGCGAAGAAGTAGCCGTGGTACAGAAGGGCGATCCGCAGTGGTATCTGTTCCTCCCGCAGATCCGGCTCGATATGGCCGATATCGTGGCGCGGGCCCGGGCGGCGGAGGCCGGCGGATTCGACGGTATCGCCTTCATCGATCACGTGCGGGCGCCCGGCGCCGAACAGCAGCCGCTGTGGGAGGCGATGACGGTGGCCGCCTGGGTGGCCGCGCGCACCGAACGGTTGCGCATCGGTCACCTGGTGCTCTGTGACGCGCTGCGCCATCCCGCGATGCTGGCGAAACAGGCGGTGGCGCTGCAGGAAGCCAGCGGTGGCCGGTTCGAACTCGGACTCGGTTCCGGATCGGTGCCGAAGGAATTGGCCGACTTCGACATCAACCACGAGGACGGCCCCGCCCGCCGGGCCCGGCTGGAACACACACTGGCGCTGCTGCCGCGGTATTGGGCGGGTGCGGGGGAACTCGCCCTGGCACCCGCGCCCACCTCGCGGATTCCGATCGTGATCGGCGGGTCCGGTCCCGCCACCATGGCGCTGGTGCGCCGCTACGCGGACTGGTGGAATCTGCCGGCCAACCAGCTGGACCGGCTGCCGCGACTGCGGGCGAACGCGGGGTCGGCGCGCGTGTCCACCCAGCAGTTGGTGGGTTTCGCGGGGCGCGGTGCCGATCCCGACCGGGTGCGTGCGCTGAGCCTGCGCCGATTCGGTCATCTGGCAAGCGGTTTGGTGTGCGGGGACGCCGAGGAGCTGATCGCCCACTTCGCCGATGCTGTCGATGAGGGCGTCGAACGGTTCTACGTCTGGTTCACCGATTTCGCGCAGCCGCGGACTCTCGCCGAATTCGGTGACGCGGTCATCGGTGGCCTGCGGGCCGCGCGGCCGTAGCGCCCGGAGGGGCGCCGATACCGCGGCCGGCACCCGCCACGAACGCGACTTTGCCCGTCAGAGCGGTCATTTGGGCGGGAACCGCAGCGCGCCGTCGAGGCGGATCACCTCACCGTTGAGGTAATCGTTCTCCACGATGGACTGCACCAATTGCGCGTATTCCGGGGAGCGGCCCATCCGCTTGGGATGCGGAACCTGTTTGCCCCAATAGGTTTCCAGCTGATCGGCGGCCTTACCGTAGGCCGGGGTGTTGAACGTGCCGGGTGCGATGGTCACCACCCGGATGCCCAGCGGCGACAGGTCGCGCGCGGCGACCAGCGTCATGCCGACCACGCCGCCTTTGGCCGCCGAATACGGCAACTGCCCGATCTGGCCCTCGTAGGCGGCGATCGAGGCGGTGTTGACGATGACACCGCGCCGGCCCTCCTCACCCGGCTCCGACTGCGCGATCGCCGCGGCCGAGAGCCGCAGCACGTTGAACACGGCGGTGAGATAGAACTCGATCGTGGTGCGGAAGCCGTCCAACGCGAGCGGGCTGCCATCCTTGCCGACCAATCGGCCACCGCTGGCCGGCCCGCCGTGCGCGTCCACCGAGATGCGCAGCGGGCCCAGCGATTGCGCCTCGGCGATCGCCGCCTGCACCGACTCCTCGCTGGTGGCGTCGGTATGCACATAGCGGATACCGAGTTCGGCGGCCAGCTCCTTGCCCTTGTCGTCGGCGACGTCGGCCACCACCACCTTGGCTCCCGCGGCGTGCAGCCTCCGCACGGTCGCCTCGCCCAGTCCGCCCGTTCCGCCCACCACGATCGCGGAGCTACCGCTGATCTCCATGACGCTGCCCTCTCTTGAAATCAACACTCTCTTACTGAGAGAATAATGTTCTCATGAACATTAGCATGATCCTCGAGATGGCGGCCTCGGCCGGAAGCCGGCCGGTGATCACCGTCGACGGCCGATCCCTCACGGCGGCGCAGCTGCTCCGGCTGGCGCGCCGCGCGGCCGCGGACTTCGCCGACAGTTCGGCGGTGCTGTATCTGGGCGCGAACCACCTGGCCTATCCGGTGGCGCTGTTCGGCGCGGTCCTGGCCGCGGTGCCGTTCGTGCCGCTGAACTATCGACTCGGCGAACACCAGCTGTCGGCACTGCTGGCACGGCATCCGGGTGCGCGGGTGCTGCGGCCCGAGGATCTGGACGCCCTGGTGGAAACCGATGCGGCACAGCCGGATCCGGAACCGCGGCCGGCGCCGTGGGACGGTGCGGCGGTGGCCGCGATCATCTACACCAGCGGCACCACTTCCGAACCCAAGGCGGCGCTGCTGCGGCACCGCCATCTGATGGCCTACCTGCTGAACACGATGGAATTCGGCGCGGCCGCGGAATCCGACGCCGCCCTGGTGTCGGTGCCGCCCTATCACATCGCCGGCCTCACCAACCTGCTGTCCAATCTCTACAGCGGCCGCCGGGTGGTGTATCTGCCCGCGTTCGATCCGCAGCGCTGGCTGGATACCGTTCGGGCCGAACGGATCACGCACGCCATGCTGGTGCCGACCATGCTGGCCCGTATCGTCACCGCGGCCGACGGTGCCACCGCGGACACACCGACACTGGCGAGCCTGGCCTACGGCGGTTCGCGGATGCCGCGACCGGTGCTGGAACGAGCGCTGGCGATGTTCCCCGGCACCGGTTTCGCCAATGCCTACGGCCTCACCGAAACCGCCTCCTCGGTGGCGGTGCTCGGCCCGGAGGATCACCGCGCCGCGCTGGCCGCGACCGATCCCGCCATCCGCGAGCGGCTCGGCTCCGTCGGCCGGGCGCTGCCCGGCGTCGAATTCGACATCCGCAGCGCCGCGGGAGAATCGCTGCCCATCGGGCAGACCGGCCTCGTGTTCGTGCGCGGCGAGCAGATCTCGGGGGAGTACGGTGCGCGCACCGCACTCGACGCGGACGGCTGGTTCGGCACCCGCGACCTGGGCAGGCTGGACGACGACGGCTATCTGTTCATCGAGGGCCGAGCCGACGACACGATCATCCGCGGCGGGGAGAACATCGCGCCGGCCGAAATCGAGGACGTGCTCCTGACCCATCCCGGGATCAGCGAGGCCGCGGTGATCGGGGTGCCCGACCCGGAATGGGGGCAGCGGCTGGTCGCGGTCGTGGTGGGCGCCGGTGATCCCGAAGAGATCAAGCGGTGGGTGCGCGAGCGGATGCGGTCCTCGAAGACCCCCGACACGATCGTGTTCCGCGCCGAACTGCCCAAGACCGAAACCGGAAAACTGTTGCGCCGCAATCTCGTCGCCGAATCGGAGAGCTCCCATGCCTGAAGCCGTCATCGTCTCCGCCGTGCGGACCCCCATCGGCACCGCGCGCAAGGGCACGCTGCGCGACACCAACGCCTTCGACCTCGCCCACCACGTGGTCGCGGCGGTCGCGCGCGATATCGACCCGAGCATGGTGGGCGACGTCGTCCTCGGCGAGGGCCGCTACGGTGGCGGGGTGCTGGCTCGCCACGCGGCGGTCACGGCGGGGCTCACCACGGTGCCGGGTCTGGCCGCCAACCGGCACTGCGCGGCGGGAATGGCCGCGGTGCAGAGCGCGGCAGCCGGAATCCGGGCGGGGATGGACGAACTCGTCATCGCCGGCGGCGTGAATTCCGATTCCACCGGGCCGCGGGTGCGGTTCCGGGTCGGTGCCGACGAATGGATCGACCCGTGGGTCTCGCCGTCGCATCCGAACCGCCCGGACGCGCCGAATCTGGACATGTCGATCACCGTGGGCTGGAACACCGCCGTCAAGGCCGGAATTTCGCGCGCGGAGATGGACGCCTGGGCCTTGCGTTCGCACCGCAACGCGATCGCGGCCATCGACGAGGGCCGGTTCGAGGAGGAGATCGTCCCGATCGAGACGCCGCACGGCGAATTCTGCGTCGACGAACATCCGCGCCGCGACACCAGCCTGGAACGCCTCGCCGGACTGAAGGTGCTGCATCCGGAGATCGAGGGGTTCTCCGTCACCGCGGGTAACGCCTCCGGATCCAACGACGGCGCCGCCGCGCTGGCGATCGCCTCGGATCGGCTGGGCCTGCCGGCGCTGGGTGTCATCCGCGCGTGGGCCTCGGTGGGAGTGGACCCGGCCGACACGGGCCTGGCGCCGATCGAGGCGATCACCAAAGCTGTTGCGCGGGCGGGTATCTCACTGTCGGAGGTGAAGCTGATCGAAATCAACGAGGCCTTCGCCTCGGTCCCGCTGGCCGCGGTCAAGGCGCTGGACCTGGATCCCGAGCGGGTGAACTACAGCGGGAGCGGTTGCTCGCTGGGACATCCCGTGGCAGCCACCGGCGCGCGTATGATCGTCACCCTGGTTCACGAATTGCGCCGTCGCGGTGGGGGATTCGGTATCGCGGCGCTGTGTGCCGGTGGTGGAATGGGGTCGGCGACCGTGGTCGAGGTGCCGGCCCCGTGACCACCGCCGGGCGGGAGGCCAAGCGGCTGCTCGCCGCCGCCCGGGACGGTTCGCTGCGAGCCACCGGGCGGCTGCTGAGCATGGTCGAGAACGGTAGCCGCGACGAGGTTCTCGCGCTGCTCGGCTCGGCCGCCACGCCTAGGGTCCTGGGTGTGACCGGGCCGCCGGGCGCCGGGAAATCGACCACGGTGGCGGCGCTGGTCGGCACCTACCGGGCGCAGGGGGCGCGAGTGGCCGTCTTGGCGGTGGATCCGTCCTCGCCCTACAGTGGCGGCGCCCTGCTCGGTGACCGTATCCGGATGTCGGCCCACGTCGGTGACCCCGGTGTGCTGATCCGCTCGGTGGCCACCCGTGGGCATATCGGCGGCCTGGCCGCGGTGGTGCCGGCCGCGATCCGGCTGCTGACCGACCTCGGCTACGACCGGATCGTGGTCGAGACGGTCGGGGTCGGGCAGTCGGAGATCGAGGTCGCCGCGGTCGCCGATCCGACCGTGGTCATCCTGAATCCCGGTGCGGGAGACGCGATTCAAGCCGCCAAGGCGGGGCTGCTGGAGGTCGCCGACATCCTCGTGGTGAACAAGGCCGACCGGCCCGGCGCGGACCGGACGGTGCGGGAACTGCGCGGCGAATCGCCGGCCCCCATCCTCACCCTCGTCGCCGAGAACGGCACCGGAATACCCGAACTGGCCCGGGCCATCGACGCGCACCAGCGCAGCGACGACCCGGAACGCCGCATCGCCCGCGCCCGCGTGCAGATCCTGTCGCTGGTGCACACCCGGGTGCGAGCCCATCCGGATCTGGACCGCCTCGCCGCGGACGTCGCCGCGGGGACGTTGGATGCCTACACCGCCGCGCAACGGCTGGTGCCACGGTCCGCCGCCGTTCCGGCGCCGGCCATTCGGTGGTGAGCGCGCCGCGGGTGGTCGCTCACCATTCGGGATCGCGGCGGTAGATCGCGCGGTACTCCCGGGCGAAGCTGCGCCGCCCGAGCACCCGCCAGGCCAGGCGTGCCGCCGGCGGCATCTCCGCGAGAAGTTTGCGTCGCTGGGATTCGGACGCCGTGTGCATCATGAAGCCGAGGAAGACCAGTTGGCGGTTCCTCGGCATGTGCGCGCGGCCGCGTTCGCCGAGAGCCCGCCACTCCGCGACGGTCATGACCTCCTCGACCACGGACAGGACTTGGTGTTCTTCCTCGGCCAGGTGCTCGTCCAGCGCGGCGGCGAGCGCCCGTAGCGTTTCGGCGAGCCGATCGCGCACCGAAGTCGATGCGGCCGTGACGAATTCGCCCGCATCACGCCGCGCGCGCCGGACCAGCTCCGCGATGCGTTCGTGCTGTTCCTCCATGCGCAGTACCGCGCCGGCATGCATCGGGGCGCGTTCGAGCAGCAGCGGCCACATCAGCTCGTCCTCGCCGGTGTGATGCTCGTGCAGCCCGGTGCACAGCTCGTCCAGGAATGCCGCGAGCTGCCGGGCGCGCTCGACCTCGCCGGCGTCGACCCGGGCGACGAGGCCGGGAAGCGCGCGGAAGTGACTGCGAAAGGCGTTGTGCACGACGAGCATGTCGAAGGTGTCGGGGCGGAGGGGTGCGACGGCGGTGGGCATGGCGGCTCCTGTCGGTGTCGAGAACTGCGATGAGGGTGACGCGTGCCGCTTGCAGCCGACTCGAGACGCACTTGGCGGCCGCCGTCCTAGACTTTGCGCATCATGGTTCGGATTCGGGTCCTCGGAGCACTGACCGCGTCGGACGAGCGCGGTGAACTCGATCTCGGCGGTCCGCGACAGCGCGGCGTGCTGGCCCGGCTACTGGTCGCCCGGGGCGAGGTGGTGCCGGTCGACCGACTGATCGACGACCTGTGGCGCGGCGAGCCGCCGCCGCGGGCGCTGGGCTCGCTGCAGGCCTACGTATCCAATCTGCGGCGGCTGCTGGAGCCGGAGCGGGCGCCGCGTGCACCGGCAGCGGTCCTGGTCAGCCGCGCCCCCGGATACGCGCTGCGGCTCGACACCGAGGCGGTGGATGCCTGGTTGTTCGGCGCGGAGCTGGATCTGGCCGCGCGACAGATGGATCCACAGCGGCGGCGGGGCGCCCTCGAGCAGGCGCTGGCACGCTGGCAGGGGCCGGCGTACGGAGCCTATGCGCAGGAGGCCTGGGCGACCGCGGAGGCGGCGCGACTCGAGGAATTGCGGCTCAGTGCGCGCGAACAGCTGGCGGAGGCCCTGCTCGACCAGGACGAACCCGCGCTGGCGGCGGCCGAAGCCGAAGTCCTGACCCGCGAGCATCCGTTGCGTGAGGAGGCCTGGCGGCTCACCGCGCTGGCGCGCTACCGGGCCGGACGCCAAGCGGACGCACTCGCCGCACTGCGGCAGGCGCGCGAGATCCTCGCCGACGAACTCGGCATCGATCCGGGACCTGCCCTGACGCGGTTGGAATCCGACATCCTCGCCCAGCGAATCCCGGTGCAGGAGAAGGTGATCGCGGAGTCGCTCCCGCCGCGCCCGGCCGCGGCGTCCACGGCGACGCTACTGTTCGGCCGCGACGCCGAACTCGCCGCGCTACATGCGGCAGCCCGGGGCGACGGACCACGGACGGCGACGGTGACTGGTGAGGCGGGCAGCGGGAAAACCGCTCTGCTGCACCGTCTTCGCGACGAGTTGTGCGGCGCGGGATATCGCGTGGTGATCGGTCGCTGCCCGGAGGACGAGGCCGCCCCGTCGGCGTGGCCGTGGGTCGAGATCCTGCGTGCCCTGGCCGGCGAACACGATCCCGGGGAACTGGCGCCCACCCTCGCTCCGCTGCTCACCGACGGCGCGGGGCCCGATCGGGCCGACCGCGCGCACGGCCGTTTCCTGCTGCACCGGGCGGTGATCGACTATCTCACCGCGGTCGCGCACGTGCGGCCGCTGGCGATTCTGCTCGATGACGCCCATCGGTGTGATGCCGAGACCGCCGCGCTGCTCGCAGCGGTGGCCATCCGGGCGCCGGTCTTCACGGTGATCGGTTACCGGCCCGACGAGGTGCCGCCCGCGCTGGCCGATGCGCTGGCGAGTTCGGCGACCACCGTCCGTGCGCGAATCCGGTTGCGCGGCCTCGGGACAGCCGACAGCGCCCGGCTCGTCGGCGCACTCATCGGACGCGCACCCGCGGATTCGGTGGTGGCGACATTGCACGATCGCACCGGCGGCAATCCCTTCTACCTCATCGAGATCGCGCGCCTGTTGCAGAGCGAGGGCGAGCTGGTCGCCGCGTCCGAGGTCCCCGACGGTGTCCGAGATGTGTTGCGCCGCAGGCTGTCCCGGCTTCCGGAGACGGCCGTGGCCGTGTTGCGCCTGGCCGCGGTGATCGGCCGCGAATTCGACCTCGAGGTTCTGGTGCGGGCCGCCGAGGTAGGCGAGGAGGAGGTGCTGGACGCGGTCGAGGCCGGAGTGGTCGCCGGGCTCCTGCACGAACCCGGCAGCGGGCGAGCGCGTTTCGCCCATGTCCTGGTGCGGGACACGCTGCTGGGGGATCTGTCGCGGATCCGCCGCGACCGCTGGCATCGCCGCATCGGCGCCGCCGTCGAGGAGCTCGACCCGGCCGATCTCACCGCCCTCGCCTACCACTACGGGGAATCGGTGACACCGCAGACCGCGCGGCGAGCCGCCGACTACGCGGTGGCCGCGGCGCAGCGCGCCGAGCAGCGCTTCGCCCACGACGTCGCCGCCGCCGGATACGAACGCGCGGCCCACGCGCTCGAACGCCATCCCGGCGGCGACACCGTCGACGAGCGGGTGGCATTGCTGTGCCGAGCCGGACGCAGCCACCTCGTCTGCGGCGCCGGCGTCGCCGCGCGCGCCGCCCGTGACCGCGCCGCGACGCTGGCCGAGGACGCCGACCGGCCGGACCTGCTGGTGCGGGCGTTCACCGCCTGGGACGCCCCGACGCCCTGGATGAACCGGCGCTACGGTGTCGTCGACCATGCCGTGGTCGCCCGCCTCGAGACCGCGCTGCGGTATCCGGGGCTGGCATCCGCCGACCGGTGCCGGCTGTCGGTCGCGCTGGTGGAGGAGATCGGTGGCGCCGAACTCGACCGGGCGCGCCGGGTGGCCGGTGACGCCGAGGCCCTCGCCCGCGACCTCGGCGACGACACACTGCTCGCACCGGCGCTGCAGGCCCGGGCTTCGCTCTACGACAGTCCGGATCGCGGTGCGCTCGGCGCCGAACTGATCGAGATCGGGCAGCGCAACGATCACCATGCCTACCTGCTGCTGGGCCACACCGTCGCGCTGCAGGCCGCCGCCTTCGCCGGCGACCTCGAGGCGGCCCGCGCACATCTCGAGGCGGCCACCGTGCCGGCCGACCGATATCAGTGGCGGCAAGCCCAGGCGGCGAACGCGATGGCCCGGGGACTGCTGGCACTGGTGGGCGGCGACGCCGACGACGCCGAGCGACGTTACCTGGAGGCCGCCGAATTGCTCGCCCGCACAGGCATTTTCAATGCCGGTACGCTCCCGCTCATGGCGCTGTTCACGGTCCGCCTGTATCAGGGCCGGGCCGGGGAACTGGCCGAGGCGATCGAGGAATTCATCCGAAGCGCCTCGGCGGACACCGCGGACGCGACCGTCGACTTCCACGCGCTCGTCCTGCTCGCCGCCGGTGACCGGGCTGCGGCGGCCCGCATCCGGCGCCGCGCACGACCGGTTCCCGAAGACCTGTTCCGCTCGCTGTTCCTCACCCTGCGCGGCATGGTGATCGCGGCGCTCGGCACGGCCGAGGAGGCCGCCGCGATCTACCGGGACCTGGTGCGATACCGCGATCGACTCGGTGGCGCCGACACCGGGTCGTTCACCGTCGGCCCGGTCGATCTCGTGCTGGGAGACCTGGCAACGCGGTGCGGCGATCCGGATCTCGCCGCCGGACACCACCGCGCCGCCCTGCGCATCGCCGAGGCTTGCGTGAACCAGGGGTGGATCGACGCCGCTCGCGCGCGTCTCGACCACTGATCGGTCACTGGTCGCTCACAAGCAGGATCCGGATCGTCGGTACCCGACCGCCTTCCGACCCGAGGAGCTCCCGTGCCCGACACCCGCCGTATCGCCACCGACCTGCGCTTGAAGACCGTGACCAGCCTGCACCGCACACTGCTCGACGTGACCGGTGGCCGCATCGGTACCCGCTTCAAGAACATGCCCACGCTGACCCTGACCACCGTCGGCCGACGCAGCGGGCGCCCGCACACCGTGGTACTCACCGTCCCGATCGTGGACGGCGAGCGCTATCTGATCGTAGCGTCGCGGGGCGGGGACGCCGTCTCGCCCGCCTGGTACCACAACCTGTGCGCCGAGCCGCGCGTCGAGGTGTCCTTCCGGCACGGGGCGGCACGTCCCATGACCGCGCGCGTACTCACCCCGGCCGAACGCGAGGCGCGGTGGCCGCAGGTGGTGCGGGCCTATCCGGGCTACGCGGACTATCAGAAGCGGACGGCCCGGCGGATTCCGGTGATCGAGTTGTCCCCGTGCGGCAAGTGACCACCTCGTGTGCCGTCGCACGGGATGGGCTGTGCGGCAATGTATTCGGCTACGGGAATCGCACCATGGCTTCCTGCGCGAAGGAGGCGACCAGCGCACCGTTCTCGGTGAACACGTCCCCGCGGCCGAAGCAGCGGCCCTGCGCCATCACCGGGCTGTCCTGGCGCAGCAACAGCCACTCGTCGGTGCGGAACGGCCGGTGGAACCAGAGGGTGTGGCTGGTGACCGCCGAGCGGAACGCGGTGCCGTTGCCGCGCTGGCACACTCCCTCGAGCGGGCGCAGCGCGGTACCGATGAGCGTGAGGTCGGTGGCGTAGCCGGTCAACGCCGGCGCGAGCGCGGCGTCGGCGGCCGGCGTCCGCATCCACAACTCGAATTCCGGTGCGGCCGAACCGGTGTCGTCGAGGTCGACGTTCGTCCGTGTCTCCCACGGGATGATGTCGAAGCCGGCCTTGTGCTCGGCCGAGAGCAGCGGCCCGATCGGCGCGGTCGCCTGCTGTTCGGGACCGTCATCGGCGGCGTGCAGCGACATCGCCGCGGTGGCAACGATTCCCGAGGCCTGCTCGGCCAGCACGGTTACCGAGGCGAAGGTCCGCCCCTGATGCTGGACCTGCACACGGTATCGAAGCGCCTCGTCCGGTTTACCCTCGCGGGGAAACAGCGCGTGCAGCGATTTGACGGATTTGTCCGGACAGGTCAGCTGCGCGGCGCGCACGAATTGCGCCAGCAACTGGCCGCCGAAGATCCGGTAGTACCCCAGGCTCTGGTTGGGGCCGGAGAACACCGCGGTATCGCGGTCGTCGCCGGCCGGAACCGAACGCAGGTCGAGACAAGCGAGAAGGTCGCTCCACAGATCGGGCATGAGTCCGAGTGTAAGCGACCTTCTCTATCGGGAGAATGGAATTCTCAGCCTTGGGCAAAGCCGTGAGCGCAGAAGTTCCAAACTTCCTCGGCGGTGATCGGGTGGGTGGTCTCCTCGTCGATGCCGCCGGTGGACTGCGCGGTGAACATCACCGTCTGCATGACCATCGCCGCGGTCCGGCGGGCATTGAGTTCCTTGCGCAACCGGCCCTGCTCCTGGGCCTTCTCCATCAACTCCGTGATGAGGCTCAGCAGCGGCGCATGCGCCACCTTCACCTGCGCGGGATGCGAAACCAGCAGCTGCGGAGCGAAATCCGTGAACAGCGGGCGCTGCGCGGTCGGATCCGGACGGCTCAGTTCGAACAGCAGCTCGATGGTCACCCGCAGCTGGTCGATCGGATCGTCCTGCCCGTCGGCGGCCGCCCGGAGCTGGTCCGCGGTGCGGCCGAGCGCATCCTCGAACAGGGCCAGCAGCAGTTCGTGTTTACCGTCGAACTGCAGGTAGAAGCTGCGCAGCGACTGCTTGGAGCGGTCCACCACTTCCTGCACGGTGAAATCGGTGGTGCCCTTTTCGGTGATGATGGCCTGGGCCGCGTCGAGGAAGCGCTGCACTCGCTGTTCGGCACGCAATTTCGCGGTCCGGATCGAGCGCTCGACGGCGCGTTGCTTCCAGGCGGGCTCTTCGCTGGGGCTGCTCACGGTCGGCTCGGTCCTTGGTTATGTGTGCAGAACATGAATGCACTGTACCGGAGAATGTCATGTTCCCGGGCACTGAGGGCGCGTGTTCGGGAACGGCATGAGAGACTGTTACTTTCTGTTGTGGAGAATGATATTCTCGCGTCGGTAGGCGGTCTAGCGGCCAGAGAGGCGGTCCGGGATGCTTGTGGAGTTCGACTCCGAACAAAGACTCTGGCGCGACACCGTGCGCGAGGCGGTCGGCAAACAGTGTCCGGCGTCGCTGATCCGCGAGATCGCCGACAAGGACGGCGACCCGATGCCGTTGTGGCGCACCTACATCGAGCTGGGCTGGACCGAATTGACCGGCGACGCGGCCGCTGTCGAGCTGGCGATCGTCCTCGAGGAACTGGGCCGGGCCACCGATCCCACGCCGTATCTGGCCACGATGACCCAATTCGCCCCACTGGCAACGGAATTCACCGATCCCGCGGTGGCCGGCACGGCCGTGTACGAGGGTGTGGACGCGGTCCTCGACGCCGACGGCTGGGTGCTCGGCGGCACCGCCCACCACATCCTCGACGGCGACCGCGCCGAACGGTTCGCGGTGGTGACCAAAGCGGGCGTGTTCGTGGTGCCGGCGGCCGAGGTGCAGGTGCGCCGCAGCGCGGTCTTCGATCCGGTGCTGCACATCGCCGAGGTGCGCTTCGACGGCGTGCGCGCCGGACACGATCGGCGCAGCACGGTGGATGTGGCGCGGGCGCGCCAGTTCGCCGCCACCGGGATGGCTCTGACCGTCGTCGGCGCCTGTCAGCGGATTCTGGACCTGGTGCTGGACCATGTGCGCACCCGCCACCAGTTCGGTGTGCCGATCGGCTCGCTGCAGGCGGTCAAACACAAGGCCGCCGATATGCATGTGGCGATCGAGCGGGCCCGGGCGCTGGCCTATTTCGCGGCGCTGACCATCGCCGAGGACGACCCACGCCGGGCGCTGGCGGCCTCGATGGCGAAGGCCGGCGCGGGGGAGTGTCAGAACGTGGTGTTCCGCAACGGCTTACAGCTGTTCGGGGCCATGGGTTTCACCTGGGAGAACGACCTGCAGTTCGCGCTCAAACGAGCCCATGCCGGCGAGCTGATGCTCGGCGGTGCGGCCGAACACCGGGCGCTGATCGCCGAGGAGTGCCGTGCAACTGAGATTTGACGACGACGTCGAGGAGTTCCGGGCCGAATTCGTGGCCTTCCTCGACGCCCATCTGCCCGATGCGGCCACCGCGAGCCGGCGGCGGTCGCATTCCAGCGCCGACGTCCCCGAATGGGCGCGCGACTGGCAGCGGCTGCAGTTCGATCACGGCTGGCTGCTACCCGGCAACCCGCCCGAATTCGGCGGGCGCAACGCCGGCATCCTGCAGCAGTACGTCCATCTACAGGAGTTGTCGGACCGGCGTATCTATCACAGCTTCAATCCGCAGGGCGTCGGAATCGTCGCCGCGTCGCTGCTGTCGTTCGGCACCGAGGAGCAGAAAACCCGGTGGGCGAGAAGAATTCTGCGCGCGGAGATCACCGCCGCGCTCGGTATGAGCGAACCCGGGGCGGGATCGGATCTGGCCGGTCTGCGCACCCGGGCCGTGCGCGACGGTGACGAATTCGTCGTCGACGGGCAGAAGGTGTGGACCTCCGGCGCCCACGACGCCGATGTGCTGCTGACCTTCGTGCGCACCGATCCCGACGCGCCGAAACACAAGGGGATCAGCGTGCTGCTGATTCCCACCGATACCCCCGGCGTGACGCGACGACCGTTCGCCTCGGTCTGCGGTCCGCACGATCTGGATTTCAACGAGGTGTTCTTCGAAGGTGCGCGGGTGCCGGCGGAGAATCTGGTCGGCCCGCTGCACGGCGGATGGGGCGTCGCGAACGGCTCGCTCGGACACGAACGCACACTGCTGTGGTTGTCCTACGCGGACCGGCTCGAGGAACTGGCCGCCGATTTCGCCCCGGAGACGGTGCTCGATCGCGATCACTACGCCACGCTGATCATGGACAGCTACGCCCTGCGGCTGCTCGGTTCGGCGGCGCTGGCCCGCGCCGCGCGCGGCGAACAGGATGTGGCGGCGCTGTCGGTGCTGAAGGTCTTCGGCTCCGAAGCGGTGCAGACCGCCTCCGGACACGCCCTGCGCGCCCAGGGAGCCGGCGGCCTGATCCATCCGGCGCGGACCACGCCGTTCAACCCGCTGAATCTGGATGCCTTCGGCGCCGGCTGGTTCGAGCGCTACACCCGCAGTTTCGCCGGGACGATCGCCGGCGGCACATCCGAAATCCAGCGCAACATCATCGCCGAGCGCGTGCTCGGCCTGCCCCGAGGCTGAGGAGCCGTCGTGTACATCACCTACGAGGCCGCCGACAAAATCGCGACCATCACCCTGAACCGGCCGGAGGCGGCCAACGCGCAGAACGGCGAACTGCTCGATGAACTCGACGCCGCCTGGACCCGCGCCGCCACCGACGACGAGGTGTCGGTGATCGTGTTGCGCGCCAACGGAAAACACTTCTCCGCCGGCCACGATCTGAAGGACCGGTCGTGGCCGGACCCGTCGAAGATCACCCTCGACCGCATCTACGCCCTCGAGTCGCGGCGCTATCTGGAGTACTCGCTGCGCTGGCGCAACACTCCCAAACCGTCGATCGCCGCGGTCCAGGGCCGCTGCATCGCCGGTGGACTGCTGCTGTGCTGGCCGTGCGATCTGATCGTGGCCGCCGAGGACGCGCAATTCTCCGACCCGGTGGTGCTGATGGGCATCGGCGGGGTCGAATATCACGGGCACACCTGGGAATTGGGTCCGCGCAAGGCCAAGGAGATCCTGTTCACCGGGCGCCCGATCACCGCGCGGGAAGCCGAACAGGTCGGCATGGTCAACACCGTCGTCCCGCGCGACGAACTGGACTCGCAGACCCGGGCATTGGCCGAACGCATCGCCGCGATGCCGCCGTTCGGACTGCGCCAGGCCAAGCGCGCGGTCAATCAGACCCTCGATGTACAGGGCTTCTACGCGGCCATCCAGTCGGTGTTCGACGTGCATCAGACCGGGCACGGCAATGCGCTCAGCGTCAACGGTTATCCGATTCTGGTGAACCTGGACGAGATGAAACAGAAGATCGAGTGAAGGGCATATCCATGCGCAACAAGATGATTCGCGGTGCGGCGGGTCTGTGCGGCATCGCGGTGATCGCGGCGGCGACCGTCACCGGTTGTAGTGACGACAAGTCCGACGACACCGCCACCACCACGACGGCCGCGGCCGCGACCACCTCCGC
Organism: Nocardia kruczakiae NBRC 101016; assembly: GCF_001612965.1. Lineage (GTDB taxonomy): Bacteria > Actinomycetota > Actinomycetes > Mycobacteriales > Mycobacteriaceae > Nocardia > Nocardia kruczakiae. Next base: position 111,869 of record NZ_BDBL01000014.1, read on the forward strand.
GGCGGCGCCCGCCGCCGGATCGTCGGCGGCCGATCCGGCGACCACCAAGGCGGTCACCGACGCCTACGTCTTGTTCTTCGACGCCGAACAGCCCGCCGACAAGCGCGCCGCCGCCGTGGAGAAGGGCGACGTGTTCGCGCCGGTGCTCACCGCCCAGGCCGGCAACCCGCAGGCACAGGGCACCTCCGCGACGGTCTCGAAGGTCACCACCGTCGACGCCGGACATGCCGACGTGACCTACACGCTGCTGATGGGCGGCAATCCGGTGCTTCCGGATCAGGCCGGGCAGGCCGTGCAGGAGAACGGACAGTGGAAGGTCGCCGCCACCACCTTCTGCGCCCTGCTGAAGTTGCAGGGCGGCACCGCCCCCGCCTGCTGATCGGTTGCTCCCGGCTCCTGATCGACCCGCAGCGGCAGGGGGCACACCGCCGCGGCCGGCACCGGCTGGCACACTGCAAGGGTCCCGCCGATCACCGCGGGGCGATGCGAGCGCCGGCCGAACGCCGGCGTGCCAGGTGCGCCCGGTCGGCGTCGGTTCGCCGTCCGGCGGGAGAGTGAGAACCGAATATGGACGACCACGCGGTGGCCGCCGAGCTCGCCCGGGAAGCCGGTGAGCTCCTGCTCGAGATTCGTGACCAGGGCGGTGCGGTCGGGGACCGGCGTTCCGACGAACTGCTGCTGAAGCGGCTGGCGGAGCTGCGGCCCGACGACGCGGTTCTCTCGGAGGAGAGCACCGACGATCCGATTCGCCTCTCCCGCAGCCGGGTCTGGATCGTCGACCCGCTCGACGGCACGCGCGAATACGGGCAGCCGCCGCGGGCGGATTGGGCCGTGCACGTGGCGCTGGCGGTGGACGGCCGCGCCGAAATCGGTGCCGTCGCGCTTCCGGTGCCCGGGCTGGTGCTGGAAACCGGTGCGCCGCCGGTACTTCCGCCCGCCCACGACGGCCCGCCGCGCATCGTCGTCTCCCGCAGCCGCCCACCCGCCTGCGTGCACCACCTCACCGCCGCACTCGGCGCCGACACCATCCCCATGGGTTCGGCCGGCGCCAAAGCGATGGCGGTCGTGCGCGGCGAAGCCGACATCTACGCCCACTCCGGCGGCCAATACGAATGGGACTCCTGCGCACCCGTCGCGGTGGCCGCCGCCGCGGGCCTGCACACCTCGCGCCTGGACGGTTCACCGCTGATCTACAACCAGCCCGACCCCTACCTCCCGGATCTGCTCATCTGCCGGCCGGAGCTGGCGGACGAAGTCCTGGAAGCCTTGCGAGACTTCGGCATCTGAGTAGCGGCGTCACCGCGGTGCGCCCGGTCATTCGCCCGCGCGCATCCGGGCCAGGTTCCAGCTGTTCCAGGTTTCGTCGTCGGCTCCGTGGGTGAGCCGCTGCCGCAGGTCGAGGCGGATCGGTGCCGGGAGACGATCGAGGACGGGAACGATATCGGCCGACAGCCCGGACAGATAGTCGACGTCGAGTTCTTCACCGCGCTGCCAGCGGTCGATGTTCTCCGACGCGACCAGCGCCTCGGGATTCGCGACGGCGAGCACCAGCAGCGCGGCCACCGCGGTCGCGAGGGTGGTGCGCGGTAGCCACGCCGTTTCCAGGCGCAGGACCGCGACGATCACCAGCAGGTAGACGGCGCCGAGCCAGAGTTCACAGGTTCCGACCAGCAGACGCAGCACGGTGAACCCGTATGCCTGCTGATAGGTCCACATGCGACCGAGCGCGGAGGCGATGATCACCAGGGTGAGTCCGCTGATCGTGCAGAGCAGGCCGCGCAGCCAGATGCGGTCGGTCGCCGAATCCCTGGTGGCCCGGTGCAGTACGGGCAGGATGACGGCGAGTGTGAGCAGGGTGACCGCGGCCAGTTGCCAGAATCCGCTGCGCGCGTAGTCGGCGTAGGTCAGACCGGCGGTGCGCTGCACATAGTCGTCGCCACCGAACAGGGCAACCAGCTGCGCGCCGAGGAACGACGCGAACAACACCGTCAGCGCCCCGACCGGCAGCGCCCATTCCAGTCGTGCCAGTGTGCGTTTCGCGGGTCGGGTCCGTGCGTCGGCCGGAGCCAGGGGACCGGCCAGCATGTACAACGCGCTCAGGGTTGCCGTACCGGCGAGCAGGAACACCACGATCCATCGAGTGGTGGTGGCGGCGTCCATGCGCGGCACCAACCCGGTGACGATGGCGGCGAAGGTAGCGTCGGCGCCGGCGAGCAACGGCACGAACACCGCCAGGATCACCACCGTGGCAACCACGGACGCACCGAGGCGCCAGTGCCGTGCTCCGGGGCTGCCCCGCCGCCTGCGCTGCGCCGCGTACACCCAGGCGAGGGCGCCGGCCGAGGCGAGCGGGACCGCGATCGCGTCGTGGAGCGCTCCGCGCGCCGACGGCCGCCCGACCACTGCCAGCGACCCGCACACGGCCGCCGCGATCAGGCAGAGGACGAACAACCATCCCGCGGCCCGGAAGGTGCCCACCGCGAGCAGCGCGAGGGCGGCGGCCGCCCACCAGCGGCCGGGCCGGATCCGGCGTTCCGGGGGTGTTTCCGACCGGTTCGTGGCGCGCCGATGGACGGTGCCGACCGCGACCGCGGTGGCGGAACCCGCCAGCAGCCAGCCGATTCCGGGCCGGTCCAGGGGCACGGTGGCCGCCGCGACCAGACCGGCGACCCCGGCGGCGGGCAGCACGCCCGCCGGGTAGACGACCCGTCGCGCGCGGGCCGGAACGGTCGCCGCGGACCCGGGATGTACCCCCGTGCCGGGAGCATCGACGGGTATCGGCGCCCCGCCGTCCGCGGTGAGCCGATCGTCCGCCGGGCCCCGGCGAGGTGGGTCGGCTACCACCACCACGGCCGTCCCAGCGTCACGTGACCACACCGGCGCTTCGTCGCGCCCGGCTGTTGCCGAGGCGCCGGCAGTGGGACAGCCGTGCGACGCTCCGCCCGGAATTTCGGCAACTGGCCGGGCTTCGGGAACGAGGGTGTCGTCCGATGCCGCTGGATGTGCCGGTCGCTCCGATTCCGCTGGTTGCGCTGCGGCATCGGGGTGCCGGGGACGCTCGCGTCCGGCGGAGTCCACCGGTTCCGGTGATGGTGTGGGGTCGGATGTGGGTGTTTCGGGCACGGCTGGTCCTCCTGAGGGTGTGCGGTATCGGCCCGCGACCGAATCGGTCTGGCGGGCTGTGAGATTCGGGATGTCAGGGGTGGTGCGGCGCGGTGGCCGGGAGTATCACGCGGATCCGTGAGCCGGGGTCGGCGACCGCGATGGAGCCGTGGTGCAGGTCGACCACCCAGCGGGCGATGGCGAGCCCGAGCCCGGTGCCGCCGTCGTCGGTGCTGCCGCCGCGGGTGAAGCGGTCGAAGATGCGCTCGCGTTGCGCGGGAGGAATGCCGGGCCCGTCGTCCTCGACATCGATGACGAGGTGCTCGCCCGCGGCGTGGGCGAGCAGGCGGACTTCGCCACCGGCAGGGCCGTGCCGGGCGGCGTTGTCCAGCAGGTTCAGCAACACCTGATGCAGGCGGGCGCGGTCGGCGTACACCGTCGCGGTGGCGGGATCGATCGTGCTGCGGAAGTGGATACCGCGCCCGAGGGCGGCGGTCATGACCTCCGCCTCGGCGGTCACCGTCGCGAAAGTCGGTGCGATATCGAATTGTTCGCGGTCGAGCGGGATCGCTCCGGCCTCGATGCTGGACAGATCGAGTAGCTCGGAGACGAGCCGGCCGAGCCGTTCGGTCTGTGCCAGTGCGGTTTCCAGTGTTTTCGGGTCGGGCTCGGATACGCCGTCCACCAGGTTCTCCAGCACGGCGTGCAAGGCGGTGATCGGGGTGCGCAACTCGTGCGAGACATTGGCGATCAGTTCGCGGCGTTGCCGGTCGGCGGCGGCGAGGTCGGTCGCCATCCGATTGAACGCCTCGGCCAGCTGCCCCACCTCGTCGCGGGAGGACGCGCGCACCCGACTGGTGTAGTCGCCGTGTGCCATGCGTTGCGCCGCGGCGGTCATCTCCCGCAGCGGCGTGGTGATGCCGTGCGCCAGGAATTGGGACGACACCAGGGCGATGAGCATCGCGGTCAGTGTGGTCATCGGCGGCAGCCAGCCGATCCGGTGACTGAACCAGGCGAAGGCGAGCCCGCCCGAAAAGGTCATCAGGACGGCCAGTTTGAGTTTGATGGATCGGATTCGATCCAGCGGCCGCGGTAGCCGATCCGACAGCTGCGTCACCAGTCTCGAAGTCCGGACATCGGCACGGTCGCCGGCGTCGAGGCCGGCCCGCGCGCTCATCGCGTCTCCAGGGCATAGCCGACGCCGTGGACGGTGCGAATCAGGTCGGCGCCGAGTTTGCGTCGTAACGCCTTGATATGACTGTCGACGGCCCGGGTACCGGCCGCATCCGCCCAGTCCCAGACCTCTTCGAGGAGCCGCTCCCGGGCGAGCACCGCGCGGGGACGGCGGGCGAGACGGGCCAGCAGATCGAATTCCAGTGGCGTGAGCTGGGCTTCGACCCCGCCGCGCCAGACCCTGCGCTGATCGCTGTCGATGCGCAGATCGCCGACCACGGTGACCGCCCCGCGCTGATCACCCGCACGCTCGACCCGCCGCAGCAGCGCATGCACACGTGCGGTGAGCACCCGCAGCGAGAACGGTTTGGTCAAATAGTCGTCCGCGCCCACACCGAGTCCGATCAGCTGGTCGGTTTCGTCGGTCCGCGCGGTGAGCATCAGCACCGGTATCGAGCGCTCGGCCTGGATCCGCCGGCACACCTCCAGCCCGTCGTAGCCGGGCAGCATGACGTCGAGGACCACCAGGTCCGGTTCGAACGTCTGCGCGGCCGCCACCGCCGCCGGACCGTCCGGGGCCGTGGCGACCGTGAACCCTTCGGCCCGCAGCCGCGCCGCGACCGATTCCGCGATCGTGGATTCGTCGTCCACGACCAGGATCCGCCGCGCCGGCGTGCCCTCCACCAGTGGGTTCTGTTCCATGCTCCGGGAGCCTAGCGATCTCGTGTGGAGAGAACCGGTATCAGTTGTGGAGATTCTGTGTGGCCGGTCGCGGTATCAGTCGCGGCGGCGCAGATACTCCAGTAACTCATTGTGCAGCAATCCGTTCGACGCGACCGCACCTCCGCTGAGAGGGTTGGGAGTGCCGTCGAAGCCGGTGAAGGTGCCGCCGGCCTCGGTGACGATGACCGCGTTGGCGGCCATATCGCCCGGGGACAGGCGGGGATCGGCGCAGCTGTCGATCGCGCCCTCGGCGAGCATCATGTAGGACCAGAATTCGCCGTAGGCGCGGGTGCGCCAGACGTCGCGGGACAGGTCGAGAAAGTTGTTCAGCCGGCCGTCCTCTTCCCAGGCGGTGACGGTGGAGTAGGCGAACGAGGCGTCGGTGAGATGGGAGACGCCGGAGACTCGCAGGCGGGAGGCCGAGGACAGGCTGCGGCCGGTGAAGGCGCCGTGGTCTTTCGCGGCCCACCAGCGGCGGGCGAGGGCGGGCGCGGAGACGACGCCGACGATGGGCCGATAGCCGCCTGGGGACACCTCGAGCAGGGAAATCTGCGTGGCCCACACCGGAACTCCGCGCACATAGTTCTCGAGTCCGGTGATGGCGCCGACCACCCAGCAGCGCGGACCGTCACCCTCCAGTCCGTCGCCCGCACCGAGGACCGCGTCGCGCGGGCGGGACCGGCGCAGCTGGCCGCGGACGAGTTTCTCCACGGCGTTCTCGCCGTCGGTCACCGCGGTCAGATCCGGTCTCGACCGGACTGCGAGATCGAGGCCCTTGAACCGGTCCATATTCACGGCGTCGGCGGAATCGGCGAGGACATGGGCGAAACGGAGATCGTCGTCGAGGTGGTCGTGCACCACTGCAAGCTATCCGCCGCCGATGGACACTGCCACCGCCTCGGGTCGGCCCGCGAGCACCGCAGGCGCCGGACGAACGGCGTCGGCCGCAGCCATCTCACAGCTGCGCGAGCCGGGGTGCGGTCGCGCGCGTGCGCACCCAGGCGCCCGCTTCGCGCGTCAGTTCCGCTGCGCTGCCGAGCAATCCGTCGAGGACGAGGGCCCGGCGGGCGTGCCGATGGAAGTCGTGTTCGGCGGTGAACCCGATGCCGCCCAGGACCTGTTGGCAGTGGCGGGCCGTCAGGCGGGCGGCGTGGCCGGCGGCCGCTTTAGCCAGGAGCGCGCCGAGATCGGTGTCGGCAGCGGCCAGGGTCGCCTCGGCGCCCTCGATGGCTACCAGTGTCTCCGCCAGCCGGTGCCGGACCGCCTGATGTGCGGCCAGCGGACGGCCGAACTGGATACGGTCGAGGGCGTGGCGGCGAGCCAGATTCAGCATCGCGCGGCTGGTCCCCACCAGCCACCACGCGAGGGCGCGACGTCCCTGCGCCAACGGGAGCGTCTCTCCCGCGAGGACTCGGCGCACAGGGAGTTCCGGGTCGAGCGCCGGTACGGCGGAAACCGGTTGTCCGGCAACGGCTCGTCCCCACACCACCCAGCGACCCCCGGCGAAGGGGAGCGCGACAATGGCCGGCAGGTCGCGGCCCGCCCCGTGGGCGACCACATCGTTGAGGACGGGCGCGTGGGCGCCGGTCTCACCGAGCAGCCGGAATACCAGAGGAATCGCCACCTCCGGCGATTCGGTCAGCAGATCGAGCCAGCCGAAGTCGAGCAACGCACGATCGAGCGAGTCGCCGGTGCTGCCGGTCATGGTGGCGCGCAAGGTCTCGGTCAGTAGCGCGATCTCATCGGCGTCCATGGTCATCCGTTCGAAACATGTTGTGGTGCAGTGCAACCGGGGTCGCGGTCCGGCGGCGGCCGGACCGGGACACGCTGCGCCCCAGAGGGGGTCGAGGTTTCGGGCCACATGCGACGGGCACGCGGGGTATGCGAACCCGCGTCTCATTCTCGGCCCAGGTCGAGCAGGCGGCGCGCGATGATGTTGCGCTGGATCTCGGCGGTCCCGCCGTAGATCGTGGCCGCGCGCGAATACAGATATTCGGTGCGCCATTCCTCGTCGTCGAATTCGACCGCACCCGGGAGCATATCGCGCGCGGTGTCGAAGAGCCGCTGTTCGGCGGTGGCCAGCAGCACCTTGTCGATCGAGGTTTCGGGGCCGAGACGCTGCCCCTCTGCCAGCCGTCGCTGGGTGGCGTGCGAACGGCAGCGCACGGTGTGCAGGGCCAGATAGGCGGTCCCCAGAGCGGCGTCGTCGCGCAGGTCCGTGTCCGCGACCAGCGCGTCCAATCGGGTGAACAGGTAGGCGATGCGGTGCCAGAAGCAGGTGGACCGTTCGTGCGGCAGCAGATCCATCGCCACTCGCCACCCGTCTCCGGGCTCGCCGAGCATGCGCTCGCCGGGCACGGCGACGTCGTCGAAATACACTTCGGCGAATTCGTCGACGCCGTGCATGGTCCGCAGGGGGCGCACGGTGATCCCGGGGGAGTCCATATCGACGAAGAACGCGGTGATGCCCTCGTGGCCCGGCGCGGTGCGGGTCAGCAGAACACAGCGGGCGGAGTACTGGGCCAAGCTGGTCCAGACCTTCTGGCCGCTGATGATCCATTTGTCGCCGTCGGCAACGGCTTTGGTGCTCAGGGATGCCAGATCGCTACCGGAACCCGGTTCGGAGAACCCCTGGCACCACTGTTCGCGCCCCGACAGCAGCGCCGGCACCATCGCGGCGGCCAGTTCCGGCCGGGCGTAGGAGATCATCGTGGGCGCCAGCACTTCCACCATCGAGTAGATGCCGGGTTCGGCCAGGCTTCGAGTGGCGACTTCCTCACCGAGTACCGCTCGCAGCACCGCCGGCCCGCCGAGCCCGCCGACCTGTTCGGGCCAGCCGTAGCGCATCCAGCCCGCGTCGAAGAGGGCGCGCCGCACCCGGGCCAGCTGGGCGACCTGGCCGTCGAGGGTGCGGTCCGGGCCCGGCGTGAGGTCGTGGTCGGCCAGCCACCGACGCAGCTCGTCCCGGAACGTCGCTGTTTCCGTGATACCCATATCTGTGATTGCCTCGATCACTCTGTGCGAACGCCACTTTCGGGCCGGATGCCGATCAGACAGCAGGACGGTCGAATGCGTGCGGAATACCCGAGTCGTGGTCGCCGCTGCGCCGGATGAAGGTCATCGCGCGGGTCTTGATCCGCCAGCCGTCCTCGGTGCGGACATAGGTGTCGCTGTAGTAGCCGATCCGCATGTCGTGGGTGGAGTGCTCGACGAAACACAACGTCTGCGTGCCGGAGGCGTTGTCGCCGTCGAGTTCTAGCACCGGTGTGCCGGTCATGAACAACCCCTTGGGCGCGGCCGCCACCAGCTCGGGGAAGACGTCCAGGGTGTAGTTGTCGCCGAAGGCGCTGTAGGTCCCGTCGGGGGTGAACACCGCCAGCAGCCCCTCGATATCGCCCTTCGTGATGGTGACCGCGTAGCGCGCCAGCAGCTGCTGGATCTCGAGCAGATCGTCATTTCTGGACATACACTTTTCCGCCTTTCATCACGAATCGCACGTCCTGGGTCACGGTGATGTCGTCGACGGGATCGCCCGGCACACCGATGATGTCGGCGAGCAGGCCCGGAGCCACCCGGCCGCGGTCCTCGGCGTCGATGAGTTCGGCGGCATTGATCGTGCCGGCACGCAACACGTCGATGGGCTTCAGTCCGCGTTCGACCAGTGCCACCAGTTCGTCGGCGTTGCGGCCGTGCGGGATGGCCGGCGCATCGGTGCCGACCGCGATGCGCACCCCGGCGTCGTAGGCGGCCTTGACCGACAGGCGCGCCTTCGGGAACATTTCCGCGGCCTTGGCCTGCAGCGCCGGATCGGCCTTGGAGACGTCCATGGCGTCGGCCAGGCGGGTGGTGGGCACCAGCCAGGTGCGGGCGGCGACCATCTGCGCGATGGTTTCGTCGTCGATCAGGAAACCGTGTTCGATGCAGTCGATTCCGGCGGCGATGGCGTGGCGCACCGCCTCCGCGCCATGGGTGTGCGCGGCGACCTTGAGTCCGCGCCGATGCGCCTCGTCGACGATCGCGCGCAGTTCATCGTCCGAATAGTGTTGTGCGCCAGGCGCTCCGGTGAGCGACATGACGCCTCCGGAGACACAGATCTTGATCAGCTGGGCGCCGTATTTGATCTGGTAGCGCACCGCCCGGCGCACCTCGTCCACGCCGTTGGCGATGCCCTCCTCGATGGTGAGGTTCAAGACGTCGGGCATGAACGCGGAGAACATGGTCGGATCCAGATGTCCGCCGGTGGGGGTGATGGCGTGTCCGGCCGGCACGATCCTGGGACCGTCCACCCATCCCTTGTCGATCGCCTTGCTCAGCGCCACATCCAGCAGATAGCCACCGGTTTTGACGAACAGTCCCAGATTGCGCACGGTGGTGAATCCCGCGCGCAGGGTGCGGCGGGCGTTGCCCACCGCGCGCAGCACCCGGGTGGCCGGATCGTCGGTGACGCTGGAGGCCAGTCCGGTTTCCCCGCGCCCGCCCATCAGCAGGTTGACTTCCATATCCATCAGGCCGGGTAGGAGCACCAGATCGCCGAGATCGAGGACCTCGCCCTCGGGTTGGCCGCCCACGCCGACGATGCGGTCGTCTGCGACCCGCACCACGCCGGGCCGGATGATCTCACCGGAATCGATGTCGAGAACACCGGCGGCCTTCAGCGTCAGCATCGGCCTACACCACCGTCTCGCGCACGAGATCCAGATAGGCCGCGCCCGAATCGGGCACTCGTGGCTGCTTCCACACCTCGACCGGGAACGACACCATGATCAGCGACTGCATCAGGTGGGTCAGATACCGTGCGTCGTCGGGCATGTCGTCGAGCGGGAACTGGTCCAGATAGTCGAGCGCCTCCTCGAGCCGGGGGAATGTGGCGTCGTAGAAGGCTTGCATCTGCGCCATATCGGAGGCGAGCCGCTTGCGATAGCGTTCGGGCTCGGTATCGATGATCCAGTCGGAGAACTTCTCCAGTTCGGCGAATTCCCCGGGCAGTTTCTTCGTCTCAGACGTCGGCATCGCGGTACTCCTGAACTTTGCGCTGCGCGACATGATGGAGATGCCGCAGCAGGACTTCCTGGTCGTTGAGCGGGAATTTCTTGACGACACCGGTTTCCAGCATCGTCTGGGTGGCCTCCAAGGTGTTGGCGTCCTGCAACGCGTATTCCTTGAACGTCACGCCGGCCAATTCCTGGCGCAGCCGTTCGCGGGCGTTCTTGGGAGGTACGAAATACAGATTCGCCTCGAAGATGTGCGTGCGCACCGAGGTCGGCCACCAGTTGTAGGTGAGAAACCAGCCCGGCGCCCACACCAGGATCGCGAAATTGGGGAACACATCGAATTCGTCCACGCCCCAGGCACGATGGCCGGACGGATTGATACCGGCGGGCATGGGATCCAGCCCCTCGATATCGGGCCGGTCCCACGGACCGAACAGGCCCGAGCGCAGCACCCGCTCGATCGGCTTGACCATGTCGAGGTCCTTCGGCGGCGCCATACCGCCCCACGAGGACACCATCGAATGGGGAGTGTCGATCTGGTAGTGCAATGCCTCGAAGCCGATGTCGGCCAGTTTGTCGGCCTCGTTCTTCACCGCTTGCTTCATATGCAGGATCGGCGCGTGATAGAACTCGGCGAACGCGTCGATGAACAGTTTCCAGTTGCTGCCCACCTCGGCCTTGTAGCTGTAGACCTCGGTGAATTCGTGGAAGGGAAACCCCTCCAGTCCCTTCACCATCGGGCCGAGATAATCCTGCAGCGGCGGGGCCTCGGGGTCGACATTGACGAAGATGAACCCCTCCCACACCTCGCAGCGCACATCGGCGAGGCCGTAGTCGGCCTTGTCCATCCCGAAGAATTCCTTCTCCTGCTGGACGAAGGTGCAGGTGCCGTCGAGGTTGTAGCGCCAGGCGTGGTACTTGCAGGTGAACTGCCGGCAGGTGCCGGAGGTCTCCTCGTTCGGGAAGTCGTCCCACACGAGTTTGTTGCCGCGGTGGCGGCAGATGTTGTGGAAGGCGCGGATCACGTCGTCGGTGCCGCGCACGATGATCAACGACGTCGCGATGCAGGCCAGTTCCTTGGTGAAGTAGCTGCCTTTGCGCGGCAGCAGCACGTCGCGGCCGACGCACAGCCAGCTCGTGCGGAAGATGGCGTTGCGCTCGTCCTCGTAGAACTGCGGGTCGATCGAATCGGTGTAGTCGACGGTGCCGGTCCCCAGTTCGGGATAGTGCTCGGTCCAGCTTCCGGCGGCTGGTTTGCTGAAGTGCGGCAAGGGATTACCTCTCGTGATCGGGCTGGATGCCGAAGGTGTTGAAGGCCATCGCGACCATGGCGTAGCCGCCGACGGTGAAGACCAGATCCATGCGCTGGCGTTCGTCGAGGTAGTCGCTCAACGCGGCCCAGGTGGTGTCCGACAATTGCGACTTCTCGTCGAGTTCGTCGACCGCCGCGAGCAGCAGGCGATCGAAGTCGCCGGTGAGCCGTCCGTCGCGGATCCCGTCGACCTCGGCGTCGGACAGGCCGGTCGAGTCGGCCATCGCGACATGGTGGGCCCATTCGTAGGCGCACTGACGGCGGTGCGCGATGCGCAGGATCGCGATCTCGCGCACGCGCGGCGGCAAGGTGGATCGGAACAGCAGATAGACGCCGAAGCCGAGATACGCCTCGGCCAGGTCCGGATGTCTGGCCAGAGCCGACATCGCGGGTCCGGCGCCGTCGGGATTGCGCCGAGCACGTGGCAGCAGAGCGGCCAGGGCGCCGCGGGTCCGATCGTCCCATTGATCGGCCGGCAGGGGCGGCAGGCGCATCCTCTCCTCCTCTCATTCAGGAGAATGACATTCTCCTCAACGGACCAATAGATTTTCACGACGGGGGCCGACTCGTCAACGTCCACCGGGAATCGATCGAAAGTGGCTGGTCGGAAGCGGTTCATGCGAGGTGTGTGGAGTGCTCATCGGTCGTCGCTACCGGTGACGGCGCCCGTTCGGCCCGGCGGGCGAGTGTGGGCGCCGGGCGTCCCGGGCGCAGAAGTAGAAGGTTGATTCTCCAAATATGAGAAGATAGTTTTCTAGTTGCGTAGTCCAGCAAAGAGGAGTCGAGAGCATGGCAGCCCTGCGTCCCGGTGAACAGCTCGCCAGTACCGTCTGCGGCACCAAGGTGGTGGTGGTGCGCGCGCCCGCCGATGCCGATCCCGTAGTGACCTGTGGCGGAAGCCCTCTGGTTCCCGCCGCGAGCGCACCGCCGATCGCCCCCGCCGCGGGGGAGCCGGTGACCCTGATCGGGAAGCGCTACGTCGACGCCGCCGACACCGTCGAATTGCTCTGCACCAGTTCGGGTTCCGGTGAGCTGAGCTGCGACGGCGCCCCCATGACGATCAAGGCGGCCAAGGCGCTGCCCGCCTCGGACTGAGTCGTGCGGTGACCGGAGAGCAGGAGTGCGCATGTCCGCCGGAATGACCTTCGAGCCGACCGAGGATCAGCAGGTGATCCGCTCGGCGGTGGCCGAACTGTGCCGCAAATTCGACGACCGCTACTGGATGAGCAAGGACCAAAACCACGAATTCCCTGCGGAGTTCTACCAGGCGATCGCCGCCGGCGGCTGGCTCGGCATCACCATCCCGGAGGAGTACGGCGGCCACGGGCTCGGACTGACCGAGGCGACCATCCTCGCCGAGGAGGTCGCACGCTCGGGTGGCGCGATGAACGCCGCCACCGCGATCCACCTGTCCATCTTCGGCATGCAACCGGTGGTCAGATACGGATCCGAGGAACTCAAGCGGCGGACGCTGCCGCGGGTGGCGGCCGGCGACCTGCACGTCTGCTTCGGTGTCACCGAACCGGGCGCGGGCCTGGACACCAGCCGGATCACGACCTTCGCCCGCCGCGACGGCGACCATTACATCGTCAACGGCCGCAAGGTGTGGATCTCCAAGGCGCTCGAGTCGGAGAAGATCCTGCTGCTGACCCGGACCACCGGCTACGACGAGGTGACGCGCAAAACCGACGGAATGACCCTGTTTCTCACCGATATCGACCGCGCGCACATCGATATCCGCCCGATCACCAAGATGGGCCGCAACGCGGTCTCCTCCAACGAGGTGTTCATCGACGATCTGCGGATTCCGGTCGAGGATCGGGTGGGCGAGGAGGGCGAGGGTTTTCGCTATCTGCTCGACGGACTGAATCCGGAGCGGATGCTCATCGCCGCCGAGGCGCTCGGCATCGGTCGTGTCGCGCTCGACCGTGCGGTCAAATACGCCGGTGAGCGTGTGGTCTTCGACCGGCCGATCGGCATGAATCAGGGCATCCAGTTCCCGCTCGCCGATTCGCTGGCCCATCTGGACGCCGCGGAACTGGTGCTGCGCAAGGCGACCTGGCTCTACGACCACGGTAAACCCTGTGGCCGCGAGGCGAATACGGCCAAATATCTGTGTGCCGACGCCGCCTTCATCGCCGCCGACCGCGCCATGCAGACCCACGGCGGGATGGGATATGCCGAGGAATACCACGTGGCCCGCTACTTCCGTGAGGCGCGCGTCATGCGCATCGCCCCCGTCAGCCAGGAGATGATCTTGAACTACCTGGGTTCGCACATACTGGGATTGCCGAGGAGCTACTGATGCCGGCACGAGGACTTTTCGATCTGACCGGCCGCGCGGCCATGGTCACCGGCGCCGCGGGCGGCATCGGATCGGCGGTGGCGCAGGCGCTCGCGACGGCGGGCGCCGCGGTACTGGTCGCCGATATCGACGCCGCCGCAGCGGCGGCGGTCGCCGACAAGATCGTCGGCGCCGGTGGGCGCGCGGCGAGTTGCGGGCTGGACGTATCCGACCGTGCCGCAGCCGATTCCGCGGCCGAGCAGGGCGCGGCGCTGGCCGATGGCACGCTGCACATCGTGGTCAACAACGCCGGTGTGACGGCGCCGGCGATGTTCGGCGCCACCACCGTGGATTCGATGCGCCGCCTCTACGACATCCACGCGCTGGGCACCTTCAACTGCGCGCAGGCGGCGCTGCCGTATCTGCCTACCGACGGCACCGGGCGCATCATCAATGTCACCTCCTCGGCCGGGCTGACCGGAACCCTGGGGCAGGTGAACTATTCGGCCGCCAAGGCCGCGATCGTGGGCATCACCAAATCGCTGGCCCGCGAGCTGGCCCGCAAGAACATCCTGGTGAACGCGCTGGCGCCGCTGGCGGCCACGCCGATGACCACGACCATCCGCACCGACGAGAAGTTCGCCGCGCAGATGCTGAACCGAATTCCGTTGCGCCGCTGGGCCGAACCGGACGAGGTGGCCGGTGCGTTCGTCTTCCTCGCCTCCGACGCCGCCTCGTTCGTCACCGGGCAGGTGCTGCCGGTGGACGGCGGCATGGTGATGTGATGATCATCGATCCGCAGGCGTCGGGCCCGCTGGCCGGGGTGACGGTGGTGGCGCTGGAACAGGCGGTGTCCGCGCCGATGTGCACGCGCACCCTCGCCGACTTCGGGGCCCGGGTGATCAAGGTGGAGAACCCGGACGGCGGTGACTTCGCCCGCTGTTACGACGACGTGGTCGAGGGGCAGGCCGCGCATTTCGTCTGGGTCAACCGCGGTAAGGAATCGGTCACCCTGGACCTGAAATCGGCTGCGGGCGTGGATCTTCTGCATCGCCTGCTGGACCGTGCCGACGTGCTGGTCGCCAATCTCGCACCCGGCGCCCTCGACCGGCTGGGATTGTCACCGGCGGAGTTGGAGAGCCGGCACCCGGATCTGATCTCGCTGACCATCGACGGCTTCGGCGCGGGCGGGCCGCTGTCGCACAAACGCGCCTACGACCTGCTGGTCCAGGCCGAGGCCGGAGTATGCGCGGTGACGGGAACGGCCGGCGCGCCCGCCAAACCCGGGCCACCGGTAGCGGATGTGACCACGGGTCTGTACGCGGCGCTGTCGATCGTGGCCTCGCTGTGCGGGCGGCTGCGCCGCGGGCCGGGCCCGGGCACGGCGATATCGGTGAGCCTGTTCGACACCATGGCCGAGATGATGGGCTATCACCTCACCTACGCCCGGCACAGCGGCATCGACCAGCAGCCGCTCGGTATGAGCTCACCCGCCGTGGCGCCCTACGGCGCCTACCCGACGGCCGACCGACAGACCGTGGTGCTGGGGACGACGAACGACCGGGAATGGCAGCGCCTGGCGCGCGACATATTGCAACGCCCGGATCTCGCCGCCGACGAACGCTTCCGCACCAATCCCGGCCGGGTCGCCCATCGCGCCGAGCTCGACGAGGCGATCGGAAGCTGGTGTGCGCGACACGATCTGGCCGAGATCCAGGCGGCCGCCGACGCCGCCGGAATCGGCAACGCGCGCTACAACCGGCCGAGCGAGGTGCTGGCCCACCCGCAACTGTCCGAGCGCGACCGCTGGCGCGGTATCGACACCCCGAACGGGCCGATCCCCTCGCTGTTGCCTCCCGCCGTGATCGAGGGCTACCACCCGCCGATGGGCGCGGTACCGGGACTGGGCGAGCACACCGACGCGATTCTCACCGAAATCGGCTGCAGCGCGGACGATATCGCGCGATGGCGAGCGGCGGGCGCGATCGGCTGCAGGTACGCGGGGGCGGCTGCCGCTCATGTTCGGTGACACGGTCCTGCTCTGCGCCGATCACGAAGGGGTACGAACCCTGACCTTGAATCGGCCGCATCACAAGAACGCGATCGACGCCGAACTGTGGTCGGCGCTGCAGGACGTATTGCGCGCCACCGCGACGGATCTCGACGTACGTGCGGTGGTCATCACCGGCCAGGGTGGCGAATTCTGTTCCGGCGCCGACATTTCCACGCCCGACAACACGCATCCGACCTACCGGATGCGGGCGCTGACCGAGGTCGCGCTGGCCCTGCACGAACTGCCCATGCCGACCGTGGCGAAGGTGCGCGGCGTGGCCGTGGGCGCCGGCTGGAATCTGGCACTCGGCTGCGACTTCGTCGTTGCCACTCCTCACGCCCGGTTCTCACAGATCTTCGCCCGGCGCGGGCTGTCGCCGGATCTGGGCGGCACCTGGCTGCTGCCCAAGATCGCCGGGCTGCAACAGGCGAAAAGGCTTGCGCTGCTGGGCGAGACGATCGACGGCGAACAGGCGCGCGAGCTGAACCTCGTGACGTGGCTGTGCGACGACGCCGAGATCGACGCGTTCGTCGACGACCTGGCGGCGCGGCTGGCGGCGGGCCCGCCGGTGGCGCTGGCCCAGACCAAGGCACTGCTCAACGAGGGCGCCGACCGCAGTCTGCGGGAGGCGCTGGCCGGGGAGGCGCGGGCACAGGGCATCAATTTCGCCACCGCCGACGCACCCGAGGCCTTCGCCGCCTTCGCCGAGAAACGCTCACCCCGGTTCAGCGGCCGCTGGACGGTGACCAGGCCGCCGATCCGCCGTACGGACCGGCCCGACAAGGAGAGTCGAACAGATGCGTGAGGTAGTCATCGCCGCGGCGGTCCGCACCCCGATCGGCAAACGCAACGGCGCCCTGGCCGACATCCACCCCGCGGACCTGTCCGCGCTGGTGCTGACCGCGCTGGCCGAGCGCACCGGTCTGGATCCGGCCCTCGTCGACGACGTCATCTGGGGATGTGTCTCCCAGGTCGGCGACCAGTCCTCGAATATCGGCCGCTACGCGGTGTTGGCCGCGGGCTGGCCGGAGGCCGTCCCCGGCACCACGATCAACCGCGCGTGCGGATCCGGCCAGCAGGCAGTCGATTTCGCCGCCGCCGTGGTCGGTTCGGGGCAGCAGGACCTCGTGATCGCCGGCGGTGTGGAGGTGATGAGCCGGGTTCCGCTGGGCTCGGCTCGCGCCACCGGTATGCCGTACGGGCCGAAAGCCCGTGCCCGCTATCACGATTTCTCCTTCGACCAGGGCATCTCGGCCGAACTGATCGCCGAGAAGTGGGGGTTCACCCGCACTCGTCTCGACGACTACGCCGCACGCTCGCACGAACTGGCGGCCGCGGCCGTCGACCGGGGGGCCTTCGACGATCAGATCGTCGACGTGCCCGCCGGTACGGCCACGATCGGCGCCGACGAGGGCATCCGCCGCGGCACCTCCGCCGAGACGCTGGCCCGGCTGAAACCGGCCTTCCGCGCCGACGGCGTGATCCACGCCGGCAATGCGTCGCAGATCTCCGACGGTGCCGCCGCGGTGCTGGTCACCACCCCGGAGCGGGCGCGTGAACTCGGCCTGAGCCCGCTGGTCCGCTATCGCGCGGGCGCGGTGACCGGCGCCGATCCGGTACTGATGCTCACCGGCCCGATCCCGGCGACGGAGAAGGTGCTGCGCCGGTGCGGGCTGTCGCTCGCCGAGATCGGCGTATTCGAGGTGAACGAGGCGTTCGCGCCGGTGCCGCTGGCGTGGCTGGCCGAAACCGGCGCCGACCTCGACCGGGTGAATCCGCTGGGCGGAGCCATCGCGCTCGGCCATCCGCTCGGCGCCTCGGGCGCGGTCCTGCTGACCCGCATGATCCATCACATGCGCGACAACGGCATTCGCTACGGCCTGCAAACCATGTGCGAGGGCGGCGGCACCGCCAACGCCACCGTCGTCGAACTGCTGAACTGATCGGAGAAACAGGCGTGCGCCGAGAACTGTTCACCGCCGACCACGAATCGTTCCGGGCACTGGCCCGCGAATTCATCGACAAGCATGTGGTCGGAAACTACCCGGACTGGGAACGCGCCGGCCGGATGCCGCGCGAAATCTTCACGCGGCTGGGCGAATTGGGTCTGCTCGGTATCGCGATCCCCGAGGAGTACGGGGGAGCGGGACTGCGCGACTATCGCTACAACGTGGTGCTGCAGGAGGAGGCGGCGCGGGCGCTGGTCACGCTGTCGACCGTGCGCACCCAGTTGGACGTGATCCTGCCGTACTTCCTCGATTACGCCGACGCCGACCAGCGCGAGCGCTGGTTTCCCGCCCTGGCCTCGGGGCAGCTGCTGACCGCCATCGCCATGACCGAACCCGGCACCGGATCGGATCTGGCCGGGGTGCGGACCACCGCCGTCCGCGACGGGGACCACTACGTTCTCAGCGGAGCCAAGACGTTCATCACCGGTGGGCTGCTGGCCGATCTGGTGATCGTGGTGTGCCGGACCTCCACGGACCCGGACAACCGCCGGCACGGGCTGACACTGCTGGTCGTGGAGGACGGCATGCCCGGCTTCGCTCGCGGCCGGGTGCTGGAGAAGATGGGCTGCAAGGTGCAGGACACCGTCGAGCTGTCGTTCGACCAGGTGCGGGTGCCGGTGGCGAACCGGCTCGGCGAGGAGGGCGCGGCCTTCGGCTATCTCGGCCACAATCTGCCCCAGGAACGGCTGACCGTCGCCGTCGGTTCGGTGGCGCAATCGCGCGCCGCGCTCACCGCGACCGTCGATTATGTGAAGCAGCGCAGGGCATTCGGCACGCCGGTCGCATCGTTCCAGAACACGAAATTCGAAGTGGCGGCCATGTCCGCCGAGATCGAGGCGGCCCAGACCATGCTGGACCGGGCGGTCGCCGACCTGGTCGACGGGGTGCTGTCCGGGGCCGACGCCGCCCGCGTGAAGCTGTTCTGCACGGAGGTGCAGGCCCGGGTGGTCGATCGCTGCCTGCAGTTGTTCGGCGGCTACGGCTACATGATGGAATATCCGATCGCGCGGCTCTACACCGATGCGCGGGTGGCGCGCATCTACGCCGGAACCAGTGAGGTGATGAAGACGATCATCGCCAAATCGCTGGCGTTGTAGGCGTTTTCGACACGAACACCCGGCCGCGAGCGCTCGGCGGCCGGGTGGTGTGCCGGCGTCAGTCCCCTTCGGGGGTATCGGTGTAGCGCTGCAGATAGAGCTGTTCACCCAGCGCGTCCAGCAGCGCGATCTCGGTTTCGAGGTAGTCGACGTGGCTTTCCTCGTCCTCGAGGATCGACTCGAAGATGCGGGCGGAGGTGACGTCGCCGCGCGAGCGCATCAGCTCGATACCGCCGCGCAGCCGGGTCACGGCCTCCATCTCGATCTGCAGGTCGGCCCGCAACTGCTCCGGGACGGTCTGGCCGATCCGCAGCGCGTTCAGCTTCTGGTAGTTCGGCAGACCGTCGAGGAACAGGATCCGATCGGTGAGGACTTCGGCGTGCTTCATCTCATCGATGGATTCGTGACGCGTGTGCCTGGCCAGCTTGGGATAGCCCCAGTTCTCCTGCATCTTGGCGTGCAGGAAGTACTGATTGATCGCCGTGAGTTCGGCCGTCAACTGCTCGTTGAGCAGCGCGATGATTTCCTTGTCGCCTTCCATGAGGTGTGATCGTGGCACATATCACAGACCAGCGGAATGAGCGGGGTGCGTGTCGGTGTCAGGCAGCAGTCGACTCGGCCGGTGCGTCGATGCGCGCCCGGCCGATCGCCTCGGCCAATCGAGCGGTGCACGAGCCGCAACCCGGCTTCCAGCCACAGGCCTTCTTCACTTGTTTGGTCGAACAGGCGCCGGCGGCGACGCAGGTGTGCACGTCTGCCTCGGAGACGGCGTTGCAGATGCAGATGTACACGGTCGGCCTCGGATTGCTCTGTACGACAATTGCGGGGTTGTTTCGGGAGGTAAGCCTCGCCTAAGCAGGTAACCCTTGCCTAAGGTAGCACCCGGGGAGCGGGGGTTGTCAATGGGCCGGCGCGCGTCGCGGACATGCTGCGTGCCGGCCGCCGATCACCGCGTCACCGGCTGATCTTGCTCTGGCCTCGGCTGCCGGAACGTCTTGCGATAGGCGATCGGCGCCACGCCGAGCTGGGTGCGCAGGTGATGGCGCAACGAGGCGGCAGTGCCCATACCGGACGCGCGGGCGACCTCGTCCACGGTGAGTGCGGTGGTTTCCAGCAGATGGCGGGCATGGCGCATCCGCTGGTGCAGGATCCAGGCGCCGGGCGCCGTGCCGGTCTCGGCCTTGAAGCGGCGGGTGAAGGTGCGCACGCTCATGCGGGCGTGTGCGGCGAGGGTGGTGAGATCCAGATCCTCGCCCAGTCGCGTGAGCGCCCACTCCCGGGTCGCGGCGGTGCTTTCCGCGCCCGGATCGGGGACCTGCTGTTCGATGAACTGCGACTGCCCGCCTTCGCGCCACGGCGGCACGACGCAGTACCGCGCGGCCCGGTTCGCGGCCGCGCTGCCGTGATCTGAGCGCACCAGATGCAGGCACAGATCCACCCCGGCCGCCAGACCCGCCGCGGTGCAGATATTGCCGTCCTCGACGAACAGCAGATCCTCGTCGAGCAGTACGGCGGGAAACAGGGTGCGAAAGTCCGCCGCGTACTTCCAATGCGTGGTGGCGCGGCGGCCGTCGAGGAGGCCGGCTGCGCCCAGGACGAACGCCCCGGTACAGATCGAGACGATGCGCGCATCGGGCCGGATCGACGCCAGCGCGGCCGTGACCTCGGATGGCAGGACGCCGTCATGGCGTGGGTCGGGCATGGCCGTACCGGGCACGATCACGGTGTCGGCGCGACCCAGCAGCTCGGCGCCGTACGCCGGGGTGATGGTGTAACCGCTGGTGGATGGGATCGGGGACCGGTCCAGACCGCAGATCCGCACGTCGTAGAGATCGGTGCCGTCGTCGGCTTTGGCCGCGCCGAGCACGGTCGGCGGAATCGTCAGATCGAAGCCGACGATGGGCGCCAAGGCCAGCACGGCCACCAGATGCGGGTCCGGCACGGTCGCCTCCTCGTCGTGGACCAGGGGAATGGCTGAATCTTTACGCATTATGGCATTCAGGCCACTCGTCGGCGACCGCGCAATTCGGCACGCTCTTGCGGTGACCGAGATTCGCCTCACCGACCCCGTCCCTTCGCCACCGCCCGAGCGGCCCACGACGCGATCCGCGCGTGGCCCGCATCCGGCGTGGACCGTCGCCGCCGTCGGCTTCGTCGCGCTGCTGGGCGCGGCCGCGTTCCGCTCGGTGCCGAGCGTGCTGATGGATCCGCTGCACGAGGAATTCGGCTGGTCGCACGGCACCATCGGCGCCGCGGTTTCGGTGAATATGCTGCTGTACGGGGTGATTTCGCCGTTCGCGGCCGCGTTGATGGACCGGTTCGGCATTCGGCTGGTGGTGGCGTGTGCGCTGCTGCTCGTCGCCGCGGGCAGCGGGCTCGCGGTCTTCATGACCCAGCCGTGGCAGTTGATGGCGACGTGGGGGCTGCTGGTCGGCGTCGGCGTGGGATCGATGTCGATGCCGTTCGTCGCCACCATCACCGGACGCTGGTTCGTCCGGCACCGCGGCCTGGTCACCGGCGTGCTCACCGCCGCCGGTGCCACCGGACAGCTGGTGTTCCTGCCGCTCGTCTCGATGCTGGCCCGCGACCACGGCTGGCGGGCACCGGCTCTGGTCGTCGCCGCGACCGCCCTGGCCGTGGTGCCGCTGGTGGTGCTGTTCATCCGCGACTTCCCCAGCGATATCGGACGCACCGCCTACGGCGCCGGCCCCGGCAGCGACGCGGGCCTGCGCACCGCGGCGGCAGGCGGGGCGGCGCGGGCGCTCACCGTCCTGGCCGCGATCGTGCGCCGGCCCGTATTCTGGTTGCTGGCAGGCGGTTTCGCGATCTGCGGCGCCTCCACCAACGGGTTGGTCGGCACCCATTTCGTCAGTGCCGCACACGATCACGGCATGCCACCCACCACCGCGGCCGGACTGCTGGCCACCGTCGGCATCTTCGACGTCGCGGGGACCATCGCCTCGGGCTGGCTCACCGACCGCATCGGCTCGCGGTACCTGCTGACGATGTACTACGCGCTGCGCGGCCTGTCGCTGGTGATCCTGCCGTTGCTGTTCGCTCCCGATGTACGGCCGAGCATGTGGGTGTTCGTCATCTTCTACGGCCTGGACTGGATCGCGACGGTGCCGCCGACGGTCGCGCTGTGCCGCGAACACTTCGGCGCCGACGGGCCGATCGCCTTCGGCTGGGTGTTCGCCTCACATCAGATCGGCGCCGCGATCGCCGCATCCGGCGCGGGCATCATCCGGGACATGCAGGGCAGCTACCAGCTCGCCTGGTTCATCGCCGGAGGTCTGTGCGCGGTGGCGGCGGTGATGTCGCTGAGCATTCGCCAACCGCGTCCGCGAGAGGCGCTGGCGCAGTAGAGTTCCAATCCCCGGCTCCACCGTTCCCGATGAGGGAGGTCGTGCAGTGCCAGTGGTTTCCGTGCCGATCCGGCCCCGGCTGATTGCCGCGGCGCTGAGCGGCGTCGCAGTTCTGTTCGTCGCTTGCGGATGCGGATCGTCGTCGAAACCCGCGCCCGCGAGCACCTCGTCCGCCGCCGCGACCACGTCGCCGGCTCCGGCCGTCCATCCGCTCGACGAGCCCACGCTGCGCGGCATCGTCGAGTCGGTGGCGCGTCCGGCGTCGGTGCCGGGAGTCGTGGCATTCGTCCGCACAGCCGCCGGCGAGGTCGGCACCTCCTACGGGACCCGGACCTTCGGCGGCGGCCCGGCGGTCACGGCGGCCGACCACGTGCGCATCGGATCGGTCACCAAGACCTGGACCGGCACCGTGATCCTGCAACAGGTCCAGGAACACAAACTGGGCCTCGACGATCCGGTCTCGAAGTACCGGAGCGATGTGCCCGGCGGCGCGGCGATCACCATCGCGCAGCTGCTCGATATGCGCAGCGGCCTCTACAACTACAGCGAGACCCGGGAACTGGCCGATGCCATGGACGCCGACCCGGGCCGGGTGTGGCAGCCCGACGAACTGCTCGCCATGGCCTACGCGCATCCGCCGTATTTCGCGCCGGGCCAGGGCTATCACTACTCGAACACCAATACGATCCTGCTCGGGCTGATCGCCGAACAGCTGGACGGCAAACCGCTCGAGCAGATCATGCGAGACCGGCTCTTCGGCCCGCTCGGCCTGACCCAGAGCTCGTTCCCCGCGCGCACCTCCGCGACCGTGCCCGACCCGCACCCGCAGGGCTACATGTACGGCACCAACGTCGTGACGATGGGATCCCCGCCGGCGCTGCCGCCCGAGATGCAGGCCGAGGCCAAGGCGGGCCGGCTGCTGCCCGGTGATCGCACCGCGGACAATCCCTCCTGGGCATGGGCCGCGGGCGCCGGAATCTCCACGGTCGGTGATCTGGCCACCTGGGCCGAGGCGCTCACCGACGGCAAGGTCCTCGACGCCGACATGCAGAGCCGGCGCATGAGCAGCCCGCAGCCGACCGCGCCGGCCAACCCGCCGCAGGCGCCGCAGTACGGTCTCGCCATCGCGAAATTCGGCGCGCTGTACGGACATACGGGCGAGCTGCCCGGCTTCAACACCTTCGCCGGATCCGATCCGGCGCACAAGGTGACCGTGGTGGTGTGGGCGAATCTGGAACCCACCGCCGACGGGAGCGCGGCGGCCAGTGAGATCGCCAAGCGCATCATCGAGCATCTCTACGGCACCGGCGCCGCGACGGCCACCTCCGCCACCACCGCACCCGCCACGACGACCTCGCTCACCCCGACCGCGGCCGCCACGTCTGCGGCCCCGCTCTCGCCGACGGGCACGCCCGCACCCGCCCGGTGAGTCACTGAAACGAACGCAGCAACGTTTCGGCATCCGATGGTCGGATGCGTACCGACCCACGCCCGTGTCCAGTAGCGTCGATGTGGTTACGAGTTGGCAAACGATACGGCCGGTATCCGGCACGACCTGTGCGCCCGTCGTGCGGGTCGGGCAACGAAGGAGGATCGAAGTGCTGCACACCGACATCCCGACCCGCCGCGAGATCGAAACCCTCGCCGAATGGACCGGCCCCTGGTCGGTGTCGATCTACCTGCCGACCGAAGCCGCCACCGCGAATCCGGAGGCGAACCGGATCGCGTTCGGCAATCAGGTCCGGGAGGCGGTCGAGCTCGTCTCCGATACCGACAGCCGCACGGCCATCACCGAACAACTCGACGATCTCGCCGACGACGAGGACTTCTGGCGTTTCCAGTCGCACACCCTGGTCGTGCACGTATCCCCACAGCGCATGTGGACCTTCCGAATCCCCAACCGTCTCGGCGCGGCGGTCACCGTCTCGGACCGGTTTCTGCTCAAACCGTTGCTGCGGGCCGTCACCTTCCCGCAGGCCGCGTTCGTGCTGGCGCTGGCCGAGGGGTCGGCGCGGCTGGTCGAGGTGACCCCGGATCGGCCGGCCGAGGATGTCCGGGTGCCCGACATGCCGGGTAACGCCGCTGATTTCGCGCGGAAGGCCTCGATCGGCGATCGTTCGGCCAAGCGGCGGCTGACCGGCAGCGAAGGGAAGAAGGTACTGGTCCGCCAGTACGCGCGCGGTGTCGACCGCGCATTGCGCGACATTCTCTCCGGGCGCGACACCCCGCTCATCCTGGCGGCACCCGAGCCGATCGACGCGATCTTCCGCTCGGTCGCCACCTACGCGGAACTACTCGAGGACGGAATACCCGGCAACCCGGAACACCTGTCGGATCAAGAGCTCGCCGACAAGGCCCGCCACATCCTCGACGGCCACTACGCGGCGCAACTGGCCGATCTGCGCCAGTTGTTCGACAAACGCCGTGGCGAGGCGCGCGCCACCGCCGACCTCGCCGATATCGCTCGCGCGGCCACCTTCGGCATCGTGCAGACGTTGCTGGTCGATATCGACACCGCCGTGCCCGGCACGGTCGCTCCGGACACCGGCGCGATCGAATTCGGTCCCGCCTCCGAGACCGAGATACCGGGGATCCTCGACGAGATCGCCCGCCGCGCACTGCTTTCGGGCGCGCGGGTGCTGGCGGTGCGTAAGGCCGATATCCCGGACGAGGCCTCGGCCGCCGCCATCCTGCGCTATTCGATGTGAGCGGTGGTCACGCCAGAAACGGTGTGACCAGTTCCAGCAGCGCTTCGGGGGCGTCCAGCGGCACGATATGCCCACAATCCGGAATCACGTGTCCGACAACGTCTTTCGCGATCAGCCTCAGCTGGCGATGCAGTGCGTCGCCGACCGAACCCGCGCCCAGCGCGAGTGTCGGCACCGTCAGGTGTGCTGCCGCGGTCGCCTCGGCCAGCAGCCGGGCCGTCCGGGGGAGGGCACGGTAGTACTCGAAGCCGGCCCGCAACGCGTCCGCACCCGTATAGGCGTCCAGAATGTGGGCTCGCAGAACGGGATCGATCGGCTCGTGCGGGACGCCGACCCGGAGGAACCAGTCGATGTAGTCGGACTCGTGGCCGAGCAGGACGGTTTCGGCCAGGCCCGGCACCGAATGGAAACCGAACCACCACGGCGGCCCGGCGGCCAGGAACTCCTCGGCCCCGGGCAGCGTGCCGAGCAGGGACTCCATCACCACCAGGCGGTCGACCCGATCGGGTCGGCGCAGGGCGGTCAGTACCGCGGCCGGCACCGAGGCGTCCAACGCCATGATCGAGGCGCGCTCGACGCCCAGGTGGTCGAGCAGGCCCACGATATCGGCGGAGACGGTGGCGGCGTCGTACCCGTCGGCAGGACGCTCGCTCTCACCGAGACCGCGCAGATCCGGGGCGATGATCCGGTGGGACCGCGCCAGGACCGGTGCGACGCGATGCCAGATTCCGCGGGTGTGTGGCCAGCCGTGCAGCAGGACCAGCGGTGAACCGGCTCCGACGTCGGTCACCGCCAATTCGACGGAATCGGTGGCGACGCGGCGGGTTTCGGCGTTCAGCCACTGATCGGACATGCGTGGGCTCCTTCGGTGACCGCCGGTGACAAGATCAACCGTAGGAGGTGGAGGGGCCGCCCGCCACCGCACGGCTCGGACGGGCGCGCGTGCGATGCCGAAGGGGTTGTGCGAGAACCTAGCCGTCGTGCGCCGTCGCCGTCGTGGCGAGGTCGTCGATCGCCGCGATGAGGTGGCGGCGGCTGTCGGCGGCGAGGGTCAGGAGTTCCTCGTCGCCGAGTGCGCGGGCCCAGATCGCCGGATCGACGGCCTCGACGACGACGGTCTCGCGGCGCTCACGCACGACCACCGGATGCGGCACGATCATGTCGGCCCGATCGTCGTCCGCGAGTTCGGCCACGAGCAGGTTGCGGCGGCAGACCTCCAGAATGGTGTGGTGGGCCAGGCGCCGGGTGCGGCCGTCGTACCGCGCCGAGTTCAGGTCCACCTCGGCGAGGATGGTGAAGCCGTTGGAGCGCAACGCGTTCCGGGTCCGATTCAGCGCGGTGTCGAAATCGGAGAGCACCCGGGTGACGATCGTCGGCGAGGGAGCCACGGGCAGCCGGATCTCGGTGACGAGTTGTCGCGGGTCGCTCACCTCGTCGGGACCGACCAGATAGACCTCGGTCGGCGGGCCGATGATCCGGTAGGCGTTTCGATCCACCCACTCGGCCAAACTCCGGTAGGCGGCACCGAGACCGCGGTATCCGCCGTGGTGGCAGGCGCGGGCCACCGTCGTGCCGGGAGTGACGAGCACTTCGGCGCCCGAGGCCAGACTCAACTCGGCGGCGGGCTCGACCGGCACGCGGAAGTCGACGCTCGTCGCGACCGCCGACCGTTCGGTGTCGGTGTAGGTGATCGCGGTCGGGCCGCTGGCGGTGAGGCCGGATCGGGCGACGGTCGCGAACAGTTCACGCATACCCGCGGTGATGTCCTCACCGGGCCGATCCGTCCGGATCGCGCGAGGTAGTCGCAACAGGGCCTGCGGCGGCACTTCGCACACGTCCACCCGGTAGTCCATGGCGTCCTCTTTCTCGGTGTCTGCCTCGACAATGCCCGCGGTCACCCCGATGCGCGAGGGACCAAGGGCCTGTCCTGCGGGGACGAACGCGCCGACTTCGCCCCGGTGGCGGGATGCCGACGAAGGCGGCCCGCGGTAGCGACTTTCGGCCCTAGATCGACGGTGACCGCAGCCGCACGATCGGAACAGGCCCGGCAGCAGGAGGCGGCGATGACCAGTGACAACGGGACCGAGCGGACGATCGTCGCGGCGGTCGACGGATCCGGTACGGCGCTGCAGGCGGTGCGGTGGGCGGCGGCCGAAGCGGCCGTGCGCCGGTGGGGATTGCGAATCCTGCTCTCGTCGGCCTCGGCGCCGCGCACCGGGCTCAGCGCGATGGAGATCGTCGGCGGCCGGGAATGGTTGTACTGGAACGGCGAAGGCGTGTTGTCGGAGGCCGCGGCCATGGCCCGGCATGTGGCCGACGGCGTGGAGGTCACGACCGAACTGACCGCTGATCCGGTGATCGACACACTGGTGGAGCGTTCGGCGCGCACGCCGATGATCGTGGTCGGCAGCCATGGCCGCGGGGCGGTGCGGCGGGCGCTGCTGGGCTCGGTCAGCTCGGCGGTCACCCGGCAGGCCCGGTGCCCGGTCGCGGTCGTCCACCGCGAAAGCCTGTTCACCGTGGGCGAGGACGGGCGGCCGGTGGTGGTCGGCGTCGACGAGGAGGGCACCGCTGTCGGCTGCGCGTTCGAGGAGGCGGCGTTGCGCGGGGCCGGTCTGCAGGCTGTCCGGTGCTGCGATGACGACGTCGGCGGGTTCGTCCTCGACGGAGAACTCCAGCAGTTCCGCGCGGACGAGACACGGGCGCTGGATCGGCAATTGGATCCGTGGCACCGGAAGTATCCGGACGTCGCGCTGGAGTCGGAGGTCATGTTCGGCGGTCCCGCGCAGGTCCTGCTGGAACGAGCGGGCGACGCCCAGCTGCTGGTGGTGGGCCGGCACCGCTGGACGGGCCTGGTCGGAACCACGATGCGGTCCACGCGCGCCGCGGTCCTGCATCGCGCCCACTGCCCGACACTCGTGGTGCCGGAGCACGTGGAGCCGCGGTAGGTCGCGCCGCTATGCGTTTCCGGCTCGAATCAACTGTGGGACAGCATTACTCGAGGTTTGCGACGTCGGTTCGAGCGGTCCGTCCGGAGCGCGGTCACGCCGGTCGGCGTGCGCACCCGTCCTACGCTGAAGCGCGACGCGCGCCGCTGTACCCGGCGACCGGTCCGCGGCGGGTGGGCCGGGGTCGGTGCCGGACTGCGGAAGAACCACCGTTTGACCGCTTCGGCGAGCACCAGATAGACCACCACGGTCGCGCCCAACGCGGCGAAGAACGCGACGGGCAGCGGGGTGAGGCCGAGATCGGGCGCCACCGGCGTGTACGGCAGAACCACACCCACGCCGACCGCGGCGAGCACCGCCAGCAGCAGCGCGATACTGGGCCGGCTGCGGTAGCTGGGACTGCGGCGCGTGCGAATCACGAACAACACCAGCGTCTGAGTGCACAGGGATTCGACGAACCACCCCGTGTGGAACAGTTCCGCGCCGGCATGGAACACGAACAGCATCACAGCGAAGGTCGCGAAGTCGAACAGCGAACTGATCGGGCCGAACACGAGCATGAAGCGCCGGATCAGGCCGATATCCCAGCGGGCCGGGCGGGCGAGTTGTTCCGGGTCGACGGTATCGGTCGGGATGGCGAGCTGGCTGGCGTCGTACAGCAGATTGTTGAGCAGGATCTGTCCGGGAAGCATCGGCAGGAACGGCAGGAAGGCCGAGGCGCCGGCCGCGCTGAACATATTGCCGAAATTGCTGGACGTGCCCATCAGCACGTATTTCATGGTGTTGGCGAAGATTCGGCGTCCGGCCATGACTCCGTCGGCGAGGACCTGTAGGTCCTTTTCCAGCAGAACGATATCCGCGGCGTCCTTGGCGATATCGGTCGCCGAGTCGACGGAGACGCCGACATCGGCGACGTGCAGGGCGAGCGCATCGTTGACACCGTCGCCGAGGAAGGCGACGTCGCGTCCGGCATGTCGTTGCAGGCGGACGATCCGCGCCTTCTGCTCGGGATCGACACGAGCGAAAATCGCTGTGGTCGGCAGTAATTCGCTCAACGAGGGATCGTCGAGGCGGTCGAGGTCCGCGCCGGTGAGCGGCCGGCCGGAGTCCAGGCCGAGGTCGGTGCACACCCGGACCGCGACCGCGGGATTGTCGCCCGTGACCACCTTCACGGCGATGCCCAGGCCGGCCAGACGCCGCAACGCTTCGCGCGCGCTCGCTTTCGGCGGATCGAGGAAGACGAGGAATCCGCGAAGTGTCAGCTCGCGCTCGTCGTCGGTGGTCAGCCGATCGGCGTGGACCGCGGTCCGGGTCGCGACGGCGACGACGCGGTGACCGGCCGCGAACTCGGCGTCGAGCGCGGTCCGAGCGGCTTGCGGGACGTCGTGGCAGCGCGCGAGCACGGCCTCGGGTGCGCCCTTGGCGATGATCGTCGTGGTGTCGTCCGGGCCCTCGACGAGGACCGACACCATGCGGCGGTTGTGGTCGAAGGGCAGGACCGCGCGGCGGACGAAACCCGCCGCGGCGGCGTGTTCGGCCGTGCAGGCGGTCCACAGTGCCGTGTCGAGGGCATCGGCGCCGGCTTGTCGTCCGTCGTGGACGGTCGCGTCGGTGGAGGCGAGACCGTAGACCACCGGCTCGTCGCCGGGGGTGCCGTCGGCGGCCAGCGCGCGCAGATACGCGATGCGCCCCTCGGTGAGGGTGCCGGTCTTGTCGGTGAACAGAACCTCGATATCGCCGAGATCCTCGATGCAGACCATCCGCTTGACCAGCACTTTGCATCGCGCGAGCTGCCGTGATCCGGCGGCGAGGCTGGTCGACACCACGGCGGGCAGCAATTGGGGTGAGATGCCCACGGCGATCGCCAGCGAGAACAGCAGGGCGTCGAGGATCGGCCGGTGCAGGGCGAGGTTGACCGCGAAGATGCCGGCGGTGAGAACGGCGGCCACCCACACCAGCAGCATCGAGAACCGGCGAAGCCCGATCTGGAATTCGGTGTCGGGCTGTCGTTTTCCCAAGCCCAGGGCGATCCGCCCGAACTCCGTCGCACCCCCGGTGGCGACCACGACCCCGCGCCCGTGCCCCGCGGCGACGACCGTGCCCATCAGCGCGCAGCACGACAACTCGGCGACGCCCGACTCCGGCGGCACCGGGTCGACCGATTTGTCGACACTGTCCGATTCGCCGGTCAGAACCGATTCGTCGCACTGCAGCGCGGTCGCCGACAGCAGCCGCATATCCGCCGGGACCAGCTGCCCGGCCCGCACCTCCACCACATCGCCGGGCACCAGATCGACCACGTCGACCGACTCGGGCCGTCCGTCGCGAAACACCGTGGCGCCGTGGTGGATCCGCTCGTGCAGCGCGTCGGCGGCGCGTTCGGCGCGAAACTCGTTCACCGCCCCCAAACCGACCGACACCAGCAGGATGATCCCGATGACGACCGCGTCGGAACGTTCACCGACGAAGAACGACACCACCGCGGCCACCCCGAGCAGCAGCAGAAGCGGCGAACGCAGCTGCCGCGCGACCACCACGAGCAGCCGGGCACGGTGTGTGCGCACGGCATTCGGTCCGAGCAGGTGACGTCGGCGGGCGGCTTCCGTGCTCGTCAGGCCGGTGTCGGTGGTGGTCACCGCGGCCAGCACCTGTGCCGCTGTCGAGGTGGCGGCCGAGGTCGCCGGCAGTGGGCCGATCGAGGGGGTGGTCTCGGTTCGGGGCGTGGCCGTCGGGACGACCGCTCGCACGGCGGCACGGTTCATACCTCGATGGTTGTTCGGGGCTACGGGCTTCGCCAGGGACCAAAGACCTTGCCGGACTGCTACGTGGTCACCGCCGCTGCCGACAGGCGACCGGGGACCGGTGGCCGTGTGGGTGAGGACTTGTGTACCTTGCCGGGGTTCGTACGCGGGCGGAGGCTGGGGGAATGCATCCTGACAAACCGGTGGCCGGGCCGGTGATCGACGCGCGTCGCTACGACGCGGTGATCTTCGATATGGACGGCGTGGTCACCGACACGGCGTCGATCCACGCCGCCGCCTGGACGCAGGTCTTCGACGGATTCCTCGCCGCCCGCACACCCGGGCCCGGTGAGAACTGCGCGCCGTTCACCGCCTCCGACTACCAGGACTACGTCGACGGCAAACCGCGCTACGACGGTGTCGCGGATTTCCTTGCCTCCCGGGCGATCTCACTGCCGCGAGGCGAGCCGTCGGACACGGCGGCCGACGCCACGATCTGCGGCCTCGGCAACGGCAAGGACGAGGTGTTCCTCGCCCGGATCGCCGAATCGGGCGTACCGGTGTTCGCCACCACGGTGGCCCTGGTGCGCCGCTTGCGCGCGGCGGGGGTGCGGGCCGCGGTGTTCTCGGCCAGCCGCAATGCGGCCCAGGTACTCGACGCCGCGGGGCTCGGGGACCTGTTCGCCGTCCGGGTGGACGGTGTCGTGGCCGAAGAACTCGAGCTGCCGGGAAAGCCGGATCCGGCCACCATGGTGCTGGCCACGCAGCGGCTGGGCGCCGAACCCGAGCGGACGGTCGTCGTCGAGGATGCCGAGGCCGGGGTAAGTGCCGGGCGGCGCGGTGGTTTCGGACTGGTGATCGGTATCGAGCGCGCCGGAGATCCGGACCGGCTGCTGTGCACCGGGGCCGACGTGGTGGTCGCCGACGCCGAGGAGATCCGGGTGCGCAGTGGTTTCCGCCGTCTGTCGGAGATCGCGGACGCGCTGGCGTGCTGGACGTCGATCGCCGACGCCGTCGAGGACGAGCACATCGCGGTGCTGCTGGATTTCGACGGTACGATCTCGGAGATCGTGCCCGATCCCGAGGCGGCGATACCGATCGAGAATGTGCGCGCCACCTTGGCCACGCTGGCCGCGCAGTGTCCCGTCGCCGTGATCAGTGGTCGCGGACTCGACGATCTGCGCACGCGCGTAGGTGTCGAGGGCATCTGGTACGCCGGTAGCCACGGTTTCGAACTCATGGCGCCCGACGGCACCGAACACGTGCACGACAGCGGCCCGAAGGCCGAACGTGCGCTGGTACAGGCGGCGGCCGAACTCGCCGACCGGTTGAGCCGGATTCCCGGGGTGCTGATCGAGCCGAAACGATTCGCGGTCGCCGTCCATCACCGCCAGGTCGCCGCCGATGCCGTCTCGACGGTCGTGGCCACCGTGCACGACATCGCCCGCGGACAGGGGCTGCGCGTGACCGCCGGCCGCAAGGTCACCGAACTGCGTCCCGACGTGGACTGGGACAAGGGACGGGCGCTGCACTGGGTGCTGGATCTGGTGGGCCGCCCGGTGATGCCGGTGTACCTCGGCGACGATCTGACCGACGAGGACGCCTTCGACGCGATCCAGGTCACCGGAGTGCCACTGGTGGTTCGCCACGGCGACACCGGCGACCGGCGCACCGCGGCGCGGTTCGCCCTCGACAGTCCCGCGCGCGCCGGCGAATTCCTGCAGCGGATGGCCGAATTGCTGACCGGGGAGAGCGACTGGGCGGTGGGACGCTCGTGGCTGCTCACCTACGACGGCTACGACCCCGGCGCCGAGCGGCTGCGCGAAGCGTTGTGCGCGGTGGGCAACGGGTACCTCGTCACCCGCGCGGCCGCGCCGGAGACGCGGGCGGGAACCCACCACTATCCCGGAACCTATGTCGCGGGAATCTACAACCGGCTCGGCGACGATATCGCCGGGCGGCACGTCGAGAACGAGAGCCTGGTGAATCTGCCGAACTGGCTTCCCCTGACGTGGCGCATCGCCGACGACGAATGGTTCGATCTCGACGATGCCGAATTACTGGACTACACACAGCAATTCGATCTACGCCAGGCGGTGCTCACTCGCAGGCTGCGCTGCCGCGACGCCGCCGGCCGCATCACGGCGGTGGTTCAGCGGCGTTTCGCGTCGATGGACTCACCCCACGCGTGCGCGATGCGAACCACCGTGACGCCCGAGAATTGGAGCGGACCGCTCACCATCCGGTCGGCGATCGACACATCGGTCCGCAACGCCGGAGTCGACCGGTACCGCGACCTGTCCGGAACACACCTGAGCGAACTGCGCATCGATACCCCGGACGCGCACACCGCATCCACGCTGATGCGAACCACGCAGTCGCTGATCACCGTGGCGGTGGCCACCCGGACCACGGTGACATCGCACGGGCGGCAGACGGCCGGCTCGCCGCTCGCCGACGGTACCGCCGCCCACGATTTCGTCGTGCGTGCCGAGTCCGGGCACGACATCGTCGTCGACAAGACGGCGGCGGTGTTCACCGGCCGCGACCGCGCGATCTCCGCACCCGACGAGGCCGCCCTGCGCCTGCTCGACGAGGCGCCGGACTACGACGCACTCTGCGCCGCGCACGCCGATGCCTGGGAGCATGTGTGGCGGCGGCTGCGCATCGATCTGGACGCCAGTGAGGAATCGGTGCGCGCGCTGCGACTGCACGTCCTGCAGGTGGCGCAGACGCTGTCGCGCCACACCGCCGACCTCGACGCCGGGGTGCCCGCGCGGGGTCTGCACGGCGAGGCCTACCGGGGACACGTGTTCTGGGACGAGCTGTTCGTCCTGCCGGTGGTGAGCCTGCGCGATCCGGCGCTGACGCGAGAACTGTTGCGGTACCGCTACCGCCGCCTGCCGCAGGCGCGGGCCGCGGCGCGCGCACAGGGCTGTCGCGGGGCCCTGTTCCCCTGGCAATCCGGCAGTGACGGGCGCGAGGAGAGTCAGCGCCTGCATCTGAATCCCCGTTCGGGACATTGGAATCCGGACGCCAGCGCTCGCGCGCAACATGCCGGCCCGGCGGTCGCCTACAACGTGTGGCACTACTACCAGGCCACCGGAGATCGGGCGTTCCTCGCCGAATTCGGCGCCGAACTCCTGGTGGAGATCGCCCGATTCTGGTCCGATCGGGCCACCTACGATCCCGCCGACGACCGGTATCACATCCGCGGCGTCATCGGACCCGACGAATTTCATTCCGGCTATCCCGGGCAGCCCTACGAGGGCATCGATGACAACGCCTACACCAATGTCATGGCCGTATGGGTCATCCGGCGCGCCCTGGATGCCGTCGAACTGCTGCCGCCGCGGGTGCGGTCGGAACTGCTCGACCGCCTCGCGGTGCCGGCCGCCGAATCCGAACGCTGGGCCGAGGTCACCGATCGGATGTTCGTGCCCTTCCACGAGGGAGTGATCAGCCAGTTCGCCGGATACGACCGGCTCGCCGAACTGGATTGGGACGATTACCGGCGTCGCTACGGCGATACGAGCCGGCTCGACCGCATCCTCGAGGCCGAAGGCGACGCCGTCGACCGGTATCGGGTGGCGAAACAGGCCGACGTCCTGATGTTGTTCTATCTGTTCTCGGCCGACGAGTTGGGGCGGCTGTTCGCCGGGCTCGGCTACGACTTCGGCGGCCCGGACATTCCGCGCACCGTCGACTACTACCTGGCCCGCACCTCGCACGGCTCCACCCTGAGCGCCGTCGTCCACGCCTGGGTGCTTGCCCGGGCGAACCGGGACCGCGCGATGGAATTCTTCGGCAGCGTCCTGGAATCCGATATCGCCGACATCCAGGGCGGCACAACGGCCGAGGGAATCCACCTGGGCGCGATGGCGGGCAGTATCGACCTGGTCCAGCGCTGCTTCACCGGACTGGAGACACGCGACGACCGCTTGATCTTCGCCCCGTGCTGGCCGCCGGAACTGGGCACGCTGACCTTCGCGATCATTTACCACGGCCATCGCCTGACCGTGCGCATCGACGCCCGGCGGCTCGAGGTCAGCTCCGATACGGACGGGGCGCGTTCGATCACGATCGAATGCCGCGGCCACACCGTCGTGCTGGCGACCGGTGAGAGCGTCACGCTGCCGGCGGCCGACGAACACTGACAGCGAACAGAAGACCGAGAGCATGGCAGGCGGAACCTGTCCGTGGGCGGGTTCCGCGTGCCATGGCTCGAATTATGCTGCGGTAGAATCGACTTCGGTGACCCGCCACCATTCCGTACCACCTGCGCCGTGACCGGTGGACGCCACCGGCAGGTCGCGGCGGCGCAGACCGGGCAGCACTCGGTAGTCGATCGAGCCAGGGACACTGACCAGGGCGAGCACCCGCCACAGCGCACGGGCGTAGGCGTCGGCGGACGCCGCCCCGTCCCATTCGTAGAGCCCCCGGTACACGCCGCGTTGATCGTGTGCCAGCCACAATTTGCTGATCATGCCCGGGAATCCGGCGAAGAGCACGGTGTTGAGGATGCTCTCCCGACGGAACCACGCATGCCCGCGCCCGCGCACGCCTCGCAACTCGAAACGCACCAGCAGCACACATGGTTCGGGCGACGGAATCCTGTCGATCACGGTTTCCCGGTAGACGTAGGACGAGGTGCCGTCGCCGAAACTCAGCCACGTCCCGACGTTCCGGGACGGGCAGTGGATGCGGTGGCGTGCCAGCAGCCCGACGGTCGTGATCACGCACCGGCCGACCGCGAGGAAGGCCGGGGTGAGCGGCAGTGGTGTCGGTGTGCCGGTGGCGGTCACGGTGCCTTGCTCCCGATCCGGACGGGTTCGGCGACGCGATGCGCTTCGGCGCGTTCCTTGATGCCGCGCAACATCTTCTGCTCCATCACCAGACTGCCCGGTTCCAGGAAGAACGTATCGAACAGTCGCAGCGCGGCCGAGGCGCCGGGAGTCGCGATCCGGTTGCGGCTGACCAGGCGGGTGCCCTCCGGGCACGGATACAGCCCGAATTCCCAGATCCAGTTCCCGTCGTCGGTGCGGAATACGAGCGTTCGCCCGGGCTCGAGCACCGCCACCCGGGACGGTGTGCTGTCGGAGTTCACCGTCACGACGTCACCGACGGCGAGATCCTGGAACTGCGGCAGGATCGACCGGGCGCTGTGCACGTCGACGCCCAGGAGGCGGTCGATCCAGTCGTAGCTGTAGATTCCGCCGCGTCCCGGCCCGAACTGCACGAGCCAGGGCCAGACCGCGGCGGGATCGGCCTCGATCGTGATCGCCCGGGTCGAGAGCATGTCGGGAAGCAGGAGCAGGTCGTCGCCGGGCATGCGGCGGCGCACCTCCTCTTCGGTCGCGCCCCAGCTCAGACACCACCGGCGGGCGAAGAGCCGGTAGCCGGTGGCCAGCCCGCCCAGAAACGAGGCGACGCCGACGGCGGCCGCGGCACCGCGACGGGCCGCCGAATGCTCAGTCCTTGTCATGGGCCTGCTTCTCCTCAGGCGAGCGCACCACCATGACGGGGCATTTCGCATGCTGGACAAGGGAATTGGACACCGATCCCAGCAGCAGCCCACGGAAGCTCCCGCGGCCGTGGCTGCCGACGACGATGAGCTGTGCGGACTCGCTCCACCGCTGCAGATGGGCAGCGGGCTCGGCCATGCTGATGTGGCGGCGCACCCGGACATCCGGGTACTTCTCCTGCCAGCCGGCCAGTCGTTCCGCGAGGATCGCTTCCTCGTTCACCTCGATATCCGACATCGGGAACCAGGTGTACGGGTCGCCGACGAACGAGCCGAACGTCAGATCGCTCCACGCGTGGACGGCGACCAGTTCGGCGCCGCGTTCGGCGGCTTCCTCGAATGCGGCCGCCACCGCGGCCTCGCTGAGTGGGCTGCCGTCGACACCGACCACGACGGGGCCGCTCTCGCGCGGTCGTGGCTGCTCCTCGGATTCGGTGCGTACCACCACGACCGGGCCTTCGGCGTGGCTGGTGACCGACAACAGAATCGAACCGATGTGGGTGCCGAAGCCGTCGGCGCCCTGGGCGCCCAGCGCGACCAGATATCCGGTGGCGCTGTGCCGCAACAGCATTCGCGCCGGATGCTCCGAGGAGACCTCCGTGCTGACCTGAACCTCGGGCACGGTTCCGCGCACGGCGAGAGCCTCGCGGGCGACCAGTGCGGCGCCGTGGGCGCGCAGGCGTTCCAGCACCGCCGGCTCGGACAGGTCGTAGTTGTCGAACACCCGGCTCGCGCTCGGCAGGTCGAGTCCGTAGGCGATGCGCAGGTCGCGTCCTCGATCGCAGGCGACCTCGGCCGCCCACAGCAACGCGGTGCGGGCACCGGCCGACCCGTCGACACCGACCACGATCGGGGCGGAGGCGAGATGGTGCGCGTCGTCCGCGTACTGAGAGCTCATCGGTATGTCCTTTCACCCGGATCGATCCGCCGCGCGGATGCGCCGCTCCGTGATTCGATCTCCTCGGTTTTGATATGCAGTCCCAGCGCCGCGACGACGATGCCGAGGACGAGATACAGCGGCTGCGCCCAGTCCAGGGTGCGGAGCACGGTCATCTCGGCGAGCAACCAGCAGATCAGCAGCAAGCCGCTGGTCACCGCGGCCGTGGCGACGCGCCGATCACCGTTGAGGGCGCCGCCCGCGGTGAGGGCCATCGGTATCCCGACGACGAGCGCGAAGGCCATCGCGCCGGCGGCTACGCCGTGCCCGGCCGGAGTGCTGTCCAGTGGCGCGCTCACATGTAGGCCGATGCCCGGCGCGACGGCGAGCGTGAAGACACTCGCCGCGACCACACCCGTGGACCCGGCCAGTAACACATGCCAGCGTCCGATGCCGTCGCTGCGGGTGATTCCTGTCATACCTCGACCTTTCCCGACGCCGGGGAATGGTCGCCAGGGCCTTTGGTCCCGCACTGCCGTCACGAGGGTCCACCGGAGCCGGCCGATGCGGCCGGCGCCCGCCGCTCACGGCGACGGATCCGACCGGCGCGACGACCGACCGGCGATCACGACTGTCCGAAGACTCGGCGTTCCGGTGACTTTCGGCCGTGCCCTGCTCGCCGCCCGAGGCGCGATGCTGAGTGCGACAACGCACCAGTGAAAGGGGCGACAGACAATGGGCACGTTCAGTGGTCGCAGTGCGATCGTCACCGGCGGCGCACGGGGCATCGGTGCCGCCGTGGCGGCCGAGCTCGCCAAGGAGGGGCTCGGCGTGGTCATCGCCGATCTCCTCGAACGCGACGGCACCGCCACAGCGACGGCCTTGGGTACCGGCGCGATCTTCCGCCGCCTCGACGTCGCCGACGAGGCTGACTGGCAGCGGGTGATCGCCGACGCCGAAGCCACATTCGGCCCGCTGGCCGTCTTGGTGAACAACGCCGGCATCGTCGATTTCGGCGGCGTGGACATTGAGCCGCCGACGATGTTCCGCCACGTTCTGGACGTCAACCTGTACGGCTCGTGGCTGGGCATGCACCTGGCCGGTCCGCGCCTGCGGGAAGCCGGAGGCGGGGTGGTGGTCAACATCTCCTCGACCGCCGGCCTCATGGGATACGCGGGAGTGGGCGCCTATGTCGCCAGCAAATGGGGGTTGCGCGGGCTGACCAAGGCGGCGGCGCTCGAATGGGGGCCGTCGAATATCCGGGTATGCTCGGTGCATCCCGGCCCGATCCGCACCGCGATGACCGCGGGTATGGACGAATCCGTCACGGCCGCACAACCGTTGGCCCGTTTCGGGGAACCCGAAGAAGTCGCCGCCATGGTCCGGTTCATCGTCACCGAGGCGACGTTCTCCACCGGATCGGAATTCGTGGTGGACGGCGGCGCGACGACCGGCCAGGTGCTGGATCTGCCTGCCGCGGTAGGAGACCGATGATCATGACGAGACATCCGGACTACGACACCTTGATGACGGCGGTGGACCTGGCGGTGCGCGCACCGTCGGTGCACAACAGCCAGCCGTGGTTGTGGCGCATCGGGGACGACACCGTCCAGCTGTACGCCGACACCAGCCGACAGCTGCGGCAGACCGACCCCGACCAGCGCGATCTGGTCGTGAGTTGCGGTGCGGCACTGCATCATCTGCGGGTCGCGGCCGCGGCGCTGGGCTGGGCGACGGTGGTGCACCGAGTGCCGAACCCGGCGGTGCCGGAGCACCTGGCGGCCGTGGAATTCCGGCCTGCCCCCACGACGGCCGAAGCGGTCGGCCTCTCCCGCGCGATCCCGCTGCGCCACAGCGACCGCCGCCACTACACCTCCTGGGAGGTGCCCGACATTCACATCGGCTCCTTGACCGCCGCCGCGGCGGCGAACGGGGTGCTGGTCCGCGATGTGGTCGCCGACAGCGAGCGGGTGCGGCTGCTGCACGCCTTCGAACGTGCCGCCACCGCACACAACGCCGACGCCGCCTACCGCGCCGAATTGGCGCGCTGGAGCGGACATCACGCGGCACCCGACGGTGTTCCGGCCCGCAGTGCGGTCGCCGCGACCGACGCCTCGGCCCGGCCGTTCGCCGATCCCCGGCTGCAGGAGGCGGTGGTTCGCGATATCGCCGACGCCGATCACATGCTCGTGCTCTACACCGCGGGCGACGACACGGTGAGCCGGCTGCGCGCCGGGGAGGCGACCAGCGCGATCCTGCTGGCCGCGACCACCTTCGGATTGGCGACCTGCCCGCTCAGTGAACCGCTCGAAATCCCGGAGGTGCGCACGGAACTGCGCACCGACCTCCTCGACGACAGTGGATATCCGCAGATGATCATCCGAACCGGCTGGGCCGCAACCGGTTCCCCGCTGTCACCGACACCGCGACGACCGCTCGACGACGTCGTGACCCGGCTGTGAGGAGATGACGACATGACGCGGTATCCGTCGTTGGCACTACGCGCGTGGCGCACGGGTCCGTGGGCGGCGAACCGGCTGATGCGGCCGTCGGACCGGATCGAGGCCGTCATCCGGATCCTGGCCGTCGTCGTGGTTCTCGCCGCGGTGCCGATCTGCGCGGCGATGGGCACGGCCCGCTACACCGATGCCGCCGTGCAGATTCGCGTCGAGAACGCGGCGAAGACGGCGGTGACCGCCACGATCGTCACCGATCCGGTCCGTACGACGGCGACATCGATGGACGTGTCCGCCGATCGATACGAAGCCACGGTTCGGTGGACACACGCCGGGCGATCCGGCGAAGCCACGACCACCGTGGCCGCGTTGGCGCATCCCGGGCAGCAGCTGACCATGTGGCTGGCCCCCGACGGCCGCCCGACCGCCGCGCCGTTGCCCGCCGACACCGCGGCGATGCGCGGCGTCGGGCTGGGGTTGGCCACATTCGTCGAAATCTGTTTCGCCACAGCGGCACTGGTATGGCTGACCACTTGTGGCTGCAGCGCGCGGCATCGTGCCGGCTGGGCCCGGGAGTGGCGAAAGATCAGCCGCCCCATAGGAACTCCGTAAACACACGATTCACGAGGAGAACATCATGACCGAGCATTCCGCCGTACCGCAGCGGCACATCGATCGGCCGATCGTCGCCGCGGTCGACGGCTCGGCCGTCGGTTATCACGCGGCCGCCTGGGCCGCCGCCGATGCCGCACTGCGCGACTGCCGCCTCCATCTGGTCACCTCGATCTCGGTCGCGGGCGGGCTCGGGCCCGCCCCGATCCTCACCGAGGACGATATGAGCTGGCTGCACGTAGACGCCGAACGCATCCTCGTCGAGGCCGCCCGCATCGCCCGCGCCGCGACACCGGACCGTACGCCGGTGATCACCACCGAGATCACCACCGACGCCGTGATCGAGCATCTGATCGCACAGTCGGATCAAGCGGAGGCGATCGTGGTGGGCAGCCGTGGCCTGGGCGCCATCCGGCGCGGCCTGCTGGGGTCGGTGTCCTCGGCGGTGATCCGGCACGCGAATTGCCCGGTGACCGTGGTTCATTCGATGTCGGCGACCGATGCGGTCACGGCGGTGAAGCCGGTTCTGGTCGGCGTCGACGGCACGGCGAACAGTATGCCGGCGCTCGAATTCGCCTTCGCTGAGGCGTCGCGGCGCACCGTCGGATTGGTGGTGCTGCACGCGTGGAGCGACCGCAGCAGCGGCCTCGACCCCGCGATCGTCGGCTGGGACGCGATCCGGGAATCCGAGGACGCGGTACTGGCCGAGACCCTGGCCGGATACTCCGAACGGTATCCGGATGTGAAGGTGCGTCGCGAAATGGTGCTCGACCGGCCGGTGCGCTCGCTGCTCGACGCGTCGGAGAACGCGCAGCTGGTGGTCGTCGGCAGCCACGGCCGCGGCGGATTCACCGGAATGCTCCTCGGCTCCACCAGCGCGGCCCTGGTGCAGTCGGTGGAATGCCCCATCACGGTGGTGCGGCAACCGGCCGAATAGATTGCGGCGCAGCAGGTTCGGTAGCAGTCGGCGGGGTGGTCAGCTCAACGGAGCCGACCACTCCAGACGAGTACCCGGCCGCTGCGAACCCGCCGTGCCGGCCTTGGTCCGGAACGTCCCGCCCAGCGAACGCGCGCGCTCGGCGAGGTTGGTCAGGCCGCTGGGGGTGATGTTGTCGCCGATACCGCAGCCATCGTCGGTAACGGTGATCGTCAGGTCGTCACCGACGCCGATCACGACCTCGAGTGTCGTGGCGCCGGCGTAGCGGACCGCGTTGCTGACCGCTTCGCGCACAACGGCTTCCGCGTGGTCGGCAAGCTGCGAACCCACCACCGACAGCGGTCCGGCCACCCGCAGCGAGCTGCGGATCGGGGTGTCGCCGCATTGCTGGCGGACCGCCTCCTCGAGGCGCTGGCGCAAGCGCGTGCTGGTGCCGCCGTGCAGATCGAAGATGGAGGTGCGGATCTCCTGGACCACATCCTGCAGTCCGTCGATCGCTTCGGTGAGCCGGACCTTGACCTCGGGAACGCGGGTGCGGGGCACCGCGCCCTGCAGGGACAGGCCGATCGCGAACAACCGCTGGATGACGTGATCGTGCAGATCCCGGGCGATCCGATCGCGGTCGGTGAGCACGTCGAGTTCGCGCAACCGCTGTTGCGTGGCGGCCAACTGCATGGCCAGCGCAGCCTGATCGGCGAAGGCGGCGGCCAATTCCAGCATCTCGTCGTCGTAGGGGGCGGTGTCCTTGGCGCGGACGGCGATCAGGATCCCTTGCGGGGCATCGCGAGTGTGCAGGGGGACCAGCAGCACCGGTCCGCCGGTGGGGAACAGCGCGGCGAAATCGAGATCGCTCACGTCGTCGAAGCGCAGCGGCCTGCGGTCCGCGAAGGCCGTCCCGATGATGCCGGTGACGTCGAGGGAGTGTCCGGCGGCGTCGGTCCGTTCGCCCGCGGCCTGGTCGACGATCAACTCGGTGATCTCCTCGGTCGGCACATCCGGGTCGGTGACCGTGGCGAGCAGCACCCATTCCGATCCGGTGAGCACACGCACGTGGTCGACCAGATGTGTCAGCACCCGGGCGGGTTCGTCGGCGGCGAGGAATTCCGTGGTGAGATCGCGGGTGGCCTCGATCCACGCCTGACGGTTGCGGGCGGCCTCGTACAGCCGGGCATTCTCGATGGCGATGCCCGCGGCGGCCGCGAGCGCCTGCACGATCAGCTCGTCGTCCTCGGTGAACTGCTGACCGCCGGCCTTCTCGGTGAGATACAGGTTGCCGAAGATCTCGTTGCGGATGTGCACCGGAACACCGAGGAAGGAGCGCATCGGCGGATGATGGGCCGGGAATCCGACCGACGAGGGGTGCTTCGCGAGGTCCTCGAGCCGGATCGGTGTGGGCTGAGTGAACAGCATGCCCAGCACGCCGTGGCCCTCGGGCAGATCGCCGATCAGCTTGCGGGTCGGTTCGTCGATGCCCTCGTAGATGAACTGGAGCAGATGTTCGTCGTGGCCGCGGACCCCCAGTGCACCGTACTGGGCATCGACCAGGCTGATCGCGGCGTGCACGATGGCGCGCAACGTTTCGGCCAGATCGAGTCCCGCGGTCACCGCCAGCATCGCCTCGACCAGACCGTCCATCCGGTCGCGGGAATCCATGATCTCGTCGACCCGATCGCGCACCTCGGCGAGCAACTCTCGCAGCCGCAGCTGCGAGAGGGTGTCGCGCACCGAGTATGTACCGGCTCGCTGATCATCGGGCATATCGTCAGTCTCGATTCGCTGTCCGAGTAACGCGAAACATCGGTGTTTACGCTTGCGCAAAGCCTACCGCCATGCTGTTCGCCGCGACAGATATGTGCCGGTCGGACGCCGGGAGCGGCTGCGGTGCTCATGAATCGACAGTCCGCCTCGGGTCCCGCCGCGGGAAGAGGCCGCCGCGACGTTGGCGGCCTGTCGCCGCCTGGATCCGTCCCATCCTGATCACCGGCGACCATCCCGGCACGGC
The DNA here is from genome assembly GCF_001612965.1 of Nocardia kruczakiae NBRC 101016. Classification (GTDB taxonomy): domain Bacteria; phylum Actinomycetota; class Actinomycetes; order Mycobacteriales; family Mycobacteriaceae; genus Nocardia; species Nocardia kruczakiae. The sequence goes on from NZ_BDBL01000014.1 coordinate 154,783, forward strand.
CGCCGCTGTCGCCGTCGACTTGGGCATTCTGCCGAGTGACGAGGCCGTCATCGATGCGCGCGGCGCCAGCGACGCCGAACTGGGCAGCGCCGCGGTCTTCGCGCGCGCTACCCCCGATCGCAAACTCGACATCATCCACACCTTGCAGGCCGAGGGGCAGATCGTCTCCATGACCGGTGACGGGGTCAACGACGGGCCCGCGCTGCGGCGCGCCGATATCGGCGTGGCCTTTCGGCATTCGGGTACGCTGCCGTCCGGATGGATCGCCTGCTGCATCCGGGATCGGAGCGCCGAGCAGGCGCCGGTTGGTGCCGAATCAGGTCCAGCGGCCGGTGAAGGTCAGGACCTCGTCGACGCCGCGGCGCGGGGTCGACGGCGGATCCGGCTCGTCCGCCGGCGAGCTACCGATGCGGACCAGGACCTGCGGGTAGTCGTGATGCGGGAGTAGCGCGGACAAGGCTCGACGACCGGCCGGCACCTCCGTGAGGTGGGTGACCGGGCACGTCCCCAGGCCCGCGGCGGTGCATTCGAGCAGTACCGCGGACAGCGCCTCGCCGGTCTGGAGCCAGTACTCGCGTGAATCCTCCGGAGAGCTGATGGCGACGAGCCGGGCCTGATCGAGGCGACCGGGCCGGCGCTCCGAATGCGGGGCAGTGGGGAACGGCCGGGCGACGTCGACGCGCGCGAGTTCGGCGGCGGAGATCAGACCGCTGGCCGGAACGCCTTCGGATGCCTCGAAATTCCCCGCCCACCATAGCAATTCGTCCTGATACATCCAGTCGTCTCGGCGAGCAGCGGAGGCGGCGCGCGAGATCGCGGCGACCCGGGCGCGGATATCGCCGGCGAGTTCGTCGAAGTCGAGCCCGTGCGGGGTGACGAGAGCGCGCAGCGTCGGTGCCACCTGCTCCCAGTGCCTCGGCGCCTCCATCGGCAGCCGGTCGGTGTGTCGGTGGGTGATGGCCGCTGCACGAGGCGGGATTCCGTTCGGAGGGTCACCCCACGGCCGGAATTCCAGAACCGCCATCAGGCCGGGGCGCTGCGGATCGGGAATCCGCACGATATCGGTATGCCAGTCGCGGGCGGCGAACGCGGTGCGAGCGTGGTGCAGCACCGTGCCGCAGCTGATCACCTGCTCTCGGCCGTGCGGGTCGGTGCCGGACAGGACGCGATCGGGGTCGGTGTAGAGGAGCAGCTGATGCCGATCGAATATCCAACGCCAGGGTTGCGTGTTGTGGACCGAGGGTGCTCGCTGCGCCTGCTCGACCACTGCCGCGACCGTCCGGTCGTCGGGCGTGTCGACGATTGCCGAATGCTTTGCGGTGGTCATGGTATCCAGTCTCACAACCGCGAGGCGATGCGAATACGGGCGTTGATCCCGCACCGAGGGGCCAATGGTCACCGGTGGTCCGCGCTACTCCGCCGTGGTACGCGAATGCAGTTTGGTGGCGTAGACGGCCGCCTGGGTACGGCGCTGCATACCGAGTTTGGCCAGCAGCCGCGACACGTAGTTCTTGACGGTCTTCTCGGCGAGGAACATGCGGTCGGCGATCTCGCGATTGGTGAGGCCCTCGCCGAGCAGATCGAGCAGTTTGCGTTCCTGCTCGGTCAGCGTCGCCAGCGGACCGTCGGGCTCGGTGCCGTGGCGCAGTTGCTCCATCAGTGCGGCGGCGGCGCGGTTGTCCAGCAGCGACTTACCGGCGCCGACGTCCTTCACTGCACGGGCGAGTTCCATGCCCTTGATGTCCTTGACCACATAACCACTGGCACCGGCCAGAATCGCGTCGAGCATCGCGTGCTCGTCGGTGAAGGAGGTGAGAATCAGGCAGCGCAGGCCGTCGACCTTCGAGAGCAGCTCCCGGCACAGTTCTATGCCGTTGCCGTCCGGCAGCCGCACGTCGAGCACCGCGACATCCGGGCGCAGCGCGGGGATGCGAGCGAGGGCCTGGGACACCGACCCCGCCTCGCCGATCACCGACAACTCCGGGTCGCCGTCGAGTAGGTCGCTCAGCCCGCGACGGACGATTTCGTGATCGTCGACCAGGAACACCTTGATCATGGTGAGTGGGTCCAATCGGAGTAGCAATGAATGTACCCACCCTAATCGCCTGATCAGCGACTCATCATGGACGAAAGTCCTTTTCCTGGTTGCTGGAACTTTCTGGTTGCCGGCGCCTACGCGTCGCCGGGAACCGTCGCGGCCGTCCCGTTGAGTTCGCTGCCGAGCAGCACTGCGCGCAGGGGCTCGGGGACCACCGCGAGAACGTGGTCGAGATGTCCGGGGGAGAAGACGTCGGACAGTGCGATCGTCACGGCGCCGACCAACGCCACCGCCTCGTCGGCGCCCACGCCCGCCTCGTGGGCGAACGCGTCGACGAAAGAGGCGACGTCGTGGTGCACGGGGACATGGGCGGGCACCCAGCCCTCGTAGAAGATGCCGCGCAGCAATTCGGGCAATTGAGCACTGAAATGCGCGGCCACGGGGACGTCGAGGCGGTCGCGCACAGTATGCAGCCAGGCGCGCAGCGCGCGCAGGGCGAAGGTCCGGTCCTCGGTGGCCAGCCGGTCCGCGACGGTTCGTAACCAGGTGTGGGCGGTGTTCAGGGCCGGAGCGAACGGATCATCGTGGTAGGTCATTCTTTTCGACTTTCGGCGAGGGGATCGGTGGTGCCGGCGGCCCGGGTGACTCCGGTGCGCCGACGAGACGGATACCGGTCACGATGGTGGGTTCGATCTCGACGACCGTATCCATGGCCGCCGCTATCCATGGTCGCAGCAGTCGCTCGTATCGCGCGACGCGGGACGGATCGGCGACCCGCCGCGCCAGACCGGTCACCACGACCGACCAGCCGGTCCGGGTGCCGGGATCGATCTCGTCGGCTTCGTAGGCGACGACCACTCCGGGATCCGCCCGGATCGCCGAGGTGAGCCGGAAGGTGAGCCGAGTGCACACCACGACCCGCCCGTCGTCTTCGACGAAATGGTTGACCGGGCAAATGGCCGGTAGTGCGTCGCGGGTGAAAACGACGCGGCCGTAAGCGATTCCGGCCAGCAGCCGCATCGCCTCGGCGCGGTCGAGTGCGACACTGGAGTTGGGTGCGCCGTCGTCGGTGCGGTCGGGCGGAATCACGATGCGGTACCTCTCGGGAGCTGAGCATCCGGTCTGTCCATGCCACCATCGGGACGGTTGCGGTGGTAGAGGCGAAGGTCCACCGCGACGAGGGCTTCGGCGGTCATCGTCGCGAGGTGATGAATCCGTAGTGACCGTCGTAGCGGTGATAGAACACGCAGCCGCGATCGAGTTCGCGATCACGGTAGAAGAGGAACGGTGAACCGCTCAACTGGAGCCGGGTCAGGGCGTCCGCGCGGTCGAGAACCGGGGCCGGGGGCTCGGCGACGGTGAGCAGCAGATTCGCCGCGTCGGCGGTCGCCGCGCGTTCGTCGAGCCGAGTCAACCGGTAGTGACCACCCGTGGTTCGCGCGAGCACGCTGTCCGTATCCGCGCCGGACTCTGTGAACAACCAGAAGTCGTAGTCCATCAGCGCCATATCGGCCGCGGCCTCCGCGGCGGTGCGTTCGAGAAGATGAAAACACTTGGTGCGCACGATCTTCCGCTGTGTGACCGGGCGCAGGTAGAGCAGCGTGGCAGCCGTCGGATCACACCGCTGCTGCCGCGCCGCTCCACCGCCGATCGGCATACGCAGCCGAGCGCGGGTCCGTGTCTGCAGCAGATCCACCGCCTCGCGTGCCGTTGCTCCCGTCACCTGTACCCGCAGCGGTCGCGCGGCGACGATATCGGCCTGTGCCACGAACGGATTCGCGAGCGCCGACTCGCGATGGTCGGCCAGGCGGACCCGGATGGACGCCACCGGCGACGGTGCGCAGCGCACGGCGTCGCCGATGCGCCGCCGCGCGTACTCGCCGAACATGCTGGGGACTCGATCACCGAGCCGGATGTCGACGGTCGGCAGGTCGTACTCGGGGCCCTGGTCGTCGGACCCGGCGCGGCGTGCGGTGCCGTGCCGAGCGCCCGGCGCGGTGCTCGCGAAGTTCATGGTCACGCTCCTTCGCGTCGATATCACCGCATCGCCGGCGCTCGGGCCAGGGCCGAAGGTCACCGGCCCGCCTCGTGTTCGTCCGCACTGTCAGGTGCCGGTGGCGGGTTCGGTGGTGTCCGGCGGCCCGGAGTACGGACTCTGCACAGCCGCGAACTCCGGCGTGGCGGCGAGGGTGACCACCGCTTCGAACAGCTGCTTTCCCTGCCGCGAATCGGGAATCTTCGTCAATACCGGACCGGAGAATCCGCGGCCGTCGACGACGGTGATCGGACTTCCGCTGGGTTGCCCGAGGGCCTGCTGCGCGGCTCGATGCGTCTCGGCGACGAACGCGTCCAAGCCGGCGTCGTCGGCGGCCGTCGCGAGCGCCGGACCCAGATTCAGGCGGGTGAGCACGCCCGCGATCGTCTCGTCGGTGATCGGTTCCTTGCGGGTGTGGGCCACCGTTCCGAACTCCTGATACAGCCGGTCGAATCCGTCGTCTCCGTATCGGCGGGTGACGGCGGCGAAGACCCGTCCGAGGCGCCGCGATCGTTCGATCATCGGCCGTTGGTCGTCGTCGACGTCCTGTCCCTCGTTGAGTTCGGCCAGGCTCATCTGCCGCAGCGTGACGCGAGCGTCGGCGCTCGTTTGCAGCCAGCGTGCGGTGACCCAGCTGAACGGGCAGACCGGGTCGACATACAGCGCGATATCCGTCATGTCGTCTCCTTTCGTCTTCACGGCCGGTGTACCCGGATGTGGCCGAACACACCTTTGCGTCCAGGATACCCCCGGGGGTATGTTGGCCGTCGAACGAAATATACCCCAGGGGGTATTGAAGGGAGGCGTGCACTATGACCGAAACGCAGGTCGTATCACCGCCGGCGGCCACCACGCGAGGCCCCGGCGGAATGCTGAGCAGACTGGGTGCCGCCATGGCCGGCCACACCCGGATCGTGTTCGGGGTCTGGCTGCTGGTGCTGGTGGCCCTCGGAGCCGCGGCGCCGAGCGTGTTCAATTCCCTCGCGGGCGCCGGCTGGCAGGCGAACGGGTCGGATTCGGTGCGCGTACGCGAGCTGGCCCAGCAGCACTTCGGCGGCAATTCGTCGGCCGCGGTGCAGGTCGTGGTGCATTCCGACAGCCGGACCGTCGAGAGTCCGGAGGTGCAATCGGTGCTGGGCCGGATGACCGCGATCTTCGCCGGTGATTCGCGCTTCGGCGAGGTGGTGGCGCCCCAGCCGGGGATGTCGATCAGCCCCGACGGGCACACCGGAATCCTCATCGCCGGCGCCGCGGCTTCGACCGACGACATGGTGAAGGCGGTCGATGCCCACAAGGATGCGCTGACGGCGTTGTCGGGCAACGGAATCGAGGTCTATCCGACCGGCGCGTCGGCGTTGTGGAGCGACTTCGACAAGGCCAATCACGATGCGATGCTGAAGGCCGAGATGTTTTCCTGGCCGGTGACCCTCGCGATCATGGTGGTCGCCTTCGGATCGCTGGTGGCGGCCGGGCTGCCGCTGTTGCTCACCCTGGCCGGCTTGATCGCCTCGGCCGGCGGGCTGGTGCTGCTCAACCACGTGACGCCGATTTCGGTGTGGGCCATGAACTTCGCGATGATGTTCGCCCTGGCGCTGGGAATCGACTACGCCCTGTTCATCGTCGCCCGCTTCCGCGGCGCGCTCGCGGCGAGTTCCGATCCGCGCGCGGCGGTGGCCGAGACCATGAGCACGGCGGGTAAGGCGGTGGTGCTGTCCGGGCTGACAGTGCTGGTGAGCTTGTCGGCGGTGCTGATCGTGCCGGCTCCCGCGGTGCGGACGATGGCCGTCGGGATCATGTTCGCGGTGGCGTTCGTGCTGCTGGCGACGCTGACCCTTTTGCCTGCCGCGCTGGGAGCGCTGGGTGGCCGGATCAATGCCGGATCGCTGTCGCGGATCGGCCGTCAGCAGCACCGCTCACCGCGGTTCGCGGCCTGGGGTCGGATCCTGCACGATCGGCCGTGGCCGTTCGCGATCGCCGCGCTGCTGGTGCTGGTCGCGCTCGCGATTCCGGTGACCGGGCTGAAGGTTGCGATGCCGTCGATCCAGGTCGTGCCGGCGGACGCACCGGTTCGTCAGGGTTACGAGTTGGTGCAGGCGCAGATGGGCGAGGGTGCCCCCGGGATGTTGCAGATCATCGCTCCCGCAACGGAATCCGGCGCGGTGGCGAACGCCGCCTCCGCGGTCGACGGCATCGCGATGGTCACCCCGCCGCAACCCGCCCGCGACGGCAGCGGACTGGCGATGATGCAGGCGCTGCCGACCGTCGATCCCTCCGATGCGGCCATGGCCACGATCCTCGATGACCTGCGCGACCGGCTGCCGGCCGGAGCGCTGGTCGGCGGCGCGCCCGCGGAGAATCTGGATCTGCAACACGCGCTGAACCACTACTTCCCGATCATCGTCGCGATCATCCTGGTGCTCGGCTTCGCCCTGCTGCTGGTGGCATTGCAGGCTCCGCTGATCGCGGCGCTGGGCACGGTGGTGAGTCTGCTGTCGACCGCGGCGGCGTTCGGAGTGGCGAAACTGATCTTCCAGGACGGGCACGGGGCCGTCCTGCTCGGCTTCCGCCCGCAGGGATTCCTCGACGGCTGGGGCCCGGTGTTCTTCTTCGCGATGATCTTCGCCATCGCGATGGACTACACGGTGTTCCTGCTGGCGACGGCGAAGGAGCATTACGAGCGCACCGGGGACCCGAGTCGCGCCCTGGTGGACGGATTGGCCCATTCGGGCCGGGTGATCTTCGCCGCCGCGGCGGTCATGGTGGCGGTGTTCTTCACCTTCTCGCTCGCCGATCCGCTGCCGCCGAAGGAGATGGGCATCATCCTCGGTGTGGCCGTGTTGCTGGACGCCGCCGCGGTGCGACTGGTGCTGCTGCCGGTGCTGTTGCGCCTGACCGGTCACCGGGCCTGGGCGTCACCGCGGTGGTTGCGCCGGATCCTGCCCTCGATCAGCTTCGCGCACGACTGATGCCACAGCCTCCGGCATACCCCTAGGGGTATGCTGAAGGGGTAGGCGACGAGAGGACGGACAGCCATGGTCGGCAACGAGGAAACGATCGCACAGGTACTCAACCGGTTGCGCCGCGCACAGGGGCAACTGGGTGGTGTGATCGCCATGATCGAGCAGGGGCGCGACTGCAAGGACGTCGTCACCCAGCTCGCGGCGGTGTCGCGTGCCCTGGACCGGGCCGGATTCAAGATCGTCGCGACCGGCCTGCGTGAATGCCTCACCGGCGAGAGCGCCGACGGCGCCGAGCCGATGAGCGAAGCCGAACTCGAAAAACTGTTTCTCGCCCTCGCCTGAAACGCGAAGGCGCCCAACCGATTTCTGGAAGTGAACGCATGCCGAACCTACCTCGCCACCAGGGCTGGTCCATCGCCCGCGTCGTACCCCTGCTGGCCGGCACCCTCGTGCTGATCAGCGTGGTCGCGGCCGCGGCATGGTCGGGCTGGTGGCTCGTTCTCACCGGGTTCGTCGGCGCGAATCTGCTGCTCTACGGCGTCGCGGGCTGGTGCCCGGCGACTCTGCTGCTCCGGCGGCTGGGCCTGCCGGCCACCGCCGGCTGCGCCGTCTCACGAACCTGACCCCACCATCGACAGAAAGCGGGCGACCATGAATCTGGCGATTTCCACCACGCTGCACACCGACCGGTTCGACGATGCCGTGGAACGGACCCGGGCCGCACTGGCCGAGCAGGGTTTCGGAGTGCTGACCGAGATCGATATGGCCGCGACCCTGAAGGCCAAACTCGGCGAAGACATGGAGGACTACCTCATCCTCGGCGCGTGCAACCCGCCGCTGGCGCATCGCGCGGTCGGCGTCGACCGCCGCATCGGATTGCTGTTGCCCTGCAACGTGATCGTGCGGCGCGACCCGGGCGACGCGGGAACCGTCATCGTCGAAGCGATGGATCCCGAGGTCATGGTGCAGGTCACCGGTGATCCCGGACTGCAACCGATCGCGACCGAGGCCGCCGCGAAACTCCGCGACGCCATCGATGCGCTGACCGAGGCCTGACGGCGTCACGCGCGACCGACAGGCGTGCGCTCGGGAACTCCGTTATCTTCGAGCCCATGGATTCCGAGGCGACGGCCGGTCTGCGCCGTCGCCTCGGTCTCGGCGACGCGGTGGTGATCGGACTCGGTTCGATGATCGGCGCGGGTATCTTCGCCGCGCTCGGCCCGGCGGCTGCCGCGGCGGGATCCGGTTTGCTGATCGGGCTGGCGATCGCGGCCGTCGTCGCCTACTGCAATGCCCTCTCCTCGGCGCGGCTGGCCGCCCGCTATCCCGCCTCCGGCGGTACCTACGTCTACGGCCGGGAACGTCTGGGAGAGTTCTGGGGGTATCTCGCCGGCTGGGGCTTCGTCGTCGGCAAGACGGCCTCGTGTGCGGCGATGGCTCTCACCGTCGGTGCCTACGCCTGGCCCGGTCATGCGCATGCGGTGGCGGTCGCGGCGGTGGTCGCGCTCACCGCGGTGAACTATCGCGGCGTGCAGAAGTCGGCGCTGTTGACCCGGATCGTCGTCGCACTGGTGCTGGCCGTGCTGGCCGCGGTCGTCGTCGTGGCGTTCGCCGGCTCCGCCGCCGCGGGCCGGTTGTCGATCGGAGCCGACACATCGGTCCGGGGCGTTCTGCAGGCCGCCGGACTGTTGTTCTTCGCGTTCGCCGGCTACGCCCGCATCGCCACCCTCGGTGCGGAGGTCCGCGACCCCGCCCGCATCATTCCGCGGGCGATCCCGCTGGCCCTCGGCGTCACTCTGGTCGTGTACGCGGTGGTCGCCGTCGCGGCGCTGACCGTGCTCGGTCCGCACGAATTGGCCTCGGCCGCAGCGCCGCTCGCCGAGACGGTGCGCGCGGCGGGACGACCGGAGCTCGTGCCCGTGGTGCGTGCCGGGGCGGCGGTCGCCGCGCTCGGCTCCCTGCTGGCATTGATCCTCGGGGTCTCACGCACCACTTTCGCCATGGCCCGGGACCGGCATCTGCCGCATCGGCTGGCCGCGGTGCATCCGCGTTTCGCCGTCCCGCATCGAGCCGAACTGGTGGTCGGCGCGATCGTGGCGGTCATCGCCGCGACCGCCGATCTTCGTGGCGCGATCGGATTCTCGTCCTTCGCGGTACTCGGCTACTACGCCGTCGCGAACGCATCCGCGTGGACCCTGACTCCGGAAGAAGGCAGACCGCCGCGCGTGATTCCGGTGGTCGGCGCCGTGGGCTGTGTGGTGCTGGCCTGCACCCTCCCGCTCACGTCCGTGGTGTCGGGCGCGGTCGTGCTGGCGATCGGTGCGGCGGTCTACGGTGCGCGCCGGTCTCTCGCACGGTAGCGCCGCCCGCACGTGCTAGCCGGCGCGGTCGGTGACGCGCAGGATCTCGTGCAACGGCAGTCGCGGCGTCGGGTCCGGATGCGGTTGATTCTCCGGGGCCCGCCCGACGCGAATCAGTACCTGCGGGAAGGCATTGCGGCCGAGCAGCCGCGTGACCACGCTGCGACTGCGCGGAACCTCCGTGAGGTGGGTGAGCGGGCAGGTGGCGTAGCCGGCGAGGGTGCATTCTAGCAGGACGGTGGACAGCACCCGTCCGCAGGCCAGCCATTCGGCGGGGCTGTCGTCGTAGGTCGACAGCACGAGAATCTTCGACCGGTCGGTGCTCACCTCGGTGCGGCGTGGTTCGCCGGTGACCGTGGGCAACCTCCGCCCGACGTCGACGCGTCCGCGTTCCTCCTCGCTCACCAGCGCGTCGCGGGGGACGCCGGTATCTGCCACCACATGCCCTGTCCACCAGTGCAATTCGGCGTGATAGTCGGCGTCGTAGCGGCGCACCGACGCGGTGAGCTCCGACGCCCGGGCCAGTTCGGCGCGGCTGTCGTCGGGCAGGACGTCGACGATGGTGTCCTCGGGGTCGAACACCGTGCGCAGGACGGTCTCGAACGGCTCCCAGCCCTCGGGTTCGTCGAACGGGAGCCGGTCGGTGTACCGGCGCGCCATGGCGTCGGCGCGTTCGCGGTCACCGTCGGTGATGTACGGCGAGGGCTCGAACCGGACGTCGGCCAGGTGGGTGCGATCGTTGGGGTTCGGGAAGGTCGCCACGATCGTGCGCCACCCGTGTGCGGCCATCGCCGCGCGCAGGTGGTCGAGCGCGACGCCGCAGCTGATCACGAGCTGTCGGCCGGTGTTGTCGGTGGTCGGCAACATGCGTTCGTGCACGCTGAACAGCCGCAGCTGCGCACCGTCGAACATCCACCGCCACGGCTGACTGTTGTGCAGCGACGGCGCACGGCCGGCCATCCGGACCGCTGTCTCGACGACGTCGCGTGAGGGCACTGTGTTCATATGTCGACGGTAGGTTCGCGCCGTGCGCTGCGGAGGGGCCGTTGGTCCCGAGGTGCCGCGACCATGGTCCGCGACACCGGCATCACGGCAATCGCCGCTCGTCACCGTGCACGCACCGTTCGAGCAGTAATCGACGCTCGGCGGCGGCCACCGTGCGGCGGGCGTTGCGGACCGCGTCCGGGGTGACCGAAATCGAGGTGATCCCCGCCGCGACGAGATGTTCGGCGAATTCGGGCCGGGTGGACGGGGCCTGCCCGCACAGCGACGACGTGATGCCCAGTTCGCGTGCCGAGGTGACGATGCGCCGGATGGCATCCAGGACGGCCGGATCCGATTCGTCGAACAGTTCGGCGCACTCCTCGGAATCGCGGTCCACACCGAGGATCAGCTGCGTGAGATCGTTGCTCCCGATCGACACCCCGTCGATTCCGAGCCGGACGTACTCGGGCAGCCAGTGCACGACCGACGGCACCTCCGCCATGATCCACCGGTGCATACCCCGGTCGTGACCCAGCGGCGAGGCGTCCACCAGTTCCAGGCAGGCGGCCAGTTCCCAGCGGGTGCGCACGAACGGGATCATCAGATGCAGATTCGGGGTGTATTCGCGCACGCGGGCCAGCGCCGCCAGTTCGAGCCGGAACACATCGGGTTCGTGGACGTAGCGGTAGCAGCCGCGATACCCGATCATCGGATTGCGTTCGTTCGGCTCGAAACCCTCGCCGCCGGTGAGGGTGCGAAATTCGTTGCTGCGCAGATCCGTTGCGCGGTAGACGACCGGGCGCGGGGCGAAGGCCACGGCGATGCGGCGCAGGGATTCGGCCAGGGTGCCGACGAATTCGTTCTCGTCGCCCGCGGCGATCACCGCGCGGGGATGGCGGCCGCCCAGGGCGCGCGTCAAGAGGGTTTCGGCCCGCAGCAGTCCGACGCCGTCGACGTCGGAATCGGCGACTCGCTCGGCGACTTCGGGCAGGGCGAGGTTGACATAGATCTTCGTTCCGGTGGTCTCGGTGACCGGGGCCGCCGCCGGCATGGTGGTGGTCGCGGCAGGCCCGGATACGGTTGCTGCCGCGGCGGCCCGCTCTTCCGGACTGTCCGCGCGAATCCGGCCGGCCTTCGCGTCCACGACGATGCGCTGGCCGTCGTGCAGGGATGTGGTGGCGGTCCGCGCGCCGACTATGCAGGGAATGCCCAGTTCGCGGGCCACGATCGCGGCGTGACACGTCATGCCGCCGCTGTCGGTGACCAGGGCCGCCGCCCGCGAAATCGTCGGCAGCCAGTCCGGATTGGTCATCGGCGCGACCAGGATTTCGCCGTCGCGCAGCGCCGATCCCTCGGCGGGTGAACGCAGGATGCGCACCACGCCGCGGGCTCGTCCGGGCGCGGCCGGCAGGCCCTGCAGCAAGACGGCGGCAGGCGTCCCTTCCGCTGCCGCCGCCGGTGTTTCGTCGGGCAGTGTGGTGATCGGCCGCGCCTGCACCAGCCAGAGCCGCCGGTCGTCGAAGGCCCACTCGACGTCCTGGGGGCGGCCGTAGTGCTGCTGGACTTCGAGCGCGAGGCGCGCGACCGCGGTGGCCTCGTCGGTGGTCAGCACCGGCCGATGCGATTCGTCGTCCGGGAGGTCGACGCGGCGGTCACCGCCTTCGTCGGCGAAGATAGCGAAACTCTGTGCACCCCTGCGGGATTCGGTCAGCGTCGGGCCGTCCGCGGCGAAGACGTAGGTGTCGGGCTCGACTGCGCCGGATACGACCACTTCACCCTGTCCGCGCGCGGCGTCGATGACGACCCGGTCCCGCCGGCCGGTGGTCGGGTCGGCGGTGAACGCCACGCCCGCGCACCGGACCGTGACCATCTGCTGCACGACCACCGCCATTTCCGGCCGCCGGTCCATGCCGCGGCGGGCACGGTAGGTGAGAACGCGCGGGGTGAACAGGGACGCCCAGCACTGCCGGACCGCGTCGAGAAGGTCGGCGTCGCCACGAATATTGGTGCGCGACAGGTTCATCCCGGCGAAGGAGGCATCGGCGCTGTCCTCGCCGACCGCCGAGGACCGGACCGCGACGCGTACCCGGTCGCCGAGCCGGTGGTACCCGTTCACGATCGCCTCCTCGATCGCCCCGTCGAGCCGGGTCTCGTACACCAGGTCGCGCATGCGGGAACACAACAGGTCGAGCTGCGCGCGGCCCGCGTCGTCCGCGGCGACGGCGCTGCGCAGCGCCTCCGCATGCAGGGAGTCGATCTCGGGCCCGTGCGGCCCGTCGGCGACGGCGGTCTCGTAGGTCGACCGCAGAATCACGAATCCCGGCGGCACCGGAAGTTTCGCCGCGACCATCTCACCGAGATTGGCTCCCTTGCCGCCCACCTGGCCGGCGTCGGTCAGCCGAATATCGTTCAGACTTGCCACATAGTCGCCCATCACGGCTCCGATCTGCTGAAAAGTGTCTCGATGGTCAGACTCGCGCGTCGCGCTCGCCGCGGCCATGGCCGAAGGTCCTCGATCCGGTGAGCGGAACGCCCACCGGATCGGATCGGAGACCCGCGGATCGAGTGATCGGTCGGCTGCCGGAACGCACGCGGGACAGGGCTGTAGTCATTGCTGTCTTCTTCGGTGGTCAGGGATCGGCTATGGCGAGTCCGAAGCAGTCCCCTGAGGGGCAGGGCGGCCGACAGGCAGGCCGAGAGCCGAGCGATCGCAGGCGGTGACAAGGTCGGTGGCGGTGATCACGCCGGTGAGCCGGCCCGACGGGTCGACCCCGGCGGCCGCATCGAGTTTGGGCCGCAGGACGACTCGGGTCGCGACGTCGGCGAGCAGATCGTCGCGCCCGACAATCGCGGCCGCGCGCAGCGGCCGGGCGACCGAACGCAGCAGGGTCGTATCGCGTGCCGAGACCGCGGTCCCGCATCGATCGTGGTTCGGGCCCGGAACGTACGCCAGGCACCGTCGGCTCACATCCCTCGACGAAGGTCCCGCATCGGGCGCGGCGGCAGATGCGGACCGCGCGGCGCAGATGAGGACTTTCGGCCGCATCGCGGCATCGGCCCTCGTCTCTACCGTGAGAACAGCGGCCGAGCACCTCGCGGGCCGTCGCACGGAAGGAAGGGCGCCATGACCCCCGATCACGCCTCCGACATCCGCCATTCCGCCGCGGCAGCGGTCGTGGTCGGCGTCGACGGTTCCGGGCACGCCGATCTCGCGGTGGACTGGGCCGCGGGTATGGCGGCGCAGCGCGGGCGGGAACTGCGCATCGTGCACGCGCTGGACCTGAACCGGATTCAGCTCGGTATCGGCTCACTCGATTCGCCCGCGGCCGCCATGCTTTCCGCAGCTCGTGAGCGCGGTGCGGCGCTGGTCGAACGGTCGGCGCAGCGAGTCCGGGCGATGCTGCCGGGGTTGCGGATCTCGACCGAGGTCGTCGACCGTGACCCCGCCAGGGCGCTGGTGAACGCCAGTGTGTCGGCCTACGCGGTGGTGCTCGCGGCCCACGGCACGCACCGGCTGCCCGGCCACTTCGGGTCGACGATGTCGGCGGTGGCCGCCCATGCGGCCGGGCCGGTGCTGGTGGTGCGGACCGATCCGCACGAGAAGGACCGCGTACACACCGAGGGCCCCGTCGTGGTCGGCGTCGACGGCGGGCCGGTCAGCGAGGCGGCCATCGGCGCCGCCTTCGAGGAAGCCGCCGAGCGCGGGGCCGAACTCGTCGCCGTGCACGTATGCCACGACGTCTACTACGGGCAGTTCGCCGATGACCCGCACATTCTGTATTCGGCTCGCGAGGTCGAGGTGCGCGAACGTGCCGTGCTGGCCGAACGGCTGGCCGGCTGGCAGGAGAAGTATCCGGAGGTCGCCGTGACGCGTCGGGTGTCGCTGGCCGATCCCGGTGCGGTGCTGCTGGAGTCGTCGAAATCCGCGCAACTGCTGGTGGTCGGGAGTCGCGGCCGGGGCGCGGTGCTCGGCGCGCTGGTCGGCTCCACGTCCCATGCCCTGGTGCAGCACGCCTGGTGCCCGGTCCTGGTCGTCCATCCGCACCCGTGACGCGCTCGCGCCACCGGTTGTTCCCGCCAGAGCAGCACTGCCCGCGGTTTGCCGCCTTTCGTCACTCGCGGCGGCTACCTTCGCATCTGCCGGTGACGCGGCGGAGTGCGCGAGACTGAACCCACCAGCTCGGCAGATCGCCGGCATGTTTCGGAACGGGCCACCACCATGAGCGAATTCGGACCGCTGGACACGGGTTTCATGGAGCTGGAAGACAGTGACCGGCACCTCAACATCGCCATCGCCGCGATCGCGATCGTCGCCGGGCCGGTGCCCAGCCGCGAGCGGTTCGAGGAGACCGTGACGCGCGCGCTGGGCCGCAACGAGCGCTTGCGCCAGCGGATGCGGCGCACACCGCTGGACATCACGGCACCCAGCTGGGAGGACGACCCGGATTTCCGGTTGTCGCGCCACGTCCGGTGGACGGCACTGCCCGGCCCCCGCGACGAGCAGGCGCTGCGCGAGTTGGTGGGGGAGGAGCTCGCTCGCCGCCTCGATCGCGAACATCCGCTCTGGCAGGTCGTCGTGGTCGACAATCTCGCCGGGGACCGGTGGGCGGTGATCGTCAAGGCGCACCACAGCATGGTCGACGGGATCGCCGGCATCACGGTGTTCGAAGGTCTCTGCGACGAGGAGCCGGAGTCGCCGTCCGAGCTGCCGGTGCGGCCGCCGGACACCGCTGCGAGCCTCCTGGCGACGGCGGAGACCGTGCTCCGATTGCCTTATACCGCTTCCCGTTTCGCCGTCCGCACGGCACGCACGTTGGTGCCGGTACTGCGCGACACCGTGGTCCCCACGCCGACATCCTCGCTCAACGGCCCGCTGGGCCGCCGGCGCCGGTATGCGGTGGCGCGGACCTCGCTCGCGCAGCTGCACGAGGTCGGTGCCGCGTTCGACGCGACGGTCAACGACGTCGCGGTGGCCGCGCTCGCCGGGGCCTATCGACGCCTGCTGAGCGCGCGGGGCGAAGAACCGCAGGCGGATTCGGTGCGGATCCTGATACCGGTCTCGATGCGCTCGGCCGAGGCGAAATACGCGATGGACAATCGGGTTTCGGTCGTCATCGCCGCCTTGCCGGTCGATGTCGCCGATCCGGTACACCGCCTGCACACGGTGCACGAGCGCATCGCCCGCCATCGCGCTCGTGGCGAGGCGGAGGCGGAGGCGTCGCTGCTGACGCTGGCCGGCCGGCTTCCCGCGGGTGTGGCGGCGTGGGCGTTCCGGCTGGCCACCCGCTTCCCGCAACGCGGCATCAGCGCGCTGGCGACCAACGTCCCGGGACCTCGTCACCGGCTGAGCATCGCGGGCGGCGAGGTCGAGCAGGTCTGGCCCGGCATCCCGGTGGCCATGCGGCTGCGCACCACGGTCGCGATGCTGAGCTACGCCGGTCAGTTCACCTTCGGAATCACCGGCGACTACGACACCACCCCCGATATCGAGCTGATCCCGGCGGCGGTCACCGACGAGATCGAGACATTGCTGGCCCGCGCTCGCGCCACCGCCTGAAGCCGCCGCACCCACGACCAGCCAGGCGCCCCGGCGCCGCCGCACCCACCGATACACCTCGTCGCACCCCCCGGATGATGAACGGGAACAGGACGACGAACGCGATCATCCACGGCGCGAGAACCGCGGTGCCCAGGACGTCTCGCAGTGGCGGCACACAGACCACCACGGCGGTCAGCGCCAGCTCGAACCTGATGCCCCACAACAGCATCGGATTCGAGAACACCCTGATCGACAGCAGGGGCCCCGCGTGAATCAGCCGGCGTGCGGGGCTGTGGACCCATGATGCCTCCCTCCGGCAGCGGCCGGGTTCGGTGACCTTCCTCGTCTTCGACTGCAGGAGCGGCGCTCGCGCCGGACACGGGACTTCGGTCACCGCCCGGGCCGACCGCAATGCCCTACTCGGCCGTCCGCCGATCCCGTGAGATGGACCGTATGCCGATCATCACGCTCACGATGAATCCCGCGATCGATAGTGCCGCCCGCACCGACCGGGTCCTGCCGACCGACAAGATGCGCTGCAGCGCACCGCGATTCGACCCGGGCGGCGGCGGTATCAACGTGGCTCGCACGGTGGCGGCGCTCGGTGAGCCCGTCACCGCGATCTATCCCGCGGGCGGCCACGCCGGTGTCTTCCTCGAGCAATTGGTGCGCGCGGCGGGTGTCCCCTCACATGCCGTGACGACCGCCGAGCCGAGCCGGGAGAATCTGGCCGTGTCCGCCGACGACACCGGGGAACAGTACCGATTCGTCTTCCCGGGCCCGCGGCTGACACCGGCCGAACAGCACCGCTGCCTGGCGGCGGTGGAGCGCCACGCGCCCGGAGCGGACTACGTGGTCGCCAGCGGCAGCCTCCCGCCCGGCGTCGAATCCGATTTCTATCAGATCGTCGCCGATGTGGCTGCGGCACAGGGTGTTCCGATGATCCTCGACACCTCCGGCGCCGCGCTGCGGGCGATCCGGCGCGGCGTCTTCCTGATCAAACCGAGTGTGCGGGAGCTCGCACAGCTGGTCGGTCGTGCGCTGCCCGATCGCGACACACAGGTCGCTGCCGCCCGCGAACTCGTGAACGACGCGGTCGCCGAGGTCGTCGTCGTCTCGCTCGGCGCCGAGGGAGTCTTGGCGGTGACCGCCGAGCGATCGCAATGGTTCCCGCCGATACCGGTGCCGGTGCGCAGCGGGATCGGCGCGGGGGATGCGATGGTCGGCGGTATCGCCGTCGGCTCGGCACGGGGGTACGAGCTCGACGACGCGATCCGGTTGGGGATCGCCGCGGCGACCGCTGCCCTGACCACCTCGGGAACCGCGCCCGGGCTGCGCTCCCGGATCGAGCAACTGTACGAGGAGCAGACGCGGGCCACGGCGGTAGCCGAAATCGGATGACCGGAGCCGGCTGCCTACGATTGTCCGAGCCGCAGGACGACGTGGACGATGTCGTCGTCGCGATGGGCCGACATCGGCAGATCGATATCCATCAGCAGCTGCATCATCTTCGAATTCGTGGCCATGATGTCGCCCGCGAGCCGGCCGATGCCGTGCCGTCGGGCGTCCTCGGCCAGCCGCGTGAGCAGCGCGGTACCGACCCCGGACTGCTGGTCCTCGTGGGCCACGACCATGGCCACCTCGGCGCAGTCGGTGTCGGGCAGCACGACGTAGTTCGCCACACCGATCAGCCGATCGTCGGTGAACGCGCCGAAAGCGCAGTGCTTCGGGTCGTTCACCGACATGGCGGCGGCCAGCTGTTCGAGGTGTTTCGGCCGCGCGCCGAAGAAGCGGTAGTAGCCGTCGCGGTGGGTCAGCGTCGCGTGCAGATCCCGGACCGCATCGCTGTCGGCGGGTGTGAGGCGGCGATAGGTGACGTCGGTGAGGTCGACGGTCGGCTCCGCGGTCATGCGGGCTCTCGTTCGCTCGTCCGCCGATAGCCGCGCAGCGCGGCCTCGGTGGTCTCGTCCACCGGTGCGGTGGTGTCCAGTACCACCGCACCGGGCCACGGGTCGCGATCGGCGGCCATGGCCGCCGCGACGGTGGGTGTGGCGTCGGATTCGGATCCGGTGCGCCCCGCGATGCGCGCGGCGGCCACGGATGCCGGTGCGCTACAACAGAGTTCGATGAGATCGGCCGCGGTGTCGGTGGCGAGCCGAGATGCGCGGCGGCGTTGCCCATCGTCGATCCAGCTGGCGTCCAGAACGACCGAGCGGCCGGCGGCGAGCAGGGTCTGCGCCTCGGCGCACATCACCGCGTAGACATGATCGCGGGCGGCGGGAGCGTAGGCGCCGTGGTCGTATTCGCCGGTCGCGCCGTCCAAGACGCCTTCGGCGCGCGCGACGGCGCGAATGTGGTCGCTGGACAACAGGATCGCGCCGGTCACCGCGGCCAGGCGGCGGGCGATCGTCGATTTGCCGGTGCCCGGCAGGCCACCGACCAGCACGAGGCGCACCGCGCCGGCGGCGAGGTGTCGCAGGGCGACCTCGACGTGCCGCACCGCACCCGCTGCCGCTCGCCGTTCCCCCTGCCCGTACCGCACGCAGTCGACCTTCGCGCGCACCGCCGCGCGATAGGCGATGTAGTGGTGGTACAGCGAGTCCGGCGCCGGGTCGCCGGTCGCTTCGAGGTAGTCCTCGACGACGGCCCGGCCGAGGTCCGGGTACCCGAGGCGTTCCAGATCCATGGCCAGAAAGCAGATGTCATCGAGCCGATCGACGTGGCGGAGTTCGTCGTCGAAGTCGAGGCAGTCGATGACCCGCACGCCGTCGTCGGTGACGAAGATGTCGTCGGCGCGCAGATCGCCATGGCCGTCGACGATGTGCCCGGTGGCGATGCGCTTGTCGAACAGCGCCTTCCGTCCGTCGAGGTAGCGCATCGCCAGGTCGGTGAGCTCCCGCACCGCAGCCGGTTCGATCGGGGGATGGGTCATCCCGGACAGCAACGACTTCCAGCGCTCCCGAACCGCCGGCACCGTCGCCGCGCGATCGATCGCCGGCCCGGTCGGCGCCCGGTCGTGCCAGGCGGCCACATCGCGAACCAGTACCGACAGGACGTCGCGGGCGACGGCCGGATCGTCGAGGCGCCGCGACAACCGGGCGGCGTCGGGGAGCCGGCGCATCAGCAGCACCGGTTCGTCCGCATCCCGCGTCGGATCGGACAGGTGCCCGATGCCGAGGTACACATCGGGAGCGAACCGCCGATTGAGCTCGAGTTCGCGGAGGCACGCGGTTTCGCGCGCCGCCCGCGTGGAAAAGTCGAGGAAGTCGGTCCGCACCGGCTTCTTGATCTTGTAGGCCCGGTCGCCGAACAGCACCACCACCGCCGAATGCGTTTCGGCGAGCGCGGCGAAGGGATCGTTGGTCTCCATCGGTACCAGCGTCGCCGATGACCGCAGAATCCGTGATGGACCAAAGTCACCGGAATGTGGACCGTGCGGCCCGTGGTGCGTCGATGGTGACGATCCGGGATCGAGTCACGGACGTCGACCACCATGACCATCACCCCACCGGTACTCGCCCGCGCTCGTGACCGACGACGCTGTGGCGCCGGTGGGTGACGGTCGGAGAGTGGCGGGCGGTACAGCCGAATGCCCGGTCATGGCCATGCGCGGTGGGTCGTCGGCCCGCGGAAATGGGTGCGGAACCAGTCGCGGGCCAGCTCGGCCACGGCTTCCAGCGCGCCGGGCTCGGCGAACAGGTGGGTGGCGCCGGGCACGATCTCGATGCGTGTCTCACACGCCATCGCTCGCTGGGCGAACCGGTTCAGTTCGATCACCGCCGGGTCGTTTCCGCCCACGATCAACAGGGTCGGCGCTCGCACGGCGGTCAGGAAGAGATCGGCGAGGTCGGGCCGGCCGCCGCGGGAGACGACGGCGGCGATCTTCAGTTCCGGGTCGGCGGCCGCCCGCAGCGCCGCTGCGGCCCCGGTGCTGGCGCCGAAGTACCCGATCGGGAGGTCGTCGGCGTAGTGCATCCCGGCGAGCCACCGCGTGACACCTGCCAGCCGATTCGCCAGCAGACCGATGGCGAAGACGTTGGCGCGCTCGAATTCTTCGGCGGGGGTGAGCAGGTCGAACAGCAGCGTTCCGAGTCCGGCCCGCTGCAGCGAGGTGGCGACGAATCGGTTGCGCGGACTGTACCTGCTGCTGCCACTGCCGTGGGCGAAGACGACAACGCCCGTCGCGGCTTCCGGAACCATCAGGTGGCCGCTCAGTTCGGCCTCCCCGACGGTGATGGTGACGTCGTCGTCGACCAGCGGCGGATCGCCGGACTCGTCCACCCGGGGGCGTTCGCGGGCGGCGACGGCTGCCCGGGCGAGCAGATCGACGACTTCGTCGTCGCTCGTCTGTCCGAAGTGCCGGTACCACTGACCGACCGCGTCGAAGAGCAGTGGCGTTTTCAGGCAGACGATGTCGTCGGCTTCCGGCCGCAGCGACGCCAACGCCTCGCGCGCGGCGACGGGAGTGGCCAGGACGATACGGGCGGCGCCGCGGGCACGGGCCACGCGGCAGGCGGCGCGGGCGGTGGCCCCCGTCGCGATGCCGTCGTCGACCAGCACCACGGTCCGGCCACGCAGCGACGGACCGTCGCGCCCCTGCCGGCATATGTCCACCCGACGCGCCAGCTCCGCGCGTTCGTGCTGCTGCACCGCATCGATGTCTTCCTCGGACAGCCCGGCCCGGCGCACGACCACTGTGTTGAGTACGTGGGTGTCGTCCTCGCCGACCGCGCCGAAGGCGAGTTCGGGCTGATAGGGGACGCCCAGCTTGCGGATCACCAGGACGTCCAGCGGTGCGCGCAACGCCCGCGCCACTTCGAAGGCGACCGGTACTCCGCCGCGCGGCAGCCCCAGCACGACGACATCGGTGTCACGCAGGGCGATCAGACGTGTCGCGAGCCGGCTGCCCGCGTCGACGCGATCACGAAACACCATCGAATACCTCCTGCCCGGCACTTACGAACCCCGCGGCCGGCACCGCATTCGTCTCACCGCCCGCGCCTCGCGCTGGGGCGACCACCAGAACTCGGCGCGGAGTCCGAGCACGGGCCTGTCGATCTCACCGATCGGGTCGCCGGCGTATTCATCGGCCCTCATACGGCAACTATCCGCGTTCGCCGCTCATGCCGAATCGTGCCGAAGGCTCCGATGCGTGGGACGTTGGTCAGTTCTTCGGCGAACGGAGATCCCTCCTCGCGCTACCGAAGGGTCTGCGCCACCGCGGTGTGGAGGAATGCCACCAATTCGTCGGTGGCGAGATCGATTCACGGCGAGAACAGTGGCGGTGCCGCTGGCTGCGGTTGTCCGCGTTCGCCACGGCGAGCGATTCCGCTCAGGGGCGGGGGAGGGTGCCGATGGGAGTGCGCCCAGGCATCGCGGTGTGCGCGGCGCGGGCCAGCGGTCGCACCAGCTCGGCGAGGCGTTCGGCCGACCCGGCCTCCAACGCCCGCCACGGTCGTGCGGCCAAATCGTCTGTGCGCCTTTCGATCTCGTCGAATTCGGCACGACCGGCAGCCGTGGGCCGTCCGTCGGTGTCGAGCCAGCCGCGCCCGGTGAGGCCCGCGAGCGCGCGATCCCACTGCTCGTCGTCCCAGCCGCGAGCCGGTTGCAGAACGTCGCGCCCGGAATCGGTGGCGGCGCGCCAGGCCAGACTCTGACATCCGGTCAGTCCGGCGGTGGTCAGCGCCGCGACATGGCCGTCACCCCGGTGCTCGCGCAGCACCGTGCAGGCCTGCCACAGAATCGACAGCGGATCGTCGGGCCACGCCAGGTCGGCATTGGCGGCGGCGAGCGGTTTCCCTTCGAGCTCGACCGCCGTCGCGGCCCGCCGGGCCAGTTCGGCAGCCTCGGCGTACTCGTCGTCGCTCCCGCCGAGCC
>NZ_BDBL01000015.1 GCF_001612965.1 Nocardia kruczakiae NBRC 101016
AAACCGCACCTGAAAACACAGGTGAAAGAACGCTGACGGAAGCGGCTGTGGGATCATCGAGTTCCCTTGCCAGAGCAGGGCATCGGGGGTAATTCTTCGAGGGTGACAGTCGATCGGGCGCAGACCTCCTCGCGCCGGCGCAACTGGGAACAACTGCCCTCGGCGACCCGGGCAGCGGTCGAAGCGGTGACGGGCCGGGTCGCGCGGGCCGATTCGGTGATCGCCGGTTTCAGCAGTCAACTCGCGACGGTGATCGAGACGGCCGATGGCCGGACCTTCATCAAGGGTGTGCCGCAACGAGATCCGGAGGTGTGGACCCAGCACCGCGAGGCCGCGCTGGCCCGTCACGTGACCCCGGTGGGCCCGCGGTTACGGTGGCAGATCGCGGCGGGCGGATGGGATCTGCTCGGATTCGAGTTCATCGCAGGACATTTCGCGGACTATCGCGTCGACTCCGACCTCGCCGCCACCGCGGCCGCGATGTCCGCGCTGAGCCGGCTGCACCCGCCCGCCGAGGTGGAACTCAAGGATGCCGAGGTCCGCTGGGGCGCCTATCTCGACGACGACGCCGACATCGCCGTGTTCGGCGGTGACGCCCTGCTGCACACGGACTGGAACTACAGCAACGTCATCATCGATCACGACGAGGCCCGGCTGGTGGACTGGCCGTGGGCGACCCGGGGTGCGGCGTGGATCGACCCCGGATGCTGGATCGTGTGGCTCATCTTCGCCGGCCACGATCCGGCCGCCGCCGAGTCGTGGGCGGCCCAGGTCCCGGCCTGGCATGCCGCATCGGGGCGCGACCTGCGCATCTTCTCCACCGCACTGGCCGCGGAATGGACCGCCACGGCCAACCGCAGCCCCAATGTGTGGACTCACGGCCTGCGCGACGCCGCCCGCCGGTGGGCCGCCCACCGCCTCGGGTGAGCGGCGCGGGCAGCCGGACTAGCGGCGGGCGCCGTTGGCCGAGGCGATCACGCCGTCGAGGTGACTCGCGGTGATCTGGCGCGCGGCGTTGGAGACCGCGGTGATCATCGCGCTGCCGAAGGGGCCGTGCCGATCGAACAGGGTCGCGGTGCCGGCGGCGATTCCGTTGCGGCTCAAGTGATTATCGGCCTCGAGTCCGATGTCGGCCCCCTCGGGCATCCGCACCAGGGCCAGCGTCAGATCGGTGTTGATGAAACCCACTCCCGCACTGGACCAGTTGGTCACCATACTGGTCTGCTCGGCGGCCATCGCGGCCACGACGAACGGCGAGGGCCGCTCCCCGTCGACCACGTTCACCGGATGCTGCCAGCTGCGTTTGCGACTGCCGTTCTCGTGTTCCGAGGGCACCCGCGACCAGTGTGCGGAATCGTCGCTGTGCCACAGCGGCGCGGTCGGCAGATCGGAGGGCGGCGCCACCTCGAGCGACGGCGGCATCGGCTGCTGGTCGCGGGTCCAGATTTCGCCCGGCGGTTGCTCGGACGGCTGCAGGAAGACCACCGAGGCGCGTGCCGCGGGTTCGCCGTCCTGGGTGACGACCGCGTCGGCGAGCCGGATGCGCTTGCCGTTGCGCACGCGGGTCGTCGAGACCGACAGCTCGTGCATGCGCGCCGGTTTGAACAGGTCCACGGTGAGCCGCACCGGCACGAACCCGTCGGTGGCGTGCTCGTTGTCGAGCGCGCGCGCCAGCAGCCCGCACAGCGCCGGCCCGACCACCTGATCGGCCGACCACTGACTGGCCGCCATCCGGTTCGGGGTGAAGCCCCGGCCGTCCACCGCGAAATATCCGTGCGAGCTGTCCACTGCGCGTGCCTGTCTCCTCGGGTCACCGCCCGCGAGTACCGCACCGGCCGCCGTCGGCGACAGCGCGCGTTCGCCGTCGGCGACTGATCTTGCTGGTCCAGGCAGATATAGCACGGCGACGAGAACCGGTTCCACGTCGGGGCCGCTGCGCGGGACACATGCGACACGCTCGGCAGCGTGTTCGATCATGGTCGGCGTGTCGATTTCCGGCGGCACTGCCACATTTTTTCGGCGACAGAACCAGCCGTCCGGTCCGTGTGGAAACAGTGCAGCAAGCCACCCGCCCGCCCGGGCCGCCGTACCGGTCGGGTTATCTCCCCCGCTATCGGAATCGGCGTCGGATTCCCGCCCGGACGGAGGTCGCCGGCGATGGTTCACAGCAACCCGTCAGCAGCCGAAAACCGCGCTCTGACCGGGGATTCGATGTTGCAGATGTGCTTGCATATGATCTCGCGGCCACCCTAGACTCGAGCTGCAAGGCAATGCAGGGGACTACCCGTGAGCCGCAGGGTGAACCGGAAGCCAATTTTCGCCGAAGGAAATCATGCGGCCTGGCGTCAGGGGCGTTCGTATGAACCAGCCAATGGGTCTCGGTCGGCTCGGAGTGATGGACAGGAACCGGACCGGGCATCACATCTATTCGCGGGAAACCGCAACATCTTTCGTCATCAGTGCGGTCGAGTCCACCGGCGCGGCCACACGCGATGATTTCGATATCGATCGCATCGTCACCACCGCGCACGCGTTGGTGAACGATTGGGATTTCGACGCGATGCAACCGGAAGCTTTCTGGCGCATCGCATCCAGCTTCATCAAACAATAGATCGGGACGGAAGTAGTAGCCGCCGACCTTCGGGTCGGCGGCTACTGCTGTCTTGGGCTACTACTGTCTTGACGGACCCGAATCACCCGGGCGAAGGCCTAGGCCGGGTCGGGCAGGTCGGCCGCGGCCTTCTTCATCATCTCCCGCGACCGCTCCGGCGGCTCGGCCTGCACACTGAGCCGATCCATGACCTGGCGGTAGAGCTCCAGATCCTGCTGACGATCCAGATACAGTGCGCTGGTGAGCTGTTCGAGATACACGATGTCGGGCAGTTCGGGTTCGGCGAAGCGCAGCATGGTGAACGAGCTGCCCGCCGCCGCGTGACCACCGGCCGCGTACGGCAGCACCTGGATGGTCACGTTCGGTTTCATCGAGACCGCGACCAGATGATCGAGCTGTGCGCGCAGCACCTGCTCACCGCCGATCGGCCGGTGCAGCACCGCTTCGTCGAGGACGGCCCACAGCGTCGGCGCTCCGGGCCGGTCCAGGATTTCCTGGCGCTTCTTGCGCAGTTCCACTCGGCGAGCGGCCTCGGCGTTCTCGTGTCCGAGCGCCACCACCGAGCGGGTGTACTCCTCGGTCTGCAGCAGACCGGGAACGAGCTGACCTTCGAAGGTACGAATCGACTTCGACGCGTGTTCCAGACCCAGATAGGTCTCGAACCATTGGGGCAGCAGATCGTTGTAGCTGTGCCACCATCCCGGCTGGTTCGCGCGGCTCACCAGATCCAGGAACATCTCACGCTCTTCGGCGTTCTCGACGCCGTAGAGCGTCAGCAGATCGCGAACGTCGCGTTCCTTGAAACCGGTGCGGCCCAATTCGAGTCGGCTGATCTTCGCGTGTGAACCACGGATGTGCTCGCCGGCCGCCTCACGCGTGATGCCGGCGCCTTCCCGCAGTTTGCGGAGCTGTCCGCCGACCGCGATCCGAAGCGCTGTCGGACCGCGTTCGGCGACAAGCGAATCCACACGGCCGATCCGGACGGGCTCTGCCATCATGAGGTCTACTCCGATGCTCGACGATCACCGGCAATGAGGGTACAACCATCGAGAGCAGCTGGTCGAACATCAGGAATCTCTGCCTCGTCGCGTACCGACACCGCGCCGACTGCAATGCTACCGCCGATCAGGCCAGATCGTCGAACTCTCCACTCTTCGCGCCGCGCAGGAACGCGTCGATCTCGGGGCGGGTGTAGACGAGCACCGCACCCTCGGGGTCACGCGAGTTGCGCACGGCAACCAGGCCATTGGACAAATCGGCCAATTCGACACAGTTCCCGCTCGGATTGCTGAACGTGCTCTTGCGCCACGCGGCGTCGGACAGGCGGCCGGCTGTGGTGGCAGTGGAATCGGTCATGACTGTCTCCAGGGTTCGTGGTGGCCGAGCTCGGCAGCAGAGGCCCACACTCGGCGATCCGGATTGAACGAGCTGATGCCTATCTTCAGCTCTTGCATATGTTCGAGCAAATGTACTTGCATCTGAAACCGACGCTTTGAACGATAGCACGGGGGTTGGCCCGGATCGAGCCCTGCGAAAAATCGCAAAAAACCAAGGGCGACAAGGCCTTTTCCATTGACTCGTCATCTTTCGAATCACCCTCCGGACGCCCGAGAACGGTGTCCGACCGGTCGGTTTCCGGCCCCGACCGGGGCGGATGGCACATTCCGCGCGGATCGGCCCACCGGATACGAACGTTTCGGTTACCGTCTCGCCCACCCGCCATCGGCAACCGCCGTACGGGACTCGAGCGTCGGAACCGGGAGCAGGAGGGAATCGGTGCCGCCAAAACAGCAGCAGCCGAGCCGGGAGCGTGAGATTCGGACCGATATTCCGCATACGGCGCGGATCTGGAACTACTGGATGGGGGGACAGCAGAATTACGAGGTCGACCGCCGGGTAGGCCGCGCGGCAACGGAACTCGATCCCGGTATCACCGCCCTGGCGGCCGAGAGCCGCCGCTTTCTCCGGCGCGCGGTCGGCCATCTGGCCGGCGACCTCGGGGTCAGGCAATTTCTCGACATCGGCGCGGGACTGCCCGCCACGGACAACACCCATGAGGTCGCGTGCGGGCGCAATCCGGCGGCGCGGGTCGTCTATGTGGACAACGATCCCCTGGTGCTGACCCACGGCCGGACACTGCTGACCGATCCACGGGCCGTCTATCTGGACGCGGATCTACGCGAACCGGATCTTTTGTTCGACCGTGTCGCAGACATTCTCGATCTCGACGAACCGGTGGCGGTCATGTTCATGGGCGTGCTGGGTCACTGCGAGCGCATCGGCGAACTCCGCGGCGTCGTCGCGGATTCGATGGCGCGGGTCTGCCGGGGCAGCTACCTCGCCTACTGGGACGGCACCACCGACAGCGCCGATTACGTCCGGATGTGCGCGAAGTACGAAAACGTCACGGACGTACCGTATTTCCCGCGCGACCACTGTGAGCTCCGCTCGATCTTCGCGGGGCTGGAGTTGCTCGCACCCGGTTTCGTCCCCCTGACCCGATGGCGCCGGCCGGTCCGCGAGCCCGTGCCGACCGTCCCGGTGTCGGCCTACGGCGCGGTGGCGCGCAAACCGTGATCACCCGTTGCGGCACAACGCTTCCGATCACCGACGAGTGTGCAGATGTACTTGCATTTGCTCCTTGCAGCGCCTTAAACTCGACCGCACGACATGGCCGGACCACGCCGGAGCAGGCAGGCCGGAAGCAGCGGGAGGCCGTGCCGAAACGTTCGCCTCCGCAATCTTTCGCCAACGGTCGAGGGCATCCCATGAACCAACTGCTCCAGCATTCCGGTACATGCGATCACGGCCTATCCGAGCACCGCACGCCCGGTGCCGATCAGGCCGGTGACTGCGCCACCGAACCCCGAGAACTCACCTATCGCCGCGCTCGCGCGATTCTCCACGCACACGATCGGCATCTGTCGTGCCGGCAGTGGATCGCCGCCGCGGCGTATCTGTCCGCCGGACTCGACGACGAGTAGTTCGTTCCACGCTCGGCGGGGACTCCGTCAAGGCGGCTGAACGCCTCGAAACCGGTCCCCGACACCGCGATTCCGCATCCCGGCTCGCATTCGCTTGTCATCAGGATGAATACGCGCCCTACGATGGTGGTACCCGCACCACACCATCTTGTGGAACGAGGGCATCATGATCCTTCTCGCGATGCACGACGTCATAGTGGCCCAGGTCGGCAATCCGACGCCCGAGACACCTCCGGCGGCGGACAAACTCCTGAAACTGGTGCGCTACTTCACCTGGTTCATGCTGCTGTCCGGGACCAGCGCGATCATCTTCGCGGGCGGCCGGTTCGCCTGGGAGAAGTGGAACGGCGGCCCGCTGCAGTCGCCGAAAATGGTGGCCGGTGCCCTCGTCGGTGGTCTGGTCGCGACCAGCGCCGGAACTCTGATGAATTCGATTCTGACGCAGTAGTTCCCGACATTTCGGACGATTCACCCGGAAACGACACACTCCGGACCGCCTCCGCGCACCGTCCCAGTAGGGTGAACGCGGACCACCGGCGGATCCGGTGCCGTCCCTCGGTCGAGAAAGGGAGGGCCCGTGGCCGGCAGGCGGACCGACACCCGGGACCGCATCCGGTCGGTCGCGATGGAACTGTTCTCCGCGCACGGCTACGAACACACCTCGATCCGGGAGATCGCCGATCGGCTCGCCATCACCAAAGCCGCGGTCTACTACCACTTCCGATCCAAGGAAGACATCGTCGTCAGCCTCGCCGACGATCTGCGCACGGGCATCGACGACCTCCTGGCCTGGGCCGAGGGCCAGCCGCCCGGACCGGAGACCGGCCGCGAAATCCTGCGCCGCTACGGCGCCGTGCTGCACCACACCGGTCGAGAGATGACGCGGTTCATGTACGAGAACCAGCCCGCGTTCCGCCGGCTCGGCGTGGGATCGGTACTGCGCTACCAGTTCCGCGCGGTCGCCGACGCGATGACCGCGCCCGGCCACGATCCCCTGGCGGTCTTCCATGCCCGCCAAGCTCTGCTGGCCATCTCGTGGAGCATCGGGATGATGGGCGACCTCGACCTGACCGATGAGCAATGTCGCCGGGCCGCAGAGGGTATCGCGCTGGCCATCTACGAACGGGCACAATGAGAGCCTGATGAAGGTCGGCCCGAGGACATCATGAATACACGCGTAACCCTGCTGGCGGCTGCGACACTCGCGGCGCCGCTGCTGATATGTGGGTGCTCCCACCAGAATTCGTCGCCGGTGAGCCAGGCCGCACATCCGGTTTCCATCGCCCATCAGGGCGCACCCGCGGTCGGTCCCGGTCCCTCCGGTACCTACACCGTCGCCGCGCAACCGGCACCGGGCACCTGCCATGTCGGCAAATCCGCTGACGGACAGCCACTTCCGGATCCGCACTGCACGCCGGGCGCGATCAATCCGAAGGTCACGCCGGAGACCGTCAAGTCGACGATCTGCGTGGGCGGATACACCCAGTCCATCCGTCCGCCGGCCGCCGTCACCGACCGGGAGAAGAAGGCCAACGCCGAATCCTACGGCTACACCGGCAATCTGCACGATGCCGAATACGACCACCTGATCTCACTGGAACTCGGCGGCGACCCGAACGATCCGCGCAATCTCTGGGTCGAACCGCCCTCGCCCAACCACAAGGCCGGGTCCGGGCCGAACAACCCCAAGGATTCGGTGGAGAACAAACTGCACTCGCTGATCTGCTCGGGCGCGGTCGGCCTGACGGACGCGCAGAACGCCATCGCGGGCGACTGGACCACCGCGCTGGCCGCGGTCGGCCACCCGGACGGAAAGTAGGTCAGCTCGCCGCGGCGGCCCGGCGGCGCGCCAGCCGGTTCACCACCGGGTATCCGGCGCACACCAGGACCGCCCACACCAGGCCGACCACGAGCGCGGTGCGGCCGCTGTCGGTCCAGAACAGCAACACCACGACCAGCCCGAGGAAGGCCAGCGCCAGCACCGAGCTGACGGGCGCCCCGGGCAGGCGGTAGTCGCTGGCCGGCAGCTCGCCGCGCCGCACGCGGACACGGTAGATCAGGTGGCAGACCAGGATCATGCCCCAGACGAAGATGATGCCGATGGTCGACACCGACGTGATGTAGTTGAACGCCTTGTCCGGTGAGACGAGGTTGACGATCACACCGATCACCATCATCGCCGCCGAGAGCACGATGCCCGCGAACGGCACCCGGCGGTTGCTCAGACCACCGAGCGCGGCCGGAGCCTCGCCGCGCAGCGAGAGACTGCGCACCATGCGCCCGGTGGAGTAGATACCGGAGTTGCACGACGACAGCGCCGCGGTCAGCAGCACGAAGTTGATGATCCCCGCGGCCCCCGGAATGCCGATCTGCTCGAACACCTCCACGAACGGGCTGCGCCCGGAGTGGAAGACCCGCCAGCTCGACACCGACATGATCACGATCAGCGCGCCGACGTAGAACAGCCCGATCCGCAGCGGCAGCGAGTTGATCGCCCGGCGCAGGGTGCGGCGCGGATCGGCGGCCTCGCCCGCGGTCACGCCGACGAGTTCGACGCCCACATAGGCGAAGAGCACGATCTGCAACGCCAGCAGCGCTTGACCGAATCCGTTCGGGAAGACACCGCCGTCGGCCCACAGGTTGGTCACCGTCGGATCGGGCGCGTGACCGAAACCGAAGATCAGCACGCCGATACCGATGACGATCATCGCGACGATCGCGGTCACCTTGATGGTGGAGAACCAGAATTCTCCCTCGCCGAACAGCTTCACCGAGATCAGGTTCGCGGCGAACAGCACGCCGAGCACGACGAGCGCGGTCACCCATTCCGGGATCGCGAACCAGTACTTGATGTATTTGCCGGCGACGGTGATCTCGGCCATGCAGGTCGCCACCCAGACCGCCCAGTAGGTCCAGCCGGTGACGAAGCCGGCGAAGCGACCGAGAAATTCGTGCGCGTATTCACCGAAGCTGCCCGACACCGGCCGGTAGGTGAGCAACTCCCCCAGCGCGCGCATGATCACGAAGATCGCCAGGCCGGCGGCGAGGTAGCACAGGATCAGCGCCGGGCCGGCCTGTTCGATGGCCCCACCGGATCCGTAGAACAGTCCCGTGCCGATGGCCCCGCCGATGGCGATCATCTGGATGGTTCGGGGGTTGAGGCCGCGCTGGTAGCCCTCTTCTTCACCCGCGGACGCGAGGGCGGGCGCGCCCGGCTCCTCGGGTTTCCGGTCGGTCGTCATATCGCAGCACCGTACCGGGTCGGGGCCGGTACGCGACCGGTGCAACCGTGCAGTGAACTAGTTCACAGTCCTTGTCACCGAATAGTTGTGAGCGCACAATCATTGTGTGCCTACAACTATTTCCGGGCTGACGCCACGCCACAAGACGATCGTGCTGGTCACCTGCTGTCTGAGCCTGCTGATCTCGTCGATGGACGCGACCATCGTCAATGTCGCGATTCCGACCATCCGCGGCGATATGAACGCGCCGCTGTCGCGGCTGCAGTGGATCGTCGACGTCTACACCCTCACCCTGGCGAGCCTGCTGATGCTGTCCGGCGCGACCGCCGACCGCTTCGGACGCAAGCGCATGTTCCGGATCGGGCTGAGCATCTTCGCCCTCGGCTCGCTGCTGTGCAGCCTCGCACCCGATATCGACATGCTGATCGGGGCACGTTTCATCCAGGCCATCGGCGGTTCGATGCTCAATCCGATCGCGATGTCGATCATCACCACGGTCTTCACCGGCCGCGTCGAACGGGCTCGTGCGGTGGGTGTCTGGGGCGCGGTCGTCGGTATCTCCACCGCGATCGGCCCGATGGTCGGCGGCGTGCTGATCGACGCGCTGGGCTGGCAGTCGGTGTTCTGGATCAATCTGCCGATCTGCGCCGTCGCGCTGGTGCTGACCACGATCTACGTCCCGGAATCGAAGTCGCGGACGGCACGCGGCATCGATCCGCTCGGCCAGGTGCTGGCGGTCGTGGTGATGTTCACGCTGGTTTTCGGGCTGATCGAACATCGCCCGGAGATCTTCGGCATCACGGCCGTGGCGCTGGCGGGATTCCTCTACGCCGAACGACGGCATCGCTCACCGTTCATCGATCTGCGGTTCTTCCGCAGCGTGCCGTTCGCGGCGGCCACCGTGACCGCGATCTGCGCGTTCGCCGGACTGGGTGCCTTCCTCTTCAGCGCTTCGCTGTATCTGCAAGGCGTACGGCATTATTCGGCTGTGCACACGGGACTTCTCTACCTGCCGATGGCGCTGGCGATGCTGATCTGCTCGCCGCTGTCGGGCCGGCTGGTCGGCCGCTTCGGCACCCGGCCCTCGCTGGTCACCGCCGGAATTCTGATGACGACGGCCGCCGCGCTGCTGACGACGCTGCGGCCCGATACCCCGATCTGGCAGTTGGTGGTGATGTTCGCGATCTTCGGCGCCGGTTTCGGCACGGTGAACCCGCCGATCACCACGGCGGCGGTCAGCGGGATGCCGATGGATCGGGCGGGCGCGGCCTCGGCGGTCGCCTCGACCAGTCGCCAGATCGGCGTCAGCGTCGGCGTCGCCCTGTGCGGGCTGCTGGCCGGCGCGGGATTGTGGTGGGTGGTGGCCGCCCTCGCGGCGGGCGTCGTGGTGCTCGGCATCGCCGCCAACACCGGATGGGCACTGCGCTCGCGCGACCGGATCGCTCCGCTGCTCGAACACAAGGAGCCCGTTCATGTCTGACGGCCCGCTCGCCCCGAGCCCGGACGAGGTCTGGCGCGTGCTGACCGACGTGGTCAAGGACACCCGCGACACCTGGAAGCGCGCGGTGGTGGATCGAACGGGTATGCCGTTCAGCAGGTTTCGAGTACTGCGACGGCTGGCGCCCGGCCCGCTGCCACTCAAGGAACTCGCCCGGGTGGCCACCATGGACGCGCCGGCCACTACCGTGGTGGTCAACGATCTCGAGGCCCGCGGTCTGGTTTCGCGCGACACCGCCGCGGACGATCGGCGGCGCAAGCTGGTGACGATCACCGATGCCGGGCGGGAGGTGCTCGCCCAGGCGATGGCCACTCCCGATCCGCCGCCGCCCGCCCTCACCGCGCTGTCGCCCGAGCAGTTGCGCACGCTGCACGATCTGTTGCGCCTGCTCTAGGCTCGGGTCGTGGCCGAAGAGACAACACCGGAGTGGGCGCCCGGCCTGTCGTCGGGTTTCGAACTGGGCACCGACGGCCCCCGGGTGATCATGGTCGGCATCGACGGATCGGATGCCTCCTGGCGCGCGACCGCCTATGCCGCGGGACTGGCCCGGCGCCAGAACTCCCTGCTGGCAATGGTTTACGTGCAGCCCTGGATGGCCATGGCCGGCGCCTACGGCGTCGACGTCCAGGGCGCGACCGCGGAGATGGCCGAGGATCTGGCCCGGGAGGTGCGCGAGCACGCGGAGAAGGTCAAGGACGTCTACCGCACCCGCTGGAAGTTCATCACCCGCCGCGGCGATCCGTTCACCGTGCTGGCCCAGGCCGCCGACGAATTGAAGGCCGACGGCGTCGTGGTCGGCGCGTCCGAGAAGGCCGGGCATCGAATTATCGGCTCGGTCGCGGTGCGTCTGGTGAAAGCGGGGCGCTGGCCGGTTACTGTCGTGCCCTGAGCTCCGTCGGCGTCCCGAGTGTGATTGGGACGCGGCATCGGGGGAACCCGCCGGAACGAGACCGTTGAGGAAAGGGTTTTCACTATGTTGATTCGCCGCCTTGCCCGGCCGCTACTGGCATCGGTGTTCGTCGTCGACGGAGTCGACACTCTGATGCATCCCGAGCCACGGGCGCAGGCCGCCACCACCCTGGTATCCCATGGGGAACAGCGTCTGCCGGATTCGGTATCGGCCAAACTGCCCTCCGATCCGGCGAAAATAGTGCGGATCAATGCCATCGTCCGAGTCGGCGCCGGAACCCTGCTGGCGCTGAACCGCGCGCCCCGGATCTCGTCGCTGGCGCTGGCGGTGACCGTCATCCCGGCCACCGTGACCGAGCAGGACTTCTGGAACGAATCGGATGCGCAGCAGCGCGCCGCCAAGCGTACGGCCTTCCTGAAGGACGTCGGCCTGCTCGGCGGCCTGCTCATCGCCGCCGCCGATACCGAGGGCAAGCCCTCGCTGGGCTGGCGGGGTCGCCGGGCCGCGCGCAAGGCCGCCGCCGCCCTCCCGTTCACCGCCACCACCGCCGACACGGTGCGCGATCGCCTGCAGCAGCAGGCCGTCCGGGGCCGGGAACTGGCCTCGGTGGCCGCCGACAAGGGCGCCGACCTGGCCTCGGTGGCGCAATCGCGGGGCGCAGAGCTGGCCTCGGTGGCCCAGTCTCGCGGCGGTGAACTCGCCGAGGCCGCTCGCGAGCACGGCACCGAATGGGCGGAACTGGCACGCAGCCGCGGCGCCGAATTGGCCGGCACCGCACTCGACCATCGCGGCGAATGGGCCGAGGTGGCCAAGCGGCGCGGCGCGGATCTGGCCGAAGCGGCACGCGAACACGGCGGTGAATGGGCCGGGCTGGCCAAGCGCAAGAGCGCCGAACTCGCCGACACCGCGGGTGATCACCGGGGCGAATGGGCCGAGCTCGCCAAGCACCGCGGCACCGAATGGGCCGAAGCCGCCCGCGAACACGGTGGCGAATGGGCCGAGGTGGCCAAGCAACGCGGGTCGATCTTCGCGCGCCAGGCCCGCAAGCGCGCCGAGAAGGCCGCCGAGGCCGCGCGCGAGCGTGCGGAGAAGGCCGCGGACACCGCCCGCGAACGTCTGGCCGAAGCCCGAAACGGCAAGTGACACCGGATTTCTCACCGGCGCCGGATCAGGCGCCGGTGAGAAACGCCGTCATTTCCGCGGCCACGGCCTCGGGTTGATCCAGCATCGACAGGACGTAGGCGTCCTCGATTTCCACCAGCCGGCCCGCGGGCAGGAGTTCGGCGAGGCGGCGCCCGTGGTCGCGTGGCATCGGCGCGGCCGCCGGGGACCACAGCACCAGGGCGCGGCCGGGAAAGTTCCGCAGGGCTTCGGTATCGGCGATCAGTTGCGCGGCCGGTGGCAGCACCCGGCCGTATTTGCGCACGTCGCGGCCGATGTCCGGATGACGCAGGGCGGGTTCGGTCCAGCCGCGCATCAGTTCGTCGGGTACCGGATAGCGCGCCATCTGCCCGTAGATCAGCGACGAGCGGCGCAACAGCCCGATCCGCAACTGGCGCAGGACGATCGGTAACGCACCCGGGACGCGCAGCGCGAGCACGGCCAGCTTTCCGGGCAGTCCGGGCGGGAAGTTGTCGAAGGCCTCACACGGGAGCACGATCAACTGCGCGACGCGTTTGTCCAGGCCGTAGGCGGTGAGGAACAGTCCGCCGCCCCAGTCCGAATGCACCAGGGTGACATCGCGAAGATCCAGCGCGTCGAGGAAGTCCGCGAGCACCACGTTCTGCCCGCGCATACTCAGGTCGGCGTCCGGCCGCATCGGTTCCGGATGTGCGCCGAGTGGCAGCACCGGCCGCACATAGCGAAAACCGCTGGGCAGCAACGGCATCACCCGATCCCACACCGTGTGGTCGATGAGCAGTCCATGCAGCAGCACGACCGGCGGCCCCTGCCCCTCCTCGACGTAGTGGATCGGCCCGGCGGGAACCTCGACGACCGGCATGCGCTGCCACCTCCGCATCGAAAACGTGCGGCCACGCCCGGAGAGACGTGTCCACCTGCTAGAACATTCGCTCTAGAGCGTGTGTTCTAGTATGGGAGCATGTCCGAGACCGTGTCAAGCCCGACCGCCGAGCGCATCGTCACCGCGACGGCGGAACTGATGCGCCGCCAGGGCTACGGCGCCACCAGCGTCAAACAGATCACCGCCGCCGCGCGGGCCCCGATCGGATCGCTGTATCACCATTTCCCGCAGGGCAAACAGCAGATCGCGGCCGCCGCGCTGCGCACCAGCGGCGCCGCCTACATCCAGCTGTTACCGCTGCTGATGGACCCGTATCCGGACCTGCGGGTGGCGGTGGTGGCCGCGTTCACCGCCGCCGCGGAACAGATCGAGCAGTCCGGCTGGATGAACATGTGCCCGGTCGGCACGGTCGCGGGCGAGATCGCCGACAGCGAACCGGCGTTGCGGGAGGTGACCGCCGAGGTGATGCAGTCGTGGATCGACCAGGGCAGCGCGTACTTCCGGACCCGCGGGCTGTCCGCGCCCGCGGCCCACACCTTCGTGATCGCGGTTTTGGGCGCCCTGGAGGGTGCGTTCATTCTCAGCCGCACCCTGCGCTCGACCGGCCCGATCGAATCGGCCGGGCTGGCGATGGCCGCCTATCTCGACACGCTCACCGAAACGCACTCCCCGGCAGCGATTTCCGAGGAATGAAGCAGGCGCTCAGCCCACGGTGAATTCGGCGGTGGTGCCGGTGAACGGGACGGTCGCCGCGCCGTCGCGGCGGTCGCCGCGGTATTCGATGCGATAGCGCCCCGGTTTCGCATCGGCGGGCACGGTCCAGTGGATGGCGACGCGCGAGGCCTCCGGCTGGCCGGGCGGGCGTGACCAGTGCAGTTCGGTGCACCAGTCGTTGTCGTCGAATACCGCGCGCCATTGCTCACCCTCGGCGCGCTGTACCTCGAAATAGCTTCCGCCGGTGTGGAAATCGTTGGCGGGGTGGGCGCCGCAGAACTCGGCCGTCACCGTATCGCCGTGTCCGTAGCCGGGTTTCGGCGCGGTGATCACCTCACCGAACGCACGTCCGGTCATCGGCGCATCGGCCGGTACCGGCGGCAGCAGATTCGGCTGTATGCCCGCCGTCCAGTCCAGCGGGGCCGGGCCGCGGCCGAGATCGACGCGCGCGGCCACGGCGCGGGCCAGACGATCGAATTCCTGCACATAGGCGGGCAGCGTCCAGCGACCGTACAGCGTTTCCCCGCCCTCGTACTGCTGAGAGGCGTACTCCTCCGGCGTGGTCACATAGCCGCAGTAGCCGTTCGAATAGCCTTGCAACAGAACGTTTTCCAGCGGCACGGACAGTGCGTGCGCCACCACCCGCCGGATGCGCAACCCCGAGACCACCGTGTATTCCGCCGGACCCGAGGCCAGCACCAGATCGCCGATGCGCAGAATCTGGATCGGCACCGTCAGCGGCACCCACGGGCGCGGCGGCAGCACACCCAGCGGCGCCACGATCAGTTTGGGCGCCTGCACATCTCGCATCCACTGCTCGATGGGGCCGTCCAGTCCGCCGAGCGCCGCGACGACCGGATCCGCATTGCCTTCCTGCAGGAACGACAGCTGGGTCTTCCAGTTGTCCTCCGAACTGGTCGCGGCGGCCGCGGCGCCCATCATGGGGGGCGCGGTGCGCGCCGGTTTGCCGTCGGGAGTGTAGGACCCGTCGATGGCGATGTCGGCCATGTTCAGATAGCGCAGTGCCGCATCGACTCCTCCGGTGCGCATCGGCCGCGCCGCATCGAAAGCCGCACGGCCCGCGCGGTATTGACGCTCGCCGATGAGAGAGCAGTTGAGCCGGTTGTCCTCGGTGGGCCCGGACGGATGCCACGGCGTGAGGCCGATGTTCGGCGTCATGTCGCCGGCGTTGGTCTGCGCGAACGCCGCCACGAAACCGGGCTTTCCGGCGCCCGGGCGCACACCCATCTCGTCGTGTTCCCAGCGATAGCTGGCATAGCCCTTGTTGTCGGCCGAGATCAGCGTATTGGCGTCGGTGAGCGAGGTTCCGTGCGTCGCGAACCAGGTGATCGCACCGATGTCGTTGCCGCCCTGCCGCAATCGCAGCACCGTCACCTGCGGATCGATCGCATTCGGGAAGGCGGCCTTGTCGTCCGGCGGGTTGAGGTCGAAGGCGACCCGGGAGCGGTTGGCCGAGGCGTCGTGCAGTTCGCCGTGGCCCAGCGACAGTGTGCCCGGGGCCAGATTCTCGTGCGCCGCGACCAGGGCCGCGACGATGCCGTCCACTTCGGCCTGATGGGAGTTGTTCTGAAAGCCGTATGCGGCAAGGGAGTACGCGTACTCGCGGGCGGTGCCGCCGCACGAATTGTGATTGTGGGTGGCGTTGAGGTTGACGTTGCGCTCGGTGTACAGCGCACCGAACCGCTGTGCCAGCCGCTGCATCACGGCCAGATGCACCGACTGGAACAGGCAGGCGATATCCGCGTTGACGAAGGCCACCCGCTCACCGCTGACCCGGTCGACCACGATGTAGGCGCGCGCCCAGGTGCGCATGAGCAGCCCGGTCGCGACCTGGTCGAGTTCGGAGTAGCCCATCATGCCCTGACCGGCGACCGCGCCCGTGACATCGGCGATGCCCGCGCCGACCAGATATCCCGCCTCGTCACCGGTGACCCGGATCGGTGCCGCCCCCGCGGAAGCGGTGGCCCCCATACCCGCGGCCACGGCCGCGGTCACGGTGCCGGCCAGCATCGATCGCCGGGTAAACGTCACTGATCGCTCCTTCGATTCCGGCCGCCACGCTGCGACCGCCTCGTCCAACCGTGCACCGGAGATTACTGGTCACTCGTCCAGTACGCTAGCCCCGATTTCGTGGCGTGCGGGTTACTCGATCGGGGCAGTCAGGGGAAGCGCGATCACCGAGGTGCCGACGTGCACGGTGAAGGCCCCGGGTTCGGTGTCCCAGCCCGCATCCGTCCAGTGCTGGAACGCCCGCTGCGGCAGCGGAATCCGCACGCGGCGCACCCCGCCCGGTTCGGCGGTCACGGTGGCGAAGGCCGCCAGCCACCGCACCGGCCGCTCGATCGCACTGTCCTCCCGCGACAGATAGACCTGCACGACCTGCTTCCCGATCCGCTCACCGATATTGGCCACGGTCACCTCGACATCGTGGCCGTCCACCGCGAGATCGCTCAGTTCCCATACGGTGTAGCCCAGTCCGTGGCCGAACGGGTACGCCGGCTGTACACCGGCACGCAGCCAGCCGCGGTAGCCGATGTGCACACCCTCGTCGTAGGTCAGGGTGCCGTCGGCGGCCGGGGTGGTGTCACGGACCGGCACGTCGGCGAGTTCCTTCGGCCAGGTGGTCGGCAGCCGGCCGCCGGGTTCGGCCGCGCCGGTCAGCACATCGGCCAGCGCGGCGCCGAATTCCTGACCGGGGAACCAGGACAGCAGCACCGCCGCCACCTCGTCACGCCACGGCATCTCCACGGGCGCACCGGAATTCACGACCACCACCGTGCGCGGGTTGACGGCGGCGACAGCGGCGACCAGGTCGTTCTGGCGGCCGGGCAGCGCCAGCGTGGTCCGGTCGCGGCCCTCGCTCTCCAGCTGTTCGGTGGTGCCGACGACCACCACGGCCACCTCGGCCCGGCGCGCGGCCTCGACCGCCGCGGCGAATTCCTCCTCGGGTGCGCGCTCCGGCCGCGC
Source organism: Nocardia kruczakiae NBRC 101016 (assembly GCF_001612965.1). Taxonomy (GTDB): domain Bacteria; phylum Actinomycetota; class Actinomycetes; order Mycobacteriales; family Mycobacteriaceae; genus Nocardia; species Nocardia kruczakiae. The sequence continues at coordinate 16,971 of NZ_BDBL01000015.1, forward strand.
CACGACCAGGCCGACGCCGAGAATCATGCCCAGCCCCGCGGCCGCCGCCGCACCCGAACCGACCGTGATCCGGACGTCGACCTCCTGACCGGCGGCGAGTTCGCGCTCGACGAAGCGTTGCGGCGGATCCAGCAGTGCGGCAACGGGATCCGAGCCCTCGAAGGCGATCTCGGTGTCGATCGCGGGCGCGCCGTCGAGTTCCACCACGCAGTGACCGAGTGCCGCGACACCGAGCCGCCACTCACCCGCGACATCCGCGCGCAGCCGCGCGCGCAGTTCGATCGCCGACGCGGCGGCCGCGTGCGGATCACCGAACAGCACCAACCGGCCCGCCGTGCGGTGCTGGGTGTCGAGGACACGGTCGCCGTCGAGGTAGCGCAGGCACAGTCCCGGCGTCTCGGTGGCCGGGTCGGTGACCAGTTCCAGCGGAACGGGAATCAGGTCGTCGCCGGTGCGCACACCCGGTGTGTGGGTGACCGGCAGCACCGCCGACAGACCCTCGACCGGTGTGACGGTGTGGTCGGGGATCACGGTCGCACTGCCGCCGCCCATGTACCGCGGCTGCGCGGCGGCGGGCCCGAGCAGCGCCACCGAGGTCTGCGGTGGCAGCGGCAGCACACCGTCGTTGTGGACCAGCACCATCGCGGCCGCGGCGGCGCGGCGTACCAGATCGTGGGCCTGTTCGGCGGTGAAGTCCGGCACCGGCCGGGGTTCGTGCGGGGCCAACCCGCCGACGCGATCGGCCAAACGCAGGATGCGCCGGACCTTGTCGTCGATCGCGGACTTCGGCACGGTGCCGGCCGCGAGCGCGTCGGCGAGGGCCGAACCCCACAGCGGCGACGGGCCCGGCATGGCCAGGTCGGTGCCGCGCGCGGCGCCTTCGGTACTCCGCACGGCGGTCCAGTCCGAAACGACCACGCCGTCGAATCCCCAACTGCCCTTGAGAGGTTCGTCCAGCAGCGGTGATTCGGTCATGGTGGTGCCGTCGACGCTGTTGTAAGCGGCCATCACCATCCACGCGCCGGCCTGCACCGCGCGTTCGAACGGATACAGATACAGCTCGTGCAGGGCGCGCGCGGCGACGCGGACGTCGACGGTGAAGCGGTCGGTCTCGGAATCGTTGGCCACGAAGTGTTTCGGGCAGGCGGCGACGCCGTGTGCCTGCACCGCACGCACATACGCGGCCGCGATCTCCGCGGTGAGCATCGGATCTTCGGAGAAGCATTCGAAATGCCTTCCGCCGAGCGGTGATCGGTGCAGGTTCACGGTGGGCCCGAGGACGGCGTAGACGTTCTTCTGCCGGGCCTGCGCCGCGATCAGTGCCCCGATCTCGGCGAGCAGGTCGCGGTCCCAGGTGGCGGCCAGTGCGGTTCCGGACGGCAGGCTGATCGAGGGATCACGTTCGTCCCAGTTCTCGCCGCGCACACCCGACGGCCCGTCCGAGACCGGCATCTCCGCGAGGCCGATCGCGGAATCCCCCGCCATGCGGAACATTCCGGCGCCGGAGATGAGTCGTAGTTCGGCCGCCGGATCCAATTGTGTTGCCAGCTGCTCGATCCGGTCGTCCATCGGGTGCCCCGTTTCGTCTCGACTGCGCATCGGCCTCGACGCTACGGGATATCGGCGGGTCGGCGCCGTACCGGCCGCCGCGCGTCGGGGCTACCGCAGCCGCAACCGGACCATCGGTAGCGTGTCGACCGGCGCGCCGGTCGCTCGTTCGATCACGGCGCGCAGATTCTGCCAGGCCTTCGGATGCTCGCGCATGTAGTGCGCGAGCACCGCCGCCGATTCGGCCTCGGTCATCGCTGTCGCGGTCGCCGGCACCGCGCGGCGGGTCCCGACCCACAGGCGGACCTTCGATTCGGCCTGGATGTTGCGGTACCACTGGGCGCGGGTGCCGAAGCCGGACACGATGACGTACTCGCGCGGGTCCGGGCGGTCGACCACCTCCAGCACGACGTGCCGCTTCGCACCGCTCGTGCGGCCGATGTGTTCCATCATCAGCAGCCGTTGCCCGAAGACGAAGCCGAGACCCGCGCGGTACAGCCCGATGGGCGCGCGGACCAACGCCCGGGTGTGCAGCGCCCGCGCACCCAGCCCTGCGGCGAATTCGGTGAATGCCATGGTGGTCTCCTAGTCGAAGTTCGGTCGGGACCGCCCGTCATCGGGACCGGCCCGGACGCCCGCGATGCGCAGCAGCGGCGTCGCGAGGTCGAGCTCGCGCAGTCCCGGATCGATGAGCCGATGCAGCACCAGGCCGTCCAGCGCGGCCACCAGCACGACCGCGGTCGCCTCCGGATCGGAGACGGATCGGTCGGCGCGCAGCCGGGCGACGATCGTGGCGCGGAATTCGGCGAGGACGGCGGCCAGGCCGTCGCGCAGCCGTTCGTGCCGCGTGGCGGCGAGCAGCATCTCGCTGAACACGCGGGTGTCGGCGCCCGACTCGTCGTAACCGCCGATCAGCGACAGCAGGGCGGTGAGGCCGGCCGCGGGATCACCGAGTAGGTCCGCGGGGACGTCGCCGGCCAGCCGCCGCATCATTCGCAGCGCCGCGTCGATCAGCAGATCGTCCACCGAGCGGAAGTGATAGTGCACCAGCCCGGCCCGCACCCCGGCCCGTTCCGCGACGAGCCTGGTCGTCACCGCTCCCCAGCCGCGCTCGGCGATCAGCTCCGTCGCGGCGTCCATCAGCCGGGTCCGCGTCTCGCGGCCTTGTTCTTCCGCGGTGACCATCGCACCTCCTTGGACGTTCGCCTTGGGCGAATGACCAAACTGTAGCGCGGCATTGGCAGTGGTCACAAGAGGCCGTCGACTTGCCGGACGCCACGCTCGCGGAGTTGGTCCCGGGTAAGGACGGTGTGATAGGGAATTGTCGTGTCATGCACCCCTTCCGTTCATCCCGTCTACGCCGACGCGACGTCATGCCCGCGACGGTGACGGAGGCGGCCGTCGATCGCGCGCGAGCGGTCGACTACCGCCGGGACCTGGACGGATTGCGGGGACTGGCCATCGCGCTGGTGGTGGTGTTCCACATCTGGTTCGGCCGGGTGTCCGGTGGGGTGGACATCTTCCTGGTGCTGTCGGGCTATTTCTTCACCGGATCGCTGCTGCGCCGGGCCGGATCCGGGGAGGTCGGCATCGGCCTCACCCTGCGGCGTACCGCGCGCCGGCTGCTGCCCGCGCTCGTCACGGTGCTCGGTGCCGTCGTCGTGGCGACCGTCACGCTGCGGCCGTACACGCAGTGGGGTGATCTGGCCGGCCAGACCCTGGCCTCGCTGCTCTACTACCAGAACTGGCGGCTGGCGACGACCTGGTCGGACTATCTGGCCGCCGATCCCTCGGTGAGCCCGCTGCAACACCTGTGGTCGATGTCGGTGCAGGGGCAGTACTACATCGCGGCCCTGCTCGTGGTGGCCGCCACGGTATGGGTGTGCCGTCGGCTCGGGCGCGAGCGCGCGGTGCGGCCGACGCTGGCGGCGGTGATCGTCGTCGCCACACTCGCCTCGTTCCGCTACGCCGCGCAGGGGTCGGCGACCCATCAGGGCTGGAACTACTACGACAGCGCCGCCCGGGCGTGGGAACTGCTGGTCGGCGCCGGATTGGCACTGGCCGCCGCCTCGCTGCGCGTGCCGCGGGTCGTACGGGCGGTGCTGGCGGCCGCGGGCCTGCTGGTGGTCGCGGTGGGTGGCTGGATCACCGACGGTGCGAATCAGTTCCCGGGGCCGCCGGCGCTACTGCCGGTCGGTGCGGCCGTGGCGTTGATACTCGCCGGCGCCGGGGTCGGGCCCGAGCACCAGCCGCGGCTCACCCGGCTTCTGGCCTCGCCGCCGCTGGTCCGGCTCGGCGATCTGGCCTACTCGCTGTATCTGTGGCATTGGCCGTTGCTGATCTTCCTGCTCGCCGAACGCGGCGGCTCCCGCGCCGGGGTGACCGGCGGCGCGGCGGTGATCGCCGTCTCCCTGGTGCTGGCCTACCTCACCCATCGCTACATCGAGCAGCCGCTGCGCCTGCGTCCCCGGCAGGAGACGGACGCACCGATGTTCGGACCGCGATATCGCCGCACCGCCGGGGTCGCGCTGTCGGTGACCGCGGCGGTGGTCGCGTGTGCGGCGGTCACTTGGAGCGCGGTCGTGCAGACGCATCCGCCCCGTGCGGTGGGCGCCCTCGACCCGGTGCAGTATCCCGGCGCCGAGGCACTGGTCGGGGGCGCGTCGGTCCCGCAGGCGCGCATGCGGCCGACGCTGTACGAGGCGCCGGCCGAACTGCCCAGCCCGACCGTCGACGGATGTATCGCCGACTGGGATCACCGCGAGGTCGTCACCTGTACCTACGGGGCGGCCGACGCGCAGCACACGCTCGCGGTGGTCGGCAACTCCCATGCCGAGCACTGGATGCCGGCGCTGCAGCAGCTGGCGGCACAGCATAATTTCAAGATCGTGGTGCATCTGAAGATGGGCTGCCCGCTCACCCTCGATCAGAACGCGATGTACAAGGGCGAACCGAATCCCGATTGCCGCGACTGGTCGCACGAGGTGATCGATCTGCTGGGCAACGAGCGGCCCGAGTGGGTGTTCACCACCGGCACCCGTCCGGTCGACACGGGCGGCGACGAAACCCCGCCCGACTACCAGGATGTGTGGAAAGCTCTGTCCGACAAGGGCATCCGGGTGATCGCGGTTCGCGACACCCCGTGGCTGCGCCGCGACGGTGTGCGCTACCGCGCGATCGACTGCCTGGCCCGCCACGGCGATCGGATCAGCTGCGGCATGCACCGCGCCGATGCGCTCTCACCGGTCAACCCGGCCCTGGACGCCTCCGCCGCCTTCCCGAACGTCTTCCCGATCGACCTCACCGACGCGGTGTGCGAAGGCGATGTCTGCCCGGTGGAGGTCGGCAACATCCTCGTCTATCACGACGAACACCACTTCACCGCGAGCTACGCGCGTTCGCTGGCCCCCGAACTCGGCCGGCAGCTGAGCCCGCTGCTGGGTTGGTGGTGACCAGCGACGCCAGCGGCGGACGCTCGGCCGACGACACCGCAGTCGTCACCCGCCGCCACCCCGTCGCGCCGGGCCGGAACTGGGTCAGCCCCACCCCCGAATCGGCGATGTCGAGGCGCGCGAGCAGTGTCGCGATGATCTGGCGGCTCATCACGGCCAGTTCATGGGTCGGCCGATTGCGGTGGATGCGGACGCCCAGGTCGACCTCGCCGATCGCCGCGCGGCCGTAGCGGTGCAGGGTGTCGAGCACGATGCCGATCTCGACGCCGTAGCCGGGCGCGAACGGAATCTCGGTGAGCAGGGCGCGGGTGGCGGCGTATTCACCACCGAGCGGCTGCCGCACATCGGCCACCTCGGGGGCGAGCGCGGTCAGCAGCGGCCGGGCCACCAGCTGGGTCACCCGCCCGCCGCCGTCGGTGTCGCCGTGCGGATCGTCGCCCAGCGGGCGCCGGTAGAAGCCTTTCACCAGGTGAATGCCCGGATCCCGCAGCAACGGCGCCACCAGCGCGGGCACGAAGCCCGGGTCCGGATCGTGCAGGTCGGCATCGATGAACACGACGATGTCGCCGGTCGTCACCGCCAGCGACCGCCACAGCACCTCGCCCTTGCCCGTCCGCACCGGAACGCCGGGCAGCGCCTGCTCGCGGGTGTACACCGCGCTCGCACCGGCGGCGCGGGCGCGGGCGATGGTGTCGTCGGTCGAGCCGGAGTCGACGACGACCAGTTCGTCGACGAGTCCGCCGACCAGATCCCGGATCGAGCCGATCACGCCCGCGATGGTCTCGCGTTCGTTCAGGGCCGGGATCACGACCGAGACGGTCCGGTCGCCTTTGGCCCGGATCAGGTCGGTCGTGCCGACATCGTGTGCGGGACAGGCCGATTCGGCGGGCGCGGCATACGTCATCGCTATCTCCTCAGATACCCGGGTCCAGAATGTCGGTCGTCAGCTCGGGCCACAGCCGCGCCCACGTGTCGCGCGGCCCGGTGCACCGCCAGATGGTCACGTGGGCATCGATACCGGGGAACCCACGCGGATCGTCGAGCCGGACGAGAGGTTCGACGGTGGAAAACGTTCGGCGCAACCGTGTTTCGGCGGTGTCGGTGTCGACGTAGATGACCGTGGTGGTGCCGGGCGGCGGGCGGCCGAACTCGGCGAAACCGCGATCGGGACTGTAGACCGGCGGTAGTTCCCGCGGCCCGAAACGAGCCAGCGCCGCGGCCTGCCAATAGGTCCGGGTCAGTATCGCGGTAGGGGCGTGATCCGGACCGGCTCGCTCTGCGGCCAGCGACGCGCCCGCGACGAGAGCGTCCCAGCCGGTGGTGCCCGAACCCCGCATGCGCGTGGACAATTCGGCTCGCGTGGTCACCGCCCGTGGCGGGTCGCTCGATGGCCACAGCAGCACAACCGCGAGCGCGATGACGATCGACACCGTCGCGGCGGCGCAGGCCGTGACTCGAGACCATCGCGCGGGCAACCGCTCCACCAGGACGCAGGCACCCGCCGCGAACAGCACCGGCAGCAGCCCGGCAAGGTAGTAGGGACGCCCGCCCGTGAGGGCCACGAACACCACCATGACGCAGACGGCGACGGCCAGGAAGCGGTGATCGCGCAACCGGCGACCCGCGAATCCCCAAGCGGCACAGCCGATCAGCACCACACCCAGCACTCCCGCCATCGTCACCAGCTGCACCGGCAAGCCGGCCGTCCCGCCTGTCGCCGCCCGCTGTTCGTCGCGGATCACCGCGCCCATGGCCAGCTGCGGCCAGCCGTGGCGTTCCTGCCACAGCAGTGCCGGCGCCGCCGACACGGCCGCGATACCGGCGGCGGCCCACAGCGCGGGCCGGCGCACGATCTCCCGCGGCCCGCAGCAGGCGATGCCGACGGCGAATGCGCCCACGACCACCGGCAGCAGCAGTTTCACCTGTAGATCGATCGCCGCGACCACCCCCGCGATCAGCAGCAACCGGTCCGCGCGGGTGCGCACCCAGCGCGCCGACAGCCAGGCGAGAACGGCGACGGCCGTACTGTCGAGGGCGAAGGTCGACAGCGAGGCGGTCTGGGTGACCACATAGGGGCAGCAGGCATATCCGACCGCGGCCAGGGTCCACGCGGCGCGGCCGCCGCCGAACTCCCGCGCCAGCGCCGCGGTGACGACGATCGCCCCCACTCCGGCGAGGATGGCCGGCAGTCGCAGCACGGTCAGGGAGTCGGGCGCGACAGCCTGCGCGGCGCGCGCGAGCAGCGGAATCAGCGGTCCCTGATCGACGTATCCGGCGGCCGCGTGGTATCCGGCGGCGACGAAATACAACTCGTCGCCGAACCAGTCGTACCGCGCGGACCGGGCCACGAGCACCGCCGCCGCGAGGACCGCGACCACGCCGACCCACACCGCGCCGGAAGAGCTGTCGCGACGGGCGACGGCATCGGTGAAACCGTTTCCGGCCGAGGAGGTCTCGCTACGGCTCGGGGCGCGATCGGTCACAGTAATGCGGCATCGACCCGTTCGGTGCCGGTCAGCGCGATATCGCGGCACAGTTTCGTCAGCGTCGACAGATATTGCGCCACCGCCTCGTGCGCCCGCGGAGTATCCGGGAACACCATGCTCAGTTGGGTGATGTCGGGGAAGCGGTTGATCCACAGGTAGACCTCGCTGGAACTGGCCCGGTTGCCGTACAGCCCGCCGTTGATGCGGTCGAACATCTCCGCGCCCGCCATCCGCCGCACATCGACATAGGAGACCATCGGCGCCGAGAACCCGAGCCGGGTGCGGATGCGCGGATCGTCGGCGGCCAGTTCCAGCACCCGGTGCACGCACACCTGTGCCAGCTCCTTCGCCGCATCGGCCTGGGCCTGGGCGCGGCCCACCAGCGATGTGAACGTCTCGTCCGGGCGCACCGCCACCGCGACCGGCACCAGGCTGGTGTACCAGCCGATCGCGCCCTGCTCCCCCGGGGTCGCGCGGGTGTTGACCGGTGTGAACACGAAATATTTGTCCCTGCCGGTCAATTCGTGTTCGGTCAGCGCGATCGCGGCGAACACGCCACCGAGGAACTTCCCGCCGAAGTCCTGGCACACCTGCTCGAATCGCAGCGCCTCCGCCTCCTCGAACAGCGGCACGGTGATCTGTGCGCCGCGGGTGAATCCGCTCGCGCCCGGCGCCACGCCGAGGTCCATCGGGAACGACGGCACCGCGCCGTCGTGGCGGATCAGCAGCTCCAGCCAGCGCTGCACCGGCGCGGAGTCGGTGGTGAGCTTTTCGTTGTAGCTCAGTTCCCGTTCGCAGTAGGCGAGATGACCGTCGACCGGTTCGATGGGGACCTGGCCGCCGGACAGTTCGTTGCCGTAGAGCAGCAGCAGATCCACACACGACAGCGCTTGTCCCACACCGTCGGTGTGCAGGTGGTCCACGGCCGCGTAGACGGTGAAGGAGTCGCCGCGGTCGATGACGCCGAAACCGAAACAGTCCCAATCGAATACGTCGCGCGCACGGCGCTGCACATGGTCGCGGACGGCGTCGCTGTCGGTGATCTCGCCGTAGTCGCACGGCTCGAAATCGATATCGGCCGGGTCGGCGACGTGGCGCGCGATCCGCTCACCGGGTTCGCAGGAGAACCAGCTCCAGAACGTGTCGTGGCGGCGGGCGAACGCGGTGATCGTCCGGGTCATGGCGTCGCGGTCCAGGGGGCTGGGAAAGTCGAAGGCGATCATGCACAGCCGGGATGCGCGAGATCCGCTGTCGCGCTGGCGATATGCCGCGCGCAGATATTCGCGCTGCTGGTACGACGGGCCGACCGGATGTTCCGGGGCGGCCAGGACCGCCGCCCGCGACTGCGCAGTGGGTGCCCAGGCGATGAGTCTGCCGGGCTGCGGATGCCAATCGTCGAAGAAGCCGAAACCGACCATGGAAACCCTCGTTTCGTCCAGATGTGACGACCCGCCGGCGCCGGCCGCGCCGCCGAATCACGCGGACCGAGTCAACGGCACCCGCGCCCATCCGCCAACCGTCGCCGTGGAAGTTTGTGACCTTCCCCAGATCCGGTCGAGTCCGTTAGGCCGCCGGTCCCAACAGTCGGCGCAACACCTTGCGACCGTGACCTTCGCGGGCCTACCTTGACCGCCGTCCGGACCCGACGAAACGAGAGAGGTAGGCGGATGATTCGCCGCTCACTGCCCACCGCCCTGCTGGCGTCGGTGCTGACCGCGGCGCTGTGCGCGACACCCGCGGTGGCCGACGACCCGCCGCCCACCCCGGTGAGCGTCGCCGCGCTCACCGCCGCCGCCGAACCCGCCGCCGACGGCGCGCATTTGCTCGGTGTCGAACAGGAATCCGACGGCATGCTGGATCTGCGCGTGCACTCTGCGGCGATGAATCGCGAGATCGAGGTGAAAGTCCTTCGGGCGCCGGATGGTTCGGCCCCGGCGCCGGTGCTGTATCTGCTCAACGGCGCCAGCGGCGGTTCGGAGGCCAGCAGTTGGCCCGAACAGACCGATATCGTCGACTTCTTCCGTGGCAAACAGGTCACGGTGGTGACGCCGATGGGCGGCAACGGCAGCTATTTCGCCGATTGGCGCGCCGACGATCCCGTGCTCGGCCGGCAGAAGTGGTCGAGTTTCCTCACCGCGGAGCTGCCGCCGATCATCGATTCGGCCTTTCACGGCTCCGGCGCGAACGCGGTGGCCGGCATCTCCATGGCCGGCACCTCCGTGTTCCAGCTGGCCTTGGCCGCGCCCCAGCTGTACCGGGCGGTCGGCTCCTACAGCGGCTGCGCGCGCACCAGCGATCCGCTGGGGCAGGCGTTCGTCGACGGTGTGGTACTGCGGTGGCACGGTGATCCCCTGAATCTGTGGGGTGCGCCCGACGATCCGCTGTGGGCGGCCCATGATCCCTACGTCAACGCGGACCGGCTGCGTGGGCTGGCGATCTACGTCTCGACCGGCAACGGGATACCCGGTCCCTTCGACAATCCGGACGGGCCCGGAATCCACGGCAACACCCGCAAACTCATCGAACAGCTGGTCTACGGCGGCGTGCTCGAGGCCGCCACCCACAATTGCTCGATCGCGCTGCGGGACCGGCTGACGCAGTTGAACATTCCCGCCACCTTCGACCTGCGCGCGAACGGCACCCACTCCTGGGGCTACTGGCAGGAGGACCTGCACCGCTCCTGGCCGATGTTCGAACAGGCCCTGAACCGCTAACCCGCCGCGATTCTCCGTGCGGCGGAAACGGTTTCGCGCACGTACTCGGCGCGCTCGGCCGCGCCGACGGCAGCGCTGAGCGGGCCGATCTGGACCTCCATCGCCACCCGCTCACCGTCGAAGACCGGGACGGCGAGATAGCTGATCGGCAGGGCGCGATCGCTGTCGAGATCGGACCGGCTGTGCGCCGTGCCGCCGATCGTGGCCAGCAGCGCCAGGACCCGCTCCCGCAGCGCCTTGTCCGCGGGCCGGTCGGACAGATGATCGACCACCTCGGCGAGCACCCGCAGCGTCGGCAGACTGGCCGCGTCCAGGCCCCACGCGCAATATCCCAGGGCGCGAACGGTTTCCAGCACCTGCTCGAATTCTGCTCGACGCTCGGGCGGCGCCTGCTGCAACCACGCGCGCTGTGCCGGCAGCCCGGCGTGAGCCAGAACGGCCGCACCCGCCGGGGGGCGCAACGGTATCCGGGTGCCGGCCTCGATTCCGGCCGGGATCAGTCCGGGCCCGCCGGCCACCGCGACGAAGATCACCTCGCTGCCCGCGATGGAGGTGAGGGCGGCGCCGCAGCCCACCCGTTCGGCCAGCCGGCGCAGTTCGGCCTCCACCCGGTCGTGATCGCGCAGGCGATCCCGTAACCGTCCGCCCAGCACGAGCAACGCGGGACCGGGTTCGTAGCCGAGGTCGGGAAGCCGCCGCACCCAACCGGTTTCCTCCAGGGTGCCCAGGATCGCTCCCATGGTGGAGCGACTCAATCCCAGCGTGTCGGCGATTTCCGCCGAGGTCAGCGTGCCGTCGTGCGCGGCGAGCAGTTCCACCGCCGACACCACCCGCCGGGTCGGGGGCGAGCTTTCGGCCCGTCCGGTGTTGCCAGTCGGCACGGGGTCTCCTAACCTGTCGCGATACGAATAATTGAATCATTCGATACGAATAATCATATCGAGGAGTGCTTGTGCGACGTAAGGGCTTTACCGAGGGCGCGATCACCTCGATCGCTGCCGCCGCGGCGGCGATACTGACCATCGGCGCGGGAACCGCGAACGCCGCGTTCGGCCCACCCCCTCCGGTCGATCCGTATCTCGGGCCGGTCGGCACCGCCACCATGCACGGCGATGCGGAATCCTCCGACAGCACTCCGCTGCCGGGCGTCGGTACCGGCGCGGTGAACGCGCAGTTCCGCGAACTGGCCGCCGCGTGCCCGACCATTCTGCAGGGCGCCGACGGCATGCCGCAGGCGTTGTGCACCACCGTCACCGACCGTTCGCCCAAGATATTCCTGCTCGACCCGCACAGCGGTCAGCCGCTCACGTCGCTGTCACTGCCCAAGGGTGGTCTGCTCGGCGGGGTGTACGCCTATCTGGACAATGCCGATCGCATGGTCATGGTCGACGGTGACGACAATCTGGTGCGGGTCGCGCATACGAAGGAGGGCACCGGCTGGAAGCTGGCCATCGCCTCCTCGACTCCCCTCGCCGCCGCGGTGACCGGCCACTGCGGCGGGAACGTCTGCGACAGCGTCGCCTCGCTGATGCCCGATCGCGACGGCCGGGTGTGGTTTGCCACCGCCAACGGCGCGGTCGGTGCCGTCGATCCGAAAACCGGTGCCGCACAGTCGATCGCGCTGCCCGGGGAACACGTCGACAACAGCATCTCGACCGCACCGGAGGGCACCGCGGTCACCACCGATCACGCCACCTACCTGTTCACCGCGGACGCCTCGGGCGCTCCGCATCAGGTGTGGCGCCAGCCCTACGATCGCGGGCGGGCACGCAAACCGGGCCAGCTCAGCTGGGGCAGCGGGGCCAGCCCGACGTTCTTCGGCCCGCGCGACGGTACCGATTATCTGGCGATCACCGATAATGCGGTGCCGCAGGAGAATTTGCTCGTCTACGACACCCGCACCGGCCGAGCGGTCTGCTCGATGCCCGCGGTGGACGGCACCGAGAATTCCCCGATCGGCTCGGGTAACAGCGTCTTCGTGGCGAGCACCTACGGTTACCCGTATCCGGCGCTGCCGGACAACGCCGGTCCGAGTGAACCGGACAAAGCCGACTTTACCGGCGGAATGGTCCGCATCGATGTGAATGCGGACGGTAACGGCTGCACCCGGAAATGGACCAGCGATGTGAAATCCGCTGCGGTTCCCCGGCTTTCCTTGGCGGACGGCAAGATCTACACGGTCGCCCGTAAGAATCAGATCGCCGGCATCGATACCGGCAGCGCCGGAGCGGTGATCGACACCTATCACCTCGTCGCGATCGACGCGGAAACCGGCACGGAGAATTCCAGCCGATTGATCGGCACCAGCACCGTGCACGACACCCTGCAGATGGTCGGCACGATCGCGCCCGGCCGCGTGCAGTACCAGGGCACCACGACCGGGCTGTTCCGGATCACACCGAGCTGAACGACGTTTCGACTGCCACAGGGGCGAGACCGCTACCGGTCTCGCCCCTGTGATTTTTTCGGATCGCTCGAAGATTGCTACTGTCGCCGACGGATACGTACGATCTTCTACTAAATGCGTACGTACATAGTCGAATGGCCGCGACGATGTCCGGAAACCGCTCGGCCCATTCGGTTCTCACGTTAAATGCTTATTACGCAGCTGTATCCGCTTGGTTAGCAACATTTCTCAACCGTAAACGTTTTCGCGTCGTACCTTTACTCGGGTTCGGTACTCGTTAATCTCGGTTCGCGCGGTCCGGATAATCCGGATTTCGCACCGGCAGCGGATAATTCGGCAATTCTCCCCCTGGAATTCCCGATCGCTCGCCGCCTTATCCGATCGACCACGATGAGGATCCGATGAACAAGACCACCCGTTTGGTCTCCGGCGCGACCATAGCTCTGATGGTGACCGGTGCCGTAGCCACCACCGCCACCACTGCGAACGCCACCGGCACGCCCGCGGCCCCCGCCGCCGGCGCACCGATCGCCGCCGACCCGTTCACACTGACCACCGAAATCCTTCCGGGCGTGCGCTACACCAGCAATACGCAGGACGGCTCGGTGAACATTCAGACCGGACTGGGTTCGCTCACCACGGTGGGCACCCAGTTCCAGGTCAAGGACGGCAGCGGCGCCCTGGTCGCCGGTACCGCCCTGGCCACCTCGCCCAAGGCCGAACAGGCCGCCACCGCACCCGCCTCGCTGCCGGAGACCCAGCAGGCGGCCGCTCAGCAGCCGGCGCCCCAGCCGGCCGCCGTCGAACAACCGGTCACCTCCGCCCAGCCGATCTACACCCAGGACGAGTTCAACTCCGCCCTGAGCGTGGCCGCCACCCAATTCGGGCTGGCGACCGGTATCGGCAGCCTCGCCGGCGGCGCGGTGGGCGGCATCACCGGCTGCGTGCTCGGCGCGACGATCGGCTTCGCCCTGGTGCCGGAGTTCTTCCTCGGTAGCGGTGCGGCCGGCTGCCTGGTCGGCGCCGGACTCGGTGCCACCGTCGGACCGCTGATCGGCGCCGCCATCCTCGGCGTCCCGGTCGGTATCGCGAGCGCGGTGCAGATGTACAACACTCTCAACGCACCTGCTCCGGCCGCTTCCTGAAATCGGCTCTCCCACCCTGTGGCCCCGTCGTTGCGGCGGGGCCACAGCCGTTCCCGGGGGTTGGGAATGGGTACTATCCCGGTACGTAGTCGATGGTGGAGAGGTGCGATGGCACATCGTTTCGGGGATCTGGAGGCGGTGGTGATGGACCGCATCTGGTCCGCTCCCGACACCATCACCGTGCGGACCGTGTTCGAGGATCTGCTGCGCAGCCGGGAAATCGCCTACACCACGGTCATGACCACCATGGACAATCTGCACCGCAAGGGCTGGCTGGAACGCGAACGCGAGGGTAAGGCCTATCGCTACCGAGCGCGCCTGAGCCGCGAACAGTACAGCGCCCAGTTGATGCGCGAGGCGCTCGGCGGCGGCCGCTCCGATCTCGTGCTCGCCCACTTCGTCGAGCAGATCTCCGACGACGACACCGCCGCCCTGCGCAAGGTGTTGCGCCGCGCGAAATCCCGGAACGCCCACACCGAGCAGCCGGGCACCGAGGTCGCCGAGTGACCCTCGCGCTGTGCCTGCTGGGTTATTCGGCACTGGTCTGCGTTCTCGGCCCGCCGATCCTGACCCGGCTCACCGCGCACGGCCGCGTCCCCGCACTCGGGGTGCTGGCCTGGCTGACCGCGATCGCCGCCGTGCTCGGCGCGTGGGCGGCCGCGGCGATGGCGCTGGCCGTGCAGGTCGCCCACACCTGGGATCTGCCGATGGCCCACCTGTTCGACGATTGTGTGGTGGCCGTGCACGCGACCGCCGACGGCAGCCACGGTCCGGTCGCGCAGTTCGCGGCGTTGTTCTCGGCGCTCGCGCTGATCGGATTCGTCGCGGTGCGGGGGGTGCGGGTGATCGGTGCGGTGGTGCGCGCGGGACGCAGCAGCGCCCGGCACGCCCGCTCGGCATCACTCGTCGGACGGCGACTGGACGACGAGTCCGGTGCGGCCGCCGCGGTGGTCATCGATGCGCCGCAACGGGCGGCCTACTGTGTGGCGGGGCGACCCGGGACGGTCGTCGTGACCAGCGCCGCGGTGGCCGCGCTGGATCGGCCGCAGCTGGCGGCGGTACTCGCCCACGAGGACGCGCATCTGGCCGGGCGCCATCATCTGATCCGTGCTTCGACCCGGGCGCTGACCACCACCCTGCCGCGCATTCCGCTGTTCGCGGCCGCCGACGACCGCATCGCCCAACTGCTGGAAATGTGCGCCGACGACCGCGCCGCCGGGCGCCACAGCCGCACGGCCGTACTCACCGCGCTGCTCACGCTGTCCGGAGCGACCGGCGATGCCGAGATCCGCTCGCTGCTACCGGATACCGCGCTGGGCACCAGCACACTCGCCGTCGCCGACCGGGTGCACCGGCTGGTGCACGCCGACTCGCGTACGCGGCGGGCCCGCGGGATTCCGCTCGCGCTGTTCGCGGCTCTCGTCGCCGCGGTACCGGCGTCCGGATATCTGCTGGTGCACTTCGGGATGGCGGGCTGTCTGCCGTTCATCCATTGAGTCCCCGCTGAAACAGCGGCGGGACCGGTTCACTGCGAACCGGTCCCGCACGACTGTCATTCGCTCAGTTGTAGAAGGCGCCGAACGACGGGACGGAAATGGTGCCCAGCTGGTACTGGTACCCGTCCGGGTTGGCATCGGAAACGGGGACCGGCCACCGGTGCCACAGCGTCCCGTACACCGCGGCCACGACCATGCCCGCCCCCGGATCGAAGACCGGCGTGCGGATGGTGGTGTCCACCGGTACGTCGTTGTGTTCGAGCAGGGTTTGGGTGCCGCTGCGCCCGTTCGACAGGTTGTACCAGACGACCTGCAGATTCGCCCCGGCCTGATTCGGAGCGATGGTGCCCGGGCCGCCGAAGAAGCCGAGGCGGAAACCGTCGTAGTTCAACGCGATTCCGGACCCGTAGACGCCGGGGCCGGTGCCGCGCCCGATGTCGGATTGGGCGGGAATCTGGAACGGCTGGGCGGGCAGAGCCGCCTGTTGGACCGTCGGGCCCGCGGCGAGCAGCCGGTCGATTGCCTGTTCGGCCGCCGGATTCCCGGCCGCCGCCGCGCGCAGATGCGTGGTCGCCGCGGACCAGTCCACGGCAGCGGGTTCCGCCGCGACGGGACCGGCGAAGACCACGGACGCCGCCGCGGCTGCCGCCGCTGCCGCGCCGAGACGACGGGTGACACTCAGTCGACGCATAACCAGTTCTCCTCGAGTATTCCGGTACAGCTTGCTGAGAAATTGCGTTTATCCGGTCACCGTAGCTTTTTCGGCCCCGCATCCGCGGGTGCGGCGCGCTGCAAACGGGCGCCGAGTTCGCGGACATGGTCGGCGAGCTCGGGCGGGGAGTCGACGCGGAAGTCGTGGCCGAGCCGCAGCAGTCGCACGACGAGCCATTGCACGGTGTCGGCCTCGGTGCGCAGCCGGCAGGTGTGCTCGTCGACGTCCTCGATCCGGCCGAGCGCACCCGCGGTGGCGCGGACGGTGGCCGCCGGGGCGAACACGGTCACCTCCGCGCGGTACACCGGCGCCATCGAATACAACGAATCGCGAACGTAGGTGGCCGCGTCCTCGGCGGGCAATTCCCGTGCCTCGGTGCGCAAGCCGATCGGCTGCGGATTCTCGATGCGGTCGATCCGGAAGATCCGCCAATCGTCGCGCTCGCGGTCGAAGGCGACCAGATACCAGCGCTGCCCCGCGGCGACCAGGCGATGCGGGTCGACCAATCGCCGGGTCCGCGCACCGGAGTTCGAGACGTAACCGAAGCGCAGTTGTTCCCGCCCGCCGATCGCGGCCGCCAGCACCGTCAACACGGCGGTATCGACCGGCGAATCCGATTCGGCGGCAAGGGTTTCGGTGGCCGCGCTCACCGAACGCACGCGGGCCCGTAGCCGGGTCGGGAGTACCTGTTCGAGTTTGGCCAGCGCTCGCACCGCCGCCTCGTCCGCACCGGGTAATGCGTGTGCGGCGACGGTCCGCAGCCCGATCGCGGTCGACACCGCCTCGTGGTCGTCGAGCAGCAGCGGCGGCATCGCCGTCCCCGCGGCCAGCCGATAGCCGCCGTACACACCCATCGTCGCCTGCACCGGATAGTCGAGTTCGCGCAGCCGATCGATATCGCGGCGCACGGTCCGGGGACTGACGCCCAGCCGCTGCGAGAGCTCACTCCCCGACCATTCGCGCGGTGTCTGCAGCAGCGACAGGAGGGTGAGCAGGCGCTGCGTCGTATCGGTCACCGGCCCATTCTCGCGCAGAACTAGGACAGTTTCCGGCCGTTATACGCGTCGCACGCCGAGCGCGTGGTCGGCCACGTCGCCGATTCAGCGCTGGGGACAGCCGCCGGGCTGCGGCAGAATGCCTGGGGCGCAACCTGATCGGCAGGTCGCGGCACAGTGGAGGCTGGGAATGACCGAGGAAATCGTGGGCCGGCATGCCGAGGTCGAGGTGGACGGTTCACCGATGGCCGTCTATCTGGCGCGACCGGCGCGCGGCGGCCGGTTGCCGGTGGTGCTGGTCGGCGCCGAATTGTGGGGTCTGACAGCCGAAGTGCGGGAAGTGGTCGACCGGGTGGCCGCGCTGGGATATGTGGCGGTGGTCGCGAATCTGTATCACCGGTGCGGACCGGAGACCGCCGAGGGACTGGCCGAATCCGACGCGAACAGGGCGCGGGCCTTCGAATTGCTCGGCACGCTCACCCGCGAGGGCGTGGAGGCGGATCTGCGCGCGGCCGTGGCCTTCGCCCGTGAACAGGGTGAGGGCGGCGACACCACCGGCGCGCTCGGTTTCAGCCTCGGCGGGCACATCACCTACTTCGCCGCGACCAGGCTGGATCTGGACGCCGCGGCGATCTTCTACCCGGGTTGGCTGCCGGTCGCCGGTACCGCGTTGAGCATCCCGGATCCGCTGCTCGCCCACACCTCGTCGATCGCCGAACGCGGCACCCGGCTGCTGCTCCTGCTCGCCGAGCGCGACCATGTGATCGACGCCGAGCAGCGCGCGGCCATCGACGCCGCACTCGCGCAGGCGGGCGCGGATTACGAACTGGTCGTCTACCCCGGTGCGCAGCACGCCTATTTCTTCCCCGGACGTCCGGTGCACGACGCGGCGGCAGCGGCCGATTCCTGGCAGCGGGTGACCGAGCTGTTCGCCGCGACGCTGGGGTCGGTGACCGATGAATTTCCGGCGCCCGCCTCGTCCTAGGAGCATGCAGACAGAATCCCTCAGCACCCCCGAGGCCGATCTCACCTACGACGTCCGCGGTCCGCTGCCCACCGCCGACGGCCGGGCGCCGCTGCTCATGGTCGGCCAGCCGATGACGGCCGACGGTTTCGCCACTCTGGCCTCCTACTTCCCCGACCGCACCGTGATCACCTACGACCCGCGCGGGCTGGGGCGCAGCGTGCGCAAGGACGGGCGCACCGACAATTCGCCCGTGGTGCAGGCCGAGGATCTGCACGCGCTCATCGAGCACATCGGCGGCCCGGTGGAGATCTTCGCCAGCAGCGGCGGAGCCGTGACCGCCCTGGCCCTGGTGGCCGCCCACCCCGGCGATGTGACCACACTCGTCGCGCACGAACCGCCGATCCTGCCGGTGCTGCCCGATGCGGAAGCGGCCCGCCGCGCACAGATCGGCGTGCGGGATGTGTACGAGGCCAAGGGGTTCGGTGCCGGGATGGCGGCATTCATCGCGATGGCATCGTGGGAGGGCGAATTCACCGACGAGTTCTTCGCTCTGCCCACCCCCGACCCGTCGCAGTTCGGAATGCCCACCGAGGACGACGGCTCCCGCGACGATTCGCTGGTCTCGGACCGGTCCTGGGCGGTCAGCGGCTACCGGCCCGACGTCGCCGCACTGACGGCGGCCCCCACCCACATCCTCATCGCCGCCGGCGACGAGACGGGCAACGTACTGACCGGCCGCACCGCGGCAGCGACAGCCGCCCTCCTCGGCCAGCAGCCCACCGTATTCCCCAGCCATCACAGCGGTTTCGTCGGCGGCGACGCCGGCTACGCGGGGCAGCCGGAGGCATTCGCACAGCGATTGCGAGAGGTACTCGACGCCCACCGCTGATCCGGAAACCGTTCGCGGCGAGCGCTTTACGCCCCCGCGATCTCGCCGTGACGGTCCCCCGGCCACCGCCTGCAGTTCGAGCAATCGCCAACAGATGCGTGCTGATGTTGATTCGTGTTCCAGCAGTGTGCGCCGAGCGGCTGTCGTGAGCGCGGGGGCGCTGAGGGGGTCGAAGGGGCGGGTGACTTCGCATGAGACCGACATGGCCGCCGTATTCGACGGTAAGTCGCTACCGTGATCCGGGCCGTGGGTCAGCGAATCGCGCAATGTAACCGTGCGCGCGACGCCACGGGTCGTGCGCGAACTCGGTCCGGGTGCGGTGGTGGTGCCTGGCGCAGAACTCGTCGAGACCCATGAGGATAGGGCGCCGTTGATAGTCGGCGTGCGGCTCGACGGCGCGGGAGGCGAGCAGGAGTTCGCGCTCCGGTGTCCATCCGGAGTGATCGAAGGCCCACGCGCCATCCCAGGCGTACACATGGCTCGGGTTATCGGCGCCGCTGGGCCACAGTCCCATCGGGATCCACCCCCGGGTGTGGAGCTCCAGGAAGGCGTAGGCGAGAATGTGACACGCGCCGGCAGCGAAGAACGCCTGATCGTCGCGGTTCCACGACAGCTGCTGGTCGGCTCGCTCCAATGGGCTTCGCCGGAATACCGAGCACGGAACATACACGCCGCGAGCCTATTACGCTGCCACTGATTCTCGATGCTCCGGAAGAGTCGACTGTCGTCGAGCGCTGGTTCGACTACCATCGACACCGTGTTCCCCCTCGACGACATCGTCGCCGCCCACCACCCCCTGGAAGCGGGAAAACACATCAGCAAAATCGTGGTCACCATCTGACACCGACCGGGCCACCGCATCTCAACGCAACGGCGCCAGCCACGGAACGGCGTTGTGCGCAAAGCTCTGCTCGACCGGAATCAGCCCGGAATGATCGTCCAACGCCGTGATCGTGACGCCCACCAGACCTGCCTCATCGCCCTTGGACGCGACCGAGGAACCACACTTCGGACAGAACCCGCGGCAGATCCGCGGAAACGTCTCGAACCAGCTCGGCTCACCACCCGGACCGGTCCACGCGAATCCCTTCTCAGGGAAGGACACCCACGCCATCACCGGCGCCCCCGAGAGCCGCTGACAGTGCCCGCACGAGCACAGGTGCGGAAAGTCCGGGTCACCGGTCGCGGAGAACCGGATATTGCCGCACAGACAGCCGCCGTCCATATCGCTCCTTCACACGCCCGACACCATGCCGGTTCCGAAGAGAACATACGAGAGAGGTCCGACAGAACTGCCCTGGGCGCCAACGCGATCGGTCGACCGGGCGCCGCATCCGGACCGCACTGGTACGCCACTGCGCTGACATCGCCCAGCGGATAGGCGGAATGCTCGACAGGCTCGGGGAGTCAGGTCCACCCCACACCTAAACGAAGATATTCCTTGACACGAATATTCTTCACAGTGAATACTTAGCTCATGGAACAGATCTTCTCCGCCTTGGGCGACGGTTCGCGGTGGCGGATCGTCGAGCTGCTGGCCGAGCGGCCTCGCTCGGTGGGGGAGTTGGCGGAGGCGACCGGGTTGCGGCAGCCGCAGACGACCAAACATCTGCAGACATTGGCGCGGGCGGGGGTGGTGACGGTTTTTCCGCTGGGGCAGCGGCGGGTGTACGCCCTCGAGGCGGGGCCGTTGCGCGAGCTGGGGCGGCGGCTGTGCGAGGTGGCGAAGACGGCCGAGGCGCATGCCGGTGAGCGGGATATTGTTGCCCGGTACCGCGCGGCGATCGAGGCGGAAACCGCTGCGGCGCAACGGGATCGATGGGCCGACGGACGGACGTTCAACTTCGAGCGCAGACTGTCCGCGCCGCGTGACACCGTGTGGCGGCACTGGGTCGATCCGGATCTGCTGGCGGCCTGGTGGGCGCCGGCGCCGATGCGCATCACCGAATGCGTACTCGAACCCACACCCGGCGGGCGGGCCGTGCTGGACTATCGCGACCCCGAGGGGCAGCGGTATCGCTCGCAGGGGCGCGTGCTGGCAGCGGAGAAGAACGAGCACCTGATCTTCGAGCTGTCCGTCCTGGATGCCGCGGGCGCGGTGGCCTTCACCGGCCGCTACTCCCTCACCCTCACCGAGACCGCCGAGGGCACGAGGCTGCACTTGGCATCGACCATCACCGAAACCACCGTCGACGCGGTCGCCTTCATCGCCGGAATCGAAACCGGTTGGGCCGCAGTCCTCGACAACCTCGCCGACGCCGTCGGCGTATCCACGTCCACAGAATAAACGAAACAACGAAGGAGCCCCACGATGAGCGACACCCGCACAGTGACCGCCAACCTCAGCATCACCCTCGACGGCCGGTACCACGGCCCCGCCGGCCCGGGCGATATGGGCCCGATCGTGCGCTACGCGACCACCGAGGTCGCACGAGACCAGATGACCCGGATGCGGGAGAACGCCACGACGGCGGTGCTCGGCCGGCTCAACGCGCAGGGTTTCCTCGGCTTCTGGCCCTCGGTCGCTGCCGACGACTCCGCCGACCCCCGCGACCGCGGATATGCGAAGTGGCTGGTCGATGCGGAGAAGGTGGTGCTGTCCCGGACGCTGACCGACGCCCCTTGGGACCGCGCCCGCATCGTGAACGCCCCGGCCGCCGACGTGATCGCCGACCTGCGCAGCACCGGTACCGGCGACATCCTGGTCAACAGCAGCGCGAGCGTCATCAAGGATCTGCTCGCCGCCGATCTGCTCGACCGCCTCTACCTCATCGTCTGCCCCGAGATCGCCGGTGGCGGACCGCGTCTGTTCGACGACGGCCTGCCGGCGACGAAGTGGACGCTCTCCCATCAGGAAACGGGTGAGCTGGGCGAGATGGCCGTCGTCTACGACCGCGTGCGCTGACCGGGTCGCGCCCTCACGCACCGAGGGCGGCGGCGAACAGCGACCAGGAAGTGTGCAGGTCGTCCTGCCAGTAGCCCCAGGAATGGGTACCGGTCGGCCGGAAATCGAAGGTCGCGGGCACACCGAGTTGCTGCAGGCGGTCGTGCAACTGGTGGGTGCAGATATTCGTCACCCCCTCGAGGGCCGCCCCGAAGACCAGTTGATACGCGAGTTGTGTCGCGTCGCCGTGAGCGCCCTGGAAGGTGTCGAGCGGCCCCGGCAGCCCGGTGCCGGTGGAGACGTAGATCGCGGTGCCGCGCAAGCGATCCGCGTGCAGATAGGGGTCGTTGGCCGCCCACGCCGGATCCGTCGGCGGCCCCCACATGTTCACGGTGTTGCCCATCCGGTTTCCGACCACGGCGTCGACGATCAACTGGCCCTGCGGGTCGCTGGTGCGCACACATCCGGAGTACGAGCCGACCGCCTTGTACAAACCCGGTGCGGCCAGCGCCAGCTGAAAGACCGAGGTCCCCGCCATCGAAATTCCCGCGATCGCGTTCACCCCGGTGCCGCCGAAACCGGAGTCGATGATCGGCGGCAATTCCTTGGTCAGGAAGGTGCGCCACCGCTGCCGGCCCAGCACCGGGTCGTCGGCGCGCCAGTCGGTGAAGTAGCTACTGGCTCCACCGAACGGCACCACCACATTGACCTGCTTGTCGGCGAAGAATTCGGCGATATCGGTGCGATCGGACCAACTGCCGTCGCTGATGCCGCCGTTGGCGCCGTTGAGCAGATACAGCGTCGGCGCCGGCCGATCCGGGTCGGCGGCCCGAATCACTTGCACGCGAGTCACAGTGCGCATCGCCGCCGAATACACGCCGATATCGAGGATCCGGTCGTCGCGCCGACGGATATCGCTGATGTGCGACCCGTCCGGCGCGGTGACGGTCGCCGGATCGTCGGGATCGGCGCTCACGCGACCGTTCGTGGCGGTGATCGCCGCCGCCACGGTGATCACGGCCGCCAGCACGGCGACGGCACGGGCGATGCGCATTCTCGGCGGACGGCTGACCATCCTCGCACTCCGATCTCGACATGTGTTCGCGGCACGACTCCCCGACGGCCGACCACAGTCAACGACGCCGGCCCCCACCCCGGTAGCCGATACCGCGGAATTTGTGGCCACTACCAGACCGGACGCGCCCGCGCTGGCATACGGACCAAAACCGACGCGATGTGATTGTCGGGCAACACTGTACCGCCCTATCGTCGGCGTCAGCGGTTCCGTACCCAGGAAAGGCGGCGCGTGAATTCTGCTGGCTCACACGGCATCTGCCGCACCTCGGCTCGACTGGCCGCGGCGTTGTCGATGACGGCCGGGCTCGCCTGCGGATCAGCCGCCGCCCAGCCTCCTGCCGCCGCCCCGAATTCGCCTGCCACCGCCTCGGTTTCGGCCACACAGGCCATGACGAACGCCCGCCCCTCCCACGACGGTTCCGTCCTGACGACCGCGGCGCCCGGTTCGCCGCGAGCCCTCACGGTCACCGTCCACTCCGCGGCGATGAACAGTCCGATCCGCCTGGAGGTCCTTCCGGCGCCCGATCGCTCGCGCCCGGCCCCCACGGTGTACCTGCTGAACGGTATCGACGGCGGCGCCGACGGAAACTGGATCAACCGGACCGATATCGCGCAGTTCTTCGCCGACGAACAGGTGAACGTGGTGGTGGCGTTCGGCGGAGCCAGCAGTTACTTCACCGACTGGCGCGCCGACGATCCGGTCCTGGGCCGGCAGCGGTGGACGACATTCCTGACCGAGGAACTTCCGCCGATCATCGATTCCGGTTTCGGCGGGAACGGCACGAACGCGATCATCGGCATATCCATGGCCGGGACCTCGGTCTTTCAACTGGCGCTGGCCGCACCGGGCTTGTACCGGGCGATCGGGTCGTACTCGGGCTGCGCACGCACCAGCGATCCTGCCGGCCAGCTCATCGTCGACGCGGTCGTGGGTGGCGGTATGGGCAATACGGTGAACATGTGGGGCCCGCCGACGGACCCCGCATGGGCGGCCAACGATCCCTATCTGCACGCGGATCGCTTGCGCGGCACCGCGATCTACGTCTCCACCGGCACCGGACTCCCCGGCCCGCTCGACACCCTGGACGGTCCCGGAATCCGTTCCAGCCCGGCGAAATTGGCCGATCAGATCCTCGTCGGCGGAGCACTGGAAACCGGCGCGGTCCGCTGCACCCGCGAACTGCGCTCCCGGCTCACCGAACTCGCCATCCCCGCCACCTTCGACATGCGCCCCACCGGCACCCATTCCTGGGGCTACTGGCAGGAGGACCTGCACCGGAGCTGGCCGGTCTTCGCGCAGGCACTGGGACTGTGAGCCGACCCGGTTTCGGTACGGACCCACTCACCCAGTCCGGTCCGAGCAGGGCGCGCGGGCACTACGCTGCCAAGAATGGGCAGTTCCGCCGATTCGGACGCCGAGCGCGGCCCGCAGGGCGAACCGTCCGTCCCGGAGCCGATCGCGGCAGCCGAACGCGCGGCCTCCGAGTCGGCCGGTGCGCGGCACCCCCACGGGCGGCCGGGCCCGCGCTTCGACCGCAATTCTCCGTTCGTGATCGGTGTGACCGGCGGCCTCGGCGTACTCCTCGCGGTCGGCATCGTGCAGATGCTGGCGGCCGCGCGACAGGCCCTCGTGCTGGTGGGCGTCGCGCTGTTCCTGGCGATCGGCATCGAGCCCGTGGTCGCCTGGCTGCATCGGCACCGGCTGCCGCGCGGGGCGGCGGTGGCCGTCGTATTCGGTTGTGCCACACTGCTCGTCGCCGGATTCCTGGCCGCGGCCATCACACCGCTGATCATCCAGGGCGGCGATCTGGTCGACCACGCCACCGACCAGCTGCACAATCTCGAGAACCAGTACCCGCTGATCCGATCGTGGTCGCAGCGACTACACCTGGATCAGGAACTCCGACACGGGCTCACCGACAATCCCACGCTGCGGCACGGCCTGCTCGGCGCCGGTGAACGCGTCTTCGGCGCGCTGGCCAGCGCGTTGATCGTCGTGGTGCTGACCATCTACTTCTCGGCGAATTTCCCGCGGATCCGGCACAGCCTGTACCGGTTCTTCCCGCAGTCGCGCCGGCCCCGCGCCATCCTGCTCGGCGACGCCATCTTCGTCAAGGTCGGCGGCTACGTCCTGGGCAATCTGCTGATCTCGCTGATCACCGCGATCGCCACCTTCGTCTGGCTGACTGTGTTCTCGGTGCCGTACCCGCTGGTCCTCTCGGTGCTGGTGGCCCTGCTGGACCTGGTGCCGCTGATCGGCTCGACGGTCGCCGGGCTGATCATCACCGCTGTCGCGCTGACCGTTTCGCTGCCGGTCAGCATCGCCACGGCCGGATTCTTCCTCGCGATGCGGCTGCTCGAGGACTATCTGCTCGTCCCGCGCATCATGGACCGCACCGTCCGGGTGCCGGCGGTGGTCACGGTGGTGGCGATCATCCTGGGCGGCGCCCTGCTCGGCGTCCTCGGCGCGCTGTTGGCGATCCCGTGCGCCGCCGCGGTCCTGCTGATCGTGCAGGAGGTGGTGTACCCGCACCTGGACGGCACCACCGACCCGCCACCGGCCGGCCCCGACGCGTGACGTCCGGGTCAGGCGGGCCGGCGCGCCGGCGTCGACGCCTCACGGTCGGCGACACTGAGCCGCGCGATCAATGCCGAACGCAGATACCACAATCCGGTGGTGCGCGACGGGTCGAAGCCGGTCAGCTGGCCGATGCGGCGCAGCCGGTAATCGATGGTGTTCGGATGGATGCACAGCTGCCGCGCGGCGCGTTGCCGGTTGAGGTCGGTGTTGAAGAACACGTGCAGCGTCTCCAGCAGTTCGGGGTGGGCGTCCAGCGGCGCGAGGCGGGCATCGAGGATGTCGCGGCCGATCCCGGGACGGGTGAGCTGGTATTGCAGCGCGAATTCGGCGAAGCGATGGACCCCGGGCCCGCGTCCGAGCCGGCGCACCGTGTCGAGCAGATCGTGGGCCTGTTGTGCGGCGGCCGGGACATCGGCCGCGGCGGCGC
Source organism: Nocardia kruczakiae NBRC 101016 (assembly GCF_001612965.1). Classification (GTDB taxonomy): domain Bacteria; phylum Actinomycetota; class Actinomycetes; order Mycobacteriales; family Mycobacteriaceae; genus Nocardia; species Nocardia kruczakiae. Next base: position 42,751 of record NZ_BDBL01000015.1, read on the forward strand.
CCACCACCGCGGCGGTCAGCGGCACCCCGGCCAGCTCCGACAGCTGCGCGACGAGATCGTCCAATTCGGTTTCGGTGCAGGCGGTTTCGGGGACGAGCACGGTGCCGCCGTCGACCGACAGCATGGCGAGCGGCTGGTTGCGCAGCAGTTTCGCCAGCGCGGCCTGCACCCGCCGCAGCTTGCGGCGCGCGACCACGTTCCGGTCCAGCCGCGGATGCGTCTCGTCGGGATGCGGCGGAATCCACAGCGCGAGAACGTGATACCGCTCGGCGATCCGGATCCCGCATTCGCGCGCCATCTTCGTGGTGGCGTGCCCGCCGAGCAGCGCCGAGGTGAGCGTGTGCACGGCGGTGTGATGCTCGACGGCGTCGGCGCGGCGTTCCTGGACATAGGCCTTGCTGACGGTCGCGGTGATCAGGTCCAGCAGTTCCAGCGCCGTGGTGGTGCCCTTGACGACGAGTTCGGCATCGCTGGCCTGGGCTCGGGCGAACAGCAGGTCCAGTCCGGCCTTGAATCCCTCGTGGACCGCGTGCACGACCACTTCGATCGGGATGCCGGCGCGACACCAGCGCGCGGCCGCGGCCCGCAGGCGATCGGTGCGTTCGGGGAGATCCCCGCCGTTGACCCGGCGGATCGACCATTCCACACAGATCCGCGCGACCGCCGACACGTCACCGGACATCACGTCGGCGGGCAGGGTGGTGAACGGCGCCACGGATCCGCCGAGGTGTAGGACCAGTTCCCGGGACATGGCCTGCGCATCCCGCATGGACAGCGAGGTGGCGCGGCCGGATATCGCGCGCTCAGCACCGACTGTGCTTGCTGTAGTCACTCTGACCTCCTTGTCACGGACCAGATCCGCAGCCTTCGCTAGATCTGCCGGATCGGTGATCGGGCGGTATCGACACCGCCCGATCACCGGCCGTAGGTGTTACCTGATGGAACGGTAATGCGAGCCTCCGCTCACCTTCTACTCCGTTTTGGACATATTCGACTCTGCGCGGCACGGCCTCTGACCTGGGAAAATCAGTGACAGCACGGAACGAACGGAATATTTGCCGACAAAATATGGGGAACCGCTCACTTTTTGCTCCGTACCCGCCGCCGCGCCTGCATCCGCGGCGCTTTCTCCGGCAGCGATGAGTTCGGCGCGCTCGCGCCGTCGGATCGTGCAACAGGGACTTCTCGATCCAGGAGACATCATGCGCACGATCACGGCCGGCTTGTTCATCGCTCTCGACGGCGTCGTCGAGAACCCGCAGGACTGGCACTTCCCCTACTACAACGACGAGATGGGCGCGGCGGTCGATGCCCAGCTCGGCACCGCCGACACCCTGCTGCTGGGGCGCAAGACCTACGACAGCTTCGCCGGCGCCTGGCCGGAACGTGAAGCCGCGGGCGGGCCGGATGCCGACTTCGCCCGCAAGCTGGGCGATGCCCGCAAGATCGTGGTGTCGCGCAGCGATCACACCTTCACCTGGCGCAATTCCGAAGTGCTGCAGGGTGATCTGATCGCCGGGGTGACGGCCTTGAAGCAGGAATCCGGCGGCGATATCGCCATCTCCGGCTCGGTGTCGGTGGTGCGCACACTGCTGAGCGCTGGGCTGCTCGACGAACTGCATCTGCTGGTGCATCCGATCGCGGTGCGGTCCGGCATGCGCCTGTTCGACGAGGCCGACGCCACCCTCCCGCTCACTCTGCTGCGCTCGACCGCCTTCCGCACCGGTGTCGTCCATCTCGTCTACGGACCCGGACACCACCTCGAGGGCGACTACGACCAGGCCAGGCAACACCTGGCCCACGACGAGGACTGATCGCGAGCCGGGTGACGTACACCGGTTGCGTCACCCGACGGGCGCGACGGCGCGGGCCGGCGAAATACCGTTTCGCCACCCGCTACCGAAAGGATCTTCCCATGGCCGACATCACCTACACCGCGGTCGCGACCTCCACCGCCGAGGGCCGCAACGGCGGTCGCGCGACCTCCGACGACGGCGCACTGGACATCACCCTGGCCGTGCCGAAGGCGCTCGGCGGCGCGGGCGGTGGCAGCAATCCCGAACAGCTGTTCGCCGCGGGCTGGGCCTCGTGCTTCGTCGGCGCGATCCGGCGGGTGGCGGCGGCGAAGAAGGTGACGCCGAAGGATCTGGCCGTGGTGGCCGAGGTGACCCTGCACCACGACACCGAGCGCGACGAGTTCCGGCTCAGCGCCGCACTGCATCTGGAAGCATCCGGGATCGATCAGCAGACCGCCGACGAACTCGTCGCGGGCGCTCATCTGATCTGCCCGTATTCCAAGGCCACCCGCGGCAATATCGAGGTCGAACTCGACGCCACCGTGGCCTGATCGGAAGACCGCCCGGCGCAATGACTTTCGCGCCGGGCGGTCCGTTCACGCGATCCGGGTCAGGCTCCGACCGCTTCGGCCGTGGCGGTGTGGTGCACCGGCACGAAGCTCAGCGCCGGCGGGCGGCGCAGCATCCGGGCGTAGGTGCGCACGGAGGCGGGCCAGGGATTGGTGATCGCACCGCTGTCGTGGGTGTACCAGCTCGGCACATCCGTCGACCACACCGTGGTCGCGAGCGCGCCGGCCAGCCATTCCCGATGCGCCGCCATCGCGTCGGCGCGCACCTCGATCGCCGCCGCGCCGATCTCGTCGCGCCAGCGCAGGCAGCGCATGATGTAGGCGATCTGATGTTCCTTCATCGTCGGATTGCTGCCCGCCGGGGTGAACGAGTTGGGCCCGGCGATGAGGAAGGCGTTGGGAAATCCCGGCACTGCCAAGCCCATGAAGGCATCCGCCCCCGAACGCCAACGATCCTGCAGGGACCGGCCGCCACGGCCACGTACCGTGATCGGGGCCAGGAATTCGGACGCGCGGAAACCCGTCGCGTAGACGATCACGTCGGCGTCGTAGCGTCCGCCGTCGGCGGTCAGGATGCCGTCGCGGGTGATGCGGGCGATCGCGGCGGTGGTCAGTTCCACGTTGTCGCGGCGCAGCGTGCGATAGAAGTGACTGTCGAAGACGATCCGTTTGGCGCCGATCGGGTAGTCCGGGGTGAGCCGGCCGCGCAGCACCGGATCGGCGATGCTCCGTCGAAGATACTGGCGCGCTGCCCATTCCGCAGGCCGGGCGGGCCAGCGGCGGTGCATCATCGGCGCCAGCAACGTGTCGGCGGCCTGTTGCAGACCCCAGCGGTAGGCACGCTGCGCACCGGGCAGCCGGAGCGCCGCACGCGTCGCCGGGCCGAATTCGGGAGCCGGCTTGGGCAGGATCCACTGCGGCGTGCGCTGGAATATCCGTACGGACGCGGCGGTGTCGGCGAGCGTCGACAGGCATTGCGCCGCACTGGATCCGGTGCCGATCAGGGCGATCCGCCGGCCGCGCAGATCCGCGGCGTGGTCCCAGTCGGCGGTGTGGAACGACGCGCCGCCGAATTCGTCGCGGCCCGGAATCTCCGGGATGTTCGGGCGATGCAATTGGCCGACAGCGAAGACCACGATATCGGCGGTGAATCGAATCCCGTTCGCGGTCCGCAGTTCCCAGCGCGCCTCCGACTCCGAGTATGTCGCCTCGGTGACGGCGGTGCCGGTGCGCAGGTGGGCGGATAGACCCTCGGTGGCGGCGACGGACCGTAGATATTCCAAGGTCCGGCGGCGGCCCGGAAAGCGGACGGCCGTATCGCGATACGGCGCGAACGAGAACGAATACAGGTGCGCCGGTACGTCACAGTTACATCCCGGATACGTGTTGTCTCGCCACACGCCACCCAATTCGGACGATTCTTCCAGGATGACGAAATCGTCCATCCCCGCGCGCCGCAGCGCCGTTCCCATGCCGATCCCCCCGAACCCGGACCCGACGACGACCACTGTGCTGTGCAAGCCCTCTACCACCTCCATGTGAGAAGAGATATCCAGTAACCGATCGGCAACCTTACGTCCTGAGGCAAGGAAAACCTAAAACCCCGCTCGCGCAGAACGAATGGAACGTGCCGGTTCGGCGCGGCGATATGGACACCTTTCCAGATTGGACGCTTGATTAGTGGTGAGAGACACCAGACTTCCATCACCGAAAGCGAGGGCGAGAGCATACGCCACCGCCCGTCGACGCCAGCAGTCGAGGCAATTCGGCACACTTTCAGCTAATTAGACAGGAGAGTCGCTGTCACACCAGAGCCCCCACGCCGCCTCTCCGAATACCTCTGCCGCGCAACAGGTACCGGCGAATCCGCTCCGTGCGCACAGCCACTCACCCGGGGGGGTCGCGAATATTTCGGTCCTGCAACATATTCCGACACGACAGCGGCAAGGAGGTCTATACTCGCGTAGTTCGCACCGACGAGATGCCGCGCGGTTCGGCGGCGCCCCACACCTACGGGAGCTCAGCACTTATGGCCATCGACGATCCGGCGCAGATCCGCACCGATATCCCGCACTCGGCGCGTATCTGGAATTTCTGGATGGGCGGCAAGGACAACTACGAGGTCGACCGCGCCGTCGGTGAGGCGAGCCTGCAGATCGATCCGGATATCGCGACCATGGCGGTGCAGTCGCGGCAATTCCTGATCCGGGCGGTGCGTCATCTGGCCGGCGAGGCCGGAATCCGGCAATTCCTCGATATCGGTACCGGTTTGCCGACGATGCAGAACACCCACGAGGTGGCGCAGGATGTCGCGCCCGACGCCAAGATCGTCTATGTCGACCACGACCCGCTGGTCCTCGCGCACGCCCGCGCACTGCTCACCAGCACCACTCCGGAGGGCGTGACCACCTACATCAACGCCGACTTCCACGAGCCGGAGAAGATCATCGCCGAGGCTGAGGCCATCCTGGATATGCAGGAGCCGGTGGCCGTCATGTTCATGGGCGTCCTCGGCCATGCCCGCAGCTACGAGGACATGCTGCGCATCGTGCGCACGGTGCTGGCGGCGGTCCCCTCCGGCAGCTACCTGGTGCTCTGGGACGGTACCGACGACAGTCAGCCGTATGTCGACCTGTGTGCGGAGTACGCGAAAACCGGTGGTACACCGTACTATCCGCGCACGCGTGCCGAGATCGCCGCCGCCTTCGACGGGCTCGAGCTCGTCGAGCCCGGCTTCACCTGCATCACGCAGTGGCTGCCCGACTCCCGCGAGGTCGGCCGCACCGCCGAGATCGCGGCCTACGGCGGCGTCGCCCGCAAACCCTGACGGCCGCTCATCGCGCCGCCACCGCGCGCGCCCGCTCGATGATGCGCAGGACCGCAACGGCATCGGCGGGGTCCACCGGCGGTTCAGCGCCGTCCAGGAGGGCGGCGGCGACCCCGGCGTAGAAGTCCGGATAGGCGCCGGGCTCGCTGGGGGTCAGGCGTAGTTCGCCCTCGGCGCCGAGCTGACCCCAGTCGACGGGATCGACACTCCCCCACGGCTGCCCGTCGCCGGGGCGACGGCCGGCCCGCAGTGCCGCCTCCTGCGGGTCCAGCCCGTAACAGACGTAACCGGCCTCGGAGCCGAGCACCCGAAACCGCGGACCCAGCTGGGGCGCAACGGCACTCATCCAGAGGTGCGATCGCACACCCGAGGCATGTGTGAGCGCCACGAAGGCATCGTCGTCGGCCCGCACGCCGGGGCGGCGGGCGTCGAGTTCGCTGTAGACGCCCTCGACCGGGCCGAACAGGTCGAGCGCCTGGTCGATCAGATGACTGCCGAGGTCGTAGAGGATGCCGGCGCCCTCGTCGGCGCCGCCGACCTCTCGCCACCCACCCTTGATATGCGGCCGCCAGCGCTCGAAGCGGGATTCGAAGCGGCGCACCTCGCCCAGGGCGCCGTCGGTCAGCAGCCGGCGCACCGTGCGAAAGTCGCTGTCCCAGCGCCGATTCTGGAATACCGTCAGCATGATGCCGGCCCGCCGGGCGGCCTCGATCATCGCCTCACCCTCGGCGGCGGTCAGGGCGAAGGGTTTGTCGACCACCACCGGCAGCCCGGCCTCCACGGCCCGCAGCGTCAGCGAGCTGTGCGTGCGGTTGGGGCTCGCGATCACCACCAGATCGATATCCGTTGCGGCGCCGAATAATTCGCCGGCCGTGGCGAATACCCGCACGCCGGGATGTTCCTCGCGCGCCTGGTCGGCCCGCTCCGGCGAGGAGGTCACCACCGCGGCCACGCGGAGCCGGGGGTCGGCGGCGATCAGCGGGGCGTGGAACACCGCCCCGGACAACCCGTATCCGATCACCGCCACATTCACCTGCGCCATCGCCGCTCCTCGGTTCGACCTCCACTCGTGCGGGCCGACCGTCACACCCGCGGGTGACCGGTGCCCGGCCCACATCCATCACAACACGCCCACGTACTCCCATGCGGCGACGACGGCCCCGACACTCCGGCTCAGCGCCGCTCGGCTCCGGCAGAGGATTCGACGGCGGATTCGGTGCCGGCCGATTCGGCCCCACCGGATTCGACGCCGGCCGACCCGGCACCGACCGATTCGGCACCACCCGACCCGCCACCAACCGAGCCGCCACCAACCGACCCGGCACCAACCGACCCGGCACCAGCCGACCCGGCACCAGCCGACCCGCCACCAGCCGACCCGGCAGCGGATCGCGCCCGGGAGGGTGCCCATACTCCAAGGATCGCCGCGACCACCAGAGTCACCACCCCGAGCACGAGTGTCGCCTGATTCAGGCCGTGCGCGAAGGCCGATTTCGCTTGTTCCGCAAGCGGATTCGCCTGCGGGCCGATACGTTCGGTCACGGCCAGCGCACCCGCGAGCGAGCCGGTGACAGGCCCGCGGATCGGTTCGGGAATCCGGTCGGCGATCTCGGCTATGCGGTGGCTGTAACCCGCCGCCAGCACACTGCCGGCGAGTGCGATGCCCAGCGCGGCGCCCATCTCGCGAGCGGCGTCGTTCACCGCGGCCGCCACACCCTGTTTGTCGGCCGGCGCGCCGTCCACGATCGCCGCGGTGGCCGGCGCCGCGGCCAGGCCGAGGCCGGTGCTCATGATCAGCAGCGGCCACAGCACATCCACGAAGGTGCTCACGGACGTCAACCGCGACAGGCACAGCAGGCCGACCCCGACGACGACCAGCCCGACCGTGGTGGGCAGCCGCAGCCCGAACCGCTGCGCCAGCCACGGCGCGATCACCGACAGCCCCACCATCGGCACGATCATCGGCGCCATCGCGACCGCCGACAGCAGCGGCGAATAACCCAGGATCAATTGGAAGAACTGCACGATCACCATGAACAACCCGAACGAGACCAGAAACTGCACCGCCACCGACAGTGTCCCGGTGCCGAAGCCGCGCCCGGCGAACAGCCGCACATCCAGCAGCGGCTGCTCGGCGCGCAGTTCGATCACGATGAAGGCCGCGCCGACCGCCAGCCCCGCGACGACCGCGCCCAGCACCATCGGATCGGTCCAGCCTCGCTGCGGAGCCTCGAGGGCCGCGATCACGATCAGGCCGACCGCGGCCGCGCCGCTCACCGCACCCCACGGATCGAACCGCGCGCGCTCGCCATCCTGCGATTCGGGGACCGTGCACGCCGCGACCGCCAGAATCGCGCCCGAGATCGCCATCGCGAGCGTGATCGACAGCCATGACCAGCGCCACAGCAGCACTCCGGAGCCCAGGATGCCGATGACCGCGCCGCCTCCGACCGTGCCCGCCCAGATCCCGACCGCGACATTGCGGCGATCCGGCTCGACCCCGGCGGTGAGCAACGACAGCGTCGACGGCATCACCAGTGCCGCGCCCACTCCGGCGATTGCTCGCGAGCCGATCAGCCATTCCGGGCCGTGGACCACCAGCGGGATCGCCGACGCGATCGCGAACACAGCCAGTCCGATGATCATGACGATGCGGCGGCCGTAGCGGTCGCCCAGGGCGCCGGCCGGCAGTACCAGACAGGCCAGCGCGAGCGTGTAACCGTCGATGATCCAGGTCAATTGGGACTGCGTGGCGCCGGTGGCCGAGGCGATCTGCGGCAGGGCGGTGTAGAGCGCCGCCATCGACGCGACGACCAGCGCGACGGCCAGGCAGGACACGACGATCACCCACCGGGTGCGCACGGGTACGAGCTCGGTCATGGTTGCGTTCATCGCGCCTCCCGAGAAACGATACTGTCAGTTTCGCTATGCTACTCGAAGTATCGTTTCTATCCCGTGCGGCCGCTGATCTTGCCGAGGAGGAATCCTGAGACCATGACATCGAGTGCCGCGATCGAATCCGAGGACGACCCGCGCAAGGCGCGCTCACGTCGCCGCCTGCTGGCCGCCGCGGCCGAATTGTTGCGCGACGGTGGATTGGACGCGGTCACCATCGATGCGGTGACGCGACGCTCGGGCGTCGCGCGCACCACGCTGTACCGGCATTTCGACACCGTGGCGCGGCTGCGTGCCGCAACGCTGGAAGAGCTGATGCCGCCGGTGGTCGAGATACCGGACGCGGGTCCGCTGCGGGAGCGGCTGATCGAACTGCTCACCCGGCAGGCCGCGGCGATCAACGACGTACCGCTGCATCTGACCACGCTGGCGTGGCTCGCGACCGGGGACGCGCAAGCGCACGGCGAGGGCGTGCGGTCCGGTTCGCTGCGCGCCCATCTCATCGACACCTACCGCCGCCCGTTCGACGAATTGTTCGACGACCCGCGGGCGCGCGCACTGCTCGGCGATCGGGATCTCACCGCGGTGCTGGCGCAGCTCGTCGGGCCGATAGTCTTCGTGCGGCTCACCGGTATCGGCCGCGCGGGGCGCGACGACTGCACCCGCATCGTCGACGATTTCCTCGCCGCGTGCGAGCGCCGCCACTGAAAGAGCCTGTGCGCGGGTCGCATTGACCGCGACCCGATTCCTCGCCTGCCCGATCGGCGCCCCCGGCACCCGCGTGGTTTCGCGTCAGTAGTAGACCGGCCCCGGCACTCCGCCGCCGGCCGCGACGGCATCGCCGGTGATCGCGATGCTGCGCGGCGAGGCCAGGAAGGTGACGACGTCGGCGACCTCGCCGGCATCGATCACCCGGCGGATCGAGTTGGTGACCAGACCGGCCTCCAATTCCTCGACGGTGGTGCCGGATTCGGCGGCCTGAGCCGCCAGCCGCTCGGTGAGCCGCTCGGTCCGGGTGAGGCCCGGGTGCACGACCGTGACGTTGACGCCGTGCGGGCCGAGTTCGTCCGCGAGATTCTTGGTCAGGGCCGAGACGCCGACGTTGCGCACCGTCTGGGCGATCGAATTCGCTTGCCGCGCACCGAGTCCGCTGATGTTGACGATCCGTCCCCAGCCCTGTGCGATCAGATGCGGCGCGACCGCGCGGGCGGTGCGCAGATATCCGAGCACCTTGATCTCGACCTCGCGGCGCACGATGTCGTCGCTGGTGGCGTTCAGATCCGCGGGCGCGCCGGCACTCCACGGCGTGGCCGCGGCATTGATCAGGATGTCGACCCCACCCAGCTCGGCCACGGTGCGCTCGACCAGTGCCCGCACCTGTTCGTCGTCGCCGGTGTCGGTGGGCACCGCGACGATCCGCCGCCCGCTCTCCTGGGCGAGTGCCTGCGCGGCCGCCGCGAGCGGTTCGGCGGATCGGGCGGCGAGCACCAGATCCACGCCCTCGGCCGCGAGTCCGCGCGCGACGGCCAGGCCTATTCCCTTACTGCCGCCCGTGACGATGGCCCGCTTACCGCTCAGCTGCAAATCCATGCCAGCGACGGTAACAACGCCCGCCGCGCGCGTCGCGGATCCGGATCGGGCTGAACCGAATCCGGTTCGGTCGTCCTCGTTCTCGGTCCCGGGCCCACTGAGTCGCAGCGCGACTGTGACGGTGAACTGATCGTGCAAACCCCGCCGTTTTTGGCGGTTTTCGCGCATTTCCGCCGAGGTTTGCACGAAAAATTCAGGGTGAGCGGACTGTGGGCCCGGGCGGTCACCGAAGCAGCCCACCGCAAGCATGTCACCGCGACGAGCGTTGCGACCCGCACTACCAATCCGGCTGGTAACCCCAACGCCACATGTCTGCGGGCTCCACTGTGACCAGGGCCGCGAATCCGCACACCGATCGCGGACTGCCGCCGACATGCGCCAGATCGTGAACGATCACCGCGACCGCATCGACCCGGCGCACAGCGGGAAGCAGATCAGGCACCGGCACGTCGGCAACCATCGCCGGCAGGCGATAACCCGCCTCGGTCGCGCGCCGGCGAATCGCGGCTTCTATCCGAGTTCGCCGATCGCCCGCCAGATCGGAGCGGACATATCCGATTGCCTTGGGCCACTTCGACTTGTCCGCCTCCGCGCTCATCCGAAGAACCGCGTTACGGGCGCAGATTCCGAATTGCGGTGGCCCGGTATCCATTCGGTCCACATCTGGTGGGCAACGCGATCCCAGACGGTGGCCCAGCGGCGGCCGTCTGTTCCCGTGCCGCCGCGAGATCGGTGCCCGGCGCGAACTCGATCACGTCGCCGGTGGCCGTATCGCGCGTCCGCCTGATCTCGATATGACGGTAATTCTTCATCGTCCACACCGCTTCCAGACCGTCCGCCTCGGTACACCTGGTCCTGTCGTCCATCACCGCCTACCTCTGGTTCCGCATGTCGGTGAGCAGCCCGTCCAGCACGCTCAGGAGCGTGCCGAGGTCCGGACCCGCCGCCACCGGCAGTTCGCTGCCGATCGGGTCGAGCCGGATACCGCGCGCCGCGGCACGCTCGCGCAGCGTGTGAACCGGAGGAACGATCTTCCCGGCCCGCACGAGGAACCCGAACGCGGCGGCTTTGCGGGGACACCGATGGGCGCTACACCCTTTGTGCTGCTGCATGATTCGCCGCGCGGCCGATTCGGTGAGCGGATGCGGCGGCCCGGCGTGCTCCGGTGCGATCGGACTGCGCGCCCACGTCTCAGGCGGGCACACCGTTTCCAGATCACACCAGTCGCACACCCGCGCCGGGCTGTGATCGAGGGTGCTCAAGTCGTAGACCACGACCGCGGCAGCGTCGATACCGAGGGCGATCGCCAGGCCGTAACCGACGGGATCCGGCCGATCCTCGGGTGGCCGCACGGTGTAGACGTAGTGATAACCCAGCCGCTCGGCATGGCGTTCGATCGCCAGCGCGTGCCGCGAGGTGTCCGCGCCGGACACGCCGGGTCGAACAAGCCCGATAGCTCTGGGGCGCTTATCATTTCGTCGACTTCCATCGGTGTCCGGCAGTGTGTCCGGCTGTTCGAGCATGGGAAATTTCGGCATGTTCGGGCTTCCGAAGACGGGGATGTGGTGGAGGTGCTTGCGGATTGCCGGGTCGGCCGCCCCACCGCTCGCACACATCGAGTACACCATTGCCCGAGCCCAAACTGCACTACTTGCATTACGATTCATGGCAACTCAAATCAGTGCAAATCAGCTGCAATGATCCAATGGCTTCTGTCAACGAGGTGGATGCATGCCCGCACAGACAACAACGCTGCCCCGACGCCTTCTCGCTCGCCGCCTGGTCGAGCTCCGCGAGACGGCGAAGCTGACTCGCGACAAAGCCGCTCAGCTTTCCGAGATCAGCACACATACGTTGTGGCGCTTGGAAACTGGCCAAGGCAGCCAGATCAAGAAGATGGTCATTCGGGCCTTGTGTGATGTGTACGAGGCAACCGAGGACGACCGGACCGCTTTGTTGTGGCTTGCTGAACAATCACGAAAGGACGGCTGGTGGCAGTCCTACCGTGACGAGATCGTGGACTACGTCGGCCTGTTCATCGGGCTCGAACAGTCGGCACGACGCATCACATCGTTTCAGTTGACGTTGCTGCCCGGAATGGTGCAGACAGCCGGATACCGGCGCGCGATCGCTCTCGCGTTCGATCCCACCGTCACCGAGGAGGAGATCGAACGACACGTCGAACTCCTGGCCAAACGACAACGACGCCTTGAAGATTCGGCCGACGCCTTCACTCTGGACGTGATGCTCAGCGAGGCGGCGCTGCGCCACCACATCGGCGGGCGAACCGTAATGGCGGACCAAGTACGCCATCTGATCGACCTCAGCAACCGCCCTAACGTATCCATCAGCCTCGTGCCTCTTACGTTCGGCGGTTACCTCGGGCTACAGGCCGGATCGTTCGTGCTGCTCGAATTCCCGCACCACCCGAACCCTGCGCTCACCGAGCCACCTGTCGCATATGTCGAGGGCTACACTGGCGCTTTGTACCTGGACAAGTCCGACGAGATCGAGCAGTACCATGCAGCGGTTTCAAGCATCCGAAACGCTGCATTGAGCGAGACGGAGTCCAGGGCGTTGCTGCAAGCGGTTTTAGAGGAGTACAGAGCGTGAGTGTCGACCTGTCCACTGCCCAGTGGTACAAGAGCCGGCGAAGCCACGGTAAAGATGCGTGCGTGGAGGTTGCGCACCTCAGCGACAGCACAGTAGGCGTACGCGACTCCAAAAACCCCACCGGCCCAGCACTCATCTTCACCCCCGCCGAATGGGACGCCTTCACCACCGGCATTCAGAACGGCAGGTTCCAGCGACCGGCGTAGCAGCGACCTGCGGGTTCGCGGGGAAAGTTGGGATCGGTAGGGGGCGCGCGCGGCGTCTACTCACCTCATGACATTTTCTCAACCTCCCGCGAACCAACCGCAGTCCGCCGGCTTGGACAAGAAGACCAGCGCGATCCTGTCGTACGCGCTGGGGTGGCTCACCGGAATCATCTTCCTCTTCGTGGGGAAGCACGATCCCGATGTGAAATTCCATGCCTCGCAATCGATCGTCTTCTTCGGGGCGGTCTCCGTGCTCAATATCGTGCTGAGTATCGTCGGCTCGCTCCTCGGGGCCCTGGGGATCATCTTCAGCCTCGTCGGCCTCGTCGTCGCGGTCTTCACGGTCGTCGTCTGGATCATGGCCATGGTCCGGGCGAACAACACCGGCGGCGTCCGCGCGGCGCTGCCCATCGTCGGAAAATTCACCGCCCCGTACGCCGACCGGCTGGCCAACTCGATCAACTAACGGCGTCTTCACATGGCGGCGGATACGACAGTCCGAAGACCAACGGCCCGAGACGATCTCGGGCCGTTGGCGTCCGCGCGCAACAGCCCGTGCACCCAAGCACGGGTCACGACGCACCGAGCGTCACTGCCGCGCGGCCACCACCTCGGACGCAACCTCGAGGAACTTCAGGTCGGTGACGGCAGGGACCAGGATGAACTCGTCGCAGCCGGCCTGCTCCGCGCCGTCGAGAATGCCGGCGAGCACCTCGGGACTCGACGCGCGCGCCGACGCGGCGACCATGTCGGCCAGGTCGGACCCGAGGAAGCCGAGGTAGCGAGCGGTGAAGGAGCGCAGCGCCTCGGACGCGTCGGGGACGCCCAAGGCGGTGAAGCAGCCGCTGACCTTGCGCGGGGTCGTCGTCCGACCGGCTTCGGCCCAGTACCGGTCGGCGCGATCGCCTACCTTGGCGATCTCCTCGGCGTCACCCGCGATGCTGAAGCCGGAGATGCCGTCGGCCCACCGCGCCGCCCGGCGCATCGCCTTCGGCCCCATCGCACCGGCGAGGATGATCGGCCCACCCGGCTGCACACACGCCGGCCCCACCGGGTCCGCACCCTCGAACGGGGGTTCGCCGGCGAGCAGTGATTTCAGCTCGGCGACCTTGTCGTCGAGCTGCTGGTGGCGTCGCTTGAAATCAGCGCCGAGAGCGCGGTAGTCGTGTTCGCGACCGCCGACACCGACGGCGACCTCGAGGCGGCCGTTCGCGAGCTGATCGAGGGTGCCGATCTGCTGGGCGACCATCGCCATCGGATGCTGCGGAAGCACCCAGAGATTCGCCAGGACCTGCACTCGCTCGGTGACCGCGGCGCAGGCGCCCAGCGTCGCGACCATCTCCGGATTCGAGAACGTCACCCGCTCACCGACGGAAACGCTCGAAAACGGGCCCGCGTCGATTCGCCGGGCCCAGTCGAGCGTCGTACCCGGCCCGTAGCCGGGAGCCATCTGCGGAAGTGCGACACCGATTTTCATGAGGCGACCCTCTCAGACCCACCCTGCCCCGGTCACGCGATCCCCCATTCCGGCAAATCACGCCCGCCGCCGCGGGCTCCTGCCGCAGCAGCGGATCCGGCCCGTCGAACGCAGTCTTGCATCCCTGAAAAGTTCGACGCGCTGGATGCGTCTTTTATCGAACAAATGTTCGAGACTGCGGTAGGCTCTCCCGCGTGAACACACATTCGACTGCGTTGGCACCGAATGCTCCGGCACGGGGATGGTCGGAACTGGCCGATGTCGACTTGCTGCGCACCCTCGTCGAAACCGAACGCCGGCGACGACGATTGGGTGCGGCCATGGTCGCGGCCGTTGCCGAGGCCGAGCGCCGCGGCCTCGCCGCCGACACCGGCTACCGCGATACAGCAGAGCTATTGAGCGATCTACTGCGGATCAGCGCTTCCGAGGCGCGTCGGCGAATCGAATACGCCGCCCCGCGAGCCCGCTCCCGCGCCAGAAAGGCGTGGCGGGCGATGGCAGCGGCAGGCTGAGCCGAGCCAGGGCGGCTAGGCTCCGGCCCGCACAACTCGCCCACGCGCCGCCGGTTCCAGGGTCGCCGGACCCAAACCGAGGTGATCGCGCAGCGTCGTCCCGGTGTAGTCGGTGCGGAACAGGCCGCGGCGCTGTAGTTCCGGCACCACCAGGTCGACGAAATCGTTGAAGGTGCCCGGCGCCTGCGCGGCGGACAGGATGTAACCGTCGGCCTCGCCGCCGTGGAACCCCTCCTCGATCTGATCGGCGATCTGTTCGGGCGTGCCGACGAACTGCGGCAGCAGCACCCCCTGCGCGTACAGCCGGCCGATATCGCGCAGCGTCAGGTTGTCGCGGACGCTGAGCCGGCGAGCCACATCGAACAAACCCTGCGTGCCCGGGACCACCACGTCTTCGATCGGTGCGTCGAGGTCGTAGCGCGAGAAGTCGTGGTCGGTGTGCACCGACAGCGTGATGAGCCCGGAGACCGGATCGGCGAGTTCGTTGTGGAAGGCCTGCTTCTCCCGGGCGATCGACTCGGTCTCCCCCACGAACGGCACGAACGACGGGAAGATCTTCAGGTCGTCCGGATTGCGGCCGAAGTCGGAGGCACGCGATTTCAGATCGTCGTAGTAGGCGCGCCGGCCCTCCGGAGTCGGGTCGATCTCGAAGACGGCCTCGGCCCAGCGCGCGGCGAAATCCTTACCGACAGAAGAGGATCCGGCCTGGATGATCACCGGCCGGCTCTGCGGCGAATGCGGCACGGTCAGCGGCCCGCGCGTCTTGAACCAGGTTCCGGCATGGTCGACCACGTGTACCTTGTCCGGGTCGGCGAAGACCCCGGACGCCTTGTCCCGCACGAGCGCATCGGGCTCCCAGCTGCCCCACAGGCGGTATGCCACCTCGAGGAATTCCTGCGCCCGGTCGTAGCGTTCGTCGTGGCCCAGATGGTTGTCGAGACCGAAGTTCTGCGCCTCCGCCTGATTGAGCGAGGTGACCACATTCCAGGCCGCGCGCCCACCCGAGAGGTGATCCAGTGTGCCGAAGATCCGCGCCACCTCGTACGGGTGAAAGTAGGTGGTGGACTTGGTGATCGCGAGCCCGATCCGGTCGGTCACATTCGCCAGCCCGGCCGCCACCAGCGCCGGATCGATCGTGGCCGAAGCCTGGGTGCCGCTGCGCAACGGCACCCGGATGTCGTCGCCGTAGCGCACCGGCGTCGCCAGCAGATCGGCGAAGAACAGGAAGTCGAATTTGCCGCGCTCCAGCGTCTGCGCCACCCGGCGGTAGTAGCCGGGCGCCAGATAATCGGTCTCCGAGCCGGGATGCCGCCACGCCGCATGCGAATGGGTGACATGGGACGCGATCAGGAATCCGGCCAGATGCAATGCGCGAGACATGAGCCCAGCTTCGGCCACGCGGGCGGCGCGGTCACCGGTTGCAATCAGCGTGATCCACGTTCACCGGCAGTCCGCTTCCGACCCCCGGACTGCCGTGACGGCGTCGCCGTCTGCGCCGGAACACGTGACCGTATTCACAGGGGACGGCCGCAGCGGTGGCCCGCTACCGTGGTCCGAGGGTGTGGCCCGCGAAACGACCGCGTACGAGCCGGAGGTGACGAATGACCAGCGGAACAGCAGCCGTCGAACTCGCGACGCTGACCGCGGCCGGGGATGTGCGGACGGCGGGAGATATCTTCCGTACCGCGATGGTCGGCCTGCCGCCGTTGCCGGACGGCGCCGACGGACTGGTGGAGCCGGGGCGCACGCTCGGGGCGCGGTTGGACGGGCAGTTGGTCGGGGCGGTCGACTCCTATACGAGTTGGCTGGTGGCGCCCGGCGGGCAGCGTCTTCCGCATGCGGCCGTCACGCACGTCGGTGTGCTGCCGACCCACACTCGCCGGGGTGTGGTGAGTGCCTTGGTGCGGCGTCAGCTGGCCGATATCGCCGAGCGCGGTGAGGTGGTCGCGAGTCTGCGCGCCACCCAGGGCGGCATCTACGAGCGGTTCGGGTACGGGGTGGCGAGTTCGTACGCGACGCTCGAGGTGGATCGACGGCAGGCCCGGTTGCGCGACACCGTCGACGCGGGCGGGCCGGTGCGATATCCCGATGCCGAGAACCGGTGGGAGACGCTCGCGAAAGTCTATGCGGCCGCAGATATTTCGTGGAACGGCGCGATCGACCGGCCGCCGTATTGGTGGCGGTTCCAGGAGTTGGTCGCCGGCAACGCCGGTTGGACGGTGGTGCACGGCGAGCCCGGTGCCGAGGACGGATTCCTGCGCTATCGCCCTTCGGACAGCGCGGGCTGGCCGCGCAATCCGCAGCGCACGGTCGTCGTCGACGACTGGGTGGCGACGACGCCCGCGGCCTATCGCGGACTGCTGGGACACCTGCTCACCCACGACATCGTGGACCGGATCGTGATCACCTTCGCACCGCTCGACAGTCCGCTGCGGCACCTGTTCACCGACGAGCGGGTGGTCTCCGTCGCCGGCGTGCACGACGAGACCTGGCTGCGGCTCGTGGACGTCGCGACGGCGCTGGAACGCCGAAGCTACCGCGAGGCACCGGCAGTGGTCCTCGCGGTGACCGACGACCTCCTGCCCGCCAACACCGGCTCCTACCGCATCGCCGCCGACGCCGTCACCCGCGTCGACGCGCCCGCCGATCTCACCACCGACGTGGCCGCTCTCGCCGCGGTGTACCTCGGCGGATCCACCTGGCGGCAGCTCGCCCTGGCCGGGCGGGTGCGCGAAAACCGCAGCGGCGCAATCGAAGACGCGGACAACCTGTTCACCACCACCTCGGCCCCTTTCGCCGGCACCTATTTCTGAACCCGGCGCGACGACCCACGTCAGCGCCGGGCCACCGGTGGGGACGAGGCGGTCGCGACGCGGCGGAGTCGACCGGATGCTCGACCCAGCGGCTGGATCGCTCCGCACCGCTGCCGCACCGGAAGCGCCGCAGCACGCTAACATAACGCTTGTACGGTTTAGCACCTCCGGCGATGGGACGCAGCCCATGTGGGATCCCGAGAAATACCGCAGTTTCGGCGACCATCGTTCGCGACCGTTCTTCGAACTCCTGGCGCGCATCGACGCCGAGAAACCGCGCCGGGTGGTCGACCTGGGGTGCGGGCCCGGACAGCTCACCGGTGTGCTGGCTCGGAGGTGGCCGCAGGCGCGGATCGACGCGTTCGATTCCTCACCCGAAATGGTCGCGGCAGCAAGAGAATCCGGTATCGACGCCGAAGTGCGCTCCGCCGAGGAGTGGCGGCCCGCACCCGATACCGATGTCGTGGTGACCAATGCGGTGCTGCAGTGGGTGCCGACGCACACCGCGCTGCTACCGCAGTGGGTCGCGGCCCTGCCGTCCGGGGCCTGGCTGGCGTTGCAGGTGCCGGGCAACTTCGACGCACCCTCCCATATCGCCATCCGCGAACTCGCCGCGCGTGCGGAATGGCGGCCGCGCCTGGAATCGAGCGGCATCCTGCAACCGCGCGACGTCCTCGATCCGAGCGGCTACGCGACGCTGCTCACGGCGGCCGGATGCACGGTCGACGCCTGGGAGACCACCTATCTGCAGCGGCTGACCGGCAACGATCCGGTCCTCGAATGGGTGACCGGAACCGCCCTGCGCCCAGTCCGAAGCGCGCTCGACGACGAAGCATGGGCGGAATTCACCGCCCAGCTCGCCCCGCTCCTGAGCGCCGCCTACCCGCAACGCGCGGACGGAACGACGTGGTTGCCGTTCCGGCGGATCTTCGCCGTGGCGCACAAGTCCGGCGACTAGGTTCTGTGTCGAAGTGAGGTGAGGGTGGCAATGGCTCCGCAATATAATCGGGGCCGACTCCGATTGACGTCGCGCCGCCCTGGTCGCCGCAGGAAAGCGGGTTGCATTCAGCGTCGGACGCGATAACGAATATGCGTAGCGGCAGGCGTATTGATCACCTCGACGATGTCGAGTTCGATTTCCGACGGCAACGTGTCGAACAAGCGACGTCCACGACCGAGCAACACGGGAATCACATGGACTTGCAGTTCGTCGAGCACCCCCGCTGCCAACGCCTCGCGCACAGTGTATGCGCCGCCGCGTATCTGCACATTCCGCTCCCCAGCAGCAGCTTTCGCCTGTGCCATCGCGCTTTCGATGCCGTCTTGCACATAGGTCACCAGCGGATAACCCCAGCGAGCGGCCGGTGCAGGCGGGCGATGGCTGGGTACGAAGATCGGTTGGCCGTTGTGATCGCCACCCCAGTGGTCCATCAGCTCCGCGGTCCGCCGGCCCGACAACACCGCACCCGCGGCGTTCCACTCCTCCTGGAATTGGACGAGCGGCCCGGACGCATCGGTGTCTGCGGCCCACAGATGCAATCGCTCACCGTCCTCACCGCCGAGGAAGTCATCGGAATCCGCGATATACCCGTCGAGCGACATCGACATATCAAGCACTGATACAGACATAGTTGACTCTTTCGCAGGTGTCGGGAGTGAGCTTCCTACCCGATCGGACGACGGCGGGCCGCGAAATTCATCGCTGACTCGCCACAGGTTCCTAGCGCCTCATCGAGCGCCTCTGCGACAACGCATCCCGCACCGAGCTCGTCGAGCTACACGGTGCCCGCCGTCGACCCGGCCCAGGACTTCGTCCGGCTCTACGGCGCCTAGGTTCTGTCTCGATGTACGTCGTGGCTATGCCTCGTCGAGCTGGAGGACCATGCTGCGGATGGTCGCATAGCGGCTGAGATGTTCGCGCACATCGGCGGCGCACTGCCGCCCGAGCTCGGATTCGAACGCCGCGACGAGGGCGGTCATGTCATCCCAATCCAGCATTCCCACGATGTAGTACGGCTCGCCGACTACGGGCTTCACGTCGCGGCTGACGGTGTAACGACGCAGGCCCGGCAGCTTGTTGGCGAGCGGGATATGTACATCCCAATAGTGGTGTTCGAATGCCTCGATGTCGGAAGGGGTTTCGTACATGACCAGGAATCGGGCCGCAGGCTTGGGCGGCGTCGGTGCGCTCATCGGTCGGTCTCCTCGGGTGCTGATGGTCCGGCCGCGTTGTTCGACCGGCTCCACAGTTCCGACGAACGACACCCCACCGGATCGACAGCTCGGCATCGAATTGTGAAACCGGTTTCCCACAGAGTGCGGGCGGTTCCAGCCTCGCCCCCTTACGCATCGATCAGGTCCGCTCCCCTATGGCTCAGTGCGAGACAGAACCCAGGTCGTGTCTCCCAGTGATTTGAGCTATTCGACGATGAGAGCCAGTGTGAATCCGGCGCGGTAGGTCAGGGCGAGCTTGTCGTAGCGAGTCGCGACTGCGCGCCGGTGTTCGGCCTTGTGGAATGCGCGCTCGGCCACGGTGCGTCGTTTGTATTCGACCTTGTCGATGGCGAGCTACGTCCTGGCCCAGGTGTACCGTATCGACAACGGAAAGCTCGTCGAGCATTGGGAGTATCCGGAGCCGGCCTTTTACCACGCGTGGCGATGAGGTCGACTCAGATCTGTTGGGCGGCGCTGCGATTCGCAGGGTCGGCAGACTCCGGACACCTGACCAAGCGCTACGCCCCTAGTGGAGAAGTATCCGGGCCCCCGACGTGAGCGAGGTGAAATGAAAATGTACCGGCGTCAGCGTTGGACGGCTGACGCGATACCGGATCAATCGGGGCGCACTGTCGTTGTGACAGGCGCTAATTCGGGTATCGGGTACGAGATCGCCGCTGCTCTTGCGCGTCGCGGAGCCCGCACGGTGCTCGCCGTGCGAGACATCGGCGCGGGAGCCGAAGCTGCCGCCAGAATCGCCGACTCTCAACTCGGCGCTACCGTCAGCGTGCAGCAGCTCGATCTCGCATCCATGCGATCTGTCAGATCCGCGGCCGCCGAACTGCGCGCAAGCTACCCCCGCATCGACCTGTTGATCAACAACGCGGGGCTGGTCGCGTTTACGAAGGGATCCACCGAGGAGGGCTTCGAACTCCACTTCGGCGTGTGTCACCTCGGACACTTCGCGCTGACAGGCTTGCTCTTGGATGTTCTGATGAACACACCCGGAGCCCGAATCGTGACCGTGAGCAGTTTCGGCCACCGCATGGCTGGTGACGGCATCGACTTCGCCGACCCACACTGGCAACGGCGTCCCTACAAGTGGGTACACGCCTACGGCCAGGCCAAGCTCGCCAACCTGCTCTTCACATACGAACTCCAACGTCGGCTGGCTGCGGCCTCAGGTACGAACGCCATCGCCGTGGCAGCGCACCCGGGCACGACGAAGACACACCTCGTCAGAGACGCCCCGATATCCATACGGCTGCAGAACAGACTGCTCGGCAGCTTGCGTCAAGGCGCTGCGATGGGAGCACTGCCGATATTGCGCGCCGCAACGGACCCCGCAGTTGCAGGCGGCCAATACTTCGGTCCCGGAGGACTGGGCGAACTACGAGGCCATCCCCGGATCGTCAGCTCGTCTGCCACCTCCCACAATGTCCTGCTTCAGCGCAGATTATGGGAGATGTCCGAGGACCTCACCGGTGTTCGGTATTCCGTATGACCACTACGTCAGGTAGCGGCGCACCGCGTCGACTGCGCGCCGGCCGCTCTCGGCGGCGGATTCCATGGTGGAGGGCAGTTCGGTGCGCGTCCAGTCACCGGCGAGGAACAGACCCCGCACCGGGGTGGTCTGGTCCAAGCGCAGGGATTCGAAGCCGGGGTGCGCCGAGAAGGTGGCCTGCGGTTGGTGAATCACCTTGGTGCGCAACACTGTCGCGGTGCGCGCCTCGGGGTAGTGGGTGCGCAGCGATTCGAGCGCGGCCGCGACGAACGCCTCCCCGGGCAGGTGCACCACTTCCCAGGACGCGCTGACCGCCAGCGAATAGCAGTAGCCGTCGCGGTGGTCGCCGTCGTGCATCCCGCTGGTGTCGAACACCCACTCGATGGTGGTGTCGCGCAGATTCTCGGCCAGCCGCACCATTCGCAGCGGACTGTCCAACCAGACGTAGACGCTCGAGATCGGCGCGGGCTCGATCTTGCGCGCGGGTGCGAAGAATTCGTTGCTGCCGAGCGCGCCGCGGTCCAGCAGGGTGGTCAGCGACCACGGCGGCAGCGTGAGAATCGCCGCGTCGCAGTCGATTCGCTGCCCGCCGGCGAGCCGCAGTCCGGTCAGCCGCTCCCCATCCGGACCGGTGTCGAGTTCCACATCGACCAGTTGCGTCCCGGTCACGATCCGCGCGCCGCGCTCCCGCAGATACCGCTCGGCGGGAGCGACGAACAGCTCGTGCAGGCTCACCCGCGGCCACACCGCGTCGCCCGCGCGGATATTGCCCGCCAGCGCCCGCCGTCCGATGAAATGCAACGCCTGCGCGAAGGTGAAAGCCGACACCCGGTCGGGTTTTTCGTTGAGCAGGCCGATCACCAGCTGGTCCAGACTCAGCCGCCGCAGTGAATGCGGTACATCGAGCTCCCAGAACCACCGGTCGACGGTCATCCGGTCCAGCTCCGGCGACGGATTCCACGCGGCGGCACCGATTCGCAGCCAACTGCGCAGCGCCGGCAGCCGATCGCGCAACGGGATCGGCGGCCAGGCCATCCACGCCAGGCCCGCGGTATTGCGGACCAGGGCCGGCAACCAGCGCGGTCCCCGTGTGGTGAGCAACCGGCCGGGGCCGGTGCGGATCGCGAACGGCGGTGCGTCCCAGCGCAATTGATCGGCGGTGCCGATGGTGTCGACATAGCGCAGCAGGGCGTCGTAGCAACCGGCGAACAGATGCTGACCGTTGTCGACCAATTCGTCGACCCCGGCGACGTCGAAGGAGAACGTCCGCCCGCCGAGTCGGCCCCGCTTCTCCACCAGGGTGATATCGAACCCCTGCTCGGCCAGCCACACCGCGGCAGACAGCCCCGCCAGGCCCCCGCCCACCACGGCGACATGCCGCGCACCCGAACGCGGGTTGACGAGAGACTGAGTATCTATTTCACTCATCCGCTCATGCTACGGGGAACCGGTAACGGACGTTGGGTTATCGAGCCACGCCCGGAACAAGCCCCTACCGCCCGCACCCCCGCACGCGGCGCAGCCGTAGCATCGAATGAGCTCCATCCATGTCTGATAGCCCCGACCGATCCGGAGGACATCATGACCACACCGGGCGATTTCACGTTCGAGGATGCGTACCAGGGCGACGCCGGCCCGTTCTCCGGCGCCAAACCGCCATGGAGTATCGGCGAGCCGCAGCCGGAGCTGAAAGTGCTTGCCGAACAAGGCAAATTCCACGGCGACGTCCTCGACGTCGGCTGCGGTGAGGCCGCGATCTCGCTGTATCTGGCCGAGCGCGGCTTCACGACGGTCGGGCTGGACTCCGCCCCGACCGCCATCGAGCTGGCCCGCGCCGAGGCCGAGCGGCGCGGACTGACCACCGCCACCTACGAGGTCGCCGACATCACCTCGTTCACCGGGTACGACGGACGCTTCGGCACCATCGTCGACAGCACGCTCTTCCACTCGATCCCGGCCGATCAGCGCGACGCGTATCAGCGAGCCATCGTTCGCGCCGCGGCCCCGGGTGCGTCCTACTTCGTGCTCGTCTTCGACCGTAAGGCGTTACCGGCCTCACCCGAGGGATTCGGCCCCAATCCGGTGACCGAAGACGAACTGCGCGAGCTGGTTTCGAAGTACTGGGTCATCGACGACATCCGCCCGGCCCGCATCCACGGCAACGATCTCCCTCGCGACGATCGATCACCGATCCATTTCGAGGACGTGCGCGACGAGCCCGGCGGGCGCAGCTCGGTTCCCGCCTGGTTGCTGCAGGCCCACCTGGCTCTGGGCTGACCGGCGTCGCGCGGTCCCGCCTCGCCGCCCCCCGCGCGGGGCGGGGTGATGTCCGCGCGACGAGGCCCGGCCTATCCGCCCTGGGGCACGAACTTCGGTTCGGTGAGGGCCTGGTAGTCCGGCAGCGGGGCCGCTTTGTCGAGGGAACCCTGCGATTTGGCCCAGTCGGCCAGGGTCGTCAGCGTGCCGGCGAGCTCGGAGCGCAGCTGGAGACGGAAGTCGAACTCGGGCAGGATTTTTCGGATGAGGTCGGCCGACAGCTGAGTCGAGGCGGCAACCGCGGCGATCGCCGGCTCGGCTCCGGACGTCAGCTGCGTTCCCGCGTCGCCCAGAGCCGCGAAGAAGGAGGTCAGCGCATCGGATTTGCGGGTGACGGCGCTGTCGGTGGCCAGGTACAAGCTGTGCTGGCTGTAGGTGCCGCCGACCAGCTCTACCGCGTCGCTGCCGAGCGCGTCGATCACCTGGGCCTGGTACGGCTGGAAGATCGCGACCGCGTCCACATTGCGCTGTCCGGCCGCGGTCACCATCGCCTGCGGTGCCACCTGCACCAGTTTCGCGCCGATATTGCTGTGCGACAGTGCGTTCGACGCGAAGTACGCCGCACTGGTACCCAGCGGCGTCCCGACGGATCGGCCGCCGAGATCCGCCAGCGAGGCGATTCCCGCGCTGCGCCGGGCGACGATGCGCGAACCCTCCCAGCGCGATCCGTCGCCGACGATGCGCAGTGCGGGCGAACGGGTCAGCGCCGCCGCGGCCGGGACATCCGCGGCGGTGGCGATATCGAGTTGGCCGGCGGCGAGCGCCTGCAGCGCCTCGACCCCGGTGGAGAAGTTGACGACCTTCACCTTCACCCCGTGCCGGTCGAAATATCCGCCCTGCTGCGCCACCGGTACCTGCGCCCAGGAGGGATCGACGACGAAGCCGACGGTGAGGGTGTGCGGATCGGAGTCGTCGGCGCCGGAGCACGCGGCCAGCGGGACGATCAGCGCGACGAACGCGAGGATTGTGATCAGGGCGCGGGACATCAGTGATTTCACGGGCTTCTCTTCATCTGCGGAGGGGTGGAAGGCATTGCGGTACAGGGGCTTCGGAAACGCGTCAGAGAACTGAGCGCACGATTCCGAGTTCGTGGTGCAGGTTGCGGCGCAGACCGCTGTACCCGGGCTGGTCGGCGAGCGTATCGGCGGGGCGCGGGCGGGGCAGCGGATTCGTGATCAGGTCGACGATCTGCCCGTCGCGCAACACCCCGATGGTGTCGGCCAGCCGGATGGCCTCGTCCACGTCGTGGGTGACGAAGACGACGGTGCGTTGCAGCCGGGTCCACACATCGATCAGCAGGTCCTGCATGTTGAGCCGGGTGAGTGCGTCGAGGGCGGCGAACGGTTCGTCCATCAGCATGATGTCCGGTTCACCGGCGAGCATGCGGGCGATGCCGACGCGCTGGCGCATACCGCCCGACAACCGGCTCGGCCGCAGTCCGCCGACATCAGGGGGCAGACCGACGAGATCGAGCAGTTCCGCGATGCGATCTCGTCGCTGCCGGACCGCGACTCCGTGTGCGCGCAAAGCGAATTCGATATTCGCCGCGACGCTCATCCACGGGAACAACACATCGCGCTGGAACGCCACACCTCGACGCGGATCGGGACCGGTTACCCGCTTCCCCGCGTCGGTGACCGTGCCGGAGGTGGGTGCCAGCAGGCCCGCGAGGCAGTGCAGCAGCGTGGATTTGCCGCTGCCGGAGGCGCCGACGAGGACGGTGAACGAGCCGTCGGGCACCGTCAGATCGATACCGCGCAGCGTGGGTCGCTCGGTATCCGGGAAGCGCACCACCAGTTCGTGTGCGGCGATCGCCATCTCAGTTCACCTCCTTCGCCCAGCGCACCACCGGAGCGGTCAGCGCTGCGATCGCCAGATCGCAGGCCGCGCCGAGGACGCCGAGCACGATCAGGCAGAAGATCAGCCGGTCGGCCTGGGAGAACAACTGCGCCTGATAGATCCGATAGCCGATTCCCGCTGTGGTTCCGGTCATTTCGGCGACGACGATCAGCACGAACGCCATGGCGGCGCCGACCCGGATCCCGCCCACCACGTCGGGCGTCGCCTCCGGTAGCACGATCCGGGTGAGCGTGTGGCATCGGCTCGCACCGAGACAGCGCGCGGCCTGCAGATAGTGCTCCGGCGTGCCGGCGAAGCCGGAGTGACTGTTGATCCATACCGGGACGAACACGCCCAACGCGATGACCAGCACCTTGCTGTTCTCGCCGAGCCCGAACCACAGAATGGCCAGCGGGACCAGGCCGATGGTCGGAATCGGTGAAAGCAGCCGCAGCACGGGCTGCAACACCGCGCGCCCTGTTCGGGTGGTCGAGGTGGCGATCGCGGCGAGCACGCCCACGGCCACGCCGACCACGAGACCGAGCAGTGCGCGCTGCAGACTCGCGGCGATATCGGGCAGTAGCAGACCGTCGCTCCACAGCGCCTGCCCCGCGCGCGCGATCTGCGACACGGTCGGAAACAGCTGGCGCGGAAAGCTTCCCGATGCGGCCACCAGCGACCACGCGAGTGCGGCCAGCACCAGCCCGGCCGCGGTGCCGCCGACGGTCCGCCAGTGCCGCGGCAGCCGTGCGAGACGGATGCGATCGCGGCGTGGCGATGCCGGGGCGGGTGGCCCGGCGGTGTCCGGTGTGGTTCGCAGACTCGATGTCATGGGTCGAACTTCCTCGCGTGGATGATCGGCGGCGCGGCCGGTGAGAACCGGACTAGACGCCCGGAGAAACAGTGCCGCGCAGGTCGACGGCGACCGGGGCGGATCGCGGCGCGCCGATCGGCACCCAGTCGAACGGAACCGCCTGCGCCCGATAGACCATCGGCGTCCTGCTGAGGCGGTCCACGCCGGGCACGCGCGGCTCCCGGACCTCCGGTTCGCCCGCGACGCCGAGCCCCTCGTAGGGCGAGACGTACTCCCAGACCACCTGGCCCTGTGGCGTCACCTGGAATATGCGCCCCTGCATACCCTCGGTGATCAATGTGTTGCCGTTGGGCAGCCGCTGCGCGTTGCTGACGAACGAGCTGAAGAAGGTCCACGACGGCAGACCGGAATCCTCGGCGGTGTACTGCCAGACGATCTGACGCGTCGACGGATCCACTTCCAGCACACGGGATCCCGCGTAGATACCCAGCGGCGCCGGCGGATAACCGGCCCCGCCCTGGTTGTCGAAGATCAGAATGTTTCCGGCGCCCGGCAGGCCGTCGGCGATGAGGTGCGGATTGTGCTGCCCCGAGATCTGATCCAGCGGCCGCGGCACCTTGTGCGCGTTGATCCGCTGATGTTGCGCTCCGGCCTCGGCGTCGAAGTACGGGCCCAGCCGCCACACAACGGCTTTCGTCGTCTTGTCGATCAGGGCGACGACATTGGCCTTGCGGCAGCTGATGAGGATGTTGTCCGGGTGGAAGACCGTGTGCGGGTCCGCGCGGTGCCAATGATTGGGGCCCAGCGTTTTCGCGCTGTTGATCTCCAGGTAGCCCCACGGATCGTCCGGATCGCGAAGTACCGTGGCCCGCAGCGCATCCCAGCCGGCCTCCGAAAACCCCAGCTCGCGCAGATGGTCACCGGCGCGCCACTCCCACACGATCGCCCCGTCGGGATCCACCTCGTAGAGTCCTTGATCGCCGACCGGATGGGGGCCCAGACCGGGCACGACCCGTGGGATGGTGACCAGCAGCAGCCGGTTGCCGTTCGGCAGCAACTCCCAATCGTGGTTCTGCCGGGCGGCGCCGCCGGGCGCCTCCCGCCCCCATTCCCATATCCTCTCCCCCGACCAGCTCAGTTGTCCCACAGTGCGATTGGCGTAGATGCCGCCGCGTGGGTCGTCGCCCGGCTCGAGTTGTACCCCGACGTCGCCGAGCCGGCCGTCGTTGAGGGCGGGGTCGAGAATGCGCGGCGGCACCCCGGCGAACGGCCACTCCCGATGCACGTCGCCGTGGAGATCGATGAGCCGGGTGACACCGTCGGCTCCGGTGAAGAGGATGTAACTGTCGTGCGCCGGCTCCGGGTCGTGGTAGGTGACGCCTGTGAGTCGTACGAAGGCCATGCAGTTCACTCCATCAGTCACAGGTTGAGCGAGCGTGTCGCCGATGTTACGAATCTAATCGATTTGCGCCGCAGATCAGCCGCCCGGAGACTGTAATGATCCGGATGATTTCAAGTCTGGCCGAGCGAGGGCGAACCGCTGAGAATGGAGCGAATGTGACTGTCAAACGCGCGACTCTCGCCGATGTGGCCCGCCGGGCCGGTACCTCCACCGCAGTGGTCAGTTACGTACTCAACGACGGCCCGCGGCCGGTCTCGGAGTCGACGCGTGCCCGGGTGGTGGCCGCGTTGGACGCGCTCAACTATCGACCGGATCGGGCCGCGCGAGCGCTGCGCCGGCCACGACGGTGGCGGCACCTCGGACTGCTCGTGCCCGATGTGCGGATGCCGCTGTTCGCCACTCTGGTCGGGCATATCGAGGCCGAGGCGCGACGACGCGACCATCTGACCCTGATCGGCAACACCGGTTACGACCCGGAGCGGGAGATCGAATTCGCCTCCGCCTTCACCGATTCCGGTATCGAGGGGCTCATCGTGGTGGGCGGTGCCAACGGCCGTGCCACCGCAGACCTGTGCCGAAACGCGCGCATCCCGATCGTGTGGGTCCACAACAATCGTGACGAGGTCGAGCCCGACGTCGTGGGCGCCGACCACATCCGGGCCGGCGCCTCGGCGACCCGGCATCTGACCGACATCCATCGGCGCGGTGATGTCGTGTTCGTCGGCGGCTTCACCGCCGGCGAGGTGGCGCACGGCGACCGCGAGACGGTCGCACAACGATACGAGGGATATCGGTCGGTCGTCGGCTCCGAGCGGGCGCGCCGGATCGCCACCGATCTCACCCCCGCCGGCGCCTATCACGCCGTCGGGCGCTATCTGGCCGACAACCCGGCCCCCGATGGGCTGGTCGTCGGCACCTACGCGCAGGCCGCCGCGGCCCTGCGCGCGGTCGCCGACGCGGGGTTGCTCGTCCCCCGGGACCTCTCCGTGGTGGGCTACGACACGGATACCGCCGACACCTATGCGGCGGTCACACTCACCGCCGTTCGGCAGCCGATCGACCTCATCGCACGGCTGGCGCTGTCCCGCGTCCTGGATTCGGACGAGACGCAGCCGCCCGGCCCGCCGGAACCGATCGTGACCCATCTGGCGATCGGCGAAACCTGCGGCTGCTCAACCCGATAGGGCCGGGCCCGGTCCGGGCCCGGCTCACACCATCGGTGCTCAGCGTTCGTCCGGGTAGCGACGATCGTCGAAGCGCCGCGGATCGGTACCCTCGGTGTCGATGCGCTCCTTGCGCACGGTGTCGCCGACGGTCTCCTGTTCCTCGACGTCGTCGACGGCCAGGCGCACCCGCTCGACCGGCACCGTCTCCTTGTCCACGGTCACCCGGTCACGGTGCAGGGTGACTTCCTGTTCCTCGTCGCCCAGAGAGGTCTGGCCGTACGCGCCGGCGTCGGTGACCGGTTCGCGTTCCACACGGACCTCTTCGTGGCTGGTGGGCACCGTCACGGTCTGATCCTCGGTGACGACGTACTTGCGCAGGCGCGCGGTGCCGACCTCCTCACGCTGCGTATCGACGTTCAAGCGTTCCTCGGAACGGATCAGGCCCTGGTCGCCGGTGGCGGCGTGGCGGCCGGACGGGGCGGCATCGGGACGCGCGGTCCCCTGCCCGTCGCGCATCGCACGGCCGTAGGCGTCCCAGCCGGAGTGGTTCGGGTCGACGTGATAGTGGCGGAACAGCTGTTCCTCGCCCTCGCGGCTGATGTGCCCGTCCTGTTCGACGGCGGGCGCGGATTTGACCATTTCCTTGTCCACATTCACCCGCAGCGCGTCGGACTGCGGATTGTGCTGCGCCCCGACCAGCGGGACCAGCGAATCGTGGCGGAACAGTCCCGTGGACACCGATGCCCAGGTCGGCGAACCGGTTTCGTTGTTGACGTAGATGTTCTTGACCTTGCCGATCTTGTCGTCGTGCGAGTCGTACACGGTGCTGTCCATCAGAGTGTCGAGCTGTCCGGTCATGGTTGCTCTCCTCTCGATCGGATGAGATGGATTCACGGGGAATACGCCGGCGTGGGCCGGCTGTCGCCCCCGGCAGCCCAGCATGTTCGGCTACACATCGGCAGGTACCCGGCAATCATTCAGCGAAACCCGCGGCACAGGCATGAACTTCGATTTCATCCGGATCTCCCGGGTCGTTCACGCGCCCGCAGCACCGCCGCGGCACACCGATCTGATCTGTGGCGCTTTCGGATCTGCGCGGCATAGCCGCCGATCACTCGTCAGCGACCGGGCGCAGGTGCCGGTGCGGGGGTATCGCCGCCCGGCAGGCCGGCACCCACTCCGCCGACGTCAGTGATCGTCCAGTTACCGGAACGCCGGAGAGTGACGGTGTAGCTCGCGGTCGCGGCGACTCCGTCGGGGGTCTGGCGGCTGCGGGAGTTCATGTCGACGAAGACCTGCACCACATATCGATCGTCGTCGCGCTGAGAAACCTTGGCCGCCAGAGGTTTCGCGGTGGAGGTGTACTGCATCTCGGTCAGCAGCGGCCCGACCACGTTCACCGCGGCGTCCATCTTCACCTTCAGCGCGTCGGTGACGCCGGTGTCGAGGGCTCTGCGCCAGGCCTCGATATCGGTGTGGTCGACCTTGGACACAGCGAGCGCATAGTGCGTCGCGAAATCCTCTGCACTGCTGTCGATCTGCTGCTGTCCACGCAGACTCGCCAGTTGCGCGCCGGAGTCGTCGCTCGCCCACAGCACACCGAAGGTGAGCGCGGCGACGGTGGCGAGCACACCGAGTCCGGTGGAGAGCACGGTTCGATCCGGCCGGCGCCGGAGGAGATGCGGATGGCGTGTTGCTTCCCCCTTCGGGGTGCGTTCCCGCGCCTTGCCGGATGGCGAATTCCGCTCGGCCGCAACCTTTTCGACCGGCGCACTCGCCTCGTCCCGTGATGCCGCTGTGTCGCCGGTCCGGTTCCGCGATGCCGAAGAATCACCCGCCCCGGCTTCGGCATCGCCGTCTTCTGCCGAGGGCCGCTGGGCGGTGATCTCGCCGGCCGCTTCGGCGCCGTCGTCGGGTCCGGTGGCATTCTTCTCCTCGGGCATTCGCTGTCCTCTTCTTCGACGGGGCGGTTCGGGCATACAACGAGTTCAGTGATCCGGTGCGACGAGCGCGATGCGCAGGCGGTCGCCGGGCAACGCGGTCAGCGCCTGCTGCAACAGCGCGCCCAGATCGACGGCTCCCAGCAGCGGACCCGCGGCCCGGGTGACCGGCCGCAGCGCGACGCCCACTGCCCCGAGTTCGGGCGCGAGGCGCTGCAGATACTCGACGAGTTGGTTCTCCTGGTCGTGCCACGACCCGAGAATCTCCTTGCCGCGCAACTGCCGTGAGCCCTGGAACAGGTATTCGTACGACACCCCCAGCGTCGCGCCGAACCCGTCGAGTTGTGGTGGCGCCGCGGTCAGGGCGGGTGCGATCCAGTCGGTGTCGTGCATCATCCACATCAGGTTCCGCAACGCCGTCTGCATCGAATCCTGATGGGCGAGCAGGGTTGTCAGCAGCAGGTCGGCGCCGCGGCCGATCTCCGGCAGCGCGGTGTCGAGCCCGGTCACCGCCTGAGCGAACGTGTCCACGACGCGGGCGGCCTGCTGAGGGTCGATCTGGCCGAGCAGATCCGAGGAGGCCGACAGCAGTTGCGCCACCGAGGCCGGTATCCGCACGGTGCCGGTCAGGTGCGCATCGTCGGCCAGCCAGGGCCCGTCCGTGCTCTGCGGCAGGAAGGAGAAGACGGGTTCGCCCATGGCCGAGAGGGTTTCGACTCGCATCGCGGCCGCCACCGGGATGCGGTAGTTCTCGTCGTAGGACAGCCGCAGCCGCACCCCGCCCGCGACCGCACCGACCTCGTCGACGCGACCGATGACGACCCCGCGACAAACCACGTCGGAGCCGGCGCGCAGGCCCCCGGCCTCGCTCATCTCGACCGTCGCATGCCGCATCCGCACCGCCGGATCCACACCGAGCACGCCGACGGCGAGATAGGTGCCGCCGAGCAGCATGACGGCGACCAGCGCGATGCCCGAGAGCCAGGCCGGAATCCGATTCATCGCAGTGCTCCGATCACTTGCAGCAGCACCACGGCATCCTTGGTCACATCGCCCTGTCCCTCGACGGTGACCTGCCGGATGTCGACGTTCGGGCCGAGCAGGAACGGAATCATCTTGTCGCGGGCCAGCGCGAGCGCATCGGCGCCGTTGCCGTCGAGTTCGGTGGCGTGCGCGGAGGGCTGCCGCAGCAGCGGGCCGAGGGTGGCGAGGAAGTCGTTGACGTGCGGCAGCCGCGGGATCAGCCAATCCAGGCCGGTGGTCAGGGTGTTGATATCGATGACGACATCGAGGACGGCGGTCATG
Source organism: Nocardia kruczakiae NBRC 101016 (assembly GCF_001612965.1). GTDB lineage: Bacteria > Actinomycetota > Actinomycetes > Mycobacteriales > Mycobacteriaceae > Nocardia > Nocardia kruczakiae. The sequence goes on from NZ_BDBL01000015.1 coordinate 74,549, forward strand.
AAGTGCGGGACACGTTCGAGCCGTCGGCGGGCGGTGTCGGAGAACATGAATCCGAGGCGCTCGCGCATATCGTGCAAGCGCTGGGACAGGTTCGCGGTGGCGGCGAGGGTGCGATCGAGTTCGGCGGTCCCGGCCGCGGCATCGCGGAGATCGGCGGCCACACCCGCGGCCAGGTCCCTCGTCTCCCCGGCACTGTCGGGCAGGACGCTGTCGAGCCGCGCGATGGCGTCCTGCAGGCGGGTGATGCTGCCGCCGTTGACGAAGGTGGCGATGCGCTGCAGCATCTCCTCGACCTGCGGTCCCGGGTCGGTATCGCGCAGCGGGATCGTGTCGCCGTCGCCGAGCAGTGGCCCGGCGCCGTACGCCGGGGGAAGCAGCGCCAGATAGATGTCGCCGAGTACCGTCGTCTGCCGCAGCTCGGCGCGCGTACCGCGCGGCAGCCGCACCGAGGAGCGGATCTCGACGTGGGCGACCGCGGCGCCGGCAGTCAGCTCGATCGAGCGCAGCGAACCGACCTCGGCGCCGTTGCTGCGTACCCGGGCACCCGCGGGCAGGCTCAGTACCGAGGAGAACTCGATGCTCAACCGGTAGGTGGGGCCGGTGACGCCGGTGCCCGGCATCACATAGTTGCTCGGATTGAATCCGCAAGCGGTCGAACATATTCCGGCGAGCACGAGCACTGCCGCCAGGACGGCGCGGATCGGGGGGATCATCGGGCCGCTCCGATCATCGAGAACAGCAGCTGCGGCAGCGATATCGGCCCGGCGCATCGTGCCGGATCGGCAATCGGCAGGCGTCCGCACAGCGCGGCCGCATCGACCGCCGGTGGCCGATAGCCGAACGACACCGCCCCCGCCGGGCCGTCGATCATGTCGCGCAGCATGGCGATCACGCCCGGGATGCGATCCAGCAGATCCTTCGACTGTTCGGTGCGCGTCCGAATCAAGGTGACAACCGGAACCGCGGAGTTCAGGGCGTCCATCAACATCGGAAAGTGTTGCGTGAACAACCGATCCAGCGGCCCTACCGCGTCGCCGAGCTTGCCCACCACCACCTTCGTCAGCTCCAGCAGATGTTCGATCAGTTCGAGCCCGGGCCCGAAGGTGGTGAGGGTGGTCCTGAGGTCGTCCCATTCGCCGGTGACGAAGGCACTCAGTTCGGCACTGGTGTCGATCAGCTGCCCGAGCTCGTTCATGAATGTGTCCGGCGCCGACATCAGTGTCGCCAGGTCGCGCAGGCCGGCGTCGAGAGTGGTTCCCAGACCGGCGGTTTCGCGGTCGGCGCCGGCCAGCATGGCCTGCAGCGGCGGTATGCCGGTGGCATCGGGTGTGGTGAGTTGACGCGCCAGTTTCGCGAACGAGTCCAGGGCGTCGGACGCGCTCAACGGCACGGTCGTGCGGTCCTGGGAAATACACTGCGCCGCAGCCAGTTCCGGTCCGGCGTGATAGGTGGCACCGACCAGTTCCACGCGACGGTCGGTGAGGATCGACGAATTGATCACGGCGGCACGAACTTCGGCGGGCAGGCGGCGCTCGTCGATGGTCATCTCCACGCGCACCCGGCCGCCGTCGGGTCGCACGGCACGGACCTTGCCGACGGCGATACCGCGAACGGTGACGGCCGCGTCGGTGTAGAGGCCGTAGGTGGTGTCGAAGTACGCGCACAGCGAGCGGCTCCGAGCGTTCTCGTGCTGCCGATACACCACGACGCCCGCCGCGGCGACGGCCACGGCGAGGACCGCGAGCGCCACCCGTAAACCGTTGCGCCGCATCTCAACACGCCTTCCCAGGTACCGGCAGGCACACATCCGGCGGTGCCACGGTCAGCCCGCTCTGGTCGAGCAGCGCCTTCCCGTCGGGGCCGGCGAGCCGCCCGAGTGCGCTGAGGGTGTCGGTGAGTTCGCCGGTCACCTGATCGGTCCAGGCCAGTAGTCGGCCGGCGTCGTCGCGGGTCTGCTCGAGCGGCGGCAGCAGCGGTTCGACCTTCGCGGCGTAGGGCCCGGCCAGGAAGTCGAACAGGGTGGCGACGATGGTCGCGGTGGCGTCGGCGAAGGTGCGCACCTTCTCGCGGACGGCGACGATCTGCGGGCCGAGCAGCGCATAGGCGTGCAACACCTCGGTGAGCATCGCCCGGTCGTTGCCCACCGCGGCCAGATATTCGTCGGAGATGCCCAGCAATTGTTCGATCTGCTGCTTCTGCGCGGCCAGCAGTTCGACCACCTTGCCCAGATCGGTGACCGAGCGGCGAATCGAATCCGGCGCGCCCGACAGCGCCGCGGCCGCCCCCGACATATCGGCACGCAGGGCGCCGAGGTCGACGCGCTCGGTGACCGAATGCGATTGCGCGACAATATCGGCGACCGCGAACGGCAGATGGGTGCGAGCGGCCGGAATGGCGCCGTGCAACGAGCCGGCGCCGGCAGGGGTCAACGCGATGTACAGTCCCCCGACCGGGGTCAGCATCCGCACGTCCGCGCCGGTCGCATCGCCGAGGCGCACCGAGGATTTCACCGAGAACTCGACCTCCACGTCGTCGTCACGCAGTCGCAGCGACAGCACCCGCCCCACCGGGATACCGGCGACCCGCACCCCTTCCCCACCGTGTAATCCCCCGGCCTCGGGCAGCAGCACCGTGTGCGTGACGTACCCGGGCGGGCGCAGGTAGAGCACGCCGAGCGTCGCCAGCACGACGGTGACCACCACGACGGTGAGCAGCGCCCACACCGTCTGCGTGCGCGGGGAGGCGTGTTCGGCGCCGAGCCGGATCCCCGGCGAGCGGGCAGCGGCGCCCGGGCGCGGATCGGCGGTGCGGAGGGCGATCATCGGTGGCTCCCGTTGCAGATCGTCAGCTGCCGTCCCGACAGCAGCACGCCCGCTGTGACCGGCAGCGGGAATGTTCCCGCGCTGCATCGGCTTTCGGCGGCCTCCTGCGGGATCAGGCGCACGAGTCCGTCCAGCAGTCCGGGCAGCAGCGAGAGGCTGTGCACGGCGGCGCGGGTGTCGGGTATCGACTCGTCGATGCGGCGGGTGAGGTCGTCGCCGTGGTCGCGGGCGCCGAGGAACAGCAGCGACATCGAATCCACCAGGCGCACCACCTCACTCAACTCGACCGACCCGGTGTCCATCAGCGAGAGGAATTCGCTCATCCGGCTCGCGATGGGCATGAAGATCGAATGGAACACCCCGAGCATGGCTTCCAGATTCTGCGAGCGCCCGCCGAGCTTGTCCGACAGCGATTGCAGATTGTCGATGATCGTGGTGAGCAACGCGGTGCGGTCTCCGGCATAGGACGCCAGCGTGGTGATATCGCGCAGGACGGGCGCGAGATCACCGTTGCTGCCGTCGATGACCGCCGCGAGCGTGCGCGCCAGCCGGTTGTACACCTCCGGATCGGCGTCGTGGAGCAGCGGCCGCAAACCGTTGAAGACCGTGGTGATGTCGAAGGAGTCGAGGGTGTCGATGACGATCTCGTCCGGACGCAGCGGCCGGCCGTCGCGGCCGCGGATCAGCTCCACATATCGCTGGCCGGTGAGGTTCTGGAATTTGATCGCCAGCCGGTCGGTCTCGCGCAGCCGGTAGTCGGTGCGCACGGTGAGGGTGACCAGTGCCCGGTTGTCCGGGGTGAGGTCGATACCGGTGATCTTGCCGATCTGCACCCCGCGCAGCCGCACATCGCCGTTGGCCTGCAAGCCGAATACATCGCCGAACCGGGCGCGGTAGGTGGCGGTGGCGCCGCCGACGGGCCGCTGGATCGCCTGCCCGATCAGCACCGCGAGCACGGCGACCACGGCCGCGAGGACGGCCAGTCGCAGCGCCGCCTGGCGCGGTGTCTTCATCGGCCCGCTCCCGCACTCTGCAGGGGTGTGCGGAACGCGGGGAAGTTCCGCAACAGGATCTCGGTGTCGAGGGTTACGCGGTCGCCGTCGCGGTGCCATGCCCCGCCGAGCCCGGTGATCAGCCGGTGGACCTGGGCGGCGTCCACGTCGCGCAGCCCGCGGTCGGCCGGAATCAGCAAGTCCAGCACCATATCCATCGAGTCGGAGAAGGGGCCGAGGGCACCGACGAGCCGACCGGCGAAGGAGAACACCAGATTCGACACCTCGGTGATGGTGTCGTTGGCCAAGCCCACCTGCCGGTCGTCGTCGAGGGCCCGCACCGAGGCCAGTGCGTCGAGCAGACCCAGCGCCGACGGCGTGAACGCGGCCACCCCCTCGGCCGTACCCGCCAGTTTCGGCAGCAGCTGCGAGACCGGAAGGTCCTGCGCGCGTTGGATCGCGCGCAAGGTCAGCAGCGCCGAGGCGACCAGCGGTGCGGTGCGCGCGGTCAGGCGCGCGGCGCCGTCGACGGAGACGGCCAATCGTCCGGTGACCACATCGACCAGGGCCCGTCCCGAATCGCGCAGAATCCGGGTGACCGTGTCGTTGTCCACTCGATCGCCCAGATCCACCACCGTGTCCGGGCCGATCGGCGCGCCGCCGGGTGCGGGTGTCAATTCCAGTGCGGTGGTGCCGAAGACGTTGGCCGAGACGAACCGCGCCTGCACGGTGGTCGACAGTTCACGCAGCCGCGCCGGGTCGACGCTCACCGTGAGCAGTTGCCGATCCGTTCCCCGCGGGTGCACCGCGGTGATCGAGCCGATCGACAGTCCGCGCATCCGCACCTGCGTACCCGTGGCGACGCCGTCACCGAGCACGCTCACCGCCAGGCCGAAGCGGACCTGACCGTGGCGGTCGGGTTGTGTTGCGCGCCAGGCGGTTACCGCGACCACTGCCGCGATCACCAGCACCACCAGACCACGGGCGCGCAATCCCCACGGTCCGGGTCCGCGTTCGGAATGAAGTCTGCCCACCGCCATCGTTCACCCCGAGAAATCGAAGCCGGTGTGCAGACCCCACATGACCACGGTCAGCCCCATGTCGCAGATCGTGATGAGCACGAGGCTGGCGCGGATCGCGCGGCCGGAGGCGATGCCGACGCCCTCCGGACCGCCGGTGGCGTAGAAACCCTGATAGGCGTGCACCAGGGTGACCACCGCGACGAAGACGACGACCTTGATCAGCGAATAGCCGAGATCTGTTGCGGAGACGAACATTCCGAAGTAGTGGTCGTAGGCGCCCGACGCCTGGCCGTGCACGACGGTGACGGTGAAGCGCGTGGTGAAGAATCCCAGCGCGAGCGCGATCAGATACGCCGGAACCACGGTGGCGATTCCGGCGACGAGCCGAGCCGACACGACGTACGGCACCGGGTCGATCGCCTGTGCCTCCAGCGCGTCGATCTCCTCGGAAATCCGCATCGCCCCGACCTCGGCGGTGATCCGGCAGCCGGCCTGAGCCGCGTATCCGACGGCCGCGATGAGCGGCGCCAGCTCCCGCGGATTCGCGAAGGCCGACATGGCGCCCGCCATCGGGCCGATGCCGAGGGTGTCGAGCAGGCTGGAGCCGATCAGCCCGATCATGCCGCCCGCCACCACGCCCATCACCGCGAGCACCGGCGCAACCCCACCGCCTACGATCACCGCGCGGCCGTTTCCCCAGGCCAGGTCGGTGAAGAGGGCGATCGTATGCCGGCGGTGCCGGCGCAGCGCATGCCCGATGCCGCGCGCGGCATTTCCACCGAAGCCGAGTTGGTGGCCTAGTTCCTCGAGCGGAACCCACACGCGCCCCGCGTGTCTCGTCCAGCGCAGCCCGTAGGGCCGATACGCCGCCGCAACACCGACCCGCGCGCTCGCCATCACAGCACCCTGGCCGGAACGAAGAGCAGGGTGATCTGCGTGATCGCGAGATTCACGACCAGGCAGGCCAGAATGCCCAGCACCACAGCGGCATTCACGGCATCGGCGACGCCTTTGGGTCCGCCTTGGGCCTCGAGGCCGCGGTCACAGGCGACCACCGCGACCAGATATCCGAAGATCGTCGCCTTGCCGAGACAGATCAGCAGATCGGTCACCGAGGCGAAACTGCCGAACGACAACCAGTACGAGCCCGGCGCGACGCCTTGTCCGACGGCGGCGACGACGAAGCTCGCCAGGATGCTCATCACGATGATCAGCACCGACAGCATCGGCGCGATCACCGCCATGGCCAGCAGCCGCGGCGCGACCAGCCGCTGATGTGGGTCGACGCCCATCGTCCGCATCGCGTCGATCTCCTCGCGGATCGTGCGCGAGGCGAGGTCGGAGGCGATCGCCGAACCGCCGGCGCCACCGACGAGCAAGGCCGCTGCCAGCGGGGCGATCTGCTGCATGACGCCCATCCCGCCGACCGCGCCGGCCATCGAACTCGCCCCCACGTCGGAGGCGACGCTGCCCACCTGAACCGCGACGACCACGCCCATCGGCAGTGAGATCAGGATGGCTGGCCAGATCGAGACCGAGACGAAGAACCAGCCCTGTACCAACGCTTCTCGCAGCGGGAACCGGCCTGTCGCCGCGTCGGTGAGCAGGACGGCGGTGGAGCGGGCGCCCAGCCGCACCACCCGGCCCAGCGACCGCAGACCGGTGGCGACGAACCGCCCGGGCGCGGCGCGCTGGATCGGTGCGTCGGGCAGCGCGCCGGATTCCGCCTCCGGCGCCGTGGGGTCGGTGAACGCACCCATATCTGCCTCCAGCCCGAGCAACACTGCCCGGTGGATAGAGAACCGATGATCACTTATGGTCCGGTCGGCGCTCCCACGACCGGAAAGACTGATAGAAGACTGCCCTAGGTCTATCAGTCATGGTGGCATATTCCGTTCGCGCCGCGGGGCGGAATTCGAAGTTTCCGACAAGAGATCGGAGGCCGCCCGAGCAGTGGAAGGACCCGGCGTTGAGAGACTTTCGGTTGCCATCTATCAAACCGGAGCGATCCATGTCACACTCATTGATAGTTACAGAGGCACATTTCTATCAACTCGACAGCGCTCTCGGCGCCGAGGGAGAGGGCCGGGAGATGACTACTCGAGAACGAGAACCGGTGACAACTTCTGCGGTGCGCCCGGTGGGGCCGGGATCGGCGACCTGGCGCTGGGGCGTCGACTGGCGCGCGGTCCTCGCGAGCCGGGCGATCCTGCTGCTGGAGGTCGCCCATCCGGTCGTCGGCGCAGGCGTCATGGACCATTCCGAATTCCTCAGCGACCGATGGTCCCGCATCACCCGCACACTGGCGTCGGTGCGACGTATCAACGGATTTCACGGATCCGAGGCCGCGGTCGCGGAAGGGCTGCGGTTGCGCGAGATCCACCGCGACATCACCGGAACCGATGCGCGGGGGCGGCGCTATCACGCATTGAACGCCGACGCCTATCTGTGGGTGCACGCCACCGGATACGCCGGCCCCGCGCAGGTGCGCGGCATCTTCGACGGCCGGATCGACGACGACCGCGAGGAGGCGCTGTTCCATGAGTGGCGCGACCTCGCCGGCGTCCTGCGCATTCCCGAACGCGTCGTTCCGCGCAGCCGGGCCGAGTTCTGGGAGCACTACCGGCACACGGTCACCGACGTCCTGGAACGCAACGACGCCACGGACCTGCTTCTCGAACTCGACCGCCACCCCATGCCGGTCCCGCCGAAACTCCATACGCCGCAGGTGGTCTGGAACGGATTCGCCGTGCCGCTGGCCGCCCTGTTGCGCCTCACCACCGCCGGCATGATGCCACCCGAGCTGCGGGAGCGGCTGGGCGTGGCGTGGACACCGGCCCGCGAGCGGCAGTTCGACCGCGCCGTCACCGCCGTGCGTGCGCTGGACCGGGTACTGCCCGAGGCGGTGCGCCATCCGGTCGCCCGCCGCACCGACGTCCTGCCCTGAATCCCCTGCCCCGTCGCCGACGCCGGAAAAGGTAGCTCCCATGTCCCAGCCGATGCCCGCCGATCCGGGCCCCGCCACGCTCGTCCCGCGCGCCCGCCACCGCGACACCGACGCGGTGGACACGGTGTTTCTCGCCGACGAGATCTCGGCGTGGCTGTCACCGGCCTACGGCGCCGCGAACGTCGTCATGCAACTGGCCAACGCCGGCGTCGCCTACGGCGTCATGGAGAGCACCGTGGACAGCGGCAATCTGCACAAACATCCGATCAAACGCGGCCGCACCACCATGACCTACATCGCGGTGGCCGTGGCCGGCAATGCCCAGGACCGCCGCATCTATCGCGAGGCGGTGAACGCGGCACACCGCCAGGTGCGGTCCAGGCCGCGAAGTCCGGTGTCCTACAACGCTTTCGATCCGCGGCTGCAACTGTGGGTCGCGGCCTGTATGGCGGCGGTGTTCGAGGACACGCGGCGGCTGCGCGGCGGGCGCACCCGCCACGACCCCGAAACCGTCCATCGAGCCGCGGCGGTGTTCGCGACGACCCTGCAGGTGCCGCCCGAGTTGTGGCCGGCCGACCGTGCGGCATTCGAGCGCTACCGCACCGAACAACTCGATCGGCTCGATTTCGACGACCGCATGCGCGAATTCCTCATCGGCATCGCGCGGCTCGATTTCCTGCCGGCGCCGGTGTCGGCGGTGCTCGGAAACTGGAATCTGTTCATGACTCTCGGCTATCTGCCGCCGCAGCTACGCCGCAAACTGGGCTTTCGCTGGACCGCCGCCGAACAGCGCCGCTTCGATCGCTGGCAGCGAGTGCTGCGCGGGTTCGACCGGCTCACCCCGCCCGTCGTGGTGCGCCTGGGCATGCGCGCCACGGTGTGGGATATGCGCCTGCGCTACATCACCGGCGCCACCGTCGTCTGACCGCATTCGTTCGAAGGAAAGATCATCGTGACATCTGAAAGCAGCGCGCCCGCACGCACTCTCGCTCCCGAACCGGAACTCACCGTCGACGGCGAAGCGGTCGAGCTCATCGCCCCGGACTCGCTGACCGCCGAGATGGTCGGCCACTGGACCTACCTGATCCTGGAGGCCGCCGCCTTCCTGATGCAGGGCATGCATCCGGTGATCGCCGAGGTCACCGATCGCTATTCCATCGCTCGCACCGATCCGGGCGGGCGCGCGATCCGCTCGGTGGATTCGGTGCTGCGCTGGACCTACGGCGGACTCGAGGCGGTCGAGGAGGGCCGGCGGCTGCGGTCGCTGCATCAGCCGCTGACCATGCGCAACGCCGACGGCAAACACATCAGTGCCTTGGATCCCGGTGCGTACCAATGGGTTATCGCCACCGCCTACATCACCACCCTCAACGCCGGACCGCTGTTGATCGGGCGGGAATTCACCGTTGCCGAACAGGAGGAGTTGCTGCGCGACAACCGCCGCCTCGCGCGCCTGCTGCGCGTCCCGATGAAGGGCTATCCCGCCAGCCGCGCCGAATTCGAGCGCTACTTCGACCGGATGATCGACACGACACTCGAGGCCCGCCCGGAAACGCTGGACAGTGTCGACCAGCTGCGCCACGGCAAGGGCCGGCCCGAGGCGATGGCACGGATCCCCGCGCCGGTGCGCCCGCTGGTCGAGTTCGCGCTGCGCCCGGCCATGCGGATGACGTACCTGGCGTTGATCGCCGCCATGGACCCGCGGATCCGGGCCATGCTCGACATCGAACCGACCCGCCGCGAACAGCGGCAGGTGCGGGTCGTCTTCACCGCGGTGCGGGTGGCCTACCGGATACTGCCGGACCGGCTGACCTACTTCCCCCTCGCCTACCACGCCCGCAAACACCATCAGTGCATCCAGGCCATGAAGCGCCGCGAGCTGAAGTCGGCGGCCTACCGGGTGCGCCCGAAGCAGCCGTTGCGGCCCGCTCCCGATCCGAAGTGAGGGCGATGACGGATTCCCGCCATCGCGCGCTGGCCGAAGATGTGCGCTGGTCCCGTAACCGGGCGCCCTGTGCACCGGACGGGCCCGATGACGGTGATACAAAGGGTGGACAACCCGCATCGCCGATCACAGGGAGTCCCGGTGACAGATCCCGCACGTCTCGCCGGCCTGATCCCCGGCGGGCTGGACACCCTGGATCCGACCGCCCGCAAGATCGTCACCGCCGCCCGAATGTGCTTCACCGACAACGGTTTCGCCGAGACCACCATGCAGCGCATCGCCGAGACCGCGGGGGTGGGCGTGGCCACCGTCTACCGCCGGTTCGGTCACAAACAGCATCTGGTCCGCCTGGCCATCCTGGACGAGGCGCTGCGCCTGACCACGCTGCTCGCCGAGGTGGCCGACCACGCCACCGGCCCGGAGGAGGCGACCACCGAGGTGTTCGCCGCCTTCGTGCACGAGGCGTCGGCGCCGAAACTGCTCACCCGCAGCATCCGCGAATCGCCGGCCGCCGGGGAACTCACCGACTTCCTCACCGACGACACCGCCATCGGCGTCTCCCGCACGCTCGTCACCAACCATCTGCGGCGCTGGCAGGACACCGGTCAACTGGCCGCCGACCTGGACCTCGCCATCGTCGGGGAAATGATCGCCCGGCTGATGATGTCACTGATCGAAACTCCGGCCTCCGTCATCCCGCTGCAGGACACCGCGAAGGCCCGCGACTTCGCCCGCACCTATCTGGTGCCACTACTACAGACCTGGCGCGTCGCGCCCGGCAGCTAACGGCCCGAACCGCCGCCGCGGCCCGCGCCGGCCCGCCCACGCTGTGCAACAACGTCGGCAGCGGAACCATTGCCCTGCAGTCGAATCTGCACCGCCCCTTCCTCGGCGTGCGCCTCACCACCGGCGAACACACCGACACCGAAGGTGCCTCGAGCGATACGCTGGGCGAATTGTTCTGCGGCACAACTCAACCGGAGAACGTGGCAGCACTACAGCAACTTGCCGGCCGCTGGAACCGGCGACTACTTCGACGGCACCACCGACTATCCGGCCGACGCCGCGGCGGTCGCCGAACTCCTCACCGGAACCTGACCGGAACTGGCGGTCCGCAGCGGCTCGAAACGGATTCCGCTCGGCCGCAACCGGTTCCGACGATGCACCGCACTATCACCTAGTCGAGCGTCCAAATTATTCTCACCTGCGAAAACATATGTGAGAACAAGACGGCCGTACGGCGTTAACGGTATGATCACAGTGGGTTTACGGTCTCGCCACAACGGCCTCGGTACTCTGAAACGGTCTACAGCGACGTATGATTCTCTGCTCATCGCACAGCAATTCATGCTACAAGGGGACGCTACGTGTCGAATCCTGTGTATGCCCGCGTTCTGGGCCCTTTGACCCTCGCCCTCGACAATCGCAATGCGACGCCGACCGCCCAGAAACAACGGCAATTGCTGGCCTTGTTGTTGATTCGGCATTCGACGGTGGTTCCGGTCACGACACTCATCGAAGAGCTGTGGAACGACGATCCGCCTCGCAGCGCGATAACGGTCGTGCAGACCTATGTCCTGGGAATCCGAAAGAAGATGGCGCAGTATCTGGAGGTCGATCAGGGCGAAATCGCGGACAGATATCTCCGCACCTGGAGCAAGGGTTATATGTTCGACGCCCAGGATTGTGTACTGGACGTGCGCGACTACCGCACGATGACCGATGCCGCCCGCTGCGCGTTGAATGCCGGTGACGATCTGCGCGCGGTGGATCTGTTCACCGCGGCCGAAGCGCTGTGGACCGGTCCGGCGCTGCTGGACGTCGAGTGCGGCCTGCCTTTGTCGGCCGAGTTGTCGCATCTGGAACAGGTGCGGCTGACCGACCTCGAGCTGCGCATCGAAGCCCAGCTGCGGCTGGGCCGCTACCGGGAGGTCTGCCCCGACCTGGCACGACTGACCGCGGAACAGCCCCTGCACGAACGACTGCAGGCGTACTACATGTACGCGCTGTGCCGTTCCGGCCGACGCCATCGCGCCCTCGAGTCCTACCATGAATTCGCCCGTTCCCTGCAGCGGGAGCTCGGCCTGGATCCGTGCGTCAAACTGCGCCGATTACACAACGACATCCTCAACGCCTCCGACGAATCGGTGACCCTGATGCTCGAACGCCGGCACGCCGGATATCTGATCGGCTGGCAGGCGGGCGCGCAACGCTCGGCCACGCCCGCCTGATCCGGCACGCTCATTCCGGGGCGGTACCCTCGAACATTTCCTCCACCAGAGCGGTGGTATGGGTACCGGCTCGGAATTTCGGCTGATCGAGGACGTCCAGCAGGAATTCGCGCGTGGTGCACAATCTTTCGCCGCGCACCCGGAATTCGGCCAGCGCCCGGTTCATCCGCGCTATCGCGGCATCGCGGTCGGGGGCCCACACGATCACCTTCGCGAGCAGTGAATCGTAGTCCGGCGGAACCGAATAACCCGCCCGGATATGGGTGTCGATTCGCGTGAACGGACCGCCGGGCGCGGTGAATTCGGAAATCCTCGCGGGCGTCGGCGCGAATCCGGCCGCCGGATTCTCGGCATTGATCCGGCATTCGATCGCGGCGCCCTTCGGCTGAATGCGGTCCTGTGTCCATGCCAGGGGTTCGCCGGCGGCGATCCGGATCTGCTCGGCGATCAGGTCGATACCGGTGACCATTTCGGTGACCGGATGTTCGACCTGAATTCGGCAATTCACTTCCATGAAGTAGTAGTTGCCGGCCGAGTCGAGCAGGAATTCGACGGTGCCCGCTCCGGTGTATCCGGCGGCGAGGACCCCGTCGACCGCGGACCGGCCGATCCGGGCGGCCAACCCGTCCGGTAGCCGCGGCGCAGGTGACTCCTCCACCAGTTTCTGGTGCCTGCGCTGCACCGAGCAGTCCCGTTCGCCGAGATGGACGCCCGCGCCGAAGCTGTCGCACAGCACCTGGACCTCCACGTGCCGGGCACCGTCGAGATACCTCTCGACATACACCCGGCTGTCGCCGAAGAGCATCCCGGCCGTGGCACGAGTGTCCCGGTAGGCCCGGGCGAAATCGGCGCCGTCGTGCACCACCGCCATCCCGCGCCCGCCGCCACCGGCGGCGGCCTTGATGATCACCGGGTACCCGATCCGGTCCGCGAGCGCCTGTGCCTCGTCGAAGTCGAGCGCGTCGAGACTGCCCGGAAGCAGCGGCAGTCCGGCTTTGGCCATCAGCGTGCGGGCCGACTGCTTGTCACCCAGCTCGGCCATGACGTCCGCGGGCGGTCCGATCAGCGTGACCCCGGCGGCCCGGCAGGCATCGGCGAAATCCGGTGACTCCGAAAGGAATCCGTAGCCCGGATGGATGGCGTCGGCGCCGGTGATCTCCGCGGCCGTCAAGACGGCGGCCGCGTCGAGATAGCTGCGTTTGGCCGCGGCCGGACCGATCCGCACGGCCTCGTCGGCGAATTCCACGACCGCCGAATCGTGGTCGGCCGCCGAATAGACCGCCACCGTGGGCACGCCCATCTCACGGCAGGTGCGGGCGACACGCAGCGCGATCTCACCGCGGTTGGCGATCAGGATCTTGTCGAACATCGCGCCTCCCTCACGCCGCCGTGCGGGCGGCCACCGGAACACCGAAGCGACGGAATCTGGCTCGCCGCTCGGCCGCCAACTCCTCGCCGCTGCGCCCGATCAAGGCCCGCAGCGTCTCGGCCAGGGCGGAGTGCAGCCGCTCGGCCGCCACCCGTGGCGCCGTGGCGCCGTCGTGGCCGGGCAGGACACCGTCGACGATGCCCAGCCGCAGCAGCTCGCGAGCGGTGAGGTGCAGTGCCGCAGCGGCTTCGGCCGAGGCGCTCGGATCGTTCCACACGATGGCCGCACACCCTTCGGGGCTGATCACCGAGTAGACCGAGTCGGCCAGCATCAGCACGCGATTGGCGACCGCGAGCGCCAGCGCGCCGCCGCTGCCGCCCTCGCCGATCACCACACTGATCACCGGAACGCGCAGGGCCGACATCAGGCGGATGTTCTCGGCGATGGCCACAGCCTGGCCCTGTTCCTCGGCGGTCGCTCCCGGATAGGCGCCGGGGGTGTCGACGAGCGTGACGACGGGCAGCCCGAGCTTTTCGGCCAGGCGCATGAGCCGGGCGGCCTTGCGATATCCCGGCGGCGTGGGCATGCCGAAGTTGCGTGCCATGAGCTCCTTGGGATCGTGCCCCTTCTGCTGGCCGATCACCATCACCGGCCGGTCGCCGAGCCAGGCCGGACCGCCGACGACGGCGGGACAGTCGGCACCGATGCGGTCGCCGCGCAGTTCGAGGAATCCGTCGAACGCGAGAGCCACATAGTCCAGGGCGGTGGGCCGGCTGATCTCACGCGCCCGGCGGACCTGGACCCAGGCCTCGGTCTCGGGCAGCGAATGCGGATCGGTGACGATCTCGGCCGCCGCACCCGGTTCGCCGGTGGGGTCGACCGGACCCGCGATGCGCAGCAGCGAACCCAGCGTCGCGCGCAGGCCCGAGCGGGGCACGATCATATCGATGAGGCCGTGTTCGAGCAGGAATTCCGCGGTCTGGAACCGCGGCGGCAGTTCCTGGCGGATCGTCTGCTCGATGACCCGGCGCCCGGCGAAGCCGAGCCGGGCGCCCGGTTCGGCGATCAGCACGTCGGTCAGCGTCGCGAACGACGCGGCGACACCGCCGTAGGTCGGATCGGTGATCAGGCTGACGGTGAGGATGCCCGCGCGATCGAGCTGCTCGAGCGCGGCGCTGGTCTTGGCCATCTGCATCAGCGACAGCGGCCCCTCCTGCATCCGGGCGCCGCCGGACGCGGTGACCAGAAGCAGCGGAATACGCTCGGCCAGAGCGTATTCCGCCGCCACGGTGATCATCTCACCGACCGCGGTACCCAGGCTGCCACCGAGGAAGCGGAAGTCCATCGCGACGATCACCACCGCGGCGCCCTCGATGCGTGCGGTCGCGCACACCACCGCATCCCGCAGCCCGGTGCGTGCCCGCGCACCGGACAGCCGGTCGGCATACGGCACGACATCGTGGAAGTTCAGCGGGTCGTCCTCGGTGCCGGCGATCGGCAGCGGCTCGAACCGGCCCTCGTCGGCCAGCTGGCGCAATCGCTGCTCGGCGGACAGCGTGGTGTGTCGGCCGCATTCACCGCAGACGCCCAGGTCGCGGTCGAAACGCTTGCGATACAGCGGAATCCGGCAGCCCGGGCACAGTACCCAGTCCGCGGTGTGGGAGCTTGGCGGCGTCTTCACGGGGTGTCTCCTGTGCTCGATCGGCCACGGTCAGCCGGACCGCAGCGTCCGGTGTGCTCAGGTTCGCCCCGCGCGCTCGAGGACAACTCGATCGCGGTGCTCGAGCGGGGCTAGAGCGGCCCGCTTCACCCTGATCGTGATCTCGGGGACTTTCGGGACTCTTCGGCGAGAAGGGACAACAGCTGTGTACGCCAATGCATTCGGAGGTTCGTTATGAACCGTCGCGTCGTCGTGACCGGGCTCGGGGTGCGTGCGCCCGGCGGCAACGGCAAGAACGAATTCTGGAAGTTGCTGTCGGACGGGCGCACCGCCACCCGCCGGATCAGCTTCTTCGACGCCTCCCCCTACCGGTCCCAGGTGGCGGGCGAGGCCGATTTCGACGCTGTCCGGGAAGGGTTGTCACCCAGGGAGATTCGGCGCATGGATCGCGCCGCCCAGTTCGCGGTGGTGTGTGCCCGCGAAGCGGTGGCCGACAGCGGACTCGCTGTGGACACGCTCGACCCGCAGCGCATCGGCGTCAGCCTCGGCAGTGCCGTGGCCGCGGCGACGAGCCTGGAACAGGAATATCTGGTGCTGTCGGACTCCGGCCGCGACTGGGTGGTCGACGAGAAGCACGTCTCGCCCTACATGTTCGACTACATGGTGCCGAGTGTGATGCCGGCCGAGGTGGCGTGGAGTGTGGGCGCCGAGGGCCCGGTGGCCATGGTGTCCAACGGGTGCACCTCCGGACTCGACTCGGTCGGGCACGCGGTGCAGTTGATCCGTGAGGGCTCCGCCGACGTGGTGCTGGCCGGCGCCGCCGATACCCCGATCACGCCGATCGTGGTGGCCTGCTTCGACGCGATCAAGGCGACCACGCCGCGCAACGACGACGCCGAGCACGCCTCGCGCCCGTTCGACAACTCGCGCAACGGTTTCGTCCTCGCCGAAGGGGCGGCGATGTTCGTGCTCGAGGACTACGACAGCGCCCGCCGCCGCGGCGCGCGCATCTACGCCGAGATCACCGGTTATGCGACGCGCTGCAACGCCTACCACATGACCGGCCTCAAGGCCGACGGGCGCGAGATGGCCGAGGCGATCCGGGTGGCTCTCGACGAATCGCGGGTCGATCCCACCGCCGTCGACTACGTCAACGCGCACGGGTCGGGCACCCGCCAGAACGACCGCCACGAAACCGCCGCGGTGAAGCGCAGTCTCGGCGAGCACGCCTACGGCACTCCCATGAGCTCGATCAAATCGATGGTGGGTCATTCACTGGGCGCCATCGGTTCGGTGGAGATCGCGGCCTGCCTGCTCGCGCTGCAGCACCAGGTGGTGCCGCCGACGGCGAATCTGCACGAGCCGGATCCGGAATGCGATCTCGACTACGTCCCGCTCACCGCCCGCGACCACCGCATCGACACCGTACTGAGCGTCGGCAGCGGCTTCGGCGGCTTCCAGAGCGCCATGGTGCTGCGCCGGCCGCAGGGGGTGCCGGCATGAGCGTCGTGACGGGAATGGGCGTGGTGGCGCCCAACGGGCTGGGCCTGGACCACTACTGGGATGCGGTGCTGGCCGGCCGCGGCGCGATCGCACCGCTGACCCGATTCGACACCACCGGATTCGGCGCCACGCTGGCCGGCCAGGTCGCCGAGTTCGACGCCGGCAAATACTTGCCGAGCCGGCTGCTGCCGCAGACCGACGTCTCCACGCGGATGGCACTGGTGGCCGCGCAGTGGGCTCTCGACGACGCGAAGGTCGACACCACCGCACTCACCGACTACGGCATGGGTGTGGTCACCGGAAACGCTTCCGGCGGTTTCGAATTCACCCACCGCGAATTCAACAAGCTGTGGTCGCGCGGCTCCGAGCACGTGAGCGTGTACGAATCGTTCGCCTGGTTCTACGCGGTGAACACCGGCCAGATCTCGATCCGCCACGGCATGCGCGGACCGAGCAGCGCCCTGGTCGCCGATCAGGCCGGTGGCCTCGACGCGGTCGGGCACGCCCGGCGCACCGTGCGGCGCGGCACTCCCCTGGTGGTCACCGGCGGCGTCGATTCGGCGCTCGACCCGTGGGGCTGGGTTTCCCATATCGCGGCCGGAACCGTCAGCACCGCAACCGATCCCGCACGCGCCTATCTTCCGTTCGACGCGCACGCGGCGGGTAACGTGCCCGGCGAGGGCGGGGCCATGCTGGTACTCGAGGACGCGGCGGCGGCCCAGGCACGCGGTGTGCCCGACTGTTACGGCGAAATCGCGGGGTACGCGCAGACTTTCGATCCGCCTCCGGGTTCGCCGCGCCCGCCGGGACTGCAGCGGGCGATCGAGCTGGCGCTCGCCGATGCCGGACTGCGCAGCGACGACATCGATGTGGTCTTCGCCGATGCCGCCGGCGTGCCCGAGGCCGACCGCGCCGAGGCGGCCGCCCTCGACGCCGTCTTCGGTCCCGGCGGGGTCCCGGTGACCGCCACGAAACCGCTCACCGGGCGGCTGTTCTCCGGTGCGGGCCCGCTCGACATCGTCACCTGCCTGCTGGCCATGCGCGACGCGGTGATCCCGCCGACCGTGGCCACCACCGAACTGGCCGAAGGATGCGGGATCGATCTGGTCCGCGGCGAACCGCGCTCGGCCGACCTCGGCGCCGGGCTCGTCCTCGCCCGCGGCCGATGGGGTTTCAACTCCGCAGTGGTCGTCCGCGCGCACCCGCGCTGACCCCGCACAGCAATCGCAGTATCCCTTCCGAATGCACTCAGGAGCACATCATGACCATCACCATCGACACCCTGCGCCGAATTCTCGTGGCCTGCGCCGGCGGCGACGAGGACGCCCCCGAACTCGCCGGTGACATCGCCGAGGTCGAGTTCGAGGAACTCGGCTACGACTCGCTGGCACTGATCGAAACCGCCTCGCGCATCCAGCGCGAGTTCGGGGTGACAGTGCCCGAGGAACAGCTCATCGACGTCAAGACCCCGCAGGAGCTGATCGACATCGTCAACCAGCAGCTGGCGGGTGTGGCATGACGATCCGCACGACGCACACCCGGGTCGTCGGGGCGCCCGCGGACGAGGTCTACGGGCTGGTCGCCGACGTCGGCCGCTGGCCGGTGATCTTCGAACCGTCCGTGCTGGTACGGCATCTGCACCGCGGGGCCGACGAGGAGCGGTTCCGGCTGTGGGCGACGGTGAACGGTCAGGTCACCGACTGGACCTCGCGCCGGACCCTGGATCCCGCCGGCCGGCGCATCACCTTCGAGCAGGAACGCAGCCGGGCGCCGATCGCCTCCATGGGCGGGCAGTGGAGTTTCGACGAAACCGGCCCGCGCACAACGACTGTCACCCTCGATCATCACTTCACCGTGGCCGACGGTGTGGATCCGGACGTGATCACCGGTGCGGTCGACCGCAACAGCGTCACCGAACTGGCCGCGCTGGCACGGATCGCCGAGCTGGGGCATCCGGTCGACGACATCATCGTCACCTTCGAGGACCGCGTGACGCTGGATGCGACGGCAGCCGAACTCTACGACTTCATCTACCACAGCGACCGCTGGCCCGACCACGTTCCACACGTCGGCCGGGTGGATCTCACCGAAGACACCGACGGCGTGCAGCTGATGGAGATGGACACCGTCACCGAGGGCGGTATCCCGCACACCACCCGCTCGATCCGGATCTGTGTCCCGTCCGAACGCATCGACTACAAACAGCAGCTGCCGCCCGCGATGCTGTTCGGGCACAGCGGCGCATGGGAATTCGCCGACGGCCCCGCCGGAGTGGTGGTCCTCGCCCGGCACACGGTGGCGATCAACCCTGCCGCCGCGCGCGAAATCCTCGGCCCCGGTACCGGACTCGCCGAGGCCCGCGCCTATCTCGGCGAAGCCCTGGGCACCAACAGCCGCAACACCCTGCTGTGCGCGGCGCAGTACATCGCGGCCCGCCGCGCCGAATCCGCGAAATCACCGTCATGACCACGACCGGAAGTCCGCAGCTCGCCGAGCCGGTGGTGCAGGAGGTGGCCGACGGTGTCTTCGCCTACACCCACGGCCACGGCGGCTGGTGCGTCAGCAACGCCGGTGTCGTCGCCGGGCCCGACGGCGCGCTGGTGATCGATACCCTCGCCACCGAGGACCGCACCCGCGCCCTGATCGAGCACGTCGATCGCGTCGCCGGCGGGCCGGCGCGCACCGTGGTCAACACCCATCACCACGGCGACCACAATTTCGGCAACCATCTGTTCGGGCCGGCCGCGGTCCTCGTCGGACACGATCGGATCCGCGCCGAGATGATCGAGACCGGGCTGGCTCTGACACAGCTGTGGCCGCAGGTCCGGTGGGGCGACGTGCGAGTCACGCCGCCCACCCTCACCTTCTCCGACCGGCTGACCCTGCACGTCGGCGAGCGGCGCGTGGAGCTGATCCATCTGGGTCCGGCGGCGCACACAACCAACGATGTGGTGGCGTGGCTGCCCGCGGAGAAGGTGCTGTTCGCCGGGGATCTGGTGATGTCGGGCGCGGCGCCGTTCTGCTTGTTCGGTTCGGTCGAGGGCACCCTCGCCGCGATCCGGACATTGTCCGAGCTCGGCGCGGAAACCGTTGTGGCAGGCCATGGCCCGGTCACCGGACCGGAGATCTTCGATCAGACGACCCGGTATCTGGAATGGATCGGCAGGTTGGCGCTCGACGGCCGGGCGTTGGGGCTGACTCCGCTCGGGATCGCCCTGGAGGCCGATCCCGGCGAGTTCGCGGATCTGGTGGATGCCGAGCGGGTGGTCGGCAATCTCCATCGCGCCTATGCCGAGGCGGACGGCGCGGCGCCGGGCGCGCCGCTGGATGTGCTCACCATCTTCGACGAGATGGTCGGCTACAACGACGGCCGGGTCCCGACGTGCCTGGCCTGAGCGAGCGCGGCGAGCGAGAGACAGTCACAGCCGAGACCGTCGATGTGTGTGTGGTCGGCGGCGGACCGGCGGGACTGGTCGCCGGTGTGCTGCTGGCCCGGTCCGGAGCGAAAGTCATTGTGCTGGAGAAACATCCGGACTTCCTGCGCGACTTCCGCGGCGACACGGTCCACCCGTCGACGCTGACGGTGATGGACGAACTCGGGCTCGCCGACGAATTTCTCCGGCTGCCGCATGTGCGGGCTCCGCGGCTGCCGATGGCGACCGCGCTGGGGCCGGTCGTGTTCGCCGACTTCGCCCGGCTGCCCGGCCGGTTTCCGTTCGTGGCGTTCATGCCGCAGTGGGACGTGCTGAACTTCCTCGCCGAAACCGGCCGCCGCTATCCGGGATTCCGTCTGCTGCAGCGGGCGGAGGTCACCGAACTGCTCGAGTCCGGCGGCGTCGTCGACGGCGTGCGCGCTGCCACCCCGGACGGTCGGGTGGAGGTGCGGGCCCGGCTCGTGATCGCCGCCGACGGACGGAATTCGTTGGTGCGCACCAGCGGTGCGCTGGCGGTGGCGGCGAGCCGGGCGCCGATGGACGTGTTGTGGTTCCGGGTGGGCAAACCCGAGGGCGAGAGCCTGCCGACCGTGCGCAGCGGCAAGGGTTTCTTCATCGTCTGCATCGATCGCGGCGACTATCTGCAGGTCGCCTACATGATCCCCAAGGGTGGTTTCGAGACGATCCGCGCTGCCGGCCTGCCCGGGTTCCGGGCGCAGCTCGCGGCGATCTATCCGGCACTGGCGCCGGGGCTCGAGACCGCGATCCGCGACTGGGACGATGTGAAACCGCTCGACGTGCGGGTGGACCGGCTGCGGCACTGGTGCCGGCCCGGCCTGCTGGCCATCGGCGACGCCGCGCACGCGATGTCGCCGGCGGGTGGCGTCGGAATCAATCTCGCGGTCCAGGACGCGGTCGCCGCCGCGCGGCTGCTGGCGCCGACACTGGCCGCGGGCGGTGTGCCGAGCCTCGCGCAGTTGCGCGCGGTGCAACGCCGCCGCGAATTCCCCATGCGGATAGTGCAATTCGCGCAGTTGCGTCTGCTCGCCGACCTGTATCCGAACGCGGGAGGACCCAGCACCGACAAGCCGTTGCTGGCCCGGCTGCTGCGTCGTTTCCCCGGACTCTCGCATGTGGTGGCACGGGTGATCGGCCTCGGGATCCGGCCCGAGCACGTCCCGCCCGCACACGGCGACCAGCTCGTTTCCAGTACCTGATTCCCCTACCCAGGAGGACCTGTCGTGTCGACCTATCTCCTCGTTCACGGCGCGTTTCACGGCGGCTGGGCCTGGCAGCGAGTGACCCCGCTGCTCACCGCGGCCGGCCACCGTGTCTTCGCGCCCTCCCTCGCCGGCATGGGCGAACGCGCCGACGAACTCACCCCCGACGTGGGACTCGACACCCACGTCGACGATCTCGCCGAGCTGATCCTCGCCGAGGATCTGCGGGAGCTGATCCTCGTGGGGCACAGCTACGCCGGAATTGTCGTCACCGCGCTCGCGGACCGGTTCCCGGACCGCATCGCCGAGCTGATCTACGTGGATACCTTCGTGCCGCGAGACGGCGAAGCCGTCGCCGACATCATGCCGGAGATGGTCGAGGCGTTCACCACCGCGGCCGCCGCCGTCGGGGACGGCTGGCGGGTGCCTCCGCCCACCGAGCCGATGGGCGACAGCGGCATCAACGGCGTCACCGAGGAACCCGACCTGAGCTGGGTGGCCTCGATGCTGACGGCCCAGTCGCTGAAGACTTTTCACCAGCCGCTGGCCCTGCGCAATCCGGACGATCTGGCGCTCGTTCCCGTCACCCACATCCACTGCAGCGAGGGCGGCGAGGCATTCAAGGCGATGCGCGCGGCGATGCCGCGGACTCTTCCTCCTGCCGACCTGCCCGCCGAACGGCTGAAGATTCTGCCGACCGGGCACGACTGCATGATCACCATGCCGCGTGAATTCGCCGAGCTGCTCCTGCAATCGGCGGCTCAGCGCTCGCCCGCGTCGTAGGCGGCGCGGGCCGCCAGCACCTGCGCCAGGTGCTCGTTCGACCACCGCGCGAGACCGTCGAACAACGGAGTCAGGGTGGCGGCCAGCGCGGTGGCCGCGTACTCGACGCGAGGGGGGACCTCGGGATGGTAGGTGCGCTGCACCAGACCGTCGCGTTCGAGCTGACGCAGCCGCTGGGTCAGCACCTTGGGCGTGACGCCCGGAATACGTTGCTGCACTTCGTTGAACCGCATCCGGCCGTCGTGGATCAGCACCCACAGCACCTGGGTGGACCAGCGGCCGAAGAACAAATCGACCACCGGTGAGATCGGGCACGGATCCGCGACAGCGGGCGGCGTGACGGGTGTCATGATCGCTCCTGGGCACTTTCCATTTGGTAACTACTATACTTTGGAAACTACTGTGTGACCAGAAGCCTTCACCGGCGCGAGAGGAGCACAGTGATGACTGCGACCGCACCCCACGGAGATCTGCGCCTGCCCCGGCGGCGGGGCGACCGCCCGCTCACCCGGCCACACAATCCGCATCAGCAGCTCACCCAGAATCCGGACGTCCGGCTCCAGGAAGCGCTGTGGACGCGCATGGTCGCACTCGACGGCGTGCTGGCCGCCCGCAGCGCGGTCTCGCTGCCCGACACCCGCGCCCTGCATCTGCGCCCCGAGCTCGCGCACGGACCCGAGGACGCCTTCCTGGCCGGCACCGAATTCGCGCATCTGCACGGGCACGCCGACGGCAGCCTGCATCTGCGCCTACCGGAATCCACTGCCGCCGAAGCGGTTTCGGCCGGCTGGGCCGAACAGCATCCGATGGCCCGCGCCGGCGTCCTGCCGGCGACACTGCTGATGGTCTACGGCCCCCGCGACGCCGATGAACTGGAACAGGTCTGGCAGCTGGTGCGCGCCGCCTACGACTACGCCCGCGGGAACGCTCGAGCATGATTCGAGCGTCGGCACGCATCGTGGGGGCCATGACTGCGACTGATCTCGTCGGCACCTGGGAACTGGTGTCCTACTACGACATCGACGACGCGGACGTGCGCAGCGAAGGGCCACTCGGCCCGGCGCCGCGCGGTCTGCTGATCTACACCGCACAGGGCTCGGTCTCGGTGAGCATGATGCGCACCGGCGACACCACCGCGGCGCCCCCGTTCATGGGCTACGCCGGAACCTGGCGCACCGCGGGAATGGCGGTGGTGCACGCCATCAGCGTGTGCTCGAATCCGGCCTGGGCCTGCACCGAGCAGGTACGACAGATGTCTCTCGACGGCGACGTGCTGACCCTGATCGGCGCCGCGCAGGTGGACGGGCGGACCCAGCGCCGCATCCTCACCTGGCGCAGGTCCGCCCGCCCGTGATCACTCCGGCGAGTACGAGAACAGAGGTTCGTCGAATTGCACGGAATCACCGTCCTGTTTGAGGATCGCGGTGACGACCCCGCCCGCCTCGGCCGTCACCGGGATCATCAGTTTCATCGCCTCGACGATGCCGACCTGACGCCCCGGCGACACCCGATCGCCGACCGCCACGAACGGCTCGGCACCGGGCTGCGGGCTCCGATAGAACACCCCCACACTGGGTGCGCGGATCACCGGATCGGCGACCGTCACCTCGGTCGCGACGTCGGTTGCGGGTGCCGGTGCGGCGCCGGCGCTCACCGCCGCCTCCCCCGGGCCCTGCGGCCACTGCGCCTCCACGGTCACCTCACCGACCTGGATCCGCAGCCCGCTCGGCTGTGCGGGAAAGCCCGCCAGCAGCCGCAGCGCACCCGACTGGATGGCGTCGAGTATCTGCAGGTAGTCATGCTGGGCGGAATCGAGTTCCGGTGTGGGCGTGACATTTTCGTCCATTGTCGTCATGACGGCGCTCCGCGGTCAGTAGTTGCCCAGGCCGCCACAGACATTCAATGCCTGTGCGGTCACGGCGGCGGCGGCCGGCGAGATCAGATAGTCGACCATCGCGGCCACCTCGTCGACCTGGACGTAGCGGCCGATCGGCACCCGGGCGCTCACCCGCGCGTGCACCTCGTCGGTATCGACACCCCACAGACCCGAATACACCTCCCGAACCCGTTCGGCCATCGGCGTTTCCACGAATCCGGGGCAGACCGCGTTGACCGTGATCCCGGTCTTGGCCAGCTCCAGCCCCAGCGCCTTGGTGAAGCCGACGACCCCGTGCTTGGAGGCCGAATACGGCGCGCCGTGGAGCACACCCTGCTTACCGCCGGTCGAGGCGATGTTGACGATCCGGCCGCTACCGCGCTCGAGCATGCCCCCGGCGGTGAGCGCGGCCTTGGTGGCGTAGAAGACGCTGTGCAGGTTCGTCTCGACGACGTCGAGCCACAGCTGGTCCTCGATCTGCGCGGTCACGCCGCCGCCGCTGCGACCGGCATTGTTGACCAGGATGTCGACCGGGCCGAACCGCCGGACCCCGGCATCGACGTACTCCCGGACCTGGGCGGCGTCGCGGACATCGCAGCCCACCCCGTCCACCGCGAATCCGTCGTCCTGCAACCGCTTGGCCGTATCGGCCACCCGCTGCTCGTCCCGGGCACAGATGAACACCGCAACACCCTGTGCCGCCAGGTTTTTCGTGATCTGCAAGCCCATTCCGCTGGTCGCTCCGCTGACCAGCGCCACGCGCTGACTGTCCGCCATATCTCCTCCATCGGTGCTGGATCCGGTTACGCCGGCCCGTCCGGCCACCAGCGTCGCGAAAGGCCCTATAAGACCGGTCAAACCGGCGCGGGCTCGACCGAATCTCGAGCGCCGTCGGCGACCGTGGAGCGCGATCGAGGTCCGCCCGGAACACCGGCGGCCACACCGTTTTCCGAGGAGCCGTCCATGACCACTGTCGCCAGCCGTGCCGAGTTGTACGCCGAGGTGCAGCAGTTCTACGCCGATCAGATGCAGCGCCTGGACAACCGCGACATCACCGGATACGCCGAAACCTTCACCGAGGACGCGGAATTCGAGCACACACCGGGCCGCCCGCCCGCGCGCACCCGCGCCGGGATCGTGTCGGATCTGGTGGAGTTCCACAAGCGTTTCGACAGCGATCCGATGCAGCGCCGGCACTGGTTCAACATGATCAACCTCTCCCCGCGCGACGACGGCAGCATCGGCGCCACGATGTACTGCCTGGTGGTCAAGATCCGGCCCGGCGCGGCGCCGGAGATCGCGCCGAGCTGTGTGGTCCACGACGTGCTCGTCCGCGTCGACGGTGAACTGCGCACCCTGTCCCGCCTGGTCACCCACGACTGACCGAAACCTTCACCCCCACAAGGAGTTACGCTGTGAGCACCGCTCAACCCACCACGCACCTGACCCTCGCGGCCGAAGCCCAGGACCTGTTGTTCCGCACGGCCCGCACCGCCAACACCTTCACCGACGAACCGGTGAGCGACGAGCAGATCCGCGAGATCTACGACCTGGTCAAATACGCGCCCACCTCGATGAATCAGCAGCCGCTGCGCATCGTGCTGGTTCGCGGCGCCGAGGCCCGCGCCGCCCTGGTCGAGCACATGCTCGACAACAACAAACCCAAAACCGAAAAGGCGCCACTGACCGCGATTCTGGCCGCCGACCTCAATTTCCACGATCACCTGCCGAAGGTCTTCCCGCACGCTCCCGACGCCAAGGACTACTTCGCCGACGACGACTACCGGGCCGAATCGGCGCGGTTCAACGCTCTGATCCAGGTCGGCTACTTCATCCTCGGCATCCGCGCCGCGGGCCTGGCCGCCGGCCCGATGAACGGGTTCGACGCCGCCGGTGTCGACAAGGAGTTCTTCCCCGAGGGCACCCACAGCGCGCTGGTCGTGGTCAATATCGGCAAGCCGGGCCCCGACGCCTGGTACCCGCGCTCACCGCGGCTGGAATACGACGAGGTCGTCACCACCGTCTGACCTCCGCCCGTCCGAAGCCCGATCGGAATGTCCGATCGGGCATTTCGCGGTTCAACGAAGGGACTTCGCCTCTCGGGCGCCGCCCCGCGCCTCGGCACGGAACACCGCGATCGATCGCCGCGAGCGCACCCGCGCCCGAGTCAGCGGGGACGGTCCGGTATGCGGGTGTGGACGGTCAGCAGCAGATGGTCGAGGGCGGTGAGCGTCTGCGGCTCCGCGTCCGGGAGGGTCGGCAGTTCGGCGATCAGCTGAGCGGCCAGGTCGCGGAGTTTGGTGTTGGTCTCCTGGGAGCGCCAGGACAGGATTTTGAACGCCTGCTCGGCATTGACCCGATACATCCGCATCAGCACACCCTTGGCCTGTTCGATCACCGCGCGATGCTCGATCACGTCGGGCAGAGCCACCGACAGCGTCTCGCGTTCGCTCTCGGCGAGGGTCTCGGTCAGGTCGATGTAGAAGCCGGCGGTGCCGGTGACGGATCCGGCCTCGTCGTAGAGACGGTCGGCGACCACCATCACGTTGTGCACAGCGCCCGCGGTGTCGATGAACCGGTGCCGGCTCGAGAACGATTCCCCCATGTCGACCGCGCGGGCGATACGCGCGGCCACATCGTCGCGGTCGTCGGGATGTTTGTGCGACAGCAGCAGCTCGGTGGTCGGCACCACGCTGCCGGGGCGGTAACCGTGCATCCGGTACACCTCTTCCGACCACTCCCAGCGCCGCGTCGCGAACCAGAACCGGAAGGATCCGACCCGCGGCACGCTGCCGGGATCAGCCGGTCCCGTATCTGCTGCCGGTTGACCGTGTTCGTTGTCCATGCCGTTGCGCCGCACGACACGATTATGGCCGGTGGAGACCCTCCCGGTAACGGAGTCCGGGACGGCAGTGCCGAAAACCGCGCGTCGTTTCGCGGGTGCGGCTCACATGAAGGGCCACAGGTCCGCGTCGCGGTGAGTGCACTGCGCCAAGCGGGGATCGTCGGCGGGACGCAACCACCGCACCGGCACCCGGATCGGTTCGATCGAGGGCAGGCATGCCACGTGGCCGGTGCGGTCCACGAGCGATCCCACGACGCGATAACCCTGTTTCGGTGCCAAGCCCAGAGCTGCGGCCTGGTCGTCGGTGAGCGTGACCTCGGTATGCGAGCGTTCGATGAGTCGCAGTCCCTCGACCGTCACCGGATCGGTGTCGTAGTCGACGTTGGAGGCCGTGAGCCGGAACCGCGCACCCGTCAACAGGCTCGCCACCCACATCGAGGTCCCCAGTCGCTCGCGATCGGGATAGCGGGCGACCGGCAATCGGTGCGGGACCAGCACTACATACGTATGCCCGACCTCCACGTCACGGGCGCGCATGGCATCCAGAATCGTCCTCGCGGCGTACCCGCGCAACGTTGCCGGTACAAGGTCACCGCCCGTGCGTCACGTCACAGAGCAGGACGGAAATAGCGCGCCGGGTATCGCGGTTGAACCCCCTGTCGGCGTCCGAACAGCCCCGGGCCGCACCCTTCAGTCGCTACGAGCGACCACTCGCCGAGAGGCGCTTGTGGGACGTCGACCGGATACGGACGCCGCCGGGAACGCCACCCGGCGGCGTTCTGCTGTCGGCCCACCGGTGTCAGCTCACCGAGCGCCCACACCTGCGCTGGGCAGATCGTCGTACACCGAGACCATCCGATCCAGCCCGGTGACCTGGATGACGCGCTTGGCCGCACCCGATGCGACGACGCGCAACCGGCGGGGAGTCACCGTGGTGGCCGCCGCGTGCAGCACGCTCAGCCCGGCCGATCCCAGGAAACCCACCCCGGACAGATCGATCACCGGCGCGGCCTGATCGGCGTCCTCGAATGCCTCACTCATCCGGTCCAGCACACTCTGCAGCTGGTCGGCCGTCATCGCGTCGACATCGCCGTGCGCCGATATGACGAGCGCGCCGCCGGACCGGTCGACCTCGACGCTCAAGCCGCTGTCATCCACCAAAACACTCATCTCCTCGTCACCGCGGTACGTCACACTCGTATACAACCCCCCTCGCGCGAGCCCAAACCTCTTTTTTCCCAGCGCTCGTCCATGGTCTGTGTGCTGTTCCGACCTCGGCGGCCGATTTTCGTGATATTCACGCGAGTGGAGCCGGACGGCCGAACACTCGCGGGCGGGCCGGTAGCTTGGCCTCGCCTCGCCGGTCCGGCGCGGTGACGGCATGCGCCAGGTCCGAACCGATGGAGGTTGAGCAGTGAGCGATCGGGTCCCCCACGGCCGCATCTCGCGCGGCGGCAAGATGGGCCGGCTCGCCGCGGGACAGGCGCTGCGCGGGGTCGGCACCCGGCTGTCGATGGTGGGTCGCACCGAAGAGGCGCGCCGGCGCTTGAGTGAACGCTCGGCGATGCAGGCCGCCCAGCAACTGGTCACCGTGCTCGGTGGCATGAAGGGCGCCGCGATGAAGCTCGGGCAGATGCTGTCGGTGCTCGACCTCGATCTGCTGCCGGAAGAACAACGCGAGATGTTCCGCACCAAACTCGCGCAACTGCGTGATCAGGCGCCGGCGTTCCCGTTCTCCGCCATGCGCACGGTGATCGAGAACGACCTCGGCCCGATGGCGCGCATCTTCGCCGACTTCGACGAGACCCCGATCGCCGCCGCCTCCATCGGACAGGTCTACCGCGCGCGGCTGCTCGACGGACGAGCGGTCGCGGTCAAGGTCAAATATCCCGGTGTCGACCGCGCGGTCGAAGCCGATATGCGCAATCTGATGATGATCAGCCGCCTCTGGAAGGCGATCCTGCCCAGCGCCGCCGACGAAGAGGTGCTCGCCGAGGTGGCCCGCAACATCGGCAGCGAACTCGACTATCCTCGCGAGGCTCGCACCCAGCACCACGTGGCGACCCGCTACCGCGGCCATCCCTATATCACCGTGCCCGACAGCATCGAATCCTGCTGCGGCCCCAATGTTCTGGTCACCGAACTGGTCGACGGCGAGCCGTTCGGGCATATGCGCGCCCTGCCCGACGCCGACCGCACCCGCCTCGGGGAGCTGATCTACCGCTTCTACATCACCTCCCTGTTCACCGACCACGAGTTCTGCGGCGACCCGCATCCGGGCAACATCATGCTCGCCTCCGACGGGCGGCTCGCCTTCGTCGACTTCGGCCTCTACACGGCGATGAGTCCCGCCGACGTCGAACTCGAACGCGACATCATCCGCGCCGCAGGCGAATACCGCGCCGAGGACATCTACCACTCGTGGGTCGCACAGGGCATCGTCGATCCCGACGCCGGAGTCACACCCGACGAATGCCTCGGCTACATCTGGGCCGCGACCGGCTGGCATCTGATCGACGAGGACATCACCGTCACACCCGAATTGGCCACCAGCGCAGTGGTACTCGCCGTCGACCCCCGCGCCGCCGAATTCAGCGGCATGCGCCACCAGCGCCTGCCACCCGAGCACGTCTTCTCCCGCCGCGCCGACCTGTTCACCTACGCCGTCCTCGGCCAACTGCACACCACCAACAATTGGCACCGCCTCGCCCGCGAATGGCTGTACCACGAACCGCCCGCCACCGATATCGGCGCCGACATCGCGCGCTGGCGGCTCACGGCACGATCGTCGTGATCGGCACCGCGCCGGGGAAGCCCCGGTCGCGCGCATACCAGCACAGGAAGCCGTCGCTGTCGGCGGACAGGTCGGTCACCCACCAGCGTTCCATTCCGTCGCACAGATCCATATAGGTGCAGCAGTCGCGCAACTCGGCGAACGAACCGCGTTGCCGCGCCGCGCAGACGAGTGCGGCGACGATCCTCCTGGCCGGAGGATGCCCGTAGACGACCCAGCCGTATCCGTCCTCGAGCGGTTGCAGCCGGACGCCGTAGAAGTGGCGGCCGAACAACCGGCCGACCGTGGGATCGATGGCGTAGCAGTGCAAGTCGCGCATGGGTACCTCCGGATTCGTCGTCGACACCGAACCGCCTCGGCCGCGCGGTCCGGGCATCGAGAGCCGAGATGCCCACCGGGTGGTGGTCGATCCACCCGGTGGGCACGGCCGCCGCGATGGGACGGCTGCGATGGGGAGTGTCGGCAACACCCACCGCGGTCCCGCGGCGGAGGATGCTCGCCGGTGCGCGGGGAGGTCCACGATTCCTCCCGCACACCGGCGAGCAAGTATCACGCGGTCAGAGTTTGCCGCCGCCACCCACCAGCCACGGGTTGAAGCTGCAGGTCAGCGCAGGAGTCTGGGCCGGGTCGAGGGCATGCAGGATGATCGAGAGCACCCGCGGCGAATACATCATCGTCAGGTGATCGGACACATCCTGCTCACATCCGTCCTGCAGGGTGATGTTGTCGACCGTCGCACCCGGGCCGGGCTTCAGGAACGTCAGGTCGTAGGGGTTGGTGATCTCGTCGTAGCGACTGCCGACCACCGTGTAGTCCACACCCGGCATCGTGTCGCCACCGGCGTTGAGCTGGTTCACGAAATCCGAGCCGATCGTCTGCTGGATGCCCGCGTGGCCGACGAAGATCTCCACCAGCCCGAGCACGTCGATGCCGAGATTGTTGATCATCCGTCCCAGCGCGCCGATACCGTCCAGTGAGGTGCCGTGGTTGGTGGCGCCGAAGGTCATCATGTGATGCACCTTGGCCGCACCACCGTCGAACTTCAGATACCACCGCGACATCGCGCCACCCTGGGAATGGCCCACCAGATTCACCTTCTGCGACCCGGTCGCCGCCAGTACACGATCCACGAACTGCGCCAACTGTTTCGACGAGTCCTGGATGTACCCGGTGCCGTTACGCCCCGGCAGCACCGACCCCAGGCCGCCACCCTGGATCAGATTCGACTTGCCGTAGTTGAAGGTGAACACGCAATAGCCGGCGTCGTGGATCGGCTGGCTGATGTAGGAGAAGTTGTCGTAGGCGTTCTCCCACGTGCCGTGCACCAGCACCACCGGCTCCGGATGCGCCGCGGTGGGCTTGCAGTTCCAGTCGTTGGTCCCCGGCGGCGCGACATCCGGATTCAGCAGGCCGTACCCGAAGGCGGCCAGGAACGAACTCTGCGCCGGACCGTAACCCACTGTGTCGCTGGAGGTTCCACCGGAGGAACCCGAACTCGAGCCCGAACCGCCGTAGCAGTCACCGGAGCCGTTGCCGGAGCCCGCGCCGCTGCCCGAGGTGCAGGCCGAACCGGTGCCGGAGCTCCCGCTGTCGGCGATCGCATGCGCGGACGGATTCTTCAGTCCGTGCGTGATCATCTCCGCGAGCTGCTGCTCCTGCTGCTGATCGCCGACGGGATCGGCGCCGGCGCCGACGCCCGTGAGCCCTACCGTGAGTGCGGCGGCCGCCGCGACAATGGCCGCACTCGTACAACTACGGCGAATACTTCTTTTCATGGTGTTCCTGACATCGTCGAATTCGCTGCCCGGAAAGTCGCCGATCGACGTTTCCGGAATTCGCGAGCAAACGCTACGGAGACAATCGACCGCGCGGCGTGCGTTGCGGCGATGTCTTCACGGGTTCACGAAACGATTCCGGGAGCGCCATGACTCCACACAGTCGGCTCTTTCACAACCGGCGGTATCGCGAGAGGCATATGCGGTGGCTTGCGGGAATTCGGCGATTACAGGTCTGGCGTGCATTCTTTTCCGCGCGGTCACTGGCGTGGTCCGACATCGGAGTGGGATTCGATCGCGCTTCGGACGGGCACGGATCAGGCGCGGCGCGGTCGGTCTCCTGATGCGGCGGGGGCACCAGGTCGGCACGGACAACGGCCCGTCGAGACGCCGGGACGACTCGGACGCCGGACGCCGTGCGGGGGGGACGCCGGAACGCGAGCTTCGCAGAAAAGTGAGCAGTCAGCCAGTTATGCACGCTCGACACTCTCGAATTCGCCCGGAGCCGAACCCTTTTCCCACTTCAAAGAAGTATCGGATACCAGCAGCGCAGTCTGCGAATCCGAGTAGAAGGTGAGCGAGAACTCGCATTAATCTTCGGTTCCTGGACCGGCGGCAACCTGCCGGCGGCCGGACACCACCCGCAGCCGTGACGAGGAGGTCACCCGTGACGATCCGATCAGCGCCGGAAACTCCGATCGCGCACGCCTCGAGCACCGGGCCCCTCACCGCCGGCGACGCCGACCGCTCGGCCGAGCGCCTCCTGTCGCATCTGCGCACGAAGATCCACCCCTTCACCGCACTGCCGCGCCCCCTGCTCGACGGCGACGTGAAAGCCATGATCCGCGTGTGCATGCGGTGGGCGAGCGAGCGTGGCACCGCGGCCGCCACCGCCGATCCCGCGGCGTTCCTGCAGGTCGCGGCCGCTCGATGGGCGCGCGCCGACCTGCCGATCGAGAAGGTGCTGCATGCGATGCACGTCGGATTCGGCGAAGCCCTGGAGGTCGTCGTCGCGCGCTCCGGCGAGCCGAGTTGCGACCGCCTCATCGCGTGGACGAGCGCGGCGGTGGAGCTGTCGGACCTGTGCACCGGCGCCATCAGCAGGGCGTACGTGCGCGAGTTGAAAGCGACCTCCGGCGACCATCACACCGCCGTCCACACCCTCACCTCGGCGCTGCTCGCCGGGCAGGCGAGCTCGAAAGTGGCTCGGGAATGCGGCATTCCGATCGCCGACGAGTACTACGTGCTCGCCGTCCACGTGGCCGCGCATCCGGACGAGAACCGTCCCGGTCTCGATCGGCACGTGGTCGCCGGGCGCAAATTGCGCCGCGTCCAATCGGCGCTGACCCGCCAATTCCAGGACCGCGCACTGGCGATGCTGTCGGTCGACGGCGGAACGATCCTGCTGCCCTCCGACGTCTGCGGCGAGCCCGAACTCGACCGCGCCGTCGAGGTGGTGGCCGACTACGCCGCGGTTCCGATCACCGCGGTCATGACCCGCTGCGCCACCGACGCCGTCCCCGCGGCGGCCCGACGAACTCACGAACTCCTCGACACCACCGAATCGATCGGAATCGGCCCCGGATTACACAAATTCGACGACCTCGCGCTGCAATATCAATTGACCCGCCCGGGAATCGGCCGCCGGATATTGGAAACGCGTATCGCTCCGCTCGACGATCACCCCGAACTTCTGCGAACACTGCATATCTTCTTCCACACCGATATGAATCGCCGGCGGACCGCACGGCAATTGAATATCCACCCGAACACCATCGATTACCGGCTCCGGCGGATCGGGCAATTGACCGGCTTCGACCCTTCCCGAAGCCAAGGTCTGTGGTATCTGCGCTCCGCACTCATCGCTCGCGGCGGCACCGCGTCGACGGCCCCATCGCCGTTCCCGGATCGGGCGGGACAGTCACGCCGGTCCGCCTGAGCCGCGACGCGCGGCTCAGGCGCCGTGGTCGATGCGAAGCGTCATCAGTTCGGGCCAGATCTGCGACCACGAACGAATCGGGTTGGCACACAACGACACCCGGATGCCATAGTTCACCCCTTGAAATCCACTCGGGTCGTCGAGACGAGACACCGGGACGACGGTCGTGAAGCGAGCCGGCAATTCCCGCTGCAGATCGACGCCGCCGACGTACAGGACCCGGGTCGCGGAATCCGGTGGCGGCCCGAAGTAGCCGTAACCCCGGCTCGCGCTGTACACCGGCGGAAGATTAGCGGACCCGAGCACCGCCAGCGCACTGGCCTGCCAGTAGTTCTGGGTCACGATCACCAGGCGGGCCCGCTCGGCCTCCGGCACGGTGTCGACAGCGCGGGAGACGGTGTCGACGAGTTGCGGCCACCCACGTAATCCGAAGAACTGCGCGCGAATCGCCATGTCGCCGTTGCGGATCGCGGGCCCGTGCAGCCAGGACCGCGGGAGCGGCAGTATGCACACCGCCGCCACCACGACCACCATTCCGGCGGCGCAGTAACCCGCGAGCGCCTTGCCGACCCGGCCCCGCAGTTCATCACCGACGAGATGGACCGCGGCTGTGGCGAAGAAGAGCGCGAACCCGTCGCCCAGGTAGTACGGACGAAGTCCGGTCACCAGTACCGCCGCCAACGGCAACAGCCCCAAGGGCAGGAGGAACCGCACCCACCGCAGGTCCGGCGCCCGGAAGGCCGCCCGGATACCGATCAGCAGCAGGATCCCGCCCGGCCCCGTGGTCAGCACGAGTTCACGCACCGCGGAGGCGAATCGCCCGTCGACCATCGTCGTCTGCTCCCCCTCGATCGCCGCCCCCATGGCGAGCTGCGGCCATCCGTGGCGCGCCTGCCACACCAGCGCCGGCACCATGGACACCGCGACGATCGCCACGCCGATCCAGAGCGCGGGCCGACGCAACACCTGCCGCGGCCCCCACACCAGCACCCCCAGCCCGAGCAACGCCCAGACCGCCAGGATCAGCCATTTGACCTGGAAATCGACAGCGGAGGCGAGCGCGGCCACGATCAGCAACGCATCCCGGCGCGTACGCACCCACCGGATCACCAGCCAGCAGACGAGCGTCGTCAACGCGGCGTCATAGGCGAAGGTGCTCAGCGCCGCCGACTGCTGCACCGCGAACGGCGTGCACGTGTAACCGAGCGCCGCCGTCACCTGCGCGGCCCGTCCCCCACCCAGTTCCCGAGCGATCACCGCCGCGAGCACAACCGTCGCAGCCGTCAACACCACTACCGGCAGTCGCAACACCACCGCCGACCCGGGGGCCACCAGATCCGACAGATAGGCCTGCAATGGCACCAACGGCCCCTGATCGGCATAACTCCACGACAACCGCCGCCCCGCCGGCACCATGTACAACTCGTCGCCCCACAACGGATACCGCCCCAGCCGCGCGGTCGACAGCACGAGCAGGCCGCCGACGAGGATGGTCAGTTCACGTAATGCGAACGGGGGGAGGTTTTCCGAGGTGTGGGAACCGGTGGCATCAATGGCGGCGCTCACGGGCGACCCTCCGACAGTGCAGACACGACGGGCGCACATTCGCCGCCCGATGAGATAAATCCTATGGCCGACAACGGCTTTCGGCGCAGCGGCTACGGTTCGTCACAAAGCCGCACGTTACCGTTGGTGAACCATTCCGAAGTCCCGCACCACTCGTAGATTGCTCGACCTCTGGCCACCTGCCGTCAGCCCCGGACGAGGCGCTCCGACCGTGGTTCAGCTTCTACTGTCGATTCCATGAGCATCGGGATCCAGGATGCCGTGTGCGAGTTTCGCCAGCCCCGCGGCAATCTGCTCGGAGCCGAGCCCGCGCTCGCGCTGGTGCCGGTACACCTCGGCGGCGAGCGGTGCGAGCAGCGCGTCCACGAGTGAATCAGGTTCGGCCACACCGGCTTCGGTGAGCAGCGCGCGTACGTGCATCGCCCAGAATTGATAGGCCCCGGTGCGGAACCGCGCGCCACCGGTCTCCGCGCCGAGGACCAGATGGGCGTGGGTGTCCAGCAATTCGACCATCGCAGCGTAGAAGGCGGCCAGCCGTTCGCCGGGCGGTGCGCCCGGCCCGAGCGGCGGTTCGCCGCGCAGCAACTGCTCCTGCAGTGCCCGCTCATGCTCGTCGAGCAGGGCGACGGCGATGGATCTCACGTCCGGATAGCGCCGGTACAGCGTCCCCCGCCCGACCCCGGCGGCCTTGGCGATGTCGTCCATGGTGACCGTGCGCGGGTCATGCTCGGCGAACAGCGCCGCCGCGGCGGCCAGCACCTTGGCCCGGTTACGAGCGGCGTCGGCGCGCTCGGCGGGCGCGGACGGGTCGTTGAGCAGTGGGAGGCCGGAGCTGTCCATGCAGCTCACTGTAGCCCCCGAGGATTCAACTGGACAATCTGTCCAGTTAGGTTCTAGCATCGGAGCAGTAAACGGACATGCTGTCCAGTTGATCGGAGACTGACCAAATGACCACCCTGCTGCACCTCGACGCCAGCGCCCGCCGCACCTCGATCAGCCGCGAACTGGGCGCCGCCTTCGCCGCCGCCTGGCGTGCCGAACATCCCGACGCCACCTACACCCACCGCGATCTGGCCGCCGATCCGATCCCGTTCATCGACGAGGGCTGGACCGAACTGTGCGACCACGTGCTGGCCCACGGCGCCACCGACCTCGACCGCCTGGGCGAGCTGGTGGATTCCCCCGCCCAGCAGCGTGCCTGGGAGATCGTCGAGCCGCTGCTGGCCGAACTCCGAGCCGCCGATGTCGTGCTGATCGGCACGCCGATGTACAACTACTCGATCCCGGCCGGCCTCAAGGCGTGGCTGGATCAGATCACCTTCCCGCGAATGTCACTGGCCCCCACCCGATTCGTGGTCGTCACCGCGCGCGGCGGCGCGTACTCGCCGGGCACACCGAAGGCGATCTACGACTATCAGGAGCGCTATCTCCGCGACTTCTTCGCCGGCCATTTCGCCGTCGAGGACACGGTTTTCGTCAATGCCGAACTGGTGAACTCGCGCCAGGACCCGGCGCTCGCCCACCTACGCGACAAGCACGACGCCTCCTACGCCGCCGCGCTCGACACCGCCCGCACCCTGGGTAAGGAGTACTGAAATGAACTGGCTCGTCCTGGGTTTGGCCGGTGCGGTCGAGATCGCGTGGTCCCAGTCCATCAAGCCGACTCAGAATTTCACCAAGCCGCTACCCACCCTGCTGTGCTTCGTACTCGCGGCGATCGCGGTGTACCTGCTGTCCCATGCCATGCAGTCACTGCCGGTGGGCACCGCCTACGCCATCTTCACCGGCATCGGCGCGGCCGGCGCGATCGCCCTCGGGATCGTCGTACAGAAGGACCCGGTGAGCGCGGGCCGGATGCTGGCGCTGTCCATGATCATCGGCGGCATCATCCTGGCGCGGATCACCAATCCCGATGGCGAGAAGGCGTCGACTGGCACTACTTCTACTGCGACGGGCTCTTCCGGCACGGCAACCGCTTCCACGACCGGGAGCGGTGCGACCACGACCACATGGGGCTACCACCGCCGGCACCATTGAGTCGATCGCAGGCCCCGGCCGGGCCACTCTCACGGTCGACACCAGCGAGACCGCCCCGGCGACAGTCCACCGATGCTTGACCCTCTCGTGGCGTGAGGCGGCACAGTGGCAGTTATGGAAGCCATCGAACACACCGTCGGCGCGGTTGCGCAGTCGACCGGTATATCGGTTCGGACCCTGCACCACTACGACGAGGTCGGTCTGCTACGGCCCAGCGGCCGCACCTCGTCGGGATACCGGCTCTACAGCGAGGACGATGTTGCGACGCTGCAGCGGATTCTGTTCTACCGCGAACTGGGTTTCGGCCTCGAGGACATCTCGGGCATGCTGAACAGTTCCGGCCTCTCCGACGAGGACCACCTGCGTCGCCAGCACGAACTTCTGAGCGAGCGGATCTCCCGACACCAGGCGATGATCGCACTGATCGATCGGGAGGTGGACGCCCGCAAGGCGGGCATCGGCCTGACGCCCGCCGAGCGGTTCGAGGTGTTCGGCGGCGACCGTCTCGTCGAGTTCGCCGACGAGGCCGAGCGGCGCTGGCACGATCGGCCGGAGTTCACTCAGCGGCGAGAGCGGACCAGCCGATACACCAAGCAGCAGTGGCTCGAGCTGCGCGCCGAACAGCGAGAAATCCACCAAGCCCTCGCCGATGCGATGCGTGCAGGCACCCCGGCGGGCGATCCAGCAGTCATGGAGATCGCCGAACGGCACCGCCGTCATCTCGAACGCTGGTTCCACGACTGCGACTTCGACACCCATCGACGCCTGGCCGAGGAATACCGCGCCAACCGCCGACTCGGCCTCAACTATGACGATATGGCCCCGGGGCTGTCGCAGTACATCCACGACGCGATCCTGGCCAACTGCCGCCGCGGCACTCGATCCGCTGGCCGATGACCCCGAAGCGGTTATCGTCGCGGAGACCGAGTAAGCAGGACCGGAGGCGACAACTTTGAGCACGACAGTGACCGACGAACAGATTCAAGCGCTGGCCGCGACCGCGAAACCCTTCAGCCTGGCCGTGCTGCACTGGGGCCCGGATCGAGACATGGACGGCGCGAACGCAATTGAACTCGAGCACCAGCGCCGAATGGTCTCATTGCGATCCGATGGCGTGATCGCAGTCCTGTGCCCGGTCGTCTCCGACACCATCGCAGGCGTCGCGATCATGACCGTCCCCGCCGAACAGGCCACCGCGATCCTCGCCGGGGACCCATGCGTGCAGGCCCGGATGATGCACTACGAGGTACACCCGTGCCACGGTTTCCCCGGGGACTCCCTTCCCGCCTGAATGATCGGTTCGCCGCGGCGGAACCGGGCCGCTTTCAGTCGAGCGGCTCCGTAGCCTCGACCAGGTACGACGGAGACAGCCGGGACATGGCCTCGAGCGTCGGCTCGACCGCCACCATGGCTGCGGTGGCCCGGGCGATCGCGACGCGTGCCGATCCCCCTGCCACCGTGCAAACCCGGAGGGTCGCGCCATGACACAACAGCCCGGCCACGACCTCGACGAACTGCGGGACGCCGTAGCAACGCAGTTGAGCGGGTGGCGCACGGTGGTCAGCGGCGACGCCTTCGGGTTCACACATGCCCGCGACCGGCACGGGCAGCGACTATCGAACGACGTTCCTGCCTGAGGCTCGACTCGAGTCTTGTCGCAGAGATCGGCCGCCGACGAGCCGACAACGACGGTACGTTCGATCGGTCCGGTCCCGTGCACATGGTGACGCTCGTGCTGGCCAGCGATCCAGCTGCTGCATCCGGCGAGACCGACACGATCGTCGATTACCGGGAGGCGACGGCATGGCGCAATGTTCTTCTGCCTCGAATGGCCCCGTGCTACCTCTTGGAGAATCCGAGCCATCCTGGAGCCCACCGGCCCGGTCGTGGTCGATGAGGACGGCCGTCGGGTCGAGACGGTGTACGAGAACCCGCGGTTCCCGCGGTTCTATCACAGCAATCGCTGATGGCTTGCGGCCGATGTCACTGTCCTGGCGACAGGGCAATCTAGCGCGGCGCCGGTGTCGAACAGCCAGCGCTCGATCAAAGCGGTACGGGCGCAGCAGCATTCGTCGCGCCACCTGCGCAGCATCCACATGTAGCGGCCGTAGACCTCAGCCGCCACGCGTTTCTCGTCAAACCTGACCAGCGGATGGAACAGCATCTACGATCGTCCCAACAACGAAAGGTTGCGTCGACCAGTTGAACTCACCCGATACACCTCGGTGAAATTCACTGAATCTCTTGCTCTGCAAGAACTCTCGGCATCGACAGGTTCGGTTGGAGATGCCTACGACAACGCTCTTGCCGAATCGATCATCGGCCTGTTCAAGACCGAGGTCGTCAACCGGCACTGTCCGTGCAAGACCCTCACCGAAGTCGAATTCGCGCTCATGGAATGGGCCGACTGGTACAACAACGCCCGCCTGCACTACCTGGCCCCGGCCGAATACGAAACCGCGTACTACTCTCGACGATCGCCACGCCGACCGAGGTACTCGTCCCATTCGGCCTCGGTCGGTAATCGACTCCGCGTTCAGAAACTTCCGCCGCCGGCATCGATGAGCTGGCCGGTCAACCACGCTGCGTCGGGGGAGGCGAGAAATGCCACGATACCGGCGATGTCGTCCGGTTCTCCGATTCGGCCCAGCGGAATAGTCTGCGCCGTCTGCTGCAACGCGTCGGGTGTCACGGTGGCGGTGAGCGCTGCTGTGCGCGTCGGGCCTGGCCGCACCGCGTTCACGGTTACCGAACGGTGCCCCACCTCGCGAGCGAGCACTCGTACCAGGGCCTCGCTCGCGGCTTTGCTCGCGGCGTAGGCTCCCGAGCCGGGGCGGTGAGTGACTGTGACGCCGCTGGAGACCACCACGATTCGGCCGCCGTCACGGATACGTGTCGCCGCCGCGCGCAGCAGTTGGAACGTGGCACGGGTGTTGGTGGCGAACATCGCGTCGAAGTCCTCGTCGGTGGTTTCCGCGACCGGCGCGAACCGTGCGGCCCCCGCATTTGCGACGACGACATCGAGTGTCCCGGCGTCGCGCTCGGCATGATCGAGCAGAGTTCGTAGCTGTTCGGAATCGGCGACATCCCCGGCGATGGTGATCGCCCGCCCGCCCCGCTGGGTGATCTGTTCCGCCGTGCGCGCGGCAGCGTCCGCATCGGTGCGGTAGTTGACCACCACAGTCGTGTCCGGCGCGGCCAGCCGGACCGCGATGGCCCGGCCGATGCCGCGAGAACTGCCGGTAACCAGCGCCGTACGCATGCACCGTCCCCAATCGTCGAGTATGTAGTCAGTCGATATGCTCGACTAATATGGTCGATAGTGTCAACAGTCGCTTTGCTAAACTGTATGCGTGGAGTTGGCCGAGTCGCTTGCGGTATTGAACCGAGAGATCGCCATGCTGCGCATGGTCGTTGCCCGCCGCTTCGATCTGACCGTGCAGCAAGGTGAGTTGCTGTGTCAGATCAACCGTGACAGTCCGTCATTCGGGGAGTTGGCGCTCCGGCTGGGATGCGACAAGACCAACATCACCGGCATGATTGATCGACTCGCGCAGCGCGGCCTGGTGAGCCGCCGACCCGACCCGACCGATCGCCGGGTCACCAGGGCGGTCCTCACCGCGGACGGCATCGAACTCGGGGCCAGGATCAGAGCAGCGTTTTCCGCCGAGGTCGAACGCCGTTGCGCGGATCTGTCACCGGAAGACCGTTCACAACTGATCCGACTGACCCGCAGCATCGCCGACGATCTCGCCGGCAGTAAGACCCCCTGACCGGAAACAGCCTGTCGTCGCACCCGCTGTCACTGGCCAGCCGTCGGGGAGTGTGGGGATCGCGGCGAGGTAAATCGTAACCTCGTGATGATCGGGACAGGTCTCGTAGTCGCGGACACAGCGGCGGTGGTCGACCAGTCATCCGAAGGAGCCCGTACGTGCAGGGCGACATCAACCACACCGGTAGCGGGCTGTCGCTCACCGCCGGACCGGCCACGGCCCAGCCGACCGACTTCGACATCGACCCCGGCGCCTCGGTGCTCTACGGCGACGTCAGCGTCAACGGCGCCCCGGCGGCTACCCACGCACTGCTGTTCAACCTCGACGGCAGCACACCGCAGCCACTGCGCAACGGACCCGACGACACCGCCATCCTCCAGGGCATCCGAGTACTGCTGTCCAAAGACGCCGCCGGACTGTTGAACAAGACGTTCAACACCGACGCGGTCAAGGAGGGACTTGCTGGTCGGCGTCGCGACGATCACACTGAACACCAAGTAGGTGCGGCCATGCCAGAAGAAGTCGTTTCTGGTGAGGCGCAAGGTAACTCACTGTCATCCAGACCGGATCGGACAGGGTGCTCATGACCACGAACAGCTCGAGCGCGAATCGGTCCGGTCGCGCACCGAGTCCGACCGACCAGCAGGCGCGGACGCGGGGAGAACCCCCCGCCTACGGCTTCCCGGCCGGCTTGTGGCGGGCGGTCGAGCGCCGTCGGCCGCGCGGGTTCCCCGGCCCGCGGACCTGGCGAAGCCCGCTCCGAGGGCCATGGCTGACATCTGTTTTCGGTGCGGTGCTGCTGGCGGCTCTTCCCGTCGTCGTCGTCACCGGCCTGCTCGACTACATCGCCTACGGACCACAGTTCGGTCAGGCGATGCCCGCCGATGCGGGATGGCTGCATCTGCCGTACTTCGACTGGCCGACCCGACCGGCCTGGCTGTTCCGCCTCACCCAAGGCCTGCACGTGGGCGTCGGGCTGATCATCGTCCCGGTGGTGCTGGCAAAGCTGTGGTCGGTGATGCCCCGCCTGTTCACCTGGCCACCGGCCCGATCGGCCGCGCAGATCCTCGAACGAGCATCGCTGCTGCTGCTGGTCGGCGGAATCGTCTTCGAGATCGCCACCGGCGTGCTGAACATCCAATACGACTACATTTTCGGCTTCAGCTTCTACACCGCGCACTACTTCGGCGCATGGGTGTTCATTGCCGGCTTCCTGATTCATGTCACCGTCAAAATGCCCCGCATGGTTCGCAATCTGCGCACCCGTTCCCTGCGGCGGGAACTGCGCACGACCCGGTCCGACACCCGCTCCGAACCCCTCGACCCCGACGGGCTGGTCGCCACGAACCCGGCTCCGGCGACGATGAGCCGACGCGGCGTACTGGCGCTGGTCGGAGGTGGGTCACTGCTGGTGGCGGGGCTGAGCGCGGGTCAGACGATCGGCGGGGTCACTCGCGAGGCGGCGTTGCTCCTGCCGCGAGGACGGGCGGCCGGGCCCGGCCCCGACGGGTTCCCGATCAATCGGACGGCGACCGCGGCGTCGATCGATCCGGCCGCGACCGGCGAGGCCTGGCGGCTGACACTCACCGGCGGACCGCGGACGGTCACACTCGATCGCGCCACGCTGGCCCGCATGCGGCAATACAGTGCGTGGCTGCCCATCGCATGTGTCGAGGGATGGTCGACCACCCAGCAGTGGACGGGTGTGCGTCTGCGCGATCTCGCCGCGCTCGCCGGGGTTGGCGGCCCGCGCTCGGCGCACGTCGTCTCGCTCGAACGCAACGGTCCGTTCGGCGCGGCGACGTTGCAGGGAAATCAGGTCCGGCATCCCGATTCGCTGCTCGCATTACGGGTCGGTGGTGTGGATCTGTCGCCGGATCACGGCTACCCCGCCCGGATCATCGTTCCGGCCCTGCCCGGGGTGCACAACACCAAGTGGGTCGGTTCGATCGAGTTCCGGAGCTGATATGGCTGCCATCGTGTCCGTCGTGCGGCGCTATTACGGGGCGCGTCCCCTGCATTTGCTGGCCTTGACGACCTGTTTCGCGTTCGTCGGGTACGTCGTCGCGGTCATCGGGCCGAAGACGTTGTGGAACACCCAGGTCTGGTGGCAGTCGATCCTCGTCTGGTTCCTCGGCGCGATCATCGCCCACGACCTACTGCTGTTCCCGCTCTACTCGCTGGCCGACCGCTCCCTGCGCGCGGGCCTGCGTGCCGTGCGCGGGCGCACGCCGGCACCATCGCCGAAAGTGCCTCCCCTCAAC
Source organism: Nocardia kruczakiae NBRC 101016 (assembly GCF_001612965.1). Lineage (GTDB taxonomy): Bacteria > Actinomycetota > Actinomycetes > Mycobacteriales > Mycobacteriaceae > Nocardia > Nocardia kruczakiae. Next base: position 117,346 of record NZ_BDBL01000015.1, read on the forward strand.
TACATTCGCGTGCCGACGATGGGTTGCGGACTGCTTTTCCTGCTCTTCTTTCCCGGAATCCTCCACCAGGGACAGGCGACCTATCTCGCCGCCACCGGACAGAACCAGCAGCCGTTCCTCGACCGCTGGCTGCTGCTGACCGCGCTGATGTTCGGGCTCAGCGCGGTCGTTTACGCCGCGCGAGTGTCGATACTCGCGAAACACGAACCAACGCAGCCGAAGTCGACGAGCGAATCCTCCACCGAAAGCCGGGAGAGGTCCACGTGAGCGCATCGGCCTCGAACAACGGGCGAACGCAACTCTGCGATCGGCCTTTTCAGTTCGGTTGGCTGCCGATCGACCGCGCCAGGAACGGCCGGAGACGGTGCAGGTCGTCCTCCCGGTAGCCCCACGAATGGGTGCCGACCGGCCGATCGTCGACTGTCACCGGAATATTCAGCTCGTGCAGCCTGTCGGCCAGGTTCATCGTGCAGAAATGGACCGCGGCCTCGATCGGACCGCCGAGCGCGGTCTGCGCCGGCAGCGGAATGCGCCCCTCCGCCACCCGCCGATCCGCCGGAGTGTCGTGCGGTGCGGCCGGAACGCCGCTGCCCGAGCTCATATAGATCGCGGTCCCGCGCAGCCGATCCGCGTTCACCAGCGGGTCGTTCGCCCGCCGGGCCCCACATATTCTCCACGCTGCGTGCCCCCGCCCCAGTTCTCGACAGTGAGCCGCACGAACTCGTGCCCGATCGCATCCGAGGTCTGCGCGCAGCCGCTGTAGGAGGCCACACTCGCCCAGAAGCCCGGCTTGGCGATAGCCAGGTTCAACACCGACGTGCCACTCATCGACACGCCCACCACTGTGCGGTTCCCGTTGGCGCCCAAGAACTTCTCGATCACCGGAGGCAGCTCGTCGTTGAGGAAGGTCTGCCATTTCTCGACGCCGAGAACAGGGTCATCGCGCACCCAATCGGTGTAATAGGAACTGGCGCCGCCGATCGGGTTGACGACATTTACATCTTTGTCGCGCAAGAATTTCAGCGCATCGGTCTGCGCGTCCCACCCGCTCTCGTTCGGCCCGGATCGGGGCGACTCCGTACCGAGTGCGATACTCGGCGCTGAACGCACAGAATATCGGTGTCGCGGGTCGCTCTTCCCTGCGAGAAAATTTGTTGCCGCCTCATGGATTTCGATTGTTTCGGCGTTCTCGAGTTCGAGTTCGCGGATCTCCCCCGCGTCGTCGATTGAGACGCCCTCGGCTCACCCGCATCGACCTCGGCTCGGCGGAGCCACTTACGCGGTCCCACGCTGCGGTTTTCCCACGATCTCGATCGCTCCGAGCGCCTCAGCCTACCGGGAGTTTCACCACCGGATCGGCGCCCAGGTCGGTGATATAAATGTTGCCCGCCGTGTCGACTGCCACACCCTGGGGATTCTTCAGGCCGGTGAACGGCAGCGGAGTCGGCGTCGACGCACCCGCCGCCAACCTCACCACCCATTGATTACCCCAGTCCACGACGTACAAGTCTCCCGCCTTGTCGACTGCCACGCCCTGAGGATCCTTCAGCCCGGCGAACGGCAACGTGGTCGGCGTCGACGCACCCGCCGCCAACCTCACGACCCGCTCGGTACTCAATTCGGTGACATATACGTTGTGCGCAGCGTCGACCGCGACCCCGTGGGGATCTCGGAGCCCCGTGAACGGCAGCGTCGTCGGCGCCGACGCACCCGCCGCCAACCTCACCACCCGATCGTTGCCCCGGTCGCTGACGTACACATCTCCCGCCGTATCGACCGCCACCCCCTCGGGATCCTTGAGCCCGGTGAACGGCAGCGGGGTCGCCGTCGACGCACCCACCCCCAACTTCACCACCCGATTGTTACTCGTGTCGGTGACGTAGACGTTGCCTGCCGTGTCGGCCGCCACACCCTGGGGATTATTCAGCCCGGTGAACGGCAGCGGGGTCGGGGCCGACGCACCCGCCGCCAACTTCACCACCCGATCGTTACCCATGTCGGTGACATATACGTTGCCAGCCGCGTCCACAGCCACATCAGTGGCCAAGCTGACGCCGGTGAACGGCAGCGCAGTCTGTGCCGAGTAGGCCGAGTTGACAGGCGGGGGCGAGCTGCCACCGCCGCCCGATTGCCGTTGAACACCGATGACGACAGCTACGGCGGCCACCACCGTCACCGCGACCGCGGCGGCGAGTAGCCCGGCGGTCTTGGGCGACAATCTGATTCGCCGCCCACGGCGCGCAGCCCCAGTGGTGCTGACCGCGGAATCGCCCAGCGCGGCGTTGGCCGCCGCCGCCAGCTCGCGTACGGTCTGGTAACGCTCCTCGGGGTTTTTGGCCATGCCCTTGGCGATGACAGTATCGAACGCAGTCGGTACATCGGGTGTAGTGGTGCTGGGACGCGGCGGCGGGGTGTGCAGGTGATGGGCGATCACACCCTGCACCCCCGCTGCGCTCGCGAACGGTGCTCGACCGGTCAGGCACTCATACAGCACGCACGTCAACGCGTACACGTCCACTCGAGCATCGGCCTTGACCTCCGCGCCGATCTCCTCCGGCGCCATGTAGGCGACGGTGCCGATGGTCTCACCGATCGAGGTCAGCGTACGGTCGTCGGCGGCGTGGGCGATCCCGAAGTCGATCAGGGAGGCGAACTCATCGGCCCCCAGCAGGATGTTGGTGGGTTTGACATCGCGGTGTACCAGCCCGACATCGTGGGCCGCCTGTAGCGCGCCGGCCACCTGCGTGATGATCGACACCGCCCGCCGCGGCGACAAGGCCCCTTCTCGCGTAATCACCTTGCGCAGGTCGGTGCCCTCGATCAAGCGCATATTCAGATAGAGCCTACCGTCGATATCGCCGAAGTCGTGTATGGGGATCACATGCGGCTCGGTCAACTGCGCCACCGCCCGGCACTCCCGGCGGAACCTCTCGCGCAGCTGCTCGTCATCGGCAAAGCGCTCAGGCAACACCTTGAGTGCGACCACCCGGTTGGTCAGCGAATCATGCGCCCGCCACACCTGGCCCATGCCACCCTGACCCAGCAGCGTCAACAGCCGATATCGCCCGAACGCCTCCGCTGAGATCGTGTCCCCGCCACCAACTGACGTGTCATCCATTGTGTCGTCCCGTGACCATCCGACTGGCGAAAGGTGTACATGCCTGCGTCCCATCCCCGCCCTAGCTGGTACCCCACCCCAGTTGATTCAGCCAGGCCAGACAGTCGAGAGTCGGCGCTATCCAACCACAAACCTGTCGCGACTCAAGCGTACCTCTTTGCTCTTGATTCAACCGCCCGTAACCGGTGTAGCCAGTGTCTGCCAGCCACACGACCACGTCACGGACCTGCGCGGCGGCTACCGCGGTGGCGTACACAACGGCCCATCGACCCTGTACGTTGTCTCGATCCTCGCGTTCGACGCACAGCCCGTCGGTCCAGATGCCTCTGGCTCCCGTGAGCAACCACCTGGGGGGAGTGTCGGGATAACGGCGGATCTGACCTCGGTCTAGACGGCGGGTCGGCCGGAGGCCGAGATCGTCTCCAGCTACGCCTGCGAGCAGGACCGCCAGCCCTGCATGCCGATCACGGAACGCAATTTACGTCGTGATTGTTCGGTGAGAACCTGCGACGACTCTGAAGCTCTGCTTCAGAAGTGTCGTCGAGCATCTGCCTCACAACGAGGATCGAGATAGCGAAATACCCACATGCGGGGCACTTTTCGAAGAAGTTCAGAATCTCATGGGCAGCAACACGCACCGGAGCGTCACGACCACTCGAAATCGAGGTATACGAAAAACGTGACGGCGCAACGTATTCAGCAGCGCGACGAACCGTCCTCACCGCGGCGTGTAGGCCAGCATGACTTGAGTATCGCTGTTCTGGTCCATGGATTCTCCGATGGCGAGCTGGGCCTGCTGCGGCAGCGTGTGCATGATCTCGAGGACCCGGCGGCGGCGGCGTTCCACGGCCTGACGCACCGGCATACCCGGCTGCGCCTTCATCTGCGGCGGAATACCCTCGACCTCGTCGATACCCGAGTCGTAATGGCCGGCGTCGGCGAGGGCCTGCTCGCGCGCCATCTGGGCCTCGTCCTTCTCCTCCGACATACCGATCGGACCGACCATGCGGCCGTTGAGGAACTGCTTGACCACCGGCTCCTCCGACGTCAGCAACACCTCGCGCGGACCGAACATCACCAGCTGACGGCGGAACAGCATGCCGATGTTGTCGGGCACGCTACGCGCCAGGTTGATGTTGTGGGTCACGATCAGAATCGTCGCGTCGATCTGCGCGTTGATATCGATCAGCAGCTGCGACAGATACGTCGTACGCACCGGGTCCAGACCCGAGTCCGGCTCGTCGACGAGGATGATCTGCGGGTCCAGCACCAGCGCACGGGCCAGGCCGGCACGCTTGCGCATACCACCGGAGATCTCACCGGGCAGCTTGCCCTCGGCGCCGAGCAGACCCGTCAGCTCGAGCTTCTCCATCACGATCTGCCTGATCTCGGACTCGCTCTTCTTCGTGTGTTCCCGCAGCGGGAAGGCCACGTTGTCGAACAGGTTCATCGAACCGAACAGCGCGCCGTCCTGGAACAGAACGCCGAACAACTTGCGGATCTCGTAGAGCTCCTTGTTCGAACAGGTGGTGATGTCGGTCCCGTCGATGAAGATCGAGCCCCGCTCGGGGCGCAGCAGACCGATCAACGACTTCAAAAACACCGACTTACCCGTACCGGACGGGCCGAGCAGAGCACTGACTTCCCCCGGAGGCAGCGTCAGAGTGACGTCCTGCCAAATACGCTGGGAACCGAAAGATTTCGTAACACTCTCGGTTTTGACCTCAACACCCACGACAATCCCTTCTCGATATCAGTGCGCAGATCAGCGCGGCGCACTACCCAGCGCGGAGTCGATTCCGCTGATCTCGGTGATTGTCCAGTTCTTGCCACTGTCGATGCTGAGTTTGTAGGTTGCCGTCGATTGCACGCCGTCGGGAGCCTGGACATTTTTGGTGAGCACGTCGACGAAACAGATCACATGGAACACACCGTTGGACTCCGACTCCGTCTTCGCAGCGATCGGGTGGGCGGTGGATGACCATTGAAGCGGTCCGATGAGCTGCTCCATGGACGTAGCGGCCTTGCTCAACCGGTCGGTCAGTTCGGGCGTGGTGTTCTTCGTCAACCTGCCGCGCCACTCCTGAGTGTTCTGAAAACTCATCTGCGCCGCACCGGTCGCGTAGTCGAGGGCGACCTGTTCCGCGTGCCGCTGATTCGCTGCGTCGGCGTCCCGACGATCGAGCCCGTCGGCGGCCGAATGCCACTTCCAGCCGAGCACTGCGATAACGACGGATACCACCACAGCCGCCAGGATCGCCCCGGCCCTGCGCGTCACAATAGGTCGACGACTGTTCCGCCGCCACACCGCATTTCCTTCCGCGCGATCGGCGACTTCTGTGTTCTCGTTCTCTTCGATGACCGCTGTGGCCGATGACTTCTCCGGCATCAACCTGTTCCTTCCGATTCGGGACTTCTAATTAGGGGGCGAGACCGCTGGGACGTGCACGGTGAGTGCGCCAGGAGGATCCGTGGCAGCGAGCACGCGGCCCAGTAGGCTTCCGAGGTCGACCGTTCGCAGTGCGGCGCCGCCGGCCTGGGCAGCGGGCAAGAGATTTACGCCGATAACCTTCAGATCGGATGCCGTGTGATCGAGAAATTTTTGTAGTTCGCCGAAGAGCGGACTGGCACCGTCGCGAATACCATCCAGCAACGGCCCGCGCCGCATCGCGTCGCGCACCGAGTTCAGCAGATCCTGGAATCCGACGCCGAAACCGGCGAGCTGCGGACTCGTCGCAGCGAGGCTTGCGGGGACATCGCCGGATCGCATCAGCAACGGCTGTAGCGTGCTGAGCAGGGTGACCAAGTTGTCGGTCTGCTCGGTGAATTCGGCTGCGAGCAAGGAGCCGGCGCGGTTGAGGTCGCCGATCACTTGCACACCACCAGGCAGGCCGACATCGAGAGCGTGAAAGATCCCCTGGACCTGATCAGGGGCGACCTGCTGTAGCAGGTGCGTCAGCCGGGCCGAGAGTTCCTCGAACGTGGTCGGGACCGAAACTCGGTCCGCCGCGACCTGCGCACCGTCAGCCAGGTAGGGCCCGTTCGCGGTGTCGGGAAGCACGGAGATGTACGACTCGCCGAGCGCGGACAGATTGTCGATCCGGAACCAGCTTCGCACGGGAATGTGATGGGAGTCCTCATAGCGAAGGGCGAGCCGGACGCCGCCTGCCACGGGCGTGATCGCGGTGACCTTTCCGATGGGCACGCCGCGCAGCAAGACGCGGGCGCCGACCAGGACGCCGTTGGTGTCCGGCACTGTCATGGTGGCCGTGCGGGTGTCGCGGAATCGGTCGACATCCAGGCCGACGCGCTGGATATAGAGCAACGACAACGCGGTCAAGGCCGTCATGGCCACCACCGAGACACGGGTGCGGGTGATCATCGAACTGCTCCCAGCATGCGCAGAATGGATGTCGCGTCACCGATGAGCTCGTCACCGTTGCCGCTGCTCACCGAGGTGACGTTCACAGCGGGATGTTGCGCGAAGGGCAGCAGCGTGGTGCGAAGGAAGTTGTTTATCCGCACCATGGTCGCGGGCGCGCCGTCCCAGATGCCGCGTCCTGATTCCGCCGTTCCGGCCAGTGAATTCAACATCGGAGTGAGCCAGAGCCCACCTTCGAAGATGGATCCGACCGACGGTAGCAGCGTGCTGATGTGAGCGACGACGGCGCGCGCCACATTGTGCCAGTAGTAGGCGCCCTGCTCACCGAAGGCGGCCTGCCATTCGGTGGCCTTGTCGTCGACCGCAGTCGCGGTGTCGTTGAATCCGTTCAGCAGTCGATCGAGTTCCGCAGTGCCGGAAGCCAGATCGGACATGTCCGCCGCGACAGTGGAAGCCATTCGCCTGACGTCGGCAAGCGCCGGCATGGTCCGGTTCAAGGTTGCCATGGTGTCCTGCATCTTCTGGATGCTGCCGCCGTTGACGAAATAGGCGAGCACCGCGATGGTGTCCTCCAATTGTGGTGGTGACGTGGTGCGATTCATGGGGATCACCCCGCCCGGGCCGAGGAAGCCCTGATCGGGGTCTCTGTCGGTGTTCGGGATCAGCGCGATGTAGGTGTCGCCGAGCAGAGTGTTCTGCCGAATGATCGCACCGGCGTCGCCGGGCACCTTGGTGTTCCCGCTGAGCCCGACGGTGACATCGACCCCGTCCGGGGTAGATGTCAGCGCTTTTACCTGCCCTACGCGCAACCCGTCGAAGAGGACGTCCGCGCCGGAGGGCAAATTCATGACATTGTCGAATTTGACGGTCACCGTGTAGTCGGTGTGTACGCCCGCACGAACAGAAGGAAGATCGTTGGGGCCCAGGGAACATCCGGCAACCGATAGTGCGATCACTGTTCCCACGGCGATGGCGGATACCCGCAACCCGCGGCCGATTTCGGAACTTCTCACGACGCCCTCCGAACGATCAGGGACAGCAGATTCACTGTGCCCGGGGCGAATTGGTTGTTTACGCACTGCGGCCCGAGCAGTTCGCACGCGGCGGCGTCCACCGGAACCGATGGCGGCTGGTATGGCACCGACAATCCACCGCCGGAGTCGGCCTGGTAGTTCGCGGCGGTGACGATCGCCGGGACGGTTCCGTACAATTTCGCGAGATCCGGTGCGCGGGTGGCGGCCAGATGAATCAGTTCGGCGACCGGTCCCTGCATGAACGGCCACAGTTGTTCGCCGTAGTGGCGCTGGATGTCGTAGATGGTGGCGACCAGCCAGCCGACGCCTCGATCGAAGCGGGCGACGAACCCGAACAGTTCGGTGCCTTGGGCGGCGATTTGCGGCATCCGGTCGAGGATCGAGCTGATGCGATCCCAGTCGTGCAGGGCGTTCTCCGTCAATGGGGCCATGTTCATGATCGACGAGCCGATATCCGAGGTGACCTGGTCCGGGCTGGCGGCAGCCGAGGCCGCATGATCCAACATGGCGTGGATGGCGGGGCCTGTTCCGTCGAGTGCGGTGTCCAATCCGGCGACCGAACCTCGTACGCTCTCGTCGCTCGTCGCCGACAGCGCGTCGATGAAATCCGCTGCCGAACCGGCGATCTGGGAGATGCTCTTCGGGGTGTAGCTGCGGCTGATGGGCACACATTGCCCCGGCCGCAGGACGGGACCGGCGGTGTAGTTGCCCACCAGTTCCAGGCTGCGGTCGGCGAGAAGCGATTTCGAGCGGGTGACCACCCGCACGTCCGCGGGGTAGCGTCGACCGCCGTCGAGGGCGAACTCGACGCGCACGTGGTCACCTCGCTCGGTCACGGCCCGTACCTTGCCGACCCGAAAGCCCATCTGCGTCACCGGGTTACCGGGGTACAGGCCGATGGCATCGGGCATATCGACGCAGTAGCCATCGCTTGCCGCGACCGGTGCGGTGCCGACCGATCCCGTACCGCGGGCGTAGTGCACCACTGCGGTCGTGGCGAGTGCGGCTGTGGTGGCGAGCGCCAGTGTCACTACCGTGGCTCGTTTGGATACGCGCATATCAGCACTCCCGCCCGGGTATCGGAATACACAGAGAACTGGCCAGCACACCGCCGCCGAATTCGGCCATGCCCGCCGGCGTCAGCCATTGCTCGAGTTGTCCGCGCAGCTGCGTGAGATTGTCGATGGCCGGACCGAGGTGCTGCCGCATTTCGGTGATCAGATCCCGCAGATCGCGGAAGTGGGCGAAGACTTCCTCGGAGTGGGCCAGATAATACGACTCCAGCGGTTGCAGCCTCGACAGCGCACTGCCGAGTAGTTCGTACGCGTAGTTGAATCCCGCCGCATTGTTTTGATAGGTGGTGAGAACGGTGTCGATCTTGCCGATCAATTCGAAGATGAACCCGCGGTTGGCGTTGAATGTCTGTAGATACTCGGCAGCCAATGCTGCCACCTGGTGAATCTGCTGCCGTTGCCGATCGAGGACTTCCGCGACGGAGTTCATGCCGTTGACGATCGTGCCCAGCGAGGTGGTATTCGCCTGCAGTGCTTGTGCGACCTGGCGCAGATTGGCGTTCATGGTCGCGGCATCCACATGGTCGGTGACAGTGGGTGCGCTCTGCAGCACATCACCGATCGAGTACGGCATCGCGACCCGGTCCACCGGAATCACGCCGTTGTGGTCGGTACGGGAACCGAGCGGGATGAGCGATACCGCGTAGCCACCGACAGGGGTCAGCATTCGCACCTCGATGCGGGACTGGTCACCGACGTGAATGGTGTGGTCGATTCGAGCGCGCACGGTCACGGTGGAAGCGCCGATGGCTATGTCGGAGACCTTGCCCACGCTGATGCCGGCGACACGGACGTCGGCACCGGGTTCGACGGCGGAAGCATCGGTTGTCTCGAAGGCGATGGTCTGCTGTCCGGGCGGATGCAGGTACAGCCCGGCGAAACCGACGACGACGACCATCGTGGCGCCGACGACAGCGGTTCCCAGGAGCACGTCGTTGTGCCACACCGTGCGTGCCCGGTCGCGCAGTCCCCTTCTACCCCTTGTTATTTGGCGTTGCACAGTACGACCTCACTACCATTGAGCAGGACCTCCATATCGGGCGGCAGGTGCGCGTGCCCGTTGCTGCATCGAGCGTTCTCCGGACGAGGGTGCGCGACCTGCAGCCCGGCCAGCGCACCCGGCATCAGCCGAAACGAATCCACGGCCTCGGTGAGCGAGGCGAATGCGTGGCCGACCAACGCGTCCACGTCCAGGTCGCTGCGAAATCCCAGCGCCGCGAGCAGTCGCTCGATCGGCTCGACCAGCGCCGGGCCGGCCGATGCGGTCTTGGGGAACTCGTCGAGCACCGTCATGGCGTTGCTGATGGGCAGACTCATGGCCTTCAGGAACTCGATCACATACGGTGACCGGCCGCCCATGGAGTCGGCGATCCGCGCGACGTTGCCGGTCAGGGTAGAGATCAGCCGCTGACGGTCCTGGGCGTAGGAGGCCAGCCGCTGCGCACTGTCCAACATCGGCGCCAGCCCTCCGCCATCGCCCTGCAGCACCGCGATGGCGTTCTCGGCGAAAGCATTGATCTGGTCGGTGTTCATGGTCGACAAGACCGGCTGCAAACCGTTGAACAGGGAAGTGATGTCGAACGAGGGGCGCGTGGCCGAGGCACTCAGGTGATCGACCGGTTTCCCGGGTTGCGCACCCAAGCCGACATCGATGAAGCGGACCCCGGTCAGGTTCTGATACTTGATCGCGAGCGTGGTGGTATCGGTGAGCTGATACCGGCGTTCCATCGAGAAGGTGACCCGCGCGGCCATCCCAGCGCCCTGATGGATCAGTTCGACGCCCGTTACTTTGCCGATACGCAACCCCTCGAGCCGCACATCGCCGTTCACGCGGAGGCCGGAAACGTCGGTGAATTCGGCGGAGTAACCACGGGTGCTCTGCTCGACCGGGTTGCGCATCGCGTTGAGCACGATCACGAAGAGCAACACGGTCACCACGGCCACCGCCGCGAGTTTGATTGCGGCCCAGAGTCGTCCGCGTCCGCTCGCCATCAGTGTCCCCCTCGCGCCGGTCCGGAGAGCGCGCCGAGCTGTGCCAGCGGTCCGGCGAGCGCCGGTACACCGTCCAGCACGACCCGCAGTTGCAGCGTCTTCTGCTCCGGGGTGCCGCTGAACGACGATTCGATCCTGTCGACGGCGGCGTTCAGTTCGCTCATTCGGCCGTTGCCGAGCAGGCCGGGCAGTGGAGCGACGACCTCGTTCACCGATGCGGTGACCGGGGTCAGTTCGCTGTCGTGCGAGGCCAGCAGGGAGCCGGCCAAGCCGAAAAGGTCCGATGCCGCCAGGGTCAACGCTTGATCGGTTTCGGACATGAAGGCGTCGTCCACACCGGTGCTTCCGTCCGGGCGCTTGTTGTAGGCGCTGTTGTAGATCGCATACAAGGCGTCGGCCGCGCCCCGGCCGAAGGCCGGTAGCTGTGTCAGCACGTCGTTGGCACGGATCAGCAACTCGACCGGCATGTGCTGCTGGGTGCGTGACATCTGCTGGGCGATGATCACGCCGGTGCGAATCAACGGTGCCAGGCCGTTGGCATAGGTCATCATCTTGTTCAACGTGGCGATCATGCTCGAGGTGAGCGTGCCGTCCACGACCGTCGATACCTGCTCCAGCATCGTGGACATGGTGAAATCGGGTGCTGTGGTGCGCTGTAGGACCTCGCCGCTGGTGAGGGCCGCACCGCCGGGACGTTCGATCAGGTTCACCGCGGTGACACCGAAGTAGTTCTCCGGCCGGAAATCGACATCGAGACTGTCGGTGAGGATCGTGTCCATCTTCTGGTCGAGCACGAGAGCCACTTTCACGGTGCCGGAGCCGAGCGCGGTGACCTCGGTGACCTTGCCGACCTCAGCGCCACGGACGAGCACCTTCGATCCGGCTTCGACACCCGGTCCCAGCGCGGGTACCACGATTTGCAGCCGGATCCCCTGCGGCGCTGTCACTTTCGAATAGGCCCAGGATCCCGCGATTACCGCGATCACCATCACGAGCGCCGCGGCGCCGCCACACAGCGCCAGTACCCGTAGTTGGCGGCCCCGGTCGCCTCGGATGAAGTCTTGATTGATATGTCTGGCCATATTCATCCCCTGAATGGAAGTTCGGGGTTGAGGCCCCAGATGGCAACTGTCATCAGAAAATTGAGAACGACGATGGCGACCAGGCTCGCCCGGATGGCACGCCCGGAGGCGATTCCGACGCCCTCGGGTCCACCTGCGGCGAAATAGCCGTAGTAGCAATGGATCATGGTCACCATGGCGCAGAACACGAGCGCCTTGGCCACGGACGCGACAAGATCACCGGCATTGACGAACTGGGCGAAGTAATGGTCGTACGTACCCGAGGGCTGCCCGTACCCGATCTTGATGATCAGGCCACCGGTGATGAAGCTGACCACGATGGCCATCAGATAGCCCGGCAGTACCACCAGCATGCCGCCGACCAGACGGGTTCCCACCACGAACGGAATCGCTTGCAGCCCCATCGATTCGGTGGCATCGATCTCCTCCGAGATGCGCATGGCGCCGATCTCGGCGGTCATCCGGCAGCCGGCCTGGGCGGCGAAGCCGATCCCGGTGATGATCGGCGCGATCACCCTGATGTTGCCGAACGAGCCGATGATGCCCGTCAACGCGCCGAACCCGAGCAGATCGAAGGCCATGAACGCCTGAATCGCCACCACCGCGCCGACCGCGACGCCCAAAAAGAACATCAAGCTCAGCACGCCACCGTCGACGATGAGCGAGCCGCTGCCCCAGGCCATGTCGCTCATGGTCTTGAGCGTCTGCTTGGAGTAATGCCGCACCGTCTTCGGCAGGGACGTCAGCGTCTTCCAGGTGAACGCCACGATCTGCCCGAACTCGTACACGAGGCCCAGCAGCGAGCTGGTCGCAGCGCGCCCGGTGCGCGCCAGTGGTCCGGGCCGGGTCAGCGGGTAATTCAGACTGTCGATACTCATGCCAGCCTCGCCGGAAAGAACATGTTCTGCAGCTGGCTCACGGCCAAGTTCGTCATGAAGATGCAGAAAACACTGAGCACGACGGAGGCGTTGACGGCGTTGGCGACCCCCTTGGGACCACCGGTGGCCTCCAGACCACGCAGGCTGGCGATCGTCACCACGATGATCGCGAACAGAAGAGCCTTGACCACAGAGAAGAGCAGATCGACCGGCGTGGCGAAGGCGCCGAAGGACTGCCAGAAACTGGCCGGCACCACCCCGTTGACGTTGGTCGAAATAATAAGACCGGCCGCCACACCCGCCGCGATGATCAAAATGCACAGCGCCGGCGCGATCGCGACCATCGCGATGAAACGGGGAACCACAAGTCGCTGCACCGGATTGACACCCATCACGCGCATGGCGTCGATTTCTTCCCGGATGGAGCGAGCGCTCAGGTCCGAGGCGATGGTGGATGCGGCCGCTCCACTCATGAGCAGGCCGGCGGCCATCGGCGCCCCTTGACTCACTACGCCCAAACCGCTCGCAGCACCGGCAAGCGAGTTGGCGCCGACCTGATCCATCACGCCCCCGACCTGTACCGACACCTCCGCGCCGATCGGCACTGCCATCAGTAGCGCGGGTAATGCGGTGACTTTGAACAATTTCCACATCTGCTCGATCACCTCGCCGACCGGCAACCGCGCGCCGAACGTGTCGACGACCGAGAAGCGCGTCACGTCTACGCCCAGGCGCGCCGATCTACCCAGCGTGCCGAGGCCGCGCAGGATACGGTCAACGAACGAGTCGCAGACACGCTGCGCAATCCCCCCGGATACAGAAATACTCACTGCACATCTCCTGTGGCAGGTCGGATCGAACGAACTGGGCAGGAACGACTCAGCCCATGAGGCGGCGCAGTATCTTCTGCATCGTCGCGCCATAGGGCGGATAGGCCGCCGCGGGGTCGGGCCGTGACGGCTTGCGCAGCACAGCCTTGTAGTGGCTGAAAGTATCGAACCCGTGTTTGCCGTGGTAGTTGCCCAGCCCGGAGTCACCGACTCCGCCGAAGGGCAGTTCGGGCACCAGCAGGTGATACAGCAAGTGGTTCACCACCACCGCACCGGAGGATGTCTGCTCCAGCACCGTGCGCTCGGTATCCCGCGAGGAGGTGAACAGGTACAGCGCCAGTGGCTTGGGCCGGCGATTGACGAATTCGATGGCATGCCGGACGTTTTCGACCGACAGCAGCGGCAGGATCGGTCCGAAGATCTCCTCGCGCATGAGCTCGGAGCTGGGGTCCGGATCAGTCACCAGGGCGGGTGTCAGGGTCAGCTTCGCTCGATCGATCACACCGCCGAACTGTTCGCCACCGTGGCTGGCCAGCGCACCGGCCAGCCGGTCGAGTTGGCGTTCGTTCACGATGCGGGTGGTGTCGTTCGAGCCGTGCGCCGGCAGTTCCGCGAGCAGTCGTTCCACCAGTTGTGGCCGCACCGCGTCCTCGACCAGCACGTAATCCGGCGCGATGCAGGTCTGCCCGGCGTTGATGGACTTGGCCCAGGCGATCCGGCGAGCGGCGACCTCGATGTCGGCATCCGCGGTGACGATCACCGGACTCTTGCCGCCCAGCTCCAAGGTCACGGGAGTGAGATGCTGTGCGGCCGCCGTCATCACGGCTTTGCCCACCGTGGTCGAACCGGTGAAGAAGATGTGGTCGAAGCGCTGCTCCAGCAACCGGCGGTTGACCTTACCGTCGCCGAGGACCACTCGGACCGCCTCGGGATCGACATAACGCGGCAGCAACCGGGCCAGCAGCGCACCGGTACGGCCGGCGGCGTCGGAGGGCTTGAGCACCACGGTATTTCCCGCTGCAAGTGCGCTCACCAGAGGTTGCACAGTAAGCAGTACCGGGAAGTTCCAGGTGCCGAGGATCAGCACGACCCCCAGCGGCTCGGGCAGTGACCACGCCTTACCCGGCGCCGTCGCCGCGCTCATCCGCACCGGGTTCGGCCGCATCCAGTGCGCCAGATGTGACAGGGTATGGCGAATCTCGTGCCGCACCGGCCCGATATCGGCCATGAACGTCGCCATCGGACTCCGGCCCAAATCGGACTCGACTGCCGCCGCGATTTCGGGTTCGCATTCATCGATGAACCGGAGCAGCCCTTCCAATTGCGCTGTCCGCCAGGACAAGGAACGTGTTCGGCCACTGCCGAAAGCCGCGCGAGCACTGTCCAGGTCGGCGGTGAAATCCTGGTCGAACGCACCACTCGCCTTCGCGGTGGCCGCGGCGGTCATCGCTGGACTCCAGCGCGATCGCGGGATGTAGGGGCGCCCCCCACCATGGCCACAAAAGTGGCTGGAACAGGAATAACTTCGAACATGACGAGCACCATACATAGTGTTCAGATGTAATGTCAATCACGTTCTCCGCCCGGTCGGAAGGCGTGCGAATTGGGGTAAAACATCTTGTCTGTACACTGTGTATGGACTACGCTGCCAATCTATGTCCGACTGGGAAACTATTTCTCGTACAAATGTCCTCGAAATTCGCCGTTCCGGTGCCATTTCACAATTGGTCCTGGCTCGCCCGCAGGCCCTCAACGCCTTCGACCTCGCGCTGCAGAGCGAATTACGCAATGCCGTGGAAACGGCGGCTACCGACGATTCGGTGCGCTGCGTGATACTCACCGGCGCCGGTCGTGCGTTTTCTGCCGGCGCCGACCTTTCACTCGATGACCTGTCCGACGGAACCCGACTGGCGCCACGGACCGAGGAAGAGCTGCGCCTGCGGTACAACCCGACAGTGCGTGCCCTGCGAAACATGCCCAAACCGGTGATAGCCGCGGTCAACGGCGCGGCCGTCGGCGCGGGATGTTCGCTCGCGTTGGCCTGCGATCAGATCGTGGCGGCTCGGTCGGCATCCTTCACCCTCGCGTTCGCGCGAGTCGGTCTGACCTTGGACGCCGGGTCGTCACTGCTGCTCGGAGCACGGGTGGGACTGGGCCGGGCTACCAGGATGGCGCTGCTGGCAGAACGCGTCGACGCCGAGACCGCCCTGAGATGGGGCATGGTCGATGAGATCGTGGACGACGACGCGTTGCCCGGACGCACCGGCGAACTGGCTGCCCAGCTGGCCGCCGGACCCACAGGCGCGTTCGCGGCGACCAAGCGCAGCCTCAACACGGCGCTGCTCTCCGGACTGGACGCGAGTTTCGAAGTCGAGGTGGCCGGCCAGACGCGATTGGTCGATTCACCCGATTTCCGGGAGGGGGTCACCGCGTTCACACAGCGACGTCCCCCTGCGTTCACCGGTAACTGAAAGTGCCGCCGCTCAGTCTGTTTCGGCAAGAGCGGCAAGCAGCGCCGCATCGAACTCGGCAGCGGCTTCCAGCATCGGATAGTGGCCGGTGTCGAGTTCGACGAGCGTGCTGCCGAGACGCTCGCACACCCAGCGCGCGCCGCGCACCGACAATGCGGGGTCGGCAGTGCCGATGATCTGAGTCACCGGTATCGCCACGCGGTCCAGGATGTGGGTCTGATCGGTGCACAGAAGGGTCCGCATAGCGGCCCCGGCCGCCCAGCTCGGCGTCTGCAGCGAGACTCTGTGCAGCCAGTCGAGCAGGTCCGGGTTCGGCGGTTCCTTGAATGGATCGCCCACCGCACTGCGGCGCAGGGCGATCCGGTCGCGGTGCTCGGCGTTGAGGATGGCGGTCAACGGTCCCTCGGCGGGCACGCCGAAAGGGAAGGACTCGGTACGAGACGCGGCGACACCATTGGAGGCGACCATGACGACGCGTTCGACCGCGGCCGGATGATCACAAGCCAGGCGCAGTGCGACCATGCCGCCGAGCGACCAGCCCACCACCGCCGCGATCGGAATGCCGAGGGCGACCAGCACGTCGGCCGCGTCCTCGGCGAGTGATCCGATGTCGTACCCGTCCAGCGGCGCGTCGGAACCACCGTGGCCCCGCATATCCATGGCCAGCACCTGATAGTCGGCGTCCGCCAATACTCGGATCTGCCGGTCCCAGACCTCCCCACTGAGACTCCAGCCGTGTATCAGGAGGACCGGTCGCCCCGTCCCCAGCACCCGGACGTTGATGCGCACATTGTCACGGGTCTCGACGAGGCGTTCGGACATGGTTCTCCCTCAATGGATTACGGATGGGGGGCGGCCCAGGACGGGCGGATCGGACCGGGGGCCGAGAACTACAGCGGCCCGGAAAACTCAGGAGCGCACAGGCTCCCGGGCTGCGTGTGCGGCCGCGAGTGTGCCGCCCTCGCCGGCGAGGGCGACCAGTGAGGCCGGCGGTGCGAAGCGGTCGCCGTAAGCGGCGGCCAACTCCTCGGCACGGCGCACGAAACCCGCTACGCCTCCGGCATATCCGTCGATGTACTGCAGAACACCACCGGTCCAGCCGGGATAACCGATGCCCAGCAACGAGCCGATGTTGGCGTCGGGCACCGACTCCAGAACACCCTCGTCGAGACACTTCACCGACTCGATCGCCTCGACGAACAGCATTCGCTCCTTGACATCGGTGAACGGCACATCCGCCCGCGACGCCCCGAAAGCCTCTGCCAGATGCGGCCACAGTCGCTGCCGGACACCGTCGACGTATTCGTAGAAGCCGGCCCCCGCCAACCGACCGGCGCGGCCGAACTCGTTCAACATGCGATCGAGCACCGCCTCGGCCGGATGCGCGACCCAGGTGCCGCCCGCGGCATTCGCGGCGTCGCGGGAAGCGTCACGCACTCGCCGCAGCAGTTCCAGATTCAGCTCGTCGGCCAGTTGCAGTGCCGGGGCCGGGTAGCCCGCCCGGGTCGTCGCCTGTTCGATCACCGGCGCCGGCACACCTTCTCCCAGCATGGCCAACGCCTCGTTGACGAAGGTGCCGATCACCCGGCTGGTGAAGAACCCCCGGCTGTCGTTGACCACGATCGGTGTCTTGGCGATCAGACGCGCCAGATCCAATGCGCGGGAAAGGGTTTCCTGCGAGGTGCGCTCACCCTTGATGATCTCGAGCAGCGGCATCCGGTCCACCGGGCTGAAGAAGTGCAACCCGATGAAGCGTGCAGGGTCGGTGACACTGGCGGCGAGCCCCGTGATCGGCAGGGTAGATGTGTTCGATCCGATCAGCGCGTCGGGGGCCAGCAGCGGCTCGATCTCACGAAGCACATTCGTCTTGAGCGCTGGATCCTCGAAGACCGCCTCGATCACGAGATCGGCACCGGCCGCGTCGGCGGCATCGGCGGTCGGCTGGATACGAGCCAGCACCTCGTCCCGGAACTTCGCGGAGACCAGCCCGGACTTCACTCGCTTGTCGAGCACCCGCTGCGAATAACCTTTGCCACGCTGTGCGGCCTCGGCGGTCACGTCTTTGAGTACGACCTCGATTCCCGAGACCGCACACTGGTAGGCGATTCCCGCACCCATCATCCCGGCACCGAGCACGATCGCCTTACGCGGCGACCACGGCTCACGCGCCGTATCACGGCCGCGGGGTCCGCTGACCACTCGCATATCGAAGAAGTTCGCCTGAATCATATTCTTCGCGATCTGACCGGTCGCCAGATCCAGGAAGTAGCGCGCCTCGATCGTCAAGGCGTTGTCGACATCGACCTGAGCGCCTTCGACCGCAGCGGCGAGGATGTTCTCCCGCGCCGGGCAGGGAGCGCCTTTCGTCTGCGCACGTAGGCTGGCCGCCAGGGCGGGCAGGGTCGCGGCCAGCGCCTGCCCGCGGTCGCCCGGAGCGCCGCCGGGAATGTCGAATCCCGTTGTGTCCCATGGCTGTCGAGCATCGGCGTGCTCCCGGATCCAGGCCGCTGCGGCCGCGGGTAGTTCAGCTACGGTGGACACGACTTCATCGACGAGACCGAGTTCGCGCGCGTGGGCCACCGTGTGTTTTTTGCCGGTGAGCAGCAGCTCCTGCAGTGCCACCCGGACTCCGAGCATGCGCACCGATCGCACCACTCCCCCCGCACCGGGCAGCAGGCCCAGCGTGACCTCCGGCAGTCCGAGGCGCAGATCGGGCGCATCGACGACGATTCGGTGGTGGGCGGCCAGGGCAAGTTCCAGACCGCCTCCCAGTGCCGAGCCGTTGATCGCCGCGACCACCGGAACCGGCAGTTTCTCCAGCCGCCGCAGCAGGGCGCTGTTGCGTTCGACGAACGCGGCGAACTCGTCGAGCCGGTCGCGGCTCGCCGTGCGCAGGTCGTTCAGGTCACCACCGGCGAAGAAGGTCTTCTTGGCGGAGGTGATGATCACCCCCGTCACATCATCGGCCCGCTCGATGGCGTCGAGTTCGGCGGCGAGGGACTCCACGAACAGTGAATTCATCGTGTTGACACGTTGATTCGGGTCATCGATCGTCAAGGTGACGATCCCGTCCGGATCGCGCGTCAGGTGAATTGCGCTGGCAGTGCTCATCGTATTTCCGTGTCCTTTTGGGTTCGTCGACGATCAGAGGGCTTCTACGACGGTGGCGATGCCCATCCCGCCACCCACACACAGCGTCACCAGGCCGTATCGGCCGCCGGTTCTGTGCAGTTCGTCCAGCACGGTGCCGACCAGCATCGCCCCGGTGGCGCCGAGCGGATGGCCCATCGCTATCGCGCCGCCGTTGACGTTGACCTTGTCGAGATCGACGTCGAGATCCTTGACGAAACGCATGACGACCGAGGCGAATGCCTCGTTGACCTCGAAGAGATCGATGTCTTCCACGGCCAGGCCCGCCTTGGCCAGCGCCTTGCGCGATGCCGGGGCGGGGGCGGTCAGCATGATGGTCGGGTTGTCACCGGAGACCGCGGTGGACACGATGCGTCCGCGCGGAGTCAGCCCCAGTTCGGCGCCCGCACGTTCACTGCCGATCACCAGGAGCGCCGCCCCGTCGACGATGCCCGAGCTGTTGCCGGCGTGGTGGACATGATCGATCCGCTCGACGTGCGGGAATTCCTGCAGCGCAACAGCATCGAATCCAGCGGAGGCGCCCAGCGCGGCGAAGGATGGGCTGAGCTTGGCGAGCGACTCGACACTGGTACCCGGGCGAATGGTCTCGTGGCGGTCGAGCACGATTCGGCCGTTGCGGTCGCGCACCGGCACCACCGAACCCTCGAACCGCCCCTCCGACTCGGCCTTCGCGGCGAGCTCGTGCGAGCGTGCGGCGAACTCGTCCACATCGGCGCGCCCGAAACCCTCGATGGTGGCGATCAGATCGGCGCCGATGCCCTGGGGCACGAATCCGGTGACGAGGTTGGTCATCGGGTCTTCCATCCAGGCCGCCCCGTCGGAGCTCATCGGCACCCGGGACATGGATTCGACACCGCCTGCCAGCACCACGTCCTCGAAGCCGGAACGCACCTTCTGCGCCGCGAGGTTGACCGCTTCCAGACCGGAGGCACAGAAACGGTTGATCTGCACTCCCGCGACTGTGTGCGGCAGCCCCGACACCAGCGCGGCTGTCCGGGCGATGTCGCCGCCCTGCTCCCCCACGGGAGTCACCACGCCGAGCACGATGTCGTCGACTCGACCGGGATCCAGCGATGGGTTGCGCTCGAGCACAGCTTCGATGGTCCCGCTCGCCAGGTCGATCGGTTTGATGGTGTGCAGGGAACCGGAATTCTTACCCCGGCCCCTGGGGGTCCGGACGGCGTCGTAGATCAGCGCCTGTGTCTCCGGCATGAGGACTCCTTACCTATTGATATTCGCGAGTGCCGCTGCGATCAGGCACTTTCCGGACCATACAACGTGTATGAACTATATGTCTAGCCTTCGCAAAATGTCGCTAATTGGTTCAGGTCCTGCCGATCGGTGCGATAGGAGTTGACCGGGTGATCGTCATCGGCGTAGCCGAACGAGATTCCCACCAGCACCTGCCGATTCGCGGGCAGGCCGAAGTGCCGCCGTATGAGGGGCGCCTGAGTGGCCAGCGCGGCCTGCGGAATGGTTCCGATCCCGCGGCTGTGCGCGGCGAGCAAGAAATTCGAGACAAAGATCCCGCAATCGACGGCACCATAGGAGCCGAGCGCCCGCTCGGTGGTCACAATCGCGACGTGCGGCGCATCGAATAGTTCGAAATTGCGCAACATCTGCCGGCCAGAAGCGATCCGATCACCCTTTTCGATGCCGAGACTCGAATACAGCTGCCGGCCGCTGATCTGCCGCCGCTCGCGATATACACCTTCATACGCTTCCGGAAACGCGATGTCGGGCGACTGCTGCAACCCTTCGGCAATAGCGGAGCGCAACGCAGCGCGGAAGCGCTCGGTTTCGGCCCCGCTCGTCACGTGCACATGCCAGGGCTGGGTGTTGCACCACGACGGCGAGCGACGGGCCAGGTCGAGTATCCGCAGGATCTCCTCGCGCGCAACAGGTTCCGGCCGGAATGCGCGACAACTCCATCGATCGGCCAGCAGGCGTTCCAGCGCCGCGGTGGCCTCGTCGTCGGAACGGAGAACAGCAGTGTCAGGCATGGCGGATTCCTTACCGAAGATGGCAAACGACCGGCATCGCGGGCAAGAGCCTTACGAACAACGAAGCCAGACAGTCAGTGTAGACATAGTGTTCAGTCGGGTCTACCCTCGCTGTAACCACAGTCACAACGAGGAGATGGAAATGACCAGCGCATCGACGCGCCCGGAGGCCCGCACCTTCCGCGGCGACTTGGATGTCCCGCCCGGACTTCCCCGCGGCATAGACCTCGGCCGCATCGCCAACAAGGACAAGGCGATCGCCATGTTCGGCCGTGAGATGGTCGAGAAGCTGACCGATCACGCACTGCTCGCCGACGACTACGCCTATCAGGCGATGCTCGACTTCAAGGACAAGAGCAACACCACCAACTGGCGCACGTTCGATCTGGCCCTCGAACAGGGAATCGACGCTGTCGAAGACCCGGGCCCCGGCCTGGTCGCGCTGTTCGAGCAGTTCGACCGGATCCCGGATTGGGTTGATTTCGACCAGCTCTACCGAGGCGCGGTCGCCTTCTGGCGGGCCGGCCCCATCGTCCCGCCGGTGTTGGCATGGGCGACCATCGCGGGCGGGTTCTCCATGTACAGCGCAACCAGGCCGGTGCTGTTCAGCGGGCGGCTGCAACACTCGGACAGGGTCGGCACCCGGCTGATCGAGAGCTTCCGCTACGTCGTCGCCGCCTACACACCCGGAGGAATGCACCGTTTCGACGAGGGGTTCCGGCTTACTGCCAAGGTACGAATGATCCACGCCGCGGTCCGGCACAGTCTGGGACGTTCGGATGCCTGGGACTGGGCCCGGTGGGGTGTGCCGATCAATAATCTCGACGGTATGGTCACCCAGGCGGGGCAGTTCGGGGTGAAATTCATCGACGCCGTGCAGAACTCGGGCATCCGCTACAGCGATCGCGAACTCGAGGACATCTTCGCGCTCAGCCGCTACGTCGGGTATGTCATCGGAGTCCCGGAAGACATCCTGCACACCGGCTACGAAGACGCGCGGCGCAAGACCGAACTCCACACGCTGATCGAGCAGCCACCGGACGACTTGTGCCGCGAAGTGGTGCATTCCATCATCAAGTTCAGCGTTGAGAATCCGCCCGGCGACGCAGAGGTACTTCCCGGCCCGGTGGCGAAGTTCATGACCACGGAGCGCCGCCTGTCCTTGGCCTACGGTCTGTTGCACTCCTGGATCCCCGCCGATGTCATGACAGCACTCGGCGCCGAACGAACACGCTGGCGACATGTACTGCCCGCCGTCCGCCCGTTCGTCTCTGCCGCCGACCGGATCAGCCGGCTCCTCCCCCATGACGACGAACGCACCGCCTTCGATATTCTCCGCACCTTCAACGCCGCGATCGAAGTACCCGCCGGGCAGCAGGCCGCCGCAGTCGCCAACCCGGACGAAGTGCACGCCGACATCACCGCCAACAAGGGGGGCATGCCCCGGGTGAGTTCCTCATGACGCGGCCGCCCCTCGATGGCGTGCGAATCATCGAATTGGCCGGTATCGGCCCCGGCCCGTTCGCGGGAATGATGCTCGCCGACTTGGGTGCCGAGGTGATCTGCGTGGACCGACCGGGCGGCAATCCCTGGGCGGCCCAAGGGCATTCGATCCTGTTTCGGAGCAGAAGACATCTCGCCCTCGATCTGAAGAACCCCGCGGGCGCGGAAGTGGTGCGCAAGCTCTGTGGCGAGGCGGACGGCCTCATCGAGACGTTCCGTCCCGGGGTGGCCGAGCGGCTCGGCGTGGGACCACAGGACTGCCTGGCCGTGAATCCGAATCTCGTATACGGCCGGATGACCGGCTGGGGGCAAACGGGGCCGATGGCATCCATGCCGGGCCACGACATCAACTACATCGCGCTGGCCGGCGCGCTACACGCGATCGGCCGCAAGGGCCAAGCGCCGGTCCCTCCGTTGAACCTGGTCGGCGACTTCGGCGGCGGTGGAATGCTGCTCGGTGTAGGCATGCTGGCCGGGATCCTGTCCGCCCGCGCCGGCGCCGGTGGCCGGGTTGTCGACGCCGCCATGATCGACGGCATCTCCGCGTTGATGGCGATGTTCCACACTTACCGCGCCGAAGGAACCTTCACAGCCGAGCGCGGCACCCATTTGCTCGACTCCGGCGCCTTCTTCTACGACGTCTACCGCACCCGAGACGGGCAGTGGGTGAGCATCGGCGCCATCGAATCGGCCTTCTGGCAGAAACTGTGCGACATCCTCGAAATGCCGGACGAGGTGCGAGACAACCAGTTCGACATCGAGAACTGGGATGAGTACCGTCGCATCCTGGCCGAGCGCATCGTCGGCTACGACCGGGCAGAGCTGGACGAGCTGTTCCTCGGTACCAACACCTGCTACGCGCCGGTCTTGTCGCTGGCCGAAGCTGTGGAGCATCCACATCACCGCGCACGCGGCACCTTCGTCGATATCGACGGTGTGGTCCAACCCGCACCCGCACCCAGATTCGACGGCGTCGCGCCCACCGCACCGCGTCCGCGCCGAGCGCCGGGCGCGGACAGCCGCCAGATCCTCACCGACCTCGGCTACCCGCAGCACGCGGTGGACGCACTCGTCGCCGGCGGGGTCGTCGCCGACTGAGCGGCGAGACGGTCGCACCGCGTTGCCGAAGCCGCGAGAAGATCAGCGCGGCAACGGTATCGCGGTGCGACCGTCCTGGTCCGCAAGGACTACAGACCGAGCGACCGGCCGACAATCTCTCGCATGATCTCGTTGGTGCCACCGTAGATGCGCTGCACCCGCGCATCGCGCCATCGCCGCGCAACCTCGTACTCCTCCATATAGCCGTAGCCGCCGTGCAACTGCAGGCAGACATCCAGCGCCTCGAATTCGAGTTCGGTGGTGGAGAACTTGGCCCCGGCTGCCTCCGCGGCGGTCAGCTCACCGCTGTTCTGCGCTTCGATGCATCGATCGACGTAGACCCGAGCGAACCCGACCTTGGTGGACAGCTCCGCGAGCCGGAACCGGTTTGCCTGGAACGAGCCGATCGGCCGGCCGAAAGCATTGCGTTCCTTGGCATATGCGATCGCGGTCTCGACGGCGTACTCGGCGCTGGCGACCGCGACCACCGCCATCGACAGCCGCTCCTGGGCCAAGTTGCTCATCAGGTAGTGCAGGCCCTTACCCGGCTCACCGAGCACGTCGGTCTCCGGCACATGCACGTCACGAAAGAACAGCTCGGCGGTGTCCTGGGCACGCCGGCCGATCTTCTCGAGTTTGCGGCCACGTTCGAACCCGTCGCGGTCCGACGGGACGACGAACAGGCCGAATCCTCCACCGTCTCCCTCCGGGATACGGGCGGCCACAATGATCAGGTCGGCTTGGATGCCGCGGGTCACGAAAGTCTTGGCACCGTTGAGCCGCCAGCCGTTTCCGTCGCGAACCGCAGTGGTTTTGATGGCCCGCAGGTCGGATCCGGTGCCGGGCTCGGACATGGCCACGGCGATCGCGATGTCGCCGTTGACGATTCCGGGTATCCAACGCCTCTGTTGCGCGGGCGCAGCGATGTCCAGGAAGTACGGCAGCACGATGTCGTTGGTGAGCGAGAAGCCATCACCTACCGTTCCGGTGCGCACTACCTCCTCGTTGAGCACGGCATTGAACCGGAAGTCACGCAGACCCGCGCCACCGAACTCCTCCGCCGCCGCGAATCCCACCAGTCCCTGTGCCGCCGCGGCTTTCCAGAAACCACGGTCGACCTGCCCCGTGGCCTCCCATTCAGCGGTGTGCGGCACGGCGTGGCGATTCAGGAAGCTACGTACCGAGGCACGGAACTGATGGTGTTCGTCCGCGAAGATGGTCCGTTCCATCTCAGATCCCCATCGCTTTCCCGACGATCTCCTTCATGATTTCGCTGGTTCCGCCATAGATCCGCTGCACCCTGGCATCGGCGTACGCGCGCGCGATGGAGTACTCGGCCATGTATCCATAGCCACCGAACAGCTGCAGGCAGGCATCGACCACACGACCCTGCACCTCGGTGGCTTCGAGCTTGGCCATGGCCGCGCGATCGGCGGTCAGACGCCCGTCGAGGTGTTCGCGCAGGCAATCTGTGACGAAGGAGCGCACCACCTCGGTGTCGGAGTACGCCTGTGCCAGCGCGAACCTGGTGTTCTGGAACGCCGCCAACGGCTTTCCGAATGCCCTCCGCTCGCGCACGTATTCGGTGGCATGCTCCACCGCGCGAGCGGCGGCCGCGGCACTCGCCACCGCGATGGTCAGGCGCTCCTGTGGCAGATTCGACACCAGCGCGGTGAATCCGCTACCCGGGTCGCCCAGCAGGTTCGCCGCGGGTACTGCGGCATCCTCGAAGAACAGTTCGGCCGTGTCCTGGGCGTGCATACCGATCTTGTCCAAATTGCGGCCGCGAGTGAACCCTGGAGTGTCGCGTTCGACCACGATCAGCGAAAGTCCGTCGTGCCTGCCCGCATCGCGATGGGTACGTGCCGCGACGATCACCAGATCGGCATTGATTCCGTTGGAAATGAAGGTTTTCGCACCGTTGAGCACATAGTGGTCACCGTCGAGTACGGCGGTGGTCTCGATACCGGCGAGATCGGAGCCGGTACCCGGCTCGGTCATGGCGATAGCAGCGATCAGCTCCCCGCTCGCGAGACCGGGCAGCCACCGCTTGCGCTGCTCGTCGTTCGCGTAGCGCAGGAAATAGGGCACGCAGATGTCGTTGTGCAGGTTGACGCCGAACGACATCACCCCGGCCCGCGATACCTCCTCCGCGATCACCGCGTTGAATCGAAAGTCGTCGACGCCGCCGCCACCGAACTCCTCGCCGATAGCCATCCCGAGAAAGCCATGCCCGCCTGCCTCGGCGAACAACCGCCTCGGGATGATGCCGTCCTTCTCCCACTGCGGGTAGTGCGGAACCACACGGGACTCCAGGAATTTTCGGAAACTCTGCCGGAAGGCTTCGTGTTCAGCGTCGTACACCGACCCTGCACTCACTCGTTGCTCTGATGTCGTCATACAGGCGACAATACATGCGATCCATACACTGTGTCCGTACGGTACGTAATACTTTCTCACCAACATCGAACGCAGCCCGAAAAGGCGATTGACACTGTATCTGAACAGATTGTATGGTCGCCGTATGCCGCAGTCGAATCCCCCTTCGAGCCCAGCCCGCTGGGGTCTGCAACCGCTCGGAAGTTTTCAGCCGTCGCCCGATTTCACCGACGACGAACTCGCCGCCGCACTCGACGAGGCGAATCTGCCCGTGTTGCTCGGTGCGCTCGCTGTACTGACCGGACAGGACCGCTGGATCAAGGCTCCGTACCTGCCGACACCACCACCCGACCTCGGCGACCACGATTCGGGCGGCTTCGACGAGGTTGTGCGGCAACAGATCATCGATGAGGCGACGGAGGTGCTTCGGGCCTGGCGAGACGGAACCGAGACGTTCGGACACACTCCCCCGGAGCCCGACCGGCTCGCGCTGGTGCTCTCGGTCATGCTGGGCGAAACGATCCCCGCCGAATACGGCAGATTGCTCGGCGAGGAAATGGGAATCTATCCCCGCCACACCGAGCCCTCGGCACCGATCGACCCGACGTTTCGGGTGATCATCGTCGGCGCCGGCGTCTCCGGCCTGGCCATGGCGATCCGGCTGGGACAAGCCGGTGTCGACTACCTCGTGGTGGACAAGAACACCGAGGTGGGCGGTACCTGGCACGAAAACGTCTATCCCGGTTGCGGAGTGGACACCCCGAGTCACCTCTACGCGCTCTCGTTCGACCCCAAACCGGACTGGTCCAGCTATTTCGCACCGCAGTCCGAGCTCGCCCGCTACTGGCGCACCCTCGCCGAACGCCACGGAGTGCTCGAACACATTCGGCTGGGCACCCGGGTTCGCACAGCGATCTTCGACGAGCACACGAACCGGTGGCACCTCACGGTCGAATCGGCCGGCGGCGCTTCCGAAACACTGACCGCCGACGTGGTGGTCAGCGCCGTCGGGCTACTGAATCAGCCCAGCGTGCCGGATCTGCCCGGGCTCGGAGAGTTCCGCGGATCCATCGCGCACACCGCGCAGTGGGACCCGAACGTGGATCCGGCCGGCAAACGGATCGCGGTCGTCGGAACCGGCGCCAGCGCAATGCAATTCGTCCCCACCAGCGCAGAGACCGCCGAGCACGTGACGGTGTTCCAACGCACTCCGCAATGGGCGACTCCGCACCCGCTCAAGGGACGTGCGGTGTCGTCGGCATTCCAGTTTCTCAGCGAGCACGTACCGTTCTATCTGGCCTGGTACCGCGCTCGACTGTTCTGGCGTATGGGCGACAAGGTGTGGGGCCTGCTACAGGTCGACCCCGACTACCCACATCTCGGCCGGGCGGTAAACAAGGCCAACGACAAACTGCGCCGACATCTGACGGCGTACATCGAACACGAACTGGACGGCCGCCCCGACCTGATCGCCAAGAGCGTCCCCGACTACCCGCCCTACGGAAAGCGCATGCTCATCGACGCGGGCTGGTTCCGTACGCTGCGCCGCGACAATGTCACGCTGGTGACCGCCCCTATCGCCACCGTCACCGCCGAGGGGGTGCGCACGGCCGACGGCACCGAGCATCCGGCCGACATCCTCGTTCTGGCAACGGGTTTCAAGGCCGTCGATGTGCTGGCCTCGATGGACGTGCGCGGCCGCGGCGGCCGCACGCTACGCGAGGTCTGGGGCGAGGGCGACGGCCGAGCGCACCTGGGTATCACGGTGCCGGGTTTTCCGAACTTCTTCTGCCTGTACGGGCCCAACACCAATACCGGACACGGCGGCACCGTCATCGCGAGTACCGAGATGCAGGTCCAGTACGTCACTGCCATGATCGCGGCACTGATCGACAACAACTGGGCCTCGGTCGAGGTACGCCAGGATGTGCACGATGCCTACAACCGCGAACTGGATGCGGCACTGGCACAGACAGTCTGGGACTTCGGCGGAACCACCACCTACTATCGCAACGATCGCGGCCGCATCGTCACCAACAGCCCATGGCGCTACATCGACTACTGGAAACGTGTGCACGAGCCGCAGTTGTCGGACTTCGAGATCAGTTACCGCGACGCGTCCGTCGCCCCTACAACAACCCGATGATGTGAGGTAGTCATGTCCGAACTGGTCGAGGCCACCACCGACGGCGCGGCGCCCGGCATCGCCGCCGCCACACTGCCCGAGGCGTTTCAAGCCACTGTCGCCGCTCGAGGCGACTCGCCCGCGCTCGTCGCCCACGGCGAGGACACCACGCTCAGCTGGAACCAATTCGGTTCCGCTGTCGAAGAAGTCGCGGCCGGGCTGGCCGCGCTCGGCGTCGGCCACGGCGACACCGTGGGCATCCTGATGTCCAACAGCCCCGAATTCCACATCGTCGACATGGCAGCACTACACCTGGGCGCCACCCCCTTCTCGATCTACCTCACCTCCTCCCCCGAACAGATCGCCTATCTGTTCCGGAACGCGGGCAATGCCGTACTGGTGGCCGAGCAGCGCTACCTCGAGGTGATCGCGCGAACCGACGCGCCGTCGCTGAAACATATCGTGATCAGTGACGCCGACCAGGCCGCGGTCGCCGCCGATTCCGCCCGCACCCTCTCACTCGCCGAACTGCGCCGTCGGCGTCCTGACGGCTTCGATTTCACCGAAACCTGGAAATCGGTGCGGCCCAGCGATGTCGCCACCCTGATCTACACCTCCGGAACCACAGGCGATCCGAAGGGCGTCGAACTGACGCACTCGAACCTCATGTTCGTGATGCACTCCTGCAATATCCGTTTCCCGTTCACAGTCGAGGGGGCGGCCATCTCCTACCTGCCCACAGCGCATGCCGCGGACCGCGTCTTCTCTCACTATCTGGCCACCGTCACGGGATGGCCCATAACCACCGTGCGCGACGCCGCAACGGTTTTCGCCGCGGTCGCCGCCACCCGGCCGTCCTGGTTCCTCGGAGTGCCGCGCATCTGGGAGAAGCTGCGCGGCGCCCTGCTCAGCAAGTTCAGCTCCTTACCCCCGGCAGAGAGGGCCTCGACCGAACAAGCCCTCGAGGCCGCGGTCGAGTACGTTCGGATACGCCAGCGACAGGGCGCAGTCCCCGCCGACCTCCAGGCCCGGGTCGCCGCTGACGAAGAGCGGATCTTCAGGCCGCTGCGGGCCCAGCTCGGCCTCGACCGCATCGCATTGCTCATGACCGGCGCCGCACCGATCGCACCGGTGGTGCACGAGTTCTTCCTCGCCATCGGCCTCCCACTGCAGGAGGGGTTCGGGATGTCGGAAACCGGCGCCTTGGGCTTCACCAATCTGACCACCGATATCCGGATCGGGAAGGTCGGCCTGGCCCAACCGGGCACCGAGGCGGCTCTCGCGCCGGATGGCGAGTTGCTACTGCGCGGACCGCATGTCATGCGTGGCTACCGGAACGACCCGGCCCGGACGGCCGATGCCATCGACGCGCAGGGCTGGCTCCATACCGGCGACATCGCGGACATCGATGACGAGGGCTGGGTCTCGATCATCGACCGCAAGAAAGAACTCATCATCAACGCGGCCGGCAAGAACATGTCTCCGGTCAACATCGAGAACACCCTGAAGAGTGCGTCCGCGCTGATCGGCCAGGTGTGTGTGATCGGCGATCGCCGACCGTTCAACATCGCACTCATCGTGCTGGACGCCGACTCGGGGCGAATCTTCGCGCAGCAGAAGGGTTTGTCCGATGCCTCGATAGCCGCGCTCGCCGCGCAGCCTCAGGTGAGGGCGGCGGTCAGCGCCGCGGTCGAGGAGGCGAACACGCGGCTGTCCAGGGTCGAGCAGATCAAAGCTTTCCGGCTACTGGACACTGAATGGCTTCCAGACTCCGAAGAACTCACTCCGACCATGAAAATGCGTCGGCGAGGCATCGCTCGGAAATACGCCGACATTATCGAGGATATCTATCGATCCACCGCACGCCCGGCGTGACTACGCCATCCGGACTCCGGGCGGGGTGAGGAATCGCTTGCCGACTCACCCCGCCCGGCTGCGACCTCACACTGTCGTGAATCGGCACATACACCCACACCGTTCATTATGTCCAGACATCGGCTACTGTAGGCAGGTGGACATGGAATCGCTAGCACGCCAGCGACCCCGCGCACATGACGGCGGCGCTGTTGCCGAACTCGCGGTGTTTGCGGCCACTGAGCAACTGCTGCAAGAGATCGCGCTGCACGACCTGACCGTTGCGCAAATCATCAAAAGTGCGGGGTTGTCGCGAGCTAACTTCTACCACTACTTCGCTTCGAAGTTCGATGTGATTGTCGCCATGGTGTCCCGGCTACTCGATGACACCTATATCGAGGAAGGGCCGTGGAATTCCGATCTCGGGCGTTCCCGTCAGCGCGCTCTGGGCGACAATTTGCAGCGCACAATAGGGATGTGGTCCGAGCACGGACCGCTGATCTGCGCCGTCGTCGAGAACATGCACGGGACACCCGCGTTGTCGGCAGCGTGGAATGTCATGTTGCAGCGGTTCGTCTCCGCGATCGCCGAACAGATCGAGTTCGAGCGCGCGGCCGGCCGCGCTCCGGCAGGTGCACCGGCGCAGCTGATCGCCACGGTGTTGGTCTGCGCCTACGAGCGCGCTTTCTATATCGGGCAGCGTAAGCTCGACGCACGAATTCCCGACCCAGAATCGACAGTCGCGCCGATCACAGAGCTCACCTTGGCCGGCATTTACGGTGGGAAACGCCGTACAAAACGCTGCCGAAAGCAAAAGGTCACGGCGGCGGCGCCGTTGGAGATTTCCGACGAGAACATCGAGCCGGTGACGACCGGCGGCGATGCGGAGACCAAAGCAGCAATCCTGCGAGCGACGAGCGAACTGCTCGGCGAAATGACCCTGGATCAATTGAGCGTTGCCAAGATCCTGGAACGCTCACAACTCTCACGGGCGACATTTTACTTCTACTTCGGAAACAAAGACGAAGCCTTCATCGAACTGTTCCGAACCGTCGCCGAAGACATTGTCCGCGGATTCGTGCGGTTCGCCGCAATCGATCGCACCGACCCCGGCGGGATTCGAGGCGCGATTCACGCGTGGCTCGACCTCGACCCAGCCGATCTCGGTGTGCTGCGTAACGCCGTCCACGAATGGCCCCGTCGCCCCGAACTTCGCCAGCTCTATCTGCACACCGTGGCGAGGATGACGACGGTGATGGAGCGCATCATCGACGACGACCGCGCGGCCGGACTGGCCATCGAGGGCCCGCCGTCTCCAGAACTCGCCGCGGTGCTGTTGTGGACTATCGAACGCAGCATTGCCGGCTCGCTCGCGGGTGAGACGAGCCTCCAAGATATTGATGCGGTCGCCTCCTTCCTCGGCGATCTGCTTGCATCCGCCGTCTACGGAGTCTGACGGTCAGTGAGCGCTACGAATGCCGGGCAGCCGTTGGTCGCGGGTCGTTGACCGCGATCGGTCAATAAGTCGGCGATGCGCCCGCGGCGGTGTTGTCGGAGTTGGGATTCGGCGCCTCGATGCCGGTGGAATCGACGATCCGCCGGTTGCTCCAAGCGGTAGACACCGACGCGTTGGACGCCCCTGGCGAGCTCGTGGGTGGACAAGCAGAAGGACCGGTGCCATTCGCGAATAGGCGAAGAACAACGGCTACAACGTTTCCGGCCGCGGCCGCATCCAAGCCGACATCATCGAGGCATACAACAAGGCCAGCTAATCCCACCGGTAGCAGCGCGGAGCCCGACTGAAGCACGAGTGACTGGCGACGCGCCGGCAGCCGTTTTCGACACCGGCACGGCCGCGCGCCAGGTCCCAATAGCGCCCCTACAGCGCTGTCCGTGGGATCGGTATCACTGCTGGACGCGGTCGTTGAATTACCCTCGTCCGACCATCCGGCGAATGATCGCCGACGGGCAACTCCCCGCGTACCCGTCCACGGAACCGGTTGCATAGACAAGAGTGGTCCCAGCTGGTTTCAAACCGCCGACCTCTCGCGTGCGGCTACGCTCTTCCGCCCGCGGCGGGGCGGGCGTTGCAGTCCCACCCGCGCCGAGCCACGCCATCGACAGGCATGACATGGCGGGAACCTGACGAGCGTTGAATCCAGCCCAACACCCTGAGAGGCTCCCAAGAAGGCCGGCCCAAATGGGCAAAACTCCTTCACTTTCGGAAACGGAGATGGGATCCTCGACTTCATCTGGCGTAGAGCGAGGGACTCGATCGGAAACGAATCGAGGCCTTGTCTATGTTCCGACTCCACCATCTTCGCTGTGTCGATTGCAGCAGTAATCCCAGGTGCACCTGCACGCACCATTGCCTGAGCGCGATCGCCATACGCTGTTGCTCCAAGCCTGCCGACGAGTGACCCTGTTGCGCCCTTACCCATTCCGTTAAGCGGCGGCAGCACGCGGCCATCCCCCGCGGACCATCAGCAAGTGCCACCCTGCTCGACGCTCGGCTTTGCCTGGCCAGCAAGGAATTTCATTCGAGCGAGGCCTTCAGAGGCTCCCATGGAATCTGACGAAGTATGGATGAGCACCGATGAGGTCGCCGAGCGTCTCAAGGTTCCGAAGAAGACGTTGGCGAGTCGGGCGGCCGCGGAGCGCGGCCCGCGCTTCGCACGCATGGGACGGTACAGGCGGTATCGCCTGTCGGATCTACTGAGCTGGGAACAGAGCCGACTGGACGAAGGCGGAGGCCAGCGCCGAACGCCGGATTGCTGAAGCACGTGCGGATCCAGATCCTTTCGACCGACTTCGGCCCACCCTTACAGCTACCAACTAGCAATCTTCACGCCCTTGTGGGGTGCCGCTGCAGTCGCCAGGCTGCAGCTCGTGAATTTCTCAGTGGCTGAGCTCCGAGGGATGTAGGCCGAGTAGGCCTTTTGTCGCGCTTCAGACCAACGCTTCGAAAGTTCGCTGACTGATCGGCCGGCTACGCGCCGATCCTGATTTGAGGAGGTGAAAGTGGGAGGCCGGTTACCGAAACCGGTGGGCACGTTCGGTCTTCCGACCAAGCCGAAAAAGCAGCCGAACGGTCGCTGGCGCACGACGGTTCGCTTCTACGGCGCCAGCGGTTCGACTCAGATCGAAAGGATCGGGCGAAGCTCAGACGAGGCGAGCAACCGACTCGCCGAGGCGAGGCGTGCCTATAAGGAGCAGTTGGGCTACCACTGCATCACTCGCAGTACGAAGCTGATCGAGCTTGCGGCCGAGCTTCTTTCCGACCTCGAGGCCGACGAGTCCTACACAGCCGGGCAACGTGGAGGACTATAGGCGCGAGATCTATGTGTCGACCGACAAACGCGCGGACCCCAGGACGATCAAGATCGAGAATTCCGTGGGAAATCTGCAGGTGCGGCAGGCCACGACAGGCGAACTGGACCGCCACCTCAAGCGCCTCGTCGGAGCCGGCCTACGCCGTAAGGCCAAGCAGCACAAGATAATCCTGCGCGCGATGATGCAGATCGCGGTACGCCACGGCGCCATCGACACCAACCCGATCGACGGCGTGAGCGCATTCACCCGGCGCACCACGCGTGCCCGCGGCAACGTTTTGGACCAGGGCGCCCTGCCGGGCTCTCGGGCACAGGTGCGCGCGTGGGCGTCCGGTGAAGCGATTCCCGGCACTCCGGCATACACCTGCGGTCCGCCGCGCGACTGGTCGGTGGTGTGGGTGGTGGACCGGATCTGCGGCACCGGCCTGCGACCGCACGAGGTCTTCGCCGCGCGCCTGGACGACATCAATCTCGACGCCGACACTCCCTACCTCGATGTCACCGGAACACTGGTCGAAGTGAAGGGGTCGGGCACGGGAGGATGGGTGCGCAAGCCCTTCCCTAAATCGGTGCACGGCTGGCGCAGGATGCTGCTACCGGAGCATGCGGTGCAAGCGTGCCGGGAGGCGATGAAAGACCTCGAGATCACCGGTAGCCGAACCCACACGGGGTGCTGTTCCCGGCCCCCAATGGGTCGTTGCGCAACCCCAACAACTTCGGGCGGGTGTGGCGGGCCGCACGGGGCGAGAACTACGCCTGGGTGACGCCACGGACGTTCCGCCGAGTGGTCGTTACGGTAATCGACAACGCCTACGGTGACCCCGAGCGGGCCGCGCGACAGCTCGGCAACACCGAAGCGGTGGTCAAAGCCCACTACATCGATATCCCCGAGACCGCCCCCGACAACCGGGCAGTCCTCGAGCGGTGGGCGCGCGACGACGGCCCGAAAACGTGAGATTTCTGTGAGATCAGCTCGAATTCCGGACATATCCCCACCCACGAAAAATCCCCTCCGATGCTGGTCGGAGGGGATTTTCTTGGTCGGGCTGACAGGATTTGAACCTGCGACCACTTGACCCCCAGTCAAGTGCGCTACCAAGCTGCGCCACAGCCCGTGGCTCCCGCTTGCGGGTGCTCGAAGAGATTACCTCACTACCCCCTTGTTGGACCAAATCGGCTGCGTGTGGGCAATCCCGTCTCGGAGGCGCAGGCGGAGTGACAGTCCGTGACGCGGCTCGTCTGATCGACGGCTGCCACGGTGGATGTCGACCACGAGTCGGTGACGGAGGGAGGGCCTTCGCCGCTCCGCCGGCACAACCACGAGCCGAATCAATCTGCGGTCCTTTCGAACTCGGCCTATGGCAGGCTTGACGTTCGTTCCATATGCGGCATGGAGTCTGCCGTGGGCTACCGGTTCCGGGTCTTTCTTCGGCGGGGGCTGGGCGAGCTGCCTCTGACTGCCAAGGCGGCCGGGTGCGGTCGGCGCTTCGCTCTGTCCTCCCTCAATCATGGGCACGGTGACAAAGGTGCTCAGTAGGATTGCCGAGACCTGACAATGCGGGTGCGTGGACGAAAGTGGACGACCGGATGGTGCGTACCGGGCTGGTGTCGGAACTGACCAGCTATGTCGGCCGGCGCGGCGAGTCCGCGGACGTCCGCCGATTGCTCGGGTCCGCGCGCCTGGTTTCGCTGACCGGGCCGGGTGGGGTGGGCAAGACACGGCTGGCGTACCGGGTTGCCTCGGACACCGCACGCGCGTATCGCGACGGGGTGTTCTTCGTCGAACTGGCCGAGTTGCGCGAGCCGGCGCTCCTGGCCGACGTCGTCGCCGATCGGCTCGATCTTCAGATCCGCTCCGAACAGCCGGCGATCGACCGGGTGCTGGATTATCTGGGCGACCGTGAGCTCCTGCTCGTGCTGGACAACTGCGAGCACGTGCTCGGTGCGTGCGCGGAATTCGTTGCGGCGCTGCTCACCCAGTGCGGCGAGGTCACTGTTCTGACGACGAGCAGGCAATCGCTGGCGGTCCCCGGGGAGAGGACGTTTCGGGTGCCGCCGCTGCCGATACCGCCGGACACCGCCGAACCGTCGGAACTGATGCGTTACGACAGCAGCCGCCTGTTCGCGGACCGGGCCGCCGCCGCGCAGACCGATTTCGACATCACCTCGCACAACGCCGCCGACGTGGCACGCCTGTGCCGGCAGTTGGACGGAGTGCCGCTGGCGATCGAGTTGGCCGCGGCGCGCATGCGTTCGCTGCCGCTGCACCAGATCTGCCGGCGCCTGGACCGGAGGCTGACACTGCTGACCACCGGTTCGCCGATCTCGCCCGAACGGCAGCAGACCCTGCGCGCCACGATCGTGTGGAGTTACGAGTTGTGTTCGCGCGCCGAACAACTCGTCTGGTGCCGAGCGTCGGTGTTCACCGGATCCTTCGACCTCGAGGCCGCGGAATTCGTCTGCGGCGGCAGCGGAGTCGATCCTGCGGCCGTGCTCGACGTGATCGACGCGCTGGTCGACAAGTCGGTGCTGGAGCGAGACGGCACCGACGACGCCCGGTACCGGATGCTGGAGACTCTCCGGGAATTCGGGCAGGAAGAACTCGACGCGGCTGCCGAGAACGACCGGATCGCCCGTAGACATCGCGACTGGTTCGACCGGCTGACGGCGCGGGCGGATGCCGAGTGGATCGGTCCCGCGCAGTCGTCGTGGGTGTGGCGGTTGCGGCGCGATCACGCGAATCTGCGTGCGGCACTGGAGTATTCGCTCACCGCGCCCGGCGAGGCGGATATCGCCCTGCCGATGGCGCAGCGGATCGTCGAATACTGGACGTTGCGGGGCGCGAACCGAGAGGCGCGCACCAGGCTCGACCGCGCCCTGGCCGCCACGTCGCCGGACCATCCCGCTCGCGCCTACGGCCTGGCGACCAGCGCCCAGTTCTCCGTGTGGCTGTCGGACATCCCCGGCACGCTCACCAGGCTGGACGAGGCCGACAAGATCGCCGCGGACCGCGGCGATCGGGTGGCCGCGGCGTTGTCCGACGTGGTGCGCGCGCAAGTGGCGAAGATCCGCCTCGAGGACGGGCTCTCGGCCGAGCTGGCCGGCGCGTCGGTGCCGGTCTTCCGCGCCCACGGCGATCGGCGCAACGAACTACGCGCCCGGTTGCACCACGGGATCGCCAACACCGCGAGCTCTCCCGCGGAAGGTCTTCGGCTCCTGCGGGAGATGACGGCGCGCAGTGACGAACTGGGCGACACCTACTACCGCGATATGGCACTGTTCGGTATCGCCATGATCGAGGTGATGGCCGGCAGCCTGGACGCCGCCGAAGCCGCCGCCCGTACCGCGCTGGCCTCGACTCGATTGCGCGACAGCCGTTTCGGCGACGCCTACCATCTCGAGACGCTGGCCTGGTGCGCGGCCCGGCGCGGCGAATCCGAACGGGCGGCGACATTGTTCGGTGCCGCGGCGACAGCGTGGGACCTGCTGGGCTCCGACCCGGCGGCGATCATGCCGCGGCCGCACGGCAGATTCCGGGATCTGGCCGCCACCGCTCTGGGCGTCGACGCATTCGACAGCGCCCATGCCGCCGGACGCGCCTTGCCGCGCGAGCGGGCGCGTCGATATGCACTGCGCGAAGAGGCCGAGGGCTCGGCGGTCCGGGAGCCGCGGTCACCGCTGACGGCGCGTGAACTGCAAGTCGCCCGGCTGGTCGCGCAGGGGCTGACCAACCGCGAGATCGCTGTCCGGCTGGTCATCGCCCCACGCACCGCCGATACCCACGTTCGCCACATCCTCACCAAGCTCGGCTTCGGCAAACGCGCGCAGATCGCCGCGTGGACGGCCGCCCGAGCACACCCGTAAGGCACGGATATACGTCGTTTCGCCGATGTGGGCGAACCCGCACGCCGTGCACGCTGGCACTCCCGGCAGATGGGAGTGAGCCTATGTCCGAACCGACCACCGACCACCCGGCCCGGCGGCTGCGGGGCGTCCTCGCCGTCGCGGACCGTCCGGCTCCGGCCGCACCCGCGGACGCTCGCGACACAGCGCGGGCGATGATCGGCCGGCTTCTCGCGCGTATCGCGGCGGACGCGACGCGAGCCGGCGATGCCGATCGGGACTGTCTGCGGCTCGCGAGCGAGATCCTGCACGCACCCTCTCCCCACGACTGCACCGCGCGACTCGAGGATGCCGCGCGCACCTGGGCACGCGATGGGATGTCGATCGACGTCGTGAACGTTCTGCACGCCGCCGCGCAGGAGGTTTTGAACCGGATCGGCCAGGGCGATGCGACATCGGCCCACCGGCAATACGACGTCGTTGTCGCCGCCGCCACGCTGGTCGGGGATCTGTTGGACACCATGAGCACCACAATCATCGGTGCCTGCGTTCGGCAGTTCGACCGAGCCGAAGACGGCAACGAGGCCGCGCTCTCGGCTCTGCTGGAGGGACAACCGGTATCCGAGATCGTGGCTCGGTACGGCGTGACGCTCGCCGAGCGTTATCGAGTCCTCGCGCTGGCAACACAGCCGGACCGGCACCGCGACGGCGACGACGTCATCGGCAAAGACCTTCGGGCACAACGACTTCGACATGCACTGGCGGAACGGGCCGGCGGCGCGACGCTGTCGAAGTTGTCCGCGACCGGGGGCACGGCTCTGCTTCCGGCAACGGAGGTGGCCGCAACTTGTGTCGAACACCTGATCGCCGAAATCGGTCGGGCAGCACACCTGTCGATCTCCGCCACGGTGGTGGAGGCATCCATCACGGACATCGCCGGCGCTGCCGAGCGGGCACACGAACTTCTGGACATCGTGGAGCGGCTGGAGCTGCCCTGCGGGCTGTACGGATTCGATGAGCTCGCACTGGAATACCAGCTCACCCGCCCCGGACCGGCGCTGGCGCATCTGCGGGCTCTGCTCGCACCGCTCGACGGGCACCCCGAACTGCTGGCGACGTTGCGCTGCCATATCGCCGCCGGTCTCAACCGGCGCCGCACGGGGAAGACGCTGAACCTGCATCCCAACACCGTCGACTACCGGCTGCGACGCATCGCAGAACTCACCGGCTTCCACGCGCACCGCTATCCGGATCTGTGGTACCTGCGGTCCGCGCTGGTCGTGCACAGCGTCCGGCCGCACCGAGACTGAGGCACCGCCGGCGCCGCGGCCGTGCGGGCCCGAGTGCTCGGTAGTTGCGCCACCCCTGTGCACGCGACCAGCGATGCCGGAGGGTCTTGGTGACAATCACGGAGACCGTCTCCTCGGCTCTCCTGACCTCGTTCCCGGTTCTAGCGTCTGACCAGCATCGGTACCGCTGTGATATCGAGTCGATCAGCAGAGGAGACTTGCAGATGGCACTGTTGGACAGGACGAGGACGCGCCACCTTCACGAGATAGCTGCGGCCTCCGCAGTCGCGTCGATCGCCGCTACCTTCGCGGTGGCCGGGATCTCGGCGGCCACCCCCGCGGCGGCACCGACGACGTGCACCGATGTCGACGTCGTCGTCGCTCGTGGCACCGGCGAACCGATCGGTACCGATCCCGGTCTCGGCGCGGTCGTCGGCAACCCGGTGCATCACGCACTCGCACAACGCTTGTCGAACTCACACAGCGCCTATCGCGTCGAGTACCCGGCTAGCCTGGTCGAACCGTGGTCTGTGCAGCAGGGCAATCGCGACCTGGTGAAACATGTGACCGACGCGGCGAAGGACTGCCCGAATCAGCGCTTCGTCCTGGTCGGGTACTCGCAAGGCGCGAACGTGGTCGACAACTCGATCGGCATCAGCAGTGTGGGCGCGAAGGTCGGCGGGCCGATCGTTGCCACGCTGCCCGCGTCGGTGGCTCCGAAGATCGCCGCGATTCTGTTGTTCGGCAACCCCATTCGCGGCATCGGCCACAGCGTCACCGGCCCCTACGCGAGCCGCACCTACGACACCTGCACCGCGGACGACCCGGTCTGCGACCCGAAGGGCACGAGCTGGAAAGTGCACCGGACCAGCTACACCGCCAAGGCGGGCGAGGCGGCGGACTTCGCCGTTGCGCATCTGTGAGGAACGCCGCCCCTC
Source organism: Nocardia kruczakiae NBRC 101016 (assembly GCF_001612965.1). GTDB lineage: Bacteria > Actinomycetota > Actinomycetes > Mycobacteriales > Mycobacteriaceae > Nocardia > Nocardia kruczakiae. The sequence goes on from NZ_BDBL01000015.1 coordinate 156,720, forward strand.
TGTGAGAAGCGGAAGGTGTTGTGCCCGTCAGGAAAACGTCGCAGAATCCGAAAAGGGTGATGTGCTGGAAAGCTTTTCAGATAGAACCACCCGCCCAACCGCATCCGGTGCGGTTCGGCGGGTGGGTGAGGGACCGGAGTCAGATGCCGATCACGCCGCGCATCTGATCGAACCAGTCCACGACCATGTTCACGACCTGAGACAAATCACCGATAATCATCGGGTTCCTCCTTTCGATAACATTTGCGGACTGCGTATTTCGTCATACCCGGCAGATCCTGGAATTAACATCTTCTGCCCCTCGCCGGTCAGGGCAGGTTTCACGCCGCATCGCGGAAACGACCGGACGGCAGTTGGACATTCGATCAACAGCTTCCCCGCCGACCGCCGAGGGCCCGGGACGGTAGCCGACAAAACCGGTCGGAAACAACCACTTTCGCGTCGAGCCGGAAATGTTTGCATGACAAAACCGTTTCGAACAGTCGACCGCTGTTTCCCAACCGGTATTCACGACGTGCGGCGTGCAGGTCGTCGACGAGGAGGTCCGGTCCTCCGTGAGGTCCAGTGCCCGGCCCGCCGGCACTCGTGGACCACGCCGGTCCGGCCGCGGTCCAGTGCAGACCTACCCGTACTCGCCCACCGCCTGACCGCCGCTCTCCCCCGAGGAGGGCTAGCCGATCCGGCACCCCGGCGGCGACACTGGAAGGTATGCGCTTGAACCAGGTCACCGTCGGCAGCACGGACCTCGATCGCTCCGAGCGTTTCTACCGGCTGCTCGGCCTGCGACTGATCGTCGAGAACGATCACTATCTGCGGTTCGAATGTCCCGCCGGTGAGAGCACCTTCTCGGTCGACCGCGTCGATGCCGTACCGGCAGGCGAGGAGATCACCCTGTATTTCGAGACCGACGACCTCGACGGCGAGTATCGGCGGCTGTCCGACGCCGGCATCACATTCGATCAACCCCCCGCTGATATGCCGTGGCTGTGGCGCGAGGCCCGGCTACGTGACCCCGACGGCCACCGGCTGTGCTTGTTCCATGCCGCCGGCAACAGGCGCAATCCGCCGTGGCGGCTGCCCGACTGATCGGCGGGCGCCGGCATCTCGACACTTTCCTTGCTTGCTAAACTTTGCAATCAAGAGCGACGGGCAGGCCGTGCGGCCGCGGACTATAGGGAGTGATTGCGTGCCCGGACTGAGCAGGCCCCTTTATCAGATGAAAGCGGAGTTCTTCAAAACACTGGGACATCCGATCCGGATTCGCGTCCTCGAACTGCTCAGCGAGCGCGAACACGCGGTCTCCGAGATGCTGACCGAAATCGGCATCGAACCGGCGAATCTGTCGCAGCAGCTCGCGATTCTGCGCCGAGCCGGCCTGGTCGCGGCCCGGCGTGAGGGGCTGTCGGTCACCTACGAGCTCACCTCACCGCAGGTCGCGGAATTGCTGGCGGTCGCACGAGCGATCCTGACCGGCGTGGTCGCGGGCCAAGCGGAGGCACTGGAAGAGCCCGCCTGACGATCCTGCGGTAACGGCCGAAATCATCGGCGCAGGCACCCCGGACGCCGCCTCTGATTGCAGGTTTTCTAAACTAACTACATTGCAGCTTTATCAAGGAGGAAGGTCTCGTGTCCGACAGTTCACGTGTCATCGCACGGCTCGACGAGGTTCCCGTGGCTCACGAGAGCGTTCTGGCGTGGATCGCCGAGGTGGCCGAGCTGACGGCCCCCGAGCACATCGTCCTGTGCGACGGCTCCCGGGCGGAGTGGGATCGGCTGACCGGACGATTGGTCGAGAAGGGCACCTTCGTTCCGCTGACCGGGAAGCCGAACTCGTTCTGGTGCGTCTCCGATCCCGAGGACGTCGCACGGGTGGAGGATCGCACGTTCATCTGTTCCGAACGCGAGACCGACGCCGGTCCGACCAACAACTGGGTCGACCCGGTGGATATGCGCACGGTGATGACCGAGCACTATCGCGGCGCGATGGCCGGTCGAACCATGTATGTCATCGCGTTCTGCATGGGGCCGCTGGATGCGGAGGATCCCGAATTCGGTGTGCAGATCACCGATTCGGAGTATGTGGCGGTGTCGATGCAGATCATGACGCGGTCCGGCGACGCCGTGTGGGAAAAGCTCACTGCCGCAACGGACTTCGTCAAGTGCCTGCATTCGGTCGGGGCACCGCTGGGCGCCGGCGAGCCGGATGCCGCGTGGCCGTGCGATACCACCAAATACATCTCGCACTTTCCCGAGCGGCGCGAGATCTGGAGCTACGGATCCGGCTACGGCGGCAACGCTCTGCTGGCCAAGAAGTGCTTCGCACTGCGCATCGCCTCGGTGCTCGGCCGGGACGAAGGTTGGCTGGCCGAGCACATGCTGATCCTGAAACTGACCTCCCCGCAAGGGAAGACACACTACGTCGCCGCGGCGTTCCCGTCGTCGTGCGGCAAGACGAACCTGGCCATGCTGGAACCCGCGCTCGACGGCTGGACCGCCGAGACGGTCGGCGACGATATCGCGTGGCTGCGCTTCGGTGCCGACGGCCGGCTCTACGCGGTCAATCCCGAGGCCGGATTCTTCGGCGTCGCCCCCGGCACCGGCGCCACGACCAACCCCAACGCGATCGCCACCATCGCGAAGGGCAATTCGATCTTCACCAACACCGCCCGCACCGACGACGGGGACGTGTGGTGGGAGGGATTGACCGCCGAGGCGCCCGCCCATCTCGTCGACTGGCACGGCAAGGATTGGACGCCCGCATCGGGAACGCCTGCCGCGCATCCGAATTCGCGGTACTGCACGCCGATCCGCCAGTGTCCGTCGGTAGCTCCGGAATGGGACGATCCGAACGGCGTGCCCATTTCGGCGATCTTCTTCGGCGGCCGCCGCGCGACCACCGTCCCCCTGGTCACCGAAACCTTCGACTGGGCGCACGGCGTATTCACCGCCTCGGTGCTGTCCTCGGAGACCACCGCCGCCGCGGCCGGGAGGGTCGGCGTCGTGCGGCGCGATCCGATGGCGATGCTACCGTTCCTCGGCTATCACGTCGGTGACTACTTCGCCCACTGGCTCCGGCTCGGCGCCGCCGCCGACCCGGCGAAACTGCCGAAGATCTTCCAGGTCAACTGGTTTCGCCGGAGTCCGGAAGGCGAATTCCTGTGGCCCGGGTTCGGCGACAACGTGCGCGTGCTGAAGTGGGCCCTGGACCGGCTCGACGGCACCGCCGAGGCCATCGAGACGCCGATCGGCTACCTCCCGGACGCCGAGGCGCTCGATCTCACCGGTCTCGACGACCGGCAACGCGCCCGAGCGGCAGCCTCGCTCGCGGTCGACATCGACGAGTGGGTGGCCGAGGTGGCCGACATCGACCACTGGTACGCCACCATCGGCGGCAATCGATTGCCCGAATCGTTGCGGGAACAACTCGCCGCGCTGAAACTGCGTCTGGCAGCACGGTTGTGAACATCGCCGCACTGCTCCCCCGCTGGTCCGATTGGCGTCCGGCGGTGCGCGCCCCGGGCCCCGATCTGTTGTCGGGGCTGATCGTCGCCCTGGTGGCGCTGCCGCTGGCACTGGGCTTCGGCATCAGCTCCGGACTCGGCGCCGCGGCCGGATTGACCACCGCCGTCGTTGCGGGCATCGTGGCCGCGATATTCGGCGGCTCCCGTTTCCAGGTGTCGGGGCCGACCGGGGCGATGACCGTCGTGCTGGTTCCGATCGTCCACCAGCACGGCGGGGGCGGGGTGCTGGCCGTGGGCCTGATGGCCGGCATCGTGCTGGTGGCGCTCGCGGTCGCCGGGGCCGGGCGTGCGGTGCGATACATGCCGGCCCCGGTGGTCGAGGGCTTCACCGCCGGCATCGCCGTGGTGATCGCGTTGCAGCAGTTCCCCAACGCCCTGGGAATCGCGCACGCGCACGGGGACAAGGTCTGGCAGTCGGCCTATGATGCTGTGCGCCAATATGTTTCGCATCCGCATCCCGTGCCGGTCGTGATCGCTCTGGCGGTGGCCGCGGTGATGCTGGTGGGCGGCCGATTCCTGCCGAAGCTGCCGTTCGCGTTGCTGGCCGTCGCCGGTGCGACCGTCATGGTCGCGGTCTTCGACATCCCGACCGCGGCCATCGGCACCCTGCCTGCGGGGCTGAGCGCACCGACCCTGGACTTCCTCGATTGGGGCAGCCTCGGATCGCTGGTGGCACCGGCGCTGGCGGTCGCCGCACTGGGCGCCCTCGAATCACTGCTGTCGGCAACCGCCGCGGACGCCATGGCCGTCGGCACCCGCCACGATCCCGACCGCGAACTGTTCGGACAGGGGTTGGCCAATATCGCCGCACCGCTGTTCGGCGGGGTGCCCGCAACCGGCGCGATCGCTCGCACCGCCGTCAACGTCCGCTCCGGCGCCCGCACCCGACTGGCCGCGCTGACGCATGCGGTGGTCCTGGCCGCGATCATCTATCTGGCCGCACCACTGGTCGCCGATATTCCGGTCGCCGCGCTGGCCGGTGTGCTGCTGGCCACGACGGTTCGCATGGTGGAAACCGCGTCCCTGACCGCCATCGCACGCGCCTCGCGCGGCGACGCACTCATCATGGCCGCGACATTCCTGGTCACGGTCGCCCTGGACCTGGTGACCGCGGTCGGTGTCGGCGTCGCGATCGCCGTCGTGCTCGCTCTGCGTTCGGTAGCGAAAGAGGCTCGGCTGCATCAGGTTCCGCTCGACGAGACCGATCACCTCACCGAGGAACACGGCCTTCTCCACGACCGCATCGTGGCATACCGCATCGACGGGCCGTTGTTCTTCGCGGCCGCGCACCGCTTCCTGCTGGAGCTGACCGAGGTCGCCGACGTCCACGTGGTGGTGCTGCGCATGTCGCATGTCACCGCTCTCGACACCACCGGCGCACTGGTGCTCAAGGACGCCGTCACGAAACTGCAGCACCGCCACATCACGGTCCTGATGTCGGGCCTGCGCGAAGACCACCGCCGCCGGCTCGCGATGCTCGGGGCCCTGCCCGCGGGCGGAGAGACGCAGATCTTCGAGCAGACGCCCGACGCCCTCGCGTACGCACGCGCCATGTGATCGCCTAGCCGAAACGTTCCGGCGCTGCGGCGATCTCGCCCGGCAAGCGGGGCGGCGCGCGTAGCATCACCTGCTGTGAGTGGTGATCCGAGGCCGGGCTCACCGGCCGGAGGCGGCGACACGTCGTTCACCGGATCGATCCCGCAGATCTACGACACGCTGCTGGTTCCGATGATCTTCGCCGAACCCGCTCGGCTGATCGCGCGGGCGGTGGCCGCGACGGGCGCGGTCGACATTCTCGAAACCGCGGCGGGGACCGGGGTGCTGACCAGAGCGCTGGCCCGGCTGGAGGGTCGCGACATCGTGGCGACCGATCTGAACGAACCCATGCTGACGACCGCCGCGAACCGCTCGGCGTCGGATCGGGTGCGGTGGCAGGTGGCCGACGCCGGGCATCTGCCGTTCGCCGCATGTTCGTTCGACCTGGTGGCCTGCCAGTTCGGCGTCATGTTCCTGCCCGACAAGGTCGCCGGATACGCCGAAGCCCTGCGCGTGTTGCGCCCGGGCGGCGTATTCGCCTTCAACGTCTGGGACCGGCTCGAGACCAATGCCGTGGCTCTGGTCGTCACCGAGGCGCTGTGCGCGGCGGCACCCGTAGAACCGCTCGAATTCTTCCGCCGCACGCCCCACGGATACTTCGACATCGATCGGATTCGCGGTGAACTCGCCGAAGCCGGCTTCGAACACATCACCGGCGAATACCTCGAGGGGTCGAGCCGGTCGACTGCCGAGACCGCTGCGATGGCGTTCTGCCAGGGCACCCCGCTGCGTGGCGAGATCGAACGACACCCGTCGCTCGATCTCGAATCCGCTACCGCGATCGCGGCCGAGGCACTGCGCGGCCGCTACGGAAGCGACGAATTCGACGCACCGATGCGGTGGCTGCAGATGACAGCGCGCCGGCCGGACCGCGTCCCCGAGACACGGTCCGATCGGCGCGAGATGTCAGACTCGGCGGGGATCCCACGTGGCGATCGCCCAGATCACCACGATGTCGAGGGCGATGACCAGGATCGACCACCACGGATAGTGCGGCAGCCACAGGAAATTGGCGATGATGGACAAGCCCAGTAGGGCGATAGCCAGCATCTGTCCCCACGTCGAACGGGTGAACAGCCCGGCGGCGGCCGCCACCATCAGGATGCCGAGGATCAGGTGGATCCATCCCCATCCGCTGATGTCGAACTTGTAGATGTATTCCGGTCCGGAGACGTAGACGTCGTCCTTCGCGATGGCCGAGATGCCTTGCAGGATGGACACGACTCCGGTGACGGCCAACAGGGCCGCCGCGGCCAGCGACGTGCCGGCCGCTACCGCATACCGGGTGTCGGATCGCCCATTCCGTGTTCCGTGTTCCGAAGCCGTCACGACGGCTCACCCCTTTCCGCGAACCTCGCCGACGGCCATCCGCCGGCATGTACCGACATGTGTCGGTCCTGGTGGGTTGTGACATGCGGCCCTGCGCTGCCTCCTGACCAGCCGCCGCGGCGGATGATGGTCCCGGTTCGCTCATCGACCTGGTACATCCCTCGATGGACGAATTCGGCGAGCCAACCGGGCATCTAACGATTCGTCGCGGAGAACATCGCGGATAATCACGAACCGGTGGACCGGTCGATCGACCCCGAAACGTAACCGAATTGCCGGATCCGGCGTCACCCGGCAGTCGACGAGGGCTCCGGACCGGGAGTGGTTTCCGGTGAGACCGCGGGCCGCGCGAGAATTTCGATGACCAGCAGCAGCGCGCCCGCGACCAGCGCGATGCCCACCACGACCAGGCCGGTGGCGTAGGGCCACAACACCAGGACGAGCACGGCACCGGCCAGTACCGCGAGGCGCAGCGGTGTCCGATACTGCGCGACGAACGTCTCGACCACATTGGGCGGGCGCCGACGCCGGCCGCGGGCGGCGACCATGAGCCGCCCGAAACCGGAACGCACCGACTGCGCCGAGTGGGACGACCCGGCCAGATATCCCACCGCGGCCACGACCAGGCTCACGACCGCGACCGCGCGCAGCGACACCCGCAGCGGGTGGACAACCGTGTCGAACAGTGCGGTGGCGGCCGGTGCTGACAAGGCATCGGGCGGAACGGAATCCAGGTAGATGCTGCGAGCGATCACCACTCCGACGGCCAGCAGCACCATCGCGACCGCGCCGGCGACGCCGACCAGAGCAAGGGTCCGCAGCCGCCGCCCGCGGGGAGCCAGCCACACCGCGCCCGCCGCGGTGGCCAATGCCACCCAGGGCAGGATGTTCGCCGACCGATCGAGCGTGCGCAGCCACTTCTGATACTTGGGCAGCTCGGTGGCGTGGAAAATGACGAATTGCGTATCGACATCCGGAATCTTGTCCGCAAAGCGGATTCCGCGTGCGTCGAGACGTTCGCGCACCGTCGCCAGGATCGGCTTCAGCGAAATGCTCACGGTGCCGTTGTCGCTGACCTCGATCCCCGGTCTGGTCTCCCCCTTGACCACGTGGACCAGTGCGTCGTGCGCGCGGCGGTTGGCGGTATCCCAGGCCTCGACGAATTGATCGCTGGTCACCACAGCGGTCGCGGCCTGGTGGATGTAGTTCTCGGCCTGGTCGGCCACCAGCGCGGGAAGACTGTCGAGCGCCGCGACCGCACGAGGACGATCCGACAACTGCCCGACGTTCTGAGTGAGCGCATTGACCGCATCGGCCGTGTACGCCTTGATGTCGACGCGGGTGACGATCGCATCGGTGATCTTGTCGGCCAACTCCTTCTGGATCGCCGGATCGGTCGCCAGCGGTGCGACGGTCGTGACGTAGCGGTCGGTATCGAAGATCTGGCTGCGCACGAAGCGTGTCGTCACCGATCCGATGATCAGCACCGCGGTCAGGATCAGCAGCAGCACGACTCCGGTCCAGCGCCATGCGTGCCGACGGGATGGATGCGCCGCGACATACGCTCGTAGTCGCTCGAGTTCGGCACGATCGTCGGCGGACAGTTCCGCCTTCGACTCCGGTGGGCGGATATCTCGATCATCGGCGGACATGACGGTTCATACCCTTCCGGGCCGATCGGGACGGCCCAGAACTGATTCGGCGCCACTGCCTTCGGAGGGACTACGTATTCACCCGCCGGCCCCGGATCGATCCCACTTCGTGACCGGTCGTTGTCCCGCTATTCGTGCGGCAGTTCGCCGGTGACGATGTGGTCGGCGAGGTTGAGCCCTTCGCGGGCGAGGCGGGCGAGGTGGCCGTCGCGGATGCGGTAGATGATGCGGCGGCCTTCGCGGCGGGTCTCGACCATGCCGGTGAAGCGCAGTTTCGCCAGGTGCTGGCTGACCGCGGTGCGGGAGCCGCCGCAGGCTTCCGTGAGGGCGGTGACGTCGGCCTCGCCGTCGGCGAGGACCCAGAGGATGTGCAGCCGGGTCGGATCGGCGAGCATCCGGAACACCGAGGTGGCGGCCTCGAGACGGGCCGGGTCGGGTGCTACGAGGTGCACCAGGCTGGGCGGCAGGGCGTCGACTGCGGGGGTTTCCTCACCGGTCATGGGCTGATTCACCGACTTCCTGCTGTGGCCATCTGCGCACCCGACGATACGTGGACCGGCCACATCCGCGCGGCAACCACGGCGGCGGCAGCGGCCAGGACCGCCGAAGTCGCCGCCGCCCAGGCTTGTCCGGCGGCGGCGCCCAGCCAGCCGGCGATCGGATAGGTCAGCAGGAAACAGGCATGCGAGAGCGAGAATTGCGCGGTGAACACGGCGGTGCGGGTGCCGCTGTCGGATTGGGCGCGCAACAGTCGCGCCGAGGGCGTGTTGATCAGCGAGGTGCCCGCGCCCATGATCGTCCACGCCACCACCAGCAGCGTCCAGCCCGCCCGCGGTCCGGGCTCGAAGGCGGCGAGCATCGCGGCGCCGATGAGGCCCACAGGCAGGATCGCGCAGCCGGTCAGCATGAGGCGGCGATCGGGAATGCTGGTGAGCAGCCGCGGAATCGCGAGCGCGACGATCATCGAACCACCACCGAAGTAGCCCAGCGCCACCGCGACCACGGGCGCCGGCCCGTGCAGCACGCCGCGCACATAGACCACGGTATTGACGACGACCAGCGCGGTCGCCGCGGCGACGGCGACGTTCATCGCCAGCAGCCCGCGCAGCACCGGACTCGCCGCCATCAGGCGTGCGCCCCAGGTGATCCGGGCGGACAGCGAACTGGTCCGATCGGTCGGCCCCGATCGAGGCAGCGTGGTGCGCACGACCATGATCGCGGAGGTCGCGAAACCCGCCGCGGTGCCGACGAACAGCAGGTGGTAGCCGACCACGGTCAGCAGTGCCGCCGCCACGACGGGGCTGAGCAGCGATTCCAGGTCGTAGGCCAGCCGCGAGAGCGACAGCCCGCGGGTGTAGTCCTCCTCGTCCGGCAGGATCGACGGGATGACCGCCTGGAATGCGGGAGTGAACGTGGCCGAGGCCGCCTGCAGCACGAAGATCAGGACATAGATCTGCCAGACGTGCGTGACCAGCGGCAGCAGTAACGCGATGACCAGCCGGACCACATCGGCCGACACCAGCAGCACCCGCCGCGGCACCCGGTCGGTCAGCGCCGAGATCACCGGCGCCACGAAGACATAGGCGACCATCTTGATCGCCAGCGCCGTGCCCAGCACCGCACCGGCATCGGTTCCGGCCAGATCGTAGGCGGCCAAACCCAGCGCGACCGTCAGCAGACCGGTCCCGACGAGCGCCACCACCTGCGCGGTGAACAAGCGCCGGAAACGGTCGTGCCGCAATACCTCCAGCACTTCGGGACCTCCGGAATCCGCGGCGTGTATCGGATACCGCCAGTTTAAGACAATAGGTGCGCAATTGCGAACCTATCGTCGTCTCCGGTTCGACGGCACCGCGCGACAATTCGATCTCCGCCGAGAAGTGAAGGTAGGTTCGGGACGACAGGCCGGAGAGTCGCCGTCGGCGAGAGCGCAAGGAGGTCCAGCGTGCACGGGATCTCACTCGAGGCGGACCGATGGCGGGAACGGTTACGCACCAATCTCTGGTTCGTCCCGACGCTGGAAGTTCTGGCCGCGGTAGCCCTGTTCGCACTGACCTTCACCCTCGACCGCGCGGCCTACCACAGCGGAACGAACCTGCCCACCTGGGTGCTGGGCGGCACACCGGACGCGGCACGCCAGGTGCTCACCTCCATCGCCGCCGCGATCATCACCGTGGTCGGTGTCGTCTTCTCGATCACGATCCTGGCGCTGACGCTGGCCTCCACCCAGTTCGGGCCACGCATGCTGCGCAATTTCATCCGCGACCGCGGCACCCAGCTGACGCTCGGCACCTTCGTCGCGACCTTCGTCTACGCGATCGCGGCGCTGGTATCGGTCGGCGAGGATTTCGTCCCGCACATCAGCGCCACGGTGTCGATCGGTTCGCTGGTGGTCGATCTGGCGGTGCTCATCTACTTCATCAATCACATCGGCGGGCAGATCCAATTGCCGAACGTGGTCGCCGACATCGCGCGCGAAGTGCGCACCGCGGTCGACGCCAACGTCGACACCACCGCGAGCGGGGCGAAACACGGTCCGTCGGCGCGTGAACTTCGCGATCTGCTGGCCCGATCCGGCGGCGAGGTGCGCACCTCCAATAGCGGATATCTCCAGTACATCCGCTACGAGCGGCTGGTCCGGCTGGCCGCCGAAGCGGATGCGGTCATCCATTTGCCTTATCGCCCAGGGCATTTCGTGACCGAGGGGCAGGTGATCGCGCGAGTGTGGCCGGCGCAGGCCGCGAAGGGGATCGAGAAGAAATTCTCCCGCGGCCACGTCACCGGGTCGATGCGCAGCCTGGTGCAGGACGTGTCCTTCGGTGTCGATCAGATCGTCGAGGTCGCACTGCGCGCGCTCGCCTCCGCGACCAACGACACGTTCACCGTGCTGACGTGTATCGACTGGCTCGGTGATTGCCTGTCGCGGATCGCGGTCACCTGGGACCCGAATCCGGTGCGCCGCGACAAGGACGGTCATATCCGGGTGCTCGCCGCGCAGGTCAGCTACGAGCGGCTGGTTCAGCGCGCCTTCGAGAAGATCCGCCAGGCCGGTGCCGGGCAACCGGCCGTGATGATCCGCCAGCTCGACGCGCTGGCGCAGATCGCCGACCGCGTCACCGATCCCGATCGGCTCCGGGTGATCCTCGAACAGGCGACGATGATCGAGCACGCGGTCCCGCTCGTACCGGAGGAACCCGACCGCGCCGACGTCCTGCGCCGATACCAGGCCCTCCACGCCCACATTTCGACGGAACGCGCAGCGCTCGCCACTCGACCCCGACAGTCCACACCCGCATCGAATCCGACACCGTGACCGGCTCGGGCGGTGCTCAGATCGTCACGTGCGGTTCGGAATCCGAGACGTCGAACCGCACCCCGGTTCGCAGCAGGTCGGTCGCGGAGAGGCCGAAGGTGTGGCGGAAGGTGTCACTGAAATGCGACGGCGAGGCGAAGCCGGCATCGACCGCGCTGCGGGTCAGGTCGTATCCGGAGGCGAGGCCGTGCACGACCCGGAGCAGACGCGCCCACTGCTGGTATCGGCGGAAGGTGGTGCCGGTGTCCCGGGCGAACAGACGCAGGAAATACGAGGTCGACATTCCGAGCCCGGCCGCGACCTGCGGGGCGCGATACACCCGATCGGGCGCGTTCCGGATGGTCTCGGCGAGCCGGGTGATCCGCGGATCGGCCGAGCCGGTCATCGGCCCCGCGGCCCGCAAACCGGCGTAGCCGGCGATCACGTCGGGTGCGGCGCCGTCGCGGCAGGCCGCGGCGATCCCGGCCTCGGACCGATGACCGAAACCGAAGGGACCGAAGGACTCTCGCACCGTGCCCGACGCATCGGATACCGGCCGGCGCGCAGGATCGGCGAACAGCAGCAACACTCGCCCCTCGGGAACCAGTACCCGATGGGCGACTCGCGCGGGAGCGTAGACGCTGCCCGGGCGCATCGAGCCGACTTCCGGAGATTCGAAGATCAGCGGCCCGTCCACGCCCACGTTCAGCACGTCGACCACCGCCGCGTGCGGCCTCACCCCGATGTTGGGACCGAGATATCCGGCGTGATCGGGCCTGATCCACACCAGCGGCGGCGGTTGGTCACCGCACGTTTTCGGAAGTCCCGCGGCGCGCACACCTGCGACGCTAGCGCCACGACGGCTACGCGTCGACCCCTTCGAGAAAGAGTGACCACCATGCCCTCACTCGGCCTTTCCGCCACCGTGGATGCTTTCCGGCTGTCGGCGGCGACCACGCTGCAGGCACATGCGCAGTCGGGCTTCGGCGCCTCGGACTTCCGCCTGTACCGCCCGTGGTATCCGACCGCCGCCACCGTCTGGCCCGAACGGATACTGTTGAGTGTCAACGAATTTCGTCCGCATCGGCTGTCCGACCTGGTCCCGGTCGCCACGATCTCGGCGCGGTTGGAGAAGCAGGTGCTGCGGACCGACGGCGCGCTGGGAATCGTCACCAGCTATCAGCCGTGGGGGCGGATCACCTATTCGCTGTCGCTGTGGGCCGATGCCGACGCGCTGGAGGAGTTCACCGGCAGCCCGGACCACGTCACGGTGATGAACACCTACCGCTCCCGCGGCTATCTGCGCCACATCCATTGGTGGGGCCGGCATCGATCGATCGGCGAGTCGATGGCCGAGGCGCACCGTCGCCTGGACGCGGGCGAAGGCCGGCGCGTGGGCGAACCTCGCGACCGGTGGGCCCGCCGCGATCAGCAGCGGATGGCCGGCGCGGCATCGGATCCCGCGCGGTGAAGATTCTCGTGCTCGGCGGCTACGGCACGGTCGGCACCTGGCCGTCGCGACCTGGCTGCCGGGCGCATCGAAAGCCCCACGCGGACTGCCCTTTCCAGGAAGTGACGGGTGGATCGTGCTCGCGCGCGATCGTCACGGCGGCACACGGTGGGCCCGCGGGCGCAGCCAATCCCGTGCCACCGGAGTGATCGCCGCGGCGGCGGCCGTGCGCGCACCGGACGCACCGGCGGGTGTGCACGCGTTACCTGCGGTCCTCGGCCTGCCGGACCTTCCCGCCGACGAGATCTCCGTCGGCCGAACCCTGGGCGCAGTCGGTGGGCCCCGCTGAACCGTCAATTCTTCCCCGATGTCGATTTCGGCGACGGCCGTTCGTATGGGAGGTGAGGGTCGCGATCGTGCGCGTCCCCGGAATCGAGAGGAGCAGCGCGATGCGAACGATCACGGTGACGATGAACGTCACGCTCGACGGTGTCGTCCAGGGACTGGGCCGCGCGGACGAGGACACCCGGGGCGGTTTTCCGTTCGGCGGCTGGGGGCAGCGATTTCACGACGACGTGCTCACCGCGGAGATGAGCCACGATATGGCCGAGCCCGGCGACATGCTGTTCGGGCGGCGCACCTGGGAGGACTTCACCGCCGTGTGGGGCCGGGCCGACGACAATCCGTACAGCAAGCACATGAACGCGGCGACGAAGTACGTCGCATCGACCGGCCTCGACGACGTCGACGCGTGGCAGAACTCGATCCTGCTGCGCGGCGACGCGACTCGCACCGTGCGCGAAGTGAAATCGCGTCCCGGGAAGAATCTGTCGATCATCGGCAGCGCGTCCCTGGTGCGCAGCCTGCACGCCGCCGGGTTGATCGATCGGTACACGCTGGTGATCCACCCGCTCACCCTCGGTGCGGGGACCAGGTTGTTCGAGGGCGCCGCGCCGTTGACCGAATTCCGCCTCCTCGGTAGCGTCGCGACCACCACGGGCGTGATCATCGCCCGCTACGCCCGGCGCTGAGGAGAGGGCCGTGCCCGAGTATCTGCTCTCGATCTACCAACCCGACAGCGGTGCGCCCGATGCCGAGACCATGGACCGGATCATGGCCGACCTGCACCGGCTCGACGAGGAACTGCGCGACAGCGGCTCGTGGGTGTTCACCGGCGGCCTGCACGGGCCCGGCAGCGCGACCGTGGTGCGAGCCGACGGGTTGATCACCGACGGGCCCTATCTGGAGGGCAAAGAACATATCGGTGGGATCTGGGTGATCACCGCACCCGATCTGGACGCGGCGCTGGCATGGGGACGCAAGGCCGCGGCGGCCACCACGTTGCCGATCGAAATACGCCCGTTCCAGGACCTTCCGCCGTTCTGACGCGATGACACCGGAGCAGATCGCCGCCGTCTTCCGTGCCGAATACGGCCGGGCCGTCGCCGTGCTGATCCGCATGCTCGGCGATATCGACCTGGCCGAGGACGCGGTCGCCGACGCCTTCGCCACCGCATTACGCCGCTGGCCGCAGGACGGGCCGCCGCCGAGCCCGGCCGGTTGGATCATCACCACCGCCCGGCGCCGAGCCATCGACCAGCTGCGTCGCGAATCGGCCCGGGCCGGCAAGTACGCCGAGGCGGCGATCGTGCATGCCCCGCCCGACGACATCGAGGAAAGCGCCGTGCCCGACGAGCGACTCCGCCTGATCTTCACCTGCTGCCATCCGGCGCTGAACCGGCCCGCGCAGGTCGCGCTCACCCTGCGGCTGCTGGGCGGGCTGACGACGCCCGAAATCGCTCGCGCGTTCCTGGTCCGGGAGACGACGATGGCGCAGCGGCTGGCCCGCGCGAAGGCCAAGATTCGCGACGCCCGGATCCCCTATCGGGTGCCCGGTGAGGCCGATCTGCCCGAACGGCTCGACTCTGTTCTCGCCACCCTGTTTCTCATCTTCAACGAGGGATATGTCGCATCGTCGGGCGCGGAACTGCTGCGCGCGGACCTGTGCGAGGAGGCCATCCGGCTCACCCGCGCGCTGGTCGCGTCGATGCCCGGTGAATCGGAGGCGGCGGGCCTGCTCGCCCTCATGCTGCTCACTCACGCTCGCCGCGACGCCCGCACAGATGCGTCCGGCGCTTTCGTCCGGCTCGGCGACCAGGACCGCGGCCGTTGGGATACCGCACTCGTCGCGGAGGGCCGCGCCATCGTCCGCGCCTGCCTGCGCCGCAACCGGCCCGGCCGCTACCAGCTGCTCGCCGCGATCAATGCCGCGCACACCGATGCGGTCACCGACTGGCGGCAGATCCTCGCGCTCTACGACCGGTTGACGCGGCTCGACCCGAATCCGGTTGTGGCACTTCATCGAGCGGTGGCGGTGGCCGAGGTCGACGGACCGGCGGCGGCGCTGAGCCTCATCGACGGCCTGGACCTGACCGAGCACTACCTGTTCCATGCCGTCCGCGCGGATCTGCTCGCCCGCCTGGGCCGGGCGAACGAGGCGAGACGCAGTTTCGACACCGCCGCCGGCCTCACCGACAATCAGCGCGAACGCGACTACCTGGCCACCCGCAGTGCAGCGCTGACGCGTTGACCGGTCACCGCGCCCGCGCCACCGCCCGTATCGCCCGCAGTCGCCCGTCTGCCAGCGCGTCGGTGAGATGCGCTGCGCGCGTGGCGAACTCGGGCACGAAGGCGTGCAGGCCGAGCGGGCTCGGCGGCAGCTCCCGCACCATGCGCATCACGGCCACGGCCTCGTCGGTGCGGTCGTCCCACCGCTCGACGGCGAATCCGGTCGCCTCGATCGTCGCGCGCAGGGCGGCGGGGGTGACGAGATGCCCGAAGCCGGGACTGTCGGCCCACGGGAGCGGATAGTCGGGTTCGCCGGCGCCGGAGGTGGTGATGTCCCAGAGTGCGAGCTGTCCCCCACGCACCAGCACCCGGCGCATTTCGCGGTAGAGGCCGTCCTTGTCGGCGATATTCATCTGGACGTGCTGACTGAAGACGATCTGGAAGGCGCCGTCCGCGAACGGCAGTGCGGTGACATCGGCGCACCGCACGGCGATCCGATCGTCCAGGCCGACGAGCCGGTCGAGCCAGCGGGCGATCTCGCAGTACTCCTCCACCATGTCGACACCGGTGACGCGGCATCCGAATCGGTCCGCCAGGTATCGCGCGGTGCCGCCGATGCCGGTCCCCGCGTCGAGAACCTTTGCGGCAGAGGTTATTTCGACAAGGCCGGCCAGCTCGCCGGTGGCGATGCGACCGCTGGTGTGAAAGTCCTCGAGCATCGCCAGATCGTCGAGCCGCAGGCGGTCGAGATCCTTGCCCGCGGTACATGGATACGGTCGCCCCGACGGACACGTTCCTCCCGCAGTGGCTGGCCTACGTACCCACCTGGTTCACCGCCGACGCCGACCCTGCGGCCGCACCGGTGGTGATTCAGCTCGTCGCCGACGACGTGCACGCCGTCGTCGACATCGGCGCGGGCCGCGTCCAGACCCGCGTCGGCAGCACCGACAGCGCCGATCTGGTCCTCGACGGACCTGCCAATGCGGTGCTCGGCCTGCTCACCGGCGTCATCGATGTCGAGGTGGCGCAGCGGATCGGCCTCACCACACGCGGCGACCGTGAGGTGCTCACCCGTCTGCGCCCCCTCGCGGCACAGTCATAGCCGCCGCACAGGCGAGACCGCGGGCGCACACATCCGCATCGCACAGGATCGGTGCGTTCCCGAACGGAATGTGCCGAAGGAGAATTCACGGTGAAGATGATGAAGTCGAAGCTGGCGAAGGCGGCGGTGGCCGGTGGCGTCGTGCTCGGAACGGTCGGTATCGGCGCCGGTGTCGCCAGCGCGGACCCGGGCCACCAGCAGCAGCAACCTGCTCCCGAACAGCATCAGCCGACGCAGCAGCATCAGAATCAGCAGCCGAATCCGCAGCCGGCTCAGCACGGCTTCTGGCTGTTCGGCCAGTGGATCCCGCTGCCCTGACATCATGCGCGAACACCCGCGCCGCATCATCGCGGCGCGGGTGTTCTGCTGTCTGCGAGCGGATTTCAGAGATGATCGGCGTCGATCACGGCCTGCGCGAAGGCCGCGGGCGCTTCCTGCGGGACGTCGTGGCCGACGCCGGGCAGTGTGCGGTGCTCGTACTTGCCGGTGAACTTCGCGCGGTAGCTCTTGCCGTCGGCATTGGCGCCGTCGAAATCGCTGCCGATGGTGACGGTCGGTACGGTGATCGCCGGGCCCTGGGCCAGGGTGGCCTCCTCCTCGGCGTACTGCGGTTCGCCGGGGACCAGGCCCAGGCGCCAGCGGTAGTTGGAGATCACGACGTCGACATGGTCGGGATTGTCGAACGAGGTGGCGCTGCGGTCGTAGGTGGCGTCGTCGAAGTTCCACTTCGGCGAGGCGGTCTTCCAGATGTACTTGTCGAAGTCGTGGACGTTGCGGCGGTAGCCGAGCACGCCGCGGTCGGTGGCGAAGTAGTACTGGTACCACCAGCCGGCCTCCGCGGCCGGCGCGAGCGGCTGCTGATTGGCCGCGACATCGGTGATCAGGTATCCGCTCACGGCCACCAGCGCCTTCACCCGCTGCGGCCACAGCGCCGCGATGACGTCGGCAGTCCTTGCGCCCCAGTCGTATCCACCGAAGACCGCCTTGTCGATGTGCAGAGCGTCCATGAGCGCGATGACGTCGTGCGCGACCGCCGCCTGCTCGCCGTTACGCGCGGTGTCCGGGGACAGGAATCGCGTCGGACCGTAGCCGCGCAGATACGGCACGATCACCCGGTAGCCCTGGGCGGCCAGGCGCGGGCCGACGTCGATGTAGCTCGCCGGATCGTAGGGCCAGCCGTGGATCAGCACGACCGCCGGCCCGTTCTCGGGACCGTATTCGACGTAGGCGGTGTCGAGGACACCGGCGTTGATGTGCTTGATCGGGCCGAGGGCGGTGTGTTCACCGGCGCCGACGCCCGCGGCGCTCGCCGGTGCGGCGGGAGCCTGCGCATCCGTCCCCGACGAGCACGCCGCCAGTGACGCGACTACCGCCGCCGCCGCGATGATCTGCGCGAACCGCTTCTTGGTGAACATCTGCTCATCTCCCGTGTCCTCGTCCGCCGCGCCCACTGCCACGGCTTCGATGAAACACACGGTAGGCGGCACGGGTGTGCGGTCGCGCCCGTCGGATGACGGTATGTGCGTACGTCATCGCCCGGACTACGTCACCGGATCCGCCGCGGTGCGCAGCGCGTCGGCCAGTTCGGCGCGGGAGGTGACGCCGAGTTTCGGGAAGATCCGGTGCAGGTGAGTGCTGACCGTGCGATGCGACAGATACAGTCGCTGCCCGATCTCCCGATTGGTGAGCCCTTCGGCGGCCAGCTGCGCGATACCCAGTTCGTGCGGGGTCAGGCTGTCGCGCGCGTCGGGGTCGCGGCGCGGGCTGGTCTCCCCCGCACCCCGTAGTTCGCGGCGCGCCCGGTCACCCCACGGCCGCGCACCCAGGGCGTCGAAGGTGTCGCGGGCCGCGCGCAGATGTGCGCGCGACTCGACGATGCGCCGCTGCCGGCGCAACCACTCCCCGAACGCGAGCTGCACGCGGGCGCGTTCGAGCGGCCACCCGTCCGGATCGGCGTCGAGTGCGGCGGTGAACAAACCCTCCGCGGACTCTGCCGAGGCGAGCAGGGCGCGGGCGTAACGCAAACCGACGTGCAGGGCCGGTGACGGAGTGCGCGGCGCCTGCTCCTCGAATTCGCGCACGATCTCCTCCGCCTCCTCGACGCGCCCGGCGCGCACCGCGGCTTCGACCAGATCGCCGACGATGTAGGCGCGCAGGGCGAGCTGGTAGGCCGGGTCGGCGGGGTCGAGAATCCGGCGCAGATCGGCGAGCGCGTCGTCGTAGCGGCCCTGTCCGAGCGCCACCAGAGCGCGGGCCCGTTGCACGGTCGCCAGCACCGGTCGCGCGCCGGCGGCGGCACCGATCCGTTCGGCCTCCTCCGCGCGTTCCACCGCGTCGTCGAAATCGCCTCGCAGCGCGGCGATTTCGGCCGCGACGGCGACGGCGAGCCCGTACATGAAGTGCTGTCCGGTTTCCGGTCCGAGGCGTCCGGCTTCGGCCGCGGCCGCCGCACCGCCCGCCAGATCGCCGGTGCGCGCACAACTCCAGGCCCGCACCGCCAGCGCCCTGGTCAGCAGGCCGAGCCTGCCCTGTTCCCGCAGACCGGTGATGGCCGTGGCGGAGAAGCGGCCGGCCAGCGCGAAGGCGCCGATCTGCAGCGCCGCGCTGCCGAGGTAGCGGTCGACCTCCGGGTCGGCGCCGGTTCGCCCGGCCAGTGCGCGCAGTTCGTCGAAGACCGTCGCGCCGCGCTCGAAAGGTGCTACGTAGGCGGTGATCGCGACGATCCGCGGATCGCCGGCGGGCAGTCCCGTGCCGTCGGCGACCGCCAGCAGTGCGCGGCGCGCGTCCGGACCGGGCTCGGACCAGAAGCAGCGCATGGCGGTTCCCCACAGAATGCGCATCGCGAGGTCCCGATCACCTTCCGCCGCAACGGTTTCGGCCAGCGTCGCGAGTTCGGTGGTGCGGGCGGGATCCTCGCCGACGCCGTCGTCGAATCCGCTCACCAGCCAGGTCGCCAAGGCGCGCTGGCGCGAGTCGAGATCCTGGCGTCCCGCTTCGCTCAGCAGCCGATCGACGGTTTCGCGCCCACCGGATTCCACCGCCAGTTCGGCCGCGCGCAACAGTCGCCCCACCCGCACTGCCGGAGTTCCGGTCAGGCGCGCGGCGTGTTCCAGGGTCGTGATCGCCGCCGCGACGCCGCCCCGGCGCAGCGCCCGCTCGGCCGCGGCCTCGAGTTCCGCGGCA
>NZ_BDBL01000016.1 GCF_001612965.1 Nocardia kruczakiae NBRC 101016
CGAGGCGGCCGCCCATGCGGCACCGCCCGCGGCCGCGGCAACGCCCGCCGCGATGAGCCGATTACGCAACCGACCGGATTTCCGGGAACTGCCCAACTGCATGCCCCCATGCTGTCACAGCCCCGGGCCGACCGCAGTAGCGCCAGGTGAGAGCCTCACCGGCTGACGGACCGCTTGAACTGACGCAGTGCCAGCGGCACGAAGATCACCAGGATCGCCACCACCCAGATCAATGTCGTCGCCACCGGATGCTGGAGCGACCACACATCGGGCGTGGGATTCGCCGGACTCGTGTTGCCGAACAGATCGCGCGTCGCCTGCGTCACCGCCGAGACCGGATTCCATTCCGCGACCACGCGCAGAGGCGTGGGCAGCACGTTGCTGGGCACGAAGGTGTTGGCGATGAAGGTCAGCGGGAAGATCACCATGAAACTGGCGTTGTTGAACACTTCCGGCGCCCGCACCAGCAAACCGACCACGGCCATGATCCAGGAAATCGCGTAGGCGAACAGCAACAGCAGGACATAGGCCAGCACGGCCTCGAGGAAGGAACCGTGGATGCGCCAGCCGACGAGCAGTCCGGTCACCGACATCACCACCAGGCTCACCACATTGATGGCGACGTCGGCCACGGTGCGCCCGACCAGGACCGCCGAGGGCGCCATCGGCAGCGAGCGGAACCGGTCGATGATTCCGCGCTGCATATCCTCGGCCAGGCTGGTGCCGGTGAACGTGGCGCCGAAGACCGAGGTCTGGGCGAAGATGCCGGCGATCAGGAATTCGCGATACGAGGTGCCCTGCACACTGATCGCCGATCCGAAGATGTAGGCGAACAGCAGGACGAACATGATCGGCGACAGCGTCGAGAAGATCAGCACATCGGGCACTCGTTTGATCTTGATGACATTGCGCTTGGCGATGGTGAGGCTGTCACCGACCACGATGGCCGCGCGTTCGGCCGGCGTCGGTCTGCGGGTATCGGTCGCCGCGGTGATCATCTGCTGTGTCCTTCCGTGGCTTGTTCGAGGGTCTGCGCGGCATCGGCCGGATCGATGGAGTCGGCGGCCTCGTGCCCGGTCAGGGTGAGGAAGACGTCATCGAGCGAGGGCCGCCGCAGGCCCACGTCCTGGATGCGCACCCGGTGCGCGGACAGCCGCTCGATGGTGTCGACCAGCGCCTGTGAGCCGTCGTCGACGGGGATGGTGAGCCGCCGCAATCCCGGTTCGACGTGGATATCGCCGACCGCGAGCCCGGCCAGGGCCTGCTGCGCGACGGGGAGGACGTCGGCGTGTTCGACGGTGAGCTCGATCCGGTCGCCGCCGACCAGGGTCTTGAGCTCGTCGGCGGTGCCGCGCGCGATAACGGTGCCGTGGTCGATCACCGCGATGGCATCGGCCAGCCGGTCCGCTTCCTCCATGTACTGCGTGGTCAGCAGCAGGGTGGTACCGGCGGCGACGAGTTCCTCGATCACATCCCACAGATCCAGCCGGGCCCGCGGGTCGAGGCCGGTGGTGGGCTCGTCGAGGAACAGCACCGGCGGATTCGCCACCAGGGCGCCGGCCAGGTCCAGGCGGCGCCGCATCCCGCCGGAGTATCCCTTCACCGGCCGATCGGCCGCATCGCTGAGCCGGAAGCGTTCGAGCAGTTCCCGGGCGCGTTTTTTACTGCGCTGGATGCCCAGGTGGTACAGCCGCCCCACCATCTCCAGATTCTCGAAGCCGGTGAGGTATTCGTCCACGGCCGCGTACTGGCCGGAGGCGCCGATGTGCGCGCGTAACCGCTGCGGTTCGCGCAGGACATCGATACCGG
The DNA here is from genome assembly GCF_001612965.1 of Nocardia kruczakiae NBRC 101016. Taxonomy (GTDB): domain Bacteria; phylum Actinomycetota; class Actinomycetes; order Mycobacteriales; family Mycobacteriaceae; genus Nocardia; species Nocardia kruczakiae. Next base: position 1,810 of record NZ_BDBL01000016.1, read on the forward strand.
CGACGGTGGCGCGGCCGGCATCGGGTGTGAGCAGCGTGGTCAGCACCCGGACGGTCGTGGTCTTCCCGGCGCCGTTGGGGCCGAGCAGTGCGGTCACCGTCCCCTCGGGAACCGCGAGGTCGAGACCGTCGAGGGCGACGAGGCGACCGTATTTCTTGACCAAACCCTCGGCGATGATGGCGTCGGGCATACTTTCCCCTGCCGTTCGATGTGGATGTGAGGTTTGCTACTGCCGTGCAGTATTGCCCACACCACCGACAAGTTCATCCGAATAACCCCCCTCGGGCACCGACTCGACGGGCGGGAAACGGAGGTGGTCGCATCCCGGGATCCGGCGGTGCTCGGGGGTGCCGGCGGGATGCGACCGATTCGATACTCCCGCGCCCGCACTCGAAGATCGCGAGTAGCGCGCTACTCGAGTACGTCCCGCGCGGCTACCTACCGGCGCTCGGGTAAAGCCCCAAAGGTGTGAAAACGCCCACGACCGGACGTCGCCACACCCGCGCAGCTACCGAATTCGACGCCGGCAACGAGGCCTCGCCACCGCCGATCGTTTCACGTGGAACAAGTTTATTCCGCTGCGTCGCAACATAATTCGAGATTGCCACCGTGACGCCTATCGGGCTCTCGGCAAACCGGATGAGGCGCCCCGCAACACGCCAGGGAAAAAATTTTCGAAACTAGCGCCCCTCATGCAGACACAAACGAGAATCGTCGCGTAGGATCAGTCACGTCGGCCCCTCCCCCCCGGGCCGACCCTACGCGGGCCTCGGCTAACTCCCCCCCTTCGCCGAGGCCCGCTTCCAATTCCCGGACTTCTCCGAGCGGGACACGGACCACTTCCCCCGTTGTGCGACAGCGCTTTCAGCCCTCGTTCCGCCGCAGCACGTGCGAACCCAGACGGTTGATTCCACGCACTCGCACACTGCGCAGATTCCGCAGCGAGAACTCGGGTTCGTCCGCCAATTGTGTTGCCGCGCCGTCGTCCACCAGGACGGTGCCCGGCCGCGCGACACCGGTCAGCCGTGCCGCGGTATTCACCACCGAACCGTAGAGATCACCGAACCGTTGCAACACTTGCCCATAGGCCAGCCCGACCCGTAGTTCCGGGGTGGTGCCGGCACTCGTCGTGGCCTCCTGGATCGCCAATGCGATCCGCCCGGCGGCCACCGCGGATTCGGCCGCGAACATGACCTCGTCGCCGACGTTCTTGATGGTCCAGCCACCGTTCGCGGTGATCGCATTCGTGGTGACGGATTCGAACGACTCGAGCAGATCGTCCAGTTCATCGGCTTCCAGATGCCGGGTCAGCCGGGTGTAACCGACCATATCCGCGAATCCGACGGCCAACTCCCGCAACGTTTCTCCGGTGCCGTCGCCGGCCAGGGACCGTGTCAGCGCCGCCGCGAGATGCCGCCGCCACGCATATGCCTGCAGTTGCTGCAGCGCCGACACCACCTCGGTGGTCGCCTCCCGGGCGACCTTGTCCTGGTCCACCCCGGGATCGCCCGCCGTGATCGACCGGATCCGGTCGGCGATCTCCTCCGCGACCAGATCGACCTGCCATTCCGCCAATCGCGCCATCGACTGCCCGAGGGTGCGCGCGGCCGCCTGCTGCCGGCGCACATCGGCGCCGGCCAGCGCGTCGAGACTGCGGAAGTTCCGGACCGCGTTCACATCGCCGTCGGTGAATTCGACCGCGGCGTCGTCGTCGTGAGCCGGAAAGCCGAGCGAAACCCACAGCCGCCGGGACAGATCGGACGGTACGCCCGACAGCTCCGCGACCTCGACCCGGTTGTAGCGGCGAGGTCCCTCCAGTAGATACGGCTCGATGACCGACTGGACCAGCTTCGACAGCTCCGGGGAGGCCATAATTCCGACGATACGGATCCCGCCGGCGCCGGGTCGCCCGCCGATGACGTGTCACAGCCGGGCGACCCGGTCGGTCACACGCGGTCGGGGCCGGGCTGCCAGGTGGCGACCGCCCAGATCACCACGACATTCAACGCGATCACCAGGATCGACCACGCCGGGTAGTACGGCAGCCACAAAAAGTTCGCGAGAATCGACAACGCCGCCAACGTGATTGCCACGATCCGGCCCCACGTGGTGCCGGCCATCAGACCGAGGGCGGCGATGACCAGCAGGATCCCCAGGACGATATGGATCCATCCCCAGGTCGTGGTGTCGAACTGGTAGACGTAGTCGATCCCCACGACGAACAGGTTGTCGTTGGCGACCGCCGAGATTCCTTCCAGAATCGAGAGCACACCGACGGTGACCAGCAGGATCGCCGCGCCGATCGAGGTTCCGGCGGCGATGCCCTGACGTACCGGATGCTCCTGCGGGGTTGTGGTCATGGCAGAACTCCTTCCCAGCCGAGGGGCTTTCCCATGAATGTGCCCATCGCGACGCGCGGTGACTTCACCCGTGGCGGGTGAGTATCGGGCGTGGTCGTTCCGCCGGACCCGTTCGCGGCCGGATCTCGAGCTCATCCCGCGCGGATGAGGCGACCACCAGCGGTTGTGCACGAGGCTGGAGGCGAGCAGGCAACCCGCCCGAGGAGGTGAGTTGGTCATTGTCGATCCGGTATCAGTTCGTCATCGATGGTGAATTGTCCGAGCGGGCCCTGGCGGCATTTCCGGAGTTGAGCCGCAGCGAGCATTCTTCGGCGGGCACGACCACGCTGTTCGGCGCACTCCCCGATGCCACGGCCATGCGGGGTGTGCTCGCGCGGATCGATTCGCTCGGCCTGACACTGCTGGGAATGGCACAACTGCCCGACTCCGCCGGCTGAGGGAGCGGCCGGCTACGGTTCCTGGTCCGGATCGGGCGCCCGGTCCTGGATCAGCACGCCGACCCACCGCGTGGACGGATCGATATCGAGCAGCAGCGCCTTCATCAGCAGGGTCAGCGGAATCGCCAGCAGCGCGCCGAGCGCCCCCAGGACCCACGACCAGAAGACCAGCGACAGGAATGTCACGGTCACGCTGAGGCCGACCGCATCCCCGACGAATTTGGGCTGGATGATCGACTGGATGACGAAATTGATCACCGAGTAGACGACGATCACCCACACCATCAGTATCGGCCCGCTGTCGAGCAGCGCCAGCAACGCCGGCGGAATCAAGCCGATGACGAAACCGATATTCGGAATGTAGTTGGTGATGAACGACAGCAGCGCCCACAGGAGCGGAAGCGGCACGCCCATCAGCCACAACGCACCGCCGTCGAAGATGGCGACGATCAAACCGAACACCGTGGAAACGACCAGATACTTCCGGGTGCCGCTGGCGAATACGCCCAGCGCATACGCGATTTCGGGTCGCGCCTTGGCGACCACCGCCAGTTTCCGATCGATCATCATGCCGTCGATCGCCATGAACAGCAGCAGTGCCAGCACGAAGAACAGATTGGAGAAGATTCCGAGCGCATTGCTCAGCGCAACGGACAGGACATCGACGACCTTGCCCACATCCAGACCGTTGAGCGCGTTGTGGATCTGCTCGGTATCCACCCCCAGATCGGCGAGGGTATCCCGCACGCCGTTGAGCATGTCGTCGAGCTTGTCGGAGTATTTCGGCAGTTCGGATGCCAATTGCGCGATCGAGAGCACCAGCGCGCCGAGCAGGACGAGCAGGATCAGTACGACCAGGATCAGCGCCGCCACCATCCCGATCCACGGCCGCCAGCCGCGCCGCTGCACCCAGGTCTGCACCGGCTGAACGGCCATGGTCAGCATCAGCGCCAGGAAGGTGGGGCCGAGCACACCGGCGAACGCCCTCATTCCCAGGACTGCCACCACGGCGCCGGCAACGGACAGCATCACGATCAGTCCCCGCGGAAGCGGCCATGTTCCCCCGGAAGCGGGTGGCGGAGCCGCTCGTTCGGCCCGCGCGGGCCGATCTCGTCGCCATTGCATCGGAATTACCTCGCCGCCGCAGACCGGACTGTCGATTCTCCGACCGACACTACGGCTCCGACCGGCCCGCCAGGTCTTGCGCCACGGCCGAATTCGACGGCCCGAGACCGATTCGAAATCATGATGGAACGCACATTTTGACCGATTACAGCAAATGAGTAGTGTACGTTTCAGTTTGGAGAAAGCAGGCTTCACCGACATTGCCTTCGGCGAAGGCACAGCTCCGGGAGGCGCTTTGAACGCTTCGCCCAGAACAACACGATCGCTAGCCGATAGCTCAAACATTGCCACCATCCGCAGTGGCCTCCAACTCGGTGTGCCGGAACTCTCCTTCGTACCGCTGTCGCTTCCCGCCGCCCACGCCCGCCTCGACGAGGCGGCGACGACCGGGGCCGGACAGGCCGTATTGATCTGCGCCCCCGCGGGAACCGGCAAGACCGTCCTGGCCGCCGACTGGGTGACGCGGCTGGCGACCCGGCATTCCGACTGCCGGGTGGGCTGGCTGACCTTCACCGGCCGCCGCGGCGAATCGGCCGATCTGTGGCGTGCGATCGCCGGAGTGCTCGACCTCCCCGTCGGATCACCGGACCGCGACCCCACCGGTCCGCTCGCCGAACCGGCGACCCTGGTGGACCGGCTGACCGAGCGAGCCGAACCGACGGTGCTCGTCCTCGACGACGCCCACCTGCTGACCGACCCCTTGGCCCTCGCGGGGCTGGAGTATGTCGTCGACAACGCACCGCCCACCCTGACGACGATCGTCACCGGCCGGTTCGATCCGCCGCTGCGATGGCACGGGCTCGAGCTGAGTGGCCGGCTCACCCGTCTGACCGCGCGGGAACTCGCGCTCGACGACGAACGCACCGCGGCCCTGCTCGGCCAGCACGACCTCCACCTGAGCACGGCCGATATCGCCGGGATCCAGCGTCTGACCTGCGGCTGGGCCGCGCTGGTACGGATCGCCGCGATCTACCTGGCCGCGAATCCGCAGGACCGGCCGACCGCGTTGGCGGCATTGGCCCGCGCGCCCCACGCCATCAGCGACTTCCTCGTCGGCGAGTTGCTGGGCGCGCTTCCCGACGACGCGCTGCACTTCCTGCTCGCCACCGCGGTGCCCGAGGAATTCAGTGTCGCGCTGGCCACCGAGCTGGTCGGCGAATCCGCCCCGGCCACACTGGAATATCTGCTGCGCAACAACCTGCCGATCACGTGCGTTGCCCGCCACGGCGAACTGTGGCACAGCTATCACCCGATGCTGCGGGCCTACCTGCTCGCCGAGGCCGCGCGTTCGCTACCGAACCGGCTGCCGCGCATTCACCGCAGCTGTTCGGCATGGTTCATCGACGCCCGGATGCCGTCGGCCGCACTGCATCATGTGCTCGCCGTACCGGGGCATCCGCAGCTGTCGCGGTTCATCCGCGAGCACGGCCCGAGGTTGGTGTTCGGCGGGGACGGGCCGTCCTTCTTCGCGCGGCTCGACGACGTCGGCGAACTCGCCGACGATCAATTCGTCCAGCTGCTGCGCATCGCCGAGGCCGTGAGCCGCGGGGACGTGGCGGCGTGCACGGCGTACCTGGATCGGCTCGAGGCAGAACCCTGTTCGGCCTCCGCCCTGGTGCCCGCGTCCTGGTTGATCGCACTGCGCACCGCGGTGGTCGCCGATGTCGCGGTGTTGACCGGCGCCGAACCCGCTGCCCCCGAGCCGGCGACGCCCACGCCGACCGGTCACGCCGAACTGGACTGCTACATCGTCGCGCAGGTGGCCAATGCGCATCTGCACCGCGGCGATGTGGTGCGCGCCGAATCGGGACTGTGGCAGGCGCTCACGCTGGCCGAACATGCCGGACTGGGTCGCTTCGTCGTGCCGGCTGCGACGCGATTGGCGCTGTGCGGCGGTATCGGCGGCCATCTCACGGTGATGTGCAAGCGAGCCGAACATGCCGTGGCACTCGCCGAGAAGTACGGACTGCGAACACATTCCGCGATGACGCACGCCCGGGCGATGATCGCCTACGCGCGCTATCTGCAGGGCGATCCGATCGATGTCCGCGGGCAGCTCCCGCCCGCCACGACGAGTGGCCTCTCCCCCGCGCCGACCGCCGACCGGCAGGCGGTGGCGTTGCTCCGGCTGATCGAATTCGATTCCGCCACAGACCGTTTCCTGGCCGCCGATACGCTGCGGATGCAACTGCTCGACATGCTCGCCGAGCCGACGCCGCCGCGCTCCTGCGGCAACCTGGTCCTGCACACGGTGTCGGCCCTGCTGCGGATCCAGTCTCGCGTCGGCGCACAGACTCTGGTCGAGCGAGCGATCGCGGTGCTGGGCCACACACCCGAGGTCGTGCTGGCGCATGCCTGCCTGTCGGAGTACGCGCAGACCTCGTCGACGACGCTCGAACTGCTGCAGCCACTTCTGCGCCGGACCGAGGGACTGCCCGCGCTCACCGCCGTCACGGGCTGGCTGTTGTACGCCGCCGCATCCGACCATCTGGACCGTCCGGTCAAGGCCTACGAGGCGCTGGCGCGGGCGCTGAATCACGCGGCCGACGACCGGATCGTGCGACCGTTCCTGGAGGTGCCGGGAATCGTTGCGTTACTGGACGGTTCGGTCGGCCGTTTCGGTCACCACGACCGGCTGGTCGATCTGATCCGGTCCCATCCGTCGGCTCGCGGCGCGGCGCACAATCCTGGGCTCACCGAAACCGAGATGTCGGTGTTGCGCCAGCTGCCGTCCGGGATGACGACGCTGAATATCGCCGAGGGCATGGGTGTTTCGATCAACACCGTCAAAACACACCTGCGCGGGATCTATCACAAACTGGGTAGCGGATCCCGGGCCGAGGCCATCGCACGAGCGCGCGAACTCGGTTTGATCTGATCCGGATCGGCCGAGGCGCCCGAAGGGTCGCCGAGAAAATCGCCGATCGCGGGCCAGGTGGAGCCGGCCGCGTCCGGACCCACCATCAGGCCCAGATGTCCGCCGGACACCTCCACGAACCGCACCTCGGCGGCGCCGGTGAGCAGGTCCACACCGCGGCGAGTGGATCCCGCGGGCACCAGCATGTCGGTGCGGCTGCCGATCAGCAGCACCCGGCAGGTCAGTTTCGACAGGTCCACGACGAGATCCGAGCGCAGTCGAATCACACCGTCCGCCAATTCGTTTCGCAACACCAGACTGCGATAGATCTGCCACAGCGAACGTCCGGGATAACCGGGCATGGTCGCCATGAAGCGGTCGACCGCCTCCATGCGGGCCAGAGCCTCGGTGTCGGCGGCATGCCGGGCGATGAACAGCGGACGGGTCAGCTCGCGGTCGAAGGCCTGTAGCCGGAAGCCGAGCCGGACCAGCTCGCGCGGGGCTCCGCCGAGCAATTTGGTCGCCAGGGCGACGCCGCGTCCACCGGTCAGCTTCCCCGCCATCCGGACCGGCACCAGGAACGGGGTGCGGCGCTGGTCGAACGGCGTAGCCAGGCCGGTGACCGAGGCGATCGGCAGATCCGCATGGGCCGCCGCGGCGATCATCGCGAGCGCGCCACCCAGCGACCAGCCGATCACGTCCACGGGTCGCCCGTGTTCGGCGGCGACGCGGCGCACCGCGTCCGGAACGATGCCGTGGGTCCAATGCTCGAGCCCGAGATCCCGGTCGCCGTAATCGAAATCGCCGTAGTCGACCACATACGGCTGCTTGCCGATGGCGAGCAGATAGCGCACGAGGCTCTGGCCGTCCCGCAGGTCGAAGCAGGCCGGCGTGACCGCGAGCGGTGGTACCAGCAGGACCGGATTCCCGGTTCCGGGTTCGTCGCGGTCGTAGCGCAGCAGTCGATTGTGCGGCTGCTCGCTGATCGGTGTGGACGGCGCCGGCCGGTAGGGCTCGATTCCGTCGCCGAACGACACCGCCCAGATATTGCGCGCCGCGCGCGGCAGATCCGCAACGATCGCGACCACGGGCTGTTCCTTCCACTCCCGGCCGCGAATCCCGCAGCACGCGCCGGTCCACACCGGCACCTCGACGAACGATAGCTATTCGATGGTAGGCAGGCAGCACATCTGCCCGCTACTCGAAGTTACATATAACACGTTCGGCAGGACCGGCGGGAATCGCGCTCACCGACCGAACCAGCGAGTCAGCGCCGTCCTCACACCCTCGACCCCCTCGGTGGCTGCCCAGGCGACATATCCGTCCGGACGGACGAGCACGCCGGCCGCCGCGTCGGCACCGGTCTCGTCGGAGGCGTCCAGCGGCTTCGCCGTGACGATCCGAACCCGGTCCTGCCACGGCGCCGCCGCCGCGCGCAGCTCCGCGGAGTCGGCGAAGTCGAACAGCACGCCCTGGCCGGAGGCGAAGTGTTCGGCCACGCGAGTCCCGTCGGAGAGATCGCGATCGGGAACGATGGTGCCGACCAGTTCGTGGTCGCCGCCCAGGTGGTAGCGGTGCAGCACGCCGGAGATCCGTTTGAACACGGTGGTCGCGCCGTCGCCGGTGGACAGCAGTTCGGACATCACCGCCCGCAGCGCCTTACTGCGCCGATCCAGCCGCATCAGGGCGACCTGCGCCCGAGTCCATTCCAGCACCCAGGCGCCGATCGGATACCGCTCGGCGGTGTAGGTGTCCAGGAGCCGCTCGTCCATCCGGCCGTCGACGACCGCGGCCAGCTTCCAGCCGAGACAGACCGCATCGCCGATTCCCAGATTCAGGCCCTGTCCGCCGAACGGCGAATGTACGTGTGCCGCATCGCCGGCGAGCAGCACGCGGCCCTTGCGATAGTCCGGGACCTGACGGGTGTTGTCGGTGAACCGGGTCGCCGAATGCACCGCGGAGACCCGCACGGGTACCCCGGCGACCCGGCGCAGACTCGCCTCCAGCTCGGCGGCCGTGATCGGCGCGTCGCGATCGACGGGTGGTCCGTCGAGTTCGACGGTCAGAAAACGGCCGGGAGTCGGCCCGTAGACGTAGATGCCGTGGTCGGTGTCGTGCCAACCGGGCTGCAGCCCTTCGGTTTCCGACATCTCCACCACCGCCTGCCGCCCGGTGATCTCCGGCCCGATACCCGGGAAATCGAAGCCGGCGAGTCTGCGGACGGTGCTGCGTCCGCCGTCGCAACCCACCAGCCAGGAAGCGCGGATCTCGCCGGAACGGCTGCTCTCTTCGCTACCGCCGCTCTCGTCGGCACGGCACCGCACCGTGACCGCGTCGCCGTGGTCGGTCAGATCGGTCAGGTGCACGCCCCGGCGTACCACCACGCCGAGTTCCGCCGCGCGCGCACCGAGAATCTCCTCGATGCCCTGCTGGCTCACCAGCACGGCCCGCCCCGCCGGCCCCACACCGGCGAAGGCCGGATCTTCCGCGTCGATCAGGTCGAACGACAACATGATTCCCGCGAAATGACCCGCGATCGGCGGCCGGTTCGCGGGGCCCGCCGTCCCACCGGTGAACGCCTTCATCCGCTCGACCGCCGCCTGCTGATGCGACAGCAACTCGGGCAACAGTCCGCGCCGATCGAAGGCCTGTGCGGTCGGCACATTGATCGCTCCGGCCTTGATGGTCCGATCGATCTCCGTCAGGCGCTCCACGACCAGTACCTCGACGCCGGCCAGCCGCAGTTCACATGCCAGCATCAGCCCGACCGGACCCGCACCGGCGACCACCACATCGAATGTCTCGCTCATGACATCGACCCTGCCGCCGGTCGCTTGCAGCTCCCTTGCACCGCGAATGCGCGGCCCGCGCAAGGCTCAGGTGAGCGCCACCAGTTCGTGCAAGGTGGTGCCGGTGCGCCGGACCGGTTCGGCCCCGCCGAGCACCGTCAGTTCGAAGGTGGATTCGAATCGGAAATAGCCCGGATGACCGATCAACCTGTGCGCCAGCGGTTTCAGCAACCGGGTGCCGACCACCGGAACATCGTCGAGGAGATCGTGGGCGTGGATCACCCGATCCACGGTCAGCCGCAACTCGACCTGGTCGGGTACGCGCACTTCGATCCACTCCGGATAGCCGCGCCCGGCGGTGGCGTCGAACCGCGCCGGCCCTTCCCGCAAGGTCGTCTCGCCGGTCGAGAGGACGACGCGGTCCCGATGAGCCAGCATCAGCGGCGCGATCTCGTGCGCTCCGCGCCGCTGCTGGGTCAGCACGTCGGCGAACAGGAGCGAATAGTCCTCGACATACAGCCGGCCCCAGTGCCAGCGCTCGATGATCTTGCGCATATCGCCGACGCCCCAGTTGTGGTCGGCGTAACCGCGACCGGTGACGGACCGCTCGGCGCCGTCGATGGTCACCGTGCCGCTCACCCGGGCTCGCGGCGCGCCGACCACCCAGCCGAAGCAATCACCGCCGCCGAAATGCGTTTCGCCCTGTCCGGGCATCCAGCTGGGCAGTTCGTTGTCGAAGCGCAGCTCGAATTCCAGACCGTCCTCGGCCAGCCGCAGGTGGTGCGTCGGCAACCCGTCGGGCCGGAATTCGGTGTAGGCGCGGTTGTTCCCGATCCGCACATCACAGGATCGCGCATCGAACGACGCCTGCTTGCGGGGATATTTCCGCGAGACCTGGCGACGGGTGCCGTCCGGTTCGTACACCATCAACTCGACCCAGGGGCGCGCGTGCGGGAAGTCCTCGGGACGGCGCTTGGTGAGAAATCCGACGACGGTGTGTCCGCTGTCGAGATGGGCGTCGAAATACCAGTGCTCGAAGGCGAGCGAACTCGCCGCGGGATGGAGTGCGTTGTGCCGCGGTTCGACCGTGGTGAGTTCGCCGTCCCGGCGGCCGGGACCGTTCCATGCCTCGACAATGGTTGTGTCCTTCATCGCCGCAACGCTCCGCTCGCATCGAATTCCGCTTCCCGGCCCTGCATTTGGGCGCGGTACCAGTTCTCCCGGTGCCGGACCATCACCTTCTCGTGCAGCCGCCCGACCGGCGGTATCCGGCGTACGAATTCCATGGCGGTGATCAGCGGAAACCGCAGCACCGGAATCAGCAACCACGGAAATGCCGGGGGCATACGGTATTTGCGCCGTGTGCCCGGCGCCATGTACATCGCCGAATACACCGAGTTGATGCGGTAGTTGTAGGCCGCCCGCAACCGGCTCGCGCCACGGTGTTCGGGACGCGGGGCGAAGGCGGCGGGATAGGACTCGATCAATTCCGCGCCGTGCGCACCGGCGTCGTAGGAACGCGAGGCGATCGTCATCGCCAGCACCCGCAGCGAGTCGATCACCGTCTCGGGATGCCACTGCAAACGCACGCCCAGCAGATAACCCATGTATCTCTGAAAGTGCAGCAGCGCACGGATTTCCGACGGCGTGGTCTGATAGCCCAGCGCCCACAGCCCGAGTCCGGGTGTCACACTGCCCGCGATCAGGGTCAGCAACTGATAGGTCTGGCTGATCGGCAGTCCCCACTTGTCGATATCCCATTCGGGATGGCCGGCCACCCGCGCCCGCACCGACACGTGCATGACCCGGACCTTCAGCGCGGTGGCGCGCCCGGTCGACCCCGGGGTCAGCAGCGCATTCGGCTGCGAGACGTCCATCCAGAATCGGCAGGTCTCCAAATACCTGCGCAGCGCACTGTTTCCGGCGTAACCGCCCGCCAGCGACAACGGAGTGGCGACCGCAGATTCGGTGTACATCTCCAGTGTTTCCGCACCCGCGAAGCTGAACAATATGGTGCCCCAGCGCCGCCAGATGGCCGCACCCTGTTCGACCAGCTCCGGACGCACCCATTCGGGCACGGTGTCGAATTCGGCGAACAGTTCGCGCATCGAATCCGGTGCCTCGGGAACGGCATCGATTCCCTCGGCCAAGGCCCGGTCCAGCAGAGCCCGGCCAGCCGCCGAACCGCCGGGACCGTGCATCACCTCGGCGACGAATCGTTCGGCGACCGGATCACCGGCGAACAGATCCTCGGTGAGTGCCCGTGCCTGGTCGTCGGTCGGAAAGAGTTCGGCGCCGGTCACCTTCCGCACGATCGCTTCCAGCCGCTGGACGGCGGGCTGCTGTTTGGCCTCCCAGTACCGGAAGGCGCTGGGGCATTTCAAGGTTCGTAGTTGTGTCGTCATTCGCATTCACCGCACCGTTCGGAATCGCAGCATCATGTCGTGGTCCTCGTGATCGAGCAGATGGCAGTGCCAGACGAAACCGCGCAGATCCGAATCCCGATGCGCGGCATGGTCCGCCGGATGCGCCGCACCCGGCATCGGCGGGCCGGTCCTGGGGAACGACGCGTCGGGATCGAATCCGAGTTCGTCGGCGGTCGGAAAACGCACCACGATGCGGGTGACGGTGCCGCCGTCGACCCGCACCACATCCTTGCGGCCGCTCTCCCACGGCGCCCGCGGCTGCGCCGGGCCCGCGAGGAAACCCTCCGGGTCGGGAGTCCAGCGGGTGCCGATCGCCGGTTGGGGATGCGCGAGCTGATAATCCACAGTCCGCAGCGGCGTCCGGCTCAGGATGCGGAAATCCACCAGGTGGATGTGGATGGGATGGGGATCGGGCGTGATGTTGACGATGTTCCACACCTCGGTCGTCCCCTGGCGCGGCATGTCGATATCCGGATCCGAATAGCGCAGGTTGTTCAGCGACATGATCGCGGGCGGCATCCGCAGTTCATAGGGCTGGCTGATCGTGAGGGTGCGCGACAGCGCCGGCACCGGCACCGACGGCAGCACCGCGGGCTGTCGCGGCCCGCCGCGCAGCGTCTGCGGCACCGGTCCGCGCCATCCCGCGCGATCCTCGGCGCGGAAGCGGCAGAACACCGGCATCGCCACCTCCCCGAGGATCGCCGCCTGGAACACCGGTTGTTCGTCGTTGCACAGGTCGACCGTCTCCCCCGGCGCGAGGTCGGCGAAATCCACCAGGAGATCGATCCGTTCGGCCGGAGCGAGGCGCAGATTACGCACCGGAACCGGCGCATCGAGCAGTCCGTGGTCGTTTCCGATCACCCAGAACCGCATCCGATTGCCGAAGAACAGATTCCACGTACTGAACGAGGCGGCATTGATCGCACGGAACCGATACAGCCCGCGCGCGACCGGCAGCTGTGGCCACACCACCCCGTTCACCACCCCGACGTCGCCGACCGCACCGCCCTCCCACGAACCCGGCGGCACCACCGCGGTCGAACGCAGACTCTGACGACCGTCGGGCATGAACAATTTCTCTTGCAGCACCAGGGGTATTTCGAACTCCCCCGCGGGCAGCCCGAGCGGATTGCCGGGAGCTCCCGTGTCGAATTCGTCGCGCAGCAGCATCATGCCCGTCAATCCGGCGTAGACGTTCGCGCGGGTGATCCCCATCGCGTGGTCGTGGTACCAGAGGTGACCGGCCGACTGGCGCAGCGGGAAGTCGTGGTCGAGGTGCTGTCCCGGCATGACCAGGCGTTCGGGATGTCCGTCACTGGCGGGCGGCGTCACTCCGCCGTGCAGATGCAGCGAGGCCGGCACCGTGGTCCGGTAACTCTCCGGCACCCCGTGCAGCGTGGTGTCGATATCGGCCGCGAACGGATGGTCGCCGAGCCGGTTGTGGAACCGGACGGTGAGCGGGCGGCCGGCCTCGTGTTCGATGGTCGGGCCCAGGTACGTCCGGTCGTTGTATCCGAATGCGGGCACGGCGGGCATATCGCGGTGAAAGCGATGGCTGGTGGTGGTCGCGACGAGGTCCAGGTGACTCCCGGTGAGGACGGGTGGCCGCGGAAGTTCGTCGACGAAGGGCCGCATCGGCGGCGAATGGAATATCAGCGGACTCTCGAACCCGCCCGGTGCGGGATCGGCGATGGCCGTCGCCGCGCGCCCGGCCATCGCGGCCGTCAGACCTGCGCCGAGACCGCGCAGCATCGCGCGGCGGCCGATCGGTCGATACATCCCTCGCACCTTCCGAGGTGACCCCGATCGTCACCCGTGGCAGCGACCATACCATTGAGTACAGTGAACGGTACTAGTTTGAATGGTCCGAGGAGGTGCGCCGGATGCGCGTCGAATCCCCACCCGACCGGCTCCCCTACGATCGGGACATGGACCTGGGCGACTCGGCGGTGAATGGATGACGACACCGAAGAAAGCCCCGGTCACGTCCAAGAAGGCGGTGTCCCGAAAGGCGGTGTCCAAGAAGGCGGAGGCACAACATCGCAACCGCCCACGGACGGCGCGGCTGTCGTACGACGACTGGGTGAACGGCGCCTTGGACCTGCTCGGACGCGAAGGCGTGACCGCGATCCGGATTCCCCGGCTGTGCGAGGAACTGGGCGTCACCAAGGGCAGTTTCTACTGGCATTTCGACGATCTCGAACAACTGATGGCCGCGATGGCCGACCGGTGGGGCGACATGCAGAGCGAAGCCGTGCGCGCCCTCGCCGCGTTGGATTCGATTCCGGTCGAGTCCCGCATCGAACAGATGGCGGCCATGCTGGTGGATCCGAAGCACTGGATGGTCGAGGCCTCGGTGCGGGAGTGGTCACGCACCGACGACACCGTGGCGGCGGCGGTCCGGGCACTGGATCAGCGCATCTTCCGCACCGTGCAGACGGCGATGCTCGATCTGGGTTTCGAGCCGGTTCAGGCGCGGCTGCGCGCCGGCGCGATGGTGTATCTGGGAATCGGGCTGATCCACGGCCGCGACAATCTGCCGACCCCGACGCCCGAGGAAGTACAGGCGGTCATCGACCTGCTGGCCCGGCCGTGATTTTGTGGAGCGGTGATTTTGTGGAGCGGTGATTTTGTGGAGCCTAGGGGAATCGAACCCCTAACCCCTGCCTTGCAAAGGCAGTGCTCTGCCAATTGAGCTAAGGCCCCGGTTGAGCGTGACGGCTCAGCGCGCGGTCACCTCGTGCCACAGATCCGCTTCGCTCCGCTTGCGAACCTTGGTGACAGCGAAGACAACTGCGGCAATGACACCGATCGTCAGAAGAAGTTTCATGCCGTCCACCCTACTGTGCCGCGACGGGCCCGGCAGACAGTGATCGGATCCCCCGGATGATGAGAAGAAGAAGTGGAGCCTAGGGGAATCGAACCCCTAACCCCTGCCTTGCAAAGGCAGTGCTCTGCCAATTGAGCTAAGGCCCCCTCGGCCGTCGATGACGACCAGGTATGTGAATGTGGGCCTAGGAGGACTTGAACCTCCGACCTCTTCGTTATCAGCGAAGCGCTCTAACCGCCTGAGCTATAGGCCCGTGGTGTTCGTCTCGACATGTTGTCGTGACTGACTCGGTAGAGACTACACAACCCTCCGATTGCTCTCCAAAACGCCTGGTCAGAGCGCCCGTAAAGCACGAACGGCCGGTCCGGTGCGAACCGGCCGGCCGTGCGTCGCGAGTCGTCAGTCCGGATCGGCCAGCGTCACCTGCACGCCGCCCACCAGATCGGTGCACTGGTTGTAGATGAACACACCCACCGTCGAGAGCGCGGTGAACAGCACCACGTTGATCAGGCCGATGACGGCCGCGTATCCGAAGACGCTGCCGGCGTCGATGATCGTCGTCGCCGAGGAGTTGTTGTCGTTCACCATGTCGGTGAAGGTGCTGTTGAGGCGGTCCCACACACCCATGCCGGACAGCACGATGTAGAGGAATCCGACCGCCAGCATCCACACGAAGAACATGGCGACGCTGATCACCAGCGACACCTTCAACGTCGACCACGGGTCGATATGGCGCACCTGCACGGTCGCCCGCAACGGCTCACCGCTGGTCACCGCCTGGGCGACCGCCGCCTGCGCGGCCGGGGAGACGGTCGGCGCCGCGGTCTTCACCGCCATCGGAACCGACTGTGCCGCACCGGGGTCCGCCTGCGGCATCGGATGACGCAGATCCGACAGATCGGGCAGATCCTTGATCAGTTCCGGGCGGGCGATGCTGCGGGTGGGTCCGTCGATGCCGACGGACTTCACCATCGCCGCTTCCTTGCGCGCCGCCTTGGCCGCGAGGTCGGTGGTGGTGCGGGCGTTCTTCACCCCGCCACCGAGTCCGGTCTGCGAATTCGCCCGGCCCTGCACCGGGGCCTGGCCGGGGCGATTCAGATTCGACTGCGGCTCCCGCTGCGGCAGCTGCGACCACCCCTCCTCGAAGCGAGAACCACGACCGTCACCGGCCTCGGCGGCCTCCGGCGCCGAACCGCCGGACTTCGCGGAATCGCCTTGCGACTCGGGGTTTGCGGGCGAACTACCCGAGCCGTTGTCGGCCGACGACCCCGACCGCGGCGCCGGCCGCGGCGGAATCGGTGACGGTGCGATCCGCTCGGTCACACCGTTGGCGTGGTTTCGCTCGTCGTTCGGCTGATTCGGAGTGGTCAATGCAGAATCCTTCGATCCGTCGTGGCGCCGCTGCTTGTGGAGAAATTACCGCTTCCAGAACCTAACGCTAATCCGAGCCTCAGGCCTCTTCTTCACCGGAAACCTGGTCGGGCTCATCAGCGTTACGAGCGATCGCCAGCAAGGTATCGCCCTCGCCGAGGTTCATCAAACGCACGCCCTTGGTCTGCCGGCCCGCCTTGCGTACCTGATTCGCCGCCGTCCGGATGACACCGCCGCCGGACGTGATGGCATAGAGCTCGTCATCGTCGTCGACGATGAGCGCTCCTACCAGACTGCCACGCTTCGGGTCGTACTGAATCGTCAACACACCTTTACCGCCGCGGCCCTGTGCGGTGTACTCCTCGATCGCGGTGCGCTTGGAGTATCCGCCCGCGGTCGCGACCAGCAGATAGGTGCCGTCGCGAACGACGTTGAGCGACAACAGCTCATCGTCGGCGTTGAACCGCATACCCTGCACGCCCGAGGTCGCGCGGCCCATGGGACGCAGCACCTCGTCGTTGGCGGTGAACCGGATCGACTGCCCGTGCGCGGATACCAGCAGCAGATCCTCCTCGGCCGAACACAGTGCGGCGCCGACCAATTCGTCACCATCGCGCAGATTCACCGCGACGATGCCGCCGGTGCGGTTGGAGTCGAAGTCGGTCAGTTTCGACTTCTTCACCAGGCCGTTGCGGGTGGCCAGCACCAGATACGGAGCGTCCTCGTAGGTCTTGATCCGGATGACCTGGGCGATCTTCTCCTCCGGCTGGAACGCCAGCAGGTTGGCCACGTGCTGGCCGCGCGCGGTGCGGTTGGCCTCGGGCAACTCGTAGGCCTTGGCCCGGTAGACCCGGCCGAGATTGGTGAAGAACAGCAGCCAGTCGTGGGTCGAGGTGACGAAGAAGTGCTTGACCAGATCGTCCTGTTTGAGGCCCGCGCCCTGCACGCCCTTACCGCCGCGCTTCTGGCTGCGGTACAGATCGGTCTTGGTGCGCTTGGCGTAGCCGGTCGCGGTGATGGTGACCACGACGTCCTCGCGAGCGATCAGATCCTCGTCGGCGACGTCACCGTCGGCGGCGACGATCTTGGTGCGGCGGTCGTCGCCGTACTTCTCGACGATCTCGGCCAGTTCGTCGCGCACGATGGCACGCTGACGTTCCGGCTTCTCCAGGATGTCCTTCAAATCGGCGATCTCGGCCTCGATGCGGGCCAATTCGTCGATGATCTTCTGCCGCTCCAGGGCCGACAGGCGCCGCAGCTGCATATCGAGGATGGCGGTCGCCTGGATCTCGTCGATCTCGAGCAATTCCATCAGGCCGGTGCGCGCGGTGTCGGTATTGGCCGAACGCCGGATCAGGGCGATGACCTCGTCCAGCATGTCCAGCGCCTTGACCAGCCCGCGCAGGATGTGCGCCCGCTCCTCGGCCTTGCGCAACAGGTAGCGGGTGCGCCGGACGATGACGTCCAACTGGTGATCGACGTAGAGCCGGATCATCTGGTCCAGCCGCAGCGTGCGCGGCACACCGTCGACGATCGACAGCATGTTGGCGCCGAAGCTGGTCTGCAGCTGGGTGTGCTTGTAGAGGTTGTTCAGCACCACCTTCGCCACGGCGTCGCGCTTGACCGTGACCACGATCCGCATACCCGCGCGGTCGGAGGACTCGTCGTGGATATCGGAGATACCCGCGATCTTGCCGTCTTTGACCTGCTCGGCGATCGAGTTGATGAAGTTGTCGGTGTTGACCTGGTACGGCAGCTCGGTGATGACGATCGTGGTGCGACCGCGATTGTCCTCCTCGATCTCCACCACACCGCGCATCCGGATGGAACCGCGTCCGGTGGTGTAGGCGTCGTGGATGCCCTGGCTGCCGACGATCAGGCCGTAGGTCGGGAAGTCCGGCCCCTTGACGCGCTCCATACACGCGGCGAGGGTGGACTCCTCGTCGGCGTCGTAGTTGTCCAGCGCCCAGTAGATGGCGTCGGCCAACTCGTTCAGGTTGTGCGGCGGGATATTGGTCGCCATACCGACGGCGATGCCGTTGGACCCGTTCATCAACAGGTTCGGCACCCGGCTGGGGAGAACCACGGGCTCCTGGGAGCGGCCGTCGTAGTTCGGCGTGAAATCGACCGTCTCGTGGTCGATTTCGCGGAGCAGCTCCATCGCCAGCGGGGTGAGCCGGCACTCGGTGTACCGCATGGCGGCCGCGCCGTCGTTACCGCGGGAGCCGAAGTTGCCCTGCCCGTCGACCAGCGGATACCGCAGCGACCACGGCTGCGCCATGCGCACCAGGGTGTCGTAGATCGAGGCGTCGCCGTGCGGGTGGTAGTTACCCATGGTCTCGGCGACCGGACGCGCGGATTTCACGTAACCGCGGTCGGGCCGGTAGCCGTTGTCGTACATCGCGTAGAGCACGCGCCGGTGCACCGGCTTGAGGCCGTCACGCACATCGGGCAGCGCACGGCCCACGATCACGCTCATCGCGTAATCGATGTAGCTGCTCTGCATTTCGTTCTGGATGTCGACCGGCTCGATCCGGTCGCCCGCACCACCTTCGGGCGGCAGGGTGGTCTCAGTCATGAATTCTCCTTAACAGGCCTGGGCGGTGTGACGGGCGCGCGGGCGGACCGCGCAGCACCGGTTACACATCGAGGAAGCGGACGTCCTTGGCGTTGCGGGTGATGAAGCTGCGACGCGCCTCGACGTCTTCACCCATCAGCACGGAGAACAACTCGTCGGCCGCGGCCGCGTCGTCCAACGTCACCTGACGAAGCACCCGCACCGAAGGATCCATGGTGGTTTCCCACAGCTCCTTGGCGTTCATCTCGCCGAGACCCTTGTAGCGCTGGACGCCGTCGTCCTTGTTGATCTTCTTACCAGCGGCCAGACCGGCCTCCAGCAGACCGTCGCGCTCGCGGTCCGAGTAGGCGAATTCCGGATCCGAGCGCTGCCACTTCAGCTTGTACAGCGGCGGCTGGGCGAGGTACACGTGCCCGTGTTCGACCAGCGGGCGCATGAAGCGGAACAGCAGGGTGAGCAGCAGGGTCGAGATGTGCTGGCCGTCGACGTCGGCGTCGGCCATCAGCACGATCTTGTGATACCGCAGCTTCGAGATGTCGAACTCGTCGTGGATACCGGTGCCGAAGGCGGTGATGATCGACTGGACCTCGTTGTTCTTGAGGACTCGGTCGATACGCGCCTTCTCGACGTTGATGATCTTTCCGCGCAGCGGCAGGATCGCCTGGTACATCGAGTCGCGACCGGATTTCGCCGAGCCACCGGCGGAGTCACCCTCGACGATGTAGATCTCGGACTTGCTCGGATCCTTGGATCGGCAGTCGGCCAGCTTGCCCGGCAGCCCGCCCAGATCGGTCGCGCTCTTGCGCCGGACCAGCTCACGAGCCTTTCGGGCGGCGACGCGGGCCTGCGCGGAGGACACCGCCTTCTGCACGATCGTCTTGGCATCGGCCGGATTGGCCTCGAACCAGTGCGCCAGATGTTCGTTGCAGGTGCGCTGGACGAACGACTTCACCTCGGTGTTGCCGAGCTTGGTCTTGGTCTGGCCCTCGAACTGCGGCTCGCTGACCTTGACGCTCACGATGGCGGCCAGACCCTCGCGGATGTCGTCGCCGGTGAGGTTGCCGTCCTTCTCCTTGAGCAGCTTCTTGTCCTTGGCGTACTTGTTGACCACGGTGGTCAGCGCCGCGCGGAAGCCCTCTTCGTGGGTACCACCCTCGTGGGTGTTGATGGTGTTGGCGAAGGTGTGGACGGATTCGGAGTACCCCGAATTCCACTGCATCGCGACCTCGAGCTCGTGGCCGGTGCCCTTGCTGGTGAACGAGACGACGGTGTTGTGGATCGCCTGCTTGGTGCGGTTGATGTGCTTGACGAAATCCTCGAGCCCGCCCGGGTAGTGGTAGGTGCGAGTCTTGACCTTCGGCTCCGGCGGCGCGGCGCTGCCCTCGTCGTGCTTGGGCGCCTCGGCGGTCTCGCTGACCACCTCGTCGGTGACCTCGGCCTCGCTGACCCGCTGGTCGGTGAGGGTGATGGTCAGGCCCTTGTTCAGGAACGCCATCTCCTGCAACCGGCGCGAGATCGTCTCGAAGTTGTAGGTCGTGGTCTCGAAGACGTCCGGATCCGCCCAGAAGCGCTGCGTGGTGCCGGTCCGGTCGGTGGGCTCGCCCTTGACGAGCTTGCCGGGCTTGGCGTCCTTGTACTCCTGGCTCCAATGGAAGCCGTCGCGGTCGATCTCGGTGACCATCCGGCTGGACAGCGCGTTCACCACGGAGATACCGACACCGTGCAGACCACCGGACACGGCGTAGGCGTCCGAGTCGAACTTGCCGCCGGCGTGCAGCTGGGTCATGACGACCTCGATCGTGGGCACACCGGTGGCGTGCATCGCCACCGGGATACCGCGGCCGTCGTCGACGACCTCGACGCCGCCGTCGGCCAGCAGCGTCACGTCGACCCGGCTGGCGTAGCCGGCCATCGCCTCGTCGACGGAGTTGTCCACAACCTCCCAGATCAGGTGGTGCAGACCGCGCTCACCGGTGGAACCGATGTACATACCGGGGCGTTTGCGGACCGCCTCGAGTCCTTCGAGAACGGTGATGTTGGAGGCACCGTAGTCCTTGTTGCCCGCTTTCGCCTTGGACGAGCCGCTTGCGTTGGAGTCGTTGGCAGCCACTGCTCGGTAGCTCTCCTTACTTGCTGATCCCTCGATGCGACGTCGGACAACACACACAGACCGAGCCCCGTATGGCCTCTGCTCGAGATGTTCGAACTGCTCGAGAATTACGGGTCCTCGCGCGTGCTGCACGGAACGCGCCGAAGGTATCGCCGCTAGTTACTCTTCCATCCTACTGGTACCCCCGGCACAGGATGCACCTATGACACCCCTGAGAGCGTCGTGAGTGCGTGAAATCGGTCGCCACCGGGTCCGGTTATAGGCGAACCCGCTCCCGTGAGCCTCAGCGGACAGCGACGGGCACTCGGATCCCGCGCCGGAAAGTTACGCCGATGTGGTTTTCGCACGAGACGATGCTCCGCACCGGTTCCACGTGAAACTCACGGGCCCGGATCAGCCGTAGGTGTCGCGCGGACCGCGCCCCTTGATATGCCGCTCGCCCTTGCGCCAGCTCGGCGCGGCGGGACCGCTGATCTTCAGCGAGGTGACCACGCCCTGACCGACCGCGGCGTTGATCTTCGCCAAAATCTGCGACTGCAGCATTCGCAGCTGGGTGGCCCAGGCGGTGGATTCTGCCTGGATACTCAGCACGCCGTCGGTGAGCGATACCGGTTCGGCATGTGCCGCGATATCGTCGCCGACCACGGCCGACCACCGGCCGAAAACCATTCCCTCGGCGACCTTTCCCGACCATCCGCGACTCTTGGCCAGCGATCCGGCCAGTGCGGAGAGCAGTTGCGGATCGCGCTCGTCGGGCCGCGCACCGGACCAGCCGGAGCGGCGGCGCAAGGCTCGTACCCCGCCCTTACGCGGTGAGGCTCGCCCCTGGCCGACCGCCTTACCGCTGGCACGGGCCGCGGCGCGCGCCTCCTCCAGGGCACGGCGTGCCAGGTCCACACCGCGCAGTTCCGGTTCGGGGCCGGCGGACGGCGGGGAGCCGTCTTCGCGCCCGGGTTCTGCGGCCACCTTCGACTCCTTTCCCGTCCGATCACTGCATTGCGGCAAGGCTAGCCGCTGGGTCCGACAACTCGCGCCCCTTGCACCCGGGGCGATTCGGCACAGATGCGCCGATCACCGTCACCCGATGTGCCGGCCTTCGGTGGGCTCGTCCGAGAGGGGCTCATCCGCGCGCGACGGTGGCTCGACGATGCGCGAGGTCCGCCCGTCCGCGACGCCGTCGGTCTCCACCCGGACCGGATTCGCCTCGAGTTCCGGGGGCACGTCCTCGGGCACCGCGGCGGTGATCAGCACCTGTTCGGCGCCGGCGGCCACCGCCGCCAGCGCGGTGCGACGGCGGCGATCCAATTCCGCGAAGACGTCGTCGAGCAGCAGGACCGGATCCGTCCCCGCGCTGCGCAGCAGTTCGAAGGCGCCCAGTCGCAGGGCCAAGGCGAACGACCACGATTCCCCGTGGCTGGCAAAACCTTTCGCGGGCGCCGAACCGAGCATCAGATCCAGATCGTCGCGATGCGGGCCGACCAGACAGACACCGCGCTCGAGTTCCTTGCCGCGCGCGGAAGCCAACTCGCTCAACATATTCGCCTCCAGCGCCTCGACATCTCCGGGCTGTGGAGAACGCTGTGGATCCAGGAATTCCTCGGGCAGCGCGGAACTGCGGTAGCGGATGGCGGCGGTCCGCGATTCCGGTGCGATGGACCGATATGCCTGCTCGAGATAGGGGTGCAGTTCGTGGACCAGCCGCAGGCGCTGGGCCAGTAGTTCCGCACCGTGTACGGCCAGATGTCCGTCCCAGACGTCGAGGGTGCTCAGTTCGGCCGGCGCACCGGCGCGCGAACGAGCCTGCCGCCCAGCCGTTTTCAACAGCGCCGAGCGCTGCCGCAGCACGCGGTCGTAGTCCGAGCGGACCGCGGCCAGGCGCGGCAGCCGGGCGGTGGCCAGTTCGTCCAGGAAACGGCGGCGCTCGGAGGGATCGCCGCGGACCAGCGCCAGATCCTCCGGCGCGAACAACACGGTCTGCAGGATGCCGAGGATCTCGCGCGTACGGCGCACCGGCGACCGGTTGATCTGCGCGCGATTGGCGGCGCCCTGGTTCAACTCCACATCGATGCGCAGTTCGCGGCCACCGTTGACGACGGTCGCGCCGATCCGAGATCGCTGCTGCCCCAACCTGATCAGCGGGGCATCACCGGCAACCCGGTGGGAACCGAGTGTGGACAGATATCCGACTGCCTCGACGAGATTGGTCTTACCGTTGCCGTTCGCCCCCAGGAAAACGGTTCTGCCTGTGGGTAATTCGAGGTCGGCGTGCTCCCAGGAGCGGAAATCACGCAGTGTGAGCGTCCGGATGTGCATAGCTGAACCCGCCGTCACCAGGCACTTTGTGACGGACGGGTCGAAATGCACACGCGCCCGGGGTTTTTCACAGGTTTATCAACATCTCCACAGGTCGGGGTGAACGAATGCCGCCTCGCCGGTCGTATCGCGGCCGGCGAGGCGGGAAACATGGGGATCGGATCGATCAGCCGGGCAAACGAACCGGCATCAACAGGTAGATGTAGTCGCTCGACAGCGCCGCGAACGCGCCGGAGTCCGACAGTTCCGGTTCGTCGTCGGTGGTCGGGCACATCACCGCCGGGCGGCTAGGAGTAGTGAAACCGAAGGTCACCCGGTCCGAATGCAGCGCCGACAGACCGTCGTTGAGGTAGCCGGGGTTGAAAGCGATGGTCAGCGGTTCACCGCGGAACTCCGCCTCCAGCCATTCCTCGGCGCGACCGGCGTCGTCACCGCCGGCGGAGAGTTGCAGACCCTGATCGGAGAACTCGAGCCGCACCTGGGCGCCGCGCTCGGCCACCAGGGCTACGCGCTTGATGGCCTCGATCAGCGCGCTCACCTGGAGGGTCGCGATCGAGGTGTGCTCCTTGGGGAGCAATTGGCGGAACTTGGGGAATTCCGCGTCGAGCAACCGGGTGGTGGTCCGGCGGCCACCGTTGACGATCCCGAGCAGTCCGTCGGTTCCGGTGCCGAAGGCCAGCTGGACGGGCGCATCGGAGGCGCCGAGCGTCTTCGCCGATTCCGACAGGGTGCGCGCCGGGACCAGGACCGCGGTCTCCACATCCGGGCGACCGGGCTGCCACTCCAGATGCCGCACCGCGAGGCGGAAGCGGTCGGTGGCCGCCAGAACCACCTGGGAGCCGTCGATTTCGACGCGGATACCGGTCAGCATGGGCAGCGTGTCGTCGCGGCCGGCGGCGACCGCCACCTGGCCTACGGCCTCGGAGAACAGATCCACACCCAGTTCGCCGGTCTGCGGAGGCAGTTCGGGCAGCTGGGGATAGTCCTCGACCGGCATGGTCGGCAGCGAGAACTTGGCGCTGCCGCAGGCGATCAGCACACGGGTGCCGTCGACCGAGACGTCGACCGGCTTGTTGGACAGTGCCTTGGTGATGTCGGCCAGCAGGCGACCGGAGACCAGCACCTGTCCCGGGCCGGCCACCTCGGCGGCGACGCGCATCTGCGCGGAGACCTCGTAGTCGAATCCGGAGACCGTGAGGCCGTCCTCGTCGGCCACCAGCAGCACACCGCCCAGGACGGGCACGGGCGGGCGAGACGGCAGGCTACGGGCCACCCAGGCGACGGATTCCGCGAAATCCTCGCGAGCGACCCGAAACTTCATACTTGCAAGCTCCATCGCTCGGTATGTCCTCTCCCAGTCTCGATCGGTCGTGATCTGTTCGACGCCGTGGTGCTCAGCGTGGTTCATACAACAGCGTGGTTCGCGCGGCAATGCGGTCGGAACGGCTCGCTCGTACGCACCGCAGTGTGGCACAGGCGACCGACATCAAACCGTACCCGCGCAAGCGGGCGATGACTACGTCACCCCCTCACCCGGTGCGTCGTCGGCGGAAGGCCGGATCCGTTCTGCTCCCTGCTCCGTTCGGATGTGGACTGCCGCGAATCGATCCGTCGGTCCCCGAGCCGAGTTTCCACACACCCTGTTTTCAAGAAGAAATCTAAAGAAGAAGAACTGAAGTAGTAGTAGGCACTGTGGATTCTGTGGACGGGGGCCGTCCGGCCAGTTCAGGAGGCGTGGCGGCGTGGGGATGTCCGGCGGGTGACTCGAGGATGAACAGGGGGCCGCTGTGGAGGCCGGAAAACTGTTCAACCTCCATCCTCGAGCCATCCTCGAGTTCTTCCATGACTCGAGGCCTGTTGTACACACGTGTGTGCCGATCGGTGCACTACCGGGGGATTCCTCGAGGACCTGACAGGGAGTCCTCGAGGAATCCACATGCCGATTCGGCTGTCTTCGCAGTTCGGACCCCGTGGACGAATTCGGCTGTGGGAACTGTGGACCGAGGGCTGTGAGCGAATGCGTGCACAGGGTCACGCATCGACTGTGCGCAACCTCGAGGACAACCCTGGGATTCCTCGAGGACTCCACAAGGATTCCTCGAGGAATCCACAACACGAGAAAGCCGATCCACCCAGGTCAACCGGGTGGATCGGCTTGTGTAGGGATTCAGCGCGAGCGTTGTTTGATTCGGGCTGTGAGTTCTTGAACCTGGTCGTAGACCCGGCGGCGCTCGGTCATCTCCTTGCGCACTTTCTTCTCCGCGTACATGACCGTCGTGTGGTCGCGACCGAAGGCCTGGCCGATCTTCGGCAGGGAAAGGTCGGTCAGTTCCCGGCACAGGTACATCGCGATCTGACGAGCCTGAGCCAGCGGCCGGGCCTTACCGGGACCGGTCAGTTCCTCCAGCGTGGTGTTGAAATACTCCGCGGTCACGGCCATGATCGTCGACGCCGTGATCTCGATGGTCGTGGTGTCGGGCATCAGATCGCGCAACACGACCTCGGCCAGCGACAGATCCAGCGGCTGGCCGTTGAGGGAGGCGAAGGCCGTCACCCGGATCAATGCGCCCTCGAGTTCACGGATATTGCGCTCGACCC
The DNA here is from genome assembly GCF_001612965.1 of Nocardia kruczakiae NBRC 101016. GTDB lineage: Bacteria > Actinomycetota > Actinomycetes > Mycobacteriales > Mycobacteriaceae > Nocardia > Nocardia kruczakiae. The sequence continues at coordinate 27,604 of NZ_BDBL01000016.1, forward strand.
GGCTGGCGATCAGTTCCAGCACGTCGTGCGGCACATCGAGGCGATCCATCCGCGCCTTCTTGCGCAGAATCGCGATCCGGGTCTCCAGCTCCGGCGGCTGCACATCGGTGATCAGACCCCATTCGAACCGGGTGCGCAGGCGCTCCTCCAGCGTCGCCAGCTGCTTCGGCGGGCGATCGGAGGAGACCACGATCTGCTTGTTCGCGTTGTGCAGGGTGTTGAAGGTGTGGAAGAACTCCTCCTGGATACCTTCCTTACCCTCGATGAACTGGATGTCGTCCACCAGCAGGATGTCGGTCTCGCGGTAGCGGCGTTTGAACGCCACCTTCCGGTCGTCGCGCAGGCTGTTGATGAAGTCGTTGGTGAATTCCTCGGTCGAGACGTATTTGACGCGCATCCCGGGAAACAGCCGCTGGGCATAGTGCCCGGCCGCGTGCAGCAGATGTGTCTTCCCCAGACCGGATGCCCCCCACACGAACAGCGGGTTGTACGCGCGCGCCGGCGCCTCGGCGATCGCCACCGCCGCCGCGTGCGCGAACCGGTTCGAGGCGCCGATGACGAAGGTCTCGAAGGTGTACTTGGCGTTCAAACTGGCCGAAGACGAGGCGGGGGCCGGCGCCGGCGGTTCCGGCGACTTCGCGAAATACGTCGGCCAGGAATTGCGTGCGCTCACCACGGGTTCGTCGGTGTCCTCGGCCACGCCCGGGCGCTGTCCGACCTCCGGTTCCGGCGCGAACAGCGATTCTTGTCCGGGATGTCCGCCCGCCCGGGGCAGCTCCTGGTCGTGCCGCAGTGGCTCGGGCTCCCGGCGCAGCGCCTCCTGTGGATGGTGCAATTCGTGGTCGCGGCGCAGTGAGTCCGTCTCACGCCGCAGCGAATCCGGACCGTGCAGCCCGTCCCGGCCGGACAGCGTGTCGGCGTCCCGGCGCAGGGCGTCGGTTTCGCGCCGGAGTGCGTCCGGATCGTGGCGGAAGGCGTCGGGGTCCCGGCGCAGATCGTCGGGATCGCGCCGCAGACTGTCCGGATGCCGGACCAGCGCTTCGTCGTGCAGATGCGCTTCCGGGTCCCGGCGCAGCGGCGAGGACGGTCCGAGGCTGTCCGGCAATTCCCCGGCCATCGGTGCGGACGGATACTCCCCCTGGGGATAGGCGGTCCGGGCCTGGTAGTCGGCTGGGGAAAGATAGCGCGGGGTGGGGAAATCGTCGGCGTCGGGATACTGCGGCGGCGCCGGGAACCCGACCGGTTCGCGGGGCTTGTCGCGCATCCGCTCCGGGCGTGAGGTGAGGCGAGCATGGCGGGCGCCGGCGCCGGGACGGTCCGGCGGCGGGTTGGCCGGTGCGGCGATGCGGACGCCGAGACCCTCCACCTGCGGGCCCAGCCGACGGGCCAGCGACCGCAGGATCGGTTCGCGCAGATCGCGCTCGATGGCCTCCTGGGCCAGGGAAGAAGGCACCGAGAGCAGGGCAAAGCCTTGTGCGACCGTGAGCGGTTTGACCAGGCCGAGCCACGCCTTCTGGGCGTTGGTCACCGGCGGGATGGCTCCGTCGGTGGAGCCGGCGGTGAGCTCGGCGACCACTTCGGGCCAGACCGCGGTCAACACGTTCTGCTCGTCGTCCACGTATTATTTCCTCCCCGGAGCAACTCGACAGGAGCTCCAACGGTCGGCGACCACTGACATGCCTGGCCGTCAGCCATACGAATATGCCACTCCAGGGGTCTTTCCACACAATTATCCACAGATGTGGAGAACTGGGATGATACGTGGTTCGCTGCAACAACCCCCCGGTCAGCGCCTGGACCTGCGCTTCTGCAGCTATCTTCTAGCTATGAATCGTAGTGGTTCGCCGGTGGCTGTGACAAGGGTGGTTCACGAGTGCGCCGTCCACACGGCGCGTCGCGGCAGCACGGTGAGTCGGCCCGGGCGGAAGGCTGTCGCCGGTCCCGGATTCAGTGGCGGGCGTCTCATGAGGGACCCCGAGTTTGACCCTCTCCTGGCTGATCAGTACCCTCGTACAGTCACCCGTTGACGCGGTGTTGGCTGCCTGCTGCCTGGTCGAATCATCGATCCAGCGGGACCACCACGCAATGGGCGTTGTGCCGATGAAGACCAGTTTTCATCGCGACCACATACGTTTCACCGAACAGCTTCGGGCGCCGCCTGGCGTCCACCAACTCGAGGAGTGTTGACCGTGGCCAAGGGCAAGCGGACGTTCCAGCCGAACAACCGTCGTCGTGCGCGGGTCCACGGCTTCCGCCTCCGGATGCGCACCCGTGCCGGGCGCGCGATCGTGTCGGCGCGCCGTCGCAAGGGCCGCGCTTCTCTGACGGCCTGATCGCACGGCATCGGCATCGCCGCCATGCCTGACTCGTCGATCGTCTCGCTGCTTCCGTTCACCCGTTACGTGCTCGGACACTCGGGTGTTGCCTGAGCCGTACCGGCTGCATCATCGTGCCGACTTCTCCCGGACGGTGCGACGTGGCCGACGAGTCGGGAGACGGGACATCGTCGTGCATGTGGTGGTGTCGCCGGCATCGGCGGACATGAGATCCGACGACGCCGGGAGGTCCGACGATGCGGCGTTGTCCGATAGTGCGGCGGCACGATCGCTCGCACGCTTCGGTGGTCCTCGTTTCGGATTGATCGTCAGCAAGGCGGTGGGCACCGCGGTGGTACGACACCGCGTGGCCCGCCGCCTGCGTCATATCTGCGCCGGGGTCGTCGCCGATCTTCCGGCGGAGGCCGATGTCGTAATCCGCGCCCTCCCCGGTGCCGCGACCGCGACCTCGGCGGAGCTGGATCAGCAATTGCGTTCCGCGCTGCGGAAGATGTCCTTCGATCTCTCCGCCGCGCGGGTGGCTTCGAGTGATGCGTCATGAACCGCCTGCGCGTGGTGACGCGGCTTCCGGCGAATCTCGTGATCTTTCTGATCGAGCTGTACCGGACCTACGTCTCCCCCACCCGCATGCCGGTGTGCCGATTCACCCCGACCTGTAGTGAGTACGCGGTGACGGCTCTGCGTACTCGCGGGCTGTTCGTCGGTCTCGGATTGACGGCCGTGCGTCTGGCCAAATGTGCGCCCTGGCACCCTGGTGGGTGGGACCCGGTTCCGGAACGGAAACGGGCTGCTGCCGAAGCGGCTCACGAGACGAGCCGGGCCCATGACGAGGCGGCCGAACACAAGTCTTGTAAAGGGTCGCCGCGCGCGGTGACCGGCGACACGACCGACGGGAGTACATAGAGCCGTGCTCGACTTCATCTATTACCCGGTGTCCTGGATCCTTTGGTTCTGGCACCGGATTTTCGGGTTCGTCTTCGGACTCGGAGATTTCGACAAGGGCGCCAGTAACGGGTTCGCCTGGGCGCTGGCAGTGGTGTTCCTGGTGTTCACCCTGCGCTTGGTGCTGTACAAGCCCTTCGTCAAACAGGTGCGCACCACGCGGCAGATGCAGGAGTTGCAGCCGCAGATCAAGGAACTGCAGCGCAAGTACAAGAACGACCGCCAGAAGATGGCCGTCGAGATGCAGAAGCTGCAGAAGGAACACGGCTTCAACCCGCTGATGGGCTGTCTGCCGGTGCTGGCTCAGGTGCCGGTGTTCATCGGTCTGTACCACGTGCTGCGGTCGTTCAACCGCACCGGTAGTGGTATCGGCCAGCTGCACATGACGCCCGAGCAGAACGCGATGACGCCGAACTACGTGTTCAGCGCGCACGATGTGCAGTCGTTCCTGAGCGCCCGTATCTTCGGGGCGCCGATCTCCGCTGCGATCACCTCCCCCAAGGCGACCCTGGACGCCTACGCGGATTTCGGCGGCATCCCGCACGTGTGGAATATGGTCGTCGTCGCGGTTCCGCTGATGATCGTCGCCGGCCTCGCGACCCACTTCAACGCCCGCGCCTCGGTGGCACGCCAGAGCGCGGAGGCGGCTGCGAATCCGCAAGCCGCGCTGATGAACAAGTTGGCGCTGTGGGTCTTCCCGCTCGGTGTCGTCGTCGGTGGTCCCTTCCTGCCCATCGCGATCCTGCTCTACTGGGTGGCCAACAACATCTGGACCTACGGGCAGCAGCATCTGGTCTTCGGGCGCATCGACAAGGAAGAGCAGCAGAAGAAGGAAGAGGCGATCGAGCGGAAGGCGCAGAACGCGCCGAAGCCCGGCGCCAAGCCGACCGCCAAGAAGAAATCCGGCGCCGCCGAGACGTCGGCCGCCGACGCGGACAAGCCCGCGGCCGCGACCAACGGCACCGCCGCCACCACGACTTCGGACTCCACGAGTTCGAGTTCTTCGGCCAAGGCCGGTTCGGCCTCCGGTAAGTCGGGCTCGTCGGGTAAGTCACCCGGGCCGGGTAATCGCAAGCGATCCGGCAACAGAGGTCGAGCGAATCAGAAGCGACGTCGCTAGCGGATCCGATACGACGGATGATTCAGATTGAAGGAAACGACATATGACTGTTGAGACCGATGGAGGGGACGCCACTGTGGCCCTCGGTGTGCAGGATGATGCGGCGGCGGTGGACGACCGCGACGAGGCGACCGAACCGGATCCGACCGATGCCGAAGAGGCGTTGATCGAAGAGGGTGAGATCGCGGGCGACTATCTGGAGCAGCTGCTGGACGTTCTCGACTTCGACGGCGATATCGATCTGGATGTCGAGGGCGACCGGGCGGTCGTGAGCATCGACGGCGGGCGGGATCTGTCGAAGCTCGTCGGTCGGCGCGGTGAGGTTCTGGACGCGCTGCAGGAGTTGACCCGACTGGCCGTGCAGCAGGCGACCGGTGTGCGCAGCCGCCTGATGCTCGATGTGGCCGGGTGGCGGGCCAAGCGTCGCGAGGAGCTGAGCGCGCTCGGCACCGATGCGGCGCGGCGGGTGGCGGAGTCGGGTAAGCCCGAATCGCTGACTGCGATGACTCCGTTCGAGCGCAAGATCGTTCACGATGCCGTGGCCGCCGTGGACGGTGTCGCCAGTGAGAGTGAAGGTGTCGAGCCCAACCGGCACGTGGTCGTGATCCCGGCCTGAGAATGTCGAATGGGTAAGGTAGGGCCCCCGGTTCATCGGACCGGGGGCCCTACTCTTTGTATTGATGGATTTTGACGGTCCGGAAGGATGTTTCACGTGGAACGAGGCGCGGGTGCCACACCTCAGCACTCCCCCGGCGGCGACTCTGTCGATCTGACGCCGCCCGCGGTGGCGGTCGAGGTTTTCGGCGATCGCCTTCCGCTGGCCGAGCAGTACTGCGCCGCGCTGGCGACCGCCGGCGTCGAACGCGGTCTGATCGGACCGCGAGAGGTGCCGCGACTCTGGGATCGACACATCCTCAACTGTGCGGTGCTGGGCGAGTTGATTCCTCTCGGAGCTTCGGTTGTCGATATCGGCAGCGGCGCCGGACTTCCCGGAATTCCCCTCGGCATCGCGCGTCCGGATCTGCGCATCACACTCGTCGAGCCGTTGCTGCGCCGCACCAAGTTCCTGGCGGAGTTCGTCGAATCGGCGGGACTCGAGATCACCGTGGTCCGCGGTCGTGCCGAACAGCCGGACGTCCGGAAGGAAGCGGGCGGCGCGGATTACGTGACTTCTCGCGCGGTCGCTCCCCTCGGGAAATTGGCGAAGTGGTCCCTGCCGCTGATTCATGAGCACGGCCATATGTTGGCGCTCAAGGGATCCAGCGTCGCCGAGGAGCTCGAGCGCGATCGGGGGGAGTTGGCGCGGGCCGGCGCCGGCCACGCGAAGATCCTCGAATGCGGCGTCGGCATCGTGACGCCGCCGACTGTGGTGCTCAGCGTGGAGCGTGTCCCGCGCGCGGAGAAGCGGGCGAACAAGGAAGCGAATCGACGCGCCCGACGCGCACAGTAACTTTCGTTGTTTCATGTGAAACAACGCCCTGCGAAGCCGCATGCGGCGCTCGCGACGAGTCATTCCGCGCGTGTCGCATAGTGATTGCCGCGGTTCAACTTCCGTATTCTGGCCGGTGCTGGCAAGCTAGTTGTCGTCGAGCGTGAGCGCGCGGTTTCGCGGTTCCCGGCAGCTCCGCGTTCTGCTTGTTCGAGCCATGCGGCGCCGGTGCTGCCTGGGCACGTGTCTGAAGTTCTCGGGGTTAGGAGCCTGTATGTCGAACCGTCCGGCGAATGTTTCACGGGAAACAACATCCCGGGTGCCCGGAATGCTGGACAGCGGCGGCCTCGAGGGAGATGAATTCGCCAAGACCGCATTCGGAAATATCTCCGCCGCCGAAACCCCTATCGCGGCCGAGGCGCATCGCGCCAGCCAGGTCCTGCACCCCGGCTCGCTCAGCATCCCCAAGCCTCGCGAACAACGCATCATCACCATCGCCAATCAGAAGGGCGGCGTCGGCAAGACGACGACGGCCGTGAATCTCGCTGCCGCACTGGCACTGCAGGGAATGACGGTGCTCGTCATCGATCTCGACCCCCAGGGCAATGCCAGCACCGCGCTCGGCGTCGAGCACCACTCCGGTGTGCCGTCGAGCTACGAACTGCTGATCGGTGAGATCTCAGTGCAGGACGCGATCCAGCGCAGCCCGCACAACGAACGCCTGCTGTGCATTCCGGCGACGATCGATCTCGCGGGCGCCGAAATCGAATTGGTCTCCATGGTCGCCCGTGAGGGCCGATTGAAAGCCGCGATCCAAGAGGCCAACCTGGCGGGCTACGACATCGACTACGTCATGATCGACTGCCCGCCTTCTCTCGGCCTGCTGACCGTCAACGCGATGGTGGCGGCCAAGGAAGTGATGATCCCGATCCAGTGTGAGTACTACGCGCTGGAGGGCGTCGGCCAGCTGCTGCGCAATATCGGTCTGGTGCAGGCACATCTGAATCCGGAGCTGCACGTCTCGACCGTTGTCCTCACCATGTACGACGGCCGGACCAAACTCGCCGACCAGGTTGCCGAAGAGGTTCGCGGCCACTTCGGTGACGCGGTGCTGCGCTCGGTGATTCCGCGCAGCGTCAAGGTTTCCGAGGCTCCGGGCTACGGCATGACCGTGCTCGATTACGATCCTGGTTCCCGCGGCGCGATGAGCTATCTCGACGCGGGGCGGGAGATCGCGGCCCGTTCGGCCGTTGTCCAGAGCCGAGCGACGCCGGGCCAAGAAGGCGCTGCGGTCGGTACGGCTGGTGCAGCACAGGAAAGGGGTCGGTAGGCCGATGAGTCAGGCGAAGAAGGGTGGCTTGGGGCGCGGACTGGCCGCGTTGATTCCGACCGGTCCTGCCGATGTGCAGGGACTCGGAAGTGCCGCAGCCAATGCGGTGATCGGACTCGATCCGATCGGTCCGCATCCCGCGTCGGCCTATCTGCATCGGGTTCCCGATGCGGCCGAGGAGTCGAGCGCCGGTGCGGTATATCGGGAGATTCCGCCGGATCAGATCGAGCGCAATCCGAAGCAGCCGCGGCAGGTCTTCGAAGAGGATGCGCTCGCCGAACTCGTCCATTCGGTGCGGGAATTCGGACTGATGCAGCCGATCGTGGTGCGGGTGCTGGAGTCCTCCCCCACTCCGCGCTATCAGCTGGTGATGGGTGAACGGCGATGGCGAGCCTGCCAGGAAGCCGGCCTGGAGACCATCCCGGCGATCGTGCGGGAGACCACCGACGACGCCATGCTGCGCGATGCGCTGCTGGAGAACATCCACCGCGTGCAGCTGAATCCGCTCGAAGAGGCGGCGGCCTATCAGCAGCTGCTGGAGGAATTCGGCGTCACCCACGAGGAACTGGCGAACCGAATCGGCCGATCCCGACCGGTCGTCACGAATATGATTCGCCTGTTGAAGTTGCCGATTCCGGTGCAGCGACGGGTCGCGGCCGGCGTGCTCTCCGCCGGACATGCTCGTGCTCTGCTCGGTTTGGAAGCGGGCGCCGAGGCGCAGGAGCGGTTGGCCGAACGCATCGTCGCCGAGGGGTTGTCGGTTCGTGCGACCGAGGAGGCCGTCACTCTCGCGAACCGCTACCCCGAAGACGAGGTGAAGCCGACGCCCAAGCGGAGGCAGATCTACGCACCGGGGTTGGACAAGGTCGCCGAGCGATTGGCCAATTCGTTCGACACCAGGGTGACGGTGAGTATGGGCAAGAAGAAGGGCAAGATCGTTGTCGAGTTCGGTTCGGTCGACGATCTGGAGCGGATTGTCGGGCTGATGGAGCAACAACAGCTCTGACGAGACAGACCCCTGGGGTTCGGCGAGAAACGTCACTGTGACACCGCTGTTTTTCGCGCCGATCCGAATGTGCCGCGATCGATAAGGGATGGGAAATGAGGCGTTCGCTTTGATCGCATATTCTTGCTGGCGAGAAGATGTTGATGCGGCGTGAGCATAGATGAATCGGAAAGCTGGAGGCTGAGCAGAGCGGTGTCGACCAGCGTGACCGCACTAACCCTCGGCGGACTGGACAAACTTCCGGCACATGCGCGTCGATGCGTGTTCTGGGAGATCGACCCGGCCGTGGCGGCAGATTCCCGTGAATTCAGCGACCCCGTCTTCGAAAAAGAGGCGTGGTTGTCGACGGTGATGCTCGAATGGGGATCCTGCGGGCAGATCGCTGTGGTCGACGGTCAGCCGGCCGGATGTGCGCTGTATTCGCCGCCGAGTGTGGTGCCGCGCGCGGCATTGTTCCCCACCTCCCCCGTGAGCCCGGATGCGGTCCTGCTGACCACGCTGCGGGCCGAATCCCCGCACAACGACGGAGATATTGCCCATCGGCTGATTCAGGCCGTGGTCGGCGATCTGATGCGCCGAGGTGTGCGAGCGATCGAGGCCTTCGGAATTCGCACCGATCCGGCCGCGACCGCGCTGCCGGCGCGCGGAGTGCGGTCCATGTTCTTCATGGAGCGCATCGACTCGCCGGGGCACGGTATCGCCTCTGCCCCGCGGCAGAAGGCCAACAGTGCCTGTTCGCCCGAAAGCTGCATGATCGACGCGGACTTCCTCGAGGATGTCGGATTCTCGGTGGTGGCACAACACCACCGATTCCCGCGCCTGCGGCTGGAACTCGACAGCGATCATCTGTGGAAGGAAGATGTCGAGCGCGCTCTGGACCAGCTGCTGGCCGCCGCCGCCATGCAGGACCAGCCGGGCGTTCCCTGCCACTGACACGAAAAAGGAAGGCGCCCCCGGGATCGAATTCCGGGGGCGCCTTCCTTTGTGTGGTATTCGGAACCTACATGCGATCGGCCGCGGCCAATTCCTCGGCCAGCAACTCGGCGAAGGTATAAGTGCCGGTGGGCTGATCGTCCTGGCCGAGCAGATACAGCCGCTTGACCGAGATCAGAATGGCCTCCGCGATCACATCGCGCATCCGGGGATTGGTCAATACCGAGGCGTCGTAATCATTTGTCAGGTAGCCGATATCGACCTGGACGGTCGGCATCTTCGTCAGTCGCAGCAGGTCCCAGGTGCGGGCATGGGTGCGGCAGTCCTGCAACGAGGTTCGCGCCACGATTTCGCGCTGGATGAATCCCGCCAGCACCTGGCCGATCATCGACACCGAACCGTGCGAATTCCCGAAGTGGAAACTGGCCACACCGCCCGCGGAGGAACTGAGATTTGCCGCACAGCGCAGCGAGATCATCAGATCCGCATCGAAGGTGTTCGAGGTCTCAGCGCGCTCGGCGTCGGTCGGGTTGGCTCCCCACGGGCGGGACAGGAACGTCTCCATGCCGGTGGCGGCCATCCGGCCCTCCAGGCGGCACGCCAGATCCCAGAGGATCTCCGATTCGTACACGTCGCCGAATTCCGTCGGCACGGCCAAACCCTTGTCCTCGCCGCCCATCCCGGGGTCGATGACGATGCGCTTCCCGGTCAGTTGCGGGCCGGCCCGGTGGACGACCTCCTCCTCGGCGATGCGATGCGGATTGCCACCGGTGACCCGCGCGCCGAGCAGTTCCAGCGAACGCAGGGTGTCCGGACCACAGATGCCGTCGGCGGACAGGCCGATCTCACGCTGGAAGGCGGTGAGCGCATCGTGGGTGTGCGGGCCGAAATAGCCGTCGATGCGATGGACGTAGAAGCCCAGATCCTGCAGGCGGCGTTGCAGAGTGGCGACGTCGTCGCCGTACAGCGGTGCCGACAGCTGATAGATCAGGGTGCGGGCGCCGAGGCGATAGGAGGCCTCCTTCAGCGCCCGATAGGTGGCGGGCCCGACGATGCCGTCGACCAACAGGCCGCGCTGCTGCTGGAAAGCGCGTACGGCCGAATCGAGTTCACGATCGAAGACGGCGTCGGAGTCCTTCCAGTATTCCCCCTGCCCACCGGACCGGTCGATCCCGTGCGGATGTGGATGGAATCCGAGACTTGCCAGGGTGCTCCGGACCTCAGCGACGGCTGGACCAGTATCGCCGTGACGAAGTCGGTGCATGCGTGAGAGCCCTTTCCTTCCGCCAACCCGGGTACCCACTTATGCGATGGCACACACCCTCGCACGACCGGAGCGTCGGTCGATTGTCTCAGACCCGAGCCGTATTTCGGCAATTCTCCGGGTGCCGAAATAGTACACAGCCATCGGGGCCCGGAGCGCCTCCTGGTGAAACCGCATCGGGGCCCCGGGCCGGGCACGCTCGCGACGTACCCGGATCCGGGGCCTCGACCGGGAGAACTCAGATGATGCCCTCGAGTTCGCGCAACAGCGCGGCCTTACCCTTGGCACCCACGATGCGCTTGGCTTCCTTACCGCCGGAGAACAGGATCATCGTCGGCAATGCCATCACACCGTAGTCGCGGGAGCTGGTGGGGTTGGCGTCGGCGTCGACCTTCGCCACGGTGAGCTTGTCGCCGTGCGCCGCGGCGATCTCCTCCAGCACCGGGGCGACCATTTTGCACGGACCGCACCAGGAGGCCCAGAAGTCGACGAGCACCGGCTTGTCGCTGCCGAGCACATCCTGTTCGAAGGTGGCGTCGGTGACGGTCTTGGTGGCTGTTTCGGACATGGCGGAACTCCTAGCGGTGTGCGGTGACGCGATATTCGAGAGGCTTCGGGGGCGGATCAGCCGGCGGTCACTTCCACCGGGTTGCCGGCGTGATCGAGGGTGTTGCTGGTGATGTCGCCCTTCTCGGCGAGCCAGCGCTCGGCGTCGATCGCCGAACGGCAACCGGTACCGGCGGCGGTAATGGCCTGGCGGTAGGTGTGATCGACCAGATCTCCGGCCGCGAAGACGCCGTCCACCGAGGTCGCGGTACCGGGCTCGCGCACCTTCACGTAGCCCTCGGCATCGAGATCGACCTGACCACGGACCAATTCGCTGCGCGGGTCGTGGCCGATCGCCACGAACAGGCCGGTGGCCGCGAGTTCGGAAGTTTCGCCGGTCTTGGTGTCGCGCAGGGTGAGACTCGTCACGGCGGTGTCGCCGTGCACCTGGACCACCTCGGAGTTCAGGCGGAAGCGGATCTTCTCGTTGGCCTTCGCCCGCTCGAGCATGATGCGGGAGGCACGGAATTCCTCACGGCGATGCACGATGGTCACGCTGGAGGCGAATTTGGTGAGGAAAGTCGCCTCCTCCATCGCGGAGTCGCCACCGCCGACCACGACGATGTCCTGGCCCTTGAAGAAGAACCCGTCACAGGTCGCGCAGGCGCTGACGCCGCGGCCGAGCAGCTCCTGCTCCCCCGGTACGCCCAGGTAGCGGGCCGCCGAGCCCATGGCCAGGATGATCGCGTATGCCTGATACACCTCGCCGCCGACCGTGACCGACTTGATCGGGCCGGACAGATCGATCGCCTCGACATCCTCGGTACGGATATCCGCGCCGAAGCGCTTGGCCTGCTCACGCATCTCTTCCATGAGATCGGGGCCCATGATGCCGTCGCGGAAGCCGGGGAAGTTCTCCACCTCGGTCGTCGTCATCAGCGCGCCACCGAACTGGGTGCCCTCGAACAGCAGCGGTTCGAGCTCGGCCCGGGCAGCGTAGACCGCGGCGGTGTAGCCGGCGGGGCCGGAGCCGACAATGATCAGATCGCGTACAGGCGTGCTCATGATGCCCTTCCGAAGTGTGTTCAACAGGCGTGTCGGTCAACAACAGGGTAAACGTAGATGTTCCCGCCGCCGACCGGCCGTACTCGAGGCCGCGCCCGGGAACGTCGCCGTCGACGAGGCGTTCGCGCACCCCGAGCGCCGTCAGCCGATATCGCGCATCTCGCGGATCTGCGGATCCGCAGGGCTGCAACCGGTCCCGACGACCAGTGCGGTGATCTTGGGCGGCCGTGGGCCGGTGAGCAGGATAAGCACGGCCGATTCACCGCGATATGTGACATTCGTCGAGCCGAGCACCGTGCGGTCCGGAACCGCGGCTTTCACGCAGCCGGCCATAGCCCCGGGGCCCGAGAGCGCGCCGGTGACGTCGTTGCGGCCCATGGCGCTCAGCACGGCGGCGGAGGACAGCTCGTCGTCGAGGGCGACGGTGGCGCTGTGCTGGGCCGGCAGGGCCTTCGGGCTCACCGTGCGATCGGTCACCGCGTCCACGGCGACCAGGGTTCCGGCGATGACGGCCACTGCCGCCGCGGCCGCGGTGAACCAGCGCCATCGCTTCGCGCGCTGACCGTCCAGCGAAATCGGCTCGCCCGGGCCCGGCGCGCCGGGAACATCGGCGTCCTGCTCGAGCGGTTCCCCGGGCAGGGCCTCCTGCGGTACCGCGTCCAGAGCCGGCATCGGACGGGTCGAGGGCGGCTCGCCGTCCGATCCCTCGCCGTAGAGACAGTGGACGGTGGCGACCGTCTGCGGCTGCTCGCCGCGTGACAACTCGTCCAGCAGCGCGTCCAGCCGGGCCGCTACCCGGGTGGGGATCGGATGCAGAATGTGGTCGTCCAGGCTCAGGGCGCGTAACTCGGCGCTCACGCCGTCGAGCGAGTGCAGGAAACGAACGGCGTCGGGGTCCCGGCGAACTTGCGGCCACAGCAGCTCGGCCTGTTCGGGAGGGACGTTGTCGGCATGCAGATCGGCCAGCAGATCGGTGGAGAACGGAGGGCGCGGCACCGGACGGGCTGCCATCACACCTCCTGTGTCCGCTTCGTCGCCCCACACCCCGGAACGGCGTCGCCGCGCGGCGAATTCGCCCTTGTCGTCCATCGCCTCTCCGGGTCCGGCCTCATGAAGTAGCGCCTGTCAGCGCAGCGATGCGGCGACAGGCACAACGAATAATTGTCCGTCTATTAGTAATGACGCTTCTCGGCTACGTCCGGTTCCCCGGATTTCGCAGGAATTCCAATTCCTGTTCCAGCCGTTTACGGCCACGGGCGCAGCGACTTTTGATCGTCCCCTCGGCGACGCCCAGCAACTGCGCCGCTTCCGCTACGGTATACCCTTCCATGTCGATCGCAACCAGCGCTGCTCGCTGATCGGGCGGCAGCGTGAACAGCGCCGCAGCGACCACCATTTTCACCTCGCGCTGCGCGATGTCGTCACGTTCCACCGCCGGTTCGGCCACCGACTCGTCCGACAGCGACGTCGCGGGCCGGGACTTGTTGCGTCGCATACGATCCAGGCACGCGTTGACCACGATGCGATGCAGCCAGCTGCGTACCTCCGCATCCCCGCGGAACGTGGCGGCATTGCGATGGGCGGACAGCAGCGCGTCCTGCAGCGAATCGGCGGCATCCTCCGGAGTGCGGCAGGTGCGCAGCGCCAATTGCCAGAGCCGGTGGTAATGGCGGCGGAACAGAATGCCGAAGGCATCGCGGTCGCCGGCGACATGGGCGGAAAGTAATTCGAAATCGGTGGTTTCGTCCGGATCGATCGAGCGACGACGGACAGCAGACGACTCCGGTGTCCCCCCACTGGCGATCGCTTCGAACGACACACAAACCCCTCGGACAGCGCTCACGGCGGCACGAAGTCCTACACCGGACAGGCCGCTAATTCCGCATCATCCAGGACCGAGACACCAGATCCCAGGAAGCTCCCCTGCTGAGAGCGCGCTGTGAATCATAACGTTCATTACGAATCGGTAGCAACCAGAGCGAGGCGATATCACGGGGCCGGGACGGTCGCCGCCCGCGACGGCACGAATCAGGAAGCTGCCTCGAAGCGAATGTCGCCGAGCGAGGTCTGGAACTGGCCGCCGTTGTTGGCCAGCTGAGTGATCCAGATCAGGACGTAGCGAGCCGGTTGATCGGACTGCACCGGAATCGTGGTGGTGCCGTCGGCCAGGGTGGCCTGGCCGACGAGCTGGGTCTGATCGAGGGTGGGAACCGCGGTGGGCGAGGTCCGCACCTCGACCACCGTGCCCGGTGACGCGGAATCGACGACGACCTTGCTCACCTTGCTGGGACCGGGCAGCGTCGCGAGCACGCCGATCCCCTTCTTCAGAGCCGGAAACTGCTGGAAGTACTGATCGGTGTGCCAGGTGGTGGTCGGGTTTCCGTCGAGCAGCGCCGACACGTTGCCGGGACTGTCCGGGGTGCCCTCCGGGGAGTACACCGAGACGCCCGTGGCCTGCAGCGGAAGTCCGGCGGCCGTGGTCGGCGCGGGTCCCGCGGACTGCGCCGCCGGCGCTGTCGGTGCGACGCTGGCCGTGGTCAGACCCAGTTTGCGCTGCTGTTCGTTGAGCGGTTCGTCGGCCGAACCCGGCGCGAAGATGCTCAGCAACCACCAGATGATCACGCCGACCACCAGGGCCGCGAGCACACCCAGGCCGACCAGGATCCACAGCATTCGCTGCGATCGCTCCCGCTCGGCAGCGAGCAGTTCCGGATCGGCGAGGGTCTCGTCCGGATTCGCCACCGCACGCTGGCCCAGGCGCAGGACCGGGATGAAGTCGGTCTTCTGGTCGACGACCGAGGCCTGCTCGAGCACGTGCTGCACGGTCGCCGCCGTCCGCACGCCCTTGTCGGCCTCGAGCGAGCGGACCGCCACCGCGGAGATCTCGAACGGCACCTCGGGACGAATCTGACGCGGTTCCACCGGCGAACCGTCGCTGCCGAAATCGGCCAGCCTCAGCCCGCCGACGGTCGCCGCGGAACCGGTGACACCGCCGGTGCGGATCGGCCAGCGGGCGGTGATCAGCGCGTACAGCATCGCGCCGAGGCCACGCACATCCGATTGCGCATCGGAATCGGCCAAGGTGCCCGGGAACGCCAGCACCGCATCGCCGGAGGCACTGATGCGCACCCGGTCCGGATGATCGATCGACAGCGAACCGCCGCCGCGATGGGCCAGTTCGGCAGCCGCGGCGAGGGCCCGGATGGCGCGCGCCGCGCCGATCGGCGAGGGCTTGGTCTCGGCCATCTCGCGCAGCGAGCGGCCGGGAGTCCACTCCGCGACCACGATGCCGCCGGAACTACCGCGCACCACATCGAGCACGCGGGCGAGGCCGGACGAGTTGATCCGGCCCAGGCGCAGCGTGCGCGAGAGGATGGCCTGAGGGCCGTCGTGGCCGGGATTGTCGGCGGCTTTCTGATCGGCATCGACGAAGGTGAGCGCGACCTCGCGGTCCAGTTTCACATCCAAGGCCTGCCAGAACCGCAGGCCGCGTGCGCCGCCGTGGTCGGCGAGCAGCCGATAGCGGCCACCCGCCACGGAGGCGCCCGGAATCAGTTTGGGACCGCGTGGTACCCGCCGGGACGGCGGTTCCACCCGCATCGGAGGCATTTCCGGCGAACCGACCGGCAGCATGCCGGTGTCGTAGGCCGGATCCCGCGGCGGCACCGCTCCGGGCGGCACCGCTTCGGCACCGTTGCCGCTGACCGCGTCCGCGGTGTTCGGCGCGTCGGGGATATCCCCGGCCACACCGGCTTCGGCGTCGGGCGCCGCACCGGCGGTCGACGCGTCCGTATGGTCGGATGCGGAGTCCCGAGTGCGGTCGGCCGGCGGAACACTCCCGGGTGGGACGTCGTCGGTGCGCACTGCGCCTGCCGCGTCGGCAGCCTCGGCGGAAGGCTGACCCTCCGCCGCGTCGTCGCTCACCCTCGCTCCTCCTTCGCCCTGATCTGTCGAAGTCCGTTGCGCCGGTGCAGCACCGGCATTTGCGTTTCTCTGCCGAACAGGGTACGGGAACTCGCCTTGGCCGGTGCGGTCAACCGCACCAGGACGGATTACCGGCAACACCATGGTCTGGGCGTCGGTGTACGGGTCGTAGCTGTAGTAATACGGAGCGGCCAGTTCCGGACGCGGCAGCACCATCGTGTCGTGCATATCGACCGCGGTGTCGTCCAGGCCGAGGTCGGGCGCCGGGGGGGTGAAGCCGAGGCGCCGCGATACCGCGACCGTGAGCGCGACGATCTCCGGGACACCCGCTAGGCGCATCAGGCCGAAGGCGACGCCGAACATGACGATCGCGTCCAGGCCGACCCGCAGTACCGAGGCGAGGCCGCCGTCGAGCCGGGACAGGCCCAGCACCTGATCGATGATCAGTGTCACCGCCGCGCCGGCCACCGAGGCCAGCACCACGCGGGTGACGGTCCGGCCGACATTGGCCATCCGCAGATCGCCGAGACTGCGATGCAGCAGCCAGCCGCCGATCACCGCGCCGGTCACGAAGCCCAGACCGTTGGCCACACCCAAGGCGATGACGACATGATCGTCACTGAAGAAGACCGGCGTGAGCAGCGACAATACGATCTTGACGCCGGTGATGCCGAGGATGATCCAGGTGGGTGTCCAGGCCTGTTCCCGCGCGTAGAACACCCGCAGGTGAATCAGCACCAGCGCGTAGGGAATCAGCGTGAACGCCGACCAGGAGACCGCCTCGCCCAGGCGGCCCGCATCCGAACTGCCGAAATGGCCGTAGCCGTACAGCGCCTGGCCGATCTGCGGACCCGCGATGGTCAGGAAGGTGACAACCGGGACCAGCGAAATCATGGTCAGACGGGTGGCGACGCCTAGGTCGTCGACCACCGCCGGATTGTCGTCGGCGGCGGCATTGCGGCTCAGGCGCGGCATGATCGCGGTCAGCAGCGTCACGCCGAGCACGCCGTACGGTAGCTGCAGCAGCAGCCAGGCGTTCTGATAGATGGTCGGGCCCGCGACATCGGCGTGCGAGGACACCCGGGTGGCGATGGTCCAGCCGATCTGGCTGATGAACACGTACAGGATGATGGCCGCGCCCATCCCGGCGAACTGCTTGAGCCGGGCGTCCACCCCCCACAGCGGGCGCAGATCGATCCCGAGCCGCCGGATGGCCGGCAGCAGGCTCACCATCTGAACGATGACACCGACGGTCACACCGACGCCGAGGACCAGCAGCTTCGGATCGCTCATCCGGACCGGATCGAGGCTGATCTCGCCCGGCGTGACCGCATACAGGGTCAGGATCGCCAGCACCACCACGTTGTTCAGCACCGGCGCCCAGGCACCCGGTTTGAACACCTGATGGGTGTTGAGGATCGCCATGAGCAGGCCCGACATCCCATAGAAGAGGATGGCCGGCAGCAGCAGGAAGGCGAGCGCCGTGGTCAGCGCGGTATTCACCTTGCCGTCGTTGGACAGGAAGATATGGGTGGTCATCACCGGCGCCGCGGCGACCGCCAGGACGGTGCCGATGGCCAATACCGTGAACGCCGCGGTGACCAGGCGGCGGACGAAGGCCGCGCCGCGGTCGGGGTCCTCCTTTTCCGCGCGGACCAGGGTCGGCACCACGATGGCGGTGAGGACCGCGCCGAGCAGCAGCTCGGAGATCATGGTCGGGATCGTGCTGGAGACCGTGAACGCACTGGCGATGGCCGGGCCGAGCACGGTGACGAGCAACAGCTGCTTGACGAAGCCGGTGATACGGCTGACCAACGTGGCGACCGCGATGGATCCGGAGTCGCGGACCAAACGCGAAGTCGACGAGTCTTCCGGTTCCTGCTCGATGACGGCCTGCTGGGCGGTGCGCGGGCCTGCCGAATCGCTGCGCGCGCGTGTCGGCCGTGCCGAATCCGGGCGCGCCGCCGCCGGACGCTCCCCTGCCGGCCGGCGGCGCGGCTCCGCCTCGGACGGCGGGATGTGGCGCGGCATCGCCCGTTCCGCGCGGGGTGCGCGAGGAACCTGGTCGACCGGACCGCTCGGCGGGCCCGGCGGATAGGACCGTCGCGGATCCGGCCGCGGCGCATCCCGGCGCGGGATCTCCCGGTTCTGGGTCTCGCGGTACTGGTTCTCGCCGAACTGCGGGTCTCGGTACCGCGAATCCTGATTCGGGGGCTCGACCGGCGGGCGCGGGCCGCGCTGCGGCGGACGGGGCCGTCCCGGCGGCGCGCCTTCCTGCGGCGGGCGAGCACCCCGATGATCCGTCGGGGGGACTTGACGGAACGGCTCGCTCGGTGGCGCATTCGGCGGCAGTGGCTGACGCGGCGCGTTCGGCGGCGTCTGGCGCAGCGGCGCACTGGGCGGGCTCTGCCGGCGCGGCGGATTCTGTGGTCCCGGATACCGGGACCCGTCGGGTGAAAGCGGCGGTCCCGGACGGGGCGATGCTGCCGGCGGACCCTGGCGCGGGCCGGCACCCGGGGTCTGACGGATGGGTGCGCTGGGCGGCGCCTGCCGGCGCGGCGGCGGGGCGGGTCGTGTTCCGTTCGGGCCGGGCGTCCGGCCGGCGGGGGGTACCTGCGGAATCGGGCCACTCAGCGGCCGCCGCGGATCGGCCGGATCGGGGCGGGCGTCGTTCGGCGGTAAGCGGTGCGGCGGCGTTGCGTTGGGGACGACACCGTTGGCGCCCGAGGGCGGCATCGAGGGATCGGGACTCAGCCGACGCGGTCCACGCTCCCACGGCGCGGCGGGCGCGCGTCGCGGAAACTGCTCGTCGTCGGCCTGATCGGGCACGACGGGGCCGTCGTACTCGGTCACCGGACCTCCGGTCTGCTCGGCATTCGGGCCGGCCCGTGAATCACCCGGTCGACGCAGTGTGCCGCTACGCGATTGTCGCTCACTGTGCCCCGTGACCTGCGGGACACCCGCACCCGGTCGGCGCAGTGAGCCGCTACGCGATTGTCGCTCACTGTGCCTCCTCTTCCTGCAGTACTCGTTTGCGGGCGCGCAGGTATCGGTTGAGCCTGCGTCGTTTTCCCGGGTCCAAACCCTTGTCGGCCGGATCGGGCTGTCCCCGGAAGCGGCGCCACAAGCGGCGACCGGCGAGCAGGAACAGCAGTGCACCGGCACATGCGGTAATTATCGCCAACGCTTGACCGTAAGCGTTCGAACGTACCGAAACCGAGGTGGCATTGCCGAGAGGCACTCCGGCCGGTGTGGTAAGGGATATCGGAATCACCAGGTTACGGCTGTCGCTCACCTTGGTCGGAATCTGGAACGACCGAGTACCCTCCGCCGGAAGCTGCTGCTCACCGATATCGGTGATATTCGTCTCGGCGGGCGCCCCGATCTTGAACCGGATCCGGATCGCGACCGGCAGATCGTTGCGCGCGACCAGCAGCAGCGGACTCTGCTCCGAGGCCAGCGTGTACACCCCGCCCGGCGGCAGCACGCTCGCCGAGGAGAACAGCCCGTCCATGGTCCGGGTGGTCTGTTCGAGTCGCCGTTGCGCGGCGGTGTCGGCCTGCGAATCGGTGCCGGTGCGGTCCGAGAGCGTCAGCACCCGGATGAGATCGTCGCGCAACGGTGTGAGGAACGTCCGCGGTGTCGGCTCCTGCTGGGGGATCTCCACCAGGGCGGTCATCAGATCGTCGATCCGGTGTTCCTGCTGCCCCACCGGTGCGACGAACTGATCCGGCACGGCCTGTGCCGCCGCGTCACCGGAGTAGTCCAGGTCGTACGGGCGCGGATCGACCGGTTGCGCGAGCAGGTCGGTGAAGGAACGTGGTGTCGCCAGACCGCTGCGGAACATGAGCTCCAGGTGCGAGAGCAGCGCCCCGGCCTCGTCGCGGTCGGCGCCCCACTGTTGCGGCGGCATGAGGAGGGTGGCGCGGGGACGGGTCTCGGTCGTATTCAGCACGGGCCAGCTCAGCGCGCCCAGTGCGTCCTGCAGTCGAGCCGTGCGGGAGTCGTTGGTGACCGCGTACCGGACCCGGTCGGGAGTGAACGCCGGAGTCGGCGGATTCGACCCGACCGCGGCCAGCGCGGTCGCCGACCACATGTCGAAGGTCGCGACCTTCAACCCGGAATCGGGCGCCGGTGGCGCGGCGTCGGGTTTGGCCGGTGCGGCGGCCGGCAGCCGCACCATCTCCGGTACCACCGGCGCGATGTCCGCGGCGACGGAGGCGGTACTGCGCACCGTCGCCTCGCCGCGCCCGGAACCTGTTGCGGTGCTGAGGGAACCGCCCTCGGCCACCGCGTTCCCGGAGAGGACGGCGGTGGTGAAACCGCGTTCGGTCAGCATGGTCGTGGCATCGGCTCCGATGGCTCCGGACGCGGGCAGGCTCACTCCGCGCACGGATTTGACCGACAGCAGCGAATCGACGATATCGGCGGGCGCGGTGAGCGCACGGGCGACCAGGTCGGCATCGTGCACGCCGGCCAGCGCGGTCGGGTCGACCTGCGCGAACGGCAGCGCCACCGTGCACATCGTCGGCGCCAGCGCACGCAGCCGGTCGAGCCACGCGCGCGCGGCCTGCGGACCGGTGCCGTCGCGTGTGGGCCCGTCCGGATCCGACGGTGAGGCCAGCACCCGATACCCCTCGGTCATCTTCGACACGGTGAGCAGCAGGTCCGGGTCCACGACCAGGCACAGCGATGCCGCCAGCCCGGGACCCGCGCGGCCGGAATCGTGCGAGGGGTCGGATCGCAGCGCCGACTCCAGGGCCGAGACCAGCTGATCCAAGCGGCCGCCCGCAGCCAGTTCCCCGGCCAGTTCGTCGTCGGTGAGCAGCGCCTTGCCGTCCACCGAACCGGGGATGCCGGCGACCATGCGGGGCCGGTCCGCCAGCGGCCACAACATGGTGGTCGCCACCGGCGGCTGCGGTGCGGCCGGAACGGGTTGTGACCCCTCCGCCGCGGCATCGGCGCCGTTCGGCAAGGCGGGCAGGCCGAGGACGGGCAGCAGGAACCGCGCATCGTCGAGATGCGCCTGATTACCGTAGGCCGGTTCGCCGTTCACATTCAGCAGCAGCGGGTACACGCCCGGTTCGGTGATGCCGAGCGAGTCCGTGACGGGAGGATTGGCGGCCGCGTTGGACATGCCCTCGCGCACCCCGATCCGCAGGGTGAACTGTTTGCGCTGTCCGGGCCCCAACTGGTCGGTGACGTCCTGGAACTGCGCGCTGACCGGGAAGTTCGATTGATCCTGGCGCAGCGTGGACCGCAGTTCGCCGGGTTCGCCGATGGCCGCCCCGCGCTGCACTCGCACACTGACGTCGTCCACCACGCGATCGCCGATATTGGTCACCGTGCCGGTCAGCGCGAGGACGGAATCGCTGGTGGTGGTGATCGTGCTCGGCGACACCGAATCGAGCGTGAGTTTGAGGAATTTCGGCGCGGCGGTCGAACCTCCCGACCCGGACGGCTGCGCATGGCTCGACCCGGCCGACGGCACGCTCAATACGGCGAGCGCCAGCGAGACGAGCAGTAGCACCCAGCGGTGCCCACTGCGACTCGCACGCGTCATTGTCTGCCGCTCTCCATCCGATCTATCAGCCGATTCGCGACCTCGGCCAGACGCCGTTCGTCGGCGTAGGCGAGCCGGGAATCGAGTTCGCTCAACGGCACCCAGGCCACCTTGGTGACCTCGACGTCGGCATCGGAGAGCTCACCCCCCAACGACCGCATCAAGTAATGGTGCACGGTCTTGTGTACCCGACGGCCTTCGGTGACGAACCAGTAGTCGATGCTTCCCAGTTCCGCGACCACCCGGCCGTTGATGCCGGTCTCCTCGGCGACCTCCCGGACGGCGGTCTGTTCGGCCGTCTCCCCCTCTTCGATATGCCCCTTCGGCAGCGACCAGAGCAACCGGCCGCGGCGGTCGGTGCGGCCGATGAGCGCGGCGCAGCGCTGTTCGGCGGGCCCGTCCAGGCCGTCGACGACGAGCCCGCCCGCGGAGGTTTCCCGGACGGTGCGCATGCGAGGTTTCGCCGCATTACCGGCCGAACCGCGGCGCCGGGGCTGGCGGCGTCGACTGTTCGCGCGATCGGCCGGAGACACCGGGTCAGTCTAGCCGCGCCGGATCGATGCACTGAACGTGTTCGATGCCGAGTGTCATGCCGCAGCACGGCGGGGCATCCGTGCGGTCCGGGCGGGTGCGCACCAACTAAGCTGCGTTTCCGTGGTTTCGCCGAAGTCCGTTGACGCAGAAGTGGAGGACGGCACACAAGTGAAAGGAAGGGCCGTGTCCGACCCCGACGATGATCGCCGGACGCGATTGCTTGCCGCGGCGGCGATCACCCTGGGCCGGCTCTCGGATGTGCTGACTCCGCTGGGCGGCCTGTTCGCCGCGCGCGGCCACGAGCTGTACCTCGTCGGCGGCAGCGTGCGCGATGCCGTGCTGGGCCGGCTCGGCACCGATCTGGACTTCACCACCGACGCCCGGCCCGAGGTCGTACTGGAGATCGTGCGCGGTTGGGCCGACAATCTCTGGGACACCGGCGGTTTGGCGTTCGGCACGGTGAGCGCGTCGAAATCGGGCCACCAGCTGGAGATCACCACCTTCCGCAGCGACAGCTACGACCGCGTCTCCCGTAACCCCGAGGTCACCTTCGGTGCCAGCCTCGAGGGCGATCTGGTCCGCCGCGACTTCACGGTCAACGCGATGGCCGTACGTATCGGCCCGGCCGGTGATCTGGAATTCGTCGATCCGCTCGACGGCATGCAGGCCCTGCTCGCCGGCGTGCTGGATACTCCTGCGGCGCCGGAGGATTCGTTCAACGACGACCCGCTGCGCATGCTGCGCGCGGCCCGCTTCGTCTCCCAGCTCGGCTTCGAGGTGGCGCCGCGGGTACGGGTAGCGATCGCGCTGATGGCCGACGAGATCCGCCGCATCACCGCCGAACGGGTGCGCACCGAACTGGACAAACTGATCGGCGGTGAACATCCCACCGAAGGTATCGACATCATGTGCGAGACCGGGCTGGCCGAACGGGTGCTGCCCGAGGTTCCGGCGATGAAGCTGGAGATCGACGAACACCATCAGCACAAGGACGTCTATCAGCATTCGCTGACGGTGTTGCGCCAGGCCATCGATCAGGAGCAGGGCGATCCGGACCTGGTGCTGCGCTGGGCCGCGCTGCTGCACGACATCGGCAAACCGCCGACCAAGCGCAACGAGCCCGGCGGCGGTGTCAGCTTCCACCACCACGAGGTCGTCGGCGCGAAAATGGTGCGAAAGCGCATGCGCGCCTTGAAATATCCGAAGCAGTTCACCGAGGACGTGGCGCGGCTGGTGTATCTGCACCTGCGTTTCCACGGCTACGGTAAAGGCCAGTGGACCGATTCGGCCGTGCGCCGCTACGTCACCGATGCCGACGACCTGCTGCCGCGGCTGCACAAACTGGTGCGTGCGGACTGCACCACCCGCAACAAGCGCCGCGCCGCACTGCTGCGCTCGACCTACGACGATCTGGAAGCCCGGATCGAACGCCTGCAGCAGGAGGAGGATCTGCAGCGGGTACGTCCGGACCTGGACGGCAACGCGATCATGGAACTGCTCGGCCTGGAGCCGGGACCGCAGGTCGGCCGCGCCTGGCGTTATCTGAAGGAATTGCGGCTGGACCGCGGTCCGCTGACTCGCGACGAGGCCGAGGCCGCGCTGCTGGAATGGTGGAACGCGGGCGGACAGTAGCGTCGCGGAACCGGATTCGGCGGTCCGGAATCGGTCTCAGAACACGATCAGCGTGGTTCCGGCGACGATCGCCGCACGCATCTGCCCGAGGTCGAACGAGCCGGTGATCTGCGGGAGTTCGAGCCGGAAATGCACCCGGTCGCCCTGCCGGTCGGCACGCACGATGCGCACGTCGTTGGGCAGGTCCGCCAGCGTGACCGGCGCCACCGACACCCAGCGCCGCGGTACCCGGACGCCCGACCAGGCAGCCTGGTGGATCGCGATCGTGACGAGGTTGTCGCTGATGGCGGCGTCGACCAGCGCCTGGAATTTACGGGTGCGATGGCGCGCGCTGATCAATCCGCTCGGATGCACCTCGAACCGCCAGTCCAGCCGCTTCTCGTTGAGCCATTCGACCAGCGCCGCGGTGGTCACGGTGCCGGTGACGTCGAGTCCGGCGGTGCGCACCTTCGTCGGAACGCCGGGAATCATCCGCACCCCGTGCGCGATCACCGTCATCTCCTCGATCGGATGCCCGTTCCAGCGCAGCTCGGTCAGCACCGTCTTGGTCTGGAAGTGCGCGCCGCGGCGGCGCACCTTGAGGGTCTGCAGAATCGCGGTCAGATCGTGGCCGAGCAGGGTGGCGGTGATCTCCCGACCGCCGAAGCGGCTCAGGATTCCCTCGCTGAGCAGCGTCATCAGCACATCCGGCATGAGCGCGGTGACCGTACCCGCCCCGAGATCCGCCACCGGGTCGAGCCATGCGGTGGTGAATGCCGTCCACTGATCCAGCAACTCCGGGTCGAACAGCCGACGGCCCAGGTCCACTGCCCGCAACGGCGACCAGGATTTGGGATCGAAATAGGTGGCCATGATTGCTTCGAGAGTACTGGCCGCCGGTGAATACGCGAGGTGGTGTCGATGACATTTCCCGCGCGGGCCTAGGGATCGGCGGGTTCCGGTGCGGTCGGGTCGTTCAGCGTCGCGTGCATCAGGTAGACGTTGTAACTGTCCCAGGCCGACATCGTGAAGTAGAGGTCCTTACCCGTCGACCAGGGATGGATGAAACCGCCGTAGGCCTTCGGGTAGTCGTTCGTATCGGCCAGCACGGTGCCGTCGGTCCAGGCTCCCTGCGGTTCGGTCGCGGTGCGCAACACGATCGCGTGCCGAGCGGGGTCCAGGTACACCATCTGCCACTGCTTGCTCGACTCGTCGTAGCGCACCGACAGCTCGCCCGCGATGCCGGGAAGCAGCGGCGTGGCGCGATTCTCCTGCGCGGGGGCCCAGGTGCCGTCGACCCAGTACTGATACGCGGACTTGTTCAGCACGTCCTTCTTCGGTACCCGCGCCAGGCCGATCATGCCGATGCGGCCGTTGGGCGTGCCGAACATGTAGACGTAGTCGCCGTGCGGCACCATCGTCGCGACCTGGAACCGATCGATGCCGAACATGTTGTCCCACTTGGCGTACTGATCCTTGACCCAGGTACTGCCGCCGTCGTCGGAGTAGGCCAGACCACCGTTGTTGGTCCACCACATCCCCGGCACCCTGCTCCAGTGATTGACCGACATGTAGCTCATGTACTGCCGGTCGCCGAGGGCGAATCCGGAGGTGGGGATCACCGTGGTCTCGAAATTCTTGATCTTGCGGCTGCTCAGCAGTTCGGCGGCGTGGCAGCGGCTGTCCTGCACCATGTCGTCGATGATCAGGCCCTTGGACAGGTCCCGTTCGGAGCTGTAGCCGAGCACATTCGACCGCCAGTCCGGTCCGCCGGCCTGGCCGTACTCCCAGCCCTTGCCGAACGTGTCGCCGAATACCACCGCGACCTTGCCCGGTTCGGTCTCCCACATGATGCCGAGATCGGTCCCGTCGACCTGCCAGCGCATATCGGTGCGGTTGACCGAGCCGTGGCCGGTCACCTGATTGACCAACTTCACGTTCTCGACCGTGCGCGGCGCGGGTGCCGCCGCGACCGCGCCCGGGTCGGTCGGCGGCCGCACCGGCGTCGGCGGGGTCTCCGGCGCCGGCTGTTCGCCCCCGGGGATGGGGATCGGAATCGGTTCGGGTTCGGGATTGATATTGATGTTCGGCAGATTGAACGGGCCGGAATTCGATCCCGAGCCGGTGCCGGACCCGGACCCTGTGCCCGAGCCGCTGTTCGAGCCGGGTGCCGAACCGGAGCCGGATGCCGAACCGGAGCCGGGGGCGGGGCCGGATTCGCCCGGCTCGGAAGGATCTTCGGCCGGCGGGGGTTTCGGCGTATCGCGAATGTCCGGGCACGGGTTGTGGCACGGGTCCGCGGGCAGGGGTTGCGGGACGATCCGGGTGTTGTCCGGACGCGGGCCGGGCACGGGTACAGGCACGATCTCCGGTACCGGCACCGGGATGTCGATTCTCGGCGGAAGATTAGGCGGCGCAGGCGCATTCGGATCGGGCTGGCGCGCGAGCGGGTCGAATCCCGTTTCGCCGCAGGCATTCTTCGGTGGTGGCGCCCACGGGGCGAGTTCGGCGGCCGCGGGGACGGGTGCCAGCGTGCCGAACACCAGCAAGCCGGTGACCGCGGGCGTGAAAATCGCCGAGGCGCAGCGCTTTCCGATGCGGGTGGAGCCACGCGCCGCCGCCGCTCCGCCGGCAGCAGCGCTCCCCGTCGCGTTGTTCCCGAACACCGCACTCCTCGACTACCACTCGCACCGCTGGTGACATGCACTGTCAGTCACCGCATCAGCTGGGACCGAGCACAGCGGCTAACAATCTAACCGATCAGCCGGGATGCGTCTGCGAACGTCCGGAGGAATCGCGTGGCGTGCGCCGGCGGCTGTTGACCGCGATCGCCGCGATCCCCAGCGCGTACAGTCCGGCGCCGGCCGCCACCACGCCGAGGGAACGGCCGTCGGCCGGAATGACCAGGGCGGTCACGGCGACGGCGCCGACGAACGTGATGTTGAAAATCGTGTCCTGCAGGGCGAATACCTGCCCGCGCCGAGCGTCGTCGACATCGATCTGCAGGGTCGCGTCCCCGGTCAGTTTCACCATCTGCCCGGCCATGCCGAGCAGGAACGCGCCGACCAGCAGCAGTTGATGGGCCCGATGTTCGGCCGCGCCGGTCGCGACGGTGATCGGCGGGACCAGTGTCGCCTGCACCAGCAGCGCCGCCGACAGTCCGGCGAGCACCGTGCGCGGGCGCCCGAGCCGCGGAATCAGCAGCGGCGTCAGTACCGCGGCGGCGAGCATGCCCGCGGCGACCGCGGTGATCGCCACGCCGAAGCCGACCAGTCCCGAACTCACCGACATACCGGATTCGTCGGGGCGGCGCAGGACCAGCACCATGAGCAGAGTGTTGGCGCCGAAAACGACGCGGTGGGTGCCGACGCCGATCATCGCGGTGGTGCAATCCCGCGATTCGGCGACGGCACGGGCGCCGGTGCGCAGACCGGTCAGCACGGCGCGCACGGACTCGGCGGTCGCACCGCGCCCGGGCGCGCCGATTCGATGTTCGGGTCCGAGCTGATGGCGCGCGAAGCCGATCGCGGCCACCGCCGAGATCACCGATCCGCAGGCGCCGGCCGCCACCGCCACCGCACCCGCGACATCCCCCGCGCCCACCGCGCCGATGATCGCCACCGCGACCGCGGCTCCCGCCCCGGCGCATCCCGATGCCACCGTGGCCAGGACCGAATTCATCGGCACCAGCCAGCGCTGTTCCAGCACCCGCGGCAGCGACGCCGAGATCCCGGCCAGGACGAATCGGCTGATCCCGACCACCGCGAGCGCCAGCAGCAACAGCGGCGTATCGCGGATTCCGGCCCACAGCCCGACCGCGGTCACCACGATCAATACCGCCCGCAGCAGGTTGGCGATCAGCAGCACCATCCGGCGGTCCCAGCGGTCCAGCATCGCTCCGGCATACGGTCCGATCACCGAATACGGCAGCAGCAGTACCGCGAACCCGCCCGCGATGGCCAGCGGATCGGTGGCACGTTCGGGATTGAACAGAATCGCACCCGACAACGCTGCTTGAAACATTCCGTCGCCGAACTGTCCGGAGAACCGGATCAGCGCCAGCCGCGGCATTCCGGGCCGGCGGACGGCGGCGGCCACCGCGGCCCGCCGCGCAGCGTCGGGTCGCATTTCGGTTCACCTCCGGATCAATGTGCGGGGCCGGTGCACAGCCACGGTAGAATCTACCCGGCGGCCTCGACAGCAGCTCGAGAGGAGGACCCCCGTTGTCCACACTCACGACACCACACATCGATGTTCATCGCGCCGGCGATCGCATGAAAACCCGTGTGGCATGGCTGGATTCGAAGCATTCTTTCTCGTTCGGTGAGCATTACGATCCGGAGAACACCCATCACGGGCTGCTGCTGGTGAACAACGAGGACATCGTGTTGCCGGGCGAGGGATTCGACACTCATCCGCATCGCGATATGGAAATTGTCACCTGGGTTCTGAACGGTTCTCTGGTGCATCAGGATTCGCTCGGACATGCCGGTGTCATCTATCCCGGATTGGCGCAGCGAATGAGCGCGGGAACCGGAATTCTGCATTCGGAAAAGAATGATTCGTGGCGGCTTCCGCCCGAACAGGGCGGCACGTCGCCGCATTCCGAAGCGGTTCATTTCGTGCAGATGTGGGTAGTACCGGACGAGCCGGGAATTACTCCCGGATATCAGCAACTGGAAATCGACGACGAACTGGACCGCGGCGGCCTGATCACGGTCGCCACGGGTATGCCGCGCTATCGCGATCGCACCGCGATCGCGATCAGCAGCAGCCATTCCGCCCTGCACGTCGGGCGTATGCCCGGTGCGGCGGGAGCCGGTGCGGGGCAGGCGATCACCCTGCCCGAGGCGCCATACCTGCATGTCTTCGTCGCTCGCGGCGAGGTCGAGATGGAGGGGGTCGGAACCCTCTACGAGGGCGACGCGGTGCGGATGACCCGCAGTGGCGGGCAGCGCATCGTCGCCGAGGTTCCGGCGGAGGTCCTGGTGTGGGAAATGCACGCACGTCTCGGCGGTCAATAGAGTCGGCAGACGCGGCCGTCGAGGGCCCGTGCGTCAGAGGAGAGGACAGCGATGACCGAGAATCCACCGCCCGGGAACTACCCCCCGCCGGAACCGTATCCACAGTCGGGCGGCGAACCCGGACGCTCGGGCGAGTACCCCGGCCGTTCGGGCGAGTATCCCGGCCACTCGGGCGAATATCCCCAGCAGCCGGGTCAGTATCCACAACAACCCGGCCAGTACGGCCAGCAGCCGGGGCAGTATCCGGGCGGATATCCCCCGCCGCCCGCCGGCGGCTACCCCGGCCCGCCGGGACAGGGCACGTGGGAGCAGCCCAAGGGCAAGGGGCTGGCCATCACGGCGCTGGTCCTCGGCATCATCGCCCTGCTGACCTGCTGGACAGTGGTGGGCGGAATCCTGTTCGGCCTGGTCGCCCTGATCTTCGGCATCATCGCGACGGTCAAGGCTCGGCGTGGCACCGCGGCTGGCGGCGGTATGGCGATGGCCGGCCTGGTGCTGGGCCTGCTCGGGCTCATCGCCGGAATCGTGATCGCCGCGATCGGGGTCAACTTCTTCGTCAACAACGGCGGTAAGGACTTCCTCGACTGCGTGAACAAGGCCAACGGCGATCAGTCGAAGATCGACCAGTGCCAACGTGATTGGAATCAGACGCTGGAGAACAAGTACAGCGTGACCCTGAGTCCGCGGCCGACCTCCTGATCGGCCGGGTCAGTACGGGTCCGGCCGGCACTGGCGGGTTGCGGTGAGCACCTCGGCCAGTTCCGGCCGGTAGTCGCTGTGCGGCGAATCGATCCACACCCGGTATCCGGTGCGTTCGTCGGCCGGTGAGGGCAGCACGATGGTGGTGCCCGGGGCGACCAGTGCGGCGCAGCGATGGAACATATCGGACGCGATCGCGGCGTCGGTGGCCGATTCGTCGACATGTCCGGTCAAGAAGGTCCAGCGTGCCGACCGCGGATGTCCGATGATCGGCCCGCGATGTCCGCGCACGGTGAGGTATTCGCGAATCGGAGCTCCGAGGGCGGCCGGCACGGTGATCGCGCCGACCGGGCCTATTTCCAACAGGATGCGACCTCGGACCGGTTCGACGATGCCGTAGAGCCCGTTCTCTTTCCGATAGCGACGACAGCGGACCAGCGCTTCTTGGGTGACTGCGCGCGGCGCGGTGGTGATGGTGGTGATATTCGGTTCGATCGCGCCGGCCATCGGGTCGCGCGTGCTCATGGCGAACCTCGTCTCGTCGTCGAGTGCAGTGCCACCGATACGCAGACCGTATCGCCGTACAGTTGAAATGACAATAGTCAGAAGCGTGTCGCGGTGGCCGGCGTACTATCTGCCCGCATGGCCCCTACCTCGCCAGTGGTCGCCCGGTGGGAATTGGTCCGTCGCCTGCGCGAACTCCGCGAACAACGCGGCTTCGACTCGGCCGGCTTCGCTCGGGCGGTGGGCTTCACCCCGGCCAATTGGTCGCACGTCGAGAAGGGCCGCCGGGTGCTGACCGGCAACACGATCGGCCCGGTGCTGGATCTGCTCGCGGTCGGCGAGCGGGAACGCGCCGAACTGCTCGCCTTGCTGGCTGCCGGGAAAGAGCGCGGCTGGTGGAGCCGCTCGGCTCTGATCGGCCCGGAACTGCAGCGCTATTACGGGATGGAATACGGCGCGGACAGTATTCGCAGTTACGACAGCCTCGTGATCCCGGGCCTGCTGCAGACCGAAGCCTATGCGCGGGCGCTGATCGCGGCCGATGTGATGATCCGCCCGGCGCAGGTCGAACAGCTGGTCGCGATGCGGATGCGGCGTCGCAAACGCCTGCACGGACACGATCCCGTCGCGCTCACCGCAGTGGTCGGTGAGGCCACGCTCGTGCAGCGGGTCGGCGGCCAGGACGTGCTGTGTGCGCAGTTGGAGTATCTGGCCGGGCTGTTGCGCACCAGGCCGAACGTGGACATCCGGGTCATCCCGTTCGCGGCTCCCGACGGCGCGATCCTCGGCGGGGCGAGTTTTCATCTGCTGGACTTCGCCTCCGAGTATCTGCCGACCTTCGGCTGGGCCGAGAGCGCGGTCTTCGGCGCGCCGGTCGACGGTCCCGACCAGGTGCACGATCTGGCGTTCGCATTCGTGCGAGCGCTCGATCAATCCCTCACTCGCACAGAATCATTGGCGCTGATCGAGAAATACGCAGCCGTGTAAACTCCCGCCCATGCCCACTCCCGCGAGGTATCGGCCGGAGGTCACGTCCTGGTTCACTTCCACGCGCACCAACAACGGCAACCAGTGCGTCGAAGTGCGTTTCGACGGTGATGCGGTGCTGATCCGCGACAGCAAGTACCGCCGCGATCCCGCGAACAGGCCCGAGCTCGAGCCGATCATCACCGTCGACGCGCCCGCCTGGATGGCCTTCCTGCGCCGGGTCTTGCACGGTGACAGCGAGGGTGACCTGCGCGTTCGCCCCGCCTCGGACGGTGGCACGGTTCTGGTCCACGACACCACCGAGCTGTCGTTCACCCCCGGCGAGTGGCGGGCGTTCCTGGCCGGCGCCCGGGACGGCGAATTCGACCGCATCCCGGCGGCGACCGCCGCACCGGGCTGAATGCGGCGGCGGCGCGACGCCGTCGTCGGCATACTGGAGGTCGTGACTTTCGACGTGACGACTCCCTCGGGCATCGATCTGACCTATCGCGACGACGCTGTGCGGGTGCAGGACGACCTGTTCGCGCACGTCAACGGCAAATGGCTGGACACCTACGACATTCCCGCCGATCGCGCGGTCGACGGAGCGTTCCGCACCCTCTACGACCAGGCCGAACTGGACGTCAAGAAGATCATCCAGGACTTGGCGGCCGGAACCGTGGCCTCGGTGCCGGACGAGGAGGAGGCACGCAAGATCGCCGACCTCTACAACAGCTTCATGGACGAGGAGGCGGTCGAGGCCGCCGCGCTCACCCCGATCGCCGGGGAACTGGCCGCGGTACGCGAGGTGAAGGATCGCGGCGAGCTGGCTGTGCTGCTGGGCCGGCTGCAGCGCACCGGCGTGGGCGGGGCGGTCGGCGCCTACGTCGATACCGACGACAAGAATTCGCAGCGTTATCTGGTCAACCTGACCCAGTCCGGGCTCGGCCTGCCGGACGAATCGTATTACCGCAACGACGATTACGCCGAGATCCGCACCAAATACGTCGAGCACATCCGGCGCATGTTCCAGCTCGCCGCGCTCGAGTACGACCCGCAGCGCGTCTTCGATCTGGAACGCAAACTGGCCGCGGGACATTGGGATGTGGTGCGCCGGCGCGACGCCGAATTGAGTTACAACCTCACCACTTTCGCCGATCTCGCCGCCGCGAATCCGGAATTCGACTGGACCGCGTGGACCGAGGAGCTGGCCGCGGGAGTCTCGGCCTCCGGCACCGAGTTGTTCGCCGAAGTCATCGTGCGCCAGCCCGATTACGCGCGTACCTTCGCGCAGCTGTGGGCCGCGGAGCCGCTCGAGGACTGGCAGGCGTGGGCGAGCTGGCGGGTGCTGCGGGCACGTGCGCCGTATCTGACCGCCGCGATCGTCGAGGAGAGTTTCCACTTCTACGGTCGCACCCTCACCGGCGCTCAGGAGAATCGCGAGCGCTGGAAGCGCGGCGTCTCGCTGGTGCAGGATCTGCTCGGCGAAGCGGTCGCGAAAATCTATGTCGCCGAACACTTCCCGCCCGAGGCCAAACAGCGGATGCAGGAGCTGGTGGCGAATCTGATCGAGGCCTACCGCCGCAACATCAGCGAACTGGAGTGGATGAGCCCGGAGACTCGTGAGGCCGCGCTCGCCAAACTGGAGCGGTTCACCCCCAAGATCGGCTATCCCGACACCTGGCGCGACTATTCCGCGGTCCGTGTCGATCCCGCCGATCCGGTCGGTAACTACCGCAGTGGCTACGCCGCCGACCACGACCGTGATATGAACAAGCTCGGCGGCCCGGTCGACCGCGGCGAGTGGTTCATGACGCCGCAGACGGTGAACGCCTACTACAACCCGGGCATGAACGAGATCGTGTTCCCGGCGGCGATTCTGCAACCGCCGTTCTTCGACATGAACGCCGACGACGCCGCCAACTACGGCGGCATCGGTGCGGTGATCGGGCACGAGATCGGCCACGGCTTCGACGATCAGGGCAGCAAATACGACGGCGACGGCAATATGGTCGACTGGTGGACCGAGACGGATCGGTCCGAATTCGGTAAGCGCACGAAGGCGTTGATCGACCAGTACAACCAGTTCGAACCGAAGGCGCTGCCCGGCCACACCGTCAACGGCGAATTCACCATCGGCGAGAACATCGGTGACCTGGGTGGGCTCTCGATCGCGTTGGAGGCGTACAAGATCTCACTCGACGGCGCGGAGCCGCCGGTGATCGACGGACTGACCGGGCTGCAGCGAGTGTTCTTCGGCTGGGCGCAGGTGTGGCGCACGAAGGCCCGCGACGAGGAGGCGATCCGCCGGCTGGCCGTCGACCCGCATTCTCCGCCGGAGTTCCGGTGCAACGGTGTGGTTCGCAATCTGGACGGATTCCACGAGGCGTTCGGTGTCGAACCGGGTGACGCGTTGTACCTGGAACCGACCGAGCGCGTGCGGATCTGGTAGCTACCGCGGCAGTTTCGGTTCGATCTGCCGGTCGTAGATGGTCTGCAGCCGATCGGTGATATCGGCGAAGGCCGACGTCACGTCCCGGTTCTGCAATCCGATCTGTTCCAGCCCGGTGCCGATGATCTGATCGGCACCGGGCAGGAACACCCGGGCGTAATCCTGCGAACGGGTCAGCGGCAGCTGGTCGACGGCGGTCGCGAAATTGCGGTTGGCGGCGAGGAATTGCTGTTCCGACGGATCGCGGACCGCCGACTTGCGCACCGGGATGTAACCCGTCGCCTGCGAAAAATAGGCGGTGTTCACCGGATTCGTGATGAACTCGACGAAGCGTAGTGCGTTGGCCTTGCGCTGATCGGAGATGCGCGACGGAATCGCCAGTCCCGCACCGCCGGTGGTGCATCCCGGGCCGTTCGGATGCGGCAGGAAGGCCGTGGCGAAGTCGAGTTTGCCCGCCGCATTGGCGACGATGCCCTTGATATCGCCGGTGGAGGTGATGGCCGAGCCCACCACCCCGGTGCCGAAATCCACGGCCAGCTGCGGGCGGATGGCGGCGTAGCGTTTGCGATTGATCATGTCGCGCAGGAAGTTTCCGGCCTCGACCGTGCGGGGATCGGAGAACTTCAGTGTCCACCGATCCGAGTAGGCGCCGCCGAAGGTCCAGTTCGGTCCTTGAAATGTCCAGGCCAGATAGTTCTTGGCATCGCCCCAGCCGTGGGCCCACTTCCCCGCGCCGATGGCACGTTGCAGTTCGGGTCCCCACTCGTCGAATTCCCGCCAGCTCCGCGGGCCGCGGTCGGGCAGTCCGGCGCGGGCCCACAGACCGCGGTTGTAGCAGAAGATCTGCGTCGAGCGCGCATACGGCAGCGCCCACAGTTTTCCCGCGAACCGGTAGTCGTCGACGAAGCTGTCGACGTAGTCCGCCAGCGGCACGGCGGCGGCCGCGATGTGCTCGTCGAGCGGTTCGATGGCCTTGTTCAACGCGTAGTTGAACCACCAGACGTCGGAGAGGACAACGACATCCGGCAGGGCGCCGCCCGTCAGCGCGGCATTGAACTTCTGCGCCACCTCTTCGTAGTTGCGCCCGGCGTCCACCAGCTTCACCGTCAGATCGGGATGCTGCGCGTGGAACCGGTTGATCAGCTCGGTTTCCTGATTCTTCGAGGTGCCCGGATGATTCGACCAGAAGATGATCGTGTTCGGATCACCGCCGACGCCGGTGCTGCCACCCATTCCCGCACACGCCGACAGGGTCAGCCCGGCGGCCGCCGCGGTGGCGGTGAGAAATCCGCGACGGGTCGGTGTGCGCGGTCGGGTCACGGCACTCTCCTCGAGCGAATCATCCTTTGACGGCACCGGTGGTGAGGCCCTTGATCATGTGCCGCTGCAGCAGTACGAACACCACCAGAATCGGCAGCATGGTCAGCAGGGTTCCGGCCATCACCGGACCCCAGTTGGTGACGCTGGGATTTTCGGTGTTCTGCAGCAGCGTCAATCCGACGGGCAGGGTCGCGACACCGGAGTCGTCGGCCATCAGGAACGGCCACAGATATTCGTTCCATTCGTTGACGAGCGTGACCACCGCGAAAGCCACCATCGTCGGGCCGGACATCGGCAGTACCACCCGGATCAGCAGCTGCCACCAGTTCGCACCGTCGACGCGCGCCGCCTCGATCACCGAAACCGGCAGGGACAGAAAGTGATTACGCATCAGGAAGGTGCCGAATGCCACCCCGCACAGCGGCACGATGATGCCCAGCAGCGTATTGCGCCAACCCAGCTGGGCGATCAGCGCGTAGTTGGAGATCACGGTGATCTGATTGGGCACCATGAGCGCGGCGATGATCGCCAGGAAGATCAGCGTCTTCCCCGGAAAGCGCAGGAAGACGAGGCCGTAGGCGCTGAATACGCCCAGCGCGAATTTGACCGCGGAGACGACGGTGGTGACGATGAGCGAGTTGCGGAGGAAGGTCCAGAACGGCAGCGTGGTCGTGGCCTCGCGGTAGTTCTCCGGATGCCAGCTACGCGGCCACCATACCGCCGGCTGGGTGTAGATATCGGGCCGCGCCTTGAACGAGGTGATCAGAATCCAGAACAGCGGCACCCCGACGACGATCAGCACACACATCATCGCCGCGTAGCCGAAAACCGTGGCCAGCAGGCGTTTCCGCTGCCGACCGCGGGTGGCCGGCGCTACCGTCGTGCTCGTCATTCGTCTCGATCCATCACTCGCACCTGGACCAGCGTGATGATCAGCAGCACCACGAACATGATCGTCGCGACCGTCGCGCCGTATCCGGCGCGGAAATTGCGGAAGCTTTCCTGGTAGACCTGATAGACCATGGTCGTCGTACCGGTGCCCAGCGGCCCGCCGCGCGTCATCACGTTGATGATGTCGAACACCTGCAGCGAATTCAGCATGACCGTGATCGACAGGAAAAATGTGGTGGGCCGCAGCTGCGGCAGCAGGACGCGGGTGAAGGTGGTCCACCGTCCGGCGCCGTCGATCGCGGCAGCCTCCAACAGGTCACGCTGGACACCCTGCAGCGCGGCCAGGTAGATGACGAAGGTGTAGCCCAGGTTCTTCCAGATGTAGGTCACCGTCACCATGAACAGCGCCCAGTGCGGTTCCTGGTAGAAATCCGGCACATTCGTGATGCCGATGCGGTGCAGCAGATCCTGCACCAGGCCGAAGCCCGGATCGAAGATGAACTGGAACGCCACCCCGATCGCCGCGCCGGAGATCACGAACGGGGCGAAGATCACCGAGCGAACCACGTTGCGGCCGAACAGTTTCCGATCGAGCAGTAGCGCCAGCGCGAGACCCAGCACCATACTGCCGCCGACCGCGAAGACGGTGAAGATCACGGTATTGCCGACGATCTGCCAGGTGTCCGCTCGCGTCCACCACTCGCGGTAGTTACGCACTCCGACGAAGTGCGCGAACGGTTCGGCGAGATTCCAATCGGTGAACGACAGCCGGATGTTGTCGATCAGCGGCC
The DNA here is from genome assembly GCF_001612965.1 of Nocardia kruczakiae NBRC 101016. Taxonomy (GTDB): domain Bacteria; phylum Actinomycetota; class Actinomycetes; order Mycobacteriales; family Mycobacteriaceae; genus Nocardia; species Nocardia kruczakiae. Next base: position 63,854 of record NZ_BDBL01000016.1, read on the forward strand.
GATAGACGAACAGCCCGAGCAGCACCAAGTTCGGCACGACCAGCACGAAGAACAGCCCGTAGTCCCCCCACGGCCGCCGCCGTCCCCGGTTCTGCGGCAACACTCGCTCCGGCCGGCTCCGCACCGCCGCAGTCTGCCCGCCCCCAGCGAACGCCCGGAGAACCCCGGGCACCGAACGCCTGAACTCTCGACCGGGCGTCGGATGATCATTCTCGGACACCCCGGCCATGAGCAGATCCTAGAAGTCCGACGCCGCGACGGCCGCCATTTCCGCCGAACCCCGAGCACGCCGTCACCACCCGAACATGGCATCACGGCCCGCGAAATACGCGGAGAGGCGGAGGAGCCTAGCTCCAGTCGCCCATACCGTCACCGGCGCTGAGGTTTCCGGTGGAGTTCGTCACCACCACGGGATCACCCTTCTGCGCGTTCTCGAAGAACCACTGGGCGTCCTCGGTGCTGACGTTCAGGCAGCCGTGGCTGGAGTCGGACACACCCTGCTGGGCGAGCGACCACGGGGCGGCGTGGACGAAGATGCCGCTGTTGGACAGCCGGGTCGCGTACTCGACCTCGAGCTTGTAGCCCTGCGGATCGGTGATCGGAACCCCGTAGGTCGAGGAGTCCATGATCATCTTCCGGTTCTTCTCCCCGACGTAGTAGGTGCCGTTGGGGGTTTCGTGATCCTTCTTGCCCATCGAGGTCGGCATGGTCTTGATGACCTCGCCGTTGCGGGTGACGGTGATCATGTGGGTCGCGTCGTCGGCGGTGGCGACGACCGCATCGCCCACCTTGTAGGCGACCTTGGTGCCGCCGGCCTCGACGGTGATGTCGGATTTGGCGGGCCAGAACTCCTCCGGCCGCCACCGCACCTGCTTGTCACCGCGCCAGTAGAAGTGGCCGTGGGTGGCATTGCTGGAGGTGATCCGGATGGCCTTCTCCGCCGCGGCGTGGTCGCCGACAGGATCCTTGAAGTTGATGATGATGGGCTGCGCGACGCCGACCACGTCGCCGTCGCCCGGGCTGATGCTCGGCGCGGCGAAATTCGCCTGCGGCAGCGGCGGCGGGTTTTTCACCGGCGCGGCACCGGGTTCGGGCTGCGGCGCCTGCACGACGGCCGGAGCGCCGGGGACATCGGGCCCACCGGGCCACAGCGGCGCTGCCGAGGCGGGCGCCATGGCGATGGCACCGGCGGCGGTCACCGCCAGGGAGGTTGCCGCGAGGGCTAACAGGCCGGTCCGCTTGGACAGGCTGGTCTCGTCCCGAACGGGCTTCCGACAGGTTGTGGTGCGCACAGCCGTTTCGTCCTCTCCCACCTAGATCGCGCGCCACGGCGCACAGGAATATTCGCGCGCGGGTGCGCGAACGGTCTATCAGGCCCCGGCCCGCATCCATTACTACATCTCTCGCGGGCATCGGCCAATTGCGTTCCGCCAGTTATGAAGTCCGCACCGCACCTGTGTGATCCGTCACCACGGGAAAGTGGCGTAGTGGTGACAGGGTGAAAGTCCCGTTCGCATCGGCGAGTCGGGTTCGAGGTCCGGGCGGGTGGACAAGAGCCGGATCGATACCCAGCAAACCTCATTGTGAGGCAAATCACTTCATAGGTGGCGGATTCCCTCCACCGTGAAGCGAATCCCGCGATGCGGACCGGTCGCGATGTTGTGCGGTACCGAGCGCGGAATTCGGCCACGACGATAGCGTGGGAGCAGCGACAACTCGACCCGACTCACGATGGTGGCGAGCGCGATTCGCAACTCGTAGTCGGCCAGGGTGGCGCCGAGACAGCGGCGATGGCCGCCGCCGTAGGGCAGGTATTCGAACGGTCCGTAGCGGCGGTCGAGGAACCGCTCCGGCCGGAACCGCTCGGGCTCGTCCCAGGTGCCGGGATCGGAGTGCACGAGCGGGATCGCGACACCCATCGTGTCCCCCTCGGCCAACTCCACCCCGCATACCGTGTGCGGTCCGGTGAGCCGCCGCAGCACGATCGGCACCGGCGGATGCAGTCGCAAAGTCTCCTGGCACACCGCATTCAGATACGGCAGCCCGGCCAGCTCCTCGGGCTCGGCGTCGGGCCCCGCGGCACTCACCTCGGCGCGCAGCCGGGCCAGTGCGCCGGGGTCGCGGTGCAATCGGAACAGCGCCCACACCAGACTCGTGGCCGTGGTCTCGTGACCGGCCACCAGCAGCGTGCGCAGTTGTTCGCGCAGATCGGCATCGCTCACCCCGCTGCCGTCCTCGTAGCGAGCGGTCGACAGCACGCCGAGCGCACCGTCACCGGGCGTGCCGGAGACCCTCCGTGCGGTGATATCGGCGTCGAGCAGCGCGTCCAGCCGGGTGCGCGCCCGCGTGAATCTGTCCCACGGGGACAGGCCGAATGCGCTGCGCCGCAACGCGGGAACGAGCATCAGCGGTCCGGTGAAGGCGGTGAGGAAGTCGCCGACCGCGGCGGTGTAGGTGGCGCGCCGGCGCGGCTCGTCGGCGCCGAAGATCAGCGTGAGGATCACCCGTAGCGTCAGCGCCCGCGCCGCCACCCGCGCATCGATCACCGTTCCCGGCAGCCATGCGGGACCGGCGCCGGCGCCGGCGAGTTCGTCTCGGGTGCTGTCTCGAATTACCGTGCCGTACTGCGCAATTCGGGCGCGATGAAATGCGGGCGTCAGCACCGTGCGATCACTGCGATGACGCTGATCACGAGCGAGTATCAATGAGGCCGAACCGATAAGCGGTTCAATGGGATTCGGTTGCGGCGGATGCAGAATTCCGATCGGCGAGCGGAGAAATTCCTTCGTGCCGGCCGGCGTCCCCGTGAACAATACCGCGCCGAATCCCGGGAAGCGGACCAGAAACGGATCACCGTCGCGCGCGCGGCGCAGCCGGAAGTACCGATCGAAATCGATTCCGGCCGCCAGCGCGTGCGCCGCGACCCACCGCGGTGGCCGGGGTGCGGGCCGTTCGCCGGAAATCTGCGGAGTGCGATGCCGGCCTGCCGTTGCTGCGCGCATACCCAGCACACGACGCAGCCACGGTCCGGGTTCGACGCGGTCCGCGCGCCGTCAGCCGAGTGCCGCGCGGGCCTCCGCGGCCAATCGGGCCAGCCGGCCGTCGCCGATCGTGTTCAGCGAATTGCCCAGGCGATTGGTGACGAAGGCGACCGACATGCCCGATTCCGGATCGGCGAACGCACCGGAACCACCGACGCCGTAATGGCCGAACGCCCGGCGCAGTGGGCGCCGCGAGGCGATCGGCGGCCGGTGGTATCCCAGCGTGAACGGCACGGGTACGCCGATGACGTAGTCGCGATGTTCGCTGCGCTGCACATGATTGATGTTCTCGATGGTTTCCGGGCGCAGCAGCGGTTCGCTCCAGGTCCGATCCGGCAGCAGCACCCGGCCCTCGTTCGCCAGGGCGCCGTACATCCGGGCCAGGGCACGAGCGGAGAACACCCCGTTGAAGCCGGGCATCACCGCGTCGTGCACGCGCGGATCGCCGACCAGGACATCGAAGCCGGCCGGCATCCCGGCCTCGGCGATCGCACCGACCGTGCGGCTGCGGGCGATCACCTTCGAGGCGGTATCCCAGCGCAGCCCGGGAATACGCAACCGCGGGAAGGTGCGGGCGATGCGGTATCGCTCGGATTCGGGCACCCGGTACCAGAACTCCTCGGTCTGCAGCGGTTCGGCGATCTCGTGCCGCAACACCTCGGTGAACGGCTCGCCGGTCGCCCGCTGCACGATTTCGGCGACCAGCCAGCCGAAGGTCACCGCGTGATATCCCGACCCCTGCAACCGCCGCGGATCCGGTTCTGCGGCAGCCAGCGCCGCGATCATCGCGTCGTAGTCGAGAATGCCGTCGGGATCGGTCGCCAGGCCGCGCACCTTGTGCAGTCCCGCGCGATGGGAGAGCACCTCACGGACGGTGATGTCCTGTTTGCCGTTCGCGGCGAATTCCGGCCAGTATTCGGCCACCGGAGCGTCGTAGTCGACCAGTCCGCGTTCGGCGATTCGATGCAGCACCGTGGTGACCACACCCTTACCGGTGGAGAAACTCAAGGCCACCGTGTCGGACTGCCAGCGCTTATCCGGCGCCGCCCAGCCCGCCCACACATCCACGACGGGCCGCCCGTGCAGGAAGACCGCGAATGCGCCGCCGCCCCGGTTGGGTCGTGGGAACAGCCGGAAGAAATGGTGCACGACCGGCACGAATCGTGGGTCGATGACCATCTGCGGTGCGTCGTCGGTATCGGCGGACCCCGCCACCTGCGCCGCTTCCACCTCGGCTGCCTGCCGCGAACGTGCCGAATCCACCTGTGCCGACCTCCTGCCGCCGCATCGTCGCGGCGTCGTTACGCCTACTTGCCAGGGTAGGTGAGCTCCGCAGCCGTGCTCAGTGCGCTGCCGGGACCTGCCACAACCCGAACGGTGTCGCGAGACAGATCGCGCCGGTGCGCGAATCCCAGGCCAGCGCCGCCGAGCCGAGGCAGACGGTGCTGCGCTCGCCCGAGACCACCTGCGCCTGTGAACCGTTCATCGCGAAGGAGAGCCCGATCCGGCCGGGAACTTGCTCCGGAGCGAGGGAGGTGAAGGCGAAGGCGTCGGGCCCCATCCCGACCGCGACCGGCAGTCCGGCCGCACCCTCGCTGGCCCCGATCCCGCCGCCGGCGCCCAGGCCGAGGGCGATCGCACCGGCGGTTGCCTTGGCATAACCGACGCCGTCGATTCCCGCCGACCGGGCCTGTCCGGAATCGTCGCCCGTCGCACGGCATGCCGTGGTACCGGCGATGATCGTGATATCGCGGTTGCGGTCGGCATCGCAGTGCACGGTGGTTGCCGATGCGGTGCCGGTGGCCCAGCACACTACGGCCCCGGCCGCGACGGCCCAACCTGTGATCGCGCTCGTCACCTTCACGGAGTGCTCCTTTCGGGCCGGCAACCCTCACCATAACCGGACCCGCGGCGGCCGACCCGATCCGCGCCGCGCGCCCGGCCCCGCCCCGGGCACGGAAAACGGGCGGCGACTCGGATGTGATACCCGAATCGCCGCCCGTTACAAGGATTGTCGTGCCGCCGATCAGATCGGCGCGTAGCCCGCCCCCGGGCCACCACGCCCATTCATGTCGTTGACGATCGCCGACATGTTGGTGCCCACCTCGGGCCCGAAGCAGGCCACCGCCAGGTAGGCGTTCACCATGCCGACCAGGGTGGAGCCGATCACGACGGGGGCGCCGGAGTCACCCTCGACGACACACATCTCGGCCCACGTCTCGTCGGTCTGGAAGACGTCGCCGAAGGCCAGGCCGCAGGTATTACCGGTGGTCCGGCCTTCCTTGCAGACGATGGCGGGGAACTGGGCCGGTGCCCCGACGTTGGTGATCGTCACGTTGCCGATCCGATTGACCGGAGTGACATGGCCCGGATCGAATTGGATGACCGCATAGTCCAGGTCGTGATTGGAATAGACGAAGTGTCCGATCACGCCGGCGCCGCGGTCCTGTTCGGACCACACCTCCGAGCCGGCCTCGCCGCAGTGACCGGCGGTCAGGCCCACCAGGCGGCCACCGGCGTCGTGGCCGATGGTCGTGATGGTGCACTCGAACTGGTTGTCGATGATGATTCCGGAGCCGCCGCCGATCACCGGCGATCCGGGACCGGCTTGCGCGACCCCCGCGCCCGTCCCGAGCAGCGCCGCGCCCAGAGCAACGGCGAAGGCGGCATGAGCCGCCCTGACGAGTGTGTTGAACATTTCCCTCCAGACGTCGGAAGTCCGCACGATATCAGCCTTGTCGTACTACATCCTTGCAGTTCTCGGGTCCGAGTGCGCCCGGTATGCCCATGCAGTTTGCTGGATCGATGCCGTGGCCGCGCGACGACACGTACGAGGCCGACGAGATGCGACACCTGCTCACGACGACCGCTGTTTCGCGGGCACTCGCTATAGGCTTTCGTCAGTATTCTGGGCAAATCTTAATAACGAGAATTTCAATCCGATAAAAGGGGTATCGGATCGCGAGTTGGACATTCGATCAGAAAACTAGAACCTGTTCTAGGAAATGGTCGTGTTCATTGTGATCGATACCAGTCGGGTGGGCCCGATCACAGGCCCGGAACCAACGTGATCTGGGTCTATGACCACAGCCACACTTTGTGCTGTGTTTTTCCTAACTCCGTAGTAAGGTGCCTCAAGCGAAACAGTCGTCGGGGCGGGTAACCGGCGTCGAGAGGGGTAGCCAGTGCAAGTCACCAACGGTCCGGACGGGTCGGGGGCAATTAGTTCACCATCGAGAATGAGTGCCGCGGCGGACTGGACGAAGGCGTACTGGCAGGATCACCCCAAGCGGTCCCTCGAGACCTTCGGCCGACAGATCACGATGGGCTTCTCCGCGGTCGCGGAACTGTTCGTCGCCATCTTCCGCCGGCGCTTCCCGTTCGGTGAATTCGTCCGGCAGTGCGCATTCATGGCCAGCGTCGCCGCCGCGCCCACCTTGCTGGTCGCAATTCCGATCGGTGTCATCGTCTCGATTCAGGTGGGTTCGGTCGCGCAGCAGGTCGGCGCCACCTCGTTCATCGGCGCGGCCAACGGGCTGGGCATCATTCAGCAGGGCGCGCCGCTGGTCACCTCGCTGATGATCGCCGGCGCCGTCGGCTCGGCGATCTGCGCCGACCTCGGCTCCCGCACCATCCGCGAGGAAATCGACGCCATGAAGGTCATGGGCGTCGACCCGATGCGCCGGCTCGTGGCTCCCCGGCTCGGCGCCGCCATGCTGGTGTCGGTGCTGCTGTGCGGCTTCGTGATCTTCGTCGGCTTCCTGACCGGCTACATCTTCAACATCTTCGCCCAGAACGGCACCCCCGGCTCCTATATCGGCACGTTCGCGTCGTTCGCGGTGACCAGCGATTTGCTGGTGGCGTTGATCAAATCCCTGATCTTCGGCCTGCTGGCCGCGATCATCGCGTGTGATTCGGGTTTGAACACCCGCGGCGGCCCGGGCGGTGTCGCGAACTCGGTCAACACCGCCGTGGTGTTGTCCGCGCTGATGCTGTTCGGCACGAATCTGATCATCACGCAGATCTACAACGCCCTGTTCCCCCCACAGATGGTTTGAGCCGGTGTCGTCAACTTATGTTCCGCCGCTACTGCGGCCTCTGCAGCGGATCCGCAGTTCCGCCGGTGCCCCGCGAGACTGGCTCGCGCGGGTCGGTCACCAAGTCTTCTTCTTCCTGCGCTCGATCGGCTCGATGCCGTTGGCGCTCAAGCACTATCCGAAGGAAGTGTGGCGGCTGCTCTCGGACGTCACCTGGGGTAACGGCAGTCTGATCGTCGGTGGTGGCACCATCGGCGTGGTCCTGATCCTCAGTGCCTTCGGCGGTATGACCGTCGCCATCCAGGGCTACACCTCGCTGAACCTGCTCGGTTTGAGCCCGCTGACCGGTGCGATCTCCGCCTTCGCGACCACCCGTGAACTCGGGCCCATGCTCGCCACCCTCGCCTTCGCCGCACAGGCAGGCTGCCGCTTCACCGCCCAGCTGGGTTCGATGCGCATCGCCGAGGAGATCGACGCGCTGGAGTCGCAGGCGATCCGGCCGCTGCCCTATCTGGTCAGCACCCGGATGATCGCCGCGATGATCGCGATCGTGCCCCTCTACTGCCTGGCGCTGCCGGTCGCCTACCTGTCGTGCTCCATCACGGTCGGGTTCATCGGCGGCACGGCTTCGGGCACCTTCCAGCACTACTTCTATCAATTCCTGGTACCGCACGACGTGCTGTGGTCGTTGCTGAAAGCCATTCTCTTCGTGGCGATCACGACCTTCATCCAGTGCTACTACGGCTTCTTCGCCTCGGGCGGTCCGGAGGGTGTCGGTGTGGCCGCGGGCCGGGCGATCAAGCTCTGCATCATCGCGGTCGTCTTCGCCGACCTGTTCATGACGCTGGCGATCTGGGGCGTGAACCCGGGCATCAGGATCTCGGGATAGGAGGACTGGTGAATCACAATGCGAAGCCCGTTCACCGGGCCGACCGGGTGCGGGTGTCCCGCATGGACACAGGGGCCTGAATATGATCATCGATCCGAGTGGCCGCGGACCGACGATGCGGCAGCTGCTCATCGCGGGCGTCTGCGGAATCGTCGTCATCGCCGCGGCGCTGACCCTGCTGATGGCCCGCTACAAGGGCTACATCCTGAACCCCAAGGTGGAGGTCACCGCCAACCTGACCACCACCGGTGACGGACTGCCCGCGCAGGCCGACGTGAAGTTCCGCGGCGTGCTGGTGGGCGCGGTCGAGGAAGTGTCGGTGGCCGCCAAGGGCGAGCTGCAGCAGGTGCACATCAATATGAAGCCGGACTACATCTCCGATATCCCGGCCAATGTCACCGCCCGCGTCGTCCCCAGCAACCTGTTCGCCGTCACCTCGGTCGAACTGGTCTACAACGGTCCCGACAACGCCTCGCTGAAGGCCGGTTCGCAGATCCCCGAGGACCACAGCCAGGGCACCATCGCGCTGCAGGACACGCTCACCACGGTCCGCACGATCCTGAACAAGATCGACCCCATGCAGCTGGGCCGCGTGCTGAGCACCCTGTCGTATGCGCTGGACGGCAGCGGCCGGGTCCCGGGTTCCACCGTCGAGCGGCTGAACAACTGGTTCACCCAGGTCCGGGCCGCGGTGCCGGATCCGGAGGGCACGCTGAACAACTTCTCCGCCTCGTTCCACGCGCTCAACCAGTCCGCGCCGGATCTGATGACGACGCTGTCGGAATCGGTCAAGACCGCGCAGACCATCGCCGACAAGCGCAGCGAACTGGCCGGCCTCATCACCGGCACCTCGGCGACCATCGACAAGGTCAACAACCTGTTCGCCCGCAACCCCGACGTCGGCAAGCAGCTGACCTCGGGCACCGGCGACATGTTCGGTGCGCTCACCGAGGACCCCGACGCGATCCCGCAGGCCATCGCGAACCTGAACGCATCGGTTCGCAAGCTGAGCTCGACCTTCCACTGGGGTCCGCAGCAGCAGATGATCTGGAACGCGGGGCTGACCTTCACGCCGTACAAGCCGTACGACCGGTCCGACTGCCCGCGCTACGGCGACATGGCGGCGCCGAGCTGTGGCACCGCCCCGGTGGTCGCCGATATCGGCCCGCCGACGCCGGCCCTGAAGCCGCGCACGCTGGACGCGTCGCAGGGACTGCCGAAGCTGCCGCCGATGCCGGGCCTGCCCGCCATCCCGGGCGTCACCACCGGTGACACCGCGCAGACGGCCGCGCCGCAGCAGGCGCCCAAGCCGGGCAACCCGTTCGCCGGAACTCCGCTGGAAGGTCTGTTCCCGCAGCTGCCCGGCCTGCCGGGTGCGCCGGCGGCCCCCGCGCCGCAGCCGGCTCCGGCCGCTGCTCCGGCCGCGGACGGGCAGAAGCCCACCGCGGGGCCGATCGCCTATTACACCGGACGCGACGCGATGAGCGCGCTGCTCGGCCGGGATCCGACGACTGCCGAATATCTGCTGCTGAGCTCGATCCTGAGGGGTGGAACCTTGCAAGTTTCCGAAAGCGGTGCCAGCTGATGAGAGGAATTCGCAAACCGCTGATCGGGTTCGGTATCTTCGCCATCGTCTCGGTCCTGGTGACCGTGGTCATCTGGAATACGCTGGCGCGCACCGTGAACGGTTCCACCCACAGTTACTCGGCGATCTTCACCGATGTGCTGGGCCTGCGTGAGGGCGACGACGTCCGGATGGCCGGCGTGCGCGTCGGCAAGGTCACCAAGATCGAGGTCGAGGGGCAGCACCAGGCCAAGGTGTCGTTCATCGTGCAGACCGATCAGACCGTGTACGGCAACACCAAAGCCCTTGTCCGCTACCAGAATCTGATCGGCCAGCGCTATGTGGCGCTGGCGCCGGGCAACAAGGGCGACAATGGGGCGCTGCGCAACAACGCGACCATCCCGGTCGAGCGCACCGAACCCTCGTTCGATATCTCGGGTCTGCTCAACGGTTTTCAGCCGCTGTTCGAAACCCTGCAGCCCCAGCAGGTCAACGACCTGACCAACACCTTCATCCAGGCGTTGCAGGGCGACGGTGTCTCGCTGAGCTCGTTCATCACCCAGGCCGCCGCACTGGCCGGTGACTTCCAGCGACGCGATGTCATCCTGGCCGACGTGATCACCAAACTGTCGGGCGTGATGTCGGGACTGGCGAAACGAGGTGACGAATTGGAGACTCTGGTGACCCAGACCCGTGCGCTGATCGGCGGGCTCTACGAGCAGGGGCAGTCCCTGCAGGCTTCGACCCTCCAGATCGCGAATGCCACCAGCTCCCTGGTGAACATGGTCGATCAGGTGCAGCCGAAGATCACGGCCGCGCAGAACTCGTCCACCGACGCGCTGACCATGCTGATCAACAACGGCGCCAAACTGGATCAGGCCGCGATCGACCTGCCGGGCATCCTGGCCGATGTGGGCAAGTTCAGCTCCGACGGCGCCTATGCCAACGCCTACCTGTGCACGCTGGACGTCTCGCTGTACGGGGTGCTGTTGCCGCGAGGTCTGGTCAGCCAGATCGGTGGACCCAACCACTCGGCGGTGTGCCGCCCATGACGACATTCGGTACGCGAATCAAGAATCGCTTCCAGGGCAACCGCTTCTTCTGGCTCGGCGTCATCGGCGCCGTCCTCATCGTGGTGCTGCTGGTGGTCTCGAGCGGTTACAAGAAGCTGGGCGTCGGCACCAAGGACGTACAGGCGGAGTTCGTGCAGACCGCCGGCGTCCAGACCGGTGACAAGGTGAACGTCGCCGGTGTGCCGGTGGGTACGGTCGCCGGGGCGAAGCTCGAGGGTGACCACGTGCTGATCACCCTGCACGTGAACAACGACGTGAAGCTCGGCCCCGATGCCCGCGCCTCCATCAAGATGGCCACGCTGCTGGGCGCGCGCTTTGTCGATCTCGACCCGGGCAACGGTAAAGGCTTGCCGGGCAACCGGATTCACAAGTCCAACACCAAGGTTCCCTACGACCTGGCCGATGTGGTGCAGATCGGCACCCCGAAGTTCGAGGCGCTCGACACCCAGAAGCTGGCCGAATCGCTGAAGGTGCTCGGTGACCAGATCGACGGTTCCCCGCAGCTGACCGCGCAGGCGCTCGACAGCGTCGGCGCGCTCGCCAAGACCATCAACGATCGGCGCGACCAGGTCGACGGTCTGCTCAAGGATCTGGACAAGGTCACCCGGATCCTCGGCGACAACCGCAACAGCGTGCTGCTGGTGATCACGCAGGGCGAGGCCATCGCCAGCCGGGTGATGGAACGTCAGGAGCTGCTGAAGCAACTGCTGAACAACACCGCGACCCTGACCAAGCAGCTGCAGCAGATCGGCGCGGAGAACAACAACCAGCTCGGCCCGACCATCGAACAGCTGAACACGATGGCCCAGGGTCTGCAGAAGAACAAGGACAACCTGGACAAACTGTTGACGATCATGCCCGCGTCGCTGCGGCAGTTCAACAACGTGTTCGGCAACGGCCCCTACGGTGAGGTCGGTGTGCCGTGGCTGTTCCCGGACAACTGGTTGTGCTTCGCGCGAGTGATCGAGGGGTGCCAGGGATGATGCGGAAAACAAGGCGGGACCGCGCCCTGAATACATGGCGGGCTCGCGCCGCGAGGACGGTCGCGATCGGTGCGGCCGTACTGGTGGCCGGCAGCTGCGGTTCGGTGCAGAACGCGGTGGGCGGTTCGACCCACATCACCGCCGACTTCCGCAATATCGCCGGCGTGTTCGAGGGCAATCCGATCACCGTGCTGGGACTCGAGGTCGGCAAGGTCGACAAGATCATCCCCAAGGGTGAGTACGTCGAGGTGCACATGACCGTGAACCACGATGTGGACATCCCGAAGAATGTGACGGCGGCGATCGTCTCGCCCTCGATCGTGACCAACCGGCACATCGAGCTGACTCCGCGCTATACCGGCGGGCCCAAGCTGCCGGACAACACGCACCTCACCGTGCAGCAGACCCGCACCCCGGTCGAACTGGACACGATGATCAAGACCATCGACCAGTTCACCGCCGCGCTGAAGCCGGCGCCCGGCCAGACCCAGGGTCCGCTGTCGGGCACGCTGCTCTACGACATGGTCAACGGCCAGGGCGAGCGGATCCGCGACACGCTCAACGCGCTGTCGGGGGCGTTGAAGGTCGGCGTCGACAACAAGGACGCCATCTCGACCATCATCATCAAGCTCAACGAGCTGACCGCGATGCTGGCCGACAACGACCAGTCGGTGCGCGACTTCAGCAACAAGGTCACCCAGATGTCGGCGCTGCTGGCCGAGCAGGCGCCCGGTCTGCAGGCCACGCTGGACCAGCTCAACGACTTCCTCGCCAACACCAGCGGCGTCTTCAGCCAGTATCAGAGCCAGCTGTCGGAGAGCCTCACCGGGCTCACCAAGGTCACCGACCAGCTGCGGCAGAACGCGGCCGGTGTGATCGAGACCGTCGACGTGGCGCCGCTGCTGCTGCAGAACCTGGACCGTTCGATGGACCGCAACCGCGGCTTCGTCCGCCTGCACGCGGTGCTCGGCACCGCACTGTCCGGTGAGGTCGTCAGCCTGTTCTGTGAACGCATCCAGATGAAGGCCGACGGCTGCCGGACCGGCAAGATCGAGGATTTCGGACCCGACCTCGGGTTGTCCGCCGCACTGTTGGGACTGACGAAATGACGGCATCGACGCGCCTGCGGCGCACCTGGCTGGCCCTCGGCGTCTCGGCGGCCGTGGCGGCCTCCGGCTGCGGTCTGACCGTGGAGAGTCTGCCGCTGCCCAAACCGGGGCAGTCCGGTGAGACCTATACCCTGCACGCGATTTTCGCCAACGCGCTCAACCTGCCCGATCAGGCCAAGGTCAAGATCGGTGGTTCCGATGTCGGTGTGGTCACCCACATCTCGACCAAGAACTACCAGGCCATCGTCGACATGGACGTGCGCAAGGACATCACGCTGCCGCGCGATGCCACCGCCGAACTGCGCCAGGCCACTCCGCTGGGCGACGTCTTCGTGGCGCTGTCGAAGTCGAAGTCCGACGAGACCACGCCGATGCTGAAGGACGGCGACACCATCGGCATCGACCACACCTCGGCCGGCGCCACCGTCGAGGAACTGCTGCTCTCGGTCTCGATGCTGTTCAACGGCGGCGGCGTGGCCGCGCTGACCAAGCTGACCTCGGAACTGGATTCCGTGGTCGGCGGCCGGCCCGAGCAGCTCGCGAGCCTGATCAAGCAGATGACGAGTGTGGTCACCACGCTGCACGCCAACAGCGATCGCATCGACAGCACGCTCAACGGCTTCGACGCGCTGACCAACACCATCGAGGCCAACCACGACCAGTTGGGTCGGGTGGCGGATTCGCTGCCGCAGATGATCGGCGCCATCGCGGAGAACAACAAGCAGATCGGCGATCTGCTCGGCAAGATCTCCACCACCAGCGCGGCGCTCGGCGACTACGCCGAGACCAGCCACGATCAGCTGGCGAGCCTGCTGGAGAATGTGCACAAGCTGATGGACGCGCTCTCGCGTGCCGGTAACGACCTCGGCCCGGCGCTGGACGCCCTGCACGAGATCCGGCCGAAGGTCGACGCCTCGTTCAAGGGCAACACCCTCGCCGTCGCCGCGACGCTGACCCAGCTCGACGTCGGCCTGCTGACCGATCCGCCGCACAGCAAGTTCTGGGATCTGCGCGATCTGCAGGACATGGCGGGCAGTTTGATCCAGGTGCTGCAGATCGTCTACGGCCGAGTGACAGGGGGCCACCGATGAGCTGGCTGCTGCGACACAAACTGCTGCTGTCCACGATCGGACTGGTGATCGCGTTCGTCGTGGGTGCGACGTATCTGGCTGTGTACGTCATGCGCATCAACCCGCTGCGCAGCACCTACACGGTCACCGTCGCACTCGACCGCTCCGGCGGTCTGCAACCGGGCAACGACGTCACCCTGCGCGGATTCCGCGTCGGCAAGGTGAATTCGATCAAGCTGGCGGATCGGGGCGCCTCGATCGCGGCCGAGGCCCAGATCGACACCCGGTACAAGATCCCGAAGGCCACCCATGTCGTCGTGCACGCCCTCTCGGCCGCCGGTGAGCAGTACATCGACTTCCAACCCGAAACCGACAAGGGCCCGTACCTCGCCGACGGTTCGGTGATCCCGTTCGATCCGCAGAAGGTGCAGACCCCGACCCCGGTGTCGGCGGTGCTGGAGAACGCCAGCGGGTTCTTCGATCAGATCGACCCGGACCGGTTCAGCACGATCCTCACCGAATTCGACACCGCGCTCAGCGGCGGACCGGATCAGCTGCGCGACATGGTCGATGCGCTGAGCCTGGTGACGGCCGGTCTGGACAATCTGCTGCCGCAGACCACCAATCTGCTCACCAGCCTGCGGACCATCGCGGCCACCACGTCGAACGCGCAGCCCGATCTGAGCACCCTGACCCAGAACTCGTCGACGTTGTTCATCCAGTTCAACAACGCCAACGACGAGCTCCGCAAGGTGCTGGACCAGGCCCCGGCGCAGATGAAGTCGCTGGGCGCGACACTGGACGAGACCACCGATCCGATCACCAGCCTGGCGACCAACTTCGTGGCCGTCACCAAGGCGGCGCAACTGCGGCTGCCGGCACTGCGGGCGCTGTTCCCGTCGCTGGTCGTCGGTAGTTCGGCCATGGGGGTGCCGGCCCACGACGGAGAGTTCTATACGATCCTCGATATCTGGCCGCGCCCGTTCTGCCAGTACTCGCACGCGCCGGTCGCACCCAGTGTCGTGACCGACGGTTCGTTCCCGAAGTACAACTATTGCACCAACGCACCTCCGGACCAGCAGATTCGTGGTTCGGCGAACGCGCCGCGGCCCGACGTTCCGAACAACGGAGCGCAGATGCCGTCGGGTGCCGATCCGAACGCTCGGACCCCGAAGCCGGTGCGGTAAGTAGAGTGGCCCGAAACATACGGCGTGGTTTCCACATGCCGGGAAGGTGACAGATCGATTCATGTCCGATGACGACACCGCCAAGGACAAGGCGAACAACGATGCCGAGTCGACCGAGAAGGTCGACGCGGCGCAAGACAGCACCGCCGCGGACGCAACGGTCAAGTTCGAATCGGACTCGTCGGTTGCCGCCGACAAGGGTGCCGATACCGCGAAGCCGACCGATACCGCGAAGCCGACCGATGCGGACAAGACGGTGAAGCTCGAGACCGCGGGCCCGGCCGCGGCCGATGCGTCGACCGTCAAGTCGGCGGCCCCCGCCCCGGCCGGTGCGCCCTCCTCCGGGAAGAGCACTCCGTGGGTGCCGATCGTGTCGGCCTTCGCCGCGGGCGTGCTGCTGGTGGCCGCGGTCACCGCGGTGGTGGTCTTCTATCTGAAGGCCGACAACCGCGAGGATCAGCTCGCCGCGCGCGATGATTCGACCAAGGCGGCGTGCGATTTCGGCAAGGCCGTGGCCAGCTACGACTCGAAGGATCTCGACGCCTACTTCAAGAGCGTCAACGATCTCTCGACGGGTGAGTGGGGCAAGTTCTTCAGCGGCGCCTCGGACACACTGAAGCAGGCCATGGTCAGCGTGCAGGCCAAGTCGAAGCTGGACGAGATCCACTGCGCGTGGGAGTCCGGCAACGACAGCCAGGCCAACGTGGTGCTGGTGATCACGCAGGAGCAGACCAACCAGGCCGTTCCGCAGCCGGACAAGCTGACCATTCCGGGTGTGGCCCAGATGGAGAAGCACGACGGCAAGTGGCTGGTCGCGAAGTTCGACTCGCCGGTCACCAAGGGTATGGGCCCCTCCGGTCCGGCCCCGGGTGCGCCGCAGGCGGCTCCGGGTACCAGCCCGCAGGCCAACGGTGGTGCGCAGCCCGCACCGGCTCCGCAGCCGGGTAACTGATCCGGTCGACAACCGGGCGCCTCCGGCGGTGGGCCGACCCACCACCGCCGGAAGCCATTCGGTTGGTCTGACGCGTGCCCGGTCAGAAAAGGGTGAGGGCGTCCGCGGTTTCGGCTGTCGCGCGTCCGCGTTTCGGCGCCGGCTTGTCGGTGACGACGACCGTCAGCGGCGTCGTCGCGGCGGTGTCGGACATCGTCTCGGCGGGCGCCGCGGCGGGGCGAACCGCGGAAGGCAACGGTGGGAGATCGACGATGCCGTTCGGAGTCGCATCGGCCCGGCCCGCGGCGGCGCGGGCGGCCTCCCCGGCGAGTTTGTCGGCCTGTTCGTTGTAGTAGTTGCCGACGTGCCCGCGCACCCAGCGGAAACGCACCGGACCCGGCCGGGTGGCGATCGCGTGATCGATCCACTGGACGAGTTCCACATTCTTCACCGCGCTGCCGGTGGCGGTGCGCCAGCCGTTGAGGCGCCAGCTCGGTAGCCATTCCGACGCGCATTTGATCGCGTACAGCGAATCGCTTTCGATGAACAGCGGTTCGGAGCCCGGATGCGCGCGAATCGCCTCCAGAACCGCGCGTAGCTCGGCCACCTGGTTGGTGCCGGAGGCCGCGCCCGCGCTGGCCGAAGTGCCCTGATGATTGACCCACGCCCAGCCGATGGCGCCGCCAGGATTGCGCAGGCAGGATCCGTCGGTGCTCACGATGATCATGACCGGTACCCTACGCAATCCGGCCGACAAGATCCGTGCCGTGGAATTCCTCGATCTCCCTGCGCAATTGCGCCTCGCTACGACGGACCGCCGCCCTGGCCAGCGCGTCGATGGCCTTGGCGGCCGGGCGGGCCGGCCAGCCGTGCGCCGGGGTGTAGTCCGCCTCCGAGGTCAGCACCGACCGGCCGTACCCGAGCGGATCGAATCGCAGGGTCAGCGTGGCGAGCGCGGGGGCCGCTTCCGGGTCCTGCGCAGGCGCCACCTTCCCCGGCCGGCGCCTGCGCAGGGTGTACCCGATGACCGCGTTGCGGCGGTATTCGGTGATCTCACAGTCGACCGTGGGATGCCACAGCCCCAGCCGGAACGTCGCCGCGTAGACCGCACCCGGTCCGTGGCCGGCCTCGCCGACCGGTTCGAAGGCTGCGATACCGAACATCCAATCCGGGACGAACAGATGGTTGTCGGTGTACGTGAATGCGACCTCCACCGGAGCCCCGACGTCGCTCGCGTACCTGATGTGGCCCATAGGCCCTCCCTGTTCCACGCTTGCCACAAAAGTACTACAGAATTCCTCTTTATTAAACGGTTACCGGGGAATAACGTGCGGCCCGCGCGCAGAGTGGCGGATATCCGCTGACGAGGAGAAATGCGGCAAACGACCAGTACGTTTCGAGTGTGCTCGCCGGGAGCGGGCACAGACGACAACCGGCCAGGCACCTTGACGGTACCCGGCCGGAAGGATGTCGAAACGCTATGCCACCGTGACGCTATGTCACCGTGGAATCCGGCGCTGCCGGAAGCGCTGCCGCCTGCGTCGAATCGGTGGCGGCCGGATCGCCGGTGTGGTCCGCGGGAATCCGCTCCGGGCCGGGCGCGGGCACCGGAGCCGGGCGCGCGTGCCGCTGGACCTGGACGTCGTGGCGGCCCAGCAGGGGATCGCTCATCGCGACGCTGAACTCGCCACTGTGCACATCGACGTCGGTACGGAATTGGGTCACCGCATCCTCCCCGGCGCCCTGCCGATGGTCCGGGGAGCCGTTCGCGCCCAAGGCGGCCGGCACATTCGTGTCGAGGGTGACGGCGAACGAATGCTGTTGTGTCCTGGACAGATTCGCCCCGACGTAGGTTTCGCCCGTGAGGTTCAGGCGACCCCCGACGCCGCCCGGACGGGAACTCGCGGGTGCGGTGTCGATGCTCGGTGAGCGGTCCGCCGGTCCGGGCACGATGCGCATCGGCGCTGCCGCGCCGTCGGCCGCGAGGGCCGGCAGGCGACGGGATTCGGCGGCCGGGCGCCACGACCCGGTGGCGGCGGGAGCGCTGCTCGGTGACGTCTCGGATCGGTCTGTGTCGGGCGCCGGGACGATGGTGTCGCCACGTTCGCCGGAACCGATGACGCCCGGCAGGCCGGGACCGCCGATCTGGTTGACGATGTAGGTTCCGGCGGCGACGGTCAGGCCGATACTCGCCATTCCGGCGAATACGACGGCGGTGTGTTGCAGAATTTGGCCGGTGGACCGGGACTGCGCGGACTGAGCCATACCGGTGCGTCCTTCCCTCTCCCCTGGTTCCCCTCGTTGCCGACCCGCACCGTTGAAAGTCGTACGCACGTCCAGGTTACTGCTTGCGGACGGGAGATTCCGAGGCCCTGCGGTCAAGATCACAACAGCGAGCGAAGCGGTGTGAAAACCGCTGTTCACACCGTCCGGACGGCGCCGGCGCGCCGCCTACCGCCGCTGCCCGCGCAGGTTTGCGCCGGAACGACGCCGGGTAACCCCACCAAGCTGGCGAGCGTCAACTTCGAGCCGCGATCTCGAAGTCCTCCGGCCAACGGCGTCCGGTCGGCCACAAGCACGTCGCACTTCGAGTCGGCGCTCGCCCGCTCTATCCGAAGTCTTCAGGCGCACATCGGTCTTCAGGCCCAGTCCTTCAGGCGAACTGGCCCACTTCGCGCCCCGATCCGGGAGGCCCGGCGAAGGCCTGCGCGATCGTCAGCCATTCCGCGGCGTCGCTTCCGGTGGTCACCAGCGGGAGATCGTCACGATGCCGGCGCTGCGTCACCAGCAGGCAGAAGTCCGACGCCGAGCCGCTCACGCGCTGCGCGGCATCCTCCGGGCCCCAGCTCCAGACCGATCCGTCCGGTGCGGTGAGCTCTACTCGGAACGGTTCCGCGGGTGCCTGCCGACCGTGCACGGCGTAGGCGAAATCGCGGGTCCGCACGCCGATATGGGCGATATTGCGCAGTCGCGCCGTCGGCGTCCGCACCGCGCCCAGCGCATCGGCGACATCCTGACCGTGTGCCCAGGTCTCCATCAACCGTGCGCTCACCATCGACATCGGGCTCATCGGCGGCCCGAACCAGGGCAACTTCGTGCCGGGGGGAACCGCGCGCAGCGCCCGCGCCAAACCGGCCCGGCCGCGACGCCACCGATCTAGCAGTTCGGGCGGCGGTGTGCGCGCCACCTCGGCGGCGCCGTCGTCGACGAACGTGGCGATCCTGGCGGTCGCCTCGCGCAGCAAGTCGGCGAACGCCGCGGCATCGGTGGCCGCGATCGTCGATACCTCGTCGGTCCAGGTCAGGTGGGCGATCTGATGGGTGATGGTCCAGCCCGGGGCGGGCGTCTCCCGCGTCCAGCCGCCCGGATCCAGCGGCGCGACGAGACGGTCCAGGTCCGCGCATTCGGCCTCGAAGTCGTCGAGCAGCGCCTCCAGGTCAGCCATGACCGAAAGCATGGCAATGCCCCGAAAAAAATGCAAGCACGCGCGCTTGTATTTTCTCACCAACCGAAGATCAGCAGATGCACCGCGCCTACCACCAGGCCCAGCGCCGCGCCGTGCAGATACAACAGCCAGGCGTCCTGTTCGACCGAGGCGTAGAACATCTCCATGAACTCGCCCGGCGTGAGTTGTTTGAGCTTCCGCGCCGCGAATTCGTCGATCTTCTTGGCCTGGTCCAGGGCGAAGGCCTCGTCCTGCACCAGGCTCGGAGCCAGGCTCACCGCGGCCCCGGCCGCGCCGACCTGCAGGTTGTCGAACTGCCGCGCTCCGAAGGCCGCGCGCACCACCGAGCGCGTGGGTCCCAGCTGGGTGCGGATCTCGTCGGCGATCAGATGTTCCACCAACTGGCGGGTCTTGTCCCCGTTGGGACCGTCCAGCAGTTCCGCCGCCAGATTCGGCAGGGTCAGCACCTGATAGGCCAGGATCTGCGCGAGGTCGTCGGCGGCCTGCGGTTGCCGCTTGGCCAGCAGCGCCTGCCGCCAGAGGTATTTGTAGCGCGGCTGCGGATCACCGGGTTCGAACACCATCTTGATGGCGATCATGTTCACCAGCACGCCGATGGTTGCGGCCGCGGCCAGGACCACCAGCCATCCCGGGATCCACCCGATCACCGGAATGTCGTGATGGACATGCATGTACAGCGCCAGCAGGACACCGAACGGGGCGCCGAGCAACCCGATCCGCACCATGAACCGCAGCTCCGGCGCGGCGATGGTGGTGGTCAGATCCTTGAGGATCTCCGGATTGGCCTGCAGATAGCGGATGACGAAACTCTTGATATCGATGAGCTGGTCGACATTGTCGCCGAGCTGCTCGAAACCGCGCCGGCACAGTTTTGGCAGTTCACGGTCGATGCGCTGATAGAGAATCTGTTTCGCCGGACGCGGCACGGCCCGCCACAGTTCCGGATTCTCCCGGTACATCACATCGTCGACGATCTGCTGCAACTGTTCGTGCGCGCGGTCGGCGATATAGTCGGCGATCCCTTCCAGGTCCAGTTCGTGGATGAAATCGCGCGGGCTGCCGATTCGCATGATCGCCATATCCACGCAGATGCTGGCCATCTTCTCCGCACGGGCGGGAATGAAGCCCTGGAAGCCGAGTCGCTCACCGTCGCCGGAGAACGTCGGCAGCACCTGCACCCGGCGCGGGAAATAGGGATACAGCACCTTCAGGCCCGGAATCCGGACGCCGCGAAATTGCAACGGCCAGAACAACATCAGCACGCCGGTCCAGTTGGTGAGCCAGCCGGCCACCGCGCTGAAGATCGGGAAGGTGATCAGGTCCACGACGAATTTGGACTGTCCGGTCAGTTGTTCCCAGTCGATGAACACACCGCCGGCGACTACCGCCATCGTGGATCCCCCTTGCGCCGTGCGGACTTGCGAGTTGACTGGGCCCCCACATTCTCACCGGGGCCAGACGGTGTCAATGCGGCGGGGCGGCACTTGCCCTGGTCGGCGGGGCAAACGCACCCCGTTCAGGGGTGCAGGACGAGTCGAATCGGATTGCCCTCTTTGGTTTCCAGCGCCCGCACCGCGGCCGGGGCTTCCGAGAGCGGCAGCACCGCGCTGACCGAGCGGGTGAGATCGAGACGATGCAGCCGCCGCAGCGCCACCAGTTCGGTCACATGTTCGGGCTGCGATCCGTAATGTCCGCGCAATTCCTGCTGGAAGAAGCTGAAGCCGATACCACCGGTGATCGTGATCGGCTTGTCGGTCAGGCCGACCAGCACCAGCCGCCCACCCGGCCCCAGGCAGGTGACGGCCTGTTCGCGCACCGCCGCCACTCCCGCGAAATCGAAGGCGGCCGCCAAACCGGCGCCGCCGGTCGCGGCGAAGATCCGCGGCCGCAGTTCGGGATCGGCCGGATCGAATGCCAGATCCGCGCCGAAACCGAGCGCCCGTTCCCGCGCCGCGGGCAGCGGATCCACCGCGACGATGGGCGCCGCGCCGACCATGCGCAGCAGTTGCACGCCGTGCGCGCCGAGACCGCCCACGCCCCAGACGCCGACCGGCTCGGCGGGCCGCACCTGGGCGGTCGCCGTGATCGCGGCCCACGGCGTGGAGACGGCGTCCGGGATGAAGCAGGCCTGCTCGAAGGGCAGATCGTCGGGTATGGGAACCAGGGTGTCGACCCGGGCCAGGGTGTACTCCGCCCACCCGCCGTCGTAGTCGACACCACGGGTGAACACCGCGCCGCCGCGCAGTTCACCCGCCTGCAGCAGCACCCGGTCCCCCACCTTCGCGCTGGTCACACCCGGTCCGAGAGTGTGGACAGTGCCCGCGACCTCGTGGCCGAGCGTCACCACGTCACCGGCGAGCATCACCGGGGTCAGCGTCCCGTCGATCAGATGGACATCGGACAGGCAGACACCCGCCGCTTCGACCTTGATCAGGACGTGGTCGGGACCCGGTTCCGGAGTCGGCACATCGTCGAGTTCCAGTCGGCGTTGCGGTCCCAGGTGAAGGCGTGCGGCCAGCATGTCGGGCTACTCCTCGTGGATCGGGCGGGCGGACCCGCGGGCCCGGCGAACCCGGTCGAGTATCGCATCGACATCGCGGTTTCGGCCGGAGTTGCGGGAGGGGGCGGTCGCGGTCGCCGTCCGAATCGCCGGGCTCCGGGGATTGTGTGGGACTACGAGTCCCATATATCCTCGAAGGATCACACCTGCTGGGTGTCGACCGCCGCCGGGGCCGAGCCTCGGGGGCCGGGAGCTAGGAGGCCCGATGAGCCACACTGCGAAGCCCGCTCGCCGGGCCGACCGGGTGCGGGTGTCCCGCGGAGCAGAGGAGACATCGATGACGCTGTCGAAATCCATTCGTACCGACCTATTCGGCCCGGACTACCGGGAGATGCTGGCGATCCTGTCCGAGGGATCGGTCCATCGCAATTTCGATCCCTATCTCGATATCGATTGGGATTCACCGGAATTGGCGATCGATCCCGACGATCCGAGATGGGTGCTGTCGCCGGAGCTCGACCCGCTCGGCGGAACCGACTGGTACCGGTCGTTGCCGCTGGAGCGCAGGATCGAGATCGGAAAGTGGCGCACGGCCAACGTGATCAAGGTCGGTGCCGCCTTCGAGAGCATCCTCATCCGCGGCATGATGCAGTACATCATGAAGCTCCCCAACGGATCTCCGGAGTTTCGCTACTGCCTGCACGAGATGACCGAAGAGTGCAACCACATCCAGATGTTCCAGGAACTGATCAACCGGATCGGCGTGGACGTCCCCGGGATGCGGCCGCTGTTCCGCGCGTTGTCGCCCTTCATCGGCGTGGCCGGCGGCTACGCGCACGCCATCCTGTTCATCGGCATCCTCGGTGGTGAGGAGCCGATCGACCACTATCAGAAGGCGATCATCCGGGAGGGCGAGTCGATGCCCCCGGCGGTGCTGCGTACCATGCAGATCCACATCGCCGAGGAGGCCCGGCACATCTCCTTCGCCGGTGAGTTCCTGAAGGCGCATATCGAGCGGATGGGTCCGTTCGGTAAGACGATGTGCGCGTTGGCGTTTCCGATCACGATGCGCTGGCTGGCCGGTGAGATCATGGCGCCCCCGCGCTCGTTCGCGAAGGAATTCGACATTCCGCGCGAGGTGATCGAGGACGCCTTCTGGCGGTCCCCGAACTCGCGCCGGATCCTGTCCGGCTACTTCGGCGATATGCGCAAACTCGCCGACGAACTGGGCTTGATGAATCCGGTGACGCGCAAGTTGTGGACATTGCTGCACGTCGACGGCGATACGTCGCGGTATCGCGGTGAGCCCGACCGGCGGAATACGGCGACCGCCGTGGCGGAGCGGCTACCCGTGGTCGGTTCTCTCGTCGGCTGGTTGGCGGCCTGACCGGCCGAAACTCGGCGCGCCGGATCACGGGATGTCGTTGACTCCCTCGGCCAGTGCGTTGATGAGTTCGATCAGCGGCAGTTCGGGGTCCAGGGTCAACCCGTGGGCGCGGGCCGCGCCGTCGAGCACGCTCCAGGCGTAGCCGGCGACCTCGGAGATCAGCTGTTCACGGCTCAGCAGTGGGTCCGGATCGCGGGCCCAGCGGCCGACGGTCGCCTCGGTCATCGACACGATGGCGAAGGTCATCGTGTCGGCCGTGGCCTCGTCGACCACACCGATCACCCCCGCCAGGCTCGACACGAGCAGCCGGGTCCGCGCCGCGATGGTGGCCTTGATGCTGCTGAGCGCGTCCACATCGTCGGGGTCGCCCATCGCCGGCCCGCTGCGCGCGAAGTCGTACAGCCGCGCATGCTCGGTGAGCCAGTCCGCGACCGCGGCGACCGTGCGATGCAGGATCCGATGAATCGATCCGTCCCAGATGTCCAGCGCCGCGTCGACGGTATCGATGAACTGCTCGGCGATCACACTCCGGGCCCGCCGATCCAGTTCGTCGCGCCCCGAAAATTGGCGATACACCACGGATTTCGCCAATCCGGACCGCTTCGCGATCTGTTGCATCGAGATCTCGCCGCCGCCGGACTCCTCCAGCAGTTCGATCAGCGCCTCGACGATCCGCCCCCGCCGACGGTCGTTGTGCGTTTGCCACCGCGCCTGCCGGCCCCCGATCGGGGCCGGTTCGGACGGGGAGGGAATCGCCACGCGGTCGAGTTTAAATCACCGGTTCCCGCGCGAATGGGCTTCGCTCGAGTCCAGGCCGGGCGCGGTGAGGGGTGATCAGTGCACCGTCAGCCGGGGGTCGGGTTTCAGATGGGTGATCGACAGATCGCGGTGGGCGATGCCGGGTGCGCCGGCGTGGATCGGGCGGATCGCGTCGAGAACCGCCACCGCGGTCAGGTGGTCCGCGGGATGGATTCCGGCGGTGTCGTGGAAGTCGACCGTCGCCGTGCCGCGGGCGGTATCGGTCACCGTGGTCAGGCGATAGCGCAGGGGCGCTGTGTCTTTCGTGCGGGCGGTCCAGGTCGACCGGTAGCTCAGTCGCGGGCCGAGTTCGCGTTCGATGATCACCGTGTCGACGATGCCGCTGTCGGTGGTGACGACGTCGATCGACAGCGTGGCGTCCGATTCGAACGTGGCACCGAAGATCGCTTGCTCGAGTACTCGCAGGCCGGCTTCGTAATATTCGCCGACGGCCGCCGCTGCCGCCTCTGCCCGCGCGGCGGTGGCCGTGCCGATGCCGATGTCCTCCAGGCTGTTCCAGGGATGGACGCCGCACTCGGGAAGGGCGAGCTCCTCCTCGAGTTCGACGCGGCGGATATCGCGGGTGACCTCGGCCAGCGAGCGGGTGATCCGGGCAGCGAGCTGGGCCGGGAAGCCGCCCGTCGCATGGAATGTCGAGTTTCCGCCGCGGGCGGCGTCCCGAATCTCGGCGAGCCCTGCGACCGGAAGAGCCGAGACGACATCGAGGCCGTCCGCCAGTAGTCGCAGCACATCGTCGGTAATGTTCCCGCCGATTTCGTCCAGGGTCGGCACGTGGACCACACACTCGGTTTCGGTCGGTGCGGGCTGTGCCGCCCTGATCCGCCCGGCCAAGCGCAGATCGGGCCGCGCATCGATGCGGGCGGCGAGCAGGTCGGAGACCGGCCCGGTGCCCAGCACGGCGACGGGAATGATCGGGGTGCTCATGCGGTCTCCAGCCGATAGCGCGAATCCAGGTCGGGCATCACCACTCCCGGTGGCGCGGAACATAATTCGGGGATGACGCTCAACATCGCGCGCACCGAGATGTCGGTGACCGCGGACCAGTCGGCGCTGTAGGCCTCGTCGTCCATCTCGTTGCGCATCTCGATCCGGGCCGGACTGCCGTCGAGGGTGATCACATGGCCGCCGGACAGGCTGCGCGGATGGTCCGGCCCCAGATGCGCATTGCCGGCGCCGACATGCCAGCATTCGGCATTCGTCATGAACAGGCGGTCGCCGAGGTATCCGCGATAGGTCATGTGGATCGCGCCGACGCTGCCGGGTTCGATCACGGTGCCGCCGGCTCGCACTCGTACCCGCGCGGGCACGGGATAGATATGGCGTTCGACGCGCACCTCGTCCGGACCCGCGCCGAACAGCGCATGCGCCACATTGCCGAGCACACCGTCGAAGTAGAAGTGCTGCATCAACCCGATCGCGTGGTCGGTGTCCACCGCGCTCAGCGGCATCCCGAAGCCGAGACTTTCCAGACCGCCCCACATCCCGTCGGGCGCGGCCGAGAGGTCACCGACTTCGAGGAATCGCACCTCGGTGATCTCGTCCAGCAGTCCGGCCAGCCGCAGCAGCAACTGCTCGACCATCAGGCCCGGATGTAAACCCGTGCCGTGCAACGACACTCCGCCGGCCTCGCACGCCGCCTGCAACCGGCTGCCCAGCGCCCGCCGGGGCAGTGCGCGATCGACGATCGGTCCGGCGAGCCGTTCGAGGATCGGGCGCAGCGGCCGCGCGGGCGCCGAATCCACCGCGCGCATCCCGGTCCGCAAGGCCTTCACCGCGGGCCGCAGCCGGGCGCCGAACGCATCACCGGTGACCTTCATATCCGCCACCGTGCGCAGGACCGACAGCGGACTTCGCGAGGCGGACAGCCACGTCGGCATCGACGGATTGTGATAACTCGCCGCGGAGACCACGTTCTTGCCGGATTCCAGCAGATCGACGACATCCGCGTCGGCGCCCTGGATCAGCGCCGGCGTGGTCGGCGTATGGACCACGCAATCGGCGTCCAAGGCCAGGATCTCGTCCTTCGACGTCGTCGCGGCTACGCCCACCGGTGCCAGGCCCGCCAGTTCGCCGATATCCCGGCCGTGTTTGTGCGGACTGAAGACCTTGACCCCGACGACCTCGAAGTTCGGCGATTCGAGCGCGGTGCGCAGCGCCCGCCCACCCATATCGCCGGGCCCCCAGATCACGAGCCGATACGGACGCTCCACAACCGCCTCCTTGCCGTAGGTGATCTGTTTAACACAGTGAGACAGTTCTCGCATCACTCTCTTACCAATCGCGTCGGCGCCGGTCATACCTCGTTCGCTGCCGGTGAACAAGGGGTCGGAACAACTCGGCACACCGTGTAGTTGAGTAGGTAACGCTCAACCCTGGAGGCGAAGAAACACAGGATCCGGGGCATGCTTTGGAAGGGGCTGAATCTGTGAGTACTCCACAGCGTCTGCCGGTGCTGTTTCTGACCGATCCGGTCGTGTTGCCGGGCATGGTCGTCCCCATCGAGCTCGACGAATCCGCACAGGCCGCCATCGACGCCGCACGGGCCGCGAAATCGGACTCCGTGCTGCTCGCACCGCGTCTGGACGAGGGCTACGCCGCCTACGGGGTGATCGCGACCATCGAACAGGTCGGCCGGATGCGCGGTGGCGCCGCCGCCGCGGTGCTGAAGGCCGAGCAGCGGGCGAGGATCGGGCACGGAGTCACCGGTCCGGGCGCCGCGCTGTGGGTGGAGGCCGAACCGGTCGACACCCCCGCACCCGATGCGCACACGAAGGAACTGGCCGCCGAATACAAGCAGCTGGTCGTCTCGGTCCTGCAGCGCCGTGAGGCCTGGCAGGTCATCGATGTGGTCAACCGGCTGACCGACCCCTCGGCCCTGGCCGATACCGCCGGCTACGCGCCGTATCTGACCGATGAGCAGAAGCGTGAACTGCTCGACACTCCCGATGTCGCCGAGCGGCTGACCCGGCTGATCGGGTGGACCAAGGACCACATCGCCGAGGTCGAGGTCACCGAGAAGATCAGTGAGGATGTGCGCGAGGGCGTCGAGAAGTCGCAGCGGGAATTCCTGCTGCGCCAGCAGCTCAACGCGATTCGCAAGGAACTGGGCGACGGTGAGCCCGACGGCGCGGACGACTACCGCACCCGGGTGGAGACCGCCGAACTGCCCGGCAACGTCCGCGAGGCCGCGCTGCGCGAGGTCGACCGGCTCGAGCGCAGCAGCGATCAAAGTCCGGAATCGGGCTGGATCCGCACCTGGCTGGATACCGTCCTGGATCTGCCGTGGGCGGTGAAAACCACCGACAGCACCGATGTTTCGGCGGCTCGTGCGGTGCTCGACGCCGACCACCACGGTCTGGAAGAGGTCAAGGACCGCATGGTCGAATACCTGGCCGTGCGCGCCCGCCGGGCCGCACGTGGCCTGGAGGTCGTCGGCGGTCGTGGCTCCGGTGCCGTGATGGTGCTGGCCGGACCTCCCGGTGTCGGTAAGACCTCGCTCGGTGAGAGCGTGGCGCGGGCCCTGGGCCGCAAGTTCGTGCGTGTCGCCCTGGGCGGTGTGCGCGACGAGGCCGAGATCCGCGGTCACCGGCGAACCTACGTCGGCGCTCTGCCGGGCCGGATCGTGCGTGCCATCAAGGAGGCGGGTTCGATGAATCCCGTCGTCCTGCTGGACGAGATCGACAAGGTCGGCTCCGACTTCCGGGGTGATCCGGCGGCCGCGCTGCTCGAGGTGCTGGATCCGGCGCAGAACCACACCTTCCGCGACCACTACCTGGATCTGGACCTGGATCTGTCCGATGTGCTGTTCATCGCGACCGCGAACGTCATGGAGACCATTCCCGGCCCGCTGCTGGACCGCATGGAACTGATCACCGTCGACGGGTACACCGAGGACGACAAGGTGGCCATCGCCCGCGACTTCCTGGTGCCGCGGCAGCTGGAACGGAATGCGCTGACCGCCGAGGAGGTGTCGTTCACCGACGAGGCCCTGCGGGAGATCGCGGCCAACTACACCCGGGAAGCCGGTGTGCGCCAGTTGGAGCGACTGCTCGCGAAGGCGTTGCGCAAAGCGGCGACTCGGCTGTCGCAGGACGAGCTCGGTGGTGAAACGGATGGCGCCACAGCGGCTTCCGAGCAGCTGGTGATCGGTCTCGGCGATCTGAAGGATTACCTGGGCCGTCCGCGCTTCACCCCGGATTCGGTGGAACGCACCTCGGTCCCCGGCGTGGCGACCGGCTTGGCGGTCACCGGCGCGGGTGGCGACGTCCTCTACATCGAGGCCAATGCCGCCGAGGGCGAGCGCTCGCTGACCCTGACCGGTCAGCTGGGTGACGTCATGAAGGAATCCGCGCAGATCGCACTGACCTATGTGCGATCGCACCTGGAAGAGATCGGCATCGAGGCTCCATCCGATGCCGCAGCTCCCGAGGGCCTACGTGGTTACGCTCCGCTGCCGCCTTCGGCTCGCCGGAGCGCTGCGGGGGTGCTGGATCGCAACATCCACATCCACTTCCCGGCCGGTGCGGTGCCCAAGGACGGTCCGTCCGCGGGTGTCACCATGGTCACCGCTCTGGTGTCGCTGGCCCTGGGCCGCCAGGTGCGCGGCGATGTCGGCATGACCGGTGAGGTCACGCTGAACGGACGGGTGCTGCCGATCGGCGGTGTGAAGCAGAAGCTGCTCGCCGCCCAGCGTGCCGGCCTGAAGACCGTGTTCATCCCGGCCCGCAACGAGCCGGACCTGGACGAGGTCCCCGCCGAGGTGCTGGCCGCCCTGGACGTCCGCCCCGTCGCCGACGTGGCCGACATCCTGGCCTACGCCATCGAACCGGTCACCGAACCGGCCTACCAGGCCTTCGCCGCGAGCGCCTGATCCGGACGACCGGCTGTTACGAGTCGAGGGGCCGTTCACCTTTCGGGGTGAACGGCCCCTCGCCGTGTTTCGGTGTGCCGCTCGCCGTGCTCGGTCACCGGCGAGGGCGGCGCAGCAACCAAGCCCAGAAGGAGCGGCGGGGTGGTTTCGGGTACTCGGCGCGGAGGGATCCGGACGTGATCGAACCGTCCACGCGCAGGGTCGGACATCCGGGGAGCGGGGGTTCGTTCACCCGATTCTTCGCGCTGCCGCTGACGAACGCCACCCGGTCGACATCCACCTGCCAGCCGCGTGGAACCGTCAATCGGACACTGCCCGAAGCGATTCCGATATGCAGCTGCACCACCGCGTGCGGGCAGATCGCCTCGGTGAAATCCAATCGCACCGATCCGGAGGCCGCGGTGGCGGTGATCTCGGCCGGCACGATCCACCGACCGTCCTTGCGCAGCGACCCGCTGACCGTGGTCAGGACCAGCGGTTCGCGTGCCGCGGCCACCGGCAGATCGGCGGTCACGGCGGCGAGCTCGTCGTGGGTGGTCGCGGCGTAGGCAGCGGCCAAGCGCCGGTCCAGCTCGGCGAGATCGAGCGAACCGTCCCGCAGCGCCAGCTGCAGCAGCCGCTCCGCCTGCGCCCGTTCATGATCGGTGATCCGTACCGCGGGCTCCGAGCGGCGTTGGGCGATGTCCGGGCGGTGGTCCGGAGATTCGGTCATCGGCACATCCTCGTGGTGGTGATGCCGAAATCCTACGTGCGACCGGACGCGCCCGATATCGTCAGCGCTGCCGACATGTGCTTGGCACGCCGGTGTGCGGGCACGCCGACCATGGCGTTCGCCGCTGCGCCCGCAGCAGTCTCCGCCTACAGTCCATGCGATCCATTCATGGGCAGGGTGCGCTCGACCACGCGCACCGTGCCCTGCGCGACGGCACATATGGTGCTGGAACCATCGCTGTCGCAATAGATCTCGCAGCGGGTGACGGCTTGACGGCGGGTGGCGTCGGTGACCGTCGCGTGCGCGCGAAGCCGCCTACCCCGCGCGGGCCGCAGGTAGGTGACGGTGAAGCCGCCGGTCAGGACATTCGGGCCCAGCGCGGAACCGGCGGCGAAGGTGAGCGCGTTGTCGGCCAGATAGGCCATCACCCCGCCGTGTACGAAACCGAACTGCTGAGCGTGCTCGGGACCCACGTCGATCACCAAAGTGGCCGTCCCTCCCTCGAATTCGGTGATCTCGGTGCCGACGTGCCGGGCGAAGGGTTGCGCCGCCAGCACCGCGCGAGCCTGCTCGAACGTGAGCCTTTCCGTCGAGGGGCCGGCGTCTCCACGGGGGCCGCCTCGGCCCGCATCGGTCGCGGCTCCGGTCGTCATGATCGCCTCGCCCCCGTTCCCGCCGTGCGCACCGTCGGTGGGGCTGTCTGCCTGTGCCGCAGATTGCATGGTCATATCCTCTGCTGTCGAAGTTTTCAGTTGTTACGCAACGACTTCCACGCCGCCACGGCCAATTCCGCGGCGACATCGGTCGGCGCGGTGCGGAGGCTGCCGCTCACCCACTGCCGCGAGTACTCCTGCGCCGGACCCAGCCACAGCGCGTACAGCAGGTCGAATTCCAGGTCGCGGACCGTGCCGTAGCGGGCATGGGTGCGCCACCAGCGCGCGACGGAGGTGAGGAATTCCCGGTTGCTGTCGCTGTCGCGCACTCCGGGCGGCCGCGGCGACATGAGAATTGTCGCGCGGTACCGGTTTTCGGTGACCCAGCGCAGATGCTCGGTGACGCCGGCGGTGACTCCGCTCTCGGCATCGGTGCTGTCGGCGATGCTCGCCCAGAAATGACGCTGGTAGTCGGCCAGCGCATTGGCCCAGACCTGCCGGTACAGATCGGCCTTGTCCGGGAAGTGGTGGTACAGCGCGCCGACGCTCGCTCCCGCGTCGGCCCTGATCCGGCTCAGCGTCGCGTCGAGCGTCCCCTGCTCGGCGAACTGCCGCTCGGCCGCCAGCAGCAACCGATCTCGAATCTTCATAACCAGAATTTAGTTCTGTTTCGGCATCGGCGCAAGGCGCTACCTGCGAAGTCCCTCCGGCTGTCGGTGCCGTGCGGTAAGAACGGTCTCGTGGCCAGGTGGCTGTTGCATGTCGACCTCGACCAATTCCAGGCGGCGGTGGAGTTCCGCCGCCATCCCGAGCTGCGCGGGCAGCCGGTGATCGTCGGCGGCAACGGTGATCCGAACGAACCGCGCAAGGTGGTCACCTGCGCGTCGTATCCGGCGCGGGCCTTCGGCGTGCGGGCGGGAATGCCGCTGCGCACCGCCGTCCGCAAATGTCCGGACGGGGTGTTCCTGCCTCTCGACATGACCACCTACGAGGAGGCGTCCGACGAGGTCATGGAGGTGCTGCGGCGGTTCCCGGTGCGGGTCGAGGTGCTGGGCTGGGACGAGGCCTTCCTCGCCGCAGACACCGACGATCCCGAATCGCTCGCACGCGAGATCCGCAGTGCGATAGCGAAATTGAACCTCACGTGTTCGATAGGTATCGGCGACAACAAATTGCGCGCGAAACTGGCGACCGGATTCGCGAAGAGCGTCGGCAAAGGTACGGACGCGAAGGCCACGAACAGCACGGACGCCGGGGCCGGGGGCGCGAGTGCGAACGAGGTTGCGGAACAGGAGCATTCGGAACGCGAGGCAGCGGTGGCGCCGCGGTCCGAGCCCGGTGCGGGAATCTTCCGGCTCACCGCCGAGAACTGGAACGAGCTCATGGCGCACCGCCCGACCAGCGCGCTGTGGGGTATCGGCACTCGCATCGCGCAGCGGATGTCGGCTCTGGGCATCGACACCGTCGCCCAGCTCGCGGCCGCCGACCGGAATGTCCTGGCCGCCGAATTCGGCCCGGCCACCGGCCCGTATCTCTGGGTGCTCGGCCACGGCGCCGGCGATACCGATGTGGTGACCGAGCCGCGAATTCCGGTGGGGCGCAGCAAGTCCGAGACATTCCCGCACGATCTGACCGATCGAGAGGAGATTCGCGCCCAGGTGGCGCGGCTGGCTCGCGAGGTCGCGGAGGAGATGGCCGCGGCCGGTCGGATCGGCACCCGGGTGGGCGTCACGGTGCGTACGAATACCTTCTACACCCGCACCAAACAGAAGAAGCTGCCCGAACCGACGATCGACGCCGAGACGATCACCGCGGTCGCACTCGAGATCATCGACCGGTTCGAACTCGATCGGCCGGTCCGGCTGCTCGGGGTGCGACTCGAACTCGTCCCGCGATAGCCGCAGTCGCGCAACGGCCCGAGCCCCGGCGTTTCCGTGCCCGGCTGCCGGATATGTCTCGGTAGTGGCGGCGTCGCACGCGGTGCGGCCGTTTGTCATGCTGGGCCCGCAGACTCGACCGAAAGGCAGCCCATGAGCGAGTACGAGACGATCACTTTCGAGCGCACCGGCCCCATCGCCCGGATCACCCTGAACCGGCCCAAGGCCGCGAACGGTATCGACCACGTCCTCGGCCGGGAACTGGCCGATATCGCGGGACAGTGTGTGGACGATCCCGCGCTGAAGGTGGTCGTGCTGACCGGTGCGGGCAGGTTCTTCTCCGCCGGCGGCGACCTCAAGGCCATGGCTGCCCAGGAAGGTGGCGCCGGCCACTACGTGAAGGGCCTGGCCGACGATCTGCACGAGGCGCTCTCGTCGTTCGCCCGGATGGATGCCCTGCTGGTCGTGGCGGTCAACGGGGTCGCCGCGGGTGCCGGATTCAGCCTGGCGATGGCCGGTGATCTGGTACTCGCGGGCGAATCGGCGGCGTTCACCATGGCCTATACCCGCGCCGGGCTGAGTCCCGACGGCGGCGCCTCCTACTATCTGCCCCGCCTGATCGGCCTGCGCCGCACGCAGGAACTGATGCTCACCAACCGCACCCTGACGGCGGCCGAGGCGCTGGACTGG
The DNA here is from genome assembly GCF_001612965.1 of Nocardia kruczakiae NBRC 101016. GTDB lineage: Bacteria > Actinomycetota > Actinomycetes > Mycobacteriales > Mycobacteriaceae > Nocardia > Nocardia kruczakiae. The sequence continues at coordinate 96,712 of NZ_BDBL01000016.1, forward strand.
AATCTCGTGCATCGCGTGGTGCCGGACGCCGAACTCGCCGCCGCCGTGGACGAACTGGTCGCGGAATTCGCGGCGGGGCCCCGGCATTCGAATGCCAGCGTCAAGAAACTCCTGCTGGTGAGCTCCTCGCACACGCTCGAGGAGCAGACCGCGCGCGAGGCGGCGTTCATCTCCGCCTGCGCCGATTCGCCCGACGGCACCGAGGGCATCGCGGCATTCCTCGGCAAGCGCGCCCCGGTCTTCGAGTGAGGGACTGAGCCGTCGCCACGAGCGAGCCCGGCCGCGGGCCACTAGGGTGGGGTGCCATGTTCTCGGCGCCCGGCTTCGCACGTGGGTGGGCGCCGGTCCCGATGTGGTCGTCTGGTCGGCGAGGCGAGGTGCGCGGAGGTCGCGGGCGCGAGGACAGGATCGGTCACGACAGCGCTCCTACCGGCGCCGTCGCGGAGATCGCGTCGTCCGCCACTCGGATCGACAGCACGACGGAGCTCGCCCCGCGCGGCTCCTCGGCCGCAGACCGCCTCGGATCGACCCGCGCGGTGCCGCGCGGCCGATCCGGCGGATTCTCGGGACCGGGCCGTACTGCGGGTTTCGCCGGTCTGCGCGCGGTGACCCGTCGTCCCGTACTGCTGGTGGCGGTACTGCTGATCCTCGCGCAGATCGGGCTGCGCGGCTGGGTGGCCGGGCGCGGCTATTTCTACTGGGACGATCTCATCCTGGTGGGCCGCGCCGACCGCTATCCGCTCTGGTCCGCCGACCTGCTGCTCTACGACCACGACGGCCACTTCATGCCGCTGGCCTTCGCCACCGCGTGGGTGGTGACCCGGATCGCGCCGCTGCAATGGGCAGGGCCGGTGGTGACCATGCTGCTGCTGCAGCTCGCGGCCTCGGTCGCGGTGTTGCGCATGCTGCTGGTACTCGTTCCACGGCGAGCCGGTGCGATCCGCTGGGCCGTGCTGATTCCCTTGATCGGTTATCTGTTCTGTCCGCTGACCCTTCCGGCATTCGCCTGGTGGTCGGCATCGCTGAACGCCCTGCCGCTGCAGTTCGCGCTGGCATGGGTGATCGCGGATGCGGTGCTGCTGGTGCGCACCGGCCGAGGCTGCTATGCGGTCTCCGGTGTGCTGGTGCTGCTCGTAGGGCTGTTGTTCTTCGAAAAAGCGGTGGTGGTGCCGTTCGTCGCGTTCGCTGTCGCGGTGCTGGAGCGCTACATCGTCGGCGGCCCGAGCGGGTGGGCATCGATTCGCGACGTGGCGCGCGCGGGCGCGGCGCTGTGGGCCGGTTCGGCGTTGATCCTGGCGGGCTGGGGCGCGGCCTATCTCACCGTCGCCGACCACATCGCGGTCGACACCAGCCTGGCCGGGGCGCGGCGACTTCTGCACAGCGCCACCTCCCTGGGGATCGTCCCGACCCTGGTCGGCGGGCCGTGGGTGTGGGCGCGCTGGCTGCCGTCGACACCGTGGGCCACGCCGCCGGGATGGACCGTGGTGCCCGCCTGGCTGATCCTCGCCGTGATGGTCCTGGTGACACTGCGACTGCGCCGCCGCGTGCTACCGGTGTGGATCCTGGTCGCGGGATACGTTCTGGCCGTTGCGCTTCCGATCGTCCTGATCCGCGGTGGCCCCAATACCGCCGCCGAACTCATGCAGTCGCTGCGCTATCTGGCCGACGTGGCGGTGGTGCTGGCAGCGGCAACCGCTCTGCTGCTGGCTGCGCGGCCGCGAACGACGAGCCGGCACACGGACGCGATCGGACCGAGATCACCTGCTCCGGTGCGGGCTTCGCGAGCAGTCGCGATCGTGCTGACAGCGGCCTTCGTAGTGAGCAGCGTCTACACGACCGTCTCGTTCGCGCGCTCGTGGGAAATCTCCCCCACGCGCACGTATCTCACGAATGCCCGTGCGGCCTTCGCGGATCATGACGGCGCACCGCTGCTGGAGCAGGAGGTGCCGTGGGGTGTGCTGACGCCGATGACCTATCCGCAGAATCTCGCCGCCCAGGTGCTGGGCCCGATCGCCCCGGACGGTGCTTTCGGCACTTCCACACCGCACCTGCGGATGATCAACGACGACGGTGAATTCGTCGATGCCTCGGTCTGGTGGAATCGCCGCATCCTCGCCGGTCCCGAACCCGGCTGCGGATACCGCATCGACGGCTCCGACCCGGTGGCGCTGTGGCTGGACGGGCCCATGCTCGAGCACGGGTGGACCGCGCAGATCAACTATTTCGCGGATCGGGACGGACGCCTCACCGTGGCGATGGAACACGGCGAGGCGGTGGTGGCGCCGGTGCGTGCGGGTGTCCACACGGTGTTCGTCCATGTGGTCGGCAGTGGTGAGGTGTTGCGAATCGGTTCTCGCACACCAGGTTTGGATGTGTGTGTCGGCGTCGGTCCGGTAGGGGTCGCCGCATTCGGACAGTGATCGCCGACGGGCCGAACGGGGTGCGGCGGCAAGTCGGTCGTAGCCGCGAGGCGTCCGCCCTCCTATGCTCGGACGCATGCAGTTCCAGGCGATGGTTGCGCACGAGACCGACGACGGCGTGGTACTGGCCCGCGAGGAGGTGGGCGAGGACTTCCTCGGGCCGGGCACGGTGACGATCAAGGTGCACTATTCGAGTGCGAACTTCAAGGACGGGCTGGCCATCACTCCGCGCGGCGGCGTGGTGCGCAAGTACCCGATCATTCCCGGTATCGACCTGACCGGCGAGGTCGTGGCCTCCGAGGACGCCGCCTTCACGGTGGGCGATCTCGTGATCGCGCACGGTTACGAGATCGGCGTCGCGCACAACGGCGGCTTCGCCGAATACGCGCGCGTACCCGCCGAATGGGTGGTCAAGCTGGAGGGCCTGAGCCCGCGCGAGGCAGCGGCCCTCGGCACGGCCGGATTCACCGCGGCCATGAGCGTGCAGGCGCTGCTCGACCGCGGACTGGCCCCGGGCGACGGGCCGGTGCTGGTGACCGGTGCGACCGGCGGCGTCGGCAGTGTCGCGGTGGACATCCTGTCCGGCCTCGGCTACGAGGTCACCGCCTCCACCGGAAAGACCGATGCGGGCGAGCTGCTGTCCACCCTCGGTGCGGCCGCGGTGATCGGCCGCCTGCCCGAGGATCCGGACGCGAAGCCTCGCCCGCTGGGTAAGGCGCAGTGGGCCGGCGCGGTGGACAGCGTCGGTGGTAAATCGCTCGCCCACATCCTCAGCACCGTCCGCTACGGCGGGTCGGTGGCAGTCAGCGGTCTGACCGGCGGGACCGAACTGCCCACCACCGTCATGCCTTTCATCCTGCGTGGAGTCGGCCTGCTCGGCATCGATTCGGTGAACTTCCCGATCGACCAGCGGCGCGCGCTGTGGGCCCGGCTCGGCAAGGACCTGAAGCCCCGGCATCTGTCGACGCTCGAGAACATCGCGCCGATCACCGAGGCCGAGGCGGTGCTGCACGCCATCCGCGGCGGGCACCACTCCGGCCGCACCGTTCTGGCGGTAGCCGGCGAATTCTGATCGAGCGGCGGGCGCCGGATCGAACGCCCGCCATTCGCTCCCTTACGGTTTTGAACTGATCTATCCAAAATGTGTTAGCCTGACCGCATGGCACGACCCAAGCAGTTCGACGAACCGGGGGCGGTGGACGCGGCCATGCGCGCTTTCTGGAGCGCTGGTTACGAGGGCACGTCCACCCAGGACCTCTGTGCCGCCACGGGTCTGGGCCGCTCGAGTATCTACAACACCTTCACCAGCAAGCACGACCTGTTCGAGCGGGCGCTGCGGCGGTACATGGAGTTCAAGAACGCGGATACGTTCGAACTGCTCGACGGTCCCGGTTCGGTGCGCGACAAGATCGAGGCGCTGCTGCGGCGTGTGGTGGATGCGCCCGAGGGCGATCCGCTGGGATGTCTGGTCGTGAACACGACGGTCGAGAGGGGTCCCCGCGATCCCGAGGTCGCCGCCATGCTGCGTGCCGATCTGGATCGTCGGATGTCCGCGCTGGTCGGCGTAATTCGCGCCGGGCAGGCGTCGGGTGAGGTCGACGAGCGAGCCGATCCGTCCGATCTGGCCCAATTCGTCGTCGCCACCATCGGCGGTATGCGGGTCGCGGCGCGCGGCGGCGCCTCCCGAAACACATTGGCCGGTATCGCAAAGGTCGCGCTGCGCTGCCTCTGATCGATCGGCCGGGACGGTCCGTCACCTCTTCCCGGCGGTGAGTCGCGGCTACGTATGCCTTTGTTTTGAACTGAATGATCCAAAATGAGAGGGAACCGACATGCCTTCGGCGGTATACATATTGGGCCTGGCGATATTCGCGCAGGGCACCTCGGAGATGATGTTGTCCGGCCTGCTCACGGGAATGGCCTCCGATCTCGGCGTCACCGTTCCGCAAGCCGGACTGCTGATTTCGGCCTTCGCCGTCGGCATGCTGGTGGGCGCGCCGATTCTGGCCGTCGTCACGGCGCGCTGGTCGCGGCGCACCGCCCTGCTCGCCTTCCTCGCCGTCTTCGTCGCCTCCCACGTCGTCGCGGCGCTGACCTCCGACTACGGCGTTCTCGTCGGCACCCGTGTCGTCGGCGCCTTCGTCTACGCGGGATTCTGGTCGGCAGCCGCGGCGACCGCGGTCGGATTGGTACCGCCGACAGCGCGCGGGCGGGCGATGAGCGTCGTCGCGGGCGGCCTGACCATCGCGACCATTCTCGGCCTCCCCGCCGGCACCTTCATCGGTCAGCATCTGGGCTGGCGGGCGGCGTTCTGGGTGGTGGCGGCCGGATGCGCGCTGGTGATGGTCGCGGTGGCGATCGCGGTGCCCGAACAGCGCGGCGAGCAGGCGCCGCCGGTGCGAAAGGAATTGCGCGCCTTGGCCACCCGTCCGGTCGCACTGCTGTACGGCACCACCGTGACGGCCACCGCCGCGCTGCTGGTCACCTTCGGCTACCTCGGCGCCCTGCTCACCGAGACGACCGGGATCGGCGAGAATTGGGTGCCGGTGGTGCTGGGCGTCTACGGCCTCGGCTCGTTCGCCGGCATCGCGATCGGCGGACGCACCGCGGACGCACATCCGCTGCGCAGCCTCACCGTCGGAATCTCGGGTCTGGTGCTCGCCTCGGTGGTACTCGCGCTGACCGCGCACTATGGGGCGGCGGTCGTCGTGGTGTCGTTCCTGTTGGGCGCCTTCGGTTTCGGGACCAACCCGGTATTGAACAGCCGGGTCTTCGCCCTCGCCCCGGCCGCCGGAACGCTCGGCGCGGCGGGCAATGTGATGTCGTTCAACATCGGCATCACCCTCGGCCCCTGGCTGGGCGGACTGGCCATCGGCGCGGGCGCGGACTACTCGGTGGTGGGCTGGATCGGCGCGGGACTGGGCGTGCTCGCGTTGGGCCTGGTCGGGCTGAGCCGGACCGCGGGTAAGCCGCGTTCGGGTACGGCGGATCGCTCCGATACGGCGGAAATCGCGGGACCGTCGACTGCCGGCACATCCCGGAGATCCGCGGCTGCCGACGACAGTGCGGCTGTCGTCCCGGCGGGATTGTAGGAAAGGTTTCCGGCGCGGAGGTGCGAACCGCATCTCCGCGCCGAACACCTTATGCCGCAGCGACTTCCGTATCGTCGGCGAATTGGGTGCGGTAGAGCTCCGCGTACCGGCCCTCTTCGGCGAGCAACTGCGCATGACTGCCCCGCTCGACGATGCTTCCATCCTCGATCACCAGGATCTCGTCCGCGTTCCGGATGGTCGAGAGCCGGTGCGCGATGACCAAGGCGGTCCGTCCCTCCAGTGCCTCGGTGAGGGCCTCCTGCACGGCGGCCTCGGAGGTGGAGTCCAACGATGCGGTGGCCTCGTCGAGTATGACGACCCGCGGCTGTTTGAGCAGCAGCCGGGCGATGGTCAATCGCTGCCGTTCACCGCCGGACAACCGATATCCGCGTTCGCCGACCACGGTGTCCAGACCGTCGGGCAGCCCGTCGATCACCGTGCGCAACCGGGCCCGCTCCAGCGCGTCCCACAGCTCCGCCTCGCTCGCCTCGGGCCGGGCCAGCAGCAGATTGGCGCGGATGCTGTCGTGGAACAGGTGGCCGTCCTGGGTGACGAGTCCGACCGTGTCCTGGATCGACCGGGTGCTCAGGTCCCGTACGTCGACGCCGCCCAGCCGGACCGCGCCGCCGTCCACATCGTAGAGCCGCGAAACCAGTTGGGCGATGGTCGATTTGCCCGCACCGGAGGATCCGACCAGGGCGATCATCCGCCCCGGCTCGGCGCGCAGCGAAATCTCGTGCAGCACCTCGCTGCCGCCGCGATGGTCGAGCGTCGACACATCCTCCAGGGAAGCGAGGGAGACTTTGTCGGCCGACGGGTAGGCGAAACGCACCCGGTCGAATTCCACGGAGACCGGGCCCGCCGGAACCGCCACCGCATCCGGCGCATCCTGGATCAGCGGCTTCAGATCGAGAATTTCGAAGACCCGCTCGAAGCTCACCAGCGCCGACATGATGTCCACCCGCGCACTGGCCAGTGCCGTCAGCGGGGTGTACAGCCGGGTCAGCAGCAGCGACAGCGCGACCACGGCGCCGGCGTCGAGCTGTCCGCGCAGTGCGTACCAGCCGCCGAGGCCGTAGACCAATGCCACGGCCAGCGCGGACACCAGCGTCAACGCGGTGACGAACACCGTCTGCAGCATCGCGGTCCGCACGCCGATATCGCGCACCCGCCCGGCGCGCACCGCGAATTCGGTGGATTCCTGATCCGGGCGTCCGAACAGTTTCACCAGGGTGGCGCCGGGTGCCGAGAACCGCTCGGTCATCTGCGTGCTCATCGAGGCGTTGAGCTGGGCGGCCTCACGCTGAATGCTCGCGATCCGGGTGCCCATCTTGCGGGCGGGAAACATGAACAGCGGCAGCAGGATCAGGGCCAGCAGTGTGATCTGCCAGGACAGCCGCACCATCACCGCCACGGTCAACAGCAGCGTCACGATATTGGTGACCACGCCGGACAAGGTCGTGCTGAAGGCGCGCTGCGCACCGATCACGTCGTTGTTGAGCCGGCTGACCAGCGCTCCCGTGCGGGTACGGGTGAAGAACGCGATGGGCATCTTCTGCACGTGATCGAATACCGCGGTGCGCAGGTCGAGAATGAGCCCCTCCCCGATCCGTGCGGACAACCACCGGATCACGATGCCCAGGCCCGCGTCGAGCACGGCGACCAGCGCGATCACCGCCGCGAGGGTGAGGACCGAGCGCGGTGCGGCATGGCCGACGATGTCGTTGACCACGCGCCCCGCCAGCACCGGATTGGCCACCGTGAGCAACGCGGACGCGATGCTGAAGATCAGGAAGCCGATGAGCTGAGCCCGATGCGGGCGCGCGAATCGCAGAATGCGCGCGGCCGTCTCCCGGCGCAGACCGCGCCGCTGCTGGGGTGCGTGCGCCTGCCGGTACAGCTGACTCCACGCGACCGATTCGATGCTCATCCGCATCTCCTTCCGCTGCCGGGTTCATTCAACCCCGGGCCACCGACATTAAGACCTCAACAAAGGTTGAGAGCAAGTAGTCCCGGTTCGCCACGAGCGAAACGCGCCGGGTGACGTGCGCTGCGGCGCTGCGCCCGGCTGCCGGTCGCCGGCCTCCTAAGGTCGAGGTCATGTCGTCGAACCACAGCATGCGAGCGATCCAGTACGAGCGAGTGGGCGGGCCGGAGGTGTTGGCGCAGGTGGAGGTGCCGATTCCGGACCCCGCCGGAGATCGGGTGCGGGTGGCGATCCGGGCGGCCGGGGTCAATCCGGCCGATTGGAAGATGCGCGCCGGTCTGATGCCCGGTCCGCCCGGATTCCCCCGCCGTGCCGGATTCGAGATCGCCGGCGTGGTCGACGCCGCCGGACCCGAGGCCCGGTTCCGGCCCGGTGACGAGGTGCTGGGCTGGGCTCAGGGCGGTGGCTACGCGGAGTACGCGCTGGCCAACCAGATCGTCGCCAAACCGGCCGAGCTGTCGTTCGCCGAGGCCGCCGCCATCCCGGTCGCCGCCAATACGGCGGGTACCGGCCTGGACGAACTGGCCGTGAAGTCGGGCGAGACGTTGCTGGTGAACGGCGCCTCCGGCGCGGTCGGCGCGTTCGTGGTGCAGCTGGCCCGGGCTCGCGGCGCTACGGTCGTCGGCACCGCCTCGGCCGCCAACCAGGAGATCGTGCGCACGCTGGGGGCGATCCCGACCACCTACGGTCCCGGCGTCGCCGAGCGCGTGCGCGAGCTGGCGCCGCACGGGGTCGACGCCGTCTACGACTGCGCCGGTCACGGATTCCTCGACGCCGCAATCGAATTGCGTGGCGGTACCGATCGGATCATCACCATCGCCGATGGCGCCGCCGCCGACAAGGGCATCACCTTCTTCGCTCGAACCGGCGGCCCCGCCCTCGACATCGTGGCACGCGTCGCCCAGGCGGTCGCCGCGGGCGAATTCCGCCTCCCCGGGGCTGCGCGTACCTACCCGCTGTCCGAGGCCGCCGCCGCTCAGCGCGACAGCGAAACCGGTCACGGACTCGGCAAGATAGTCCTGCTCCCGTAACGGGCTCGGCGGCACGCGGCGGTCGTACGGGTCTCGCCGTGCGTGGCGATCCCGGGCGGTGAGCGGACGGGTGCGCGCGTTCTACGCTGGCGATATGACCGACTCCTGGGTGCGGGCCCTGCGCGACCGGATCGACGGCGAGGTCGACGACGACGCCCGCCGCCGCGCGGAGTACTCCTCGGACGCCTCGAACTATCGCGTCCTCCCGGCGGCGGTGGTCTACCCGCGCGGGGACGAGGATGTGGCCGCGGCCGTGCGATTCGCCCGCGAGGAAGGTAAGCCGATCACCGCGCGCGGTGGCGGAACATCCGTGGCGGGCAATGCGATCGGGCCCGGACTGGTGCTCGACTTCAGCCGGTACATGAACGCCGTGCTGTCCATCGACGCCGACAGCCGTCGTGCCCGGGTGCAGCCGGGTGTCGTGCTGTCCGGCCTGCAGCAGGTCGCCGGACGCCACGGCCTGCGACTGGGGCCGGACCCGTCGACGCAGAACCGCTGCACCCTCGGCGGCATGATCGGCAACAATGCCTGCGGCCCGCGCGCGGTGTCCTGGGGCCGCACCTCCGATACCGTGCGTGAGCTGCGCATCCTCGATGGCACCGGCGCCGAGCGCGCATTGGCCGCCGATCTCTCGGTGGTGCCCGGACTGGCGGAGTTCACGCGCCGCAATCTGGCGACCCTGCGCACCGAGGTGGGCCGCTTCGATCGGCAGGCCTCGGGATACGGCCTGCAGTATCTGACCCCGGAACGCGGTGCGTCGATCGCCAAGGCGTTCGTCGGGTCCGAGGGCACATGCGGCCTGGTTCTCGACGCGACCGTGGATCTGGTCCCGCTGCCGAACGCGACCGTGGTCGCGGTTCTCGGTTATCCCGATATGCCCGCCGCCGCCGACGATGTGAAGGCGGTGATGGCGGGCCGTCCGATCGCGGTCGAGGGCCTGGACGCGCGGCTGGTCGATGTCGTGCGCGCGCACGGGCGGGCGGTACCGGAACTCCCCGTCGGCGGAGCCTGGTTGTTCGTCGAATTCGCCGGGGATAACGAGGATTCGGCGTACGAGAGCGCGGCCGCGGTGACCGCCGCCTGTGCCGCTCTCGACACCCGGATCGTCACCGACGCTGGGACGGCCGACCGGCTGTGGCGGATTCGCGCCGACGGCGCCGGCCTCGCCGGGCGCACACCCGAGGGCGAACCGGCCTGGCCGGGCTGGGAGGACGCCGCCGTTCCGCCCGAACGGCTCGGTGACTACCTCCGTGATTTCGATCGGCTGATGCGTGATCACCGCGTCGACGGCCTGCTCTACGGCCATATCGGCGACGGTTGCATCCACGTCCGGCTCGACCTTCCGATCGCCCGTGCGCCGCAACGGTTTCGCGACTTCCTGTTCGACGCCACCGATCTCGTCGTCCGTTACGGCGGTTCGGCCTCCGGTGAACACGGAGACGGCCGTGCCCGCTCGGAACTGCTGTCGCGTATGTACTCGCCGGACGCCCTGCGCGTATTCGCCGAATTCAAAGCACTTTTCGATCCGGACGCGATGCTGAACCCGGCGGTTCTGGTCCGGCCCGAACCGGTCGACACCCACCTGCGTCTGCCCGGGCTGCGGCCGGTTCCGGCGGCGGGCGGTTTCCCATTTCCCGCCGACGGTGATATCGGCGCGGCCGTGCACCGCTGCGTCGGCGTCGGAAAATGTCGCGCCGACACCCGCTCGACCGGTGGTTTCATGTGCCCGTCCTACCTCGCCACCGCCGATGAGAAGGACAGCACCCGGGGCCGCGCGCGGGTCCTGCAGGAGGTCGTGCGCGGCGCCCTGGACTGGCGTGACGAGGCGGTCGCGCAGTCGCTGGATCTGTGCCTGTCCTGCCGGGCCTGCTCGTCCGACTGTCCGGCCGGTGTCGATATGGCGACCTACAAATCCGAGACGCTGCACCGCGCGTACAAGGGGCGGCCGCGGCCGATCGACCACTATGTGCTCGGCCGGTTGCCGCGGTGGCTGGCGGTGGGCACGAAGATACCGCGAACGGTGAACGCGCTCACCGGTATTCGATGGCTACGGCGAACGGGTATGCGCCTGGCCGGTATGGATCCGCGGCGTCCGGCGCCGAGACTGGCGCCGCGCTCGTTCCGCGCGCAGTGGGCACACCACGGACGGGACCGGCATCCGGACGGTCCGGTGGCGATGCTGTGGATCGACAGCTTCACCGATGCCTTCGCCCCGGATATCGGCTGGGCGGCCGTCGAACTCGTGGAGTCGGCCGGATATCGCGTCCGCATTCCGGATCGCCGGGTGTGCTGTGGCCTCACCTGGATCAGCACGGGGCAGCTCGACGGGGCACGCAAGCGGTTGCGGGCGGGGCTCGACGCGGTGGAGGAGCACGTTCGGGCCGGCGGCCTCGTGATCGGCCTGGAGCCGTCGTGCACGGCCGCGCTGCGATCGGATCTGCCGCAGTTGCTCCCGGACGATCCGCGCTCGGTCCCCACCGCCCGCGCGGTGCGCACGTTGGCGGAATTCCTGACGGAGCAACCGGATTGGCAGCCGCCGGACCGCTCGGGCGACACCGTGGTGGTGCAGCCGCACTGTCATCAGCACGCCGTCACCGGTTTCGACGCCGACCGGCGGTTATTGCGGCGGACGGGTGCCAAGATCACCGAAATCAGCGGATGCTGCGGACTTGCTGGAAACTTCGGAATGCAATCCGGGCATTACGAGATTTCGGTCGCGGTCGCGGAGGGCGGATTACTTCCGGCGCTCCGTGCGGCCGACGCGGTGACCCCGCTGCTGGCCGACGGATTCTCCTGTCGAACCCAAGCCGAACAGTTGGCCGGCCGGCCGGGCCGTCATCTCGCGCAATATCTGAACGATCGATGATTCAGATGTCCGGAGGTCGCGGCGGAGACGAACCGCGCACGCCCGCCGCATCGACGCGGCGGGCGAGGGCGGTGACGTCGATCAGCTGCCGAACGGCAGGGTGCCCGGAGGAACCTGGTAGCCCGAGCTACCGGCGGATACTCCACCCCACGCGCTGAGCAGCCAATTCAGGATGTTGGTAAGCATGGACACCTCCGTTGTGACATTGCCGAATGATTGCTGTTGACATCATTCCTCAGCGAAATCGGCGTGCGTGATCGTATCGTTACATGGTGGCGCGAATCCGTGACCTCCGCCATGTTCTCACCTGAGAGTTTCCTCGAGATATCGTTCCGACCGGCGCCACCCGGCTTTTCCGGCGGGTCCCCGCTCGGCGGTCCCCGCGGGCGGCGCACAATGGGTCGGTGCGAGGACGCGGCAGGCCGATGATCGAGGACCCCCGATCCGGGGTGACCGCTCCCCGGCACCGCTCCCCGCACACGAACGCCTCGCCGGCGAATCTCGGTGCCACCGAACGCGGCCACTCCCGCACCCTCACCACCTCCCGGCCGATAGCCCTCGCGGAAACCCTCGCCCCCCTGCGCCGGGGACAGGGGGACCCGTGCCATCGCGTCACACCCGACGGCGCCCACTGGCGAGCCTCGCGCATGGCGAGCGGACCGGTGACCTACCGCCTCGTCCAGGCCGACACCGATGTGGTCGCGGCGCGAGCCTGGGGCCCGGGCGCGGCGGAATTCCTCGACCAGCTGCCCCGCATGCTGTGTGCCGACGAGGAGCTCGGCGACTTCGCGCCCGAACATCCCCGCATTGCCGAGGCGCACCGGCGTCATCCCGGCCTGCACATGCTTCGCACCGGATTGGTCTTCGAAGCCCTGGTGCCGGCCGTGCTCGAGCAGCGGGTGCACACCGTCACCGCTCGCGGGTCGTATCGAAAGCTGGTGTGGCAGTACGGCGAACCGGCGCCCGGGCCGACGCCCGCGCCGATGCGGGTGCCGCCGTCGGCGCAGACCTGGCGCTATATCCCGTCCTGGGTCTATCACCGCGCCAATGTCGATCCGCAGCGTTCGCGCACGATCGTCACCGCCGCGCGGATGGCGGAGAAGCTGGAAGCCGCCGCGACGATGGCGCCGGAGCAGGCCGCCGAGCGGCTGCGCGCGGTGCCGGGGATCGGGGTGTGGACGGCCGCGGAGATCGCGCAACGGGCCCTCGGTGACGCCGACGCGCTGTCGGTCGGTGATTTCCATCTGGCCGCGATCGTCGGCTGGAGTCTGCTGGGCCGCCCGCTCGACGACGAGGGCATGGTCGAGTATCTCGAACCGCTACGCCCGCACCGCTATCGGGCGATCCGGCTGCTCGAGATATCCGGTCAGGCGCGCAAGCCGGCGTTCGGCCCGCGTACCCCGCTGGTCGACCACAGCCGGATCTGAGCGGATCAGCGCTGCGCCGTCGCCTGCGCGGCGGTCTGGGCGCGATGCAATGCCTCGGGCACCGGGATGCGGCCGAGGAACATCTCGTCGAAGATCGGGTCGATTGCCTGCAGCGCGGCCGCGAATCCCGGCCCGCCGCCCGACGCGATCCGCGGCCCCTCGAGCACGTCGAAGAACGGGGACACGTCGATCCCTCGCGCCGCCCAATAGTCCCGGTACAGATGCTGATCCGCCGTCACCGCCGGAATGGTCTGCCCACCGGCCGCGAGATAGCGGTTGCCGGCGGCGCTGCCGAGCCAGGTCAGCACGCGCCGCACCGCATCGGGATGGGCGCTGTGGGCGCCCGCGGCGATGCCGATCGCATTGTCGGTGCTCACCCGCCCCGCGGGCCCGGCCGGAATCATCGCGATCCCCCAGCCGAAGCGCGCCTGCTGCGCGATCTGCGCCAGAGTGAAACTCCCGGATTGGAACAACGCCAGCTTGCCCTGCAGGAAGGCGTTCTTCGCGAAATCACTGCCGCTGCGGGTATCGGCCGCCGGCGGGGTGAGCCCTGCCCGAACCAGTCCGACGAGATATCCGAAGGCATCCACACCCTGTGGACTGTCGAAGACGTACCGATCCCCGTCCTGGAATCGCCCGCCCGCCGATCCGAGATACGGCAGCGACAGCGACTGGAAGTCGTTGGTGGCGTTGTAAGCCCACGGCGCGGCAGCGGTGATCCGGCGCAACAGCGGTTCGAAGGAATCCGGTCCGTGTGGATTCCAGGTCGCGCGTGCGAGCTCCGCGGGGTCGATTCCGGCCGCGGTCAGCAGGTCGCGGTTGTAGTAGACCGCCGTACCGCCGTCCACGAATTGCGGGACCGCCCAGAGCTTTCCGTGGCGCGTGTACTGCTCCACCGCGCCCGGATCCCACTGTCGCACCGCCTCGGGGCCCAGCATCGCGCCGATATCGGCCAGCCGCCCGGCATCGGCGTAATCGGTGTACAGATTCGTCCAGAACAGGTCGTCCACCGTGCCGCCCGCCACGTCGAGCCGCAATTTCTGCTGATAGGACGCCCACGGCACCACTGTGATCCGGACCTCGACATCCGGCTCGGCGCGCTGGAATTCGTCGAGTGCGGCGCGATAGGCCGGTACGAAACTCGCATCCCAGATCCGCAACCGGATCACCGTGCGAGCCGCGCCGCCCTCGTCGTCGTGGCCCAGCCACAGCGCCGCGGTCACCAGCAGGACCACCCCGAGCGCGACGGCGAGCACGTGCAGCGTCGAGGTCTTCACGGCTCTCATTTCAGTCCCGTCCATGCGACGGAACGCAGCACTTGCCGCTGGAACACCACGAACAGCACCAGCAGCGGCACGATCGCCAAAGTCGTCGCCGCCATCACCAGCGTCCACTGCTCGTTGTAGCGGGTCTGCAGATCGGCGGTCGCCACCGTCAGCACCTGCCAGCGGCCCGAGCCGGCGACCAGCGGCCACAGGAAGCTGTTCCACTGGGTCACCACGGTGATCACCGCGAGTGTCGCCAGAACGGGACGGCTCATCGGCACCACGACGTGCACGATCACATCGAGGGTGTTCGCGCCGTCCAGCCGCGCCGCCCCGATCAACTCGCGCGGTATGCCCCGGAAGTACTGGCGCAGCAGGAAGATCGCGTACGGCGAGCCGAAGACGAACGGCAACACCAGCGCCCAGAAGGTGTTCAGCCATCCCAGGTGCGCGAACATCAGATACAGCGGAATCAACGTGACGATCGGCGGCACCATCATGGTCGCCAGATAGATCCAGAACAGCAGATCGCGCCCGCGAAACTCGGTGCAGCCGAACGCGTATGCGGCGGCGATCGAGGTGACCAGCTGCCCGATGGTGATGAACGCGGTCATCAACGCCGTCACCAGCACCGCGCGGCCGAATCCCTGCTCGAACGCGGCGCGGAAGTTGTCCCACGTCGTCGGATCCGGGAGTGCGAGCGGCGATTCCGTGGCGAACTGTCCCGGCGTCTTCACGGCCGTGAACGCACCCAGCACCAGCGGCGCCACCGTGCACAGCGCGCCCGCGAGCAGCAGAAGGTAGGCGGCGACCGATCGTACCGCTGCCGAACGCCGGTGCCGGACATCAGAATTCATAGCTGGTCCTGGTACGGAAGTAGCGGTGCTGGAGCCCCGTGATCGCCAGCATGATCACGCACACCACGATCGCCATGACCGCCGCCCGCCCGGGCCGCGCCGCGGCGAACGCTTCCGAGAAGATCTGCATCGCGACCACATTCGTGCGATCGCCCGGACCGCCCTTGGTCAGCGCGTAGACGGTGTCGAAGGTCTGGAACGCGGTGAGAGTCCCGGTGACCAGCACGAAGAACAGGGTGGGGCGCAGCAGCGGCAGCGTCAGCCAGCGAATCCGCCGCCAGCCGGTGGCCCCGTCCAGCGCCCCCGCCTCGTGGATCTCCGGCGGTATCGCCCGCAGACCCGCGACGAAGAACAGGGCCACATAGCCCACGTTCGACCAGATGCTCACCGCCGCAACCGAAGGCAGCGCCAGCGCCGGATCGGCCAGCCATTCGACGCGCCGGCCCAGCAGGGCGTTGAGCGCACCGTCGGTGGGCGCGAACAACCAGCGCCAGATCACGCCGACCGCCACCGGCGCGCACATCCAGGGCAGTGCGAACAGCACCCGGAACGCGCCACCGGCACGCCGGCGCACCAGCAGCGCGGCCACCGCGAATCCGAGGACGGTCTGCAGCGGCACCACGAGCAGGGTGAGCGCACCCGTCACCAGGAGCGAACGGCCGAATGCGGCATCGGACAGCACCGAGCGCCAGTTGCGCAGGCCCACGAATTCCATGGGCCCGAGCAGATTCCAGCTGTGCAGGCTGAGCCAGCCGACCAGCACGATCGGCAGGATCAGAAAGACTCCGATCCCGAACAGGCTCGGCGCCAGCAGCACCCAACTCGTCACGGCACGACGAACCGCTCGTCGGTTCACAGCAGGTGACGCTACCGGGCACGCCGTACCGGCCACGGGCGAGCTCAGTCCAGCGGACCGCCGGCGACGTAGACGACCTGTCCGGAGACGAAGCCGGCGCCCTCGCTGACCAGGAACGACGCGGTGTGCGCGATATCCTCGGGCCGGCCCACGCGCTGCACCGGAATCTGGGCGGCGGCCGCCTTCTGGAAGTCCTCGAACGGCACGCCCACCCGCTCGGCGGTCGCGGCGGTCATGTCGGTGACGATGAAGCCGGGCGCGATGGCATTGGCCGTGACACCGAACTTGCCGAGTTCCAGCGCGAGGGTCTTGGTGAAGCCCTGCAGACCGGCCTTGGCCGCGGAGTAGTTGACCTGGCCGCGGTTGCCCTGCGCCGAACTGCTCGACATGTTCACGATGCGACCCCACTTGGCGTCGACCATGTACTTCTGCACCGCCCGGCTCATGAGGAAGGCGCCGCGCAGGTGGACGTTCATCACCGCGTCCCAGTCGTCGACGCTCATCTTGAACAGCAGGTTGTCACGCAGGATGCCGGCGTTGTTGACCAGGACGGTCGGCGGTCCGAGCTCGTCGGCCAGTTGCGTCATCGCGGCGGCGACCGAATCCTCGTTCGAGACGTCGGCGCCCAGCGCGACGGCCCGGCCGCCGGCGTCGGTGATCGCCTGGACCGTATCGGCGCAGTGCGCCGCGTCCAGGTCGAGTACGCCCACCTTCAGTCCGTCCTGAGCCAGCCGGGTCGCGATCGCGGCCCCGATGCCTCGTGCCGCGCCGGTGACGACGGCAACGCGTTCAGCCATTGGCGGTCCTCCTGTACCTCTCGGAACATTCGCTGTGAGAGAACGGTACGCGCCGCTATTCCACCCACAGCGACCAGATACTGCTGCGTCCCTGTCCTTCGCAGACCAGCGCGTGCCCGTCCGGGGTGCGGGCCGTCTTGTCCAGACCGATGTCGCATTTCGCGCCGCCCTCGTATACCGCCGTCGACACCGAGTACGGCCCGGTCCAGCGATAGCCGCTGCTGCCGTGCAGGCACAGCAGGGTGGTGCCGTCGGTCGCGGACCCGATCAAACCGGCCTGGGCCTGCGTGCACACCTCTCCCTTGGCCGCCGAGACGGGCCCGGCGGGTGCGGCCGTGGTGGCCGGTGGGGTGGGCGGCGGTGTCACCACGGTCGTCGGTGCGACGGTCCGGGAGGCGGCGGTATTCGAGGTGACGGTGTCGGTGCTGAGTGCGGCGGGAACCGTGCCCAGCGTGGTGTGCGGCAGGGTGACGCCCGAAAGCACCAGCGCCGCAGCCAGAACCAATACCTCGGCCAGGCCGAGCAACAGGGCCGACATCGCCATCACCCGCCCGCGCGGATGGCTGAAGGCGATCAGCCCGAATACTATTGCCACCGGGAACAATCCGAGCAGCGCGGCCACGAGTGCCACGATCGCGTACGGATTGACGATCGGCGGCACCTCGACCCGCAGCCGGCCGGTGCGGCGGCGATTGGGTGCGCTGTCCCAGCGATCGTCCTCGGCTTCGGCCGCCGGCCGGCGCCGGTTCGGTGTGGTTTCCCACCGGTCGTCGGACGGTTCGGCGACTCGGGGATTGGCGGCCCGTCGCGGCGGTGGCGGATCCCAGCGGTCGTCCGCGGGGACCGGCTCGTCGGCCCAGTACTCCTCCTCGGGGACCTCGGGCCAGCGTTCGTCCGCGTACTGGTTGCGGGCCATGTGGTTCCTCTCGGTCGTGCAGGAACCTGGACACGCGGACCCCGCCCGTTACCGAGAAGAATAGGTGGATCGGCGCGACCCGCAACCCCCGTCTCTTCAGGGCCGGGCGGCGGCGCGGCCGGAGGCGCCGGACGTCATCCCCGAGCGTCCGGCGCGCGCCACTAGACCTCGTCGATCACATGCTCGCCGACGAAGGCGATCCGGATCGCCAGCAGCCAACCGGCAATCGCGAGAACGATGCGGTCGTACAGATCCGGTCCGCTGCGGCGGGCATGGCGTGGGCGGTGGGCGCCACCGACGGGCAGCGGCCGGGTCTCCGGTAACCGGCCGGCCGCGCGGTATCCGCCGCCGACCCGGTGCCGTGCGGGCCGGTGGGCGGCATGCCGGGCGCCGCCCCCGGCGAACGCGGTCACGGGATGGCCCGATCGTCGAGGACGCAGCGGCCCTGTTCGACCAGCACCGCCCGCGCCCGCCGCCTGACCACGCACGTATCGACGGTGCAGTCGAGGTGCAGTTGCATTGCGGCATGGGCTTGTTCGACGGTCATGATGCCCGGATCGGCGCCGCAGCGCAGCAGCCCGGCGACCGGCATGTGCAGATTCGTCAGTTGCATTCGGACACCCCCGCCGCGAACCGGCGGCGCGGTGGAGCTGGTGGATCCTGTGGTCCGGTCGCGGCGCGGCCGGTCGAAGCGGACGAAAGTTCGCTGGTCATCAACGACGACCCGATGACATGAACAGCCATGACTCCTCGTTCCTGCATGCGATACCCGACTGTGCCCGGCGAGCCGACTCCGGGGCCCCGCTGCGAGCACACTCCCAGCATCCATCAGATCGGCGCTGCGCGGGGCGGAATCGCCGATCCCGTCCGATTCCCAGCGAATCGTCAGCACCGAAACATATTGGGAGAACAGGACTTTTCGTATCCGCTCATGCCTCGCTACCTGCGAACACGTCGGGCATGCCGCCGCGTCGTAACCCCGATCCGCGCCCCGAATATTTGCCCGCAGATCACGAAACCGCACCCGTTCCGCAACGAATGTATGTTTACCCCGGACGTGATCGGGTAATCAAAACTACATGGATCGCGGGCTGAGAAATACCCCACCTCGGTACCGCAAACTGCTTCCGGGTGATTGGGTCGAACATCTGATCGTCGGAATGTTGTTCGTGGTATCGGCCGTCGGGGTTTACGTACTGACCGGGGCCATGCTCTCGTCACTGCTGGTAGGAGCACTGGTCGCGGTGGTCGCGATCGGAGTCGTGACAATGTTGTAGCCGGTCGGCGAACCGACCGGCTACTTGATTTCCCTTATTCGAAACCGACGAAATCAACGGAGGAATCGGCGAAAAATATCTTCGCCGATTCCGCCGTCGAATTATCGCCGGAACAATTTGTTACCCAACCAGACGACGGGATCGTATTTGCGATCCACCACCCTTTCCTTCATCGGAATGAGGGCATTGTCGGTGATCTTGATGTGTTCCGGGCACACCTCGGTGCAGCACTTGGTGATGTTGCAGTAGCCGAGCCCGAACTCCTCCTGCGCCATCTCGCGCCGGTCGGCCACATCGAGTGGATGCATCTCCAACTCGGCCACCCGCATCAGATACCGCGGCCCCGCGAAGGCGTTCTTGTTGTCCTCGTGGTCGCGCACGACGTGACAGGTGTTCTGGCACAGGAAACATTCGATGCACTTGCGGAACTCCTGCGAGCGTTCCACATCGCGCTGCTGCATCCGGTAGTCCCCGGGCTTCAGATCGGCCGGCGGCGTGAAAGACGGTATCTCCCTGGCCTTCTGATAGTTGAACGAGACATCGGTGACGAGGTCGCGGATCACCGGGAAGGTGCGCATCGGCGTCACCGTCACCACCTCGTCGGCGGTGAAGGTCGACATTCGGGTCATACACAGCAGGCGCGGGCGGCCGTTCACCTCCGCCGAACAGGAACCGCACTTACCGGCCTTGCAGTTCCAGCGCACCGCCAGATCCGGAGCCTGGGTGGCCTGCAACCGGTGAATGATGTCGAGGACGACCTCGCCCTCGTTCACCTCCACGGTGTAGTCCTGCAGTTCGCCCTTGTCGTCGTCACCGCGCCACACGCGGAAGTGGGCATCGTAACCCATTGCTACTCATCCCCTTTCGCGGATGATTCGGCGGCCGCGGGATGAGCGGCGGTCTCCGCCGGGGTGTAGTACTTCTCCAGCTCGCTCAACTCGAACAGGGCGAGCAGATCCGGCCGCATCGGCTTCTGTTCCTCCGAGGTGACCGTCACCGGCGGCACGGTCTGGCCGACACCGTCCGGATCGGTCCGGCACACCAGCAGCCGATTGCGCCACTGCGCATCCATCTGCGGATGGTCGTCGCGGGTGTGACCGCCGCGACTCTCGGTGCGCAGCAGCGCCGCCTGCGCGACACATTCGCTGACCAGCAACATGTTTCGCAGGTCGAGTGCGAGATGCCAGCCGGGGTTGAATTGCCGGTGGCCCTCGACGGTCACACTGTCGTAGCGTTCACGCAACTCGGCCAGGCGCCCGATGGCCTGTTCGAGTTCGTGCTCCTTGCGGATGATGCCGACCAGGTCGTTCATCGTCTGCTGCAGATCCGTGTGCAGGGTGTACGGGTTTTCCCCGGTCCCCGTGGCCGGCGGATCGAAGGGCGCCAGTGCGGATTTCGCGGCCGCGTCGATATCGGCGTCGGCGACGGCCGGGCGCTGAGCCAGCTGTTCGACGTAGGAGGCCGCGCCCAGCCCGGCGCGTCGCCCGAAGACCAGCAGGTCCGACAGCGAGTTGCCGCCGAGCCGGTTGGATCCGTGCATACCGCCGGAACATTCACCGGCGGCGAACAATCCGGGCACGGTGGCCGCGCCCGTGTCGGGATCGACCTCGATACCGCCCATCACGTAGTGACAGGTCGGCCCGACCTCCATCGGCTCCTTGGTGATGTCGACATCGGCCAGTTCCTTGAACTGGTGATGCATCGACGGCAGCCGCCGCATGATCTCGGCGGCCGGCAGCCGGGAGGCGATGTCGAGGTACACCCCGCCGTGCTCGGTGCCGCGCCCGGCCTTGACCTCTTCGTTGATCGCGCGGGCCACCTCGTCGCGCGGCAGCAGGTCCGGGGTGCGGCGCGCGGAGTCGTTGTCGCGCAACCACTGATCGGCCTCGTCCTCGGTCTCGGCGTACTGGCCCTTGAACACCGCCGGGATGTACTCGAACATGAAGCGCTTGCCCTCGGTGTTCTTGAGCACGCCACCGTCACCGCGCACACCCTCGGTGACCAGAATGCCCTTCACACTCGGGGGCCAGACCATACCGGTCGGATGGAACTGCAGGAATTCCATGTTGATCAGCGAGGCGCCGGCGCGCAGCGCGAGGGCGTGACCGTCGCCGGTGTACTCCCACGAATTCGAGGTGACCTTGTAGGACTTGCCCACCCCGCCGGTGGCCAGCACGACCGCCGGAGTCTCGAAGAGGACGAACCGCCCCGATTCCCGCCAGTACCCGAACGCACCGGAGATGGCGTCGCCGTCCTTGAGCAGATCGGTGATCGTGCATTCGGCGAACACCTTGATCCGGGCCTCGTAGTCGCCGGTCGCGGCGTAATCCTCCTGCTGCAGCGAGACGATCTTCTGCTGCATGGTGCGGATGATCTCGAGGCCGGTGCGGTCGCCGACATGGGCCAGGCGGGGGTAGGTGTGCCCGCCGAAGTTGCGCTGGCTGATCCGCCCGTCGGGCGTCCGGTCGAACAGCGCTCCGTAGGTCTCCAGCTCCCACACCCGGTCGGGTGCTTCCTGGGCGTGCAGTTCGGCCATGCGCCAGTTGTTGAGGAACTTTCCGCCGCGCATGGTGTCGCGGAAATGCGTCTGCCAGTTGTCCTTCTCGTTGGCATTGCCCATCGAGGCGGCGCATCCGCCTTCGGCCATGACCGTATGGGCCTTGCCGAACAACGATTTACACACCACCGCCACCGAGAGGCCGCGTTCGCGTGCTTCGATCACCGCACGCAGGCCGGCGCCACCGGCACCGATCACGACGACGTCGTACTTGTGCCGTTCGACTTCAGGCATGAAACGAATACTCCTGGGACACTGAGGAATGGGGCTCTATGGCGTTGTCTGTCGCCGGAATCAACCGATGAAACGCGGATCGGAGATGGTCCCGCTGGCGACCAGCATGATGTAGAAGTCGGTGAGCGCGAGGGTGGCCAGCGTGGTCCATGCCAGCTGCATGTGCCGCGTGTTCAACTTCGACACCTGCGTCCACATCCAGTAGCGCACCGGATGGGCGGAGAAGTGTTTGAGACGCCCGCCGGTGATATGCCGGCAGGAGTGGCACGAGATCGTATATGCCCACAGCAGAACGACATTCACCACCAGGACGATGTTGCCCAGGCCGAAGCCGAAGCCACCGTCCTTGCCGTGGAACGCCATGATCGCGTCGTAGGTGTTGACCACCGACACGACGACCGCGACATAGAAGAAGTAGCGGTGCACGTTCTGGATGATCAGCGGAAGCCGCGTCTCACCGGTGTATTTGCCGTGCGGTTCGGCGACCGCGCAGGCCGGCGGCGAGAACCACACCGCGCGGTAGTAGGCCTTGCGGTAGTAGTAACAGGTCAACCGGAACAGCAGTAGGAACGGCAGCACCAGGAAACCGAGCGGAATCCACATCGGCAGGTTGCCGACCCAGTGCCCGAAGTGGCTCGAACCCTCGACGCACGAGGTACTCACGCAGGGTGAGTAGAACGGCGTCAGATAGTGGTAGTCGGAGACCCAATATGCCGTTCGCACAAAGGCTCTCACGGTTGCGTAGATGATGAATGCGGCCAGTCCGAGCACCGTGAGCAGTGGGGGGACCCACCATCGGTCGGTACGCAGAGTGCGTGTCGAAATGGCCGCGCGGCCTTTGCTGAAAACTCCCGTGCCCGCCTCGGGGGCGCGTGTCGGTGCTGCGCTCACTGCAAGCTGCCTCGCTGGTCTACCCCGTGGAACGTCATCGTTACCTCCGGCGTCGAATGTGATGCTGAGCACCATACGACAACCGGGCTATGACTCGAGGCCGGTCCAGGCAAGATCTATCGCCGCCCCGTCCTATGATTTGCGCCACATTTTCTGAGCGTTCGACGGCGGCGGTGCAACGAGTGAATGACGAGCTACTTCGGACCTTCTTCGCGAATACGGCGGGGTGGGGAACCGACGGGCCGCAGCGCCGTCGCGGCGGACGGACGGCCGCCGCGACGACCCGTGCTGCTGGTGAACGTCGGGTTACTTGGTGCGCGGCCTCGAATGGAAGCCGAGGCCCTCGTCCTGTGCGCCCATCCACGCCGCCTCGTCGGACTTGCTGTCCGGCACGTAGATGACCTCCTGCTGCCGGCGGCTGTCCACCTCGGGCGGCGGGGTGTGCTCGAACTCCTCGGCGTCGATGGTGAGTCGTTCGAGATCGTTCTCCAGCCGGCGGACCGAGTTGGCATCTCCATAGTGGGAGCGCAACGCGCCGACGCATTGCCGGAGCTGTCCGACCGCGAAGCGCAGTTCGGCGATCTCACTGCGTGTCATCGAAACCTCCTGGTGCTTCCGGGCCGATCACCGGATCGGATCCCGCCCGCAGGGCAAGATCAAATCTGTGACGGACCGCACATCGTGATCTACAACACATTACGTGATCATTCGCGTTCTGGCTCGTCGCAGAGGGAAAAAGATCGCGCCACCTGCGCGCCCGGTGTGGTGCGTGAACCTCATCCGGCGGCCGGCAGGGTCGCCGCGACCGACGGGGACTCCATCCCGGCGAGCGTCGCGAGAACCGGAAGCGCGGCCTTCTCGGCTCCACGACCCTCGGGGGTGACGGCCGGCGTTCCGGTCGCGCGGTCCACGAGTGCCGCGACGGCCACCGCCACCTCCTCGGCGCGCTCCAGGATCACGCTGTGTCCGGCGCCGTCGAGCCGGACCAGTTCGGCACGACCGAGTTGCGCGGCAAGGACCACCGAATGCGCGAACGGAATCATGATGTCGGCCGATCCGCCGAGGACCAGGGCCGGGAGATCCGACAGCAGGCGCAGGGTGGGCGTCTCGTCGAAGTGGATGAGTGAATCCAGGAAGTAGGCCATGGTCGGCAGCGGAGTGTCGTTGAGCATCGCGGTGGCGAGTGCGGCCATGCGCGGATTCACCCGCCGGGAGCCGAAACTCGCCTCCCGCACCATCGGCTCGAAAACACGGCGCCCCAACCGCTTCGACACCTGGAGCGCGCGCGGCGCCCGCTGAACCGCGACCCGCAGTGAGGTCACGGTGTGCCGGTTCAGTAATCGGCCCAGTCCCACCGCCGTGATGCCGGCGGCCGCCCCGGCGATCAGCCCGACGCCGACCACCCGGGTGCCGATCGTGGCCGGGAACAGGCGAGCGTAGGCCAGCACCACCATCGCGCCCATGGAATGGCCGACCAGCACGACCGGGCCCGTCGGCGCGACCGCCCGCAGGACCGCGTCGAGATCGTGGCCCAGCTGGTCGATGGTGTAGGTCATCGGATCGGCACCGGCGGAATCGCCGTGACCGCGGTGGTCGTAGAACACCATCCGGGTGCCGGAGCCCCATTGCGGCAACAGCTGATCTCGCAGGAACCACCAGGATTCGGTCCGCAGGCAGTGACCGTGGACGAAGACCACGGTGACCGAGGCCGTGGGCGGACCGAAGGTCCAGGCGGCCAGGGGGGTGCCGTCGTCGGCGCAGACGGTGACGCGGGTGGCGATCGTCGTGGACATGACGTCCTCCTGCAGAGTCCGTACCTGCCCGGATGTCGGATTGGATTGCCGCCGCGTTAACGGCCATAACCTGGTGTTATGCAGAAGTTGTACAACTGCTGCCGCTCGTTCGCCGACGACCCGGCCGGAGGGAAATCGTCAGATTATTTCAGTCTCTAGAAAGAGTTATAGAAAGCGCTAGAAAGAACTCGACACCGACTCCCGGAACTAGGGCCGAAACTGGCCTATATCGCCCCTAGCGTGGTGTTCATGAGCGCAGAGATCCGCGGCTTCCGCATCGACATTCCGCAGTCCGATATCGACGATCTGCACGATCGGCTGGAGCGGACGCGCTGGGCGCCGCAACTACCCGGCGCCGAGGGCAGCCGGGGCGTCCCGGTGACTCGGCTCCGGGAACTGGCCGACTACTGGCGCACCGAATACGACTGGCGGGAACAGGAAGCCCGGCTCAATCGCTTCCCGCAGTACCGCACCGAGATCGACGGTGTCGATGTGCACTTCCTGCACGTGCGCTCGCCCGAGCCGGAGGCGCTGGCGCTGGTTCTCAACCACGGCTGGCCCAACACCTTCGCCGAATTCGCCGGCCTCATCGACCTTCTCGTCGATCCGCGGGCGCACGGTGGCGATCCCGCGCGGGCCTTCCATGTGGTCGTACCGTCGGTGCCGGGGTACGGATTCTCGGCCGCGCCTGCCGAAACCGGCTGGAGCGCAGACCGTGTCGGCCGGATGTGGGTGGAACTGATGGCCCGGCTCGGCTACGAGCGGTACGGCGTGCAGGGCGGCGACCTGGGCACCTACGTCGGCACCGCGATGGCCGAGGCGGCGCCCGACCGGGTGGCCGGGCTCTACATCACCGCCGGCCTCGGCTTCCCCACCGAGGCCGATGTGCCGATCCTGACCGATGCCGAACGAGCCGGCTACGAGGCGATGATGTCGGCGGATTGGGTCAACGGCGTGGATCATCGCGGGCTGCTGCGTGCGGCGCCGCAGACCTTCTCGATCGGATGGAACGATTCACCCGCGGCCGCGCTGGCCTGGATGGTGCAGAAGTACACCGACTTCAGCGCCGCCGGCGCGCTCGATGCGGCGATCGACCGCGACGCGCTGCTGACCACCGTCGGCATCTACTGGTTCACCCAGAGTTTCGGGACGTCGGCGTGGTCGTACTACGACAGCACCGGCTTCGCCTGGCCGACCGGTTCGGCGCAGGTCCCGACCGGGGTGTACAGCGGCGCACCGGGTATCCGCCGGCTCGCCGAGCGCACCGCGAAGATGGTGCACTGGCCGGAGGGTAATCCGGCGGGACACCATTTCATCGCGATGGATCAGCCGGGGGCATATGCGGCCGACCTGCGCAGATTCTTCGGCGATCTCGCCTGAGTGACGTTCGTCGGGAAATCTATGACTCTCGATCATTGAAACTAGACAGCCCTAGATTTCCCGATGGACGCTACACGTCGGCCGCCGTGCGCGTGGACGGCAGGAACGGGGTGAGCAGATTGTGCTCGGTGGAGGGGCCGAATTCCCACTCCGCGATCCACGGGCCGGTGCCCTCGCTCGGATCGAGCACGCCCGACTCCAGCCATTCGTAGCGGCCCTCGAGCACCTGCCGGGTCAGCGCGGTGTCGGCGTCGTCGGTGTTGTCCCACAGTGCGTCGAACGCGGCCTCGACACGCAACCGGGACTGGCGGCAGAAGGTGTCGGCCAGTTCCGTCGCGGCGGCCGCGTCCCGGCTGTCCTCGGCGCGCATGGCCTGGGCCCGGACACACGCCGCCGACATGGCGAACAGTTCCGCGCCGATATCGACGAGGCGGCCCAGGAACCCCTGCCGGTATTCGAGTTTCGCCTGCCAGCGCGCCATCGCGTACATCAGTTCGCGTGCCTGCTTGCGCGACATCCGCTCGACGAAGCGCAGATGCGTTGCCAGCGGCCCGAATTCGGTGTAGCCGGCGGGAAGCGTGCCACGGCCGACCGCCAACTGCGGGAACCATTTCGCGTAGAAGCCGCTCGCCCCGACCGCGGCGGTGGCCTTGTCCTTCAGTGCCGCATGGCGATCCACGAGCGCGCCCGCGGCGGCCATATGCGCATCGGCCATCTCCCGGGCGATCAGCAGCCGCATGATCTCGCTGGAACCTTCGAAGATCCGATTGATCCGCAGATCGCGCACCAGCTGTTCGGCCGGTACCGCGCGCTCGCCCCGATCGCGCAGGGAGGCGGCGGTCTCGTAGCCGCGTCCACCGCGAATCTGGACCAGTTCGTCGGCGATGCGACAGCTCATCTCGGACGCCCACAGTTTGGCCAGTGCGGCTTCGATGCGGATGTCGTTGCGCGCCTCGTCGCACATGGTCCCGGACAGTTCGAGGACCGCCTCCAGCGCGAAAGCCGTTGCGGCGACGAAGGATATCTTCGACGCGACCGCCGCGTGCTCACCGACCGGGCGGCCCCACTGCACGCGCGCCGCCGACCAGCCGCGGCTGATCTTCAGCGACCACTTCGCCGCCGCGGTGCACAGTGCGGGAATGGCCAGCCGGCCCGCGTTGAGCGTGGTGAGCGCGATCTTCAGGCCGTCGCCCTCGCGTCCGATCAGATTGCGCGCCGGCACTCGGACCTTGTGCATGCGGGTGACGCCGTTCTCGATCCCGTGCAAACCCATGAAGGCGTTGCGGCGCTCGACGGTGATGCCCGGGGTGTCGGCCTCCACCACGAAGGCGGATATCCCGCCGCGATGGCCCGGACCCTTCGGCACCCGCGCCATCACCACCAGCAGTTCGGCGACCACACCGTTGGTCGTCCACAACTTCACGCCGTCGAGTTCGTAGGCCTCGCCGTCGGCGGTGGGGGTCGCGGTACTCGCCATCCGAGCGGGGTCCGATCCGACATCCGGTTCGGTCAGCAGGAAGGCGCTGACCGCGCCCCGCGCGCACCGGGGCAGGAATTCGCGCTTCTGTTCCTCGGTGCCGGCCAGTTTCAGCGGCTCCGGCACGCCGATGGACTGATGTGCCGACAGCAGCACGCCCAAACTGGCGTGCACCGAGCCGACCATCATCAGCGCCCGGTTGTAGCCGACCTGCGACAGACCCTGCCCACCGTATTCCGGCGGGATCTTGAGCCCGAAGCAGCCGAGTTCGGCCAGGCCACGGACGTAGTCGTCGGGGATCTTCGATTCGGCCTCGATGACCGACCCGTCCAACGTCTCGCAGAAGGCCCGCAGGCGTTCCAGATAGGCCTCGGTCCGCGCGGCGTCGTCGGGAGCGGGCTGTGGATACGGATGGATCAGGTCGAGCCGGAACCGGCCGAGGAACATCTGCTTGGCGAACGACGGTTTGGCCCAGGTGCTTTCGCGCGATTCCTCGACCAGTGCGCGGGCCTGTTCTTCGGTGGCGTGAACTTTCGCGGCTGTCGCCATGGGATCCTCCCTCGAAACGTGACCAGGATCACATTAGAGTGTAGGAGAGTTAGTTACTCGCCGGTAGGCCTACGGGGAAATCGGAAGACGAAGAATTACTGGACGCCGCGCAGATACCGCCCGAAATGTGGCACCGTGAAGCCGATGGTGCCCCGCTCCGCGGAATAGATCAGCCCCTTCTTGATGAGTCCGTCCCGGGCCGGAGACAGCGATGCGGGTTTGCGCCCCAGCTCCTTGGCGACCGCCGCGGTCGGCACCGGCCCGTCGTCGCCGGCCAGATCGGCCATCGCCCGCATGTACTCGCGCTCGGCCGGAGTTGCCCGCTCGTAGCGGGAGCCGAAGAAGCCGACCGCCAGTTCCTCCTCGGCTGCCGGGGCAGCCAGTTCCACATCCTCGGCGCCGATCGGGCTGCGGGCGGCCACATCCCAGGTGGCCTTACCGTAGGCCTGGACGAAATAGGGGTATCCATCCGCCTTGTCGTACAAGGCTTTCAGTGCCTCCTCGGTGAACTCCACCGCCTCGCGCTCGGCGGGCGCGATCAGCGCGCGATCCGCGGAATCGCGATCGAGCCGGTCGATGCGGTGGTAGCCGAAAAGTCGCTCGGAATAACTCTTGGAAGCCGAGAGCGCGGCCGGCAGATGTGGCAGGCCCGCGCCCACCACGATCAACGGCGCTGTCTCCTGGCTCAGTTCATGGCAGGCGCCGCAGATGGCCGAGATGTCGGCCGGTCCCAGATCCTGCATCTCGTCGATGAACACGGCGATACCGACGCCGATATCGCGGGCCAGCTGGGCCGCCTCGAGGAGCAACTCCACCAGATCGATCTCGATGTCGCCGGAGTCCGCGCGCCCGGTGACGGCCGGGACGTCGATTCCGGGTTGCCAGCGTTCGCGCATCCCCTTGTCGGCGGTCGCGCGCAGCGCGAAGGCCTTGAGGATGCCCAGGAAATCGTCGACCATCTCGGGATTGCGATGGGCGACCGCGATCTGGCGTACCGCCATATGCAGCGCCGAGGCCAGCGGCCGCCGCAAATCCTGATCCGGGCGGGCCTCCAGTTTGCCGGTTCCCCACCCGCGCGAGCGGGCCGTGGAACGAAGTTGATTGAGCAGCACCGTTTTTCCCACGCCGCGCAGGCCGGTGAGCATCACACTGCGTTCGGGACGTCCGCGCGAGATGCGTTCGAGCACGATGTCGAACGCGTCGAGCTGTCTGTCGCGCCCGGCGAGTTCGGGCGGGCGCTGGCCGGCGCCCGGGGCATACGGATTCCGCACGGGGTCCATGCCCCGACACCGTAGCGCGTTCGCACCGAAATCTGGGGATATATACGGGATGTCCTAGATTGCGCTATCCAATCGAATGGCCGTCGCCGCGCGGGGTGACCGGGCGCGGTGCGCTCTCTACGCTGGGGGCTGATCGAGGTCCGAAATGTCCGCAGGAGGGGTCATGTCCACCGATTCGGAAGATCAGCAGTCCGGCGATCGGCCGAACCCCACGGTGGCCGAGGTCGTCGGATCCTGGGACGTACCCGCCGGAGCGAGCGTGGCGCGCCAGATTCGCGACAACATCCTGCACGCGATCGCGCAGGGGTACGACGATCCGCAACTGGTGGCCGATCTCGCCGTCGGTCCGCTCGTCATCGCTCTGGGCCGGCTGGAAACCGAACTGGCGGACGCGCGGGGTCGCATCGCGGAACTGGAGCGCGCGGTCGGTCCGCGCGGAGAGGTCGAGTGAATCGGTCGCCGGTGTAACGCCCGGGCGACTCGTTTCGATAACGAGCACAGCGCCGTGGATACCGTGTCGTGATCTCCATAGCAGATCGATTCGCCGGGCTGTAATCGGGGGTGGTCCTGGCGATTTGGCGACACGCGGGCAGACACGCCGTCGTGTGGGGTGGACAACAACACCGAGCCGTCGTAATCTCTTCGTGACTTCGCGGAGTATGTCGCTTCATTAGAGGGGCGGCCCGTTGAGTCACCGCCTAATCAGCAGTCGAGTGGGCAGCTCGATCGCTGAACCGGGGACCCAGGTTACTGGGGTGAATCCTCTTCGGTCGCAAGGTCGATGGGGTAGGGCCGAATCTTCCCGGTCCGAACCCGTCAGCTAACCCGGTCGGCGCGTGGGCAAGGAAGAAACAGGAGACTCAGCTCGGTGGGTAAACACAGTCTGCAACGGGAATCTCGGCTGCCGAATTCCGTCAAGGGTGCGCTGGTCTGCGGCGCAGTAGCGGCAACAACCGGTGCGATTCCGGCGATTCCGGCCATGGCGGCCACGATCAACGTTCCCGGCGTCGGCAACTTCGACGTTCCGCTGGGTTCGGATTTCGACCAGCAGGTCAGCCAGGCGAACCAGGTGCTCGCCGATCACGCGGATCAGATCAAGGGAGTTCAGCAGGCGCTGAGCTCGCAGGCGATCGCGCCCAGCATCCCCAACGCCGCGCAGAACCCGATGAGTGGCATGTTCGGCCAGCCGCAGCAGCAGCACGGTGTCGGCGATGTCGCTCTCGACGCTGCGCGCAGCAAGATCGGCGCCGACTACGTGTGGGGTGCCTCCGGTCCTTCGAACTTCGACTGCTCCGGTTTGGTGCAGTGGGCGTACAAGCAGGCCGGAATTCAGCTGCCGCGTACCAGCTTCGAACAGTCGCATGTCGGCAAGCCGGTTGCCTTCCAGGACCTGAAGCCGGGCGATCTGGTCATCCAGAACGGTGGTGGCCACGTGTCCATGTACGCCGGGGATGGCAAGATTCTCCAGGCGCCGCAGTCGGGTGAGACCGTCAGCTACGCGCATCTGGATCCCGACTCGATCGTCACCGCACGTCGCGTCGCCTAGTCGTTTCGCTCGACAGCACGGCCCGGCGGTGATCCGCCGGGCCTACTGTGAGGAGCGAAACTGGAACAGGCACAACCAGCTACAGCGCGGGTCGACTCCTGGATCTGGGCTGTCCGGCTGTTCAAAACTCGATCCGCTGCGGCCACCGCCTGCCGCGGCGGTCATGTGCGTGTCAACGGTACAGCCGTCAAACCCGCTCATCAGATCAAGTCCGGTGATGAGGTGCGGGTCCGTAATGCCGGAGTCGAACGTATCGTCGTCGTGGTGCGGCTGGTCGTCAAACGCGTCGGCGCTTCGATTGCCACGCAGTGCTATATCGACAAGAGCCCTCCCCCGCCCGCACCCGAAATCGTCGCCGCGATGCCCAAGCGCGACCGCGGTGCCGGACGGCCCACCAAGCGCGAACGCCGCGAGACCGATCGGCTACTCGGCCGCGATTCGACCTGAGGTCGCGCGGAGGGTGACCGCTTCGGTGCCGAAACCCCCGCCGAACTCTCCTGCCCGATAGCGAGTGCGGCATTCGACGCGGCGGACCTTTCCGCTCGAGGTCTTCGGAATAGCGCCGCGTGGCACCAGCACCACCTCCGTCGGCGAAATGCCGTGCACGGTCGTCACCGCGATCCGGACCCGCCGGGCGATCTCGGTCGCGTCCGCCGGTTGTTTTCCCACTTCCGCGACGATCACCAGGTCCTCGCGTGCACCGGTCTCGAGTCCGAACGCGACGATATGTCCGGGGCGCAGTTCGGGTGCGGAGTCGGCGGCGGTGGCTTCGATATCGGCGGGGAAATGGTTGCGGCCGTCGATGATGATCGTGTCGCGCAAGCGGCCCGCGATGTAGAGACCCCCGTTGTGGACGAAGCCGAGATCGCCGGTGCGCAGCCATGTTCCGGGCCGGCCGGGCAGGACCGCGCCGAAGGTGGCTGCGGTGCGGTCGCGCAGTCCCGCATATCCCGCGCCGACATTCGGTCCCTGCACCCAGATCTCGCCGACGGCACCGTCGTCGCGGGGGGTGAGAGTGATCGGGTCGACGATGCGCACGGTTTGACCGGCGGGACGGCCACAGTCGACCAGGGCGAGACCATCCGCCCGGCCCCCGAGCGCATGGCGCTCGGACGCGACGATCGCCCGGCCCGAGCTGAGGGCGGCGCGGTCGAATTCGACGCATACCGGTTCCGCCGCCGGGCGCGAGATGGTGACCGGAAGGGTCGCCTCCGCCAAGCCGTATCCCGCGGTGTGGGCCCGGTGGCGAAATCCGTACGGCGCGAAGGTACGGGTGAAGGCGCCCAGCGCGGTGGCGCGGATCGGTTCGGCCCCGTTGAGCAGCAGATCCAGTGGCGACAGGTCGAGACCGTCGCGTTCCCGCGCGTCGGTGCCCGAAACCGCCAGCGTCAGACCGAAATTCGGGCTAGCGGTCGCGACGGCGCGATAGTCGCTGCACGCGCGCAACCATCGGATCGGCCGTTTGGCGAAGTCGGCCGGTGGCAGCGTGATCGCATGGACGCCGAGATACAGCGGCAGCGCCAAGGCGAACACCAGGCCCATATCGTGGAAGAACGGCAGCCAGTTCACCATCGGGCCGTCGTCGGTCGGTGCCAGGGCGCCATGCAGCTGATCCAGTGCCGCCGCGAGGTTCGCATGGGAGACACACACTCCCGCAGGCGAAGTGGTGGACCCGGAGGTGTACTGGAGGTAGGCGGGATGGGCGCCGACCGAATCCACTCGGACATCGTCGGTGCGAGCGTGCGCGTCGACCGTGAGGAGTTCGCCGTGCGGCGGGCGATCGGCATCCGGACCTCGGGCGCCGGGCATCGGCTGCGCCGAACCGGGCGAGACGAGACGCAGCCTCGGCTCGGCATCGCCGAGGATCGTTCCCAACCGGCCGGCATGGTGGCGCACCGTGTCCGGGAACAGGGGCACGGCGGTGCGTGCGCTGTAGAGACAGCCGAGGAAGGCGACGACATAGTCCAGGCCGTGTTCGCACTGAATCGCGACGCGATCACCGGGCGCCGTCCGTTCGCGGATGGCGGCTGCCAGTGCGCCCGCAGCGCGGTGCAATTCCGAGGTCGTCACGGTGTCCGCGATCTGTCGGCCGCCGGGATGAGACAGGGCGGTGAAGGCCGGATCGTCCGGTGCTTCCGCTGCCCGCGCCGCAACGGCCGCCGCCAATCGGTCGGTCATATCATGCTCACTCCTGCCGCGGCAACCGCGCTGCCAATGCCGCCGACAAGGCTGTGACGGAGGGGTTGTCGAACAGCTCGGCCGTTGCGATACGAATTCCCAGCCCGGCCTCCAACCGGCGGCGCAGATCGATCGCCAGAAGCGAGGAGAGGTTCAGCGTCGCGAAGTCGGCGTCGGAATCGATGGATTCGACCGGGCGCGACAGCGCGCCGGCGACTGTGGCGCGAACGATGCGTCGAATCTCCTCCGCGTTCGTCACGGTATCGGCCGGTTCACGTGCCGGACCGACTGGCGGTGATCCGGTCCTCTGCGGTGGTCGTCGAGCCACGGAGGGAACCTGCCGGTCCGGCTGCGACGAAGAAACATGATGCGGCGCAGCGGGAATCAGCAATTCACGGAGCCGGGCTGCGACCGGACCGGAGTCGTCGGTGGGCGTGTAGTCCAGCGCGAGCACCACCGCTTGCGGGCGGCCGAGGACCGCGGAGAGCACGGACATGCCGCGGGCGACATCGAAGGGCGTGATGCCGGCCGTTCGCAGATGCGCGGCGCCCCCGGCCGAGCGGGCGAGGCCGGCGTCCCAGCTACCCCAGGCGATGCTGGTCACCGATCGGCCGGTGGCGCCGGACGCCAGCGCGTCCAGAGCCGCATTGGCGGCTGCGTACGCGGCCTGTCCGGGAGCGCCGAAAAGCCCGGTGGCGGAGGAGAACAGGACCGTGAAGTCGACTGGATCGTTCGCTGTCAGTTCGATCAGGGAGATGGCGGCGGTCACTTTGGGCTCGAAGTGCAATGCCAGCGATTCGCCTGTCACCCGGTCGAATTCGGCGTCCTGCAACATGCCCGCCGCGTGCACCAGGCCGCGAATCGTCGATCCGCATGCCCGGATGTCGTCGAGCGCGTTGGCCAGGTCCGCGCGATCGGCGGCATCACAGCGTACGACCACCACCCGGTCCTCGGCGCCGTCGAGTAGCGGCGGCAGCGGCCTGGGACGCCGGGTCAGGACGACGACATCGCGCGCTCCCCGTTCGAGCAGCCACCGAACCGCGGCGGCCCCCAGCGCGCCGAGCCCGCCGGTGACCACGTAGGTACCCTCGGCGCAGAGCGGAACCGCGGAGCCGGTTCCGTCGAGCCGTCGGAACCGCCGCACCAGCGTTCGCGCACCTTCGACACGCACTTCCGCGGGCCCACCCGAACGGAGCACGAGGTCGCGTACGGCATCGGCGCCCGATTCGTCGGACCAGAGCAGGCGCACCGGCCGGCCGGATTCCAACTGCAGGGTTCGTACCAGTGCGGCGACGGCGTTGTGTGCGACGGATGCCGGATGACGCAGCACCACGGTGAGGCTCGCCGTCGTTTCCGCGGCGATCACCTGCTGCAGGACGCGCAAGGCTTGCCCGAGGCCGGTGACGAGCGGACTCGTCTCGGTTCTTTCCGGCCAGACCAGGACGACAGCCGTGGGGGCCGCTCTTCCGGCCACCGTCGACAAGGCCGCCGACTCGCAGGGCTCCCGGGCGATCCGCTCGGCGGGGATATGCCGGTCCAGGGCTCGGGCGATCGACTTCGCGAGGGGTGATTCTCCGACGACCGCAACCCGCTCGATGGCCGGATTCACCGCCTCCGTACCTCCGGCGGAGAACGGCGAGGCGATCCACTGTTCCTCGCGCAGTACGGAGTTCGCCCACTCGGGTGCCGTGGCGACCGTCGCGTCGTACTCGGCTCGTCCGCGCGCTGCGGTGCGCCCGCGAAGCACGGGGCTGTCGTCGGCGGCAGCGCCGGGACGGTCGCCGCCGAACTCGGCGTCTCCGGAAGGGCGGTAGGCGACGGTGTGTCCGGACGGGAACCCCGGCGCTCGCTCCGAGACGAAACCCTTGCCCGAGAAC
The DNA here is from genome assembly GCF_001612965.1 of Nocardia kruczakiae NBRC 101016. GTDB lineage: Bacteria > Actinomycetota > Actinomycetes > Mycobacteriales > Mycobacteriaceae > Nocardia > Nocardia kruczakiae. The sequence continues at coordinate 131,265 of NZ_BDBL01000016.1, forward strand.
GCGATCCGCACACCGATCAACGCGACTGCCGGGGCGTCGTCCTGGTCCAGCGCGATGACATCGCACAGGAGGCCGCCCGGCCCGTGCTCGCGCACGAACGCATGCGCCTCGGTCAGCAGCACGCGGTGTGCATCGGAAAGCCATACCGACGCGATGGCCGCGGGCACCGCGAGTCCGTCCGCGGGCATTACCTCCCGGCCGGCGGCGGCGATCAGCTGCAGACAGCCGTCGAGCGCGGTGGTGGACAGCGGAATCGAATCGAAGACGCCCACCGCGGTACGGCTTCCGGCGCGAACGACCGCCAGCGGGCGAAAGCGCGGACCGTAGTCGAGTCCGCGGTGGCGCAGGGAGGCGTAGAACTCGTCGACATCGAGTTCGTCCGCTGCCGCAACGGAGGCTCGATGGTCGTCCACCGTGCGCATCCAGCCGAGGATGTCGGCGGGTGCGGCGGCGCTGTCGGCACGTGCCGAGGCGAGCAACACCGGCCCCAGCAGCACGCGCAGATCCGAACCGCTGCGGTAGCCGACCGCCGCCAGATCGGCGATATCCGTGCGTTCGTGCACCGCGAAGTCGGCCAGCCGAATCGGCGCGGGTGCCGAAGCCAGCAGGCGCCGAATCCAATACGCGGCGGGCACGGTCGGCACACCGTCCACCACGTGATCGTCGAGTCGCTCGCGCCCGGGGTCGGTCGCGGTGCGGGTGAGCAGTGGGAAAGCCTTTCGCCGCCACCGCCGTTCGATCACCGGACCGGCAGCCGGGCCCTGGATCGACCAGTCGACGTGGCGCCCCCGCACATACATCGCGCCGACGGTCCGGAGCAGGGCGGCGACCTCGCCGTCGCGCTGCGCGGCCGCGAAGACGGAGTCGGCCAGTTCGGGATGATCCCGAACGGCCGGCGCCAGCACCGGATGCGGCGATATCTCCACGATCGAGGTGTATCCCCGGCCCACGGCGGATTCGACGGCCGCGTCCAGATCGACGGTGCCACAGAGGTTGTCGACCCAGTACTCGGTATCCATGGCGGCGGAATCGATGACCCGGCCCGACCGTGCCGTCGAGAACACCGGCACCCGGGGCTCGCGCGGCTGCGGCGCCCGGAGCGCGGCGGTGAATTCGCCTGCCAGCGCGCGAACCTGCGGGCTGTGCGCCGCGAAGTCCACCGGCACCGGCCGCACGTAGTACCGGCGCCGCCGCGCTCGCCGCAGCAGCGTCTCCATGTACCGCGTGCTGCCGGAGACCACCACCGTCCGGGGGCCGTTCACCGCCGCGACGGCGACCTCCGCGCGCAGTGGTTCGACCAGCCGTCGCGCCTGGTCCGGTGTTGCCTCGAGCATCGCCATCATGCCCTGCCCGGCCAGCCGGGCCAGCGCCCGCGATCGAACGGTGACCAGATGTGCGGCATCGTCGAGGGACAACGCGCCCGCGACCACGGCGGCCGCGATCTCCCCCAGGCTGTGTCCCGCCACCGCATCCGGTTCGATCCCCCATGTCGCGAGGAACCGGGCCAGCGCCACCTGGTAGACGAACAGCGCGGGTTGAACCGTCTCGGTGGCACCGAGGCTGTCGGCGAAGCCGTGCCGGGGCGTCCACACTCGCGGTCCACCCGCATCCGCCACGGCGTCCGCCGCTTCGGCCACGGCGTGGGCGAATTCGGGATACCGGGCCGCCAGTTCGCGCCCCATTCGCGGATGCTGACCGCCCTGTCCGGTGAACAGGAACAGCACGCGCCCGCGCCGGCGGCCACCGACTCCGAGCAGGGCCGGCGAGTGGGAGCCGCTCGCCAGGGCGCGCAGTGCGTCGGCGGCATCGTCGGCCTCGTCCGCGACGATCGCGGCCCGAATCGGCTGGGGCAGTGCGCGACCCGCCGCGGCCAAGCGGGACAGTGACAGCTCGCGGGCGCCCGCCAGCCGGGCCGCGGTCTCGCGCAGTTCGTCCTCGTCGCGACCGGTGAGGCCGATGAGCACCGGAGGCCGCACCTCACGTACCGGTCCCCGCTCCGCCTCCCGCACGACGACATGCGCATTGGTTCCGCCGAATCCGAACGAGCTGACTCCCGCGCAGCGCCGATCGCCGGAGTCCGCGGCCCAGCCGACCACTTCGCCCGGTACTCGGAGGCCGCGTTCGGCCAACCGCAGCAGCGGATTCTCGAGCTGGAAGTTGATGGTGGGCACGATGGTTCCGTGGTGCAGGCACAGCGCCACCTTGGCCAGCCCGGTCACCCCGGCGGCCGCCTCGAGATGGCCGATATTCGATTTGATCGATCCGACATACGGTTTCACCGCACCGCGCGGCGCGTCCAGGACGGCGGCCAGCGCCTCGATTTCCACCGCATCGCCGACCGGTGTTCCGGTGCCGTGACATTCGAAATATCCGGCGGAGCGGACGTCCAGGCCCGCGCGTGCCCAGGCCGTCCGGATCACCTGTTGTTGCGCGCGTCCGTTCGGCGCGTACAGACCGTTCGAGCGACCGTCGGAACCCACTGCGGCACCGGCGATCTCGGCGTAGCGGCGATTGCCCTCACGCTGGGCGTCGGCCGTGCGCTGCAGCACCAGCACCGTGGCACCGTCACCGCGCACGTATCCGTCGGCAGCCGCGTCGAACGGTTTGCACCGCCCGTCCGGGGCCAGGAAGCCACCCTGTTCCAGATACCGCGAAGTATGCGGCAGCAGGGCGAGATTCACCCCGCCGACGATGGCGTACGGTACCGTCTCGTCGGCCAGCAGTCGCAGCGCGAGGTCCACCGCGGCGAGCGAGGACGAACACGCGCTGTCGAGCACCACACTCGGTCCGTGCAGATCCAGCGCATAGGAGATCCGATTGGCGATGATACTGAGCGCGGATCCCGTCACCGCGTAGGGCGCGTCCTGCCCGCCGTTGCCGAGCACGACCGCTCCGTGGTCGAAGCCGCAGGCGCCGAACAGAACCGCGGTATTCGATCCGCCCAGCCGATAGCCGATTCCGGCGTCGTCGATGGCCTCGACCGCGACCTCCAGCGCCAGCCGCTGTTGCGGATCCATCAGTGCCGCTTCACGTTCGGAGATCGAGAAGCGCTCGTTGTCGAATTCCGCGATCGACTCCAGATAGCCGCCGGGGCCCGCACCGTCGCGATCCGGCGGCGGGTCGCCGACGCCGCTGCGACTCTCGATCAGCAAGCGCCACAGATCGTTCACGCCGGACGCGCCCGGCACTCGGCAGCCGATACCGATGAGCGATATCGGTGGTGTGGCGGGTGTCATCGGCCCTCGAGATGGTCGACGAGCCGCTCGATATCCGGGTTGTCGTAGAGATCGGTGAGCGAGATCTCCACGCCCAGCGCGTCTTCCAGCACACCGGTGAGGCGGGCGAGCTGCGCGGAGGTCAATCCCAGATCGGTGAAAGGCATTGTGGTCGAGACGGATTCGGGTTCGGCACCCAGCATGTGCGCGATCGCCGCGACCGCCAGGGTGTCGATCCGCTCCCGCTGCCCCACCGCCACTCCTCCCCGTATAGTGCAGGTTCCCCCAGCGATTATGCCGACAAGTCGGGGCCCGGTGAAGAGCGTCGAGACAGCTGAGGCTGCAGGGACGAGAGTGACGGAAACGAGCCGCGACCGTGGCGGTCGCGGCTCGCGCCGTATGCCGGAATCAGACGACCAGCGAACCCAGCCGGGAGTTGATCAGCGCCTCGGCCTCGTCCACGATGCGCGAGATCAGTTCGGCGCAGGTGGGGATGTCGTCGATCAGGCCCTGCACCTGTCCGGCCGACCAGATGCCGGCGTCCAGGTCGCCCTCGTCGAAGACGCGGCGGCCGCGCGCGCCGGCGACCAGATCGCGCACATCCTCGAATTTGCCTCCGGCGGCCTCGATTTCGACCACCTTGCGGCTGATCTCGTTGTCGGCCACCCGGGCGGTGTTGTGCATGGTGCGGAAGATGAGCTGCGTGTCGCGCTCGGTGTGGGCGACGATCTGCTCCTTGACCTTCCGATGCACCGGGGACTCCTCGGTGCACAGGAAGCGGGTGCCCATGTTGATGCCGTCGGCGCCCAGCGCCAGCGCGGCGACCAGGCCGCGGGCATCGGCGAAACCACCCGACGCGATGACCGGGATGTCGAGCGCCTTGGTGGCGGCCGGGATCAGGATCAGGCCGGGCACGTCGTCCTCACCCGGGTGTCCGGCGCATTCGAAACCGTCGATGCTCACGCCGTCGACGCCGATCTTCTGCGCCTTGAGCGCGTGCCGGACGCTGGTGCACTTGTGCAGCACCTTGATTCCGGCTTCCTTGTAGTACGGCAGGAACGGCTCCGGGTTGCTGCCGGCGGTCTCCACGATCTTCACGCCCGATTCGATGATCGCCTGGACGTACTCCTGGTACGGCGGCGGATTGATCGACGGCAGGATGGTGATGTTGACGCCGAACGGCTTGTCGGTGAGTTGCCGGGTGCGCTCGATCTCGCGCCGCAGATCGTCGGGGGTCGGCTGGGTCAGCGCGGTGATGAAGCCGAGGCCTCCGGCGTTGGCGACCGCCGCCACGAGTTCGGCGCGGCCGACGTGCATCATGCCGCCCTGCACGATCGGGTGTTCGATACCGAACATCTCGGTGAATCTGGTGCGCAACATCTGGTTGTCCTCCTGGCCGCGGTACGACTCGGGGCGGCGCGCCCGGCATCTCCGGCACGACTCGATGCCGGTGTGTGCACAGACTGCCGCCCCTCGGGTGCCTGGCCGCGTGCGAGCCGGGCCTGCCCGGATGGGTCGATACTGGCATGGCGACCACGTCTGAGACAACAGGATGTGAGCGGCAGTTTGCCTTGGCGGCCTCGGAGGCCGCAGAACTGACGTCACCCTGCACTCAGATAAAATCCCAGGTTATCGCTATGAGACGGCGCAGTATGGCGAACCTTCTGTGAACCGGGATTCTCGTATGTAACCCTTGTCACGGCAAAAAGTTAGTTGCTATTCTCGCTGTTGGTTCAGCCGTCGACGCCGCCGGGCCATTCGGTGGCGAACTCTGACGGGCCGAGAGGAGTTCCTGCATGACCACCGGTGTCCAGACCGACGAACCGATCCGGTCGCGTCGCAACCACTGGAACAACCAGATCGCCACGCATGCGCTGATGCGCCCGGACGCGGTGGCGATCCGGTTCCGCGGGCAGGACACCACCTGGAAACAGCTGCACGAGCGGTCACTGAAATTCGCCGATGCCCTGGCTCGGCGCGGTGTCGGCTTCGGCGACCGGGTGCTGATCCTGGCGCTCAACTACACCGAGTACCTGGAGGCCGTGTTCGGCATCAACGCGCTGGGCGCGATCGCGGTCCCGGTGAACTTCCGGCTCACCCCGCCCGAGGTCGCCTACATCGTGGCCGATTCGGGGGCCGCGGCGATCGTCACCGACTCGCTGCTGCAGCCGCTGGCCACCGGTGTGATGGCGCAGAGCGAGGCGCTGCGCACCTGCGTCGTCATCGGCGGCACCACCGGCGACGGCGTCATCGGCTACGACGACTTCCTCGCCGAAACCGGCGAACCCCATGTGCCGCAGGACATTCCGGAGGACACTCCGGCGTTGATCATGTACACCTCGGGCACCACCGGCAGCCCCAAGGGCGCGATCCTGTCCTACGCCAACCTGAATGCGCAGGCGCTGACCTGTATTCGGGCGATGAACTCGACTCCCGACAGCATCGGTTTCTGCACCTCGCCGCTGTTCCACATCGCCGGACTGGGCGCTCTCGCGCCGGCGTTCATGCTCGGCTCCAAGACCGTGCTGCATCCGCTCGGCGCGTTCAACGCGACCGAATTCCTCGACGCCATCGAGGCCGAACAGGCCACCACCGCGTTCTGTGTTCCCGCCCAGTGGCAGCTGATCTGTGAGGACCCGACGGTCAAGGAGCGCAAGCTCGCGTTGGAGACGCTGAGCTGGGGTGCGGCGCCGGCGTCGGAAACCGTGCTGCGGGCGATGGCCGAATGCTTCCCGAACGCGCAGAACGTCGCCGTCTTCGGCCAGACCGAGATGTCGCCGATCACCTGCGTGCTCGAGGGTAAGGACGCGCTGCGCAAACTCGGCTCGGTCGGCAAGCCGATCCCGACCATCCAGAGCCGCGTCGTCGACGACGAGATGAACGACGTCGCGCCGGGCGAGATCGGTGAGATCGTCTACCGCGGGCCGACCATGATGCAGGGCTACTGGAACAAGCCGGAGGCGACCGCGGAAGCCTTCGCCGGCGGCTGGTTCCACTCCGGCGACCTGGTTCGCCAGGACGAGGAGGGCTTCGTCTGGGTGGTCGACCGCAAGAAGGACATGATCATCTCCGGCGGCGAGAACATCTACTGTGCCGAAGTGGAGAACGTGCTGTTCGCGCATCCGAAGATCCACGAGGCCGCGGTGGTCGGCCGGGCCCACGAGAAGTGGGGCGAGGTGCCGGTGGCCGTGGTCGCGCTGCTCGACGGCGAAACGCTGACCCTCGAGGAGCTGACCCCGTTCCTCAACGACAACCTCGCGCGATACAAGCATCCGAAGGATCTGGTGATCGTGCCGGAGCTGCCGCGCAACGCCAGCGGCAAGGTCGTGAAGGTGCAATTGCGTAAGGACTACGCGGGCTGACCTTCGGCACCGGCCGAGGAGGGCATGCGCCGCCCGCATACCCGGCCGTGAACGAGCCGCCGAGTCGAGTACTCGGCGGCTCGTTGCCGTATCGGCCCGCCACTCGCCGAAACGGCCTGCGGCTCAGATCATGTCGTGTCTGGTGAGCCAATTCATCAGCGGCCAGCCGCAGAAGACCGGCAACCAGCAGGTCAGTACGCGGTACAGCAGCACCGCCGGCACGCCGATCGCCGCGGGCACACCGAAGGCGGCCAGACCACCGATCAGCGCCGCCTCCACCGCGCCCACACCGCCCGGCGTGGGTGCTGCCGAGGCCAGCGTGCCGCCGATCATCGTCACGACCGTCACGGTCACGAATGTCGTTGCGCCGCCGAAGGCTTCGATGGCGGCCCACAGCGCGCCGGCCGCGCCGAGCGTGGTGGTCGCGCAGCCGCCGACGATCATCAGCAGCCGTTTCGGTTCACGGGCGAGCGTGCGCAGTTCGGCGACTACCTCCGCCAGCTGCGGCCGCACCTCGTTGCGCAGCCAGCGCCGCACCGTCGGGACGAACATGGCCGCACCGACCGCACCCAGCAGACCACCGGCCAGCAGGTACAGCACGGTGGCGCTCGGCACGAAATGTTCCAGGTTCGCCGAGACACCGGCCGCCACACTGAAGACGATCAGCAGCACCACGTGCGTGATCACCTGCACCGCCTGGTTCAGCGCCACCGCCGCGGTCGCCTTCACCGTGCCCAGGCCGCTCTTCTGCAGGAATCGCACACTCAGCGCCAGCCCGCCGACCCCGGCGGGTGTGGTGGTCGCGGCGAAGGTGTTGGCGACCTGCATGCCCAGCAGCTTGCGGAAATTCACCGACGTTCCGGCGCACCCCCACAGCGCCATCGCCGCGCCCACGTAGGTGGCGGCCGAAATCGTCAGCCCCAGCAGCGCCCACCACCAGTTCGCGGTGCGCAGTTCGGTGAAGAAGGTCGGCACCTGGCTGATGAACGGGTAGGCCACGTACACCAGCGCGATGAGCAGCACCAGCTGCACGATCTGGTTGCGCGAGTACCGGGTGATCCGCGCGGCCTCGATCCGATCCTTACCGGTCTGCTGAAGTACTTGAGCGCGGACGGTTTTCATCAGTCCGCCGCTGTCGGGCACCGATTTGCGGACCTGCGCGCCGATCCCGTTCTTGGTGAGCCGCCGGGACGCGTCGAGCACCGCCTGTTCCCCGAGCACGTGAATGGCGGTCGCCACCACGGTCTGCGCCCCGAACAGCGAGCTCGTGGTGAGCAGCAACTGCGCGATATCGGCGGAGAAGCGGGAGTCGAAGGCGCCGAATTCCGCGGCCATGAAGCCGCCGAACAGCACCCGCCCCTCGGCGATGCGGATTTCCTCGACCCGCAGATCGCCATGGGTGATCTGGGCCCGATGCATGTTCTGCAGCGACCGCCAGACATTGGTCAGCACCACCTCGCTGTCGGTGGCGGCCAGCTGCCGGCCCCGGGGCGCGGTGTGCGCGTACAGGGTCCAGCCGCGGCTCAGGGCGGCCACCGTCAGCGGTTTGTTGCTGGCCAGGCCCAGGTCGCCGAGCGCGATACCCATCAGTGCGCGGTGTTCGACCGCGCGCCGCATCGAGGCGAAGGCGGGGGTGCGCTCACTGCTGCGGAAGGTCAGCCAGCGCCGCATCTGCCGCAACATGCCCCAGCTGCGCTGATTCTGTCCGTACATCTCCATGATCAGCTGGCGATGCGGCCCGGTGTCGGCGCTCAACAACAGGGGCCCCGGCCCGGCCGGACGCAGCACGGTGAAGCCGGTGACGGTGTATCCGCGTCCGGCCAGTACCCGCACGGCGGCCTCGAGCGGCACCTCCAACGCGGGAGTGCCGACGACCAGCACGATCACCGCGCCGACGAACCAGCCCACGGCCAGCCCGAACATCGCCCGCGAGGGCACCACCAGACTGACGAACAGATGCAGCGGCACGAACGCGATCAGCAACGCCCACCACCAGCGCCGCCACGAGACCGGCAGCCACGGGCTGGCCACGGTCAAGCCGGCGGCCAGCATCGCGATCCAGCGCGGATCGTCGAGAAACTGCGACAGGAAGGTGTCGAGCTGCCGTGGCACCGCAAGGTGCCACTGCGGCGCCGAGATCCCGGATTCGGTGATCGACAGCGCCAGCACCGCGATCAGACCCGCCGCCACGTAACCGCTGAGCAGTTTCCACTGCATCCGGAAGACCAGGCGGACCAGGATCGCGAAGGGCAACGCCAGGATCGCGATGCCGTAGAGCAGATAGACCAGATTGGACTGTTCGGGCGTGAGGAAACCGACGATATCGGAGACCGATCGCTCCAGGGCCTCCCAGCGCGGCCGGGTGACGAGCGATCCGGCGACCACCACCGCCACCAGCAGGGCGGACAGCACCACGCGAATGATGTCGCTGGTCCGCCTGATCCGCGGCTGCAGCAGACTGCCGGAGACGGGGATCTCCCGCCCGTCTACTCGCATGTCGTATCGAAACTTTCGGATCGAGGGAGCTGCGTCGGTCCCAGGGTCGGCTCGGGTGTGAGTATGCAGGAGGCCCTCCGAGCGCCCGTCGGCAACACGCCGTTCCCCGGGTTCGCGCAGGTGGGCGTGCGCGTACTCCACACGAGCCGATCGGACTCGGGCGAATGCTCCGCGTCCGGATCTCCGCTCGCTCGCGCCGGGACCACCGCGCGAGCGCCCGGGTCTTCGCGGACCGGCAGGGCGCAGCGTCACCCCGGCGGTCCCGGACTGACCGTGACGGGTTCGGGTGCGTCGGTGTCGCCGACGCTGAAGACGCCGCCGGTCATGGTGCCGGTATCGAGTTCGGTGATCGCGGCCGCGACCAGTTCGGTCGGCACCAGCGCGGGAAAGGAGTTGGGGGCGACGGCATTCGCGCGGACCCCGAATTCGGCGAATTCCTCGGCGATATGCCTGGTCAAATGGTCGAGCGCGGCCTTGGTCGCGGAGTAGACGGCCTGTCCCCCGGAATAGACCCGGGAACCGGACAAGCTCGAGACGTTGACGATATTGCGATTACGCGCCCGATTCTCGTCCCCGCGATGCAACCAGCAGCGTTGCGCGAGCCGCGTCGCCAGTCGCAGCGGCACCTCGACGTTCATCGCGAACTGCGGTGCGAGCGCGTTCAGGGCGGTGTCGCCGTCGACCAGCCCGTTCGGCTGTAGGTCCAGATGCGCCGCGTTGTTGACCAGCAGGTCGACCGCGCCGAACTTCGCCAGTGCCAGATCCACCACGCGTTCGGCCTCGCCCTCACGGGTCAGATCGGCGCGCACGACGAAGATGCGGGAGTCGTTCTCCGGAACCGGCTGCCACGGCTCCAGCGGATCGATGAACCATTCCTCCTGCGAGGGCGCGGCCGGAACCCGATTGCGGCAGACCGCCACGATGTCGTAGTTCCGGTAGTACGCGCGGCAGAACGCATCGCCCAATCGCCCACCCGCCCCGGTGAGCAGGCACACTCGACGGGCGTCACCAGTGGACAATGCGATCCCCTCCCCAGCGGCTCGCCGCCTGCTCCTTCGGCCGATGCAACCACATCACCACGCTGTTGCGGGCCGCGGTGTTCGCGCCGAGGAAGGTGTGCCAGGAGCGCGGCGTGCATTCGAATACGACCATCGAATTGTCCAGTGGCGGAACCACCACCGTCGGCGCCGGGTCCGCGGTGCCGATATCGGCGAACAGTCCCGTCTCGCCGCCGTCGCCCGGCTGCCATTGGCCGTTGCCGAGGTAGAACAGCACCGCGACGGCGCGCACCATCTCGCGGGCCGGCACCCCGGCGGGCCGGGCGCCGGACTTCAGATCGATATCGTCGGCCGGCAGACCGACCGCCTCCGGGCCCGGTTCCGCACCCGGGAACCAGGCCGGGGTGAGGTCGTGGTGCGGCCAGCCGCGCGAACTCCCCGGCGGATGATGGTGCAGGGAGCCCTCCACATCTCCGCTGGCCGAGACGCCCGCGACCCGTTCGATCAGGTCGTGCCAGGCGCGCGACAGGAAGACCTCGAGCGGGCCGTTGCGCATCCGGGTCAGGCTCGCGCCGGAGGCGCCGTATCCCGCGGCGACCGGACCGAACAGCTCCGGGCGCTCGGTGCGCACCCGGTCGAATTCGGTCGCGAGCCGCTGATAGAACTCGGCGACGAAGACGTCACGAACGTAGACGTGGGGGAAGGGGCGGGTGCGGCGAATCCATCGCCGATGTGCCAGCAGATCGATGAACCAGCGCGGCAACGGCGCCTCGGACAACATACAAGCTCCCTCCCGGACTACCCCGCCGATCTTATTGCCTTCCCGGTACAGCGCCGAGTTCGTCCCGGTTTGTGCAACCATCTCCCGGTGGTGCGTGACGTTCGGGTCTGTTTCGTGGGGGATTCTCTGGTTGCGGGACTGGGAGATCCGCAGTGCCTCGGCTGGGCCGGCCGCCTCGCCGGCCGTGCGACAGCGGCCGGAATACCGCTGACCTATTACAACCTCGGGGTGCGCCGCCAGACCTCCTCCGATATCGCCGCCCGCTGGGAAGCCGAATGCGGGCAGCGATTATCCGGCGAGGTCGACGCGCGAGTCGTCTTCTCCTTCGGCGTCAACGACACGCTCTGGGAGAACGAGGCGATCCGGGTGCCGGCCGAGGAGTCCGCGGCCAATCTCCGCCGCATGCTGCGCCGCTGTGCCGAACTCGACTGGACTGTCCTGGTGGTCGCGCCGCCGCCCTGTATCGACGACGAACAGAACACGCGCACCATCGAATTGGATGATCGTTTCACCGACATGTGCGCCCGCGAACACGTTCAGTACCTTCGCGTTCACCAACCGCTGCGCCACAACGACATCTGGATGCGCGAACTGCGCGACGGTGACGGCTACCATCCCGGCGCGCCGGGCTACGAGCAGCTGGCCGCGATGATCGGCCCGCACTGGCTGCAATGGCTGACCGAACCACGCACTCGCCTGCCGACGGTGAGCTGATTCGCGGTTTGTCCGCACCGATCAATTAGCGTTGTTCGTTCCGTCTTCATGGTTCGAACGCATCGGCCGACCGGACCGGTGACAGGTTGGGAAGAGGAGCAGGTCAATCATGGGGAAGATCGTTGTCGCCGAATTCGTTTCGCTGGACGGATTCATCCAGGATCCGCTGTGGACCGCGCCGTTCTGGTGCGACGGCATCGCGAACTACAAATCCGGTGAGCTGGAGGCTGCCGACGCCTTGCTGCTGGGTCGCACCACGTATCAGATGTTCGCCGCGTCCTGGCCGGACCACCCGGAGGAGGGTGCGTACAAGGACAAGATGAACAGCATGCCCAAGTATGTGGCGACCGATTCGCTGCGCGATCTGGAGTGGAACGCTCAGCGAATCGAGGGCGATCTCGCCGCCGGCATCGCGAAGCTGCGGACCGAGCAGAATCTGCTCGTCTTCGGCAGCGCCTCGCTGGTGAAGTACCTGCGCGAACACGAACTGGTCGATGAGTACCGCCTGGTCGTCTACCCTGTCCTGCTGGGCAGCGGGCTGCGACTGTTCGAGGCCGTGGAGCCCGAAGCCACTCTCGCCCTCGCCGACTCCGAGGTGCTCGACAACGGCGTCGTCCTGAGCACCTACCGGGTCACCACCGCTTCGGTGGTGCGACCGAGCTTCGGCTGACCGGTCCGCGATTCACTCGCGGTGGCGGACGATATTCAGCACGTTGCCGTCCGGAGCGCGAACCAGGAACCGGCGAACTCCCCACGGTTCGGTGGTCAGCGGATGGACGATCTCGTAGCCGAGCCGCCGCGCCTCCGCATAGGCGGCGTCGACGTCGTCCACCAGCACCGATGCGACGGAGTCGGCGGGCGCGGCCGCGTCCTGGGTGACGAGCTGGATGTCGGCGCCGCTGTCCGGCGAGGTGTATCGGGCGACCCAGCCCATGTTGAACTCCTCGGTGCTCAGACCGAGGAAATCGGTGTAGAAGCCGCGGGCGGCCTCGATATCGGCCACTCGAAGATTGGTGATGACGCGATGGGTGCGCATGCGGTCCTCCTGTCCGCCGGGTGGTGATGCTAGTCCGATGTCGGGGTGGCGCGGCCCGTGATCTCCAGGACCGCCATGGCCGCGTTGTGGCCGCCGATTCCGCTCACTCCACCGCCGCGGACCGCGCCGGCGCCGCACAGGAAAATGTTGCGATGGCCCGTGCGGACGCCCCAGCGAGCCGCGGGTGAGGCATCGTCGTCGGTGCGATACGGGAAATCCAAGTCGCCGTGGAAGATATGGCCGCGCGGCAGGCCCAGTTCGGCTTCCAGCTCCAGCGGCGTTCGGGCTTCGATACACGGCTCGCCGTTCGCATCCGCGGCGAGACAGCCGGAAATCGGCTCGGCCAGTACGGAATCCAGCTCACGCAGTGTCGACTCGAGCAGCTCGTCGCGGGAGCCGTGCTCGAAAAGCGTTGCCGGAGTGTGCAAGCCGAACAGGGTCAGCGTATGCATGCCGCGTTCGGCGGCGTCGGAACTCAGAATCGACGGGTCCGTCAACGTATGGCAGTAGATTTCCGACGGCGGGGCGCTCGGGAAGCGCCCGGCGGCCGCCTCGCGATATGCCTGTTCGAGATGGCCGTATCCCTCCGCGATATGGAATGTGCCTGCAAACGCCTCGCGCGGATCGATATCGGTGCGCAGGCGGGGAAGCCGGCGCAGCAGCATATTCACCTTGAACTGACTGCCCTCGGGCATCGCGTCGCCCGGCTCACCCATCAGCCGTGCGAGGGTTGCCGGCGCCGCGTTGACCAGGACGTGGCGGGCGTCGGCCAGACCGGATTCGTCCGGCGTCTCGAACCGCACCTGTGCTGTGTCGCCGTCGGTGTCGATACCGGTCACCGTGCACGAGGTGCGCAGGTGCGCGCCTGCCCGCCGGGCCGCATCGGCGAGGGCATCGGTAAGCGCTCCCATCCCGCCGACCGGAACGTTCCACTCGCCGGTCCCGTTGCCGATCACGTGGTAGAGGAAGCAGCGATTCTGCCGCAGCTCCGGATCGTGCGCGTGCGTGAACGTGCCGATCAGCGCATCGGTGAAGACCACCCCGCGCACCGTGTCGTCACGGAATCGCGCCTCGACGGTTTCACCCAGCGGCCGCTCGAACAGCATCTCCCAGGTATCCGGATCATCGAGCGCCCGCTGCAGTCCGGCACGGGTGGGCAGCGGCCGCAGCATCGTGGGGAAGATCCGCTGCGCGGCCCGCGTGGTCGTCGCGTAGAACTGTTGCCACGCTCGGAAATCCGCATCGGATCCGGTGACCCGGCGGAAGCTCTCGCGAGTTCGTCCGGCATCGGCGGTATCGACGAGCAGTCCGGTGTCGCCGACCGGCGTGTACGACGAGATCCGCCGCTCGCGGGTCCGGAACCGCAGTTCCAGATCCCGGACGATCCGGTCGGGAAGCAGGCTCACCAGATACGAATAGCGCGACAGGCGCGCATCGATCCCGGCGAACACCCGTTCCGAAACCGCCGCGCCGCCGGTGTGGTCCTGCCGCTCGAGCACCAGCACCGACAGTCCGGTGCGCGCCAGATACGCCGCGGCCACCAGCCCGTTGTGCCCGCCGCCGACGATGACGACGTCATAGGAGTCGCGCATCAGCCCTGGATATCACGAATCCGCGCGACCCGCGTCCGATCCGGCAGGTGTCGCGGACTTGCGAACCAGCAGATATCCGTGCGGACACCGCTCGTCGGGCTCCGGCGCGCGCACCATCCGGACCACCGGGACGAACCCGTGCGGGCACAGCATCTCCGCCAGCCCCTCGGGTGACCACCGCACCACCGGCGCCACCTTGTGGTCGTAGGGTTGCCGGTCCGCGCCGTCGTCGGCGGCCTGAAACGCCAGCATCAGATAGCCGTCCGCTGCCAATGCCCGCGCGAATTCCGCGAACAGATCCGGCAATTGCTCCGGCGCCATATGAATGATGCTGTACCAGGCCACGATTGCGCCGAGACCGCCGTCGGCGACATCCAGCTGCTCCATCGACCGATGCTCGAATCGCAGGTTCGGATGAACCTCGCGGGCCATCCGGATCATTTCCGCCGACGCGTCGAGGCCGAAGGTGTTCAGTCCCAACGCATTCAGATGTCCGGTGATCCGGCCCGGTCCGCATCCCAGATCCGCCACCGGCCCGCGGTCCTCGGCCAGCACCAACTCCGCGAACAATCCCAGCATCGCCCGATCGACCGGTGCGTTCACCATCGCATCCCGGAAGAGGCCGGTATAGAGCTCCGCCACCTCGTCGTACGCCGCCGCCACCGCCTCGGAATTCGCACTCACTCCGGCAGCCTACCGACGCCGATCCCCGGCCGCCGCACGGTTTCGGCGCGTAGGGTCGCGGCATGGCCACCTCGACGCAGCACCGGGAGGCGGACGGATGAGGACGCTCACCTCCCGCATCGTGTATCGCAATCCCTGGATCGAGGTCCGCGAGGACAGTATTCGCCGCGCCGACGGCTCCACCGGCATCTACGGCGTGGTGCACCGCGCCGAATTCGCCGTGGTGGTGCCGCTGGAGGGCGATCGGCTGCATTTGGTGGAACAGTTCAGATATCCACTGGGACAACGGTGTTGGGAGTTCCCGGCGGGTGCGCTGCCGGGCGGCGAGTCCGGCGACCCGGTGGAGATCGCCCGCCGGGAACTGCGCGAGGAGACCGGCCTGCGCGCCGCCGACCTGACCCACCTCGGCATCCTCGACGCCGCCCCGGCCACACTCGCCCAGCGCGGCCACGCCTATCTGGCGACCGGCCTCACCGCGGGCGAACCCGACCGTGAACCCGAGGAACAGGACATGCGCTCGCGGTGGTTCGACCGCGGCACCGTCGAACGGATGATCCGCACCGGCGAAATCACCGACTCGCAGACCATCGCCGCCTACGGCCTGCTCCTGCTCCACGAGCGCCGCTGATTCGGCAGCACTCAACGTCTCCGGGCGCGGAACACACTGTCCTGCATGGTGATCGATTCGCCGCTCGGACGAACGACGGACCGCGTCCGGCTCTCGGCCAACCGGATATCCCAGCGATCCGGCGCCAATCCGGCGGCGATCTGTTCGGCCGTGACGTGCACATGGGCAGCGGAGGTGTGCGCGGCCGACTCGTGGTCGCCGGGGGCGTGGCCGACGATGAACAGCGTGCCGCCCGGTGCCACTGCGGCGGCCAGGCGCTCGAACAGGGCGTCGTTCGAATCGACCGGATGCACGTAGCAGGCGCAGACCAGGTCGAAACGGTCGACGCCCGCGTCCCACTCCGTCAGATCCGCTGCGTGCCAGACGATCCGGTCGGCGACGTCGTGACCGGCCCGATCGGCCTTCTCCCGCCCGCGCGCGACGGCCGCCGCCGCGATGTCGACGGCGGTGACGTGCCAGCCGCGTTCGGCCAGCCAGATCGCCTCCGCCCCCTCGCCGCAGCCGGCGTCCAGGGCCGTGCCGGGCGGCAGGCCGGCGAGTTCGCCGGTGAGGTGGGGATTGGGTTCGCTCGCGGAGGCCGAACCGGCACCGTGATAGCGCTGTTCCCAATAGTGCCGGTCGAATTCACGTCCGCCGGAGCTGTGCTCGTGATGTGCGTGCCCGCCCGTCGTATCACTGCCGTTCATGTCGACTCCTTCGCCGGGGTGCGAGTTCACAGGCCGTGCCGCCGATCGCCGAGGACGCGCTCGGTCAGGGCGCTCTCATCGTCGGCGGAGAATCCGCGCCGGTGGCGCTCCACGGCCCGGCGGGTCTCCTCCTCCACCAGGTCGGCATTGATCTGTGCGGCCGCGAAGGCGCCCGCGGCGGCCGCCGCACCCACCTGCGCGCTCAGGTCGGTGACATTGCCCGCTGCCCATACGCCCGGAACGTCGGTGCGGCCCATCGCGTCCGTCGGAATGTATTCGCCTGCGCCCGAAGGATGTTCGACGGGTTCGAGTCCGAGTTTGCGAAGGGTTTCGCTCCGCGCGACCATGCGCGGGCCGACGGTGATCACCTCGCGCGCCACCACCGTCCCATCGGCGAGCCGCACGCCGGTGATGTGGCCGCCGGCGATCTCCAATGCCGCCACCTCCCCCGTGACGACCGCGATGCCGCGCGCGGCCAGTTTCTCCGCCGCTTCGGCGCCGGGTGCGTCCGTGGTGTGGGTGAACAGGACGAGATCGTCGGTCCACTGCCGGAACAGCAACGCACCGTGAACGGACATCGGACCGTTGGCGATCACGCCGATCCTGCGGTCGCGCACCTCCCAGCCGTGGCAGTAGGGGCAGTGCACGACATCGCGACCCCAGCGTTCCCGCAGGCCCGCGACATCCGGGAGCTCGTCGATCAATCCGGTGGTCACCAGTAGCCGGCGCGCTCGCACGCTCCGCCCGTCGGCGAGTTCGAGCTGGAATTCGCCGTTCTCGCGGATCGCGCCGGTGATCTCACCCGACACGATGTGCCCGCCGTAGCCGCGCACCTCGGTGCGGCCGCGGGCGAGCAGTTCCGCCGGTGGCATCCCCTCCCGGCCGAGCAGTCCGTGCACCCCGTCGGCCGGGGCGTTGCGGGGCGCGCCGGCGTCGACCACCGCCACCGATCGGCGGGCCCGCGCCAGCATCAACGCGCCGTTCAACCCGGCCGCCCCACCGCCGACGATCACCACGTCGTAATTGCTGTTCAGCTCATCGGTCATCATGACCACCTCCTGGCGACCACCGTGCCCGACAGACCTCAAAACTGGCAAACATCTTTGCTGAAATGGCAAACTGGGGTCATGGACGACCACCTGGACCGCGCGCTCGACGCCGTGGGCCCACGGCTGCGCGCGCTGCGACAACAACGCCGGACCACGCTCGCCGACCTGTCCGCGACGACCGGTATCTCGGTGAGCACCCTGTCCCGGCTGGAATCGGGCGCCCGCAAACCGACCCTCGAACTGCTGCTACCCCTGGCCCGAGCGCACGGCGTCACCCTCGACGAACTCGTCGACGCCCCGCCCACCGGCGATCCGCGTATCCATCTGCGGCCGATCACCCGCCACGGTATGACCATGCTGCCGCTGACCCGGCGCGCGGGCGGCATTCAGGCCTACAAGATGGTGATCCACCCCGAGAACCGCCGCGGTGAACCCGATCCGCAGACCCACGAGGGCTACGAGTGGCTGTACGTCCTCAACGGCCGCCTCCGCCTGATCCTCGGTGAACACGACCTGGTGCTGTCTCCCGGTGAGGCGGCCGAATTCGATACCCGGGTCCCGCACTGGTTCGGCCCGGCCGACGAACGGTCCGTCGAATTCCTCAGTCTGTTCGGCAAACAGGGCGAGCGCGCCCATGTGCGGGCCCGCCCCGGAACCAGCGGGAACTGACGGTCAGCGTCCGGCCATATCCAGCGCGGCCAGATGGCTGAACAGCACCGACGCTCCGATCGGATTGCCGCCGCCGGGATAGACGGTCCCGCTCACCGCGGCCATGGTGTTGCCCGCGGCGTACAACCCGGGAATCGGTGTGCCGGATTCGTTCAGCACCCGCGCGGCCGTATCGGTGCGCAACCCGCCCTTGGTGCCCAGATCGGAGATGCCGAAGGCCGCGGCGTGGAAAGGTCCCTTCCGAAGCGGCACCAGCGGCGACTTGCCCTCGGAGAAGGCGCGGTCGTAGGCCTCGTCGCCACGGCCGAAATCCTCGTCGACGCCGCGGTCGGCGAAGTTGTTGAACCGGCCCACGGTCTCCACCAGCGCCTGCGCCGGAATACCGATCTTCTCGGCGAGTTCGTCCAGCGTCGCCGCACTGTGCCGCAGCCCCGCGCACACGTACTCCTCGTGGTCGACCATCGGGACGTTGCTGGCCTGCACCGGTGGCACCGGGCCGGCACTGTCGTCGTAGATCATCCAGAACGGCAGTGTCATCGCCCCCTCGTCCAGGCGCGTGATGATGTCGCGGCCCAGCCGGTCGTAGGGGGCGGATTCGTTGACGAAACGCTGCCCCGCCCGGTCGACGAAGATGCCTCCGGTGAACCACAGCGCGAAGGCCGCACGGCCGTCGGGATGGATCATTCCCGGCGACCACCACGCCTGATCCATCAGATCGGTATCGGCGCCGACCGCCATCCCGGCCTCGTGCGCCTTGCCCTGATTCCCCCACGGCCCCATGGTGTCGCGAGCCTCGCCGGGCACGCCGAAGCGCCGGCGCAGCTCGTCGTTGCCTTCGAAACCGCCGGCCGCCAGCAGAACTCCCTTGCGGGCCCGGATCGCGACCCGCGTGCCCGCACGTTCCACGATCGCGCCGACCACCGCGCCGTCCTCGGTGACCAGTTCGACGAGCGGGGTGTTCAGCTGCAACGAGACGTCGGGAAATTTCGACAGCGCGAGCAGGAACCGCCCGACCAGGGCGCGGCCGCCGATCAGATATTTCGGCTGCGGCTCGCCCAGCCGGTCGGTGCCCAGCGGTCCGCGTACGGCGGTGGCCAGGTCCCCGAGAGTCGCGGCGGGCAACGGTGCGGGAACGATATGCCGCTTACCGTCGGTGCGAGCCTTGGGCGCCGCCCCGAAATAATCCGGCCACGGGAACATCTGGAATTCGAAACTGTCGTCGCTCTCCAGGTATTCGATCACCCGGGCGCCGTTGTGGATATAGGTCTCCTGCAGGTCGGCGGGCGTCCGATCGCCTACGACCGCGCGGAAATAGGTGAGCGCGTCCTCGAAGGTGTCGTCCACCCCGGCCCGTTGCAGCACCGGATTGCACGGAAACCACACTCCGCCGCCGCCGGAATACGAGGTGGTGCCGCCGAATTTCTCGGTCGCCTCCACCACGGCCACCGAAAGTCCCTCCCGCGCCGCGGTATAGGCGCCGGCCAAGCCGCCACCCGAACCCGCGACCAGTACATCGACTTCTTCGTTCCAGTCCGTCACCGCACACTCCCAGCACTCGTCTGTGCTCACGGTAAGCGTTCGGCGCCCACGCGTCACCGAAGATCCCGATGGGCAGGAACGTCGTGGTCACAGCCGCCGATCCGTGCCACCGCGATACAACCGGCGGTTGTGGCGGAGTGCGTGTCGGTTGTTTGCGCGGCGCCCGCACCGATTGCTTCGATCACCTCGATGACGAATCGTTCGCTGGGCACCTCGTTCACCCGGCTCTGGACCGCCTACGCGGTGAGCACCTTCGGCACCTGCCTGGCCCTGGATGCCTTACCGCTGATCGCGATCCGCGTGCTGCACGCCGAACCGGGTGCGGTCTCCGCCTTGGCCGCCGCCGGATTGGCGGTCGGCGTCGTGCTCGCCGTCCCGCTCGGTCCCTGGGTCGAGTACCGCCCGAAGCGTCCGGTGATGGTCGCGACGGATCTGCTGCGGTTCGCTGCCATGCTGAGTATTCCGCTCGCCTTCGCCTGCGGTGTGCTCGGCTACGCGCAACTGCTGATCGTCTCGGTCGTGATGGCCGCGGCCGATATCGCCTTCCGCGCGGCGAGTGGCGCCTACCTGAAAAGTATTGTCCCGCAGAAGGATCTGCTCGTCGCCAACGGCAGATTCGAATCGACCACCTGGACCGCGACCGCATTGGGACCGCCGCTGGGCGGCACCGCGATCGGTCTGTTCGGCCCGGTCACGACCGTCCTCGCGGATGCGTGCAGTTATCTGCTGTCCGCCGCGGCGCTCGGCTCGATCCGCGCCGGCGAACCACAGCCGGATCGCGGGAGGGTCGCGCGCACCCGCGCCGCCGATCTGTTCGCGGGCTGGCGCTGTCTGCTCACACATCCGGTGCTGCGACCGCTGTTTCTCAACTCGGTCGCGGTGAACGGGTTGATCATGGCGACCGCGCCGGTCGTGGCCGTGCTGATGCTCGGCCGCCTCGGCTTTCCAGCCTGGCAGTACGGGTTGGCGTTCGGAATCCCCTGCCTGGCGGGCCTGCTGGGCTCCCGGCTGTCGTCCCGGCTGGTGCGGCGGTACGGGCAACGCCGGATCATCCTGGTCGCGGGCAGTCTGCGGGCCTGCTGGCCGATCGGATTGGCGGGTATCACCGCGGGTCTCGGGGGCCTGATACTGGTGATCGTCGTCGAGGCCGGCCTCATCGCGAGCATCGGGATCTTCAATCCGGTGATGGCCACCTCCCGCCTGCGGCACACCGAATCCGGATCGGTCGCACGCGTGCTGACCGCGTGGTCGATCACCGGTAAGGCCACCACCGCGATACTCACCGCGCTCTGGGGTGTGCTGGCCCAACTCGCGGGCCCGCGCACCGCACTCGCCGTGGCGGGCGTGTTGTTGCTGGCCACGCCTCTGTTGCTGTTCCGAGGCGGATACACCGACGTGGACAGGGCGGCGGAACCGTCGCAGTCGCCGGCGGCACCGGAGCCACTGCGACAGGGGTGATCAGCGACCCGAGTGACCAGCGACACAGTGCCGTGCCGCCCGTCGGCGCCTAAATTCGTTAATTAGCGAAATGCCGAAGGATGGTGGATGTGCGCGACAGCGGATCGGTTCGCGTGGAAGACCTCGCCGAGCTGAACGAGGCCGAATGCGAGATGCTCGAGGAATGCAAGGCCCTGGCCAACCGGACCAGGCTGCAGATCCTGCACTGGCTCAAGGAGCCGCACGCGAATTTCGCTGAGCTGGAACCGGATTCGGCCGAACTCGGCGTCTGTGTCGGACTGATCCAGCGGCGGGCCGGAACGTCGGCCTCGACCATCTCGGCCCATCTGGCGGTACTGCAGCGCGCGGGATTCCTCATCGCCACCCGGCGCGGGCAGTGGACCTACTACCGCCGCGACGAGGCCCGCATCCGGCACTTCACCGACCGACTACACCGCGTGCTCTGATCCGCGCACTCCGAATACGAAAGGCAGCGACCATGCCTACCGCGACTGTGCCCACCGCCCTGTCCATCCTCGACCTGGCGTCGGTGGCCCCCGGCGCGACCGCCCGCGAGAGCTTCGCCAACAGCGTCGCCCTCGCCCAGGCCGCCGAGCGCAGCGGATATCGGCGTGTCTGGTACGCCGAACACCACAACATGCGCTCCATCGCGTCGAGCGCCACCAGTGTGCTCATCGGCCACGTCGCCGAACACACCGAGACCATCCGGCTCGGCGCGGGCGGCATCATGCTGCCCAACCATTCCCCGCTGGTCATCGCCGAACAGTTCGGCACCCTGGAAACGCTGTTCCCCGGCCGCATCGATCTCGGCCTCGGCCGCGCGCCCGGCAGCGATCAGAAGACGATGCTCGCCCTGCGCCGCGATCCGCACTCGGCCGACTCGTTCCCGCAGGACGTCCTCGAACTACAGGGATATCTGAGCGGGCAGTCGCGCATCCCCGGTGTACAGGCGGTGCCGCGCGCGGAAGGCGTTGTGCCGCTCTACATTCTGGGTTCCTCGCTGTTCGGCGCACAGCTCGCGGCGCATCTCGGCCTGCCGTACGCCTTCGCCTCGCACTTCGCGCCGGATGCGTTCCACCAGGCGGTCGAGGTCTACCGCGAGAAGTTCCAGGCCTCCGAGCAGCTCGCCGAACCGTATGTGATGGCCGGCATCAACGTCTTCGCCGCCGAGACGCACGACGAGGCGATCGAGCAGAAGACCGTCTCCTACCGTGCCCGCGCCCGCATGA
Organism: Nocardia kruczakiae NBRC 101016; assembly: GCF_001612965.1. Taxonomy (GTDB): domain Bacteria; phylum Actinomycetota; class Actinomycetes; order Mycobacteriales; family Mycobacteriaceae; genus Nocardia; species Nocardia kruczakiae. Next base: position 153,401 of record NZ_BDBL01000016.1, read on the forward strand.
TGATCTCCCGCGGCGCCGGCACGGCGACCTTCACCGACGAGGAGATCGACGCCTTCCTCGCCTCGCCCAACGGTGCCCAGCTGGCCTCGATGACGCGCTACACCGCCGCCGGCACTCCGGACGAAGTACGCGACCACCTCGACGAATTCGCCACCTCGATCGGCGCCGACGAGCTGATCCTCGTCCACCACGCCACCGATATCGCCGACCGGGTCCGATCCGTCGAACTGACCGCGGCCGCGATGCGCGCCGAGCGAGCGGCCAACTGAAACGGCCGGGCCCGTCGCTACGGGCCCGGCCGCTGCCGGCTCACCTGCGGTGACTACCGCCGCGCTCGCCTACTTCGTGGCCGTCGTGGTCGGTGCCGCCGACGTGGTGGTCGGCTGCGTCGTCGTCGGCTGGGTGGTCGTCGGCTGGGTGGTCGTCGGTGCCGTGGTCTCGACCGGGGCCGCGACCTGGGTGCGAGCCGGCGGTTCTGCCGGTGCGACGGTCGTGGTCGTGGTGGCCGGGGCCGGCGTCGTGGTGGTCGGCGCCGTGCCGGTGGTCGTCGGTGTCTCGGTCGTCGTCGCCGGCGGGGTGGTGGTGGCCGGCGGGGTGGTGGTGGCCGCGGGGCTCGTCGTGGTGGCCGCCTTGGCGTCGGCCGCCTTGCTGTCCTGGACGGTCTTGTACGCCGCCTGGACGTCGGCCTGGGTCGGCTGCGACTTGGTGTCGACCTGCTGGCCCGCCTGCGCCTGCTGCGCCAGGTGGGTGAGCCACGCCGCCGCGTATTCGGCCGAGGTCATCGGCTTGCCGTTCGCGGCATCGGAGTCGCGCCAGTAGTCGAAGTGGTGGCCGGTGCCGTTGGGCCCCAGGGTCAGCTGGTACGGATCACTCATGATCACCGGGATGGTGTTCTGGTTGGTCACGATCAGGCCGATGATCTCGTTGAGAACCTTCTGCGGCAGATACGCCAGCGGCGCCATCTGCTCGGTCGAAATCGACTGTGCCGGAGCGGGTGCGGGCGGATTGTCGCCCGGCTTGTAGCCCGGTTCCGAGACCTTCAGCAGCACCTGCAGGAAGGTCTCGTTACTGGCCATCCAATTCGGCTGCGACGCGATGTAGGAGAAGGCGTTCATCGCGATCCGGCCGAGTGTGACCGCCACATCCTGACCCGTCGCGGGCGTCAGTCCCTCGTTCTGCAAGTTGTCGACGTTCAATTGCCGGCCCACGTTGGCGGCCAGCTGCAGCAGCGAAATGTTCTGCGGCGCAGCGCAAGTGAGGTCGCCCTCGGAGCAGAACGAGGCAACCTTGCCGTTCAGCGCGCCGAAGTCGCCGGCCTGGTCCGGCAGAGCGCCCTGTCCGGAGATCGGCTTGTTGCCGTTCTGGTAGTTCTGACCGAAGCCGTCGGGATGGTTCGGGTCCTGGGCGCCGGGGAATGGGCCGTCACCCGCGGTGCGGCCGGCATCGGCCAGAATCACCACGCCCAGAACGTTTTTCGGGTCGACGACATCGTATTTGCCGTCGGCGCCGGGCTCGTCGTGGCCGATTCCCATGGCCACGCGGCGCGCGACGTCGGCGCCTTCGCTGTAACCGACGATGGAGAACTTGGTGTCGGGGCAGGCCTGCGCGATGTCGTGCATGACCTTCTCGGCATTGGCCACACCGGTGTCGACGGCCTGCTCGTAGGTGCTCATGTTGGCCGGATACGCGATGTACACCGCGGCGTAGGAACCCGGATCCACCTTGTCGGCGGGTGCGTTCACCACCGGATCGACCCAGTGGCTGCTGTAGTCACCCGACAGCGCCGCCGGCAGCGCGTTGCCGTTCGCGTCGACCAGCATGGCCGTCTTGTTCGGGTCCGGGCTGTCGTTGCGACCGGCCACCGAGATGGTCACCATGTCATGACATTCGGTGACCGACGAGGTGAGCCGCGTATCGCGGGTCTCGGGCGTCGCCATCAGCCCCCACGAGGCCGCGACGATGGCCGCCACCCCCAAAACTGCTGGTCCGGCGGCCGCGGAGGCTATGCGGTGCCGTTTGATGAACTCGCGAAGAGCCATGTCCTGATCCCCAATTCGGTCCGACAAGAAAGCGGGACAGGCCCCCCGACGGGCCGTGTGTGTCACGAGAGGTGTCGGGAACCGCATGGCGAGCGTTACCAGCCGGAACAGTTCTGTGATCTGAACCGCGGCATGTAAACGCGGAGGCCGGCCGCGGCGATAAGGCGGTTTTCCGCCCCATCGCGAGAACCGCCGCTTTGACGATCCGGCAAATTTCTTTGCGCCGAGGGTTGTGCTCTGGGCACGGTGAACGCGTGGACGACGGGTTCGAACCGGTAATGGCGGCGCTGGGACCACGGCTGCGCGAGTTGCGCCGCCGCAGCGGCCGGACGTTGACCGAGCTCTCCGCCGGGACAGCGATTCCGGTCAGCACCCTCTCGCGGCTCGAGTCGGGGCAGCGCAAACCCGGCCTCGAACAACTGCTGGCACTGGCCCGGGCCTACCGGATTCCGCTGGACGAACTGGTCGGCGCCCCGGCGAGCGGTGACCCCCGGGTGTATCCACAACCGTTCCCACGCGACGGCATGACCGTCATCCCGCTGACCCGCAATCCCGGTGGTCTGCAGGTATTCCGCCAGATCCTGCCCGCCGGCGGCAGCCACCGTGAGCCGGCGCCGCGCTCGCACGAGGGCTACCACTGGTTGTATGTGCTCGACGGCCGGCTGCGCGTGCTGCTCGGTGATCAGGACCTGGTTCTCGGTACCGGTGAGGTCGCCGAATTCGACACCCACCTCCCGCACTGGTTCGGCAACGCCGACGCCCGCGCGGTCGAATTCCTCAGCATCCTCGGCCCCCAGGGCGAACGTTTCCACTTGCGAGCGCGGTACCGCCCGAACTGAATTCGCCACACCGGGCCGCTCGTGCGAATCGCTCGTACCATGGCGGCATGCCTGTGCAGCCGGTGGTGCTGGCCGGTGCCGTGATGGACCTCGCGGTCCCGGCCGGGCGCGGCATGCCGGGCGTGAGCATGGCCGGGTTCCGGGGAAGGGCCGGCGAAACGGTCGCCTTGCAGATGATCCCGTATCCGGCGCTGACGGTTTTCGTCGATTTCGGTGACGCGCTGGTCGTCGACGGTGTGAGCGGTGCGCGCACGGGCGGCCCCCTCGTGGTCGGCCTGCCCCGGGGCGCGCTGCGGGGCTCGGGTCGCGCCGTCGACCTCCTGCAGATCCGGCTCTCTCCCGTGGTCGCCCACACGGTGCTCGGTGCGGGTGCGGAACTGAACGGGATGGTGGTCGGGCTCGGCGAACTCTGGGGTGGCGATGCTGCGCGCGTCCAGGAGCAACTGCGTGCCGCGCGGTCGTGGGATTCGCGCTTCGCGATCGCGCACGCCGCACTCGCTCGGCGCCTGGCCACCGGCCCGGAGGTGGATCCGGAGGTCGAATTCGTCTGGCGCCGACTGACGCACAGCCGCGGCCGCGCCCGGATCGAACCACTGGCGGCCGAGGTCGGCTGGAGCCGTCAGCGGCTGTGGTCGCGCTTCCGCGCCCAGATCGGGATCACGCCCAAACAGAGCGCCCGGCTGGTGCGGTTCGACCACGTGGCCCATCGACTCGCCGCCGGCCACCGCCCCGCCCGGGTCGCCGCCGAAACCGGTTTCGTCGACCAGTCCCATCTCCATCGCGACATCGCCGACTTCGCGGGAATGACCACCTCGGCCGTCGCCACCGCCCCATGGCTCTCGGTCGACCACATCGCCTGGCCGCGACGGCTCCCCGCTACCCGCGCGCCATATCCACGAAGCGGCTGAGGTGGAGTTGGTGGGCGACGGTGATCGTCGCGGTGGGGCCGTTTCGGTGTTTGCCGAGGATCAGGTCGGCTTCGCCGCCGCGCGGGTCGTCGCGTTCGAACGCGTCGGGGCGGTGCAGCAGGATCACCATATCGGCGTCCTGTTCCAGACTGTTGTGAGCCGAAATACCCTGCGCCACGAAGTTGTGTGTGCCGGGCACGGTGCCGTCGTAGACGTCCTGCTCGCCCAGGCTGGTGATTTCGACAACTCGATCCCAGAACACGTCATTGGTCGCGAACATCTCGATATCGACGTCCTCGAGTACCTCCGCCACGCGAGCCAGCCGAGACCGGCTGGGTGAGTGTTTCCACATGGTGGATCCACAGAAGCGTGAGCCCATCGCTGCCGAAAACTCGCGGTGGGTCATGTTCTTCGTAGCCAGGAGCGTTCGGACCTGAGACCAGATCTCCTTCGGCACGGTGTCCACGTTCGTATTGCGGACCATCGGCTCGAGTTCGAGAAGTGCTGCTTTCGCGGCAACTCCACGACCACCGTGAACACCGATATCGCGGAGAAAGACAGTCTGATTCTCGGAGCCGTCTACGGTCAGATGCCAGCAGTCGCGATAGCCAGGCTTGCGCACTCGCTTGACGCGTCCGTGTACGCCGAGGCGCAGGAGCAGTTGAACGACATCGTCGACAAGCCGCCGACTGGTCGACGCATAGTAAACGCGCGCTTGTTTCCCTCTCGCGTCCCAGCGCACGGACCCGTCGGTCGCCCAGAGGTGCCGCAGGAAAAGTGCGATCTGATCGTTCGGTAGGGCGAAAACTCGCTCGGGAACGAACTTTTCGTAGCTGCGCAGCCCGAATATTCCGAGTTCGTCGAGCCATGCGGCGATCGGATTGCGCTTGCCGCGTGCCAATCGGTACGGCGCGGGTAGCCGCAAGGTCGTCACCTTGGCAGCGGCGTACTCGTCGCGAACCGCTGTCACGCCGAAGTGCTGTGCCGCAGTAGTTACCGCTGCGAGGTTCTCCTCGTCGACGCTCGCATATCGGATCGGCTGTCGCCGCACGCACGATCCGTCACCGATCATGTGAGCGAGCAGTACAACCTCCGCGTCGGCAAGGCGCTCCGTATGCAACGGTTCAGGGACGATTCGCGGTGTCGCCAACCGATCGCCGATGCTGAGCTTTTCGAGCGGAATCCATCCGTCGACGGTGAGGAACGGGTGATTTCCCGTGGCAGAGACCTCGCGCCCGGAGGCGAGCCGAAGTCGAAACACCTCTTTCCGGCCGCTGGGGAAAACCTTCACCATCGGCCGGGGGACCATCCGCATGCGTTCGTCGAGCGACCAGACCAGCGGTTGCTCATCGCTCGCCAGCAATTCTCCCAGCGTGGTCTCTCCACCCGTATCTGCTCGCAGGATGCGCGTCGATGCCGGCATGCACCCCGACTCGCGGAGGTCGGAGACCATGGGGCGCTTGTCCGTTCGCTGTTCGGGACCACGGTTCAGCTGACTGATGGCGACCACCGGAACTTCCAGTTCCTTGGCCAGTAGTTTCAGGCTTCGGGAGAATTCCGAGACTTCCTGCTGGCGGGATTCGACCTTCTTACCGGATGTCATCAGCTGCAGGTAGTCCACCACGACGAGCCGCAGATCGTGGCGCTGCTTGAGCCGCCGCGCCTTGGCCCGGATCTCCATCATGGTCAGGTTCGGCGAATCGTCGACGAACAGCGGCGCCTCACTGATCTCGCTCATCCGGCGCGCGAGTTTGGTCCAGTCGTCGTCGCTCATCCGCCCGGCCCGCATATCCCCGAGCTTGATCTTCGCCTCCGCCGACAGCAGACGCATCACGATCTCGGTCTTACTCATTTCCAGCGAAAAAATGACGCTCGCCAAGCCGTGCTTGATCGAACAACTCCGCATGAAATCCATTCCCAGGGTCGACTTGCCGACGCCGGGACGGGCCGCGACGATGATCATCTGGCCGGGGTGCAGGCCGTTGGTGACCTCGTCGAGTTCGGTGAAGCCGGTCGGTACGCCGAGGGAGATGCCGCCGCGGCTGGCGATGGAGTCGATCTCGTCCATCGTCGGCTGGAGCAGTTCCTCCAGGGGCAGGAAGTCCTCGGTGGACCGGCGTTCGGTGACCTCGTAGATCTCGGCCTGGGCGCGGTCCACGACCTCGGCGACGTCCTGGCCCTCGGAGCCCGCGTAGCCGAATTGGACGATGCGCGTGCCGGCCTCGACCAGGCGCCGCAGAATCGCTTTTTCCGCGACGATTTCGGCGTAGTAGGAGGCGTTTGCCGCCGTCGGCACGGTTTGGGTCAGGGTGACCAGATAGGGCGGGCCGCCGATGCGTTTGAGTTCGCCGCGGCGGTCCAGGGTGGCGGCGACGGTGACCGGGTCCGCGGGTTCGCCGCGGCCGTAGAGGTCGAGGATCGCGTCGTAGACGGCCTGGTGCGCGGGACGGTAGAAATCGCCGGGGCGGATGACCTCGACGACGTCGGCGATGGCGTCCTTGCTGAGCAACATGCCGCCGAGCACCGACTGTTCGGCGGCCATATCGTGCGGCGGCTGCCGACCGAAATCCTCGCCGGGCTGATCGTTGTAATCCGAGTGCCCGCGATCGTCGACGACTGCCACTCGACCGTCCTCTCTCATCGCACCCGGCCTGATCCCACCCGGCTTCGACCCTATTGATGACTTGTTGTACGCCCGGGTACCGACACGTCGGAACATGTCACACCGGCCGTCGCGGCGGCCGCCACATGATCGAGAACCTGCCCGTAGCTAACGAATTCGCCACAGCGAGAATCGCGGTGCTACCGGCGCGTGACGACGGCGCCTGGAAGAACCTAAGGGACCGAGTTGGGGATCGCCAAACCGTCCTGTGGAAACAGCTGTGGATAAACTGGGCACAGTTCACCCACCGTTGTGTAGGCCTTGTGCATCAACTGGGGATAACCCGGTATGCGTAGCAGCTGTGACCAGGTGGACACGCGTTTTTTCGATTTCCCACATGTGGATTGAAATAGCGTCGGCGTGTCACCCGAGATGAACAGCCGGGCGTGTTGGGTTAACACCGCTCTCCGAAGCTATGGCGTAGATCACATTCGAGATGGTCGGTTTGGCTACTTGTCCACAAATCCCCAGGAGCTGGGTAAAAAGTGCGCAGAAGCTGTCGCCGGCGGGATCCGATGCCCACCGTCACCAACTAGCAAATCTTTCGCAACTCTATCGTGTCGGATCCGATTCCGGTCCGAAACGCGACAAGAGGCGTATACGGGCCTGTCGGCCGGAGAATCCGCGCAGGCGAAGACCATCCCCGCGGTAACCACGGGGATGGTCTTCGATGAACTGTGACCCGTCGGCCGGATCGGGCATATCGGCGAACCGATGAGTGCCGTTGCGGACAGCGGGGCGGAGGTCACTCCGCGGCAGCAACCTGCAGGTCGAACTTGGCGATCACGTCGGGGTGTAGGTGCACGGTGACGTTGTGCTTGCCGGTGCTCTTGATGTGCGACTTCGGCAGCTCGATGCTGCGCTTGTCGAGCACCGGACCACCCGCGGCCTTGACCGCGCCGGCGACATCGGCGGTGGTGACCGAACCGAACAGCTTGCCGGTGCCGGCGGTCTTCACCGACAGGGACACACCCTCCAGGCCCTCGATCGCGGCCTTGAGCTCCTTGGCGTGGTCCAGGTCGCGCACGCGACGGGCGTCCTGCGCCCGGCGAATGCCCTCGACCTGCTTCTCGGCGCCGCGGGTGGCGACGATCGCCAGGCCGCGGGGCAGCAGGTAGTTACGGCCGTAGCCGTCCTTGACCTCCACGGTGTCGCCGGGCGCACCGAGGTTGTCCACATCAGCAGTCAGAATCAGCTTCATCGTCTGCCTCCCGTTCTCAGCGAGCCGTGGACACGTACGGCAGCAGCGCGACCTCGCGAGAGTTCTTCACCGCGACGGCGATGTCCCGCTGGTGCTGCACGCAGTTTCCGGTGACGCGGCGGGCGCGGATCTTGCCGCGGTCGCTGACGAACTTGCGCAGCAACGCCGTGTCCTTGTAGTCGATGACGGCGCCGGTGCCCGAGCCGTCCTTCTTCGCCTTCTTGTCGTCCTTGCAGAACGCGCAAGCCTTCTTCTTCAGCACCTTTTCGCGTGCCGGTGCTTTGGCCATGGGTCTTCACTCCGTTTGCCTGGGAGCCGCGTACCGCGGGCCCCGATATGTGAGCCGTTCAGAACGGCGGTTCGTCGTCCATCTGGCCGCCTCCGAAGGAGCCGGCCGCGGGAGCGCTGCCCCACGGATCGTCGCCGGCGGAACTCTGTCCGCCGCGACTGCCACCGTTGGAGCCGCCGAAGCCCCCACCACTGCCGCCGGAATTGCCGCCGAAACCACCACCGCCACCGCCGCGCGAGGTCTTGTTGACCTTCGCGGTCGCGTAGCGCAGGGAGGGACCGACCTCGTCGACCTCGAGTTCGACGACCGTGCGCTTCTCACCCTCGCGGGTTTCGTAGGAGCGCTGCTTCAGCCGTCCGCTCACGATGACGCGAGCGCCTCGGGTCAGGCTTTCGGCGACATTCTCCGCGGCCTCACGCCAAATGTTGCAGCGCAGGAACAGTGCCTCGCCGTCTTTCCATTCGTTGGCGTTACGGTCGAACACCCGGGGAGTCGAGGCGACGGTGAAATTGGCCACCGCCGCGCCCGCGGGCGTGAATCGAAGTTCCGGATCTGCCGTCAAATTGCCGATGACGGTGATTACGGTGTCGCCTGCCATGGTTCCTCCTGGTCTCCGGTGCGATCAGCTGTGCACTCGCCTGTTGCGCTAGAGCCTAAGGCCAGGCAACGACAAGTGCGGTTTGCTTTCCGGCAGGTATGCCAGGGGTCTTACTTCTTGTCCTGCCGCAGCACCTTGGTGCGCAACACCGACTCGTTCAGGCCCAGCTGACGGTCGAGCTCGCTGACCGTGGCCGGTTCGGCGGTCAGGTCGACGACGGCGTAGATGCCCTCGGCGCGCTTCTCGATTTCGTAGGCCAGCCGGCGGCGGCCCCAGAGGTCGACCTTGTCGATCTTGCCGCCCTGTTGCGAGACCACACTGAGCATCTTGTCCAAGTTCGGACCGACAGTGCGCTCGTCCAGGTTCGGATCGAGGATGACCATCACTTCGTAATGACGCACGGGAACCCATCACCTCCTGTGGACTGTGAACGGCCACGGACTTTCCGTGGCAGGAGGGGTCGTTGCGTCAGCAACCCGACAAGGCTACATGAACGGCCGGTCCGGACCCGAATCCGGGGCACCGGGTGCGAAATGGGTCTCCTTCCCGATGAATATCGCCGTCGGTGGGGTAGCCCACCTATCGTGGTGGACATGCCGATTCGATCCGCCGATCGTGGGAACTCCGGCGGTGGCGACGGGGTGGCTGCGGAGGTGGCCGCGTGGCCGATGCGATAGTCCGGGCGCGCGCAACCGGCCGGGTCGCGGCCGCGGCCGCGGTGCTGGCCTGCGCCGTCACGTTGATCTTCGCCTATCTCAACAAGGCTCGCTGCGCGGGCGCGCCGTTCGACGGCGACGGGCGCAGTCTGATCTTCGATCGCATCAAGGATGCCGAGGTCTGCTATTCCGATATCCAATTCCTCTGGATCGGCCGCGGCATCGACGAACATCTGTTTCCGTACGTCGGCGGCGGTATCACCCCGGACGGCACGCTGACCGGTGGCGCCGTGGAATATCCGGTGCTCAGCGGACTGCTGATGTGGCTCGGTGCGGCCGGGGTGCACGACGACGCCGGCTTTCTGCTGCATTCGGCACTGCTGCTGGCGCCGTTCGCCCTGCTGACCGCCTGGATGCTGGGACGGATGTCGGGTGCGGTCGCGCTGCTGTGGTCGGTGGGGCCGCCGCTGGTGCTCTACGCGTTCCACAATTGGGAACTTCCGGTGGTGTGCACGGCCGTCGGCGCGGTCTACGTGATGACCACGCTGACTCGATATTCGTTGCGCACCAGGGGAATTGTCGCGGCGGTGCTGCTGGGCATCGGATTCTGCCTGAAGTTGTATCCGGGAATCTTCGTCCTGCCGCTGATGCTCTACATATTTCTCGGCGAGCCGGACCTCGGCGAGCGTCCGGATGTTTCCCGTCACGGCTACGACTCGGCCGGTGCGTTCGCGGCCGCCGGTGCGGCGATCGTGACGGTGGTGGCGATCAACCTGCCCTTCGCTCTGCTCGGCTACGACGGCTGGCGGGCCTCGTTCACCTTCCAGCAGATGCGCCAGGCCGACATCACCACCAACTCCATCTGGTACTGGGGTCTGCGGCCGATGTTCGGGCAGGGACAGAGCGGGGAGGCATCGTTCCAGAACGTCGTGGCGACGGCCTCGCCGGTCCTGGTCGTCGTCTCGTTCGCGCTCGCAATCTGGTTGGGGTGGAAGCGTTTTCCCGCACTCGGCTACTACCCTTGGGTGGGCGTGAGCGCGGCGATGCTGTGTGGATTCCTGTTGTTCCACAAGGTGCACTCACCGCAGTACACGCTGTGGGTGCTGCCGTTCTTCGTCCTGCTCGACGTGCCGTGGGCGGCGGTCGGCGCCTACCTGCTGGCCGATCTGGCGCTCGGCATCGGGGTCTTCCGCTACTTCCACGCCCTGGGGAGCGGAACGGGCGCGGACTTCTACGAGAAGCTCGTGCAGTTCGGGGTGTGGGGACGCGCGATCCTGCTGGTGTTCTTCTTCTTCGCGTTCGTCCGCGCCCGCCCGCGCGGATACCGGCCGATGGTGTCGCCGGTCGCGCGCGAACTCGTTTCCACCCGCTGAATTACGGCTTGCCGCGGCGAGCGCGGAACGACGCGCTCTTGGCGCGATTGCCGCACAGCGTCATATCGCACCAGCGCCGCGAACCCGCGCGGGAGGTGTCGAGGTAGAGGCGTGTGCACGTATCGCGGCCGCATTGCTTGATCCGATCGCGATCGGGTCCGCCGAGGAGTTCGATCGCCTCGGTCGCGATGCGCGCGAGGGCGTGATCGCAGTCGCCGCGGCGGGTCACGCCGGCATCGGCGCGCAGGGCGATCGAGGGCTTCGGACCGTCGGCGATCCGGTTGACCAGCACCCGGTCGGCATCGCGCCACGGCGCACCGGTGGTGGTGGCCAGGGCCAGGCGGTACACCGCTTCGCGCAGTTCGACCGCCCGGGCCAGGTCGGCCGCGTCGCACCGCGGCGCGGAATCCAGTAACCCGGCCGCGATCAGCCATTCGTCGAGGGCGGCGGGAGCCGTCAGGAGATCGACGAAACCGCCATTGCGCTCCTGGACCGTACCGGCGAAATCCAGGGCCACGTTGCCGCTGACGAAGGTGAACACCTCGTCATCGTAACCCCCTTGACAGGTTAGTCGCACCGATGTCAGGGTTGGTAACCAGTTGAAGCGGTTATTCGGGAGGCGTCGTGCGGAAGCGACTGATGGAGACGGCCGCACCCGCGGCTTTCGTCGTGATGTGGAGCAGTGCGTTCATCGCCGGCATCATCGGCGTCGGCGCGGCGCCGCCGATGGTGGTGCTGTTCGCCCGCTTCGCCTGCGCCGGACTGGTCTTGGCGGGGTATGCCGTCGTCGTCGGGGCGCGGTGGCCGCGCGGCCGGCAACTGGCGCATGTGGCCGTCGCCGGATTGCTCATGCAGATGGTGCAGTTCGGCGCCTTCTACAGCGCCATGGCCGACCATGTGTCCGCGGCGGTGATCTCACTGGTGCAGGGATTGAATCCGGTCGTGATCGCACTGTTCGCCGGGACCGTGCTCGGGGAGTCGGTCACCGTGCGGCAGTGGATCGGATTCGGTATCGGCGGGCTCGGCGTCGGACTGGCGGTTGTCGACCAATCGCATTTCTCCGCAACGGGATTGGTGCTGTGCGTGGCCGGTCTTCTGGGGCTCAGCCTCGGCACGGTCTATCAGAAGCGTTTCGTGCCGCAGGTCGACACCCGCACGAATACCGCTGTGCACGTGCTGATCAGCGCGCCCGTGGCGGGAATCTTCATGCTCGGGAGCGGGGATACGCACATCGCCGATCCGCTGCGATTCGCCGGCTCGCTGGTGTGGATGGTGGCGATCAACGCCGTCGCGTGCTTCCTGCTCCTGAATGCGATGCTGCGCCGCTGGGACGCCACTCGCGTCGGCAAGTTGTTCTTCGTCACCCCGTTGGTCACGGCGGGACTGGCCTGGTTGCTGATCGCACAACCATTGCGGCCCTTGACGATTGCCGGACTGGGCGTCGGGCTGCTCGGGATGGTGCTGGCCTCGCTCCGATCCGGAAAGCGCCCGGATGCCGCGGTGGCCGGGGAGCCGACATCGCCGGCGCCCGGCGCCATCCTGGAGCGCCGGCCGGGACTGGCCGCCTGAGGTGCGCGTTGCGCCTGCCTCCGGCGCTACTGCGGCTCGCCGTGTGCCGCGCTGATCACGCCGTCGAGCACCTCGCGGGTGCGGACCAGATCCTTGATGCACGCGTCGATGCGTTTGCGTTCGGCGGCAAGGGTTTCCGAGAGCCACGGGGTCGCGGTCCGCGCGGGCGTACCGTCGGTGTCGTTGATGCACGGCAGCAGTTCGGCGATGGTGCGGCTGTGCAGTCCCGCGGCGAACATCTCCTGAATGCGAACCACGCGGTCCACGGCCTGCTCACGGTATTCGCGCTGACCGCCCGAGGTCCTGGACGAAGCCAGCAGGCCCTGACTCTCGTAGTACCGCAACGACCGCACGCTGACGCCCGTGCGTCGTGCCAGTTCGCCGATGCGCACCGGTTTCTCCCTTGCACCTAACATTGATGTCAGGTTCTACGGTACGCGCATGCTGTTGCTGACCGACTATCACGCAAGCCACCTGCACCTGCCCAATCGCGTCGTGATGGCGCCGATGACTCGGCTGCGCTCCCACCCCGACGGCTCGCCCACCGACGATGTGGCGACCTACTACGCCCAGCGTGCCGACGCGGGACTCATTGTCACCGAGGGGATCTGGCCGCATTCCACCGGCCAGAGCGAGGCATGGGTGCCGGGCCTGGCCACTGATGCGCACGTCTCCGGGTGGCGGCGGGTCACCGAAGCCGTCCACGGCGCGGGCGGGCGGATCTTCGCCCAGCTCATGCACGGCGGGCGGTGGGGACATCCGCTGGCCCGGATCGACGGCACCCTGCCGGCCGGCCCCTCGGCGGTACCGGCCGACGATCCGGTCCACCTGATCGACGGCGGGAAGGCCCCGGCGCCACAACCTCGGGCCATGACCCGCGCCGAGATCGCGAGGGCCGTCGAACATTACGCGGCCGCCGCCGCCAACGCGCTCGCGGCGGGATTCGACGGTGTCGAGATCCACGGTGCGAACAGCTATCTCGTCCATCAGTTCCTGGCCGACAACACCAATCTGCGCACCGACGAATACGGCGGCACGATCGTCAACCGCATGCGATTCGCACTCGAGGTCACCGATGCCGTGGCCGCCGTGGCGGGTTCGCATCGGGTCGGGATCCGGTTGTCGCCGGGCAATCCGCAGTTCGGCATGTACGAGGCCGATCCGGCGCCGCTCTACCGCGCCCTGGTCGGTGAACTCGCCGGACGAGATCTCGCCTACCTGCACCTCACCGACAACGACGACTATCCGGCACTCGCCGATCTGCGCCCGCGCTGGAACGGCACGCTGATCGCCAATATCGGTGAGAACCGCGCGCCGACCGCACCCGCGGCGGCCGAGCGGCTGCTCGCCGACGGCCGGGCCGATCTGGTGTCCTTCGGGCGGGCCTTCATCGCCAATCCCGATCTGGTGTCGCGGATCCGGCACGATCGAGCGCTGGCGCCGGTGCGTGAGGACGGTCTCTACGGCCGGGGACCGCATGGCTATACCGACTACCCGGTGTGGATCGACCGCGACGAGCAGGTGGCCTGACCGGAATCACAGCGCCGATGACCGCCCCGGTTGCCTACCGTCGGCTCGCTCATCTCGGGCTTCGTGGCAGGCGTTGCGGCGGGCATCGGCGGTTTCCATTGTCACAGAACCCGACCCGATTCGGTGCCGGGGTTCCGGAATTACTGCCAGCGCTGCAGCAGCCGGTTCGCCTCGGTGCTCAGCGCGCGCTGCAGGAACGGCCCGAAACTGACTCGGGCAACGCCCACTTCGGCGAACCAGGCGCGATCACCCTGGTCCGGCAGCCCGATGGCGTTGACCGGCAACGGAAGTTCGGCACAGAGCCGGCGCAGGATCTCCGGATCGCGCTGACCCACCGGGTACAGCACGTCGGCGCCCGCTTCGGCCGCCAGCCGCATCCGCTCGAGCACCCGCTCGACCCGGTCCGGGGTGTTCTGGTCCTCGCGCAGGAACAGGTCGGTGCGGGCGTTGACCACCACGTGCACACCGGTGGCATCGGCCGCCTGCCGCAGTCCGGCGACGAAGTCGGCGTGTTCGCTCGGCTCGCGCAGGCGGCCGCCCTCGCTGTGCACCGAATCCTCGATGTTGAGGCCGACCGCGCCGGCCTCCAGCAGTCCGTCGATCAGCTGGGCGGGTTTCAGGCCGTAGCCGGATTCGATATCGACCGAGACAGGAATGTCGACCGCCGCGGTGATCTCGCGGACCCGGGCCATCGATTCGGGATAGGTCATCCCCTCCTGATCGGATTTGCCCAGCGAATCCGCCAGCGGATGGCTGCCGACGGTCAGCGCGGCGAACCCGGCCGCCTGCACCAGATTCGCCGACCACGCGTCCCAGACGGTCGGCAGAATCGCCGGATCGCCGGGGCGGTGCAGCTCGAGGAAGGTGGTCGCCTGCTCGCTCAATGCGGTCATGTGTCGATCCTCGCCCATGATCGGGTGTTCGCGCCAGCGGCCGGATACGGCGGCCTGGGTTGCAGGGCGGACGGCAACCACGGCAGCGCCGGATCCTGCGCGCGGTCCAGAATTCCACCTACCGGGTCGTCCGCGCCGTCGGCTCGGACGAGGTCCTGATCGGGCCGGTAGATCTGGCGGACCACCAACGCGCACAGGCCCACGACCGCGAAGTCGCGGATCAGGACCGCGCTGGTGAACCACTGTTCGGGGACGCCCTTGTCGTCGGTGCCGAGATAGTAGTACATGCGCGGGAACCACACCAGCGCGTCGATCGTCATCCACGCCAACAGGATTCGCCGGTGCGGCAGGACCAGCACCGCCAGCGGCACCAGCCACAGCGAATACTGCGGACTCCACACCTTGTTGGTCAGCAGGAACGCCGCCACCACCAGGAAGGCGAGCTGTGCCACGCGGGGTCGGCGGGCGGCGGTCAGCGCGATGTATGCGATCACCGCGCAGGCGACCGCGAACAGCGCCAGTGACACCGAATTCAACGCTGTCGGCGTATCGGAGGAGGCGAGTGGACCGTCGAAACCCTGCCAGCCGGTGAAGGAGGTGATCACGTTGTAGAGCGAATCCGGATCGGCATGGCGTTCACTGTTGAGCCGGAAGAATTCCCACCAGCCCTCGGTGAACGGCACCGCGATGGGCAGGTTCACCGCCAGCCAGGCCGACATTGCCGACAACACCGTCACCAGCGCCGCCCGCAGCGGGCTGATCCGCGCGCCGGCCAGGTAGTCGCGCACGGCCCGCACCGCGTTGTTGCCGTTGCGCCGCAGCTGTTCTCGCAGGCCCGGCAATCGGTCACGGCCGTCGACACGCAGGCAGAGCACCACGATGGGGCCCAGCAGCAACAGCGGATACAGCTTGGCCGCACCGCCCAAACCGAGCAGGATTCCGGCCAGGACCGGCCGCCGCTTGGCCCAGGCCAGCAGGCCCGTGGCCGCGAAAGCCGTTGCCAACGCGTCGAAATTGGTGAAGATGTGCACGAGCACCAGCGGCGAGAGTGCCACCAGCGCCGCATCCCAGATCCGGCGGCCCGCCAGCATCGCCGACGCCCACACCGTCACCAGCCAGGCCAGCGCCAGTCCCACGGCGACGACGTTGAAATACACCACCACCGACAGCGCCTTCGGCAACGGCAGCGACATCCAGATATTGGCGACCTCCATCGCCAGGTACTGATAGAGGCCCGACAGCACCGGATACTCCATGTACCGGGTCTGCAGTTTGCCGTCGGGGCCGACCTCGGTCCACTTCTTCTTGTAGGGGAACGCGCCCTCGTCGAGATGTTCGGCGCCGTAGAGCGGCACCGTATCCGAGTAGCACATAGCCACGTATTGGCGGCCGTTGTTCCAGTCGAGGGTGAGATGGCCCTCCGAGGTGGTCGTCTGCTGAATGCAACCGGCTTTACCGGCCCAGCCGAGGGCGAGGAACACCACCGCGAAGGCCAGCAGAATGCGCAGCGGAGTCCAGAAGCGAGCGCGGCCGATCAGGGCGTGGTCGCCGACCGGGCCGCCGATCGTGCTGCTCAACTGAGCGGTCATCGAATCGGTGCGGCTGGGTTTGTCCCGGCGCGCCGCCGATCGCCGATCCGCCGCCAGGGGAGCGGCGGAAACGAAACCGGTGGCGGTCTCGACACCTTCGTCACCGAACGTCGAGGCCGCCACCGGCTGTTGTTCACTCACGCCACCCGAGGCTACCGGTGACTGTTGGAGTACCCGTCTCCTGTCCCGTCGGTACTGTTGGCGGCGCCGGCGCCCGGACGCTGGGACCGTGAATTGCCGTTGGTGTCACCGGAATTCGATGTGGTCGGTGAGGATCCGTCAGCGGGTGCCACCGGTTGCCCCGGCAGTGGTCCGGTGTCTTGCGACTGCGGCTGGTTCTGCTGCGGCTGCGAGCGCGGATTCGGCTGGATGCCCGGTACCGGAATGGTGATGCCCGGCAGGATCTCGACCTGCGACGGCTTCACCACGACCGGCGGCTGGTACTCCTGCTGCGTGGTGCTCGGCGCGGTGTACGGCGCCGAATAGGACGGCACACCGGCCTGGCCGCCGATCGCGGCCGGCTTCGGGAAGTTCTCCTTCGGCGTGCCCTCGAGCGCGCCGTCCATGGTGTCCTTCCAGATATCCGACGGCAGGCCGGAGCCGTACATGATCGACCCGCCGGGTGTCTTCAGCGCGACACCGTCCGCGGTACCGACCCAGACCGCTGTCGACAGCGACGGGGTGAAGCCGATCATCCACGCGTCCTTGTTCTGACCGGTGTCGCCGAGCTGGGTGGTACCGGTCTTGGAACCGGACAGCCGGCCGCCGGCCAGGCCGTGGTTGCGGGACGAGGCGGCGATCGGCTGCATCGCCGCCGACAGGTTGTCCGCGACGGCGGCGGAGATCCGCTGCTCGCCCGCGACCTGTCCGCGGTCGAGCAGGACCTGACCGTCGGCCGTCACGACCTTCTGTACGAAATGCGGCTTGTGATAGACACCCGAGGCCGCGATGGTCGCGTACGCGGAGGCCATATCCAGCGGTCGCACCTGGTACTGACCCAGGATGATGCCGTTGTTGGGGCCGGAGCCGTCGGGCTCGGTCAGGGTCTGGCCCACGCCCGGAATCGTGTCGGGAATGCCCATGCGGTGCGCCATCGCGGCGATCTTCGCGGGACCGTCCGGCATATCGAGTTCCATGCGGTAGAAGCTGGTGTTCAGCGACCGCTTGAGCGCCTCGGCGATGGTGCAGGTACCGCAGGTCTCACCCTCGGCGTTGGTGATCTTGATGCCGTTGACCGTCAGATCCGAACTGTCGTACATCGTCGACAGCGGCTTACCGAGTTCGAGGTTCTCGGCCAGGCCGAAGACCTTGAACGTCGAGCCCGACTGCAGACCGGCATTGGCGAAGTCCCAGCCGGTCGCGTTGTCGCCGCCGTAATAGGCGCGCACCGCACCGGTTTTCGGATCGACCGAGACGACCGCGGTCCGCACCTCGTCGCGTTCACCCTGCATGTTCTTGTGCACCGAATCGATCGCCGCCTGCTGGGCCTTCTGATCGATGGTCGTGGTGATCTGCAGACCCTCGGTGTTCAGCTGGGTATCGCTGATGCCGGCCTCGGACAGCTCGCTGAGCACCTGCCGCTTGATCAAGCCGTTGGGGCCCGCGGTCTTGTTCTCGCTGTCGTCGCTGTTGGCGCTGGACGGCAGAACCTTCGGGTACACCATCTTGGCGCGTTCGGCCGCCGGGACGGAACCGGCCTTGACCATGCCGTCGAGGACGTAGTTCCAGCGCTGTTCGGCGCCCTTCGGGTTGTTCTCCGGGTCCAGGCCGTACGGCTGGTTGATGGTGGCGGCCAGCATCGCGCCCTCTTCGACGGTCAGCTGTTCGACCGACTTGCCGAAGTAGGCCTTGGCCGCGGCGTCGATACCGAAGGTGCCGCGACCGAACGGAATGGTGTTCAGATACGCGGTGAGGATGTCGTCCTTACTCCACTGCCGCGCCATCTTCGCCGAGATCACCAGCTCGCGCATCTTGCGGCTCAGCGAATGCTGATTGCCGACCATGGCGTTCTTGACGTACTGCTGGGTGATCGTCGAACCACCACCGGCGGTGTCCTTGCCCATCAGGTTGTCGCGCGCGGCGCGGGCGAAACCGCTGATGGAGAAGCCGGGGTTGGAGTAGAAGTCCCGGTCCTCGGCCGCGATCACCGCGTTGCGCACGTGCGGCGGGATCTGGTCGATGGTGACGTCGGTCCGGTTGCCTTCCGGCGGAACGATTCTGCTGATCTGCGTGGTGCCGTCGGAGGCCAGGATCGTGGCGACCTGAGGGGTTTTGAGATCGCCCGGCTGGGGTATCGAGACGGTCGTGTACGCGATCAGGAAGACCGCGCTCGGCACGACGATCGCCAATGCCACCAGGACATAGATCACCCGCCGCACGATGCGCCACGGCGATTTCTTCTTCGTCTTCGGGCCCCTGCCCGCCGACCCGCCCGGCCCGTCACCGCCGCCGTTGCCCTTGCGCGGCGGCGGACCCGGCGGGGGAGCACCCGCGCCGACCGCGCGGCGTCCGCCGGTGCCCGGACCCGATCCGGGGCGGGTGCCGGTGCCACCGGGAGCCGACCGGTTGGCCGCGGTCGAGCGCGGGCCGCGCTGCGCCATCGCCTCACCGAGGGTGCCGGCCGCGATCTTCTGGGTGGCCTGAGGTTTCTGCTCACCGGGACGCGGTGCCGGGTTCGCGGAATTTCCGGAGCGTCGCGGTGGGCCGCCGGCCGGATTCGGCTGACC
>NZ_BDBL01000017.1 GCF_001612965.1 Nocardia kruczakiae NBRC 101016
AAATACGAGGTCCCGGACGGCGGAACTGTGTCCCGCCGCTCTGAAACACCCATTGCACTGTTCGAACACCCAGCAGTCCACGGGAGAGACCGCACTCGGCTGCACACACAGAATTCCATCCGGGAGATTCGTCCATGATGTCGAAGGTGCACGCACGACCGATGCGCTCGGCACTGTTGCGAGGGATGTCGAGCGTATTCGCTGCAGCTGTCGTTACGGCAGCCGGGTCAGCAGCGGCGCAACCCGACGATGGGCTATCGCCCGATGGGCCGCAGTGTCCTCCCCTGTATGTCCTCGGGGTCCAAGGGACAGGCGAATCATCGCCGGATGCACCGGTTTCCGTCGATGACGGCATGCTTTCGGCAGTGCTTGTCCCATTTCTGTCCAGGGTGGGGCCACAGGGGGCAGGGCACGCGTATGTCCCGTACATGGCTTCGTTCGGCGGCATGGTGCCCGGCGGGCCTACGCCGTATTCGTACTCGGCGGCCGAGGGTCTCGACCGCCTGCAGTCGATGGCACGCGAGATCGTCGGCCGATGCTCGCATACCCAACTGGCACTGATCGGTTATTCCCAAGGGGCGCACGTTGTTTCGATGTTCGCCCAGGAGGTCGGGACCGGCGCCGGCGCGATTCGGCCGGATCAGGTAGCCGCAGTGGCACTACTCGCGGACCCCACCCGTGGCCGTGCCGCACCAGTGTTTCCTGGCGTCCCGGGTAAAGATCGGCCGGATCCGGCGCCCGACACCGCCGGGACGGAAGTGGCCGAGTTGCCGCGGTTTCTACTACCAACTCCGCCGGGTGGCGGCATCGGCCCGATCCGAGACATCACAGAGAATTTCGGAGCGCTCACCGGGCGGGTGGCCTCGCTGTGCCTACCCGGAGATCTGGCTTGTGACGCACCCGCCGATTCACCGCTACTTCATATGATCGCGACGATCGCCGGACAGGTCGAATTCAACCCCGACGACCCGGTGGCGACACTGTTCTCCATCGCGGGCACCATCCAGGCGACACTCACGAAAACGCTGGCAGCGGTGGTGAGTGAGGACCTGCACGGCTATTCGCTCGGAACTCTGTCGTTGACACCGGAAAAGACACTCAGTATCCGGCTCGCCGAAGCCGCCGATCCACGCGTCCTCGCGGATCCGGAGTCTCGCGAAGCGCTGCTGAAACTTGCGACCGCCGCGTTCAACACACTTCTCGCCATCACCGGGACTGCACTCACGTTGTCCGCCTCCGAGTTTTCCGAGGTCGCGACCGCTGCCTCAGCCGACCCGCTAGCGGGGCTCACCCGCCTCGCCCAAGACGTCGCCTCCGCCGGGCACCATCCGCCGGCACAGCCCGAAGCCTTCCAGCTACTGACTCAGATCTTCGATGCCGTCGGTCGGCTCGGTGCCGACAACGCCGAGTTGCTCGACCTGCGCACGTGGCTCCGCTATGCCGACACCGTCCACCAACACGGCGCCTACGCAACCGCCGGCATGAGCGTCCGCTCCAGCACCGAAGTGCTCGCCGACTGGTTCGCTGCCGTGGCTCGCGACCTTGCCGCCCCCCGTTTCTCCCGTCGAACTCACGGACCGCTCGACACTGCCCCACCCTCGATCTCGGTACCGACGACCCCGACTGCCTCGCCTCCGGCGTTGCCGGCAAGGCCATCGGACAAGATCCCCGTCACCACCCCCTCGTCGCCGGCCGACCTCCCAGTCACGACGACACAGCCCATGCCCCCCAGCGCCCCTGCTCTCCACGTGAGCGACCGATCGAACAGTCGACTGAATTGGCTGCTCTTTTTGATCGGTCTCATCCTCGTCGCCAGAATTTCGACCGCCATCCGAAACCACTTACGCCGTCCACAGGCCCCAGCAACGGCCGCGAAATCAAGTCCCCAAGAGGACGACATGCCTGCTCCGACCGAAATCAACAACCGATCCGCCGAATTACACCACAAAGGCGAGGTTTCCTGTACGATTCGAGAAAATATCACCTCTATCGAACCGGACGAAGACGGAGAAATGATCAGAACGTAGATTCGAATAGTTTTCGAAACAACGACCAACCCGGTATAGAGCCCGATGCAGTCAACGAACAATCGGTTTCGCAGGGCCCGTCGTCGCAAACCCGCATGTCATCCTGCGTGAAGGACGACACCCTACGCGTGACATAAGCCAAACCTTCAATTTCGGGGCGCAAATATCGCGCTACTCGACTGTGCCACTCCTTCGCATGCCGTCTAATGAAGCGATACTCGCCCGCCGATCAGCTCAGCACCTTGGTTGCGAAACTTTCGGCTGGCATATACGCCGTTTGTTGCCGCTGGAAGATCAGTGATGCGATTCGGACGCTCACCCGCACTCACACCTCTCGAGGCCGGTTCCGGAACAGGTAATCCTTCCGCCCCTCGGCCACAAATAGAACTATCCCGGTTCCATTTTTCCGAAATACCCGACAGCTAAGTACATATGCCCATACCTCGATCGGGAGCTTTGTATTGGATTTCACCATGGACGAGAACCAGGATGCGGTCGCTGAAATCGTCGTACGATTGCTGGAACGCGAGAGCACACGCGATATCGCGCTCTGGTCTGCCCTAGTCGACAGCGGACTTCTGTCGACTCCTCTGCCGCCGCGGTACGACGGAGACGGCGGTGGCGTGCTGGAAGTAGCGGCGATGCTGACGGAGTTGGCAACCGACGCCGTGGAGGTGCCCGTACTACCGACCCTCGGTTTCGGGGTCCTTCCTCTGCTACGAACCGCGCCGGATATGTTGGCGGAGAAGATCTTTCCAGCTGTCGCCAAGGGAGCGGTACTCACGGCAGCACTCAACGAACCTGGGGCACCGTTCTCGAAAGGGCCGGAGACCATCGCGGTCACCGATGGCAACACGGTGCGAATAAGCGGCCATAAGGTCCACGTGCTTTACGCGAACATGGCACGGTGGATTCTGGTGCCGACCGATTCCGGTCTCGCTGTGGTGGATGCGGAAGCGCCGGGCATCGGCCGCATCCGAAACATATCCCCCAGCGGACTCCCGGAATTTTCGCTGTACTTGGACAACGTACCCATACCAACGGAGCAACTTCTTCCGGACGGTATCCCACCGTTGAATCGATTGGCCCTGGCCGCCATCGGTTCGGTAGCAGACGGCCTGTTGAAAGGTGTACTGATGCGGACCGCCGAACACCTCCGTATACGGCATCAGCTCGGACGTTCCTCCGCACGGTACCGAGCAGCCTCACAGCACATTGCCGATGTCTATCTGACCTCCCGTGCGTTGCACTCGGCCACGTTGTCGGTGAATCGGGCGCTCGCGCAGGAGAACGACGGTCCCGAGCATTGCGAAAGCCTGGACACCGACCTCGCAGTGCTGACGTACTGGGTCGGCGAAGCGCTGCCGGAGGCAATGCACACGTGCCGTCAGCTCAACGGTGAAATCAGTACCGAAATCACCAGGCCGTTGCGCCGCTATTACTCACAAGCCGACATTATCGCCCGCATGCTCGGTGGCACGGCGCTCCGACTCGATTTCCTCAGCACCGGCTGCACTTTGTCCCGACTGCAATATCAAGAAACTGCGCGGGTTCCGGTCAGCGTCGCGCCGACGACGGCTGCGGTCGCCACGATCTGAAGGACTTCATCCGGCGTCGACACCGCTCCCAGCCCGCGCGCACCGGCTCCCGGAGACCGGTTCAGCCGTTGAGAAGAACCGGTCTTCATCCGGCCTACCGCCCCAGGTCCTGCCGGCATCCGACGAAACCGTATCGGGTCCCTGAACCTCCTGGCACACTTATGAATTGCGGCAAATACATGCGCACTACTCAGTCGGTTTCGCAGTCCAGAGAGGTCTTCATGCCGGACCCGTCCCAAAACGCCCCGGCGACACGGGTACGCAGCCCAGTAGGGCTGGACATGTCGCGGGCAAGCATCGCTCGCGTGTATGACGCGACTCTGGGCGGCAAGGACAACTACGAAGTCGATCGTTTCGTGCGCGACAAGGTCGCTGAAATCGCACCGCGCCAACGTGACGTGGCGTGGATGAACCGGCAATGGCTGCACCGAGTGGTCCGTTACCTCACCGGTTCCGTCGGCATCGACCAGTTCCTCGACCTCGGTGCCGGCCTCCCGACCGTCTGCAACACCCACGAAATCGCGCAGCAGCACAATCCCACCGCACAGGTGGTGTACGTCGACAACGATCCGCTGTGCACCCTCCACGGCCGAGCCCTGCTCCAGAGCAACGAACACACTCATTTCGTGTCGGCCGACCTGACCCAGCCACAGACCTTGCTGGCCCATCCCGAGATCGCCGCACATCTCGATCCGAGTCGTCCCCTCGCTCTTATCCTGTGCGGCGTTCTCCACCACGTAGACGCCGACGTCGACCCTGCCGGAGTCATGCGCCGATACATCGACGCGATTCCGGTCGGTTCCTATGTTGCGACCACCCATTTCTGGGACCCCGCCGACGGATCCGCGGCGCACGAAATGGCCGTCCAACTTCAACACCGGTTCATAACGTCGGGCTTGGGGTCCGGCTGGTACCGCACCAGGGACGAAATCGCCTCGCTGTTCGGCGATTTGGACATACTCGCCCCCGGACTCGTCGAACTGGACGACTGGTGGCCTATGGGGCCTACACTCGAGCCCCGATGCATCGAGAAACGGCTACTGCTCGGCGGTGTCGGGCGCAAGACGGCGAACTCTACCGTGATTCCGTTCCCGTCCCGGACCGAGCGCACCTCACGCGAGAACTCGTGACCGGGCTCCGCACAACGCCCACAATGAATTGGTCAGTCGGGGCACACGCGATCGGCATAGCCGGCGGACGGGCCATTCAACCTGCATCCGTGCTGCCTGTTCTGCGTTCAGGCCGAGGTGCACATCGCGATAATGGGGGTAACGGTGTGGATGCGCTTCGGTCGACACCATCTGTCGAGCGCACCACCTGGGGACAGTCGCGGCGGTCACGGTGCAGATGCGGGCGGCGGCTTTGCGGCTTCAATCAATGAGGAGTTGGAGGCCGTCGATGCTTTCGGCCCATGCGAAGATCTCCGCGTTGGAAACTTGTAGGCCCACATCTCAAGAAACCCAAGGCACGGACTTGGCAAGTATGCATATGCCACCGAGAATCGGGGAGCCGCCATGGCTAATCGCGGGTTCGGTAGCGGGCGCCACGCGCTCTCGATGTTTGCAGACGGCGTTTGAGGTCGAGTCCTCGATGATGGTCAAGTATGGGGTCAGTCCGAGAATACGGCACCAAGCGGTCACGGCGCCGTCCACTCTCTTCATCAATGCCCCGAGTCTATAATTACCCGATTTATTCGGACGCGGGCGGTATGCATGCCAAGTCACCACCCGCGTCCGACATAATAGGAATCTCATGAACAAGACTCCATCAACCACCGAATTACCTGCCGGAGCCGAAAGCTCCGATAAGAAATTCAGAGATAGGCAGAACAGAATGCAGTGCTGGTAAATCGCCGGATTCTGACACCGCACCCCATTCTAGCGAATTGACCATTCGCATCACTCAGGGGTGGATCGCCCCTGAGCAAGCCCGCCACAGCGTGCATCCTCACAGAAAGGAGCGACCAACGCCTTTACGGGCAGAGAAAAGACCGGCCGCATATCGGGGAGGTAAAGCGACCGGATTGCAATCACAGCACAATACCGAGCAGCGAGTGCAGCAGATTTACGACAAAAGTCAGAATCACAGATGATCACCTCCCTCCGAGGACATTCCTACCTTGGTCAACTTGGAGCTCCCCCTGGGCCCGAGCTGAGACATTACACATAGCCACCGGAGATACAAACTCACACAAAAGACTCCAAACAATGCCGCGTGAAGAAGGATACGCGCGATTGCCGCACCTTTTCCACGCTTCCTGGATGGCAATCCGGACTCGCGTTATTGCCACCCTCGCCGTTATCAGATCAGCTCCGAAGAACCTGCAAATTCGATGCCCAAAGATTTTTATCCCCCGTCACGTCACGAATGCGGCTGTAGCTGCCACGCGTTGTTTGCAAGCGTCCGGTTGGTTTCACAGCACCGTATGCAAGTGAACGCGCAGTACGTCGAGCGCGAATCGGCGCCGGATCCGGCGAACGCGCCGATGCGCCGATAAGACATCGATCTAGAGCGTCAATATCGGCGAATGATTGATACCTAGGCCGACCGGGCTGCGTTCACTCGGCTGGACCTGCTCGGCGGCGGAGCGATCCGACGCACCGACAGGGCACCCGCCCCGAGAACTACCACTCCCCTGCCGACTTCACAGAGGACCCACAGAGCCCGAACCCGAGCGGGCCGGAAGCGAGGGCGGAGTAGTGAACTGGAGGCAGACGATCCGCTGGCTGGACCTGCTACGGGGTTTGCCTGTGACTGTGCGCGAGAAGGTCGTCGGCCAGCAGCTTGAACGACTCGCGTCGGTCGCGCGGGTGGTAGAGGTCGGTCTTGATCAGAAGTTCATCCGCTTCGGTGGCCTCTGCCAAGTCCTGCAAGCGCGTCAACACGGTCGCCGGCGATCGGGGCTGCTGCACAGATAGGGACAATTGAGATGGCTTGCCGGGAGGTGGGCCTGAGAGGATGTCACTGTGCCCAAGCCGTATCCGAAAGAGTTCCGCGACGACGTCGTCCGAGTGGCTCGCAACCGCGACGACGGGGTCACGCTGGATCAGATCGCGGCAGATTTCGGGATCCATGCGATGACGTTGTAGAAATGGATGCGTCAAGCCGACGTTGACGAGGGGAACAAGCCCGGAACCACGCGCAGCGAGTCGGCTGAGTTGCGTGATGCGCGGCGTCGTATTCGGTTGCTGGAGCAGGAGAACGAGGTGTTGCGGCGGGCCGCGGCGTATCTGTCGCAGGCGCAGTTACCGGGAAAAGGCTCTACCCGATCGTGAAAGAGCTTGCCGCCGAGGGGATTCCTGTGGCGGTGACGTGCCGGGTACTGCAGCTCGCTCGCCAACCCTACTACCGCTGGCTGGCCGAACCGGTGACCGCCGGCGAGGTCGCGCAAGGGTATCGGGCCAACGCGTTGTTCGACGCGCACCGCGACGACCCTGAGTTCGGGTATCGGTTCCTGGCCGATGAGGCCCGCGAGGCAGGAGAAGCGATGGCTGAGCGGACCGCGTGGCGGATCTGTTCGAACAACCGGTGGTGGAGCGTGTTCGCCAATCCGCGTCGCGGTAAGAACGGCAAACCCGGGCCGCCTGTCCACGACGACCTGGTGCAGCGGAACTTCAGGGCCGATAACCCAAATTGTTTGTGGCTCAGCGATATTACCGAACATCGGACCGGTGAAGGCAAGCTCTACATGTGCGCGGTCAAGGACGTGTTTCCAACCGGATCGTCGGCTACTCGATTGATTCACGGATGAAGTCCCGGCTGGCGGTGACCGCGGTGAACAATGCTGTTGCCCGACGAGGTGATGTGGCCGGTTGCGTGTTGCACACCGACCGCGGATCTCAATTTCGCTCGAGGCGATTCGTCCACGCCCTCAACCGTCATCGCATGGTCGGCTCCATGGGCCGCGTCGGCGCGGCCGGGGATAACGCCGCTATGGAAAGCTTCTTCAGCCTGCTACAACGCAACGTGCTGGACCGGCAGCGGTGGGACACCCGTGAACAACTACCGATCGCGATCGTCACCTGGATCGAACGCACCTACCACCGCCGACGCCGCCAGACTCGACTCGGGCGATCGACCCCGATCGAGTACGAGACAATCATGACCCCAGCGACCGTTCAGGCCGCATAACGAATCACCCGATCGTGCAGCAGCCCCGTCAGGCTAGGTGCGCTCCATCGCCTCGTCCACGATCTCAGACTCCCACATCTTGCTCCTGTCAATGCCGATCCAATGCTGGTTCTGGCTCGCATTTCGTGATTGCCCAAGCCTGGGATGCATTGGGACACTCAATGATTGATCGGTCCGCCATTGATCTGATCTTGGTCTGTCCGGGAACGAGTTCGGGCTGGCTGGCTTTGAGCGTGCTCAATGCCTCGAGGCTGCCGGCGCAGAAGGGCGGGTCGCCGATGATCTGGAACATGCCGGGGTTCTTCTGCAGTGCGGCCTGCATCTGTGGCGGGGTTCCCGGTCGCGCGACGGCATCGGATTGCACCACCTTGTTCCCACAGTCGCGGGTCACGCTGGGTTGCGCCTTGACCTCGCAGACCAGGCCCAATGGGCCGGTACGCGAACCGTGCTGAGCTGAGAAAACTCAATGCGACACAGGCAGATGCCGAGGCCAGACATACATCTGCAGCCTCGGGCCGATGCATCGCACGCTCGCCGAACTGCCGGTCACGTTCGCGCCGTCACCACCGGTGCCGACTCCGTGAGCGGGAGGCGCGGCCGCGCGTAGCCCACATCTGGCACGACCGAAGCCGGTGCCGCCTCTTGAAAGGCGGACCGGCTTCGTCGTCCAGCTCAGGCGGCCCGGCGCCGGACGATGCCGAGCGACAGGAGCGCGATGCCGATCATTACCATGGCCACCGGCAGCCACACGCCGAGGATCAACAGCATCGTCGAGTTCTTCGTGAGGGTGTTCGCGCTGGCGACCACCTCGTTCTCGGCGGTGTGAATGCTCACGATCGACAGCGGCAGGGCCGGAATGTCGCGGCCGTCGGCGGAGACGGTGACATACGTGCCCTGGGTCTGCTCGACCTTCAGCGGCGCGCCGAACTCCGTGTCGACGGCGGCAGCGATCCCGTTAATGCTGCCGAATCCGATGGCGACCGGGTCTGGCAGCGAAGGCAGTGCCGCCGTGAGGGCCTCGCGTGACTTCTCCGGGACGACTCCGGCCTGCAGCAGTCCCTCGACCATGGCCTTGGGCAGTTGCGCCGGGAAGCCCTGGAAGCGGGCGAGCAGCGCCGGGTTGCCGATCGGGCCCGCGGCGTCGACGCGGTAGTTGTAGACCTTCCGGCCCTGCACTTCGCTTTCGTCGACGAAGGTCGCCTGCTGGGCGGTGCGGGTCACCGGATCGTAGAGCATGGTGTCGGTTGCGGCCGGGTCCATCGGCCAGCTGAAGGTGAGACCGCTGTGCGCCTCGAAGGTGGTCCGCCTGTCGGCCGGGACCAGTGAGTCCTTCTGTGCGTCGGTGAGTTCGACGGGTGAGTAGTCGACGCGGTCGACCGCATAGGTGTGCACGTCGTCCTGGGTCGAGGAATCCGGGAGGGTGACCACGGAGTTGCTGGTCACGATGGCGGTGTCGCCGTCTACCGCGTCGACGGTGAGGCTGCGGTCGGCGGTGATCGGCATCTGCGGAGTCAGCAGGGCGGCGAAGTCACCTGCCGCGAAGGCATGCGAGTTCAGTGCCTGCATCGTGCCGTCGTACCGCTGCGATTGACTGAGATCGTCCGGCAGTTTCGTCATGGCGGGCAGCACCGCGAACCTGATGATCACCGCGCCGACTATCAGCACGGCCCCCGATACCGTCCAGACCACCGACGACTTACGAACAGACATCACAAGCTCCTTTGCTTTGGATGACGAGCAGACAGCATCGAGTCGCGCGGGGTCCACGACGGGGCCACCGCGCTACGGCGAAATCGCCGTTCAGGCCCGGGCATCGGGCCTGCGAGATCGCGGCGCCGATTGCGTCGCGACGAACGGACGGGCAAGTGCCGAGAATCATCGGCACTGCTCGACCGGGCTCCTATCCCGCCGGGTGCATCGCGGCTCCGGCAATCTCGACCATCTCCGCAGTATCGGTGATCTTGACGCGGGGACGGCCGCGGTCGCGGCCACCCTTGCGCTCGGCGGCGTCGATGGCCAGCCAGCCCTTCCTGTCCACGACTTCCGGGCGACGCTCGACGACCAAAACGAACAGCGCATCCCGGTCGCGGCCGGACTTCGGCTGCGGCAGGCGATCCGCGAGCAGATCGTCGATCAGTGCGGCGACGGTGTTCTGGGCGCACCGTTTGTTGGTGCCGATCACACCGGAGGGGCCGCGTTTGACCCAGCCGGTCGTGTAAACGCCGGCTAGGGCCGCGCCGGTGTCGGGATCGAGGACCCGGCCGTCGATGTTGGGAATCCGGCCCGCGTCCGCGTCGAAGGGCACACCCGGCACCGCTGTGCCGCGGTAGCCGATCGAGCGCAGGACCAGGCCGGCGTCGAGGATCTCGGTCGTGCCGGTGGGGCGGGCCTCTAGCGTGCCGCGCTCGGTGCGAACCAGTTCGTTGCGGACGATTTCCACGCCTTCGACACGATCGGCGCCGCGCAGCCGGACCGGTGAAGCGAGGTACCGCAGAACGATGCGCTTGTTGCCCGGAGTCGTTGTGCTGTCGGAGTATTCGACGGCGACTCGTGTCTTCAGATCGGTCGAGAAGGACCGGTCCTCGCCCGCGACGCCGCCGAGATCGAGTTCGCGGGGGTCGACGACCACATCGACTCCCGGAATGCGACCGAGCGCCAGCAATTCGGGAGTGGTGTAGGCGGCCTGGGCCACGCCGCGACGGCCTAGGACGACGACCTCGCGAATATTGCTCTGCCGCAGCGCTTCCAGTGCGTGCTCGGCCATGTCGCTACGGACGAGATCGTCCGGGTCGGAGACGAGCAGCCGGGCGACGTCGAGGGCGACGTTGCCGTTGCCGACGATCACCGCGCGCTCACCGGTCAGGTCGAAGGCGCGGTTCGCGTAGTCGGGGTGGCCGTTGTACCAGGCGACGAACTCGGTGGCGGCCACGCTGCCGGGCAGGTCCGCGCCGGGAATGTCGAGTTTGCGATCCTCGAGCGCGCCGACGGCGTAGATCACGGCGTGGTGGTGCGCGAGCAGTTCGCCGTGGGTGAGATCGCGGCCGATCTCGACATTCAGGTGGAACCGGAATCCGGGTTTGGCGGCGATCCGGCGGAACGCCTCGGTGATGGCCTTCGTGCCGAGATGATCGGGGGCGACCCCGGCGCGCACCAGACCCCACGGCGTGGGCAGCCGATCGAACATCTCGATGTCGATTCCGCCGCTGGGCATCCGGGCCATCAGCTCGGCCGCGGCGTAGACACCGGCGGGTCCGGAGCCGACCACGGCGACGCGCAGGGGCGAATCGGGTTTGGGCACCTTCACCGGAGGCTGGGGAGCCGGTGGCGTCCCCGCGTCGAGAGGAGTGCGGCGGAAGTAGTCCGCGTTGATCTCGCGATAGCGCAGCTGATCGTCGGGCAGTTCGTCTTCGGGGTGGATGGCATCGACAGGGCATGCCTCCATGCAGGCGCCACAGTCGATGCAGGTCTGCGGGTCGATGTAGAGCATCTCGGTGGAGCGGAAGGCCGGGTCGTCCGGGGTGGGGCGGATGCAGCTCACGGGGCACACCTGCACGCAGGCGGCGTCGTTACAGCATGGTTGGGTCACGACAAAAGACAAGGCAAACTCCTCGGACGAGTGCCGCCGGCCGCATCCGGCGGTCGGCGGTTCGGGATCCGGGAATCAATGCGTGAAGGTCACCGCATCGAATACCGAGACGAAGGTCAGCGCGTGATCGCGCGCGAAATCGATGCTCTCCTGCTCGTCAGCCATCCTGGTCGGATCCGTCGGGGAGACCAGTTCGCACAGGGCCGCCATCGGGCGCAGGCCGGCGACGCGCATCAGTTGCACGACCGATTCGGCCACGCCGCTACCGCCGCGCCGGGCGATGATCGGGGCGACATGTCCCGGCCTGGACAGGGCGGTCGGGACGGTTCGCGGGTCGGCGATGGTCCTGATCGTCCGCGCGCGGTCGGCCGCGGAGATGCCGGTGCCGGTGCCTTCCACGGCGTCCACCGTCACGGCAGGAACGGAACTCGCGTCGAAACCGCCGAACTGCCACATCGGCGGAAGCAACAGCCGGACGCAGTCCTCCTCCGGGACAGCGACTTTCACGAACCCCGAGGTGTAGTGGACCATGAACGCCACCGAATCGGTGGTGACGAATTCGGCGGCGGCGACCAGATTCGCCTCCCCGCAGGTGGGGTCGAACAGCACGATCGACCTGCCTGCGGCGAGATCGGCCGCGGCCTGCTCAACGCGAGCGCGATCGGTCTGCCGCGCATCGATCGGGGACATGGGCTTGATCTCAGCTACCGACATGGTCACTCCCAGTTCTTTCTCCGGTCTCCGGCCGGGTGCGTTTTGCGGTGAATGCCGCGATGGCGTCGCGGAAGCTGTCCGTCGTCGTCAGCCGGATCTGGCCGGCGCGCTCGCGTGCGAAGGCGTCGCCGAGTTCGGTCAGGCTCGAGTCGTTGACCGCGAGTTTGGTCAGGGCGAGAGATTCGATGGAGATCCTGCTCAGTCGCGCGGTGAGCTTCGCCAGTTCCGCTTCGAAGACATCGGGTTCGTGCACCGCCGCCACCAAGCCCATACGGGCCGCGTCCGTCGCGCTCAGGCGCTCGCCGAGCAGCGACATCCGCATCGCGACGGCGCGTCCGACAGAGGCCGCGACCAGTGCCGTGGCGCCGCCGTCGGGCATCAAGCCGATCGAGGTGAACGGCATGGAGAAGAAGGCGTCCGAACGGACGACGGTGAAATCCGCTGCCAGCGCGAGTGATACGCCCACGCCCACTGCCGGGCCGCGCACCGCGGCGAGGACCGGGCGGGGCACAGCGACGATCGCCGAAATGCAGCGGGTCGCGGCGTCGGAGGTGCTCGCGGTGTTCTCCACCGACAGCGGCTCCTCGACATCGAGGTCGCCACCGGCGCAGAAGGCTCGACCTGTCCCCGACAGCACGATCGTCCGCACGTCGGGGTCCGCGCCGGCGCTTTCGATCGCGTCGGCGAGTCGGTGCAGGGCGTCCTTGTCGACCGCGTTCATGCGGTCGGGACGATCGATCAGGATGTGCCGCACCGCGGCGTCGTCGGTGACGCTCACGCTCATGGCAAAACCTTCCGCAAGAAGCCGGCGATCTCGGCCACGCCTTCCCGCGCCTGCGGCAGGAAGTCGGTGAACAGCGTCCAGGCGTGGCAGGTGTGGGGGTGGACCGAGAGGGTGCTCGATCCGCCGGTCCGCTGCACCGCCTCGTGGATGCGCACGGCGTCGTGGAGCAGGATCTCGCTGTCGCTGGCCAGCAGCAGCATCGGGGGGAGCCCGGCCAGATCGCCGAAAACCGGAGAGGCGAGAGGATCCGAGCGGTCGTGGCCCTGGAGATAGGTGGCCGCCAGTAGTCCGAGGTCGCGTTCGGTGATCACGGGGTCGGTGGCGCGATTGGTGACGACAGTGACTCCGGACACGGTGAAGTCCGCGAGCGGCGAGACCACAGCCGCAGCCGCGGGTAAGGGACTACCGCTGTCACGTGACGCGATCAGTGTGGCAACGGTCAGTCCGCCGCCGGCGGAGTCACCGCCGAGAACGGTGTGCTCGGCACCGAACTCGGCGATGACCGCGCCCAGAATCCGGGTGGCGTCGTCCAGTGCGGCGGGGAACGGGAACTCGGGGGCGAGCCGATAGTCGGGTACGATCACCACCGCGCCCATGGCGCGCGACAGCGCCGCGGCGGCGTGCCGGTACCCGTGGGCGCTGCCCATGACGTATCCTCCGCCGTGCAACCACACCAGCACGTCGTCACCGATGCCGGTCCCGGCCGAGACCCGCAGCACCGGGACGCCCTCGATGGTCGACTCGATCACCGAAACATCCTCGGCCAGTGCGGGTTCGAGCATCATCGCGTCGAGGTTCCCGCGCAACTGCGCCAGCGAGAGTCTGCCGTCGCCGAACACCGAGGCGAACGACGTGCGCGCTCGGTTCAGGGCTTCCGCACGGTCGAGCTCGGTCGCGGGATTGTCCACGTGTGTCATTGCATGCCGTCCTTCGTCGAAACGATCCGCGCCTACAGTGCGGCGTGGGTGCCGAACACTCGGCCGTGATAGGTCAGTGGCGGCACGGTTCGGCTCTCGACGGCGAGGGCACGGCCGAACACGATCGTGTGATCGGCGACCGTGGTGGTGTCCATGACCTCGGCGGCCACCCAGTGCGGCACGCCCGCGATGCGGGGCACACCGCAATCGACCTGCCAGGCGACATCGAGGAACTTGTCCTTGCCCTTGCGCGCGAATTGCGCCGCCAGCGCGGACTGCATGCTGCCGAGGACATTGACGCCGAAGATCCCTGTCTCCAAGATCAGGCTCAACAGCTCTGAGCCCTGGTCCAGCGATACCAGCAAGGAGGGCGGCGTCATCGACAGGGAGGCGAAGGCGCTCACGGTCGTGCCGTGCGGGCGCTCGCCGTCCATGGCGGTCACGACCGCGACCGGCGTGCACACCGTGGCCATCGCGTCTCGGAATTGCGCGGTGAGGTCGGTCGTCTGCGGGGCGGACATCTCGGGCGTCCTTTCGTGCGTGGAAGTCTGACCGCGGGCGTCGCGCCCGAGGGAGGCGACGCCTGCGAGCGGATCGGTTGGGCGGGACTCAGAGCCCGAGGTTCTTGCGGATGAAGGCGCCCGCTTCCTCGGCGGCCTGGACGCCCTCGGGCAGGATCGCGGCGAACAACGGCCACACGTGACACATGTCGTCGTAGAGCGTCACCGAGGCCGACCCGCCGGCAGAGGTGATCGAGGCCGCCGCACGGCGGGAGTCG
The DNA here is from genome assembly GCF_001612965.1 of Nocardia kruczakiae NBRC 101016. Taxonomy (GTDB): domain Bacteria; phylum Actinomycetota; class Actinomycetes; order Mycobacteriales; family Mycobacteriaceae; genus Nocardia; species Nocardia kruczakiae. The sequence continues at coordinate 14,536 of NZ_BDBL01000017.1, forward strand.
TCGAGCAGCACTTCGCCGGAGCCGACCATGAACAGCGCGGGCGGCAGGCCGCCCAGCTCTGCGAACAGCGGCGACACGAGCGGATCCTTCGGGTCGCGCCCCTGCAGGTACGCCCCGCTGATGTTGAGGATCGAGCCGCGCGAGACGGCGATGTCCTTGCCGTCGAACTCGTCCACGCTCGCTCCGCTGGCGGTGAGGTCGAGCAGCGGGGAGATGAAGACCGCCGCGCCGGGCAGCGCTTCGCCCTTGTCTCGCAGGACCGTCAGGGCGGCCAACGCCAGGCCGCCGCCCGCGGAGTCGCCGCCGACCGCGGTATTGCCCGCGCCGCACTCCGCCACCAGTGCCGACAGCACGGCGGCGCCGTCATCGAGCGCGGCGGGGAACACGTGCTCGGGCGAGAGCCGGTAGTCGGGCACGACGACGGTCACGCCGGCAGCACGCGAGAGCGTGTGCGCGAGGTTCTGGAAACCGCGTGCGCTGCCCATCGAGTAGCCGCCGCCGTGGAACCACACGAGCACCTTGTCGCGCGCGGCGCCCTTCGCGGTGACCGACAGGACGGGGACGCCACCTGCTTCACCTGCCACCGGCTCGATGTCCTCGGGGAGGGGGAACTGCAGCAGCAGTCGGTCGTAGGCGTCGCGCAGATCCTCGATCGTCGCCGTCGCCGGGTCGGGAAAGCCTTCGAGATACATCTTCTCGGCGCGTGCGAGTGCCTCGGTCCTGGCCATGAATCCTCCGGATTGACTTCGAATCCCGGCGCACCTCTTCGCCGAGCATGTGAGCGAGCTTACATAGTTACCATTAACTTTTGAACCCGTTTCTCAGGATCTTTTCGATTTGTCGACAGAAAGCGACCATAACCGCTGTTCACGATGATAGATTTCGACGCAATCGAGCAGCGGCTCGGCGCCCGGCGGAACAGCGCGGGCGGCGCGAGCGCACCGCAGGCAGCATCTGCCCGGCTCGTCACTTCTCCCCCCGGCCACAGACATCGCAGGGTGCTCGACCGGACACCCGACACTCGATCAGAAGGACCACGTCATGCCCCTCCTAGCGGACGACGATTCGGCGCGCACGCAGGAACCCGCCCCGCACCCGAGATCCCCCCTCGACCGCGTACTTAACCCGTCGACCATCGCGATCGTCGGCCTGAGTGACAAGTCCCCGGTCGCGCCCTTCATCCGGCCGACGCTCGACAGTGGCGCACAGGTGCACTTCGTCCACCCGAGCGCGGCCACCGTCTTCGGCACACCGACCCACTCCTCGATCTCCGAGGTGCCCGGCCCGATCGACGCTGTGCTCTCGGTGATGTCGGCTGAACGGACCGTGGCATTGGCCGAGAAATGCGCGTCGCTGGACTGTGGTGGGCTGATCATCTATGCCGCCGGCTTCTCCGAAGTCGGCGCGGACGGCGGCGAGCTACAACGCCGGCTGGTCGCCGCGGCACGGCGCGGCAGCATGGCCGTTGTGGGCCCGAACAGCCTGGGCTACATCAGCGTTCCCCGCAGCCTCAATCTGACCGCCTCGGCGAACTACCACCCGCCGGCGGGCGGGGTGTCCATCGTCTCGCACAGCGGCGCGATGATCGGCGGCGTCGCCATCACCGCGGGCAGGCGGACCGGGGTGGGCATCTCGCGCCTGATCTCGGCGGGCAACGAAGCCGTCACCGACATCGCCGACTACCTCGACTTCCTGGCCGACGACCCGCAGACCACCGCCATCGGTCTGATCGTCGAGGGAATCCGCAGGCCCGAGGCGTTCTTCCGGGCGGCGCGGCGCTGCCGGGAGGCAGCCAAGCCGATCGTCGCGGTCAAGCTCGCCCGCAACCGCCGGACCCAGCAGATGGCGGCCTCGCACACCGGCGCGCTGGCCGGGAACTCCTGGGCCTACGACGTCGCATTCCGGCACGCCGGCATCCAGCTCGCCCACGACATCGAGGAAATGATCGACCGGCTCTCGATCGTCGACCAGCTCGACCCCGCGAAATGGAACGCCGTCGAGCGACTGGGCGTCGTCGCAGGCACCGGCGGCTTCGCCTCGCTGGCCTTCGACATCGCCGAGGCCGAAGGGCTCACCCTGCCGCCGCTGGACTCCCTCGCCGACTGGGTCGCCTCGACGATCCCGGGCATCACCGTTCCGAACCCCCTGGACACCACCGGATTCGGCGCGACATTCTGGACCGACATCGTCGGACGCTATGTCGGATCACCCGACCTCGACGCGGTCGTGTTCGTCAACATGTGGGGTGAGGGCGACGACTCCCCGGTCTATCGCCGCCTCATCGACGAGGTCGCCACCGCCGCACGCCGTTTCGGCAAGCCGGTCGCGATCGCCGCGGGCGCGGGCCCGGTCGGCTCGTTCGCCCGGGAAGTGATCGGCTCGGACGGCAGTGTCGCGCTCGGCTACGGACTGCGCGGTACCCTGCGCGGACTGCAGACGATGGGCGCGTTCGTCCGGGACCGCGCCACGGCCCGCCCGCAGGCCGAGCCCGTGGCGGCGCTCGCCTGCCCGCCCGGGCCGTTCCCCGCCACCGCGGACGGCCGCCGTTTCCTGCCGTTCACCCAGGCCATGGATCTGTTGGCGGAGTTCGGCATCCCCACCTCGCCGTACTGCGTCGTCGGTGCGGACGAGCAGGCCACACCGAGGTTCGAGGGCCCGTACGCGGTGAAGCTCGCCGACGTCCCGCACCGCACCGAGCTCGGCGCGGTGGCACTGAACGTCACGCGGGCGGATCTCGATCGGGCGGTGACCGACATGCGCGCGATCGCGGCACGCCACGATGTCGGCGAGATCGTTGCCGTGCAGCCGATGGCCGCCGCGCGCGGTGAGCTGCTCGTCGGGGTGGAAGGCCGCAGTGAACTCGGGCCGATGGTGGTGCTGGGCATCGGCGGCATCCTCGTCGAGGTCCTCGAACGAGTCGGCGGCCGCCCGGCGCCGTTGACCCGCATCGACGCCGAAGCGCTCATCGAGGAGTTCCGCGAGCTGCGGATCATGCACGGCTACCGGGGTTCGCAGCCGTGGCATCTGGACCGGCTCGCCGAGGTGCTGGTCGGATTCGGCCGCCTGGCCGCGGCCTGCCACGGCTGGCTCGAGTCGCTGGACGTCAATCCGCTGCTGGTCACCGCCGATGGATTGCTCGCTGTCGACGCGCTGTTCATCGTGCGCGAGGGCGCCGAGTAGCACGGCGGACAGACGAACGGCGCGCCCGACTCGAGTCGGGCGCGCCGTTCGTTTCCGGCATATATTCTGCCCGGCGGACAGCTCAGAAGGCCGCTTCGTCGAGGGCCATGACCGAGTCGTCCACGGCGCGGGCGATCGCGGCCTCCGCGGCCGTGACGGGCAGGACGTTGCGGGCGAAGAACCGCGCCGCGGCGACCTTGCCCTCGTAGAACGCCGTGTCCTCGGCCGAGGCGCCGGCCTCGAGTGCGCGCAGGGCGATCGCGGCGCCGCGCAGCAGCAGCCAGGCGACGAGGACATCGCCCAGGATGTAGAGCAGCCGTGTCGCGTTCAGCCCCACCTTGTAGATGTCGGTCTCCTTGCCGCCGGCCTTCGGGTTCGCGGCGAGCAGGTCGGCGGTCATCTTCTCGACGACCGCCCCGACAGCGCCGACCGACTCGAGGAGCAGGTCGCGTTCGAACGCCAGCTCGGCGCCTGCGGCCGGATCATCGGCGAACGACGACATCTCCTGGACGAGATGCCCGAACGCGACGCCGGAGTTCCTGGCGATCTTGCGGAAGAACAGGTCTTGGGCCTGGATGGCGGTCGTGCCCTCGTAGACGGTGTCGATCTTCGCGTCGCGCACGTACTGCTCGAGCGGATAGTCCTGCAGGTATCCCGATCCGCCGAAAGTCTGCAGGCATTCGGTGCCCAGCACCGTCCACGAGCGCTCGGACCCGTAACCCTTGACCACCGGCAGCAGCAAGTCGTTGACGGCCTCGGCGAGTGCGGTGTCCTCACCCGCCGCGGCGGCGAGCGCGATCTCGTCCTGCCAGGAGGCGGTGTAGAGGACCAGCGAGCGCATCCCTTCGGCGTAGGACTTCTGGGTGAGCAGCGACCGGCGGATGTCCGGGTGGCGGGTGATGACGACCCGCGGCGCCGCCTTGTCCGACGACCGGGTCAGATCGGCGCCCTGCACCCGCATCTTGGCGTAGTCGAGTGCGTTGAGGTAGCCGCTGGACAAAGTCGCGATTGCCTTGGAACCGACCATCATCCGGGCGTCCTCGATCACCTCGAACATCTGGTTGATGCCGTCGTGCACCTCGCCGAGCAGCCAGCCGCGGGCCGGATCGTTCTCGCCGAGAGTCATCTCGCAGGTCGCGGAGACCTTCACGCCCATCTTCTTCTCGACATTGGTGACGTAGACGCCGTTGCGTTCGCCGGTGAGCTCACCGGTCTCGAGGTCGAAGTGGAATTTCGGGGCGAGGAAGAGGCTGAGCCCCTTGGTGCCCGGGCCGCCCACGCCCTCGACTCCCACCGGCCGGGCCAGCACGAGATGGATGATGTTGTCGGACAGATCGTGCTCGCCCGCGGTGATGAAGCGCTTGACGCCGACGAGGTTCCAGGTGCCGTCCTCGTTCGGGATCGCCTTGGTCCGGCCGGCGCCGACATCGGAACCGGCGTCGGGTTCGGTGAGCATCATCGTCGCGCCCCATTGCTTCTCGGCGGCGATCTGTGCGATCCGCTTGTCGCGTTCGGTGCCGTTGCGGTACACGACCCTGGTCGCGGTCGGGAAGCCGACATAGGTCCACAGCGTGGGGTTGGCGCCGAGCACGAATTCGGCGAGTGCCCAGTTGAGTGAACTCGGCGCGTTCGTCCCGCCGAGTTCCGGCAGGACCCGCAGTCGCCACCACTCGGCGTTCATCCAGGTTTTGTACATGGCCGTGTACGCGGGCGGGATGGCCACCGTGTGCGCGGCGGCGTCGAAGACGGGCGGATGGCGGTCCGCCTCTTCGAAGGACTCGGCGAGCTCCTCGCGGGCGAGGCGGTCGACCTCGCGCAGTGCGATCTTCGCGGTGTCCCCGTCGACTTCCTCGAACGGCCCGGTCCCCAGCACCCGGTCGCGTTCGAGCAGTTCGAACAAATTGAACTCCACATCGCGGAGATTGCTCTTGTAATGGCCCATCGTGGGTGCCTCTCACGTTTGTCGACCCACCCACGGCAGGTCGGGAACTGTTTCGTGCACTTCGTCGCTCGACGGCGGGACCAGCGCAGGCGTCGGCCACGACCGGTGGGCATGCCGCGCTCACGCGGCATGCCCACCGTGTCATGTATGGCGACCGGGTCCGGCCTCGTCAGATGTTCACGCCTCGGAGGCTGGGATTCTTACGCCTCGGCGGCTCGGATTGTTTACGCCTCGGCGGCGTAGACCGGAAGCAGGACCGCGGCGGCATCGACGAACATCTTCGGGTCGACGAGCAGGTGCTGAGTCGCCACGTTCATGTCCCGCACGAAGCGGCCCAACGTGCTGGTCCGGGCGATGCTCTGGCTGCCGCCCCAGCGATGCGCGAACATCACGATGTCGGCGGTGACCTCGTGCACCCACGACAGCATCTGCGACGCGCGGGCGATCTGTTCGGGCGTCACCGGCTGCCCGCCGCTCACCGCGGCCTCGGCCGACTCGACGACGTCGTAGCAGTACAGGCGGGCGGCCTGCAGGTCGGCTTCCTTACGCGCGAAATCGAGCCGGAAGATGTCGGCTTCGCCGACCGGAACGGAGTAGGTGGGACGCACCTTGCCGTCGGTGATCTTCGCTACCAGTTCCAGTGCGCGAGTGGCGATTCCGAGCACGATCGGCGCGTGGCAGATGCCGCCGACGAACTCGTTGCCCAGCTTGTACAGGACCTCGGGGCGAGTCGGCGTGCCGCCGAAGGTCTGCGTGGTGTACTCCGCGGGCACGAACTTCTTCGAGATCGTGTAGTCGTGGCTGCCGGTGCCCGCCAGCCCCCAGACGTCCCAGTTGTTCTTGAACTCGACCTGATCCTTGGGCAGCAGGGCGATGCGCGCCTGCGGCTGACCGTTGGCGCCCAGGATCGGACTGCCCTGTTCGTCGGCGACGTAGAAGCCCGCACCGATCCAGGTCGCGTGATCCGAGCCGCTGGCGAAGGAGTAGTTGCCGTCGATGATGTAGCCACCCTCGACCTGCACGCCGGGATGCCGCGGGAGGAGCTGACCCGCGACGATGAAGGGCTCGTCCCTGCCCAGCAACGCGTCCATGACCTCGGCCGAGAGTTGGCCGATCACGCCGGCGGTGCCCCAGGTGCTGGCCATCATGGCCCAGCCGGTCGAACCGTCGGCCTTGGCGAGCTCTTCGTACACCCGCATGCCCTCACTGGGGAGCAGACCGCCGCCGCCGAGTTCCTCGGGCTCCAGCATCCGGTGCAGTCCCAGTTCGTCCAGCGCGTCCGCGACCGGCTTGGTGATCGTGCGGTCACGCTCGATGGCGGCGGCCTCTTGCCTGATCAGCGGCGCGATCGAACGGGCGCGCTGCACATAGTCGGTCACCCGGTCGCTGCCGGTAGCTGCCTCACGGGTCAGCGTCTCAGTCATTTTCATGCCTTTCATGCGGATGTCCATCCGGAGGCGCGCTCATCAGTCGAGTGGCTCCCACGCATCCGGTCTTCCCTGCCCCCCGCAGCACCCCCCGAGGCGGCTCGAGACCAGGTCAGGGGCACTGTTGTGATCAAGGTAACATAGTTACCACTAATGTCAAGGATGGATTATGCAGGCCAGAGGTACAATTTCTGCCATAACAGTCCGAAACAGTCATTCACACCCGCCGCCCCCCGCCCGCGGCGGGTGGCCCGCCACCAGCCGACTCGATCGCCCCGAACAGGCATTCCGCCCATCCGTCTGCCGAGAAAGGGTCGGCGGAGAGCTTCTCATCGAGTCGAAACAAGCGGCGTCGGCGCACCCGGAACTCGAGGACCACGAGCCTCCCGCCGAGGACGGCGGTTCGAGTCGGCCACGGTCCGGCGCATCACCACCGACCCCGGCAATGCTCCATATTCACAAATAACTTTAGGCCCAAAAAGTCGCCTTTAACTAGCATTGACCACTTATAGTGACCATAGTTAGCATTAACACCCACTCGCAGCGGCGACTGTCGTGACCCCCGAAGCCGGTCACACGGTCGGCCAGAACCTCATCGCACGCAGCGAGGGCTGCGAATTGCGGAAAGCAGGAGAGCACATGCGTATCGGCACGGTGCTGGACTTCGGTCCACCGTTCGACGAGATCGCCACTCAGATCGTCGACTACGAGGCCGCCGGCCTCGACTCGGTGACGATGGGCGAGGCGTACACCTTCGATGCGGTCAGCCAGCTGGGCTACCTCGCGGCGCGCACCTCACGCATCGAACTCGCCACCGGCATCCTCCCGATCGACTCCCGCACCCCGACCACACTGGCCATGACCGCGGCGGGCCTCGACTATGTATCGAAGGGGCGATTCCGGCTCGGAATCGGTGCCTCCGGACCGCAGGTGGTCGAAGGATTTCACGGCGTCCCCTTCGGGCACGCGCTGGGCAAGACCAGGGAGACAATCGAGATCTGCCGCACCGTCTGGCGGCGCGAAGCACTGCGCCACCAGGGCAGGCACTTCCAGATCCCGCTTCCCGCCGACCGCGGCACCGGCCTGGGCAAACCGCTCAAACTCATCAATCACCCGGTCCGCGATCGGATTCCGGTCTCGATCGCCGCCTTGGGCGAGCAGATGGTCGAGCTCACCGCCGAGATCGCCGAGGGCTGGGAGCCCATCTTCTTTCACCCGGAGAAGCTGGAATCGGTGTGGGGTGCGGCGCTCGCCCGCGGAAAAGCCAGGCGCGCCGCCGAGTTGGGCGAGCTGAACATCATCGTGCGCCTTCCCCTCGCCGTCACCGACGATCCCGCGCCGTGGCTCGACCGGGCCCGCCCCCAACTGGCCCTCTACATCGGCGGCATGGGATCACGGACCCGCAACTTCTACAACGACCTCGCCAAACGCTACGGATTCGTCGCCGAGGCCGAGGCCATCCAGGAGCTGTTCCTTGCGGGCAAGCACCGTGCGGCGGCCGCCGCCGTCCCCGACGAACTCGTCCGCGCGACCTCACTGATCGGCCCCGCCTCCTATGTCGCCGAGCGGATCGCGATGCTCCGCGAGATCGGCGTCGGTCTGCTCAACGTCAGCCCCATGGCACCGACCCACCCCGAGCGGCTCTCGGCGATCGAACTCCTGCGTTCACTGACCGACTGACCATCCAATCCACTCCCGAAGGACACGACTTGAGCCCGACCATGCCACCGAACCCCGATCTCGACCGCGCCACCGTGCACGCCGCCGTCACCGCGGGCAACATTCCCTGCCTGCTGCCGGTGATCTACCAGCTGACCGGCGAGGAGAAGTGGCTGTCGGCGCCCTACGTCCCCGCCGCCCCCAAGGGGTACGAGGAACTGAACTCGGGCGGACTCGATCCGGCCATCCAAGCCGAGATCCACCAGGCGGCCACCGACGCAATCCTCGACTGGAGCAAGGGCAAGCCGATAGCGCGGCCCGCACCGACCGGCGACGAACTCGCCCGCCTGATGAGCACCGTCATGGGCGAGCCGATCCCCGAGACCTACTCCCCCATGATCGCCGAACAACTCGGCTTCACCCCGTTCGAACCCGCCGACATCGGGGCGCTCATCGAACACGACCGGCCCGGCTTCGGCGTCGTCATCGTCGGCGCGGGCATCTCCGGCCTGGCCTGCGCCATCCACCTCGACAAGGCGGGCATCCCCTACACCGTGTTCGAGCGCAACGACCGCATCGGCGGCACCTGGTGGGAGAACACCTATCCCGGCGCCCGCGTCGACATCCCCAGCGATCTGTACTCCTACTCGTTCCGGCCCAAGAACTGGACAGAAAACTTCGCCCGCCGCGACGAGATCTTCGACTACCTCGAGGATGTCGCCCGCGAATCCGGCGTGCTCGACAAGATCCGGCTGCGCCACCTGGTCGACAACGCCGTCTGGGACGACCAGGCCCGGCAGTGGGTGATCTCGGTGACCGGACCCGACGGCGAGCGACAGGAACTGCGCGCCACCGCGCTGGTGACCGCTGCCGGCCTGCACAGCACCCCCAATATCCCGCAGTTCCCCGGCACGGACGATTTCCGCGGCCAGATCGTGCATGCGGCGCGCTGGCCCGAGGCCATCGACCTCACCGGCAAGCGGGTGGCGGTCGTGGGCACCGGCGCCGCCGCCATGCAGCTCGTCGTGGCCATCGCCGACCAGGTGCAGAGCATGGTCGTGCTACAGCGTCAGCCGCAATGGATCGCGCCCAACGAGAACTATTTCCAGCCCTCGCCGCACTCCAAGCACTGGCTGTACGACAACATTCCCTTCTATCGCGGCTGGTACCGGTTCCGGCTGTACTGGCTCTACACCGAACGCACCTACGCCGCCCTGCCGGTCGACCCGCAGCGCGAGGCCAAAGGCAAGCTCGTCAGCTCGCTCAACGACGCGTATCGCGCCTACCTGACCCAGTATCTGGAGCAGCAGCTGGCCGGGCACGAGCAGTTGCGCGAGCAGACGCTGCCCACCTACCCGCCGTTCGGCAAGCGGCTGCTGATCGACAACGGCTGGTTCACCACGCTGGTGAAGCCGCATGTCGAACTGCTCACCGACACTGTCGAGCGGCTGACGCCGGCCGGGCTCGTCACCGCAGGCGGCGAGGAACGCGAGATCGACGTGCTGATCTTGTGCACGGGCTTCCAGCAGCAGCGCTACCTGTACCCGATGGACATCCGCGGCCGTGACGGCATCGCGCTGCGCGAGCACTGGGACGACGACAACGGACGCGCCCATCTGGGCATCACCACGCCGGGCTATCCGAACCTGTTCTTCCTCTACGGCCCGAACACCAATCCGCCGGGCGGAAGCTTCATCACCATCGGTGAGGCGCAGGTCCGTTACGTCGTCGAGGCGATCAGCCGCCTGGTCACCGACGACCTGGCGACCCTGGAATGCCGCCAGGATGCCTACGACCGGTACAACGAAGAACTCGACGAGGCGAACTCCCGCATGGTGTACGCCATGGACGGTGTGAGCAGCTACTACCGCAATTCCAGCGGACGAGTGGTGACCAACTCCCCGTGGCCGGTCGTCGAATACTGGACACGGACACAGCAGCCCGAACCCGCCGACTTCGTGGCGACGCCGCGCGGTACGGACTGAGCTGTTCGGCACGGCCGGTGCGGTGAGTTCACCGCGCCGGCTCGTACGCCCGGTGCCGCCTCAGTTGATGCGGCGATCCATCCCCTGCCAATAGGGTTCGCGTAGATCGCGCTTGAGGACCTTGCCGACCGCGCTGCGCGGCAGCGCGTCGACGAACGTCACGGAGACGGGACATTTGAACTTCGCGAGGTTGGCCCGGCAGTGCTCCAGGACCATCTGCTCGGTGACGGTCGCGCCCGCGGCGGGAACGACCACCGCGACAGGGCTCTCACCCCAACGTTCGCTCGGCACGCCGATGACCGCCACGTCGGCGATGCCCGGCATCTCGAACAGGATTTCCTCGATCTCGCGGGGGTAGATGTTCTCCCCACCGGAGACGATCATGTCCTTCACCCGGTCGGAGATGAACACGAAACCCTCGGCGTCGCGATAGCCCGCGTCGCCGGTGTGCATCCACCCGCCCGCGAGCGCGGCCCGGCTCGCCTCCCCCAGTCCCCAGTAGCCGTCCATGAGATGCGGGCCGCGGACCACGATCTCACCGACCTCGCCGACCGGGAGCTCCGCACCGTCGCGTCCGATCACGCGGACGGCGGTCCCGAGCACCGGACGTCCCGCCGAGGCCAGGATGTCCGGGCGGCCTGCCACGGCCCGGCGATGGTCCTCGGGAGCCAGAATCGTGGCCACCGCGGTGGTTTCGGTCATGCCGTAGGCCTGGGCGAAATCGCAGCCGAACACCTCCATCGCCCGCTTGACGAGCTCGACAGCCATCGGCGCCGAGCCGTAGACCACCAGCTCCAGCGCCGAGAAGTCCAGCTGCGCGGCGACGGGATCGTCGATCATGGCCTGGATCATCGCCGGGGCCAGGGTGAGCAGCTGGATGCGGCGCTCGGACATCGCCCGCAGCACCTCGGTCCGGTCGAAATCGCGCACCACGTGCACCGAGCAGCCGCCCGAGGTGTAGGCCAGGATCTGCAGCGCGGCGCCGGCGTGGAACAGCGGCATGACGCAGAGCGTGGCTCGGCGCACCGAGCTCAGCGCCAGCTGGATCTGCAGGGCGTTCGTGCAGGCCGCCCGGTGCGACACCATGGCGCCCTTGGGTTTTCCGGTGGTGCCGCTGGTGTACATCTGGTGGTAGATCGCCTCGGCAGGCACATCGCGGTCGATCGCGTCGTCCGGGGTCGCGGCGACCTCCTCGGCGAACCGCAGGCGCGACGGGCTGTCGTCGCGGATGACCGACGCCGTGATACCGGGGACGGCCCCGGTCAGCGCCTGCGCGTAGTCCTCGTGGACGACGGCCAGGCGGCACCCGGCGTCCTCGACGATGTATTTCCACTCCTGGGGCGCCAGCCGGAAGTTGAGCGGCACCGGCACCACTCCCGCGCGCGACGCGCCGAAGTACAGCGCGATCATCTCGAGCGAGTTGCGCTCCAGCAGGCAGAAACGCTCGCCGGGCCGCAGTTCGCCGGCCAGCCAGTTGCCGACCCGGTGGGTCCACCGGCGCATCTCGTCCCAGGTGAGACTGCGGCTGCCGTCGGTCACATAGACCTCGTCCGGGAACCGTTCGGCCCAGTGGTCCAGCAGTTCGTGGACGCGCATCTGCGCCCTCCTCCGATAGTCGAAAGCCGGGCCGCCCGGCGGTAGGTGATCAGATCACGAGGGGGTGACTCCCCCAGCCGCGCTGGATATTCCGGGTCAGATCGGCAGTCCGGCGCGCAGGCCCACCGAGATCTGTTCGGCGACATCCCTTTCCGAGAACTCCAAAACGGATTCGACGAGCCCGGCGCGCGGCGCGCCATCGCGGTAGGCCTCACGCAGGACGTCGGAGACGTGGCGGCGGCGTGCGCGCAGAGCGTCGACCCCGGCGTGGACATCGCCCGCCGGCGCGAGCCCGAGGCGCGTCGCCAGTGCCTCGGTGCGCTCGCAGGTCTGCGCGAGTGCCGCCTGGTCCCAGGAGATCCGCTGGGTGAGGTTGTCGAGCTGCTCGAGCACCGCGGCGAGTTCCTGACGGGCGGTGCCCTCCGGCACCGCGGGCGCCACGCGGTGGCCGAGGGTGTCCTTGATCGTGGCCAGCAGCCCGGTCAGATCGGTCGAATAGACGGTCATGTCAGTGTCCCCATTCTCCGTCGCGCAGCATGGTGGTCAACCAGCCGACGCTGTAGTAGACGCTGTGGGCCATGTTCGAGTACCGCAATTCGTCGCGGTCGCCACGCTTGTAGACATCCACGGCCTGCAGGCAGCCCACGGCCGTCTTGACCAGCGATTGCACCGACCACCAGGTGAGCGTTTCGGAGCTCGGCCGCCAGCCGCCCGCTCGCTCGTACTCGTCGAGGAACGGCTCGAGTTCGATCAGCTTGCACAGCAGCGGTGAGCGGCCGCGCGAGGTGCGCTGCGCGAACCAGGCGATATCGGCGACCGGATCGGAGAAGTGTGCGGTCTCCCAATCCAGCACGCCGGAGATGGATCCGTCCTCGATCACCAGATTGCCGATCCGGAAATCGTTGTGCACCAGGCTCACCCGGCCGGACACGGTGCCGGCGCGGTGGTCGAGCCACGCGCAGGCCAGGTCGAGCACGGGGATCGGGATGTCGGCCACCTCGCGGTAGGCGCGGGCCCACTTGTCGTTCTCGATCCGGCCGGTGTCGGCGCCGCCGGGCACCGGCCCGAGCATGTCCAGCCCCATCGAGGCCGGATCGGCGCTGTGCAGACGGGCCATCTCCCTGGCCACCTGCCGTCCGAGATCCGCGCGCACGGCGGCGTCTGGGATCAGGCGCGAGACGTTGTGCGGCATCGGGATAATGCCCGGCACCTTCTCCATCACGAAGAATCCCCGGTCACCGTCACGCTCGCCGCGGTGGGCGAGCACAGCGGGCACCCGCATCCCCGCCCGGTCGGCGGCCTGCAGCAAGCCGACCTCGCGGTCCACGTCGTAGTCGTCGATGATGCCGCTGACCGGCTGGCGTTTGACCGCATAGGTCGCGCTTCGCCGGTCGGCGCCTGCGGTCCACTCGGCGGTGACCAGGTAGGTCTCCCACGAGTTGCCCTCGCCGCGCTGGTCGATGTCGATCAAGCGCAGAGTGTTGTTCGCCGACAATGCGGTGTCCAGCGATGCGGTCAGCTCGGCGAAGAAGTCTTCGGGCTCGCCGACGGTGGTTCCCCCGTTGTCGGGGGTGCGGTCTGCCTCGGCCACGGTCGTCACGGAAACCTCACTCGTGTCTCGGTCGTCAGAAGATCGTCGGGTTCGGGCCGCCGCCGTCGACGACCAGCCGTTGTCCGGTCACATAGCCGGAGTCCGGCAAGACCAGGAACGCCACCGTGCCCGCGACGTCCTCGGGACGGCACACCCGCCCGAACGGCGAGTCGGCGTCGAGATCGCCGATGTCGGCGCCGCGCGACGCGGAGACGAGTCGTTTACCCATCTCGGTGGCGATCAGACCGGGGGCCACGATATTGGCGTGGATGCCGTAGCGGCGTTCCTCCCGCGCGATGGTGCGCACGCAGGTCTCCATCGCCGCCTTGGCCATGGTGTAGGGCGCGGAGTTCGGCGGGGCCGACGTCGTGGTGTTGGAGGAGATCATCACGATGTCGCCCCGGCCGACCGCACCGGACGCGGCCTTGCGCATATCCGGCAGCACCTGCTGGATCAAGGCGATCGGGCCGAACGCGTGCACGTGCATGAGCTGCAGAAAATCTGCCTGCGGCGTCGAGGCGACGTCCTGGCCGCGGCTGGCCGAACCGGCATTGCTGACGATCAGATCCACCGGGCCGAGATCGGCGCGGATGGCGGTCACCATCTCGGCGACGGCCGACTCGTCGTCGATCGACGCCCGGTAGGCCGCCGCGCGACCGCCCGCCGCGACGATCTGCTCGACCACCTCGTCGGCGGCCGCCGCGTCGCGCCGGTAGTTCACCGCCACCGCGGCGCCGTCGCGGGCCAGCCGCAGCGCGACCGCGCGACCGACGCCGCGCGAGCCGCCGGTGACGAGTGCGGTCCGTCCGGCGAGCGGGCCCGCCTGCGATGCGCTGGTCATCCGGCCACCACCGCGCGGCCGACGAGATCGGTCATCACTTCGTTCGCTCCTCCGTAGATTCGCTGGATACGCGCGTCGCGCCACATCCGTGCGATGGGGTATTCCTCCATGTAGCCGTAGCCGCCGAACATTTGCAGGCAGCGGTCGAGCACACTCCACTGCAGTTCGGTGGCCTTGTATTTGGCGCCGGCGGCCTCGGCGGCGGACAGTTCGCCGCGGTTGAGCGCGGTGACGCAGCCGTCGATGTAGTACTGCAGGATCTTGACGTCGGTGTGCATGTCGGCGATGGACATCCGCACCGACTGCAGGTCGGCCAGCGGCGCCCCGAACGCGACGCGCGAGCGCACATGGTCCAGCGCCAAGCTCAGCCCGTGCGCTGCCGAAGCCACCGCCGAGACCGCGATCGAGAGCCGCTCGCGCGGCAGATTCGCGATCGCGGAGCCGAAGCCGCGCCCCGGTTCACCGAGGATGTTCGTGACCGGGACCCGGCAGTCGGTAAAGAACAGTTCCGCCGTGTCCTGGGCCTTGCGCCCGATCTTGTGCATCGGCTTGCCACGTTCGAATCCCGGTGTGCCGTACTCGACTCCGACCAGCGAGGTGCCGCGCCCGTCTCGTTCGCCGGTGCGTATGAGCACGATCGCCAGGTCGCAGGTGGCGCCGCTGGTGATGAACGTCTTGGCGCCGTTGATCACCAAGTGGTCGCCGTCGCGAACGGCGCTGGTGCGGATCGAGGCGAGGTCCGAGCCCGCTCCCGGTTCGGTCATCGCCAGGGCGGTGACGCAGTCGCCGCGGGTGAATCTCGGCAGCCAGCGCTGTTTCTGCTCGTCGGTGGCCAGGTCGCGCAGGTAGGGGACGATGATGTCGTTCTGCATGCTGAACGTGTCGCCTGCCATGCCCGAGCGCACGACTTCCTCGGCCATGACGGTGTTGTAGCGGAAGTCGTCGATGCCCAGGCCGCCGTATTCGGGATCGAATTCGAAACCGAGGAAACCACATTCGGCCACGCTGGTGATGAACCCGCGATCGACGGTGCCCGCCTGCTCCCACTTCTCGACGTTCGGCACGGCCTCCCGGTCGAGCAGTGCGCGGAAGGCCGACCGGAACGCCTCGTGCTCGTCGGTGTACAGCTCTCTGCGCATACTCACCGCTCCGTCAGCGAGGCGGGCGGGGTGAACCGCGCGCCGTATCGGTCGGCCAGTTCCTGAGCGCGCGCGACGAATGCGGCGATGCCGCCCGGGTAGCCCGCGACGAACTGGCTGGTGCCGCCGGTCCAGGTGGGGAAGCCGATGCCCAGCAGCGAGCCCACATTGGCGTCGGCCGTCGAGCGCAGAATGCCGTCGTCGTGGCAGCGGACGGTTTCGAGCACCTCGGCGAAGAGCAGCCGATCGCGAAGCTCGGTGAGGTCGGCCTGCAGCTCGGTACGCGGGAACTGTTCGGCCAGACCAGACCACAGCCCCGCCCGCTTGCCGTCGACGTAGTCGTAGAAGCCGGCGCCGGCGAGGCGGCTGGGCCTGCCCAGTTCCTCGACCATCGTGGTGAGCACCGCGTCGCCGGGGTGGGCGGCGAGCTCTCCGCCGTTCTGTTCGGCGACCTCACGGAACTGACCGCGGATCTTCAACGGCAACGACAGGGTCAGTTCGTCGAGCAGCGCCAGCGTGCCCACCGGGTAGCCGGCCTGCAGGGAGGCCTGCTCGATGGACTGCGGATGGACGCCCTCGCCCACCATGGCGGCAGCCTCGACCAGGCGCTGCAGGATCACCCGGCTGGTGAAGAAGCCGCGGCCGTCACCGACGACGATCGGGGTCTTGTGCATCTGCAGGGCGATGTCGAAGGCCTTGGCCAGGGTGGCGTCACTGGTCTTGTCGCCGACGATGATCTCGATCAGTTCCATGCGGTCGACCGGCGAGAAGAAGTGCAGGCCGATGAAGTCCTCGGGGCGCGGCAGATCGCGGGCGAGATCGGTGATCGGCAGCGTGGAGGTGTTGGATGCCAGCACCGCGTCGGGGGCCACCACGTCGAGCACCTCGGCGAAGACCTTGCGCTTGAGATCGGGGTTCTCGAACACGGCCTCGATCACCAGATCGGCGCCGGCGAGATCCTGCACGGACGCGGTGGGGGTGATGAGTTCGAGGATCGCGTCGGCGTCCTCGCGGGTGCGGCTGCCCTTCTCGACCTGCTTGCCGAGCACCTTGCGGGCGTAGTCCTTACCGCGCTCGGCGGCGGCGAGATCGACGTCCTTCAGTGCCACCGTCATGCCGACGAGCGCGCACGACAGTGCCACGCCCGCGCCCATCATGCCCGCGCCGAGCACGGCGGCGAAGGTGGCACGGTGGGTGGGAAAATCCTCCGGCCTGCTCGCGCCGGACTTGATGACCTGCTTGTCGAAGAAGGTGCCCTGGATGATGTTCTTCGCGACCGGGCCGGTGACCAGCTCGACGAAATAGCGGGTCTCGATCGCCGAGGCGGTGTCGAAGTCGACCTGGGTGCCCTCGACGGCCGCGCACAGGATATTCGCCGGGGCGGGCATCGGGGCGCCCTTGTGGCGGTTGCGCAGCGCGGCGGCGCGCACCGGCAGCACGGCCTCGATCGACGGGGTGTTGGCGGTGCCGCCAGGGATCGACTCGCCGCGGTCCCACGGCTGGGTGGCGCCCGGATTGGCCGAGATCCATTCCAGCGCTGCGGGAATCAGCGCCTCGGCGTCGGGGACGACGCGGTCGATCAGTCCGAGCGCGACCGCGTCACCGACACGATAGGTGGTGCCGGGCAGCAGAACCTTGTCCAGGGCGGTGTCCAGGCCGAGCAGCCGGACGGTGCGCACCACGCCGCCACCGCCGGGCAGCAGGCCCAGGGTGACCTCGGGCAGACCGATCCGGATAGACGGCGCGTCCACGGCGACGCGGTGGTGGCAGGCGAGCGCGATCTCGAGTCCACCGCCGAGCGCGCTGCCGCCCAGCGCGGCGACCACCGGAACGCCGAGAGTCTCGAGCTTTCGCAGCATGGCCTTGGCGCCGTTGGCGAAGGCGGTCAGTTCGCCGGCCCGCTCGGCGGTGGTGGCGAGCAGATCACCGAGATCGCCGCCGGCGAAGAAGGTCTTCTTGGCCGAGGTCAGGATCACACCGGTCAGCTCGGAGCCCAGCCCGGCCAGCCGGTCCAGGGCCGCGGCGAAGGAGGCCGACCAGGCCGCGGTCATGGTGTTGACCGACTGGGCGGGGTCGTCGAAAGTCAGGACCACGACGCCGGATTCGGTCTGCTCCCAGGTGATGGTGTCGGGGGTGGTCACAGCGTCGGCCTCGCTCGAAGAGTTGTCGGAATTCTGGTGGGGAGATGTCTGGGCCATCGGTGCGTTCACACCCGCTCGACGATCGTGGCGATGCCCATGCCGCCGCCCACGCACAGCGTGATCAGTCCGCGGCGCTGATCGCGGCGTTCGAGCTCGTCGACGACGGTGGAGATCAGCATGGCGCCGGTCGCGCCGAGCGGATGGCCCATGGCGATCGCGCCGCCGTTGACGTTGAGCTTCTCGTGCGGAATGTCGAGGTCCTTCATGAAACGCAGGGCGACCGAGGAGAACGCCTCGTTGATCTCGAACAGGTCGATGTCGTCGACGCTCAGACCCGCGACCTCGAGCGCCTTGCGGCTGGCCGGGGCGGGGCCGGTCAGCATGATGGTGGGATCGGAGCCGCTCACCGCGCCGGCGACGATGCGGGCGCGCGGGGTCAGGCCGAGTTCCTTGCCGATCGCCTCGTTGCCGATCGCCACCAGCGCGGCGCCGTCGACGATGCCCGAGGAGTTGCCGCCGGTGTGCACGTGGTCGATGCGCTCCACCCAGTGGTATTTCTGCAGCGCGACCGCGTCGAACCCGGCCTGCGTGCCCAGCGCGGCGAAGGCGGGCTTGATCTTGCCCAGCGATTCGAGGGTGGTGCCGCGGCGGATGTGCTCGTCGTGGTCGAGGATCGTCTGACCGTTGCGGTCCAGCACCGGCACGATCGACCGCGCGAAACGGCCCTCGTCCCAGGCGGTCGCGGCGCGCCGCTGCGATTCGACGGCGAACGCGTCGACGTCCTCACGAGTGAAGCCCTCGAGGGTGGCGATCAGGTCGGCGCCGATGCCCTGCGGAACGAATCCGGTGGTCAGGTTGGTCTCCGGGTCGTTGGCCCAGGCACCACCGTCGGAGCCCATCGGCACCCGGGACATGCTCTCCACACCGCCCGCGAGCACCAGCGATTCCCAGCCCGAGGCCACCTTCTGTGAGGCGGTGTTGACGGCCTCGAGCCCGGAGGCGCAGAACCGGTTCATCTGCACACCGGCCACCGTGTCGGGCAGTCCGGCGGCAAGCGCGGCGATGCGCGCGATGTCGGCGCCTTGGTCGCGCAGCGGGCTGACCACGCCCAGGATCAGGTCGTCGACACGCTTGGGGTCCAGGCTCGGATTGCGGTCCTGGAGCGCGCGCAGCAGACCGACGACGAGCGAGATCGGCTTGACGCCGTGCAGGGCTCCGCCCCTGCCGCGACCTCGCGGGGTGCGGAAGGCGTCGTACACGTACACGTCATGAGGCATTGGGTGATCCTGTTCTGGGTGAGGGCCGCGCTCATGGGGCGGGGCTTCGGTCTGCGGCGCCCGCGCCGAGGTGGCGCGCTGTGAGTGGAGCAGTCGGTGGGTGACGGTCAGCCGGCGGCCGCGGACGATTCCGTCGTCTGCCAGTAGGCATCGCGCAGCGGTTTCTTGTACAGCTTTCCGGTGGGCAGCCGGGGCATCTCATCGATGAAGTCGAACGATTTGGGGCACTTGAACTTCGCGAGGTTCTCGCGGCAGAACGCAGCCAGTTCGGCGGCCAGGTCCGCACCGTCCGCAGCCGGATCGACGGCCTGGATCACGGCCTTCACGGCCTCACCGAAATCATCGTCGGGGACGCCGAAGACGGCGGCGTCCATCACCTTCGGATGGGTGACGAGCAGATTCTCGATCTCCTGCGGGTAGATGTTCACCCCGCCGGAGATGATGACGAACGCCTGACGGTCGGTGAGATACAGGAATCCGTCCTCGTCGAGGTAGCCGATGTCGCCGATCTTGGACATCGTCCCGGTGGCGTCCTTGGCCTCGGCGGTCTTGCCCGGATCGTTGAAGTACTCGAAGCCGCTGCCCGCACCGCGGAACCAGATGGTTCCCGCGACGCCGGGCGGGCACTGGTTGCCGTCCTCGTCGAGGATCACCGGCTCGCCCATGAACGGCCTGCCGACGGTTCCCTTGTGCGCCAGCCATTCCTCGGGTGTGCAGCCGCACATGCCGTTGGCCTCGGTGCCGCCGTAGTACTCGTAGATCACCGGGCCCCACCACTCGAGCATGGCTTCTTTGACCGCGACCGGGCACGGCGCGGCGCCGTGCACCACGACCTCGAGCGAGGAGACGTCACGGGCGCGCTTGTCTGCGGGCAGCTTGAGCAGGCGGGAGAACATGGTCGGCACGACCATCGAGTGGGTGATGCGGTGCTTCTCGATCAGTTCGAGGTACATCTCGGCGTCGAATTTCTGCATCACGACGACAGTGGCGCCCAAGCGCAGGCTGATCGCGACCGTCGACTGCGGACCTGAGTGGTAGAGCGGTGCGGGCGAGAGGAAGCGCATGCCCTCGCGCAGGTGGAACAGTGTGCGGCCGAAGTCCTCGATCTCCAGGATCTGGCCCGGATGCGCGTCGGGCAACAGGCGTTTGATCGCCTTGGGCTTGCCGGTGGTGCCGGAGGAGTAGAACATCGGGGTGCCGAGCCGTTCGTGCTCCCCTGGCTCGGGGCCGAACGCGGCGACCGCCGCGCGGTAGGACTCGTACGGTCCGGTCAGTGCGGGCGAGCCGGGTTCGGCGTCGACCATGAGCCAGCGGCTCACCCGCGTACACAGTTCGGGAAACTCTTGCGCGACAGCAGCTTTCGCCACCGTGGTGATGACCAGTCTGGACTGCGAGTCGTCGATGATGTAGGCGGCCTCGGCGGCCGAGAGGAACGAGTTGACCGGGGTGTAGAACAGCCCCGACCGTTCGGCCGCCGACATCGCGACGATCATCTCGAGGTGGTTCTCCATGAACAGCGCGATGTGGTCACCCGGCGCCAAGCCCTCGGCGCGCAACAGCGCGGCCAGCCGGTTGGCCCGTGCGTCGAGGTCCGCGTAGGTCAGGACCTCGCCGCTGGGGGCCATGACGATGGCTGGGCGATCGGGATGTTCGACGGCGTGGCGGCCGGGATACATGGGTGTACTCCTCGAAGGCTGTTCGGTCGGGGTGGTGCGGCGTGACTGCCTACGGGCGGATCGGACGCAGGAACTCGGCGACCGCCCAGCCGCCGTGTCCCTCGGCGAGGTCGACGGTCATCTGGCCCATCCGCACGGCGCGGTCCTCGGTGCGCTGGGTGACCGGGACGAAGTGCCGGATGGCGCCGTCGACGAGGATCGTCGGCAGACCCTCGGCGGTGATGATGCCGACGTGGCGTCCCGAGTAGGTGGATTCGCCCGCGTAGTCGGTGTGCACGAGGTACTCGGTGATCGGGTGCGCGACACCGTCGGTGGTCAGCACCGCGCCGGCCGACACCCGCACCCCGGACTTCTCGTACTCGCCGTACGCGCTGAACGCGGTGCCGTCCGCCAGCCAGCCCGCCACCCATTCACCGGTGTAGGAAGCCCACTCGCGCGGCCCCCACGAGTGGTCGCGGAACGAGGTGACCTTGTCGAGCACCCAGGTCCGGTTGCCGACCCGGATGGTGCCCGACAGGTGCCCGAACTGCTCGTAGTGGTCGGAGGCGATCGTGGAACTGCCCGGGGTGCAGTCACCGTCACCGTCGCTGTTGATCACGAACATCGGGCTCGACGCCTCGTAGGACAACGAGATCTCGCATTCCTCCGACGGCGCGTTCTTCAACGCGATGCGGCCCTGCTCGGCCATCAACGACGGATGGACCACCCGCGCGACGGTGTTGCGGTAACGGATCTCGGCCTTGCGGGTGGGTTCGGTGAAGGTGATCTCGAGGCCCTGACCGGAGAAGTCGTCGTTGGTCTCGCGCGGGGTGCGCCCGGCCCGGAACGCGATGGCCCCACCGGGCAGGGTCAGCTGCACCGAGGTCTCGCTGTAGCCGAGGTTCGGCCGGTTGCCGATCCGGACCAGCCCGCCGAGCTGAGAGACCGGATCGACGAAGTTGAAGTAGACGCTCTCATTGAAGTTGGGGATGCCCGCGAAGTCGTGGGTCCCCTCCGCGTCGGCGCCGTACTTACAGACAGTGAACGGTTCGTTGGTCATCGTGCTCCTCGATGCAGGCTTACAAGCGGCGGGACGGGCCGTCGGGATGGACTCAGAACTTCTCGGCCGGGGACGGATCGAGCGGCGGGAACACCGCGGGGCGGTGCTCGAGGAAGGACATGATTCCTTCGCGGGCGTCCGCCGAGTCGACCCTGCCCGCGTACGCGCGGGATTCGTCCGCGGCCGCCGGACCGGGATGGGAGTACTTCCACGCGGAGGCGAGCAGCCGCTTGGACAGCGCGACCGAGGTCGGCGAGGTGTCACGCACGAACTGGTTCGCGTACTCCATGGCCACGGTCATCACCTGATCGGCGGGGATCACCCGGGTGAGGTAGCCCGCTTCGTAGGCCTCGGCGGCGTCGAACACGCGACCGGTCAGGATCCAGTCGGTCGCCCGGCCGATCCCGACCAGCCGGGGCAGGAACCACGACGACGCGCCCTCCGGCACCACGCCACGTCGATTGAACACGAAGCCGAACCGGGCCTTTTCGCTGCCGATGCGGATGTCCATCGCCGCGGCGATCGTCGCCCCGCCGCCGATCGCGTGCCCGTTGAACGCGGCGATCACCGGCTTCTGCATGGCGAACAGCCGCTCGCTGATCCGGCCCGCGGGCTCGCGGTAACCGGTCGGGGTGTGGCCGTCGACGTCCTCGGCCAGCGCCTTCGACAGCGTCGCCGGGCCGTCCAGCGCCGCGCCCAGAGAGAAGGCCTCCCCGGCGCCGGTCACGATCACCGCGCGCACCGCGGGATCGTGGTCGGCACGATCGAGTGCGCGCAGCAGGTCCACCAGCATCGGGACCCGGAACGCGTTGCGACGCTGCGCGGCGTCGAGGGTCACCACGGCGATGCCCTCGGACGCCTCGTAGCGCACATCCTCGTACTGTTCGGTCACGGTGGCGGCCTCGGTCACAAACCGCCGCCGCAGACCAGGGTCTCGCCGGTGATGTAGCTCGACTCGGGGCTGCACAGCAGGTAGACCGCGCCCGCGGCCTCCTCGACGGTGCCCGCCCGGCCGAGCGCGATCTGCTTGGTGGCCGCCTCCATCACCGCGGGGTTCACCCCGACCTTGATGTCGCGCTCCTCCACCTTGATGGTCTTCTCCTCTGTGGTCACCGAGGTCAGGCGAGTGTTGATCACGCCGTAGGCGACGGCGTTGACGGTGACGTTGTAGCGACCCCACTCCTTGGCGATCGCCTTGGTCAGACCGACCATGCCCGCCTTGGCCGAGGAGTAGTTCGCCTGGCCCGCGTTGCCCTGCAGACCGGAGGTGGAAGAGATGTTCACAACCTTGCGGCACGGCACGACGCCCGCCTCGCGCTCCTTCTTGACCGCGGCGCTGATGACCGGCTGCGCGGCGCGCAGGATGCGGAACGGAGCGGTGAGGTGCACGTCGATGATGTCGTTCCACTGCTGGTCGGTCATCTTCTGGATGACGTTGTCCCAGGTGTAGCCGGCGTTGTTGACGATGATGTCGATGCCGCCGAAGTGGTCCACCGCGGTGGCCACGAACCGATCGGCGAACTCCGGGTCGGTGACGCTGCCGAGGCAGACCACGGCCTGACCGCCCAGCGCCTCGATCTCGGCGACGACCTCCTTCGCCGGCTCCGGATCGAGATCGTTGATCACGACCTTGGCCCCTTCGAACGCCAGCTTCCGCGCGACCGCGCGCCCGATGCCACGGCCCGAGCCGGAAACCAACGCAACCTTGTCCTGCAGTTTCTGCACGCTCACGTGCTGCCTCCTGAGATTTGCCGCCATAGGCGCGACACCGGGGAATCGGCGTCGACCTGCGCGAAATAGTTCGTACCGACAATCTGTGACTGCGGTCACTGGGGTGAATACTAACTTCAGCTCACTTGGCCGTCAATGCCGGATTTCTTCAGGCAGAATGCGGCATTTGTTAGTCATGAATATGTATAGTCCATGTCAGGCCCGACGGTGCGCACGTCCCTCGGGCGCACACTCCCTCGACACAACCCCTCGAGCAAGGACAGACCCATGACTAACGTCTGTATCAGCGGCGTCGGAATGATGCCCTTCACCAAACCCGGAAAGAGTGAGACCTACGACCGGATGGGCGCCGCGGCGACCATCGCGGCCCTGCAGGACGCGGGCATCGACTACGGCGATGTCCAGCAGGCCTATGTGGGGTACGTCTACGGCGACTCCACCTCCGGGCAGAACGCCCTCTACGAGGTCGGTATGACCGGCATTCCGGTGGTGAACGTCAACAACAACTGCTCCACCGGCTCCAGTGCCCTCTGGCTGGCACGCCAGGCGGTCGCCTCCGGCACGGCCGACTGTGTGCTCGCCCTCGGCTTCGAGCAGATGCAGCCGGGCGCCCTGGTCAACGCCTTCGGCGATCGCCCGAGCCCGACCGAGCGCGGCGAGAACATCGCGGCCTCGCGACCCGGCGGCGACGAGCCGGCCCCGATGGCGGCGAAGATGTTCGGCGGCGCGGGCGTGGAATACATGTCGCGCTACGGCGTGACTTCCGAGATCTTCGGACGTGTCTCGGTCAAGGCGCGCTCGCACGCGGGCCGCAACCCGCTGGCGGTGTTCCGCGACCCGATCGACCTGGCCACCGTGATGGGCTCGAAGCAAATCTGGGGACCGCTGACGCTGCTGATGTGCTGCCCGCCGACCAACGGCGCGGCCGCCGCGATCGTGTGCAGCGAGGAGTTCGCCCGCGCCCGCGGCCTGGACGCGAGCATCCGTGTGAAGGCCCAGTCGTTGGTCACCGATGTGGCAGGCACCTTCGAGACCACCGACATGATGAAGGTGGCCGGCTACGACATGACCGCCAAGGCCGCCGCCGAGGTCTACGAACAGTCCGGCATCGACCCGCTCGACATCCCGGTGGTCGAGCTGCACGACTGCTTCAGCACCAACGAGGTCATCACCTACGAGGGCCTCGGCCTCACCCCCGAGGGCACCGCGGAGAAGTTCGTCCTCGACGGCGACAACACCTACGGCGGCCGCGTCGTAACCAACCCGTCCGGCGGCCTGCTCTCCAAGGGCCACCCCCTGGGCGCCACCGGCCTGGCGCAGTGCGCCGAACTGGTGTGGCAGCTGCGCGGCCAGGCCGGCGATCGCCAGGTCGACGGCGCGCGAATCGCATTGCAGCACAACCTCGGTCTCGGCGGCGCCTGCGTCGTGACCCTGTACGAGAAGGTGGGCTGATGTCCCTCGATCACGCAATCCTCGATGTCGTCACTCCGCCGGTGATCGCCGACATCGAACGCGGCCGGATCAAGCAATTCGCCATCGCGATCGGCGAGCAGAACCCGATCTACCGCGACCGGGACGCAGCGATCGCCGCGGGCCATCCCGATGTGCTCGCCCCGCCAACCTTCCTGTTCGGCCTCGAACTCGAGAACTCCCCTGTCTTCGACGATCTCGCCGCCCATGGCGTCGACCTCGGCACCGTGCTCCACGGTGAGCAGCGATTCCGATACTTCGCCGATGTCCACGCCGGAGACCGGGTGCAGTTCGACTCGGCCTACGTCGACGCCTACTCCAAAGCGGGTGGCGCGCTCGACTTCCTGGTCCGCCGCACCACGGTGACCAGGGACGGCGCGGTCGTGGCCGAACTCGAGAGCGTCAGCGTCATCAAGAACCCCGGAGGCACCTCGTGAACTCACCCGCCCTCGCCACGACAACGTCTGTTCCGGAACTGCGTCCCGGCGCCGTCTCCCGCACGACGCTGGCCCTCTTCGCCGGCGCCTCGGGCGACCACAACCCGATCCACATCGATATCGACTCGGCACGGGCCTCGGGCATGGACGACGTCTTCGCCCACGGCATGCTGTCGATGGCCTACCTGGGCCGGCTGCTCACCGACTGGGTGCCGCAGAGCCGCATTCTCGAACTGTCCACCCGATTCACGGCGATCACACCGGTTCTCGCCGAACCTGTGTTCCACGCCGAAGTCACCGGCATCGAGACCGTCGACGGCGAACAGCGCGCCCATCTCGACCTGACCGCCGAACTCGCGGACGGGACCAAGACGCTGGCCGGAAAAGCAGTCGTGTCGTGGCCAGGGGCATGACATGCCCGAGATGCGAAAATAGCCGCATGATCGCGCCCACAGGGAAGAGCTGACATGTCACGACCGACGGCGACGCCGACGACGAACACTGACACCGACGGGCACTTCGCGAGCCTGCCCACGCGAGGTAGCCAGCGCACCGAGCAGATCGCACGGGCCGCCGCGCGTCTGTTCCAGGACTTGGGATACCAGAACGTCAGTATCGACCAGATCGGCGCCGCCGTCGGCCTGACCGGGCCCGCGGTCTACCGGCACTTCAAGGGCAAATACGCCATCCTGGTACGCGCGCTGCAAGGCCAGACCGACATGGTGGCCGAACTCGAGAAACATGCGGACAGGATGGGTTCGACTCCCCGCGAGCAACTCGACGTGTTCCTCGAAGGGCTCAGTGATCTGACGGCCAACGGCGACGAGGCGACCTTGTGGCGGCGTGAGCGTCGGCACCTGCTTCAGGCCGAATACGAGTTGTTCAGCGGCTACTTCACCGCCAACCGGGACTACATCGCCTCGAAGATCACCGCCCTGAATCCGGCCGTAGACGACCGCAAGGCCGAATTGCTCGGCTTCGCCGTGCTCACCATGTACTCGAACACGCCCGATATCCGCGGCCATCTGTCACCCGAGCGGTTGATGGAAATCCAAGCGGCCCTGGCCGAGACGATCATCGACTGCCCGTTGCCCGACATCGCGCCGGACGCGGTCGCACTGCCTCCCGCCGTGCCGCGGCGCCCTGCAGGACGACGCGAGCGCATCATCGAGGCCTCCACCAGGTTGTTCGAGGAGCGCGGCTTCTACGACGTGCGCATCGACGACATCGCCAAGGCCTCGGAGATGTCGGTGGCCACGCTGTACCAGCACGTGACCGGCAAAGGGCAGGTGTTGCGCGCCATCCTGGAGCGAGGCGCCGAAGGGCTGCTCTACACGACCGCCGATGCCCTGGCGCACGCGACCGACGCGCGCGAGGTGCTCGACGCGCTCATCCGCACCTACATCAGACAGGCGCTGGGTGTGCACGGCCGGATCATGCAGATTCTGGCCACGGACCTGCTGTACCTGTCCGACGAGGAACAATCCGCTATGCGCGAGACCCAGCGCGAGTACGTCGCCGAGTGGGTGCAGGCCATCTGCGAACTCGCACCCGCCCTCACGACCGCGGACGCCCGCGCACTCGCCCAGGCGGTGATCGGCGTCGTCACCGACATCTCGCAGCTTCCGCAGTTCCGGCAGCGGCCCGGGATCGCCGAGGAGCTCACCGCCCTGGCGACCGCGATGGTGTTGCCGCAGAGCCTCATTCGATGAACATCCACTTATTCCCTCCGATAAGGGGACCCCAGCAATGTCAGAGACAGCACGGCGTCATGCCGTAGTCGTAGGTGGCGCTTCCGGCATCGGCGCCGCGATCGCCCGCGCACTGGCCGCGGACGGAGCGACGGTCACCGTCGCCGACCGCAATGCCGACCAGGCCCGCGCACTCGCCGACGAGCTCGGCGCGGGCCACGACTCCGCCCGGGTGGAGATCACCGACGAGGACTCCGTCCGCGAGCTCTTCGAGACGGCCCGCTCGGCTCACGGACGGGTCGACATCGCCGTGAACAGCGCCGGCGTCAGCGCCGCGGGCGCGGTCGCCGATCTGCCCGTCGAGAAGTTCCGCCGAGTCGTCGATGTGTGCTTGACCGGTGCTTTCCTCGTTGTCAAACACGCGGCCCGCGCCATGGAGGCGGGCGGCGTCATCATCTCGCTGTCCTCGCTCAATGCCCGGCAGCCGGGAACCGGGATGGCGGCCTACTGCTCGGCGAAGGCCGGTCTGGCCATGCTGACCCAGGTCTCCGCACTCGAACTCGCCCCGCGCGGCATCCGGGTCAACGCCATCGCCCCCGGCATCGTCATGACACCGTTGACCAGCCCCTCGATGAGCGTTCCCGGCCTCGAGGACGATTACATAGCCAACACCCCGCTGGGCAGACCGGGCACCCCGGAGGAAATCGCCGACGCCGCGGTCTACATCGCTCGCGCCGCGTGGCTCACCGGCGAGACCCTCGACATCAACGGCGGCGCACACCTGGTCAAGTACCCGGACCTGCTCACGCATTTCCAGCGCGCACGCGCCTCCGCCTGACAACGCCGCGCCGAGCGCGGTCCGAATCGTAGTGAGCTGCCGCCGCAGCGGGCCACCGCTGCGGCAAATTCGATGCTGCGGCGATTCGACGCCGCAGCGATCGGACGGCCGCGCGATCGAGTGCCTTTCGGACGACTCAGGAGCGTTCGGAGCAACCCTTGGGCGACCGCTGCCCGAGCTGTCGGTATTCCGCTGCGCCACCCCCCACCCGACCCCTGTCTCGGGCCCGATCGCAGGCGCGAGGTGCCACGTACTGTCCCCCCTTCCAACGCGTCCACAGCGACAACCGGAAGCCGTCAGTTCATAATCTGTATTAACACCATCGGCCACACAGCCGTTTGCCGGGCCTGGAGCAGCCGATCGGAAGGGCGAGGAACGACTACCGAAGATCGGTCGTTTCACCGCGAATTATGTTTTCTTACAGCACTTTTGCTGACACGCATCGGCCACTCCCGGCAGTGTGAGCGGCTGCGTACAAGATTTATCACCAGTCCCCATTGACGAGTCGTTCGCGACATGCCACGATATGAGCGCTAACACACTCTGTGCCCTCCGTCACATTTCACCGGATGGGCGAGCTCTCCCGATTCCCCCGGATCACCGGGAGGCTCTCAGTTCGTCATCGAGCGGCGCCGGCCCCCGACGGCCCACGGAACACCGGCCCCAACGAAGGAGCAGTAATGACAACGCAACCCGCCGAAGCAGAGGTCGCCACCGAGGACCTCGCCTCGTTCCCGTTCCGTCGCGAGTGCCCGTTCTCGCTGTCGAAGCAGTACGAGTCCTACTCCGACGACGCGCTGCGCAAGGTCGACTTCAAGGGCACGCCCGGCTGGCTGGTCACCGGTTACAACAACGTCCGCTCCGTGCTCGCCGATCCGCGCACGAGCGTCCGCGGCATCGACGACTCCTCCCGCGGCGACGCGGGCGACCAGGCCGTGCCCGGTTTCTTCGTCGCCATGGACCCGCCCCAGCACGACGATCTGCGCCGCATCCTGGCCAAGGAGTTCACCCCGCGCCGGATGGCCGCCATGCGCCCGGCCATTCAGCGCATCGCCGACGAGCTGATCGACGCCATGCTGGCCTCCGAGGGTCCGGTGGACCTGGTGGACGCGCTGGCCCTGCCGCTGCCCTCCCTGGTGATCTGCGAACTGCTCGGCGTCCCCTACGACAAGCACGATTTCTTCCAGGAACGCACCCGGGCCGTGCTGGCCCCGAACAGCACTCCCGAGGACGTCGAGGCGGCGATCGGCGCGGTCATGATGTACCTCGCCGAGCTGGTGACCATCAAGCAGGCCGAGCCTGGCGACGACCTGATCAGCCTGCTGGTCAAGCACATCGACTCCGGTGCGCTGACCGTCATCGACGTCGCGGGCATGTCGACCTTCCTGCTCATGGCCGGGCACGAAACGACCGGCAATATGATCGGCCTCGGCCTGTTCTCGCTGTTGGAGCACCCCGACCAGCTGGCCGAGCTGCGCAACGATCCCCAGCTCATGCCGCAGGCGGTCGAGGAACTGCTGCGCCACCTCGACATCATCGGCAACCTGCCCCGGACCGTCACCGAGGACATCGAGATCAACGGCCAGAAGATCGCCAAGGGCGAGCTGGTGATGATGTCCACCGAGGCGGCCAACAAAGACGCCGACGTCTTCGACGACCCCGAACGCTTCGACATCCACCGCGACGCCAGCCGTCACATGACGTTCGGCCACGGCATCCACACCTGCCTCGGCGCTCCGCTGGCCCGCCTCGAACTGGACATCGTGTTCACCACGCTGCTCGAGCGGATCCCCACGCTGCGCCTGGCGGTGCCCGCGGCCGAGGTCAAGGTCAAGTTCGCCAGGATCTTCGGACTCGACGAATTGCCCATCACCTGGGATCGCTGACAGTTATCGCCCTCGTGTCATGGAAGGAACGTGTCGTTGACACCTTCGAAAGTCTCGGCAGCTTCGTCGGGCGAGGCCGCCGATGATCTGGATGTCGTCGTCGAAAGCATCGAGGATGTCGCAGCCGGCGTCAAAGCCCTGACCCTGCGACCGGTGACCGGCGCCTTGCTGCCCGCATGGCAGCCCGGTTCCCACATCGACGTGTTCCTTCCCTCGGGCGCGGTGCGTCAGTACTCTCTGTGCGGTGATCGCCGCGATCCGGACGCGTGGCGGATCGCGGTGCTGCGCGAGCCACCCGGCAAGGGCCGGGGCGGTTCGGAGTACATCCACACCTCGCTGCGCGCGGGCACGAAGATCCGCGTCGGCGCGCCTCGCGACAACTTCGCCCTGGTCGAGGCGCGGCGGTATCTGTTCATCGCGGGTGGCATCGGGATCACCCCAATTCTGCCGATGATCGCGCACGTCCACGAGCAAGGCGCCACGTGGCGACTGGTCTACGGCGGCCGCACCGCCGACTCCATGGCCTTCCGCGACGAACTCGAGCGATATGGCGATCGCGTCGAGTTCTGGCCCGAAGACCGCGCCGGCCTGATCGACCTGGCCGGCGTCCTCGCCGGAACGCCCTCGGACACCGCGATCTACAGCTGCGGCCCCGCCGCGCTCCTCGAAGCGCTCGAGCAGCAGTGCGGCGACCGCCCCACGGGCGCCCTGCACACCGAGCGTTTCGTACCGAAGACCGACGACCGCACCGCCACCGACACGGCCTTCGAAGTCGTTCTGGCCAAACAGGATCGGACGATCATCATTCCGCCGGACAAAAGCATCCTGCACACGCTCGAAGCCGCCGGAGTCGAGGTGCTCTCGTCCTGCCAGCAGGGCATGTGCGGCCGGTGTGAACAGACGGTCCTCGACGGTAGGCCGGACCACCGTGACGAGGTCCTGACTCCCGAAGAACGCGAAAGCAACGAATACATCCTCATCTGCGTATCCCGGTGCCTGGGCGAGCGCCTAGTCCTGGATCTGTGACAAGACTTCCGAACACCTATTTCGACAGGAGAGAACAATGGGTCGCGTAGAAGGCAAGATTGCGATCGTCACCGGTGCGACATTCGTCGAGCAAGGCGGTCTCAACATCGGCGGCGCCACCGCCACGGAACTGGCAGCCGAAGGCGCGCGCGTGGTCGTGGCCGACATCAATATCGAAGGCGCGCAGCGTCTCGCGGACATACTCAACGAGCGGCACGGCGAGAAGACCGCCCTCGCGTACGGCCTCGATCTGCGCAACGAGAGCGAGATCGAGCAGCTGGTCCAGCGGACCGTCGAGTACTTCGGCACCCCCGGCATCGTGGTCAACAACGCGGGCATCTTCCCCATGGACGACGGTGACGTCGCCACCATGTCCGTCGAGACCTGGGACAACGTCCTGGCCGTCAACCTGCGCGCCGCCATGCTGATGACCAAGCACACCCTGCCCTACCTGCGTGAACACGGCGGCTCGATCATCAACACCGCCTCCACCCACGCCTTCGCCGGCGACAACAGCCTCACCGGCTACGGCGCCACCAAGGCCGCCCTGCTCGCGCTCACCAAATACACCGCGACGCAGTACGGCAAGGAGGGCGTGCGCTGCAACGCGATCTGCCCCGGCACCACCACCACTCCCCCGGCGCAGGCACTGCCGCAGGAGATCAAGGATATCTACATCCGGCACACGATGAACCCGACGCTCAACGGCCCCACCGAACTGGCCAAGGCGTACCTGTTCCTCGCCTCCGACGACTCGCGCGGCATCAACGGCGAGGTGATCCGGGTCGACGGCGGCCTGCTCGCCCACCAGCCGTTCGTCCCGGACATGCGCAACCTCGGAATGACCACGGCCGAAAGCCAGTGACCCCCGACCTGTCGAACCCCGGCCTGCCCTGATCCACTCCACCATCGGTTCGACAGCATTCGCATACGGCCCCGGGGAGCCCCTCCGCTTCTCCGGGGCCTGCCTGCGCTCCGCCCGCACCCGAAAGCGTTCCCGCCGAGTGCGATTCGCACGTCGCTACCGAACAGGACACCGAAGATGACGACCTTTCAACCGAACCGGCAGGCCCTCACCGCCGAGCGGGGCATCCCCGCGCACCATCGACGGCCTCACCCGCGCGAGCGGATCCCGGCAGGACCGCACGCCCGGCGCGGGCCCCGGCCGGATGCCTGGCAGATCGTGGAGTTCGCCGAGGCGTGGTCACCTTTCGGCGGCCCGCCGGACGAGGAGTTGTTCGTGCGATTCGGCATGAGCCGTTCCCGGTTCGCCGAAGTCCTCGCCGAGTCGGTCGAGCAGATCACCCGCCAATTGCGCCCGGGGCAACGCCGTTCCCCGGCTCGTGGACAGCGCCTCCGCTAATCGCAGACGGCTCGGACACCGACCGAACCTCGGTCGAGTGGAGGGCATCGGCAGTCATGCGGTGCAGCCACGATCGGTAACCCTGTCTACTCGCGGACTGGGGTATTCGACTTCGATCTCCTCGGAGACAGGTCCGGCCGATCGAGGTGAAGGTTCCTCGGGACACCGCCGGCACCGTTCGGGCCGCAGACCGTCCGCAAACGCCCGCGCAGGCTGACCGGGGTGGATGAGATAGTGCTGTCGCTGTCGGCCAAGGGCCTGACCCACGGTTCGATCAGCGCGCACCTTGCTGAGGTCTATGGCGCCGAGGTGTCACGGCAGTCCTCTCGGTCTTCACTGATCGAGCGTTGTTCGATGCGGGTTCGATTACCGGGCAGCGTGAGCATGTTCCGGGGCGACGATGTTCGGCTGGTCGTATCGGGTGTTGTCGATGACGATGCCAGCCCGTGACCACGGCTGTGATCGTGCGAAGTACAGACGTTGTCCGTCGACGTATCGGCGCACCGTCTCGTGCGCCGGGTCCGGGTGAGTACCATCGCGTTCGGCCATTCGGGCGACCGTCACGTCGAACGGGACATCGAGGAAAACCGATGTATCCCAGATGTCTGCGAGTTCGTCTCGATGCAGGAACATCCCTTCGACCACCACAATCGCGTTGCGTGGCGCCCATCGTGGGCTGGGGCGCACGACGGTGTCGGAGTCCGGATCGTAGGAGGCGGTGCGGTACCAGCCGTCACCGCCGGGACGCAACGGATCGAGTGCATCACGACACAGTGCGGGGTAGTTGTAGGAATCAAGCCAGAAACCGTGCGGGGATCGCCGGCCCCGTGCGTGCCGGACAGCGGACGGGTTGAGGAAGTCATCGGCGTGCAACACGATAACCGGCCGAGTGTGCAGCCGCCGCACGAGTTCTGCGGTGAACGTGGTCTTCCCACTGCCGTCCACGCCGTCTATCGCGACGAGGGTACGTCCGGATGTGGCGCCTTCGGTTATCCGTGCGGCGACCGCTCCGAAGACATCGACCATGGAACAAGTATCGACTCGTGTACGCCCTGCGGTTCGCTCGACAACCTCGACCCGCCATCGCCAGCGAGAGTGCACCAGCGATCCTGCTTCGGAGGCTCGACACTGTTCCCGGCGTCTGCGCCATCGAAATCGCGGAAACATTGCCACTTTCCGCCGCGAGTCACAGTCTGGACCGCCCCGCTGGATGCCTCATCCGGACAGCAGCAGCGGCACCGGCTTTCCCGGGCCGGGAAACGGAAGATCAACCGTGTCCTGCACATCATGGCGATCGTCCAGCTGCGTCACCAGACCGCCGGCCGCGTCTACTACGACGGCAAACGCGCCGCCGGGAAGACCTCGATGGAATCGATGCGGGCGCTCAAACGCCGATTGTCGAACGTGGCCTACAACCGGATGCTCGCTGACCAGCGGCGGCGAGACGCGGCAGGCCCGGGAGGGCATTCGGGAACGACAACTTACTCCAGCGTGACCGGCACGACCCCGCACACCGATCCTTCGGACAAGCCACAACCCGGACCTACCGACAACCAGCCTAACGCTGAACTCCCAACCGCCTCTTGACATAAAGGGGGAGCCAATGAGCGGACATTCCGCGATCACTGGTAGCTGGTGTCGGAACGCACCAGATCGCGGCGCAGGATGCGGGTTTCGCGGGCATGGCCCGGCGCGCCGAGGAAGCGGTAGAGCATGCGAACCGGCGCGGGAATATCGCGCAGGAAGTCGGCGCGTTCGGTCGGGTCGGCCTCCTCGAGGATGTGGCCGAGGAAGACCAGGGCCCGGCGTTTGGGGAGCGAGGCCATGCCGCGTTCACCCAGTTCGGCCCATTGGGGTTCGGTGAGGGTGCGGGCCACGAGGGGCAGCACCGAGTTCTCCTCCTCGGCGAGATGCTCGGTGAGGAGCGGGTGCAGGCGAGCCACCGCCGCCGTGACCTGATCGGCCGCGGCCGGATCGGACTCCCAGCAGGCGAGGGCGGAGTCGAGGGCGGCCATGCCTGCCGCGAGCGCGGCGTGCTGGGACTCCATGACCTCGATCAAAGCGGTGTCGATGCCCGCGGAACGTAGCCGCGGCCACACCAGTTCGTCTTCGGAATCGTGATGGTGGTGCAGCGCCTGGAGCAACTCGCGCCCGTGACGGACCACACGGCGTACTTGGTCGAGGTCCGATTGCGGGGTGACAGCGGCGATTTCGCCCAACAGCCGGATTTCGCGCGTGAAGGCGCGGTGCACGACCACCATGGCCTGGGTGTCACAGCTCATTGTTCAAGACCCTTCGGCGAGTACGACATCGCCATGAAGATACGGCCACAACCGCCAGCGCCCTCCCATGAGGGCGTGACGCAGCCAGACCTGGACGACAGAACTGCCGTTGGTCCGGGCCGCCCGCACAACCAAGAATCGGCGGCTGCGTGAATCGCACCGGGATGTCCGGAGACTTTGATGTACCCCGGCTTTCCCGGAGTCGGGATGCTTGACTTCTGGTCACGATGTCGTCGAAGGAGACATGTTCGTGCCCAAAAGGTATCCCGAGGAGTTCCGCCGCAAGGTTCTCGATCTGGTCGCTGCCGGCCGGCCGGTTGCGCAGATAGCCAAGGACCTGGGCATCAGCGACCAGACGATCTCAACCTCTGTCCGCGCGCCTCCGGCGCGCGGACAGAGGCGTTCAAGGGCGTGGGTAGCCGCTACACGGTGCGGGCGAGCGGGGTTGGGCCGAATCGTTCCTGTCTTGAATTCTTGGTTTCGAGACAGCATTGGTGCACCGTTGCCAGCGCTTCGAAGTCGCATGTGGGCTGGTCTCGAAATTTGGTCTCGTTCTGGGCTGGGGACGGTCGGGATGCCCTGGGACACCGTCGAGTTCGGCCTCTACTCTCGTTGGGGCGCGAGACCGAGGCGCAGCGTCGGCAACAGCACGACCGTTGGAAAGTGGGGCTCGGATGCCAGCGGGGGCAAGACCACACGCGCGGCGGCAGCGGCTGGTCGCAGGCCGGGGGCGGACATTGCAACGAAGATCTACTTCGTCGCAGTAGTCGTGGTTCGGCCCGTGCGATCGACGGTTCTGACATCACGACTTCTCGGTGCGGCCGAATATTTCCTCGTCGACGATGATCCTGCGATGCAACTCAGTGGTCATCACGTGGATCGCGCGGGTGAGTTCGGTATTGGTCTTGAGTTCCAACTCTTCCTCGGCGAAGTCGTGATCGGCTTTCAGCTGCTGGAACTCGGCCGCACGATTCTGCCCGATCATGACGAACGTCGACAGGAAGATGGCCTCCAGCGACACGACGAGCGTCAGCGTGGGCCACGGGCTGTCCTCACAGAACAGCATCCAACCGGCGAACCCCGCCGCGTGGAGGTAGACAAACGGCATCGACCCGGCGAACCGGGTGATCCAGTCAGCCAAGCGTAGCTGCCAGTTTTCTCTCCGCTTGGCCCGGAAGTCGGCCACGACGGGATGCTGGTCGCTGCGCGGTGGCTGTGACATGAATAAGCTCCTCTGCAAAACACATCGGCGACGGCGGCCGCATCCGAATGCTATCCGCGCGCGGCGTGCATCTCGCCTGAGCCATGGGATCCGGCCGGAGACGGGTGAGACAGAACCTCTCCCGGAAGTGGGCCGCAAACTCCCTGCGGCCGACGGTGGCCCGGATCCAGGGATGGTGCTGAGGCTAGAACGAATCCCGGCGCCCGCGATCTGCGCCCGCCCAGGTTCGCCGCGTGTAACCCCGGCGGGGAACACGACGAATCAGGATATGTGCGCACCCGTGACGTGGAGATCGGGCACACTTACGTGGTCCTGGTCCCCCACCGACTACCGATCGCCCGCTACCCCGAACGCGAGCTACCGGGCACACCGATGTGGGTGGCCGGACTCCTGACCGGCACCCGCTTCCGGCTCACCGTCACCAGCATCGACCGCGACACCGCCCCGGCCACCACCGAAGGACTGCGGGTGATCGAACACGCTTACACCGACATCGTCCTCACCGACACCCAGGCCAGCGACCTCGGCCTGCCGGCACGCCATGGCTACCGCGTCGTGGGAATGCTGACCGACCACACCGGCCGGCCGGCCCGCATCCCCACCTGGAAACAATCCGGGTGCCCGTCCGATGGCTGTACCCGCCTGACCATCCCCGACTACAACGCGTCACCCACCGCGACGCCGACCCGTGGCCCTACACATAAGGCCACAAACTCGATCACCGACCCGAACACGCCGCGGCTGGGGCGGCTGCCCGGGATCCAGCCCGCGACAACGACATCCGCCGACCGCCGAAGCGGGGTCTTGTCTCTTGACTGCACCGCCAAGTGCTTCGTGGCAACGAAGGAGTTGGTGTGGACAACGATCTCCGGCACTCCCTGATGAACGGATTGACGCCCCTTCCCAGGACCGGCGCCGTTGTGGCCGGGCCCGGCAAGCTTCCGCCATTTCTCGTGCTCGACGGACACGGCAGCTCGATCGAACCGGTGGAGAGTTATCTTCGCGACCTCGCCCTGAGCGATGCCAGCCCGTTGACCGCCAAGAGTTATGGCTATGACCTGCTGCGATGGTTTCGTCTGCTGTGGTGTCTGGATCTGGACTGGACTCGCGCTACCGGGGCTGAGATCGCGCTGCTGGTCGGCTGGATGCGAACCGCGCCCAACCCGCAGCGGCGGCGACGTCGCGCGGCCGCCGCACCGCCTGGGTGCGTGAATCCGCGCGCCGGCAAGCCCTCGCTGAAGGCGGGGTACGCGGCCCGCACGATCAACCATTGCCTGAGCGTGGTGTGGGGCTTCTGCGCCTACCACGCCGGATTCGGCCGCGGTCCGGTGCTCAACCCTGTTCCTGAGTCCGCCGCCCAGCGTCGCGCCATGAGGCATTTGAGCCC
Source organism: Nocardia kruczakiae NBRC 101016 (assembly GCF_001612965.1). Lineage (GTDB taxonomy): Bacteria > Actinomycetota > Actinomycetes > Mycobacteriales > Mycobacteriaceae > Nocardia > Nocardia kruczakiae. The sequence goes on from NZ_BDBL01000017.1 coordinate 51,362, forward strand.
GATCAGATGCTGTGGGAGACCGGTCATTTCCCGGCGTCGACTCCACCGACGATGCGGGCGTTTCTCGTCGCGGGCCAGCGCAGCGTCGATGAGCTCGTCGACCGATATCCGATTCGCGACAAAGCCATTCGACAACTACTCATCGACTACATCAGCCGCCGCCGAGCCGACTCCGACTACTGCCATATCGAGTCCATGGCCAGGATGCTGGCCGGGCATTTTCGGTCGGCGATCGAAGCGATCAACCCCGCCCAGGCCGGCAGCCTGGAAATCGACCAGGCCACCTACGGGCAATGGCGCGAAGGCCTCAACTGGCTGCCCGACGGAAGAGCCCGCAAAGACCCGCACAGCATCCTGATCCTCGTGCGGGCCCTGTACACGGACTTGCACAGCTGGGCAGTCGAGGACCCCGCAACCTGGGCTCGGTGGGCAGTGGCCTGCCCGATCCCCAACGGCGAGCTGCGTGGTTACGGCAAACGGCGCCGCCGACTGAAAGAACGCATCGATGACCGCATGCGCCTGCGTCAACCGTTGCTACCGGCCTTGGTCGAATACGTCGAAACCCGGTACGAGCACGTTCGTTCGCTGCTGGCAGCCGCACGCTCGGTTGAACCCGGCACGCGGTTCACCCATGACGGCCGCGAATTCCAGCGGATCGACCGCGGAACCGACCGCTCCCGAGACCGATACCACCTGCGAGTCCGTGACCTCGTCACCGGGGAAACGACCAACATCACCCTGAGCGAGGACTACGCCTTCTGGCGTTGCGCGACCGTCGAGGTGCTGCGGCTCTCCGGTGTACGCAGCGAAGAACTGTGCGAGCTGTCCCATCTGAGCATCCGCCAATACCGGCGCCCGAACGGGGAGGTGATCGCCCTGCTGGTGATCGCCCCGTCCAAGAGCGACCGCGAACGCGTCATGCCGATGTCGGCCGAATTGTTCCACGTCATCGCCCAGATCATCAAACGCCACACCGCCGGCGCCGACCCGGTCCCACTACTGACCCGCTACGACACCAACGACCGCAGCTGGTCTGAACCCATGCCGTTCCTATTTCAACGCCAATATGGCAGGCTGCGCACCGTCGCCAGCCCCGGCACCATCCAGGGCTGGCTCACCACCGCCTGCCGCGAGCTCGCCGAAACCCATCCCGGCTTCCGCGGCATCCGCTTCAGCCCCCACGACTTCCGGCGCCTGTTCGCCACCGAGCTGGCCAACAGCGGCCTGCCGATCCACATTGGCGCCGCCCTGCTCGGCCACCTGAACCTGGAAACCTTCCGCGGCTACGTCACCGTCTTCGACGAAGAGGTCATCCGGCACTACCAGGCACACCTGAACAAACGCCGCCGCGACCGCAACCAGGACGAATACAGCCAAGTCAGTGCTGCTGAATGGAGCGACTTCGAAGAACATTTCGACAAACGCAAGGTCGAACTGGGCGGGTGCGCCCGCCCCTACGGCACCGGCTGCCCACACGAACACGCCTGTATCCGTTGTCCGATGCTCAACATCAACCCCAAAATGCTGCCACGTCTCACCGAGATCGAGACCGACCTGCTCGACCGGCGCGCGCGGGCCGAGCGCGAAGGTTGGATCGGAGAAATCGAAGGCATCGACCTGACCCTGAGCTTCCTGAAACACAAGCGCGAGCAGACAGAACGCCTCACCAGGCTCGCCCCCCGAACCGGTCCCCCTCACACTCGAACCCACCCGTGCGCAAGACCTCAACGCTGACGGTACTCGAGGCTCGGCGCCACAGTCATAGCGTGTAGGTCAGGCTGCGGCGAGGTCCGGTGGTGAGGGGCATCGTTTGGCGGATGCTGACGTGTGCGCCGGCCGGTGTTGCCTTCGGGGTCATGACCGAATACGCCGCGATGCTCACGGTATGCCGCTGACCCGCGTCGAAGCCATGGTGCTGGCAGGCACTAGTCGACTCAGTCGCGGGCGGCGCTCGTCAGAGCTCGAGGGTGAGGTGGTCGGATGCGGCGCGGTCGACGCAGATCAGCATCGAATCGGGGGCGTCGAGAAACGCCGACTGTCCGCGGCGTTCGACCTCGCCCGACAGCACCCGCACACGACACGTTCCACAGAAGCCCTGCTGGCACGAGTAGGAGACCGCGGTCGAGGTGGCGCGGATCGCAGCGAGGGCTGATTCATCGGCTGCGACCTCGACATCGCGTTTCGACCGGTTCAGGTGCACGCTGAATGCTCGGCCGCCGAGCACAGGTGGTGGGGAGAACCGTTCGAAGTGGAAACCGGCTGTGGCCTGCTGATCGATGGCATCGCGCACGTCGTGCAACAGTGCTGGGGGGCCGCAGAAGTAGACCGATGTTCGCGGATCGGTGTGGGACAGCAGGTCCTCGACGGGCAGGCGAGGGCCTGTGTGGATGCGGACGCGACGCGATTCGAAGCGGGCGATCTCGTCGAGGAACGCCATTGTCTTTTCGCTGCGGCCGAGGTAGGTCAGATGCCAGTCGACCCCGGCGGCCGCGGCCGCGCGCACCATGGGCAGGATGGCGGTGATGCCGATTCCCGCCGCGATGAACTCGACGCGGGAGATATCGGCGCGTGCCAGATGGGGGTAGGCGAACGGAAATCCGTTACGCGGTCCGCGCCCGATTACCGTGGTGCCGACCGGTAATGCGTCGTGGATCTCGATGGACCCGCCGCCGCCGTCGGCGATGCGTCGCACCGCGATCTGGTAGCTCGAGTGATCATCGGGGTCGCCGCACAACGAATATTGACGTGGTGTGCCCGAAGGGAGGATGAGGTCCAGATGCGCGCCGGGAGACCAACAAGGTAGCGGGCGGCCGTCGCTCGATTCCAGGCGTACACCGACCACATCGTCGGCGATGAGCCGGTTCTCGGCGACCATCAGGCTGATGGCGCGATCGATCTGCTCGGTGGCCGGAATCCTCGTACGGGCGACTATGGCGGCGAGAAAGCGGGTCGCGACTCGATAGGTCGACATCAGCCGGTCCGGCTTGCCGGGGCGCGCCAGCGAAGCCGGGACTCGAGCAGGGCTGGTCGAGGACATGATGAGCTCCGAACGCTTGGTCACTGGGCCGCGGCACGTGCCGCCGGCGAGGACGCCAGATAGGCCACGGCCTGGCTGGTCGAGCCGTACTTCGACGGGTGATAGGAAGGCCGCAGGTATTCGAAGAACATCGCGGCCAGGCTGGCCGGGCTCGGCATGAGCCCGCGCCGCCACGCTGATCGCACATCGCTCCACCGGATGCGCCGGTCGCGGCCGGCGAGGTCGGGGTCCACCGACATCAGGTACCGGATTCCGCGCACCCAGAGGATCGCCAGTGTCGGGGCGGACATCAGCCATGCGCGCACCCGCCGCCAGTAGCGGCCGTCGAGGTGGGTGTAGAGGTCGAAGGCGACGTGGCGGTGTTCGACCTCTTCGGCCAGGTGCCAGCGGAACAGGTCCAGCACCCGGGGTTCGATCGTGTCGTCCCAGCCGCGGGCGTTGAGGCCCCAGTTGCCGAGGTAGGAGGTGAAATGCTCCAGCGCGGCCACGATGGCCACCCGTTCCAGCAGCCAGGCTTCGGCGCGGCGGCCGGTCAACTCGCGGTCGCCGAACAGGCTGCGGAAGAACCAGCGGATCTGCTCGATGTAGGGCTCGACGAGCAGGCCCTGGGCCTGCAGATGGTCCAGCAGTGACTGGTGGGAGCTCGAGTGGGTGGCTTCTTGGCCGATGAACCCGATCACGTCCTCACGGACCGCGTCGTCCTTGATCAGCGGCAGTGCTTTGCTGAACACATCGACGAAGAACACCTCGCCTTCGGGAAGCAGCATGTTCATGCCGTTGCAGTAGTGGGTGACGAAGGCGTTGTCGTCGACGTAGTGCATCGGCAGGCCCGTCCAGTCCCAGCTCACGTTGCGAGCGGTGAGGGCGACGGTGCCGGTATCGGGGTTCGAGGTCATCCTGGCAAACCTTCCTTCTCAGTCGTGGTGTGCTCGCCGATGAAGGCGCGCACGTGGCGGGCGACCTCGGCGGGGTCGAACGCCGGGACCCAGTGCCCGCCTTCGACCGAACGCACTTGCGAGTTCGGCGCCCAGCGGGTGATCGCGGTCTGGCTGGCCGCGGTGATGAACAGGTCCGAACGAGGTGCCAGCACCTGCACCGGAACCTGGGTGCGGCGCCGTTGGGGGCGCAGAAGCCGCGGCAGCAGATTCGCGGTGTAGATCTTGAGGCCCGCTCGATTCGCGCGGGCACGGTCTTCGGGCATGCCGATCGGCCGCGCCCCGGCCTCCACGCGTTCGGCCATTGCGATCACGGCGTCGACGACCCCGAGGCGGCACATCAGCGGCGCCAGCCACGGAATCTGGAAGAACCCCATGTACAGCGGGGACTTCCACATTCCCAGGATCTCGGCCCAGCCTCGCGGGCCCGCGGTGAGCCGGTCACCGATCCAGAAGGGAATGTGATCCAGGCACGGCCCAGAGATCGAGGTCAGCGACGCGACCTTGCTTTGTGCAGGACCGGTCACCGCGTGCCAGGCTTGCACCGAGCCCCAGTCGTGACCGACCAGGTGCACCTTGTCATCGGCGCTGACGGCATCGATCACTCGTCCGATGTCATCGGCCAACTGGTCGAGGCGGTAGTCCCGGATTCGGGTCGGGGCGTCGGAGTCACCCGAGCCTCGTACGTCGAAACTCACCACATGAAAAGCGGATTCGAGTCTGGCTGCCACCCCGTCCCACACCGTGTGATCATCGGGGAATCCGTGCACGCACAGCACCGTCGGCGAGCGCGGGTTACCGCGTTCCCGGATGACCAGGCCGACACCGTCGGATGCGATCAGATGCCGGCTCATCACTGGGCACCTGCCTCACGCAGCGACGCCACGGCATGCCGGTAGAGCCGGGCCTTGATCAGGCCCAATGTCTGACCGGCCTTCGGTGCGAGGGCCTCAGCACGCGCCAGCGCCTCGCCGAACACCTGCGTTTGCGGTACCGCCACGTCGGCCAGGCCCGCGGTCACCGCCTCAGGGCCGCCGTAGCGGCGGCCGGTGGTCATCGACTCGTGTGCCGTGGCGGAGGTGAGTTTCGCGGTGATCAGGTCACACATCGCATCGGAGAACGGGATCTGGATGTCGATCTCCGGGAAGCAGAAATAGCCTCGGTCCTCGCGCATCACACGCTGATCGTGTGCCAGCGCCAGCATCGCGGCGGCCCCGAACGCATGGCCCTGCACGGCAGCCACGGTGGGCACGTCCATGGTCAGCATCCGCGCGAACAGCGTCTGCACCCGCCCGCTGAACGCCGGGATCTGCTCGCTGTGAGCCATCAGCCATTGCAGGTCCAGCCCGTTGGACCAGAACTTGCCGCTGGCGGTGGTCACCAGCGCCGCGGGCCCGTCATGGGCGGTGACGACGTCGAGATGGGATTCGACGGCATCGAGCCAGGCGGGGTTGATCGCATTCTCGCCGTCGCCGAGATCGAGAACGTGGACATGTCCGTGCCGCGTCAACGAGGGAACCGATGACACCCCCAAGGATGCGAAATTCATTTCTAGAAAATAACTTCTAGAAATGCTTCTGTCTACCCCCTCCGCTCTGAGATACTCACTGCGTGGCCAGAACCCTTTTTTCCACCGACGTGCTGCTCGACGCCGCCCGCGAAGTCGTGTTGCAACGCGGGCCGCGCGCCGCCACGATCACCGCGATCGCCACCCAGGCCGGCGCACCGGTCGGATCGATCTATCACCGGTTCGCCTCCGTCGACGAGATGCTGGCCCAAGCGTGGTTACGCGCCGTCCGCCGCACACACGAGGTGTGGCCGCAGAACCTGGAACCCGAGCCCAAAGCGGTTGATGTCATCGTCGAGCTGGCACTGGCCCTGTTCGACCACTGCGTCGCCGAGCCGCATGATGCGTTGCTGCTGGACCGGCTTTCCCGAGACGACGTGATGAACCTGCGCCTGTCCCCGCAGATGCTCAGCCAGATCCGAGATGCCGAACAGACCACGGCCTACCTCATGAAGGAACTCTCCACAGCACTGCTCGGGCGAGCGCACCGCGACGCCGTCGACCTGCTGGTCTTGGCCGTCGTCGACATGCCGTTCAGCTTCGCCAGGCGATACCTTCAGCAAGGACAATCTCCCCCGCAGAGCAGGCGCAGACACCTTCCGGACGCGGTCCGGGCCGTCATCGGCCCGCCCACGATGAACCAACCATCCGCTACTCCACCGCCCCACGCCCCAGCGGCCAACGATCACGCAGTGCTGCCGAAGCCCTCCGGCGACCCCCGGCGAGCCTAGGCCTGCAATCAGCGCACCCCGGGACACACCACCGCGAGCACACTCATCGCTTGCGGGCGACGCCGGTCAGAACAACGTTCACCAACAGCAGCCGGGGCACGGCACCGGCCCGATGATCTGACCTACCCAGCCTGGCAGAACCCCAGCTCAGAGCACTGACATTTTCGTGCGGCCTCGCACTCCGCACCGGCGTCGCATCGACCGGCCAACTATCGCCGCAGGATATCGGCCACCGAACTCCGAAGATCACAACTCTTCGGCGCGCTCGGCGAGTCCGCTTGCGAAGTGCAGAGAATGATCCACGAGCGTGATCGCTGGCCGGGCCGGTAGATCGAGTCCAGGCGCTTGGACACGATACCCTCGAGGCCGTGCTCGGCGGCGGTGTCGAGCAGCTGCGCGGGCGCGATATCGGTCCAGTGCGGCGGCGGTGCTGGCCAGATCCAAGTCGGCGAGCAGGTCGCGACGCTGGACGTAGGTAAGCGGTGTGGTGTCGGTGTCGTCGACGGCGAGGATGTCGAAGACGAACAGCTGCACCGGAATCGAGGCGATCAACCCTGCCGGCGGCCGCGCGGTATGCATGCGGTGCTGCAACCGCCGGAACGAAGGAATCCCGGTCGGCAACTCCGGGGCGGCCACCTCACCATCGATCACGAACCGCCGACCGGTCGCGGTGTCGGCAAGCGCGGCGGTCAGCTCCGGAAACGATGCCGTGGCCTCTCGCCCGTTGCGGGAATAGAGCCTGGGCTCCCCGTTGTCGAGGGAGGTGATAGCGCGCATGCCGTCCCACTTCATCTCAGTCGCCCACTGATCCGAGTTCTCAGGCGGCCGCCCAGCGGTCGCCAGCATCGGCGCCGGCACGCGTCCCACACCCAGTAGCGTACCTCCGGCAATCACCCAGTGACGGAGCGGGACCACCCACCACACGCGGCTGACCAGCACCGATTGTCCAGCACGGGTGCGTCTGCCGCATCAGACAACCAGTTCCGGCCGCGTGACGTCGTACTGGACATGACTGCTCCGCAACCACACCCCGAGGTCGCCGAACGCTGGACTCAGGCCCGGATGCGCAACCTGCTGGCCCGCACCTTCGGGCGACCGCAGATCACGCGCCGAAACCGGCTGCGCGAGCGGCGTTACGGGCCCACACTCGAGCGAATCAGAATTAGGTGCCGAAATCGCGGGGTTTCCGTGGGGCTGGATCAAATAGGTCAGGCCCGGTCGAAGACCGGGCCTGACCTGCTATTTCAGTGGAGCTAAGGGGACTCCAACCCCTGACCCCCACACTGGGATCCAGTCCGCTCACAGGGGCGAACCACCGCAACCGACTGCAGGCGCACCGGTACCCACGTCATCCAGTATTTCGTCCTGGGCATTCTCTTCGAACTAGGCTACTGGCCTACCTCAGGCCGCTCCTGCACGGACAGTGCGACGCGTTTCGCGCTGCTGGTCCGCTACCGCTCCTCGACGTGTGCCCATCACGCATTCGCCACCTCACTCCGCCCCGGTCCACCGCCGGGGATACGCCGAAGGCTCGGCGCTAGGACATGACATCCGGCGGGACGAGTGATGCGGAACCGATCGATGAATGCCCCCGGACGTCACGGCCCTAGCCCTCGATTCGCTTCGAAATCGTACGAGGATGGCCGAAATGACGCCCACCTACAGGACGTCCACAGGACGTCGCAGGTCCACAAACAGCAACAGACAGCAACCGGCAACACTCATCAACAACCACGAACCCGCAGGTCGCGCCGCTTCGCCGGACAAAACCGACCGGTCATAGTTAGCATCGAAGGATGCGGTCGATCTGGAAAGGTTCCATCGCGTTCGGGCTGGTGAATGTCCCGGTGAAGGTTTATACCGCCACCGAGGACCATGACATCAGGTTTCATCAGGTCCACGCCAAGGACGGCGGGCGGATCAAATACGACCGTGTCTGCACGGTGTGCGGGCAGTCGGTGGCCTTTGCCGATATCGACAAGGCGTATGAGTCGCCCGAGGGCGACAAGGTGATTCTCACCGACGAGGATTTCGCGAAATTGCCAGTGGCCGAGAAACACGAGATTCCGGTGTTGCAGTTCGTCCCCTCCGAGCAGATCGACCCGATCCTGTTCGACCGCAGTTACTACCTCGAGCCCGATTCCACGACGCCCAAGGCGTACGTGTTGCTGGCGAAGACACTCGATCAGGTGGATCGGGTGGCGCTGGTGCATTTCACGCTGCGGCAGAAGACGCGGCTGGCGGCGCTGCGGGTGCGGGACGGGGTGCTGGTGTTGCAGACGCTGTTGTGGCCGGACGAGGTGCGGGCGGCCGAATTCGAATCGCTCGACGATGCCGCCGCACCGCGATCGCAGGAAGTCGCGATGGCACAGACGCTGGTCGACAGCATGTCGGAGGATTTCGATCCCGATCAGTACACCGACGAATATCAGATCGAGCTGAAAAAGCTGCTCGACGAGGCCATCGAATCCGGATCCGACCGCGTCACCCGCCACGAAGAGGCGGAACCGGCGCAGATGGATGCCGAGGTCGTCGATCTGGTGGCCGCGTTGCAGCGCAGCCTCGAAGCCACCGGCCGCGGTGGGGAATCCGGCAAGCCGAGCCGGGGCCGAGCCTCGAAATCCGCCGCCAAGTCGACCGCGAAGGCGACCACCAAGCGGGCCGCGTCGAAATCCACCGGTACCAAATCGGCGAGCAAGTCGACGGCGAAGAAGGCGGCGCCCAAGGCCACCAAGCAGACCCGCAAGGGAGCCTAGGCGGCGCTTCCGGCGTCGTCGCCGAATCAGGCAATCGTGAGCAGGATATCCGACTGTTCGGCGCGCCCATTGCGCGCGGGTCGGCCATACTTTGGCGGGGCCTGGCGGTTACCGTACGGTGCAATCACAGTTCGACCCGGTCGGGGCCCGGATCGTCCCCGTACCACCAGCTTCCGGAGGAACCACATATGACCAACCCGTCGGACCCGAACGGCCCGTACGGCCAGCCGGGGCAACCGGGCTACGGGTATCCGCCCGCCGGCCCGCAGCCGGGCTACGGCGCACCCCCGCCGGGTTACGGCGCGCCGCCGCCCGGATATGCCGCTCCCCCACCGGGTTACGGCACCCAACCTCCGGGATATGGTGCGGCACAACAGAATTACGGCACTGCCGGAGCCGGCTACCCGCCGGCCGGGCCGGGCTACGGCTATCAGCAACCGGGTTTCGGCCCGCCCGCGCCCTACGCGCACTGGTTCGCGCGCGTCGGCGGGTACCTCATCGATGCGCTGATCGTCGGTGTCCCGCTGGCTATCCTGTACGGACTCGCGTTCGGGCTCGGTACCAAGGACGTGGACTGCTCGTTCGACGACGACACCTACGGCTCCTCGTACTCCTACTCCACCAGTTCGTGCACGAGCGGCGGCCTGACCGCCGTCGGCATCATCCTGATGCTCCTGGCGATAGCGGTGGGGCTGGCTCTGGGGCTGTGGCTCATCTACCAGGAAGGCACGACCGGTCAGACGCCCGGTAAGAAGGTCGTCGGCATCCGCGTGATCAAGGAAGCCGACGGTCAGGTGCTCGGTTTCGGTATGGCCTTCGTGCGCAAACTCTGCCACATCCTCGACAACGCCCTGTGCGGCCTCGGCTATCTGTGGCCGCTGTGGGACGAGAAGAACCAGACCTTCGCCGACAAGATCGTCGGCACGATCGTGGTGCAGGCTCAGCAGTAACGTCGCTGCTCAGCGCTGTCACGGCCCCGCGGTTCCCTGATCGGACGCGGGGCCGTTTCGTGTGGCGAGCGCCGATGCCGGACGGTCTCACACGCCCTTGGGCGCGTGAGAGGACATGAATCCGAACAGGTAACCCGCTACTCGCCGCATCTGAATCTCCTCCGCTCCCTCGGTGATTCGATAGCGGCGGTGGTGGCGGTAGATGTGTTCGAACGGCTGGTGGCGCGAATAGCCGAGGCCGCCGTACACCTGCATGGCGCGATCGGCCGCCTCACAACACAATCGATTGGCCCAGTAGTTGCACATCGATACCTGCTCGGAGGCGGCGAAGGTGCCGCGGCGATCCATGGTCCACGCGGTTTTGTGGATCAGCGTGCGCAGCATCTCGCACTGGGTGTGCAATTCGACCAGCGGGAATTGGATCGCCTGATTGTCGGCGAGCGCTTTACCGAAGGGCTTGCGCTCCTTGGCATATGCCACGGCCCGGTCGATGCAGTATTGCGCCGCTCCGAGACTCGACGCCGCCTGGCGAATCCGGTTCTCGTTGAAGAAATGCTGGACGACCGCCAGCCCGCGGCCCTCGGGACCGAAGACGGCGTCGGCGCCGACGCGCACGTCACGCAGGGTGACCCGCCCGTGATCGGTGGGCATGTTGAAGGTCCACAGATATTCCTCGACCGTGAATCCGCGGGCATCGGGCGGCACCAGGAATGCGGTGATGCCCCTGCCGTCCCCCGCTTCGCCGGCGGTGCGCGCGAAGATCAGATCGGCGTCGGCGGTGTGAATGCCGGTGTTCCAGGTCTTTTCGCCGTTGATCACCCAGCCGTCGCCGTCACGCACCGCGCGGGTGTCCATATGGGTGGCGTCGGAACCGTGTTCGGGTTCGGTGATGCCGAAGGCGAAGAATTTCGTGCCCGCCGCCAGGCCCTCCACCCATTCCGCTTGCTGTTGCGGCGAACCGTATTCCAGCATCAGCAGCAAGCCCACATTGTTGGCGACCACGGCGTGTTCGTTCTGCAGATCGCAGTGCAGGCCGAGTCCCCGGCGGGCGAGATGTTCGCGAATGACGGCCATATCGAGATTGGTGCCGCCGCGGCCGCCGAAGTCGGCCGGGAACGCGTAGCGATAGTGCCCGGCGGCGTCGGCGCGGCGGCGGGTCTCGGCGAGCAGATCCTCCCAGTCGGCGCTGGGCAGCCCGCCGCGGTCCCAGTCGGTGCGCGCGTCTTCACGGCGGTGGTCGAAGAAGCGGATGTTGTCGTTCTCGCGTTCGAGCGGCACGATCTCGCGGTCGATGAAGGCATCCAGTTCGGCCAGATAATCGCTGAGCTCGGGGGGTAAGTCGAAATCCACTGCTACTCCTACCGTTTCGGCCGGTCCGGCGATTCGGGCCTCACGATATCGCGCAGCATGCCTTCTCGGCATGGCCGCCGATGAATCCGGTGCGGGACCGACCCGGACATCGGTGATCGAGCGCGAAACAGCGGGAGAGCCGACGGTGGCCGACCTGCCATGCAGGTCGGCCACCGTCGGCTCGAACGATCAGTGCGCGTTCGCCGTGCAGCTGCTCAGGGCGATGGTCGCCGGGCGCGGGCTCGCACTCCCCAGGTCGGGGAACGGCGGCGCGCTCGGCCCCAGGAAATCCCTCGCCTGCTTCTCGGCCTCCACCTGAGTCGGACCCCAGCCCACCGCGATCCGGCCGTCCGCTCCCTGAGCGACAGCACCGCAGCCGTTGCTGAAATCCAAGATGACGCGGCAGTCACCGCGACCGCAGTGCGCTCGGGCCGCGGCATCCGCGCTGGGCGCGTCGGCGAAGTTGGTGGCCGCGGCCACCACTCCGCTGCTGTCGGAGTAGGCGATCGCACCGTGCAGGTCGCCGTCGGCCTGGGCCGAACCGGCGGCGCCGGCCACCGCGAAACCCGCACCGGCCACCGCCGCGACGGCCGCCGAGCGGACACGCCGGGAAAACATGTGGGACATCCGTGAATCCACCCCGTTCAAGTCTGCGTACTGGACGCAGGCGATCCTGCTCCACAGCGGCCCCGGATGTCCACTTCGCCCCCTACCCGCTGGCGAGAATCAGACCGTGAAGCCCAGGGCGCGCAGCTGCTCGCGGCCGTCGTCGGTGATCTTGTCCGGACCCCACGGCGGCATCCAGACCCAGTTGATCTTCAGATCCTCCACCAAACCGCTGCGCACCAGCGCGTTTCGCGACTGGTCCTCGATCACGTCGGTGAGCGGGCAAGCCGCGGAGGTGAGGGTCATGTCGAGGACGGCCACCTCCTCCTCGAGCCGCATCCCGTAGACCAGCCCCAGGTCCACGACGTTGATGCCGAGTTCGGGGTCGACGACGTCACGCATCGCCTCCTCCATGTCCTCGAGCAACGCGACCTGCTCCTGGGAGAGTTCGGCCTCGGTGTTCGGCTGTTCGGTTGCCGGCGTCTCAGTCATGAGCTTTCCCCATTTCCGGCGGACCCGTTGCCCATGGTCCGCTTGGTCTCTTCAGCCGAGGTTATCCGCACCACGGCATCCTTGAACGCCATCCAGCCCAGCAGGGCACATTTCACCCGGGCCGGATATTTCGACACACCGGCCAGCGCGATGCCGTCGCCGATCACGTCCTCGTCGCCCTCGACCGTGCCGCGGCTGGAGATCATCTCGCTGTAGGAGTCGACCACCTTCAGCGCCTGCTGCACGGGCTGGCCGATGACCTGATCGGTGAGGATCGAGGTGGCGGCCTGGCTGATCGAGCAGCCCTGCCCGTCGTAGGACACATCGGCGACATCGCCGTTGTCGTCGATGTGCACCCGCAGGGTCACCTCGTCACCGCAGGTCGGGTTGACGTGATGCACCTCGGCACCGAACGGTTCCCGCAGCCCGCGGTGGTGCGGATGCTTGTAGTGGTCCAGGATCACTTCCTGGTACATCTGTTCCATACGCATTGGGAAACCTCACGCCCCGTTCACTGGTCGCTCGCGCTCGCCGGATTCAACGGTCGGCCACCCCGAAGAATTTCTGTGCCTTACGGACCGCGGCCACCAGCGCCTCCACCTCGTCCAGCGTGTTGTAGACGGCGAAGGAGGCCCGGGCGGTGGCGGGTACACCGAGCCGGCGCATCAGCGGCCAAGCGCAATGGTGCCCGACGCGGATGGCGACACCCTCGTCGTCCAGGATCTGACCCACGTCGTGCGGGTGGATCCCGTCGACCACGAACGACACCGCGCCACCGCGGTCCACGTTCTCGGTCGGACCCACGATGTGCACGCCGTCGATCGCGCCGAGTCCCTCCAGGGCGGCGCCGACCAGCGTATGTTCGTGTGCGGCAACGGCGTCCATCCCGATCGCCTCGAGATACCGCACGGCCGCGCCCAATCCGACCACCTGGGAGGTCATCGGCACACCGGCCTCGAACCGCTGCGGCGGCGCCGCGTAGGTGGTCGCCTCCATGGTGACCGTCTCGATCATCGAGCCGCCGGTGATGAACGGCGGGGTCTCCTCGAGCAGGGCGTAGCGGCCGTAGAGCACGCCGACACCGGACGGGCCCAGCATCTTGTGGCCGGAGAACGCGGCGAAGTCGACACCGAGCTCACGAAAGTTCACCGGCATGTGCGGAACCGACTGGCAGGCGTCGAGCACCACCAGCGCGCCGACCGCCTTGGCGCGGCGCACCATCTCGTGCACGTCGGCGACCGCACCGGTCACATTCGACTGATGGGTGAACGCGACGACCTTGGTCGCGGGCGTCAGTTCCAGCGAATCCAGGTCGATGCGCCCGTCGTCGGTGATGCCGTACCACTTCAGGGTGGCGCCGGTGCGACGCGCGAGTTCCTGCCACGGGACGAGATTCGCGTGATGCTCCAGTTCGGTGATCACGATCTCGTCGCCCGGTCCCACGTGGTACGGGAAGCGGTCGTCGGAGAACGAATACGTCACCAGGTTCAGCGATTCGGTCGCGTTCTTGGTGAACACGATCTCGTTCGCCTCCACGCCCACGAAGCGCGCGATATCGGCCCGTGCGCCCTCGTAGGCGTCGGTCGCCTCCTCGGCGAGCTGATGCGCGCCGCGGTGCACGGCGGCATTGGTGTGGGTGAGGAATTCGCGTTCGGCGTCGAGGACGGCCAGCGGTCGCTGCGAGGTGGCCCCGGAATCCAGGTACACCAACGGTTTTCCGTCACGCACCGTCCGGTTCAGGATCGGGAAATCGGCCCGGATCCTGGCGACGTCGAGTGTGCGTGTCACAGCGGTCATATCAGGCTCCCGCGGTCGCGGTCTGTGTGAAGCGGACGTAGCCGTTGGCGTCGAGTTCGTCGGCCAGCTCGGAGCCGCCCTCGGCCACGATGCGGCCACCCACGAACACGTGCACGAACTGCGGCTGGATGTAGCGCAGGATCCGGGTGTAGTGGGTGATCAACAGGACGCCGCCGTTCTCCCGCTCCTTGTAGCGGTTGACGCCCTCGGAGACGATGCGCAGCGCGTCGACGTCCAGACCGGAGTCGGTCTCGTCGAGGATGGCGATCTTCGGCTTGAGCAGGCCCAGCTGCAGGATTTCGTGGCGCTTCTTCTCACCGCCGGAGAAGCCCTCGTTGACGCTGCGGTCGGCGAACGCGGCGTCGATCTCGAGCTCGCCCATCGACTCCTTGACTTCCTTGACCCAATGGCGCAGCTTCGGGGCCTCGCCGCGCACGGCGGTCGCGGCGGTGCGCAGGAAGTTCGACATGGACACACCCGGCACCTCGACCGGGTACTGCATGGCCAGGAAAAGGCCGGCGCGGGCGCGCTCGTCGACGGACATGGCCAGCACGTCCTCGCCGTCGAGGGTGATCGAGCCCTGGGTCACGGTGTACTTGGGGTGACCGGCGATGGCGTAGGACAGCGTGGACTTGCCGGAGCCGTTCGGGCCCATGATGGCGTGGGTCTCGCCCGACTTCACGGTGAGGTTCACGCCCTTGAGGATCTTGATGGGCTCGCCGTTCTCGTCCGGATTGGCGACTTCGGCGTGCAGGTCCTTGATTTCGAGGGTGGTCATTGCATTCCTTCTGGGCTGGTGGAGGTTTCGGGCTGCCGGGACGCGCCGGTGCTAGGCGCCGATGGCGGCGAGTTCGGCCTCGATGGCCGACTCCAGCCGCTCCCGGATCTCGACGACCGCGATCTTCTGGATGATCTCGTGGAAGAAACCACGCACCACCAGGCGGCGTGCGGCCTCCTCCGAAATACCGCGAGCTCGCAGGTAGAACAGCTGCTCATCGTCGAATCGGCCCGTGGCCGAGGCGTGGCCGGCGCCGAGGATCTCGCCGGTCTCGATCTCGAGGTTCGGCACCGAATCGGCACGAGCGCCGTCGGTGAGGACCAGATTGCGGTTGGCCTCGTAGGTGTCGGTGCCCTCGGCCTCCGCGCGGATCAGCACGTCGCCCACCCAGACGGTGTGCGCATCGGGCTTGGCCGAGCTCGGATCGCCCTGCAGCGCACCCTTGTACAGCACGTTGGACTTGCAGTGCGGCTGCGCGTGGTCGACCAGCAGGCGCTGTTCGAAATGCTGCCCGTCGTCGGCGAAGTACAGACCCAGCAGTTCGGCGTCGCCGCCGGGACCGTCATAGCGCACGGTCGCGGTCAGCCGCACCAGATCGCCGCCGAGGGTCACATCGGTGTGCCGCAGGACGGCATCGCGACCCAGCTTGGCGTGATGGGCGGTGACGTGCACGGCGTCGTCGGCCCAATCCTGAACCGCGACCACGGTCAGCTTGGCGCTGTCACCGAGGACGAATTCCACGTTCTCCGCGTAGGTTCCGCTGCCGCGCTGGTCGATGACCACCGTCGCGACCGCGAAGTTGGCGAGCCGGATCTGCAGATGACCGAACGCCGTCTTGTCCGCGCCGGGGCCGGTGATCCGGACGACCACCGGACGGGCGACCTCCGTCTCGGCGCCGACCGACACCACGGTCGCCTGCTCGAAACCCGAATAGGCTTGGGCGGCAACACGATCGGTGGGCACCCCACCCTCGCCGAGCCGGGCGTCGTCACGGCCGACGGTCTCGACCGTCACACCGTCGATCGCCGAGCCGTCGACGGCAGCGACCTCGATACCCGCCCGGCCGTCACGCACCGCGGTGCCGTCGTGCAGGCCACGCAGCCGGCGCAGCGGGGTGAACCGCCAGGCCTCGTCGTGCGCCGAGGGCACCTCGAAGGCGCCCACGTCGAACGAGGCGAACAGCTCACCCTTGTTGACGGCCGGGATGCGGGCCTCACCCGCGACAGCCACATTCTCGACCGGCATCAGCCGACCGCTCCTTCCATCTGCAGCTCGATGAGCCGGTTCAGTTCCAGCGCGTATTCCATCGGCAGTTCCTTGGCGATGGGCTCGACGAAGCCGCGCACCACCATCGCCATCGCCTCGTCCTCGGTCATGCCGCGGCTCATCAGGTAGAACAGCTGATCCTCCGACACCTTGGAGACGGTGGCCTCGTGACCCATCGTCACGTCGTCCTCGCGGATGTCGACGTAGGGGTAGGTGTCGGAGCGGCTGATCGTATCCACCAGCAGCGCATCGCATTTCACGGTCGACTTGGAGCCGTGCGCACCCTTGTTGATCTGGACCAGGCCGCGATAGGACGCGCGGCCGCCGCCGCGCGCCACCGACTTCGACACGATGGTCGAGGAGGTGTGCGGCGCCAGATGCAGCATCTTCGAGCCGGTGTCCTGGTGCTGGCCCTCGCCCGCGAACGCCACCGACAGCACCTCACCCTTGGCGTACTCGCCGGTCATCCAGACCGCCGGGTACTTCATGGTGACCTTGGAGCCGATATTGCCGTCGATCCACTCCATGGTCGCGCCCGCCTCGGCCTTGGCCCGCTTGGTGACCAGGTTGTAGACGTTGTTCGACCAGTTCTGGATGGTGGTGTAGCGGCAGCGGCCGCCCTTCTTCACGATGATCTCCACGACCGCCGAGTGCAGCGAGTCGGACTTGTAGATCGGCGCGGTACAACCCTCGACGTAGTGCACGTAGGCGCCCTCGTCGACGATGATCAGCGTCCGCTCGAACTGGCCCATGTTCTCGGTGTTGATCCGGAAGTAGGCCTGCAGCGGGATGTCGACGTGCACGCCCGGCGGCACGTAGATGAAGGAACCACCCGACCATACGGCGGTGTTCAGCGCGGAGAACTTGTTGTCGCCCGCCGGAATCACCGAGCCGAAGTACCGCTGGAAGATCTCCGGGTGCTCACGCAGGCCGGTGTCGGTGTCGAGGAAGATGACGCCCTGGGCCTCGAGGTCCTCGCGGATCTGGTGATAGACGACCTCCGACTCGTACTGAGCGGCCACACCCGCCACCAGGCGCTGCTTCTCCGCCTCCGGGATGCCCAGCTTGTCGTAGGTGTTCTTGATGTCCTCGGGCAGGTCTTCCCAGCTCTCGGCCTGCTTCTCGGTCGAGCGCACGAAGTACTTGATGTTGTCGAAGTCGATGCCATCGAGGTTGGAGCCCCAGCTCGGCATCGGCTTGCGGTCGAAGATGCGCAGTGCCTTGAGGCGGGCGGCCAGCATCCACTCGGGCTCGTTCTTCTTCGCCGAGATGTCGCGCACGACGTCCTCGGACAGGCCGCGCTTGGCGCTGGCGCCGGCGATATCCGAATCCGCCCAGCCGTAGCCGTAGGTACCCAGGGAGGCGATGGTCTCCTCTTGGGTCAGGGCCTGGTTCTGGGGCGCATCGGATTCACGGCTCGCCGCGGTGGTCGACGTCATTCGGCACTCCTTCCGGAGTCGTTTCGAGCTGCCGTTGCGGGCTGTGCAACGGCGCGAGTGGGCTGAGCATTGCTCGTCGGGGAAACGGACAGGGGTACGTGGGTAGTGCAGGCGCAGTCACCGTTGGCGATGGTCGCGAGCCGCTGCACGTGGGTTCCGAGCAGCTCACGAAATGCCTCGAGTTCGGCGGCGCACAGCTCCGGGAACTCCTCGGCCACATGGGAGACCGGGCAGTGATGCTGGCATATCTGGACGCCGGAGCCGACCTTGCGGGTGGTGGCGGCGAAGCCGGCGTCACTGAATGCCTCGGCGATCTCCTCCGCCTTCTCCGACGTGGCGGCCGGGGTGTGCTGAGCCAGGCGATCGATACCGGCGACGATCACACCGACGCGGCGGCGAGCGAAATCCATGATGGCGTTCTCGCCGCCGATCTCGCGCAGCTGCCGCATCGCGGCTCCCGCCAGATCGTCGTAGGCGTGACCGAGCCGGCCGCGACCGGCGGCGGTCAGCTGGAACTGCTTGGCGGGACGACCGCGGCCCTGCTGTTGCCACGGCGCCGAGCGCATGGCCCGGGCCTCGCCGGATTCGATCAGCGCGTCGAGATGACGACGCACACCGGCCGGGCTCAGTCCCAGCCGCTGCCCGATGGCCGTCGCGGTGATCGGCCCCTCCTCCAGCAGCAGCTGGACGACGGCCGCGCGAGTATGCCCCTCACCGGCGGCCGCGGGCGCGGCGGAAGGCCGGGCGCCCTGCTGACGCTCGGTATTCACCTCGTTCTCCCGCAAACCCACGGTTTTCACAACATCAGTGTGACGGAATTATTTCCCGCATTCTAGTAAGGGTGCCCTGAATCTCTTCCGAATGCGGCTCCGACCTGGGGATAGACGCCCGGTGCAATATGTCACGGTCCGCGTCGCGACGTTGCGATCGGCCCGGCGTCCACCCCGGCTACGCTTGACCTCCGTGGCGGTTGTGGAAGGCGCATGGCGTAGGAGCATCGAGATCGGACGCCGGGCCCTGGGCCTGGACGTCCCGCCCGCCGATCACACCATCGCGGTGCTACACACCGTCGAAGCCGACGCGCCGGGACTCGACAGCCGGGAAACCGCGCAGTTCAAGCGCATTCGGCTGCTCGGCGCCACCGGCTCGGTGCTCATGGCGATCAGCGCGCTGGGCGTCGCCGCCCAGCCCGTGCTGCAGAATCCGGTCTCCGGAGTCCGGGTGATCGGCGTCTTCGCGCGCTGGCAGACCTCGTCGCTGGCGCTGTGCATGATCGGCACGGTCTTCGTGGTGATGGCGTGGCTGCTGCTGGGCCGCTTCGCGGTCGGCGGATTCGGCGGCTCACCGGTGCACCGGCTCAGCCGCTCCCAGCTCGATCGCACCCTGCTGCTGTGGATCATCCCGCTGTCGGTGGCGCCGCCGCTGTTCTCCAACGACGTCTATTCCTATCTGGCACAGGGCGAGATCGCGGCCCGCGGCCTCGATCCGTACGCGGTCGGCCCGGCCACCGGCCTGGGCCTGCACAACGTGCTGACCTACAACGTGCCCAACATCTGGCGCGACACCCCCGCCCCGTACGGACCGCTGTTCGTCTGGATGGGCCGCGGCATCGCGCATGTGACCGGCGACAACATCATCGTCGGCGTCTGGGCGCATCGGTTGCTGGCACTGGCCGGAGTGGCACTCATCGTCTGGGCGCTGCCGCGGCTGTCGCGGCGCTGCGGAGTCGCACCGGTCAGCGCGCTGTGGCTGGGCGCGGCCAACCCGCTGGTGCTGTTCCACCTGGTCGGCGGCGTGCACAACGACGCGCTGATGCTCGGCCTGATGCTGGCCGGAGTCGAGTTCTGCCTGCGGGCGCTGGCCACCGACCACGCCCCGGGTCTGGGCGGATTCGATCAGCGCGGCTGGCTGCTGCTGACCTTCGGAACAGTGGTCATCACTCTCTCGTCGGCGGTCAAGATCACCTCGATCATCGCGCTCGGATTCGTCGGCATGGCCCTGGCCCGCCGCTGGGGTCGCGGGTGGCGGCCGATGCTGGCCGCCGCGGCGGTCCTCGGCGCGATCACCCTGGTCACCACCCTGTTCGTCAGCTATACCTCCGGACTCGGCTTCGGCTGGACGCATACCCTCAACGCCGCCAGCACCGTGCGGAGCTGGATGTCGCTGCCCACGGCGATCGGCATCATCACCGGATTCGGCGGCGTCCTGCTGGGATTGGGCGATCACACCACCGCGCTGCTGAGCATCACCCGACCGATCGCCGGCGTGGTGGCGGCGCTGATCACCGTGCGCATGCTGATCGCCACCTGGACCGGACGATTGCAGCCGGTCGGCGCGATGGGCGTGTCGCTGGCGGCGATCGTGCTGCTGTTCCCCGTGGTCCAGCCGTGGTATCTGCTGTGGGCGATCGTGCCGCTCGCGGCGTGGGCCACCACACCCGCGTTCCGGGTCCCGGCCGTGGCGTTCTCCGCGGTCGTGAGCGTGATGCTGATGCCGCGCGGCGCCGATTTCGGGGTCTTCCAGATCATCGAGGCGGCGGTCGCCGTGGTCATCGTCGCGCTCGGATTCATCGCGGCGACCCGGAACCTGCTGCCCTGGCGCAATCGGGCAGGGGTGTCTGCTCCGTCACAGCCGGGCCCGGCATACGGTGTCTCATCGTGAGCGCAGCCTCGGAACCCGCTGTCTGTATCGACGGTGTCGTGAAACGCTACGGCGACACCACCGCCGTGGACGGGGTCGCTTTCGAGGTCGGACGCGCGGAGGTGCTGGCGCTGCTGGGCCCCAACGGCGCCGGCAAGACCACCACCGTCGAAATGTGTGAGGGGTTCCTGTCCCCCGACGCCGGTTCGGTGCGGGTGCTCGGGCTCGACCCGGTCGCCGATTCCGATCGGTTGCGCCCGCGCATCGGTGTGATGCTGCAGGGCGGCGGGGCCTACCCGGGCTCGCGCGCCGGCGAGATGCTCGATCTGGTCGCCTCCTACGCCGCCGATCCGCTCGATCCGCAGTGGCTGCTCGACACCCTGGGCCTGCACGATGCCCGCCGCACCCCGTATCGGCGCCTGTCCGGCGGTCAGCAGCAGCGCCTCGCGCTGGCGTGCGCGCTGGTGGGACGTCCCGAACTGGTCTTCCTCGACGAGCCCACCGCCGGAATGGACGCCCAGGCCCGGCATCTGGTGTGGGAGCTGATCGACGCACTGCGCCGCGACGGCGTCGGCATTCTGCTCACCACGCACATGATGGACGAGGCCGAACAGCTCGCCGACCGGCTGGTGATCATCGACCACGGCCGCATCGTCGCCGCCGGCACCCCGGCCGAGGTGACCTCCGCCGGCGCCGAGGGGCAACTACGTTTCAGCGCACCACCGAAGCTCGACCTGGCGCTACTGGAAAGCGCGCTACCGGAAGGATTCGCTCCCAGCGAGACCGCTCCCGGCTCCTATCTGCTGTGCGGCGACATCACCCCGCAGGTGCTGGCCACCGTGACCGCCTGGTGCGCACGAATCGACGTGCTGCCCACCGATATCCGCATCGACCAGCGCCGCCTGGAGGATGTATTCCTCGAACTGACCGGACGGGAGCTGCGCGGATGACCCGGACCGCCCCTCGTTTCACCCCCGGCACCTTCAGCCCCGCGCCGCGACCGGCTCCGCGCCTGGCCATGCTGGCCGCGCAGACCCGCATGGAGCTGGTCCTGTTGCTGCGCAACGGCGAACAGCTCCTGCTGACCATGTTCATTCCGATCACACTGCTGATCGGGCTGACCCTGCTGCCGCTGGGCTCGAGCCTCGGCGAACACCACAAGGTCGACCGGATCGTGCCGGCGGTGATGATGGTGGCGATCATGTCCACCGCGTTCACCGGCCAGGCCATCGCGGTCGGCTTCGACCGCCGCTACGGTGCGCTGAAACGCTTGGGCGCCACGGCATTACCGCGCTGGGGCATCGTCGGCGGCAAATGTGCGGCGGTGCTGATCGTGGTGGTGCTGCAATCGGTTCTGCTCGGCCTGATCGGTGTCGCGCTCGGTTGGCGGCCCGCGATCGGCGGGCTGGCGCTGGGTGCGCTGGTCATCGCGCTCGGCACGGCCACCTTCGTCGCGATGGGACTGCTGCTGGGCGGCACCCTCAAGGCCGAGATCGTGCTCGCGCTGGCGAACATCCTGTGGTTCGTGATGCTCGGGGTGGCGAGTCTGGTCTTCGCCTCGGACAACCTCCCGCACGCGGTGACGCTGATCGCGCGGCTGATCCCTTCGGGGGCGCTGGCCGAAGCACTGGATCAGGCGCTGCACACCAGCGTGGACTGGTACGGCATCGCGGTGCTCGTGGTGTGGGGCGCGGTGACGGGCTGGCTGGCGACGCGCTGGTTCCGCTTCGACTGAATCGTGATCCCGCCCCGGATGTGACGGCAACGACACAACGTAGTAGCCCCCGTGCGGGCGCGGATCCGGCTGCGTCTACCATCGTTTCGTGCTGTCACGCGCGTTTGTGCGACTCGTCGACTTTCTGCCGCTGCCCTCCCTGCGGGTGCAGCGCATCATCGCGTTGGCGGTGATCCTGTCCCAGGCGGGCATCTCGGTGACCGGCGCCATCGTGCGTGTCACCTCCTCCGGCCTCGGCTGCCCGACCTGGCCGCAATGCTTCCCCGGCAGTTTCACCCCCACCGCACACGCCGAAGTTCCCGCGATCCACCAAGCGGTGGAATTCTCCAACCGGATGCTCACCTTCGCGGTGACGCTGTGCGCGGCACTGATCGTGCTCGCCGTGGTCCGGGCGCGGCGGCGGCGCGAGGTCGTGATCTACGCCTGGCTGATGCCCGGCGGCACCGTCCTGCAGGCCGTGATCGGCGGGATCACCGTGCGCAGCGGATTGCTGTGGTGGACCGTCTCGGTCCATCTGCTGGCCTCGATGCTCATGGTGTGGCTGGCGACACTGCTGTTCGCCAAGGTCGGCGAACCCGACGACGGGGTCGACGTGGTCCAGGTCCCGGCGCCGCTGCGCTGGCTGACCGCACTGAGCGCGGTCGCGATGACCGGCACCCTCATCGCCGGCACCCTGGTGACCGGCGCGGGACCCCATGCCGGGGACAAGAGCACCGAGCGGCCGGTGGCACGCCTGCAGATCGAGATCGTCACCCTGGTGCACGCCCACGCCGAATTGCTCGTGGCGTATCTCGGGCTGCTGGTCGGCCTCGGCTTCGGACTGGCCGCGGTGGGTATGACCCGCGCGATCCGGGTGCGCCTGATCGTCGTGATCGCCACGGTCTGCGCCCAGGCGCTGCTCGGCATCGTCCAATACTTCACGCACGTCCCCGCGGCGCTGGTGGTCTTCCACGTCGCCGGAGCCACCGCGTGCATCGTCGCGACGGCCGCGTTGTGGGCCTCGATGCGCACCCGCGAACAGGTCACCGCGCCCGCCCCCGAAGCAGCCGCCCGCGCCGCCTGACGCGGGCCCCGCCTCCTTCTGCGCTGACGGTTACGCCGGTTTCCGCTCGAGTGCGTCCCAGTCCCGGATCGCGGCACAGCTGCGGCGCGCCATGGCCGCGAACATCTCGTCCCCGCGCGGGGTGGCGGCACCGTAGGCGGCGCCGAACACCGCGACCAGCGGGCCCTGCACCAGCGCGAACCCGTAATCCTGGCGGCACTGCTCCAGCGTGTAATCGGTGACGCCGTAGGAACACAGGGTGCGCCAATAGGTTTCGACGATCGAGTCCTCGTGGGCGCGGCGGATCTCGGGTTCCAGGGCGGTGGCGACGAAGTAGGACAGATCGCGCGCGGGCAATCCGAGACCGAGGGTCTGCCAGTCGACCGCCCAGACCTCGATCCCGACGCTCTCGCTGTCGCCGGAGAACATCAGATTGTCCAGGCGGTAGTCGCCGTGCACGGGCGCGAAGCGCTCGGGTGCGGCCAGCAGCCAGTCGGCGATGCCGGGAACGCAGGCGCGCAACGTCTCGTGATCGGCCGGCGAGAGCCGCTCCCCCAGCCGGTCGATGAAGATTTCCGTTGCGGGACCGTACAATTCGGCCAGAGCTTGCGCCTCGGCGTCACCGTTGAAGGTCAATCCCTCGATCGCGGGCAGGCCGGGATCGCACCAGCGCGGGCCGTGCAATCCGGCGAGATTACCTACCGCCGCGTGCGCCTGGGCCACCGTACATCCGGTGAGCTGATCACCTTGGCGAGCGGGGGCGAGGTCGTCGAGCAGGAGGGTGAATTCCGCACCGCCTGCGTCGAATTCGGCGTAATGGCATGCGGGCACGCGAACGGATACGGTCGGCGCGATCTCACGGTAGAAGCGGATTTCCTGCCGATAGGCGCCCGCGACCATGGCACGCGCTGCGGGATCGGCGGCCGGCAGTTTCGCGATCAACCGCCGCGGGGCGCCCTCGCCGCTGATCTCCAGCCGGAATACCGAGCCCATCTGGCCCGTGCCCACCGGCGTCGCGATCACCTCACGCACCGGCGTCGACAGCGCCGCCCTCAACCACTGCGGGGTGATCTCGTCGGCGCCGGCCACGATCTTCGCGGTTGCCGTCATCTGCCCACTCCCTCCACCCGGACAATCGGCCGGACATGTGTCCGGGACAGTAACACGGACGTACCTCCAGGACACCCGAAAGCGAGATCCGGCCGCCCTGAGCGGCATCGACCCGCATCGAGCCGTCCCCGGCCCCGGCAGCCATAATTCACCTATGCCGACCTACGCCTACCGCTGCCGGGAATGCACGGAATCGTTCGAATTGACCCGGCCGATGAGCGAATCCGGCGACCCGGCGGTCTGCCCGGGTGGCCACCGCGACACCGTCAAACTGCTCACCACGGTCGCCCTCACCGGCAAGGCCGCGGGATCGGGCGCACCGTCCGCACCGCCCGCACCGTCCGGCGGCGGTTGCTGCGGTGGCGGCTGCTGCGGCTGATCGCGATCAGACGCGGTCGGCGATCAGGGCGCGCCCCAGTCCGTAGGCGCGGGACTGCCGGGCCGGCACGTCGAGCCGGCGCGCCGCCTCGATCAGCTCGACGTCCGCGGTGACCGTGAGCCCGTAACGCGTTGTCAGCGCGGCCATTTCCGCGGGCGACCACGCCGACACGTGCGGTTCGTCGGCGAGCGGGTCCCGGGCGCCGGCCAGTCTGCTGTAGAGCCGCATACCGGCACGACCGAGTGCGGCTAAGCGGTTCGGGGTGGGATAGGTCGCGATCAATCGGCTGCCGTTCGCGCTGCGCGCGGCGACGACGGCCAGCGTCGATTCGACCTGCGGCTGCGTGAGATACGGCAGGACACCCTCCCACACCCAGGTGGTCGTCGCGTCCGCGCGATGGCCTGCCTCGGCCAGGCGCGTCCCCAGGTCGTCGCGGCCGAATTCCACCGGCACATAGGTCAGCGACTTCGCGACCGGAACCAGCGCACCTACCCGTTCGCGCTTGTCCCGTTGCGAGGCAGGATGATCGACCTCGAAAACATCGGCGGCGGGTTCGCCGGCCCGCCAGGCCCGTCCGTCGAGTCCGGCGCCGAGCAGTACCAGCTGCGCGGCCGACGCCTCGCGGATCGCCTCGTCGATGACGACGGTGCGGGTGGCCAGCACGGCGGCCGTGGCCGTGAGCATCTCGAATTCGAGCCGCTCCCGCCAGCCACCGGGGGGATGCTCGGCTCGCGCGCGCCGCACCGCCGCGCGTTCGTCGTCGTGAAGCAGTTGTGCCGCAATGGGATCCGAGAATCGCCCGATCGCCAGTCGCCCGTCGGCCACGGCCCGGCCCTGACAGACCAGGACCGCGGTCCGGCTCGCCGCTTTATCCGTCACCCGGTCGATTATGGTCGCGCGTCGCTCAGGCGGTGGCGTGTGGTCCGATCCATTCCGCGACGCGCCGGTCGACTCCGCCGGTGGCGAGCTGGCTCGCCAGCCAGGAATCGATCATCACCGCGGTCGCGACCTCGTTCTTCGGTAGCAGGAACACCTTGCCGAAGGAGTCGAAGGGCGTCTCCGGGTGCAGCACCCGCAGCTCGGGATGCTGCCGCACGCGATAGCGGCCCTCCACCGAATCGGTGACGAAGACATCCGCGCGACCGGCGACGATCTGGTCGAAAATGGTGACGTTGTCCGGCCATACGGTCAGCTGCGCATGCGGGAAATGCGTGCGGGCGAATTGCTCGTTGGTGCCGCCGCGGTTGACGATCACCCGTACCTGTGGCTGATCGATCTGCTCGATCGTGGCGTACTTTCCGGCGTCGCCGGCACGCACGATCGGGGTCTTGCCGTCGGTGCCGTAGCTCAGCGAGAAGTCGGCATAGGCGCGCCGGGCCGCGGCGTCGGAGATTCCGCCGACCGCGAGATCACAAGCGCGCGCGGCGAAATCGCTGCCCATCGACGCCCAGGTCGTCGGCACGAACCGCACCTGGCGCCCCAGCAGCTGCGCCATGTCGCGGACCAGGTCGATATCGATGCCTCGGTAGCCGCCGTGGCCGTCGGTGACCGAATACGGCGGATAATCTCCGGTGGTGCAGACCCGCACGGCGGCGGGGTCCTCGGCTCGCGCCGGTACGACGATCGTCAGGACCGCGGCCGCACCGGCCGTCGCGGCGGCGATCATCCGATGCCGCAGAGCCATCTCAGTTCTCGTTGCGCGCCTTCGGGAACCGGGTCTGATGGGCGACCCAGCCGGCCATCCGCGCCCAGTGCCCCTTCGCGGGCGTGGCGGCCGAGCTCAGATCGCGATCCCAGTGCTCGGTTTCGGCGAGGCCGTCGACGGCCTCGACCACGGCCTTGGCGGTGGCCAGATCCGCGACGACTCGATCGCCGAGCACGCCGTCGGCGCCGACGAGGGTGATGCGGACCCCGATGCGGCCGATCGGCTGCAGCACGGCCGTACCCGAACCACCGTGGGCGGCGACGAACTTCTTGACCGACTCGACGACGGTGGACGACGGCGCGACCGGGGCCGCGGTGGCGGTTTCGCTCATGGCGTGCAGTTTACCGTCCGGTAGGGACCGCCCGGCCGCCCTACCGGGGTTCGCAGCACACGGGGGTGTAGAACTGAAAGCCATGCGCGCCATTCAGGTCAGCGAACACGGTGGTCCCGAAGTGCTCGTCGCGACCGAGGTCGACGACCCTGTCATCGGGCCGAATCAGCTGCTCGTCGATACCGAGGCGGCCGGTGTCAATTTCATCGACACCTACATCCGCACCGGCACCTATCCGCAGGCGGTTCCCTACATTCCGGGTTCCGAGGGCACGGGCGTGGTCGCCGAGGCCGGTTCCGAGGTGACCGAATTCACCGTCGGCGATCGGGTCGCGTGGGCGGCGGCGCCGGGTAGCTACGCGGAGAAGGTCGCCGTGGACGCCGCGGTGGCGGTGGCCGTCCCCGACGGGGTTCCGGCCGCGGTGGCGGCCTCGGCCCTGCTGCAGGGAATGACCGCGCACTACCTGATCGAATCGGTGTACAAGCCGCAGCCCGGGGAGACGATTCTGGTTCACGCCGGCGCCGGCGGCGTCGGACTCCTGCTGACCCAGCTGGCCGCCGCCCGCGGTATCCGCGTGATCACCACGGTGTCGACCGACGCGAAGGAGGAATTGTCCCGCGAGGCGGGCGCCGCGGAGGTGCTGCGCTACGGCGACGACCTCGCCCAGCGGGTGCGCGACCTCACCGACGGGATCGGCGTGGCGGCGGTCTACGACGGAGTGGGCGCGGCGACGTTCGAGGCGAGCCTCGCGGCCTTGCGCATCCGCGGCATGCTGGCGCTGTTCGGCGCCGCCAGCGGTCAGGTGCCGCCGTTCGATCTGCAGCGGCTCAATCCGGCCGGTTCGCTGTTCGTCACCCGTCCGACGCTCGCCCACTACACCCGGGATCGTGACGAATTGACCTGGCGCGCAGGCGATGTCCTGAACGCTGTCGCCGACGGGACGCTGCGGGTGCGGGTCGGCGCCGAATATCCGCTGACCGAGGCCGCGCAGGCGCATCGCGATCTGCAGGCCCGCAAGACCACCGGGTCGATCGTGCTGGTGCCGTGAGCGGTCAGTAGTCGCGGCCGGTGAGCCCCCGGTAGACGAACCGGGTCAGCCCGGCCACCGCCTGCTCGTCGTCGAGCGCGAGCACGCCCTCCTCCACTGCCTCCAGCAACGCCCGCACCAGCAGGAACATCATCGCGACGCTGACCTCGGGCGTGCTGGGCAGGCGGAGTCCGGCGGTCTCGAAACCGTCGACGTGGTCGACCACCTCGTCGAGTTGACCGGCGGTGAATCGACTGGTCAGCCGCGCGAAGTCCTCGTCGACGAGCGCCGCCTGCGTCACCGCTCGCAGCACCGGCCAATGCCGGCGCGCATAGTGCCAGTACTGCTCGATATGGAATTCGACGGCCTGCGGCTTGGTGAAATCGGGATCGTGCGCGCCCGCCCCGGCGGAGGTGTCCCCTTCGGCCGCGAAGTCCTCCAGTAGCGCCTGGAGCAGCTGTTCCTTACCGGCGAAGTGGTTGTAGAACGATCCCGCCGCCCGGCCGGCCGCCGCGGTGATGTCGGTGATCTTGGTGTTCAGGTAGCCGCGCTCGGCGAACAGCCGCCGGGCGGCGTCCTTGAGCGCCTGCTCGGTTTCCGCGGACCGCTGCTTGCGACTGCCGGCCTGCTCATGTCCGGTCGCCATCACCACCTCCTTGACTCCGAACATTATCAACCCATACTGAATTCTAATTCAGTGAAACTCGATTCAGTTAGAGGTTGTCATGACCCGCACAGTTCTCATCGTCGGAGCCGGCCCGACCGGACTCACGCTCGCCATCGACCTGGCCCGCCGTGGGGTCGACGTACGCATCGTGGACAAGGCCACCACTCCGTTCACCGGATCCCGGGGCGACGGCATCCAGCCCCGCACGCTGGAGGTGTTCGACGATCTCGGCGTGCTCGACGCCGTCCTCGCGGCGGGAACTCCCACTCCCCTCATGCGCGCCTACCTCGACGGCACGCTGGTGGCCGAACGCCGGATGAGCGAATCCCGCGCGGCGAGCCCGGCCGTGCCGTATCCGAATCCATGGGTGCTGGGGCAATCCGACACCGAGCGACTGCTGCGCGACCGCCTCGCGGAATTCGGTGTGCGCGTCGAATTCGGTACCGCCCTGGCCGGTTTCACCCAGGACGCCGACGAGGTGCGAGCCACATTGACCGGACCCGGCGGCACCGAAAACGTCGCGGAGCGGTATCTGATCGGGGCGGACGGCGGCGCCGGAACCGTGCGGCGCACGCTGGGAATCCCGTTCGAGGGAACCACCGACGAGTCGATTCGCATGCTGCTCGGCGACGTCCCGGTCGACGCGCTCGATCACGACTTCGGATACTGGTTCGCCACCGCCGCGACACCCACCGCGGGAGTCGCGTTGACGCCGCTGCCCGGCGGCCGGCTGTTCCAGTTCGCGGCCCCGCTCGGAGACGATCCGCGGCCCACCCGCGCGGTCCTGCAGGAACGGCTGGACCGGGTGAGCGGGCGCACCGATCTCACCGTCGGGGAACCGGTGTGGTCGACGGTGTGGCGGCCCAATATCCGGCTGGCGCAACGGTTCCGGTCCGGCCGCGTGTTCCTGGCGGGCGACGCGGCACACGTGCATCCGCCCACGGGTGGGCAGGGGATGAACACCGGCATTCAGGACGCCTACAACCTGGGCTGGAAACTGGCCGCCGCGGTGGGCGGCGATCCCGGCCCGCTCGAGACCTACGAGTCCGAGCGCCGCGCGGTCGCTCGGCGAGTGCTCGGCCTGAGTACGGCCCTGCTCGACAAACACCTGGAGGGACACGAGGACG
The DNA here is from genome assembly GCF_001612965.1 of Nocardia kruczakiae NBRC 101016. GTDB lineage: Bacteria > Actinomycetota > Actinomycetes > Mycobacteriales > Mycobacteriaceae > Nocardia > Nocardia kruczakiae. Next base: position 80,829 of record NZ_BDBL01000017.1, read on the forward strand.
CGATGAATCGCGGCGCCGAGACCCATCAACTCGACATCAGCTATCGCGATGCGTCCGACGCCGCCGGGCTCACCGCGGGCGACCGGGCGCCCGACGCCCCGCTGCAGCGCGGTGACGGTAGTGCGCTGCGCCTGTTCGACCTGTTCCGGGGCCCGCACGCGACCCGCCTGACGTTCGGCACACCGGCCGGAATCTCGGAAGACGCCGGGGTGCGGGCGTATTCGATCGTCGCGCCCGGCTATCGGCCCGAACCCGGGCAGTTGATCGCGGTCGACGGCCACGCCTTCACCGATTATGCCGCCACCGCGGGCACGCAGGTGCTGGTGCGCCCGGACGGATACCTCGCCTGGCATCGGCAGGGGTGACCCGCCGACGACCCGGGCGCACCGATGGTGGATGATCTGTGCTGCCGCCCAAGCCGATTCGCCCGCTTCGCCGTACCGTCGTACGGTGGTCGGGCGGTCGCTCGGGGCGGCCGGCAGAACAGGCATCGGTCAGGGGTTGATCCAGATGTTGGTGAAGGTTCGCAACGACGACCCGTCGCGGCTGTCCAATTCCGAACGGACGGTGGCGAACTGGCTGAAGACCTGGACCGGCGCACACGCGTTACCCGGTATCGCGGTGGTCGCGGCCGGGGCCGCCGACGCGATCGTGTGGACGCCCAAGACCTGCGTGGTCGTCGTGATCAAGGACTTCACCGAACGGGCGAGCGGCACCCTCACCGTCTCGGGCTACCGGCCCTGGACCATCGGCGACCGCATCGCGCCGCTGTCGGGAACCGAGGCCGGAACCGAACCGATGACCGAGATCCGCGCCCGCACCGGCGAGATCGCCGAACTGTTGCGCGGCGCGCCCGGCCGGGAGCGGGTCGGGGTGACGGGCATGGTGCTGGTGATGCCGCAATTGAGCAGCCGGGTCTCCCTGGAGCAGGGTGACCTGCCCGACGGGATCGATGTGGTGCTCGGCGACGGCCCCGCGGCCTTGCGCAACTATTTCACCCGGATCACCGCGGACGCACCGGACACCTGGAATGCGGCGCAGGTCGGCCAGGCGCTGGCCGCGCTCGGATTCGCCGCGGCGGCAAGCCATTCCGATCTCACGGCGGAGGGGTTTCCCGCCCGGCTGGAGCGCACTCCCCCACCGCCGAATCCGGTTCCGTCCCGCGGCCCCAAACCGCCGGCCGGTGCGCCGCTTCCCGGGGCCGGTCCGGCCGGTGTCCCGGCCGCCGCCTCCGCAGCGCCGATGTCGCCGGGCGGTGCCCCGGTATCGATGGCTCGCCCGAATCCGGCGGCGCAAACCGCGCCGGGCACCGTCCCTCAGCCGGTCGCCGCCTCGGGTTTCGGACCCGGCGGTCCCGCGCAGACGGGTCCCGCGCCGGCCTACGGCCAGAATCAGCAACCGTATTCGGTGCCCTTCGATCCGCGCCCACCGGCGGCTCCGCCGCGGCGCAACCGCAACCGCGGCCTGGTGCCGCTGGTCCTGCTGGGCGTTCTGGTCGTGGTGCTGGCGCTGGCCGCCATGTGCACCGCGGGCGGCGGGTCCGGCTCGGGCCCCAGCCACGCCCCCGCCCCCGGTCGCACCGCCACGACGACCACCGCGCCCTACACCCCCGCACCGGAACGCACGGTGCCGCCCTCGACGCCCGGGCACGCGTGCTATCCGTTCCAGCCCGGCTGCCCGTGAACCGAGCACCGACGATTGCCCGCCGCAACGGCGCCGAGATGACGCAGGCGACGAGATGACAGCTGGGCCCCGGCAGTACTCGCCGGGGTCGTGACCGCATATAGCCCGACGTCGGGCGAGACGCGCCGAAGTGGCTGTTCCCGGGCGCGGACCGGCGCCCGGGGCGATCTCAGCCGAACAGCGTCGAGCCGATGGTGTGCCAGCCGAGGACCGAGTCCACGGCCAGACCGCAGAACACCACGGCGAGGTAGTTGTTGGACTGCAGGAACAGCCGCAGCGGCTTGACCGACGCGCCGCGCCGCACGCCGGAATACAGCTGATGTGCCATCAGCAGGAACCAGGCGCCCGCGACGATCGCGACGGCCGCGTACACGACACCCGTCGCCGGAATCAGCGCCAGGGTCGCGAGCACGGTCAGCCAGGTGTAGATGACGATCTGCTTGGTGACCACGCGCTCGGTCGCCACCACCGGCAGCATCGGCACGCCGGCCGCGCGGTAGTCGTCCTTGTAGCGCATAGCCAGCGCCCAGGTGTGCGGCGGCGTCCAGAAGAAGATGACGGCGAACAGCGCGATCGCGGGCCAGCCGATGGTACCGGTGACCGCCGACCAGCCGACCAGTGCCGGCATACAGCCCGCGGCGCCGCCCCACACCACGTTCTGCGAGGTCCGGCGCTTGAGGCCGAGGGTGTAGACGAAGACGTAGAACAGGATCGTCGCGACCACGAGCAGGCCGGAGAGCAGATTGGCCTGCCACCACAGCCAGGCGAACGAGCCCGCGCCGAGGGCGACACCGAAGACGAACGCGTTGCGGGTCGGCACCGCCTCGCGCGCCAGCGGACGCTTCGACGTGCGCTTCATGACCTTGTCGATATCGGCGTCGGCGACGCAGTTCAGGGTGTTGGCACTGGCCGCGCCCATCCAGCCGCCGAACAGGGTGGCCACGATCAACCGGATGTCGACATGGCCGCGGTCGGCCAGCAGCATCGTCGGGATGGTGGCCACCAGCAGCAGCTCGATGACTCGCGGCTTGGTCAGCGCGATGTAGGCGAGCACCCGGCGGGTCAGCTTCGACAGCGGGCCGCTGCCCTGGACACGGTCGGCGAGCGCCGTCGCGGAGGAGCCATGCGCATCACCCGGCTGTTGCCCAATCCGCACTGTCTCTCCTCGCAGGTGGTGCATCGATCCGGTAGGGAAGCAACGGTTTCGGCGGCGTGGCGGGCCTCCCGCGCGCAGCCGTTTCCGCTGTCACCGCAGAGCGCGGCGCGGGCGGCGCAGCCTCTACTACAGACGATGGTAGACCCCCGCGTGTTGTGCTCCGGCACCCACCCGCCGCGAAACCGCCCGTGCCGCAGGCGATCGGCCCCGGCCGGTCCGGACGCGAGGGCCACGTCACATATCCGCCGTCGGCCGCTGTGCGGAATCGCTTCGGCCCGGCACGTCGGCGGCTGTCATCATTCACCGTAACCCCGCGCACCTGCACGGGGTGCGGGCGAAGGGTTCCCCACTCACGGCGATCAGGCGACCTCTAGGGTGGTGGGTACAGCCCGCAAGCCGCCGTTGTACACACACGAGAAGGTCAGGAGAACCTCGGTCGTGTCAGTCACAGACGACATCCGCGCACTCACCCAGCCCGCACATCCGGCCGACTGGACCGAACTGGACACCAGAGCAGTCGACACCGTCCGTGTCCTGGCCGCCGACGCGGTGCAGGCCGCCGGCAACGGCCACCCCGGCACCGCGATGAGCCTGGCGCCGCTGGCCTACACCCTCTACCAGCGGGTCCTGCGCTACGACCCGAGCGATCCGGACTGGACCGGCCGCGACCGGTTCATCCTCTCGTGCGGACATTCCAGCCTGACCCAGTACATCCAGCTGTATCTGTCGGGACTGGGCCTGGAACTCGACGACCTGAGGCACCTGCGCAAGTGGGGTTCGCTGACCCCGGGTCACCCGGAGTTCCGCCACACCAGGGGCGTGGAGATCACCACCGGCCCGCTCGGCCAGGGCCTGGCCTCGGCGGTCGGCATGGCGATGGCGGCCCGCCGCGAGCGCGGTCTCTACGACCCGTCCGCCGCGACCGGCGCCAGCCCGTTCGACCACTTCGTCTACGTCATCGCCTCCGACGGCGACATCGAAGAGGGCGTCACCTCGGAGGCCTCCTCGCTGGCCGGTACCCAGCAGCTGGGCAATCTGATCGTCTTCTACGACGACAACCGGATCTCGATCGAGGACGACACCTCCATCGCGCTGACCGAGGACACCGCCGAGCGCTACCGCGCCTACGGCTGGCACGTGCAGGTCGTCGAGGGCGGTGAGAACGTCACCGGCATCCTGGAGGCGATCGAGGCCGCCCAAGCCGTCACCGACAAGCCGTCGTTCATCCTGCTGCGCACGATCATCGGCTATCCCGCGCCGAACAAGATGAACACCGGCGCCGCGCACGGTGCCGCGCTGGGCGCCGACGAGGTCGCCGCCACCAAGGAGATCCTCGGCTTCGATCCGGGCCAGAGCTTCGTCGTCGACGACGAGGTCATCGCCCACACCCGCGGCAACGCCGCCGAGCGCGCCAAGGCCGCCCGCGCCGTCTGGCAGGAGCAGTTCGACGCGTGGGCGCAGAACAACCCGGAGAACAAGGAGCTGTTCGACCGGCTGCGTGAGCGCCGGCTGCCGAAGGGCTGGACCGAGGGACTGCCCTCGTTCGAGCCCGACGCCAAGGGCATGGCCACCCGCAAGGCCTCGGGCAAGGTGCTGGCCGCGCTGGCGCCGGTGCTGCCGGAGCTGTGGGGCGGTTCGGCCGACCTCGCCGAATCGAACAACACCACCATGCCGGGCGTGCCGAGCTTCGGCCCGGCGTCGATCTCCACCGGTATGTGGAAGGCCGAGCCCTACGGCCGCACGCTGCACTTCGGTGTGCGCGAGCACGCGATGGGCTCGATCCTCAACGGCATCGCCCTGCACGGCCCGACCCGGCCCTACGGCGGCACCTTCCTGGTGTTCTCCGACTACATGCGCCCGGCGGTCCGGCTGGCCGCGCTCATGCGGGTGCCGGCCATCTACGTGTGGACCCACGACTCCATCGGCCTGGGTGAGGACGGCCCCACCCACCAGCCGATCGAGCATCTCGCCGCGCTGCGTGCCATCCCCGGCCTGAACGTGGTCCGCCCCGGCGACGCCAACGAGACCGTGTACGCGTGGCGCACCATCCTCGAGCTCGAAAGTGCCGAGCAGCATTCGCATTTCGTGCCCGCCGACCACCCGCACACCGACGGCCCGTCGGCGCTGGCGCTGACTCGCCAGGACGTGCCCACCCTGGAGGGCACCAGCTACGAGGGCGTCTCCCGCGGCGGATACATTCTGGCCGAATCGTCCACCGGCACACCGCAGGTGATCCTGATCGCCACCGGTTCCGAACTTCAGCTCGCCGTCGCCGCGCGCACTACGCTGGAGGAGCAGGGCATCGGCACCCGGGTGGTGTCCATGCCGTGCGTGGAATGGTTCGACGCGCAGGAACAGTCCTACCGCGACGAGGTGCTGCCTCCGCAGATCACCGCCCGCGTCACGGTCGAGGCCGGTATCGCGATGCCGTGGCACCGCTTCACCGGCAGCGACGGTGAGAACGTCTCGATCGAGCACTTCGGTGCCTCGGCCGACTTCAAGACCCTGTTCCGCGAATTCGGCATCACCGCCGAAGCCGTCGTCGACGCCGCGAAGCGCTCACTCGACAAGGTGAAGGGATAACCAATGGCACAGAACGAGAATCTCGCCGCACTGTCCAGAGCAGGCGTGTCGGTGTGGCTCGACGATCTGTCACGCAACCGGATCCGCTCGGGCAATCTCGCCGAACTCGTCGCCACTCGCAGCATCGTCGGCGTGACCACCAACCCGACCATCTTCCAGGCCGCGCTGAGCGAGGGTCACGCCTACGACGACCAGGTCAAGGAACTGGCCGCCCAGGGCGCCGATGCCGATGCCGCCATCCGCACGATCACCACCGACGACGTTCGCTCGGCCTGCGACGTGCTGGCCGAGGTCTTCGAATCGACCGGTGGCGTCGACGGCCGGATCTCGATCGAAGTGGACCCCCGGCTGGCCTTCGACACCGACAAGACCGTCGCGCAGGCGGTCGAGCTGTGGAAGATCGTCGACCGGCCGAATCTGTTCATCAAGATTCCGGCCACCGAGGAGGGCCTGCCCGCGATCACGCGCGTCATCGCCGAAGGAATCAGCGTCAACGTCACGCTGATCTTCTCGGTGCAGCGCTACCTCAGCGTGATGGGCGCCTACCTGGACGGCCTGCGCAAGGCGCGCATCGCCGGCCACGACCTGGCCCGCATCCATTCGGTCGCGTCGTTCTTCGTCTCCCGCGTGGACACCGAGATCGACAAGCGGCTCGAGCAGATCGGTTCCGACGAGGCGCTGGCGTTGCGCGGTAAGGCCGGAATCGCCAACGCGCGTCTGGCCTACGCCGCCTACCAGGACGTGTTCGACGGGGGTAACCACACCTCGACCTACTCGCATCTGGCCTCCTCCGGCGGTAACCGGCAGCGGCCGCTGTGGGCGTCCACGGGTGTGAAGAACCCGGACTACCCCGACACCATGTACATCACCGAGCTGGTGGCGCCGAATACGGTCAACACGCTGCCGGAGAAGACCCTCGAGGCGTTCGCCGACCACGGCGAGCTGCGCGGGGACACGGTGTCGGGCACGGCAGCCGACGCGCAAGGCGTGTTCGACGCGCTGACCGGCGTGGGAATCGACCTCGACGACGTGTTCGCCGTCCTCGAGCGCGAAGGTGTCGAGAAGTTCGAGAAGTCGTGGGACGAGCTGCTCACCGCGACCACCGCCGAGTTGAAGAGCACCGGAAGCAACTGACCGCGATGGCCGGCCAGAAGAAGACGGCCGCCCCGGGGAATCCGCTGCGCGAGGAGCGCGACAAGCGGCTTCCCCGGATCGCCGGCCCGTGCAGCATGGTGATCTTCGGGGTGACAGGTGACCTGTCACGCAAGAAACTGATGCCGGCCATCTACGACCTCGCGAACCGGGGGCTGCTGCCACCCGGTTTCGCGCTGGTCGGGTTCGCCCGGCGCGACTACGCCGACGAGGATTTCGCTCAGGTCGTCCTCCAGGCGGTCAAGGAGCACGCCCGCACCCCGTTCCGGCAGGAGGTGTGGGATCAGCTGTCGGAAGGTATCCGCTTCGTCCAGGGCACCTTCGACGACGACGCCGCCTTCGGCACACTCGCGCAGACGCTGAAGAAGCTCGACGCCGAACGCGGCACCGGCGGCAACCACGCCTTCTACCTCTCGATTCCGCCGAACGCGTTTCCCGTTGTGCTGGAACAGCTTTCGCGGACGGGTTTGGCGAAGGCCCCGGAGGCGGCACCGGGCAAACCGCAGTCGTGGCGGCGGGTCGTGATCGAGAAGCCCTTCGGGCACGACCTGAAGAGCGCCCAGGAACTCAATGCCCTGGTCAACCGGGTGTTCCCCGAGGAGACGGTCTTCCGTATCGACCACTACCTCGGCAAGGAGACGGTGCAGAATCTGCTGGCGCTGCGGTTCGCGAACGAACTGTTCGAACCGATCTGGAACGCCAACTTCGTCGACCACGTGCAGATCACGATGGCCGAGGACATCGGATTGGGTGGGCGCGCAGGCTATTACGACGGCATCGGCGCCGCGCGCGACGTGATCCAGAACCATCTGCTGCAACTGCTGGCGTTGACGGCGATGGAGGATCCGGTCAGCTTCCAGCCGCGGCAGCTGCAGATCGAGAAGATCAAGGTGCTCTCGGCGACGAAGCTGGTCGAACCGCTGGAGGAGACCACCGCGCGCGGCCAGTACGCGGCCGGCTGGCAGGGCAGCGAACGCGTGGTGGGCCTGCTCGAGGAGGAGGGTTTCGATCCGCATTCACGCACCGAGACCTACGCCGCGATCACGCTGAACGTCGACACCCGCCGCTGGGCGGGCGTGCCGTTCTATCTGCGCACCGGAAAACGCCTGGGGCGCAGGGTCACCGAGATCGCGGTCATGTTCAAGCGGGCTCCGCATCTGCCCTTCGATCAGACCATGACCGAGGAGCTGGGTCAGAACGCGCTGGTCATCCGGGTGCAGCCGGACGAGGGCATCACCATGCGGTTCGGCTCGAAGGTGCCCGGATCCAGCATGGAAGTCCGCGACGTCAACATGGATTTCAGCTACGGCGAATCGTTCACCGAATCCTCGCCCGAGGCCTACGAGCGGCTCATCCTGGATGTGCTGCTGGGCGAGCCGTCGCTGTTCCCGGTCAACGAGGAGGTCGAATTGGCGTGGCGCATCCTCGATCCCGTGCTCGATCACTGGGCCGAGGGCGGTAAGCCCGAGTCCTACGAGTCCGGCACCTGGGGTCCGGCCTCGGCCGACGAGATGCTCGCCCGCACCGGGCGAGAATGGCGGCGGCCATGATCGTGGACATGCCCGACACCAGTACCCGCGAGGTGACCAAACGCCTGGTCAGCCTGCGGGAGTCCAACGGCGTGATCGCCATGGGCCGGGTGCTGACGCTGGTGGTGTGCACGCTGGATTCCTCGGAGGCCGAGGACGCCATCGACGCCGCCAACGACGCCAGCCGCGAACATCCCTGTCGCGTGATCGTGCTCGCGCGCGGCGACCGGTTCTCCGAGACCAAACTCGACGCCCAGATCCGGGTCGGCGGCGATGCCGGGGCGGCCGAGGTGATAGTGCTGCGGCTGCAGGGCGAACTGGTCAACAACGAGAGCAGCGTCGTCATCCCGTTCCTCCTGCCCGATACTCCGGTGGTGGCGTGGTGGCCGCGCGGCGCGCCGGAGTTCCCGTCACGGGATTCGGTGGGGCGCTTGGCCATTCGCCGCATCACCGATTCCACCTACGCTCCCGATCCGCGCGCGGCGATCACCCGGCGGCTGGATTCCTACGCCCCCGGCGACACCGATCTCGCATGGAGCCGGATCACGTTCTGGCGGGCGCTGCTGGCCTCCGCGCTCGACGTGCCGCCGTACGAGCCGATCGAATCGGTGACCGTGTCCGGCCTGGCGGAGGAACCCGCGCTCGACATCCTGGCGGGATGGCTGGCGGCCAAACTGGACTGCCCGATCCGCCGGCAGACCGGGGAGTTGAAGGTCGTGCTGCACCGGGCGTCGATCTCGGTCGGGATCGAACGCCCGCAGACGGGCCGCACCGCGACCCTGACGCGCACCGGTGAGCCGGATCAGCGGTTCGCACTCGCCCGTCGCGAGACCAAGGACTGCCTGGCGGAGGAACTGCGGCGGCTGGACGCCGACGAGGTCTACGCCGAGGCACTGGCCGGAATCGGGAAGGTGATCTATGAGTAAGCCGGAGATCGAGGTCTTCGCCGGGCACGACGAACTGGTGACGGCGGCAGCCGTGCGGTTCGTGCAGGTGGTCACCAGGGCTCAGGCCGAACATGGTTCGGCGTCGGTGGTTCTCACCGGCGGCGGCACCGGCATCGACCTGCTGAAGAAGGTCCGTCAGGCGCCCGGGGCCGTCGATTTCGCGCGCCTGGACGTGTTCTGGGGCGACGAGCGGTTCGTCCCCGCGGGCGACGCCGAGCGCAACGAGTTGCAGGCGCGCGAGGCGTTGCTCGATCACGTGCCGGTGGACCCGGCGCGGGTGCATCCGGTCGCGACCTCCGACGGGGAGTATCCGGATCCGGTCGAGGCCGCCGCGGAGTACTCGGCGGCGGTGCACGCGCATCTGGCCGAGCACGGCGCATTCGACCTGCATCTGCTCGGCATGGGTGGCGACGCGCATGTGAACTCGCTGTTCCCGCATTCCGCGGCCGTGGCGGAGAAGCACGAACTCGTTCTCGCCGTGACCGATTCGCCGAAACCGCCGCCGGTGCGCGTCACCCTGACCCTGCCCGCGGTCGCCCGCGCCCGGCACGTGGTCCTGGTGGTCGGCGGCGAGACCAAGGCCGATGCGGTGGCCCAGGCGGTGGCCGGCGCGTCCGCGCTCGAGATCCCGGCGGCCGGGGCGCACGGCAGTGAATCCACGACCTGGATGCTGGACGAGGCCGCGGCCGCGAAGCTGCCCTGACCCGGAGCGCTATCCCGGCTGGTCGTCGTCCGTCTGCGCCCACGCGGCGACAGGCAGGCTCGGACACACACCGACGAGGTGGCGCGCGGGCAGGATGCGCGCGTAGACGCTCCGGCCGCACCCGGCGCGGGGGCCGGGCGAATCCCTACCGCAGCGCCGCATTTCGCGACGCATCGCCGGCGACCAGTTCGGCAAGGTGACGCAACAGGAAGTCGTTCACCGCACCGGTCCGCTCGAGTTGAACGAGATGCCCTGCGCCCGGGACCTTTTCGACCGCGCGCAGATCCGGTACGTGCGTGCGCAGCACCGCCAGCGGGTCGCGGCCGCTGAAACCTTCCATATCAGGGTCGTTCTCGCCGTAGAGGAAACAGGTCGGCACCGTGACCGTCGTGGGCACGCCCTCGGTCAGTTCCCAGTTGCGGTCCAATGCCCGATACCAGGTGAGCCCGCCGGTGAAGCCGGTTCGTTCGAATTCGGCTGCGAGGGTCTCGAATTCGGATTCCGGCAACCACGACCAGGGCAGTGCGGGCGCCTGCGGCAGAGCGTCGAGGTAACCGATGCCGGGTGGATTCTTCCACGTGTCGAGGTAGTGGAACTCGCCACTGAGCGCGTAGTACACGCGGGCCAGGAATTCGCGGGGACGCGCGGCGAGTTCGGCGTCGGCGACACCGGGCTCCTGGAAATACGACAGATGCAGGAAATGACGCTGCGCGGCGCGCGTCCAGAACTCCGACGGCGCCTTCGGCGGCCGGGGCGCGTACGGATTGTTCAGCACCATGATCGCCGCGACCCGCTCCGGTGCCCGCAATGCCAGCTCCCACACCAGCTGGGCGCCGAAGTCCAGGCCGACGAAAACCGCTCGCTCGGCGCCGATCTCGTCGAGCAGCCCGAGCAGATCGCCGATCACGGCCCGGTTCGTGGTCTCCTCCACTCCGCCGGGCGCCTCGGTGCGGCCGTACCCACGCAGATCCGGGGCGATGGCGTGATATCCGGCCGCCGCCAGCGCCGGCAGCTGCCGATGCCACACATACCAGCCGTGCGGAAATCCGTGACAGAAGATCACCGGATATCCGCGGCCCTCTTCGGCGATATGCAGCCGAATCCCGTTGGTCTCCACGAACCGATGCGTCGGCCCCACTGCGCCTCCCAGGTACTAGAACACGTTCTCGTTTCACGGTAGTGTCCCGGAGTCGTGAACGGAATACTGACCGATCGAGTCGCCGTCGTCACCGGCGCGAGCCGCGGCATCGGTAAGGGCATCGCGCTGGAGTTGGGCGCGGCCGGCGCCACGGTCTACGTGACCGGGCGCTCCGAACGCCCGGGGCAGCTGCCGGGCACGGTGGCCGCGACCGCGAGCGAGATCGATGAGCTCGGCGGGCGCGGGGTGCCGTTCGTCTGCGACCATCGCGACGACGAGGCGGTCGCGCGACTGTTCGATACCGTACGTGCCGACCAGGGCCGGTTGGATGTGCTGGTCAACAATGTCTACAACTCCCCCGCCTCGGCGCGCTGGCTCGGCAAACCGTTCTGGGAGGTGCCGCCGAAGGCGTGGGACGAGGGCTTCGACATCGGCGTGCGCTCCCATTACGCTGCCGCCCATTTCGCGGCGCCGCTGCTCATCGAATCGGGCGGGCTGATCGTCGACATCTCCTCACCGGGCGCCGAACATTTCACGCACAATGTCGTCTACGGCGTGGGCAAGGCCGCCGTCGACCGGCTGACCGCGGATATGGCGCACGATCTGGCCGGCACCGAGGTCACGGTGGTGTCGCTGTGGCCGGGAATCGTGAATACCGAACTGCTGCAGCTGGTTCCGGTCGATGCGCAGGGACGACGGCTGATCACACTCCCCGGTGAGGGCACCTTCGATCTGAACGAGGCCGAGACTCCGCATTTCGCCGGGCGGGCGGTGGTCGCGCTCGCGGCGGATCCGAGCCGGCGTTCGCGCACGGGCCGTGCATGGCGGGTGGCCGATCTGGCCGAAGCCTACGGGTTCACCGATATCGACGGTCGCGTGCCGCGCACGTGAGGGCCGCCGTTGTCCTAGCCTGAGGCGGCGGGCCGCATCGCGCGGCGCCGGCGGTGAAGGAGGGTGGATGGACGCGATCGCGAATTTCGACGCGTTGGTAGCGGCGGCGGACGCTCCGATCTATGTGGTGACAGTGGCGACCGAGTCCGGGCGCGCCGGGTGCGTCGTCGGCTTCGCATCCCAGGTCGGTATCGAACCACGCCGATTCCTGGTGTGTGTTTCCGAGCTCAACCACACCTACCGGGTGGTGGCCGACGCCACCCACGTCGCGGTTCATCTCATCGATTCCGGGTCGCGGGCCCTGGCACAGCTCTTCGGCGCGGAAACCGGCGACGATATCGACAAGTTCACATGGTGCCGGTGGCATCACGGGCCCGATGGAGTCGTGGTGCTCGACGAGGCAGCGGCCTGGTTCTGCGGCCGGATCCTCGAGCGACACGATTTCGGCGACCACGTGGGTCTGTTACTGGAACCGCTGGGCGGCCCGAAGCCGCCGGAGGGCACCACCGGACTGCGCTACAGCGACCTCGCCGATCTCACCCCCGGCCACCCCGCTTGAAGCTGCCCTCTAGCAGCTCGAGGCCCCCTGGCCGCTCAGGGCGATATCGAGGAAGCTTCGCACCGACCTGCCCGGCGCGGGCCGGGTTCGCCAGGCCAGCCGCAGGGTCGAGGGCGGGGCATCGGGGACGTCGAGGTAGGCCACACCGGGATGCGGCGCCCGGGTCCGCGCCAATTCGGGAACGGCCCCGATGCCCCGGTCGGCGGCGATCAGTTCGATCCATTCGTCGAAATTCGTGCAGGTGACGATCTCACGTCCGGATTCGGCTGCGGGCCAACTGGTTTCGTCGGTGGTGCCGGAGACGGTGTTGACCACCAGCGGATGGGCGGCCAGATCCTGCCATCGCGGCGCCGACGCCTTCGCCAGCGGCGAGCGGGTGGAGACCGCCGCCACCCGCCGCTCGGTGCCGATGATCCGCCCGGTCATGGCGGCCGGCAGCCGAATCTCCTTGCGATACAGGGCGATATCGATACGTCCCGCCGCGACGGCGGCCACCGGATCGTCGATGCGATGGATGCCGACCCGCCCGCCGCGGGCCTCGAAACGGGTACGGACCTCGGTGAACCAATCGTCGGGCAGCAGCCAGGAAAATCCCACCGACACCCGGGCCCGCAGCCGCAGATCGGCGGTCACGGCGTCGACGTCGGCGACGATCCGTGTCGCGGCCGCCAGCAGATACTCCCCTTCCGCGGTGAGGGCGAAGCGCCGCGCGCTGCGCTCGACCAGCCGGCAGTCCAGAATCCGTTCCGCCTGCTGCACGGTGCGGGTCAGCGACGGCTGCGTGGTGTGCAGCCGGGCGGCGGCGCGGGTGTAGTTGGCTTCCTCGCACAGCACCAGGAACGCGCGCAGATGCCGCAATTCCAGTTCCATACGCTCAGCGTATACATCGTGCACAGCAAGCATTTCACCGGACGGCGAGGGATCCGTAGCGTGGATCGACGTGACCATCGCAGTTCCTCGCCAGGCATCCCTCGCGCCGGCCCTGCGCGCCTCGGCCGGCTTGGCCGCCGCCATGGGCATCGGGCGCTTCGTCTACACGCCGCTGCTTCCGGTGATGATCGATGCCGGACGCTTCGGCGCACATACCGGCGCGATCGTGGCCGCCGCGAACTACGCCGGCTACCTGCTGGGCGCGGTCGCGCTGGCACGCTTTCCGGAATACAACGGCGGCAACGCTTTCCGGGTCTCGGCTGCCGCGCTGGTGACGAGTGAAGCGGCCATGGCTGTTCCGGCGCCCGCGATACTGCCGATCATCCTGCGGACGGTGGCCGGCATCGCCAGCGCGGTGCTGTTCATCGGCTGTGCGCAGATCGCCGCCCGGCACGAAAACCGCAGGCGCGCAGCCGGTATCGCCTTCGCCGGAGTGGGTACGGGAATCGCGGCAACCGGGGCGCTGGTGCTGATCGCGCAATCGGTGCTGTCGTGGCAGGCGCTGTGGCTCGCCGCGGCCGGACTGACCGCGTTGCTGCTGTGGCCTGCCCTGCGGTTGGAGGTCGTCGCCGGCAGCCGGACCGGTGCGGCCACGGTGCGGTCGACACGCAACTGGCGGCTCCTGCAGACGACCTATTTCCTGGAGGGGCTGGGCTATATCGTCCTGGGCACGTTCCTGGTCGCCGCGGTCGGCGCCACCGGACATCGGACGGCCGGCACCGCGATCTGGATCGTGGTGGGAGTGGCGGCCGCCCCGGCGACGGTGGTGTGGGGCCTGATCGCCCGACGGGCGACGCCGGTGATCGCGCTGGTGGCCGCACTCGTGCTGCAGTGCCTGTCCGCGCTGTTGCCGACGCTGTCGGCGGGTGTGTGGCCGGCGGTGGTGTCGGCCGCGCTGTTCGGCGCGACCTTCATGGGGATCACCCTGCTCGCCCTCGAGATCGGCGACGATCTGGCCGGGCCGGGTGCGGCGGTGACCTTGACCGCCGGATACGGACTCGGCCAGATGCTCGGTCCCCTGGTGGTGGCGCCGGTGCTCGGCGACAGCTACGGCGCCGCGTTCACGATCGCGACGCTGATTCTGGCCGTGGCAGCCGTAACAGCGATCACGATCGGATCGGGCCGGCGCCGCGACCCTGAGGCCGCAGCGCCCACGCCGCTCAGGCGAACTTGATCTCGAAGCCGATGCCGAGAATGGCGATGAACCAGATCAGGCCCACGAAGATGGTGATGCGGTCGAGGTTCTTCTCGACGACCGTGGATCCGGACAGGCTCGACTGCACACCGCCACCGAACAGGCTGGACAAGCCTCCACCCTTCGCGCGGTGCAGCAACACCAGCAACACCAGCAACACGCTGGTGATGACCAGGAGGATATCCAGGAACATTTGCATGCCGACAGTTTATGCGGATGCTCAGCCCACCACCGAACCGGCCGTCATCCCGCCGTCGACGACGAATTCCGCACCGGTGCAATAGCTGGATTCGGTGCTCGCCAGAAAAACCACCAGATCCGACACCTCGGCGGGCAGGCCGAGCCGCGCCCGCACATTCTCGCCGCGATCGACGGCGATCTCCTCGGTGACTCCGATCATCGGCGTGAGGATGCCGCCGGGATGCACCGAGTTGACCCGCACGCCCTCGGGCGCGAGTTCCAGCGCGGCCGACTTGGTCAGTCCCCGCACCCCGAATTTCGAGGCGGTATAGGCGTGCATACCGCTCACGCCCTGGATACCGGCCGCGGAGGAAATATTGATCACCGCGGCCGGCCGGGCGGCCACCAGGGCGTCGCGTGCGGCACTCAATCCCAGGAAGGGGCCGGTCAGATTGATATCGATGACCCGCTGCCACTGCTTCTCGGTGTAGGCGCCCAGCGGGCCGCCGTCGAGGACGCCCGCGTTGTTCACCAGCACGTTCAACAGCCCGAATCGTTCGACGGTGGCGGCGACGGCGGCCTGCCAATCGGCGGACTCGGTGACGTCGAGGTGCACGTAGCCGGCCTGCTCACCCAGTTCCGCGGCCAGCGCCTGCCCAGCGTCGTCGGCGATGTCGCCGAGCATCACCCGCGCCCCCTCGGCGACGAAGGCCCGCGCGTGCGAGGCGCCCATGCCGGAAGCACCGCCGCTGATGAGGGCGACTCGGCCCGTCAAACGTCCACTCATGAATTCGTCTCTCTCTTCTCTCTCGTCGATCCGGGTCAGCGGGTGGGAATGGGCGGGCCGTCCAGCCGCAGCACGCATCGGGTGCCGGTATAGATGCTGGGCATGCATTCGTTGCAGTGGATGCAGGCCGAGCGGATGTCGGCATCGGACCGGATGCGCTGCAACAGATCCGGTTCGCGCAGCAGGGCGCGGCCCATCGCCAGGAATTCGAAGCCTTCGCGGCGCGCCCGCCGCATATCGTCGATATCGGTGATCCCGCCCAGCAGTACCAGCGGCATCGACAGCTCGCGGCGGAACTGGCGGGCCCGTTCGAGCAGATAGGTGCCGTGATACGGGTATTCGCGCAGGAACGCCTTGCCGACGAGCTTGAAGCCCAGCCGGGTCGGGCCGGGCAGCGTCTTGGCGAACGCCTGCCGTGGCGCATCGCCGTGGAACAGCAGCATGGGGTTGAGCAGCGAACTGCCGGCCGTCAGTTCGAGGGCGTCGAGTCCACCGTCGGATTCCAGCCAGGACGCCACCCGGAGCGATTCGGCCAGCGAGAAGCCGCCGCGCACACCGTCTTCCATATTCAGCTTGGCCAGAATCGCCAGCCGGTTGCCGACGGCTTCGCGCACCGCGAGCGCGATTTCGCGGGCCATCCGGGCGCGATGCTCCAAGGGGCCGCCGTAGGCGTCCTTGCGGCGGTTCAGCAGGGGGCTCAGGAACGAGCTGACCAGATAGTTGTGGCCGAAATGCAGTTCCACGGCGTCGAATCCGGCTTCCTCGGCCAGCAATACCGCCCGCACGTGCGCGGTGACGAGCTCCTGGATCTCGGCCACCGACGGGGACTTCATCATCTTCATGCTCAGCGGCGACCACAGCCGCGTCGGCGCCAGCGCCGGTGCCCGGTTCGAGGCGGCATCGGCCACCGGCCCGGCATGCCCGATCTGCGCGCTGACCTTGGCGCCTTCGGCATGAATGGCGTCGGTGAGCCGCCGCAGGCCCGGTAGCGCCTCGGGACGCATCCAGATCTGGTGCCGATCGGTGCGCCCGCCCGGCGCGACGGCACAGTAGGCGATGGTGCTCATTCCGACGCCGCCGGCCGCGATCTCGCGATGGAACTCGATCAGTTCGTCGGTGACCAGCGCATCGGGTGTGCGGCCCTCGAAGGTGGCGGCCTTGATCACCCGGTTGCGCAGGGTGATCGGGCCCAGATCGACGGGTTCGAAGATATCGTTCACTACTACTCCTGTACGGCGGTGTGCGAAGCGGTGGGGGCGGGCACGGGCGGCGGCGCGCTCAACCCGGCGATGACGAATTCGCGCAGCGTCGCCACCGAGGACGGCGCGATGTCGTAGTCCTCGGTGCTGCCGAAGCGCATGATGATCAGGTCGAAGGCCAGCTGCCAGCGGCGGCGTGCCTCGCCGGAGCTCAGCTCGGGCAGCAGTTGCGACCACGACTCCATCCGGAACCACTGGTGCTGCCAGGACATCGGCCGCCGGCGCAGGATCAATCCGGCCAGCAACCGCAGATGCAACCGGCCCATCGGGTCGGCGGCGAGGTCGACGAACGGCGCGAGCACCGCATCGACCACCGCCGGGACCGAGCTGGGCGCGGTGGCCGTGGCCGCCGCCAGCCCCTCGGCCCACAGCGGTCCGAGCCGATCCTCGATCAGGGCGGCGATCAGAGTCTCCTTGGAGCCGAAGTGGTAGTGCACCGCGGCCGGGTTGGCGCCCGCGGCCACGCAGATCGCCCGCACCGAGACGTCCTCGTAGCGCTCGGTCAGCAGTAACCGCTCCGCGGCCGCCAGCAGTTTGGCCCGGGTACCCGCCGCCACCTTCTCGCCCATGCGGTTAGTGAACCACGACACAGAACAGGTTTCAATCATTGATTGAATCAGTGAGACAAAGTGCTGCGCAACGCAGTTTTTCCGATAGTGGACATGTCAAGGAATACTGGGGAAGCCACCCTCGTTCAGGTGATTGAACTTTTGATCAGACCTCAGGAGGCGGCCATGCAGTTCGGCATCTTCACCGTCGGCGACGTCACCGTCGATCCGACCACCGGAATCGCGCCCACCGAGGGCGAACGCATCGACGCGATGATGCGATTGGCCCTGAAGGCCGAGGAGGTCGGGCTGGACGTGTTCGCCACCGGTGAGCACCACAATCCCCCGTTCGTGCCGTCCTCGCCGACCACCATGCTCGGCTGGGTCGCCGCGCGCACCGAAAAACTGCGGTTGTCGACCTCCACCACCCTCATCACCACCAACGACCCGGTGAAGATCGCCGAGGACTACGCGATGCTGCAGCATCTGTCCGGCGGCCGGGTCGATCTGATGATGGGCCGCGGCAACACCGGCCCGGTCTACCCGTGGTTCGGCAAGGACATCCGCAAGGGCGTCGAACTCGCGATCGAGAACTATCACCTGCTGCGCCGGCTGTGGCGCGAACCGGTGGTCGACTGGCAGGGTCAGTTCCGCACGCCGCTGCAGGGATTCACCGCCACTCCCGCACCGCTGGACGGCACGCCGCCGTTCGTGTGGCACGGCTCGATCCGGTCGCCGGAGATCGCCGAGCAGGCCGCCTACTACGGCGACGGCTTCTTCCACAACAACATCTTCTGGAACAAGGAGCACACCGAGGAGATGGTGCGGCTGTACCGGCAGCGGTTCGAGCACTACGGTCACGGCTCGGCCGACCAGGCCATCGTCGGGCTGGGCGGGCAGGTCTTCATGGCCGAGACGGAGGCGGCGGCCAAGAAGTTCTTCCGGCCGTACTTCGACAACGCGCCCGTCTACGGGCACGGTCCGTCGCTGGAGGACTTCACCGAGATGACGCCCCTGACCGTCGGTACTCCCGAGCAGGTCATCGAGCGCACCCTCGGCTTCGCCGACTACGCCGGCGACTACCAGCGCCAGCTGTTCCTGATCGACCACGCCGGCCTGCCGATCGACGTCGCCCTGGAACAGGTCGAAATCCTCGGCCACGAAGTGGTGCCGGTGCTGCGCAAGGAATTCGAATTGCGCCGTCCCGCCCACGTTCCCAGCGATCCGCCGACCCACGCGTCGCTGGTGGCCGCCGGTCCGGAGGCGCCGCATCACCTGGTCGAGCCGGCGCGTGAGCGGCTGCTGGCCGCCGCCGAGCAGGCCTGATTCGTAGTAATCATCCGACCGCCGCACTCATCCACCGCATCGAACGAGGGACGAAAACCCATGTCGCACACCGTTGTCGTACTCACCGCCGGGTTGTCGCAGCCGTCGAGCACCCGTCTGCTCGCCGATCAGCTCGCCGATGCGGTGGCCTCGGCCGTCGGCGCCCGCGGCGAGGCCGTCGACATCGAGGTCATCGAATTGCGAGACCTGGCAAGCGATCTCGCCGCCACGATGGTCTCCGGCGGTCTGCCGACCCCCGCGGTGGCGGCAGCGCGGGAGAAGGTCTCCGCCGCGGACGGTGTCATCGCCGTCACCCCGGTGTTCGCCGCGAGCTACTCCGGGTTGTTCAAGATGTTCATCGACGTGCTCGACACCGAAGCGCTCAACGCCATGCCGGTGCTCGTCGCCGCCACGGCCGGAACCGCCCGGCACGCGCTGGTGCTCGAACATGCGATGCGGCCGCTGTTCACCTATCTACGCGCCGTCGTCGTTCCGACCGGCGTGTTCGCCGCGACCGAGGATTTCGGTTCGGCCGGACTCGGCGAGCGGATCCACCGCGCCGCGGCCGAATTCGCCACCCTCGTGGTCGCGGTGCCGACCGGCGTGGACGGCTTCCTCCCGGAACCGACCCGCGCCCGGCACTCGGGCAACCATGTCGGCGAGGTGACGCCGTTCGCGAAGCTGCTCGCAGGCCACACGGGGCATACCGAACATCCGGTGCGCGGGCGGTCGCAGGCGACATGATGGAGGGGTGACAGCGGGCCCGGAAGAGCTTCTCGACGAATGGTTGCGTACTTCCCTGCGAGAGGTGCGGCCGGGACCGCGCCGCGCCGCCACCGATCCGATCGGCAGCGGCAGTCCGATCACCGCCGGGACATGTCTGGAGTTGTTCGATGCCCAGGCCACGAGCCGGCATCTGGATATCGCGGCGCGGCGGCTCGGCGCGGCCAAACGCGGGTACTACAGCATCGGTTCCAGCGGCCACGAGGGCAATGTGGTGCTGGCGCAGGCGTTGCGCAGCACCGATCCGGCGCTGCTGCACTACCGGTCGGGCGCGTTCTTCGTCCATCGCTGCCGGCAGGTCCCGGGGCTGGATCCGATTCGTGACGTGCTGCTGGGTGTCGTCGCGGCCGCCGCGGATCCGATCTCGGGCGGGCGGCACAAGGTGTTCGGCAGCGCGCCCGCGTCGGTGATACCGCAGACCTCCACCATCGCCTCCCATCTGCCTCGGGCGATGGGTCTGGCGTTCGCCCTCGATCGGGCGCGACGGCTGGGCCGGGAAACGCCGTGGCCGCGAGATGCGGTGGTGCTGTGCACATTCGGGGACGCCTCGGCCAATCACTCGACCGCGACCGGCGCGATCAACGCCGCGATCCACACGGCTCACCAAGGTATTCCGATGCCGCTGCTGTTCGTCTGCGAGGACAACGGGATCGGTATCAGCGTGCCCACTCCCCCGGACTGGATCGAAGCGGCCTTCGGATCGCGACCGGGTCTGCGGTATTTCGACGCCGACGGCTCCGATCTGCGGCAGGCCCTGTCGGTGGCCTCCGCCGCCGCGGAATCCGTGCGCGCGCGGCGGCGGCCCGCCCTGTTGCGGCTGCGCACGGTGCGACTGCTCGGCCATGCCGGATCCGATGTGGAATCGGCGTATCGGCGACCGGAGGACATCGAGGCCGACCGGCGCCGCGACCCGGTGGCCGCCACGGCCCGGCTCCTCGTCGAGATCGGCGCGGCGACCGCCGAGGAGGTTCTCGCCCACTACGACGCGATCGGCGCCCGAGTGGCGGCGACGGTGGCCCGGGTGGCGGAGGAACCGCATCTGGACTCGGCCGAGGCGATCCAGGCGCCAGTGGTATTCGGAGGTGAACGACAGCCGCTCGCCATTCTCGGCCCGCGAGCCGACGATCGCACGCCACGCGTCGACTCCGCGCCGCAGCCGCAGGCCGAGAGTGCGCTTCGCACAAGCGCTTTCGATCAGAGGGCCGCCGGATCCGCACCCACCGCCCGAGCGCGACCTCGCAACGCTCCCGGCGACTCCGTCTCCCGCGCTTCGACGACGGTGGATTCCATTCACTCCTCGACCGACGGTGAGTCCGGTTCGACGGCGCGCGCGCAGGCGGCACCGGGGCAGACGGCCGAGCGACCCGGGCCGATGACGCTCGCACAGTCGATCAACCACACCCTCGCGTCACTACTCGCCGATCAGCCCGATGTGCTGGTCTTCGGCGAGGACGTCGGCCGCAAGGGTGGTGTCTACGGCGTGACCAAGGGGCTGCAGCGTGAGTTCGGGGCGCGTCGAGTGTTCGACACCCTGCTCGACGAGCAGAGCGTGCTCGGTACCGCGCTGGGCGCCGGACTCGCCGGATTCGTACCGATTCCGGAGATCCAATATCTGGCCTACGTGCACAATGCGCTGGACCAGATCCGAGGTGAGGCGGCGACCCTGTCGTTCTTCTCCGCGGGGCAGTACCACAATCCGATGGTGGTGCGGATCGCCTCGTTCGCCTATCAGCGCGGCTTCGGCGGGCATTTCCACAACGACAATTCCGTTGCGGCGCTGCGCGATATCCCCGGAGTGGTCGTCGCCGCGCCGGCCCGGGCCGACGACGCGGCCGCGATGCTGCGGCGGTGCGTCGAGGTCGCTCGCGGGGAGGGCCGGGTATGTCTCTACCTCGAACCGATCGCCCTCTACCACACCCGCGACCTGCACCGCCCCGGTGACGCCGGCTGGCTCGCCACCCCCGCCGACGATCCGGCATCCCTCTTCCGCGCCCGAATCCACGGCGACGGTGCCGATCTCACGATCGTCACCTTCGCCAACGGTGTGCCGATGAGCCTGCGCGTGGCACGACGCCTGGCGGACAACGGCATTCACGCTCGCGTGCTCGACCTACGCTGGCTCACGCCGCTTCCCGTCGACGATCTGCTGCACCATGCCCGCGCCACCGGCGCCGTGCTCGTCGCCGACGAGACCCGCCGCAGCGGCGGGGTATCGGAATCGGTGTGCACAGCGCTGCTCGACGGCGGTTTCGACGGCCGTCTCGCGCGCGTCACCAGCGCCGACAGTTTCGTTCCGCTCGGCCCGGCCGCCGAACTGGTGCTGCTGAGCGAAGCGGCGATCGAGGACGCGGCGCATCGGTTGCTGGAATCGGGCCCGCGCTCCCAGGTCTGACGCACGCGGGCGGGTGCGCCGAAGACCGGGTGCACCCGCCCCGCATCCGAATGTTCAGCGCAGGGTGACCGTTGTCGGCAGCGCGGCGAAACCGCGATTGTTCGACGAGTGCAGGCGCCGAAGCCCGGCCGGGTCGACGTCGTAATCGGCGATGCGGGCGGTGATCTCCCCGAGCGCGGTCCGCAACTCGAGCAACCCCAGATTCGAACCGAGGCAGTGATGGCGGCCGCTGCCGAAGACCAGCGCATCGGAGGTGTCGCGATCGAGATCGAAGACGTCGGGGCGGTCGAACACCTCGGGATCACGGTTCGCCGAACCGGTCAGCAACAGCATCCGCGCCCCCGCCGGAATCGCGACGCCGTGCAGTTCGACGGCTTCGGTGGTGGTGCGTAATTGCGACTGGGTCGCCGGGTCGTAGCGCATGCCCTCGGCGATCCAGTCGTCGACGCGCCCCAGCGCCGCGGCCCGCTGGTCCGGATGCGCCCACCCGGCGTACCAGAGATTGCCGAGGGTGAGCATGCTCGTCTCGATGCCCGCGCCGATCAGCAGGATCAGCACGCCCACGATTTCCTCGGGAGTGAGCCGGTCGTCCCCGTCGGCGGCGTCGAGCAGACCGGACAGCAGGTCGTCGGTGCGGTGTTTGCTGCGTTCGATGGTCAGCTCGGTGTAGTAGCCGACCAGGGCGCCGATCGCCTGCATCGCCTCCGGCCGCAGATCGGTCGACTCCTCCTCGGTGTACATGATCTCCATGCCGAGTTCGCGCACCAGATCGCGGTCCGCGCGCGGCACGCCGACCAGTTCGGAAATGACCTCGGTCGGGTACGGGCCGGCGAAGTCGGTCATCAGGTCGAAACTGCCGCGTTCGAGCAGCGGCTCCAGGAGGTCGGTGGCGATCTCACGCAGTCGCGGCGCCAGCGCCTGTATCCGGCGCGCGGTGAAGGCGCGCGTGACCAAACCGCGCATGCGCGTGTGTTTCGGCGGATCCATCGCCACGAAGGAGAAGAACTGCTCGGCCTGCGGTCCCCAGAAGGCCGGTTCCATCCGCAGCCCGTTGGCGCTCGAGAAGCGATCCGAATCACGCAGTGCGGCAAGGACATCGGCGTAGCGCGACAGCGCCCAGAAGTCGTCGTCGCCGTTGCGGAACACCGGCGCCTGTTCCCGAAGTTGTGCGTAGACCGGATACGGATCGTCGTGAATTCCGAAATCGTACGGACTGAATTGCACTGACATCTTCGACCTCCCCAGCCGCACGGCAGGGGCCGCGCCGGTTCGCCATCCGAGCTGACAGGATGACAGTAGTCGATAATGGTTCGTCGCCGTCGACGGAAGGAAGAGGTGTCATGGAACCAGTGACCGGATCACACCGCCCGCATGCGGATCCGGTGGCGCCGCCCGGTATCGATGTCACCACCCCGCATCCGGCCCGGCGCTACGACTACTGGCTCGGTGGCAAGGACAACTTCGAGGCCGACCGAGCCTCCGCCGAAGCGGTGGCCGAGGCCTTCCCCAGCGTGCAGATCTCCGCGCTGGAGAATCGGGCATTCCTGCACCGAGTAGTCGGTTATCTGTCGGCCGAGGTCGGCATCCGGCAGTTCCTGGATCTCGGCGCCGGTCTGCCGACCGCCGGCAATGTGCACGAGATCGCGCAGGCCGCCGCGCCCGAATCCCGCATCGTCTACGTCGACAACGATCCGATCGTCGCCCTGCACGCCCGCAGCCTGCTCGCCAGCGCACCCGAGGGCGCGACCGCGTATCTGGAGGCCGACGCGCGCGAGCCCGAAAAGATTCTCACCCACCCGGACCTGCTGGCCACGCTGGATCTGTCGCAACCGGTGGCGCTGATGATGCTCGCGGTGGTGCACTTCTTCACCGACGAGGACCGCCCCTACGACACGGTGCGGCAATGGATCGACGCGCTGGCGCCCGGCAGCTATCTGGTGATGTCGCATGCCACCAGCGATCACCTGTCCGAGGAGGACCTCGCCGACAGCGAACAGGCCAACAAGCGCAGCGGTATCCCGTTCCGGCTGCGCTCGACCGCCGAGTTCAGCCGATTCTTCACCGGGCTCGAACTCGTCGAACCCGGGATCGGATCGGTCATCAACTGGCCCACCGAATCTCATCGGGCCCATCCGCGGCCGGAGGCGGTATCGATGCTCGGCGCGGTGGCACGCAAACCCTGATCGGTTCGTACACGACGTCGGCCCC
This sequence comes from Nocardia kruczakiae NBRC 101016, assembly GCF_001612965.1. Lineage (GTDB taxonomy): Bacteria > Actinomycetota > Actinomycetes > Mycobacteriales > Mycobacteriaceae > Nocardia > Nocardia kruczakiae. Next base: position 104,778 of record NZ_BDBL01000017.1, read on the forward strand.
GGTTGCGCGGAGTGCGGAACCGGGGCCGAATCGTCATGTGCCGCAGGCGGTTACCCGCCCGCCGCGATCAGGGCAGCGGACCGCCCGCGGCGATCGCGGACAGGGTCGCGAACTCGTCGCCCTTCAGCGAGGCACCACCGACGAGGGCGCCGTCGATATCGGCGGCCGCGATGAGCTCGCCGACGTTCTTGGCGTTCACCGACCCGCCGTAGAGGATGCGCACACCCGCCGCGACCTCCTGGCCCGCCAGCTCGGCCAGTTCGGCACGCAGCGCACCGCACACCTCCTGCGCGTCCGCCGGGGTGGCGACGCGACCGGTGCCGATCGCCCAGACCGGCTCGTAGGCGATGACGACCTTCGCGATCTGCTCCGGCGTCAGCCCCTTGAGCGAACCGCGCAACTGCTCGAGGTTGTACTGCACGTGGGTCTGCGCCTCGCGCACGCCCAGCCCCTCGCCGATGCAGACGATCGGAGTCATGTCGTACTGCAGCACCTTCTTGGCCTTCGCCAGCACCGTGGCGTCGTCCTCGTTGTGGTACTGCCGCCGCTCCGAGTGGCCGACCACGACGTAGCTGCACGACAGCTTCGCCAGCATGGCCGCACTGATCTCACCGGTGTAGGCGCCGGATTCGTGCACCGACACGTCCTGGGCACCGAAGGTGAGCCGCAGCCGGTCACCCTCGATGAGGGTCTGGATGCTGCGAATGTCGGTGAACGGCGGGATGACCGTGACGTCGACCTTGTCGAAGTACTTGTCCGGCAGGGCGAACGCGATCTTCTGCACCAGGGCGATGGCCTCGAGGTGGTTGAGGTTCATCTTCCAGTTGCCGGCGATCAACGGTTTGCGTGCCATGATCAGCCCTCCCCGTCCGCGAGCACACTGATACCCGGAAGCTGTTTGCCCTCCAGGTATTCCAGCGAGGCGCCGCCGCCGGTGGAGATGTGGGAGAACCCGTCCTCCGGCAGGCCGAGCGTACGCACGGCCGCGGCCGAATCGCCGCCGCCGACCACGGTGAACGCACCCTTACCGGTCGCGCTCACCAGCGCCTCGGCCACCGCACGCGTCCCCGCGGCGAAGGCCTCGAACTCGAATACACCCATCGGGCCGTTCCAGAACACCGTCCGAGCCTCGGTCAGCAACGCGGCGAACCGCTTGGCCGACTCGGGCCCGATGTCCAGGCCCATCCAGCCCTCGGGAATCTCGGTGGCGGCCACCGTCTTCGACTCCGCGTCCGCGGCGAACTCGTCCGCGGCCACGATGTCCACCGGCAGGTGGATGACGTCGGCGAAACGGTCCAGCAGCTCCTTGCAGGTATCGATCATCTCCTCCTGCAGGAGCGAGGAGCCGACCGAAAGACCCTGAGCGGCAAGGAAGGTGAAGCACATGCCGCCACCGATGACGAGGGTGTCGACCTTGGGGGCCAGCGCCTCGATCACGGCGAGCTTGTCCGACACCTTGGAACCGCCGAGCACGACCGCGTACGGGCGCTCGGTGTCGGTGGTGAGCTTGCGCAGGACGTCGACCTCCGCGGCGACCAGCGTGCCCGCGTAGTGCGGCAGCAGTTCGGCCACGTCGTAGACCGAGGCCTGCTTGCGGTGCACCACCCCGAAGCCGTCGGAGACGAACGCGCCGTCGTCGCCGACCAGCTCCACCAGCGCCCGGGCCAGCTTCCGGCGCTGGGCGTCGTCCTTGCTGGTCTCGCGCGGATCGAAGCGGATGTTCTCCAGCAGCAGCACATCACCGTCGGTGAGGCCCTCGGAGCGCGCGAGCGCGTCCTGGCCCACCACATCACCGGCGAGCTGCACGTTGCGGCCCAGCTCCTCGCTCAGCTTCGCGGCCACCGGGGCCAGCGAGAGCTTCGGGTCGGGTTCGCCCTTGGGACGGCCCAGGTGGGCGGTGACGACGACCTTGGCGCCGGCCTCGGCCAGTGTCTTGATCGTGGGTACCGAGGCGATGATCCGGCCCGGATCGGTGATCACGCCGTTGTCGAGGGGAACGTTGAGGTCGGAGCGCACGAGCACGCCCCGCCCCTCCACGCCCTCGGCAAGGAGATCCTGAAGGGTCTTGACTGCCATGGGTTTACAGCGACTTGCCGACGAGGCCGATCAGGTCGGCGAGGCGGTTGGAGTATCCCCACTCGTTGTCGTACCACGACACGACCTTGACCTGGTCGTCGATGACCTTGGTCAGCGGCGCGTCGTAGATCGAGGAGTGCGGGTCGGTCACGATGTCGCTGGAGACGATCGGGTCGACGTTGTACTTCAGGATGCCCTTCAGCGGACCCTCGGCGGCGGCCTTGTAGGCGGCGTTGATCTCGTCGACGGTCGCCGACTTGCGCAGCGTCGCGGTCAGGTCGGTGACCGAACCGGTCGGCACCGGCACGCGCAGCGCGTAGCCGTCCAGCTTGCCCTGCAGCTCCGGGAGCACCAGGCCGATGGCCTTGGCGGCGCCGGTGCCGGTGGGCACGATGTTCAGGGCGGCGGCGCGGGCGCGACGCAGGTCGCTGTGCGGGCCGTCCTGCAGGTTCTGGTCCTGCGTGTAGGCGTGGATCGTGGTCATCAGGCCACGCTCGATGCCGAATTCGTCGTTGAGGACCTTGGCCAGCGGGCCGAGGCAGTTGGTGGTGCACGACGCGTTGGAGATGATGTTCTGGCTGCCGTCGTACTGGCTGTCGTTGACACCCATGACCACGGTCAGATCCTCACCCTTGGCGGGTGCGGAGATGATGACCTTCTTGGCGCCGGCGGCCAGGTGCCCCTTGGCCTTGGTGGCGTCGGTGAAGATGCCGGTCGACTCGACGACCACGTCGACACCCAGATCGCCCCACGGCAGCGCGGACGGGCCCTCCTTGATGGCCAGTGCCTTGATCCGCTGGTCGCCGACCACGATGGTGTCGTCGCCGTCGAGCGAGACGTCCTGCGGCAGCCGGCCGAGGATCGAGTCGTACTTCAGCAGCGTGGCCAGGGTCGCGTTGTCGGTGAGGTCGTTGACCGCGACGATCTCGATGTCGGTGGTGCCGAGCGCTTTCTGCGCCTCCACCGCCCGGAAGAAGTTACGTCCGATACGACCGAAGCCGTTGATGCCTACCCGGACAGTCACGTTATCGCTCCTCAGCTTTCAAGCGGATTCATTCCGATGCCAGACCACCCTAATGCCCGGCCATAACATCACGGACACGCCCCTGCCGCGACCTCACCGACCCGGCGCTGCGCCGGTGAGCGTGTATTCGTGCCTCCCGCACCGAACCGTCGCGGCCGGGGCCGCCGGCCCAGCCCATTCGCGGCGGGGATACCCATCTGCCAGGGTTTTCACCTGTTCCGGCTCAACTGTTTCGATGCCGGTGGGTTCGGTAGCAAGAGCCTATCGCACCGCGCTCGCCCGCGAAGGCGTCACGACCGCGGGTTGTGGACAACCACTAACCTGTGGACAAACCATCGCTCGTGTGGCACAAGGGGTTTCGCGACCACGGCAGCTCGAGTCACCCTCGGACCGGGAAACCCGCCGAGGGACCGTCATTGCGAAGGCGGTCCCGGGCCGATGCCGACCATCCGGGACCGTCGCCGCTCATGCGTCTTCGAGAAGTTCGGCCGTGACCGCCGACTCGGTATCGGGAATGCCCAAGTCCTTGGCGCGGCGGTCGGCCATGGACAACAGCCGGCGAATACGCCCGGCGACGGCGTCCTTGGTCATCGGCGGGTCGGCCAGCTGGCCGAGTTCCTCCAGGGAGGCCTGGCGGTGCTGCACGCGCAGCCGCCCCGCGGCGGCCAGATGATCCGGCACGTCCTCGCCGAGGATCTCGAGGGCACGCTCCACGCGCGCCGCGGCGGCGACCGCGGCCCGGGCCGAGCGGCGCAGGTTGGCGTCGTCGAAGTTGGCGAGGCGGTTCGCCGTCGCGCGGACCTCCCGCCGCATCCGGCGCTCCTCCCAGGTCAGGCGCGTGTCCTGGGCGCCCATCCGGGTCAGCAGGGCACCGATGGCCTCTCCGTCGCGCACCACGACCCGATCGGTGCCGCGCACCTCGCGGGCCTTGGCCGAGATACCCATCCGGCGGGCCGCGCCGACCAGGGCCAGTGCCGCCTCGGGCCCGGGGCAGCTCACCTCGAGCGCCGAGGAACGCCCGGGCTCGGTCAGCGAACCGTGAGCCAGGAAGGCGCCACGCCAGGCCGCCTCCGAATCGCCGATGCTGCCGCCGACGACCTGGGCGGGCAGACCACGCACCGGACGGCCGCGCACATCGAGCAATCCGGTCTGGCGGGCCAGCGCCTCGCCCTCCTTGGACACGCGCACGACATAGCGGGAGGTCTTGCGCAGACCACCCGCGCCCAGCACGTGCACATCCGATCCGTAGCCGTAGAGCTCGAAGATCTCGCGCCGTAGTCGCCGCGCGATCGAGCCCATATCGACCTCGGCCTCGACGATCACCCGACCGCCGACGATGTGCAGGCCACCGGCGAACCGGAGTAGGGCCGACAGTTCCGCCTTGCGTGCACTCACCTGCGAGACGGACAGACGGCTCAACTCGTCTTTCACCTCGGCTGTCATCGCCACGAGACCCGCTCCTTTCCACCCAACACGGACCGCACCTGCTGGACCGGATGCCGTCCTTCGACTCGAAGCCCTGCCAATTCCGGCCGAGGTTGGCGGATCACCTGATCCAGTGCGGCGGCTAGCTTTCCAGGGTGGTGCCGGTCCGTCCCCGCCTCGGCGACATCAGCGAAGGTTACTCGTGCACGCAGCTGTTCGGCAGCTCTTGCCACATGTTCGCGCTCCCTACCCTCGGGTACGGAGCCGGAGTCCACCAGCACATCATCGACAGCGAAATCCGGTGCGTGCTGGGACAATACATGTAGATGCCGTTCGGCGGAGAATCCCGCGGTCTCTCCGGGCTCCGCCGCCAGGTTCAGGACCAGCACTTTTACCGCGCGGGTATGCATCAGCGCCTCCCGCAGATCCGGCACGAGCATGTGCGGAATGACGCTGGTGAACCAGGATCCGGGGCCCAGGACCACCACATCGGCGTGCTCGATCGCCGAGGTGGCCTCCGGGCTGGCCGGCGGGTCGGACGGGATCAGCCGGACCCGGCGCACCTTGCCCGGTGTGGTGGCCACCGCGACCTGGCCGCGGATACACCGGCTGACCCGCGGGTCTGCCTCCAGCCCGGAGACGTCGGCCTCGATGGTCAGCGCGGTCGGCGACATCGGCAGCACGCGGCCGGTGCAGCGCAGGATCGCGGCCATCTCGTCGAGCGCCGCGACCGGGTCGCCCAGCACCTCGGCCAGCCCGGCCAGTACGAGGTTGCCGACCGAATGCCCGGCCAGCGCTCCGGTGCCGCCGAAGCGATGCTGCGCCGTGCGCGCCCAGATCCCGTCGGGGTCCTCGGCCAGGGCGGCCAGCGCCATCCGCAGGTCGCCCGGCGGCAGCATGCCCAGTTCGGAACGCAGGCGTCCGGACGATCCGCCGTCGTCCGCGACGGTGACGACCGCGGTGATGCGCTCGGTGATCCGGCGCGCGGCGGTCAGCGTGGCGTAGAGACCGTGTCCGCCGCCCAGGGCGACCAGCGTGGGGTCGGCCGAATCACCCGATTTTTCGGTTTCTTCGGAGGGGGTGGTGTCGTCACGATGGTCCGCGTCGGTCATTCGCGCCCCAGATCCCGGTGGACCACGCGCACGACATCGGTCGAGGCACTGTCGGGCCGGCCCAGCAGTTCACCCAGCTCCTCGGCGATCGCCACGCTGCGGTGCTTACCACCGGTACACCCCACTGCCACGGTCATATATCGCTTACCCTCCTGGCGGTAGCCGCTGGTGGTCAGGTCGACCAGATGGCGGCAGGTATTCACATAGTCGTCGGCGCCGGGCCGTGACAATACGTACTCGCTGACCACGGCGTCCTGCCCGGTATGTTCCCGCAATTCCGGAATCCAATGCGGATTCGGCAGAAATCGCACATCGAAAACCATGTCCGCATCCAGCGGAACGCCATATTTGAATCCGAACGATTGGATCGTCACCTGCAGGGCGGCGGGCGCGCCGCCGCCGTAGGCCTCCTCCAATTTGCGGTGCAACTGGTGGACCGACAGCGCGGTGGTGTCGATCACCAGATCGGCGGCGGTCTTGACCTTCGACAGGGCCCGGCGCTCCGCGGCGATCCCGGCCGAGAGGGTGCCGTCGGCGCTCTCGCTCTGTAGCGGGTGGCGGCGGCGGGCGAAGCCGAAGCGCCGGATCAGCACATCGTCGGAGGCCTCGAGAAACAGCAGGCGGGTACCGACCCCGTTGGCTCGCAGCTGATCGGTCACCCCGGACAGATCGCCGGTGAAGAAGCGGCTGCGCACGTCCATGACCAGCGCGAGTTTCGTGATCGGCGGATCGGCGGCGGCACCGAGTTCGATGAGCCGGCCGATCAGTTCCGGCGGCAGATTGTCCGCGACGTACCAGCCGAGATCCTCGAGGACTCGGGCCGCGGTACCACGCCCGGCACCGGACAGGCCGGTGACGATGACCACCTCGACCGGATGCGCATCGGGCCGCGGCCGAATGCCGGTACTCGCGTTGGGGTTCGATTCGACGCTCGTCATGTCCTATCGGGTTCCGTCCGTGGCTGCCATTCGATCATCCTGCCCGCCCCCACCGGCCGCGGCCGTGCGCGCAGCGCCGGCGACACCGAGCCGTGACCGAGACGTCATTCGGAGTTGAGTGCCGCGAGCACGGCCTTGGCCGTCGCCACCCCGATACCGGGCACCTCCGTGATTTCCTCCACCGTAGCCTGCTTGAGTTTGGCCACCGAACCGAAGTGGGTCACCAGTGCGGTACGCCGCGTCTCGCCCAGTCCCCGCACCGAATCCAGGGCAGAAGCGGTCATCCGGCGTGAACGCTTACTGCGATGGAAGGTGATGGCGAACCGGTGCGCCTCGTCGCGCACGCGCTGCAGCAGGAACAGCGATTCGCTGGTGCGCGGCATGATCACCGGGTCGGACTCGCCCGGCACCCACACCTCCTCCAGGCGCTTGGCCAGCCCGATCACCGCCACGTCGGTGATGCCGAGTTCATCGAGCACCTCGGCCGCGGCCGCCACCTGCGGGGCGCCGCCGTCGACGACGTACAGGTTCGGCGGATAGGAGAATTTGCGCGGCCGCCCGGTGGCCGGATCGATCCCGGGCGGCAGATCCGCGGGTTCGGCCTCGGCGGTGGCGATCGCCGCGGCGCCGGCCTGCGGATGTGGAGCACCGGTTGCGCCCGCGTGCTCGGCCGCATCGGCCTCCGCCGTCGCCGCCGCACTCATCTCGTCCAATTCCTTACGCAACCGATAGAACCGGCGCCGGGTGACCTCGGCGATGCTGGCCACATCGTCGGAGCGGCCCTCACCCGCGGCCTCCTTGATCGTGTAGTGCCGGTATTCCGATTTGCGCGGCAGCCCGTCCTCGAACACCACCAGCGAGGCGACGACATCGGTGCCCTGCACGTGGCTGATGTCGACGCATTCGATGCGCAGCGGCGCGCTGTCGAGATCGAGGGCGTCCTGAATGCCTTGCAGCGCGGCCGATCTCGCGGTCAGATCGCCGGCGCGCTTGAGTTTGTGCTGGGCCAGCGCCTCCTGCGCATTGCGCTGCACGGTCTCCATCAGCGCCTTCTTGTCACCGCGCTGCGGCACCCGCAGCGCCACGGCCGAACCGCGCAGCCCCGACAGCCAGCCCTGCACCTGCTCCGGATCGCCGGGCAGTTCCGGCACCAGGACCTCGCGCGGGACCGCGGTGGCGGGGGTCTCGGTATCGGTGTGCTCGGCGAAGGCGGCCTGTTCGCCGTAGAACTGGGTGACGAATTGTTCCACCAGGGCGGCCAGCTCGCTCGGCCCCTGGGCGCCCTCGTCGATCGGCGCGGCGCCCGCGGCGTCTTCGGTACCGGCCCAGTTCAGGTCGACGGCGTCGCCCGATTTGTCGACGACCCAGCCGCGCTGGCCGCGCACCCGCCCGTCGCGCACATGGAAGATCTGTACCGCGACCTCGAGTTCGTCGGAGGCGAACGCGATCACATCCGCGTCGGTACCGGTGCCGAGCACGACCGCCTGCTTTTCCAGCGCGCGCTTGAGGGCGGCGACGTCGTCGCGCAGCCGGGCGGCGGTCTCGAAGTCCAGATCCGCTGCGGCGGACTGCATTCGGCGTTCCAGCTCTCGCACCATGCGATCGGTGCGGCCGGACAGGAAGTCGCAGAAGTCCTCGGCGATGCGGCGGTGCTCGTCGGCGTCGACACGGCCGATGCACGGCGCTGAACACTTGTCGATATAACCGAGCAGGCACGGACGCCCGATCTGCCTGTGGCGCTTGAACACTCCGGCCGAACACGTCCGCACCGGAAACACCCGCAGCAGCAGATCCACGGTCTCGCGAATGGCCCAGGCGTGGGCGTACGGTCCGAAATACCGCACACCCTTCTTGCGCGCCCCCCGATAGACGAACACCCGCGGATATTCCTCGTTCATACTCACCGCGAGCATGGGGTAGGTCTTGTCGTCGCGGTAGCGCACGTTGAAGCGCGGATCGAATTCCTTGATCCAGTTGTACTCCAGCTGCAGCGCCTCCACCTCGGTGGAAACCACCGTCCACTCGACGCTCGCGGCGGTGGTCACCATCTGCCGGGTGCGCGGATGCAGCGAGGACACATCGGCGAAGTAGGAATTCAGGCGGCTGCGCAGACTCTTCGCCTTGCCGACATAGATCACCTGCCCGTAGGAATCCCGGAATTTGTAGACGCCGGGGTCGACGGGAATGGTGCCCGGTGCGGGGCGATAGGTCGCGGGATCTGCCACGCCACCAGGTTAACGACCGGCACCGACAGCCGATGACGCGCCGACCGTCATCGTCATCGGTGCATCCGGTGGGCGCCGGCGAGGATCGCGTCGCAGAGTGCCTGCTCGGGTTCGGAGAGCCGGCTGTGCCGGCGCAGCAGCACGAACTCCAGCTCGCCCAATTCCGGCAGCTTCTCGTCCTCGACCGCGAAAAGCCCTGGCGGAAGCAGAGTTTCGGCGTGCGCCACGACTCCCAGCCCGGCCAGCACCGCGGCCCGCAGCCCGAGCTGACTGTCGCTGACGCAGGCGATCCGCCAGGTCCGGCCCTCCCGCTCGAGTGCGCGCAGTGCCACGTGCCGGGTCAGGCTCGGCGGCGGATAGGTCACGACGGGCACCGGATCGACGATGTCGCCGATGCCCGAGCGCCCGGCCCACACCAGCCGGTCGCGCCACAGCAGTTCCCCGTGCCGCTCGCCGGGCAGCCGTTTGGCCACCATCAGGTCCAGCTCGCCCGCCGCCATCCTCGTCTTGAGGTTCTCGCTGAGCCCGACGATCAGTTCCAGATCCACGCCCGGATGCGAACGCTGGAATTCCAGCAGGACGTCGGGCAGTTCGCGGGCCACCAGATCATCGGAGGCGCCCAGCCGGATCAGTCCGGTGAGCCGGGAATCGGAGAAGTAGCGGTCGGCCTGGGCCTGTGCGTCGAGGATGCTGCGCGCGAAGCCGACCATCGCGGCCCCGTCGGCGGTCAGCGCCAGATTGCGGGTGTCGCGGCGAATCAGTTCGCGGCCCGCGGCCTGCTCGAGCCGGGCGATATGCCCGCTCACCGTGGACTGGCGCAGGCCGAGGATGCGGCCCGCCGCGGTGAACCCGCCGGCGCGTTCGACCGCCAGGAAGGTGCGCAGCAATTCCGGATCGAACACACTCATCACGTTACTCGTTCATAGATATCGCTTCCATCGACTTTGGTGATCAGTGGGCCGCGCCGTACCGTGGCGAGGTGACGTTGCTGGCCAAACTCCGTATCGACGGCTTCCTGCTGGGCCTGTTCGCGGCGATGGCGATCGGCCTGATCCTGCCCGCCCGCGGCGGCGCGGCCGACGTCCTGACGTGGGTCACCAAGGTAGCGATCGCGGTGCTGTTCCTGCTGTACGGCACCCGGCTCGAACCGCGCGAGGCGCTCGCCGGCCTGCGGCACTGGCGGCTGCACACGACGGTGCTGGCCGCGACCTATGTCCTGTTCCCACTGCTCGGCCTGGCGATGCGGTTGCTGGTCCCCTCGGTGCTCAGCGACGAGCTCTACACCGGAATGCTCTATCTGTGCCTGCTGCCCTCGACGGTGCAGTCCTCGATCGCGTTCACCGCCATCGCGCGGGGCAACGTGGCGGCCGCGGTGGTCAGTGCCTCGGTGTCGAACCTGCTGGGCGTGTTCCTGACACCCCTGCTGGTGATGCTGCTGATGCAGACCACCGGTGACGCCACCGTCTCGCCGATGTCGATCGTGGAGATCGTGGTGCAGCTGCTGCTGCCGTTCATCGCCGGTCAGCTGCTGCGGCCGAAGCTGCACCGGATATTGGCGCACACCACCCTCACCAAGGTCGTCGATCGCGGTTCGGTGTATCTCGTGGTGTACGCCGCCTTCAGCGCGGGCATGGTCGAACACGTCTGGCAGGGGCTGGCCGTGGGTCGCCTGCTGGCGGTCGTGGGTGTGGCGATCGTCCTGCTGGCGGTGGTGCTGGGCGTGACGGCGGGAGTGGCCCGGCTGTTCGGATTCGACCGGGCCGATCGCATCGTGGTGATCTTCTGCGGATCCAAGAAGAGTCTGGCCACCGGCCTGCCGATGGCGACGGTCCTGTTCGCCGGACATCCGGTGGGCCTGATCGTGTTGCCGCTCATGATCTTCCACCAGATTCAGCTGATCACCTGCGCCGCGCTGGCCGGGCGGTGGGGGCGCGCGGCGGACGAGGCCGAGGCGGCCCGGACAGCGGTCACCTCCCCCGACGCGGCGGTCCCGGGCATCACCCCGGCTCAGCGAAGCTGACCCCGGCCGGCACCGAAAGCCGTTCGCGGGCAGCCACTTCGACGGCCAGCGCCGTCGCCAGATCGCCGCGGTCGCCGACCACCACGGTCTCGAGCCCCAGCCACCCGGCCATCGCCTCCAACTGCCCGGCCAGTTCGTGAGCGACGCGCGCGTGGGGCCGATCGGGTTCGGCGAAGGCCCCGAGCACCTGCAGCCGACCGGTCGCGCGGTCCGCGCGCAGGTCCACCCGGCCGACGAGTTCACCGTCGAGCAGGAACGGAAAGACGTAATAGCCGTGCACCCGTTTGTGTTCCGGGGTGTAGATCTCGATCCGGTAGTGGAAATCGAACAGCCGCTCGGTCCGGGGCCGGAAGAAGATCAGCGGGTCGAACGGGCACAGCAGGGCAGCGCCGTCGACCCGTCGCGGGATCCGGGCCCCGGTACGCAGGTAGGCCGGCTTGTCCCAGCCGTCCACCCGCACCGGCTCGAGTTCTCCGGCGTCGACCAGCTCGGCCAGCGCCGGTTCGCACTGCCGCCGATGCAGCCGGTAGTAGTCGCGCAGATCGGTCTCGGTGGCCACCCCCAACGCGTCGGCGGCCCGCAGAACCAGCTCACGCACGGCGTCCGCTTCGTCGACGCGGCGGCTCACGACCTCGTCCGGCAGCACGCGCTCGGTGAGGTCGTAGTGCCGCTGGAAGCCGACCCGCTTGTCCACCGAAAGTTCGCCGGTGGCGAACAACATCTCGCACACCACCTTGGTATCGCTGTGGTTCCAGCCCCAATGATCCTTGCGCCGCGGGCGATTCAGCTCGAGCTGCCGTTCCACCTCTGCCGCGGTACACGCGCCGACCTGGTCGATCACGCTCAGCACCCGGCCGGGCAGATCGGGATTCTCGTCGAGTACCCGGCGCGCCCCGCCCCAGCGGCCGTGCGCGTAACCGGCCATCCGCCACCGCAGCAGTGGCCAATCCTCCACCGGGATCAGCGCCGCCTCGTGTGCCCAGTACTCCACGAGCCGGCGCGGCCGACGGGCACTGTGTTCCCAGATCGCCTCGTCGAGCAGCGTGCGATCGTAGGCGCCGATCCGGGCGAACACCGGCGCGTACTGCGCCCGGACCACCGCCGCGACCGAATCCAGTTGCAGCAGTTTGGTATTGCGGACCACGCCCAGTACGGTTCGGCGGCTCGCGCCACCGGCCCCGTCCGCTCGATCGCGGGTGGCGGTGGCGAATCCCTGGGCGGCGAGTGCGGCCCGGCGAGCCGCGGCGGAGGTCATGGTGCGCACGCACCGAATCTGCCATGACCCACCGACAGATATGCCGGAGCCGGGCTCGCGACGGCTCGAATCTGCTACCTTGAACACGTTCGATACACGAATGTATCCAAATCGCGCCGAATGCGGAGGAGTGCCCGTGGCACCGTCACAACAGCCGGATGTCATCGTCGTCGGAGCCGGGCTGGCCGGACTGGTGGCCACCTACGAACTGACGCGCGCCGGACGGCGGGTGCTGGTGCTCGACCAGGAGAATCGCAACAATCTCGGCGGGCAGGCATTCTGGTCGCTGGGCGGATTGTTCCTCGTCGACAGCCCGGAACAGCGGCGCCTCGGCATCAAGGACTCCTTCGCGCTGGCCTGGCAGGACTGGCTGGGTTCGGCCGGATTCGATCGCGACGACGAGGATCACTGGGCTCGCCAGTGGGCGCGCGCCTACGTCGAGTTCGCCGCCGGGGAGAAGCGGCGATACCTGCACGATCTCGGCTTGCGGGTGACTCCCCTGGTCGGCTGGGCCGAACGCGGCGGCGCCACCGCCGACGGGCACGGCAATTCGGTGCCGCGCTTCCACCTCACCTGGGGTACCGGGCCGGAGGTGCTGCGCGTCTTCCTGGAACCGGTACTGGCCGCGGAGCAGCGCGGACTGGTCGAATTCGCGTTCCGGCACCGGGTCGACGATCTGATCGTCGAGGGCGACGCGGTGGTCGGCGTGCGGGGCAGCGTCCTGGAACCGAGCGACCTGGATCGAGGCGTGGCTTCGTCGCGAACGACGGTGGGCGAGTTCGAATTCCGCGCTCCGGCGGTGCTGGTGTCCTCCGGTGGCATCGGCCACAACCACGACCTGATCCGGAAGAACTGGCCCACCGAACGGCTCGGCCCCTGCCCGCAGACCATGATCTCCGGCGTGCCCGCCCATGTCGACGGCCGCATGCTCGCGATCTCCGAATCGGCCGGCGGGCGCATCGTGAACCGCGACCGGATGTGGCACTACACCGAGGGCATTCACAACTGGGATCCGATCTGGCCCGATCACGCCATCCGTATCATCCCGGGACCGTCGTCGCTGTGGTTCGACGCCAACGGAAAGCGTTTGCCCGCACCGTGTTTCCCCGGTTTCGACACCAATACCACGATGAAGGCGATCCTCGGCACCGGCTACGACTACTCGTGGTTCGTGCTCACCCAGTCGATCATCGAGAAGGAGTTCGCGCTCTCGGGTTCCGAGCAGAACCCCGACATCACCGGCAAGGACCTCAAACTCACGCTCAAGAGCCGCGCGGCCAAGGGCGCGCCCGGCCCGGTCGAGGCGTTCAAACGGCACGGCGTGGACTTCGTCGTCGCCGACACCCTGCCGGAACTGGTGCGCGGCATGAATGAGATCGCGCGCGGCCCGCAACTGGACGTCGCCGCGCTGGAACACCAGATCGTCGCCCGCGATCGCGAACTGGACAACAAATACAGCAAGGACGCGCAGTTGATGGCGGTCGCCAACGCGCGCCGCTCACTCGGCGACAAACTGGGCCGGGTCGCGGCACCGCACCGGATTCTCGATCCGGCGCACGGTCCGCTGATCGCGGTACGCCTGAACGTGCTGACCCGCAAGACGCTGGGCGGTCTGCAGACCAACCTCGACTCGCAGGTGATCCGCTCCGACGGCGCCCCCTTCCCCGGCCTGTACGCCGCGGGTGAGGTCGCCGGCTTCGGCGGTGGTGGCGTCCACGGCTACAACGCGCTGGAAGGCACCTTTCTCGGCGGATGCATCTTCTCCGGCCGCGCGGCCGGGCTCGCGATGGCCCGGCTGTCGCGTTAGGGCCGCTCCAGGCTCTTCGCGCCGACGGTGCGGGTCAGGCTGAAGATCGGCAGGCCGATCACCAGATGTTCGATGGCGGTGGACACGCCCACCCAGATATCGCTGGACAGCGTCAGCGGAATGACCACCGCCGCCGCGATGAGGATCCCGACGATCCAGGCGAAGAACATGTCCGGCGACGGCGTGCCCAGATGCAGCAGGTACCAGAGCACGCCGGCGAGCAGGGCACACAGGAACGCGACCACAGCGAACCAGTAGCCCTGTTCGGCCATCGGGTTCCAGACCCCGAACTTGCCGCTCTCGGTGGCGCGGGTGGCGACGACGTCGATGATCCACGCGCACAGCCACGCCGCCAGCGCGGTGACGACCGCGGTGGCGAGCACCCCGCCCGCGAACATGCCCACGTTCACCTCGGGCCGCCGGGGCGCGGGGTGCGCTCCACCCGGTGTCCGGTAGGGCTGGTATGCGGGATCCTGCTGGTAGGTGGGTTCCTGATACCCGCCCGGCTGATAACCGCTTTCGTACCGCGTGGTGTGCTGCTCACGCGGATCCTGGGGATACACCGCCGATCACCTCCGTCGAATGTGTGTGCCGAGTGTAGGGCCACACCCGCCGCTCGGCGCGCCTACGGCATACCCGGTGTCGCGTCGGCATACACCCGCCCGCCGTTGCGCACCGGATCGAGGCGCCGTGATCCGGCGCGGGCCGATCACGCTGGAAGCAAGCGTCTCTCGTAGTCCGCCGCCAGTGCCCGCAGCGCGGCGGCGCCGTCCCCGGCGAAGCTGGAGCCGTGCATCACCGCCAGGGTCGCCGGATTCAGCTGCGCCAATCCGTACAGGGCGGCCGGTACGGCGGGGCCCAGTGACGTCGCCCGGAAGACGTCCTCGGCGAGGACGGCCGGACCGACCACATCGGATTCGGTGAGTGCGGGCCCGTCGCCGACCTGGGTCATGAGGTCACCACAGAACAGCACCCCCGTCGTCTCCTCGTAGAGCACCCGCGACTCCCAGTTGTGCGGTGCGTGCGGAGTATCGATATGACGGATCCGCCGCTCGCCCAGTTCGATGACCTCCCCATCGGCCAGCGGGCGTGGCGGCCGGTCGGCGAGATCGTCGATGGAGACCTGACAACCGAGGATTCCGTGGGCCACCTGCGCGTGCGGCGCGGCGGCGAGAAACAGATTCATAGCCCCGCATTCGTCGGCCTCGACGTGGCCGAAGGTGATCCAGCGCAGCCGCTCGACCGGCACGATCGCGTTGATCTGCTCGCTCACCAGCGGGAACAGCGCGCGCATGCCGCAGTGGAACAGCAGTGGCTCCTCGTCGACCACGAGGAATTGGTTGAAGCTGAATCCGGTCGGACCGACCTCGGGCACGAAGGTGGATATCCGGTAGATCCGGTCGGCTACCTCATCGGTACGGGTCTGCATGGTCTCGCTCCCATCCGGGCCTCGCGCGCCGGCGGGATCACCTACGGCGGCGCGGACCCGCTGTCTCCGAGTCGACCCCCGAATCAGATGTTATCCAGATCACACTGCGAGGTCGATAGCGCCGCCCGGCCGCGCGGCCCGCCGACCGGCCGCCGATACGATCGCGATCATGAGCGACCGGCCGAAGGCACTGCTGTTCGACGTCCAGGGCACCGCCACCGATTTTCATTCCACCGTCGTCACGGCGGCCGCGGCGCTCCTCGGGCAGCGGTATCCCGGCCGGGACTGGTCGGCGTTCGTGAACGATTGGCGCGCAGCGTATTTCCGCGGCACCGCCGCGGTCGGCGACCACTGGGTCAGCGTCGATTCGATCTATCGCACCGCGCTCGACGACCTGCTCGCCGAGCGCGGTATGGAGGCGACCTCCGACGTCCGCGCCGAATTGAATTCCGCGTGGAAACGGCTGGACCCCTGGCCGGACGCGGTGCCGGGCCTGACCCGCCTGCGACGCCGCTACACACTCGCGACGTTGTCGAACGCCGACGTCGACGCGGTCGTCGGCATCACCCGGCACTGCGATTTCCCGTGGCACGCGGTGTTCACGGCCGAGATGGCGGGCGCACACAAACCCGATCCCCGCACCTACCGCATGGCGGCGCACTACCTCGGCGCCCAGCCGGGCGAGATCATGATGGTCGCGAGTCACAAGTACGACATCCGGGCCGCGGCCGCCCTCGGCTTCCGCACCGCCTTCGTCGCACGACCGCTCGAATTCGGTGATCCGGCCCTGGCGGACACCGCATTCAGTGACGAATTCGACCTCAATGTCACCGATTTCGAGGATCTGGCCGACCGGCTGGGGTGCTGAACCGCATCGGCGAGCGCATACGCCGCTATTCGACGGTCGACGCGCATCGAGGTCCGGAACGGACGTGTCGCCCGTTCCGGACCTCGATGCGCGTCGCGGAACTACCCCGCGGGCGCCGGCTCGGCAGGCGGCGCGGCTTCATCCTCCGCCGATTCACCTGCCCCGGAGGCGCTTTCGGTGAGACCCACCGAGTCTGCCGAGGACTGCGTCCCACCATCCGTTTCCGCCAGCGCCACGAGTTCCTGACGTACGCGCAGGTCGTGTTCGGCGGCATCGGCGGCGGCCCGCTTCGGACTCCAGCGCCCGGCCATCAGGAACACGAACGGCAGGAACAGCACCTGGGCGATCAGGCAGATCCACCACCACTGCCGCCACTGCACCGGCGAATCGGCGGCCGCCTGTTTCACCTCGGGGCCGTGCGCGGCGACATAGGCCAGATCATCGGCCGGCACGGTGGCCACGGCCTGCAATTGCGATTGCGCGGTAACGAGTTTCGGGCCGACCGTGCTCGCGACCGCCAGCTGGTCACGCGGCACCTGCTGGGTCGCGGCCAGCCGCCCCGCCGCTTCGGCCGGGCCGATGCCGAACTTCGCCGCCACCTGACCGACCGCGGCGCCCGCGGCCCGCGCATCGTTCGGATTCACCGCCAGGGCGCCGAGCGTCGCCGGATCCACCGCCTGCAGTGTCGCCAATTCCTGCGGATAGCGCGCGTTCACCGCGATCGTGGCCTGGATGTCGGCGGGCGTCGCCCCGGTCAGCTTCGTCAACGCGGCCATCTGCGCGGACGGATCGGCGGGATTGCGACCGAGTTGCGTCATGGTCTCGGCGCCGACGGTCTGGATGGTCGCCAGCTGGGGTCCGTACTGTGCCTGGATCTCCTGCAGTCGCGGACCGTTGTTGACCAGCGGCCCGGCCGCGTCGACCACCATCAGCAGGCCGAACAGCGTGAAGGTCACCACCGTGCGCAGCACACCACCCCATACGGCCAGCCCGACCGCGGTCGCGGCCGGATTGTGGCGCTCCACGGTTTCGGTGAAACTCGCCATCCAGGTGGCGTAGGCGATGCCGCCGCCGACCGCGATGACCATCATCACCACCGCGAACGAGTAATAGCCGGTGTCGGGATGATCGGTGTAGCCGAGGAAGACGTACAGCCCGGCGATGCTGATCAGGGCGCCCAGGATCATGAACGGTTTGCGCACCTTGAGGATGTCGGACACGATGCCGGTCACCACCAGCGCCACCGCGTTCGCGATCCAGTACCAGTTACCCAGCGCATTGGCCTGCGCCGGTGTGAAACCGAAGTTCGTGGCCAGATAGACCGGCAGGAACGACACGATGGTGTAGAAGAATGCCAGGAAGATGCTGATGGCCAGGGCCGAGCCGACCACGTCGACGCGCATCATCTGACGCCACTGCCCACGCTCGAGCGACTCGACATCCAGCCCCTTGGCCCGCGCCTCGACCAGGGCCCGATCCCGCAGGCTCACCATCACCTGATCACGCAGACGCGGACTCAGTTCGCGCAATCCGATCACCGCGACGACGGCGACCGCGCAGCTGATCACACCGCACAGGCGGTAGTGGAACTGCCAATCCGGATGGCTGTCGAGGGTGCGGGCGGTGATCTCGCTGGTGACGAGGGCGCCGATCACCGGTCCCAGAGTCCAGAATCCCATCGCCGAGGCGCGGCCGAGCTGCGGCGAGAAGTCCCGGATCAACGCCGGGGTGGCCACCAGCACCGCGCCCTCGACCACGCTCACCACGCAGTAGACGACGAGATAGGCCATCTTCGTGGTCGTCGCCGGCAGCGCGAACAGGGTGAGCAGCGAACAGATCACCACCCCGTAGGCCACGATATTGGCGCGCCCCCACCGATCGAGCAGCCCCGCCGCCACCGAAGCGGCGGCGCCGAAGGCCGCGCCGATGATGAAGATCCACACGAAATAGGCGAAGGAGAGGTGGAAGTAGGCGATCAGCTGATTTCCGACCGCGCCCGCGACGAAGAGCTGGTAATACAGCACGATCGAGGTGATCACCACGAGCGTCAGATACCAGGAGCGGGCGGGGGTATCGGGATAGTGCGGTAGTTTTCGCCGCCACAATCCGGTGAGCAGGGTGGGTGCGACTGCTGTCGAGGTCGAGCTCATGGTCGAGATGCCTTTCTGACCACGGCATCTCGTCGCGGGACGAATCTCTTGTGATTCCGCACGAGCACCGGGTGGGAAAAGGGTAGCGGCCAACCGTGATCCACATCACTTTTCCGGCAACTCGATCGAACCGACCGATCCGATTGCGGGGCACATACCGACCGGTCGACGGTTGCCGGATATTCGCAGCGCTGTACGCGCGACCCACGACCTATCAGCTTGTCTGAGGAGTTTGCTACCGTGGGTCCATGGTCGACTCCCCCATCCTGCAGGTGGACGCCGTAGATTTCGTGCGCAACCGCAATCCGATCCTGTCCGCGGTGTCGCTGACCGTGCGCGCCGGCGAGCATTGGGCGCTACTGGGCCCCAACGGTGCCGGCAAGACCACTCTGCTGAAGATGCTCGGCGCCTTCGAACATCCCACCCACGGCAGTGTGCACGTGCTCGGCCATCGGCTGGGCCGGGTGGATATGCGCGAATTGCGCTCGGCCATCGGGCATGTCGACCCGCGGCACACTCCGCCCTACCCCCTCACCGCACACGAGGTGGTCCTGACCGGGCTGACCGGTACCGCCGATATCAAGCAGCGCTGGTCACCGACGCCCGAAGAGGACGCCGAGGCGGATCGGCTCATCGAACTCATGGGGCTGCCCCATCGCCGCGACGCCCGCTGGCCCACCCTGTCCCAAGGTGAGCGCGGGCGCGCCCTCATCGCCCGGGCTCTGATCGCCGAGCCGCGACTGCTCCTGCTCGACGAACCGGCCACCGGCCTCGATGTCGGCGGCAGGGAACAGCTCATCGACCGGATCGATCTGCTGCAGGCCACCCATCCCGAGCTGGCGTCGGTCCTGGTCACCCATCACCTCGAGGAGTTACCCCCGGCCACCACCCACGCGCTCCTGCTCCGCGCGGGACGTTGCGTGGCGAGCGGACCCGTGGACGAGGTGCTGACGAGCGGCAATATCAGCACCTGTTTCGACCATCCGATCCGGCTGACCCGCACCGACGACGGGCGCTGGCAGGTGCGGGCAGAGCGCAGCGTACACGCCTGAACACGAATCTTGTCATTGACAAGATTCGTGGAACATGCGATGTTGGGCAGGCGTCAGCATTCACTCGCCTCGTCGAAAGTTCTCCGCCATGCCCACACTGCCCTGGGTCACCGTCGAGCGGCCCACCACCGATACCGTCCAGATCATGGCCTCGCGGCTCGAAGTCCGGTCACTGCGGCACGTGCCCGGATTCCTCGCGACCTCGATCGTGCTGCGGCGCCAGGCCCGCCGCTCCCCCGGCGCCCTCGGCATCGCTTTGAAGGCCGACCTCAGCCGCCGCACGTTCTGGACCCTGTCGGCCTGGACCGATCAGGAGGCGATCGGCGCCTACGCCCGCACCGATCCGCACGCCTCGGCCATCGTGCGGGCTCGCGCGGTCATGCGCGAATCGACGTTCGTGTTCTGGTCCGTCCCCGCCGCCGACCTGCCGATCGACTGGTCCGAGGCGCGCCGTCGCATCGCCGAGGAACGCGAGAAGCGAAGCAGCACAGCCACTCTCTGAGACGATCCGCCGCCGCGCCCGGCCGGATCAGTCGTCGACCGGCACCGATTCCGAACGCCTGGCCGGCTCCTCGTCCTCGGGCGGTTCCCGCAGCCGCGCCACCTCCAGTACCCGCGAGCGGGCCGCGAACCAGCCGACGATCAGCGCCGGGATCAGAATCACCAGACTCGCCACCGTCCACGTGCCGACGGGGTGATCGAAGGCCATCAGCACCAGCATCGCGGCCAGGAAGACGAGGGTCGCGATGCCGGTATACGGGGCGCCGAACATGCGGAACGCGGGACGTTCCAGCTCACCACGCCGCCAGCGCCGCCACAGCGCCAGCTGGCACAGCACGATCGTCGCCCAGGAGGACAGGATGCCCAGCGAGGCGATGTTGAGCACGATCTCGAAGGCGCGCGCCGGCACGATGTAGTTGAGCCAGATGCCGACCAGAGCGATCAGGCTCGTCAGCACGATGCCGCCGTAGGGCACACCGCGGCTGTTCATCCGCGCGGTGAATCGCGGGGCGCTGCCGTTGACCGCCATCGAGCGCAGAATGCGCCCGGTGGAGTAGAGACCTGCATTGAGACTGGAGAACGCCGCGGTGAGCACGACGAGGTTCATCACCGAACCGGCATGCGGGACACCCAGTTCGGCGAAGAAGGTGACGAACGGGCTCTCGTCGGCGTGATAGGCGGTGTAGGGCAGCAACAGGGCCAGCAGGATCAGCGAGCCGACATAGAACACGGCGATACGCAGGATCACCGAGTTGATGGCGCGCGGCATGATCTGCTGCGGATTCTCGGTCTCCCCCGCGGCGGTGCCGACCATCTCCACCGCGGCGTAGGCGAACACCACGCCCGAGGCGACCGTGACCAGCGGCAGCACCCCGGTCGGGAACCAGCCACCGGACTGCGCGACCAACCCGAAACCCGTTGCGGCCCCGTCGACCCGGAATCGCCCGCCGAGGAAGACGATGCCGATGATCAGGAACGACACCAGCGCGACGACCTTGATCAGCGCCGCCCAGAACTCGAGTTCACCGAACCATTTGACCGAGATCAGATTCACGCTCAGCACCAGGCACAGCGCGATCAGCGCCAGCACCCACTGCGGGATCGCACCGAACGCACCCCAGTAGTGCAGATAGGTGGCGATCGCGGTGGTGTCGACGATGCCCGTCATGGACCAGTTCAGGAAATAGGTCCAGCCGGCGATGAAAGCCGCCTTCTCCCCGTAGAACTCGCGCGCGTAGGAGACGAACGACCCCGACGAGGGCCGGTGCAGCACCAGTTCGCCCAGCGCCCGCAGGATGAAGAAGACGAATACACCGCAGACCGCGTACACCAGGAACAGTCCCGGCCCCGCGTGCGCCAGCCGACCGCCGGCACCGAGGAACAGACCGGTGCCGATCGCGCCGCCGATCGCGATCATCTGCAACTGCCGCGGCTTGAGGCTCTTGTGGTAGCCGCTGTCCTCCGCGGACAGGTGCGTCTGTGCTGGTGTCTCGCTCATCGGTGGGGTGATCCCTTGGTCGAGGTCGGGGCGGCTCGACGTTACCCGGTGTGGGAATGATGCCCGGCGTGGTGGGGCCGGTGCGCGTTAAAGTGCCTGCATGAGGCGCACGCGAGCGATTCTGGCCGGCGCGAGCGCCGCCCTGCTGCTGACCACCGGACTGCTCACGGGCTGCTCGTCCACCACCTCCGAGGCCGGTCGAAGCTGCGTCGCAGGTCCGGACGGCACCCCGATCACGGCCGCGGCGGGACCGGCGGCGAGTGCGACGAATCTGGCCACCAATCCCGAGATCGCCACCGGCTACCGCAGCGGTATGACCCCGGTTCGCACCCACACCTTCGCGGTCTCCACCGCGAACCCGCTGGCCACCCACGCCGCCTGCGAGGTCCTGGCCGACGGCGGCACCGCGGCCGACGCGCTGATCGCCGCACAAACGGTACTGGGCCTGGTCGAACCGCAGGCCTCCGGCATCGGCGGCGGCGCATTCCTGCTCTATTACGACGCCGCTGCCGGATCGGTCGACGCCTACGACGGTCGCGAGGTCGCCCCCGCCGCCGCGACCGAAAACTATCTGCGCTGGATCAGCGACACCGATCAGTCGATGCCACAACCGAATACCCGTGCCAGCGGACGGTCGATCGGCGTGCCGGGCGTGCTGCGACTGCTCGAGGCGGCCCATCGCGACCACGGCAAGCAGTCCTGGCGCGAGCTGTTCGGTCCCGCGATCTCGCTGGCGGACAACGGTTTCGACATCAGCGCCCGGATGGCGAGCCAGATCGCGCAGTCGGCCCCGGACCTGGCCCGGGACGCGAATGCCCGGCAGTACTTCCTGCAGCCGGACGGCTCTCCCAAACCGCGAGGCTTCCACCTCGCCAATCCGGCCATGGCGAAGACGTTGAGCGCCATCGCCTCCGACGGCCCCGACGCCTTCTACACCGGAGCGGTCGCCCGCGACATCGTCGACGCCACCGCGACCACCAGCGGCGGCCGCACCCCGGGTCAGCTCTCGCTCGACGATCTCGCGCGGTATCAGGCGAAGAAACGCACCGCCCTGTGCACCGACTACCGCAGCCACCGGATCTGCGGGATGCCCAATCCGTCGTCGGGCGGTATCACCGTCGCCGCGACCCTCGGGATTCTGGAGAACTTCGATCTCGCCGGCCTGTCCCCGGACCGTCTCGACCGTAACGGCGGCGTCCCGAAAGCCGAAGCGGTGCATCTGATCTCGGAGGCCGAGCGGCTGGCCTACGCCGACCGCGACAAGTACATCGCCGATCCCGATTTCGTTCCGCTGCCCGGCGGCTCACCCGCCGCGCTGGTGAACAAGGACTATCTGAAGCAGCGGGCCGCCCGCATCGACCCGAACCATTCCATGGGCACCGCGCAGCCGGGCGACTTCGGTCCGGTCCCGCTCGGCACCGGCGTGCAGCAACCCGAACACGGCACCAGCCACATCTCCGTGGTGGACCGGTACGGCAACGCCGCGACCATGACCACCACGGTCGAATCGGCGTTCGGATCGTTCCATCTGGTCGACGGATTCGTCCTGAACAATCAGCTCACCGACTTCAGTGCCCAACCGGCCGATGCGGCCGGTGTGCCGCTGGCCAACCGGGTACAGCCCGGGAAGCGGCCGCGCAGTTCGATGAGCCCCACCCTGGTCTTCGATCGGACGCCGGACGGGTCCCGCGGTCAGCTGGTCGACGTCGCCGGGTCCCCCGGCGGTTCGGTGATCATCCAGTTCGTGGTGAAAGCGCTGGTGGGCCTGCTGGATTGGCATCTGGATCCGCAGCAGGCGGTCTCGCAGGTGGCCTTCGGTGCGGCGAATACACCGGTGACCGGGGTGGGCGGGGAACATCCCGCGATCGACGCCACCGACAACGGCGCCCACGATCCGCTGGTGCAGAAGCTGCGCGAGATGGGGCATCAGGTCTCGGTCGACCCGCAGTCCAGCGGGCTCAGCGCCCTGCAGCGCGAGAGCGGCGGCTGGATCGGCGGAGCGGATCCCCGGCGGGAGGGCATCGTCCTCGGGGACGCCCGCTGACCGGTCAGTCCTGCTGTGCGGCGGTGTATTTCGCGCCGAGTTCGCGGAAGCGATCCATCGCCCGGGCGGCGTGATCCTTGTCGTTGACGCGGATCGCCAGCATCGGGACGTATTCGTCGCCGGCCAATTCCAGTCGCGCCCAGGACTTCTTCTCCGGAATCGCGACACCGCGGATATCGGCCCAGCCGAACTCGTTGTCGCCCAGGATGTTGCGCACGACGACGCCCCGCGGTCCGACGCGCACCCGCGGCCGGGTCAGCAGCAGCACGGCACCGGCCAGCAACAATCCGAAGCAGATGATCGCCACCTGGTCGGCGCCGCGGAAGTTCACCCCGGTCGTCGAATTGCTCGACAACGCCCCTGCCAGGATGAACAAGACGGCGATCACGGCCGCCACGATGCGCGCGGTGCGCACCGCCCGGCGCGGACGCACCTCGAGATCCCACTGCTGTGCGTCCGCGCCCGGGGGCTGCGGACCGCGTTTGAACAGGTGCACGACCGGCGGCATCGGCTCAGGCTTCTCGGCGCAGCGCGCGCAGGGTCAGGGCGGCATCCAGGGCCGCGGCACTCGCCTGCTCGCCCTTGTTCTCGGCCGAATCCGGCAGGCCCGCGCGGTCGAGGGCCTGCTCCTCGGTGTTCACCGTGAGCACCCCGTTGGTGACCGGCGTGCCCTCGTCCAGCGACACCCGCGTCAGCCCGGCGGTCACCGCATCGCAGACGTACTCGAAATGCGGTGTCCCCCCGCGGATCACGACACCCAGCGCCACGACCGCGTCGTGCGTGCGGGCCAGCGCCTGCGCGACCACCGGCAACTCCATCGCCCCGGCACAGCGCACCACCGTGATCTGCTCGACGCCCGCTTCCCGGGCCACCCGCTCGGCATTGGCGAGCAACGTATCGCAGATGGTGGTGTGCCACCGCGAGGCGACGATGCCGACCCTCAGGTCCTTCGCGTCCGCCAGCGCGAACTCCGGTACACCCGTACCGCTCATCGACCGATACCCCTTTTCACGAATTCTGACTACTGCGCGGTCTCGCCGAGGTCCAGGTCGTCGAGGCCGACCAGGTCGTGGCCCATCCGGTCGCGCTTGGTGCGCAGATACCGCAGATTCTCGGCATTGGCCCGCACCGGCATCGGCACCCGTTCGGTGATGCTCAGGCCGTAGCCGTCGAGGCCGACCCGCTTGGCCGGGTTGTTGGTGAGCAGCCGCATCGACTTGATCCCGAGATCGACCAGGATCTGCGCCCCGGTGCCGTAGTCGCGGGCATCGGCGGGCAGGCCGAGTTCGATATTCGCGTCCACGGTGTCGTGCCCGGAATCCTGCAGCTGATACGCCTGCAGCTTGTGCATCAGGCCGATGCCGCGGCCCTCGTGCCCGCGCATGTAGAGCACCACACCGCGTCCCTCGGCCGCGACCATCTCCATCGCGGCATCCAGCTGCGGCCCGCAATCGCAGCGCAGCGAGCCGAATACGTCACCGGTGAGGCATTCCGAGTGCACGCGCACCAGGACGTCGTCACCGGAGTCGACACTCAGATCACCGCGGACCAGCGCCACATGTTCGACATCGTCGTAGATGCTCTTGTAGCCGACGGCCTTGAATTCGCCGTACTTGGTGGGGATGCGCGCCTCGGCGATCCGCTCCACCTGCTTCTCGTGCTTGCGGCGCCACGCGATCATGTCGGCGATCGAGATCAGCGCGAGTTCGTGCTCGTCGGCGAAGATCCGCAACTCTTCGGTGCGGGCCATATCGCCCTCGTTCTTCTGGCTGACGATCTCGCAGATCACACCGGCCGGGCTCAGACCGGCCATCCGGGACAGATCCACGGCCGCCTCGGTGTGGCCGGGCCGCCGCAGCACCCCGCCGTCCTTGGCGCGCAACGGCACGACGTGGCCGGGCCGGGTGAACTCGTCGGCGCGCGAGGCCGGATCGGCCAGCAGGCGCATGGTGGTCGCGCGGTCGGCGGCGGAGATGCCGGTGCTGATGCCCTCGCGCGCATCCACCGACACCGTGTACGCGGTGCCGTGCTTGTCCTGGTTCATCGAATACATCGGCGGCAGCCCCAGCCGATCACAGTCCGCACCGGTCAACGGCACACAGATGTAGCCGGAGGTGTATCGGATCATGAAAGCCACCAGCTCGGGGGTCGCCTTCTCCGCGGCGAAGATGAGGTCGCCCTCGTTCTCCCGGCCCTCGTCGTCGACGACGACGACCGCCTTACCGGCGGCGATATCGGCGACTGCGCGCTCGATGGTGTCGAACCTGGTCACGTCTGCTGTGCTCCACTTCGGAATAGGTGCGACTCGAGCCTACTGGGTCGGGTCGCCGGTACGACGTCGCGGTTGCTCCGGTCAGCCACGCTGCTGGAGTCGCTCGACATATTTGGCTATGACGTCGACCTCGAGGTTCACCGTGGTGCCGGCGGGCGCGGCGCCGAGGGTGGTGAGCTCGCGGGTGGTGGGGATCAACGAGACCTCGAACCAGTCGCGGTGCCCGGGTTCGCCGCCCTCGTCGACGCCGAGGCCCGAGACGGTCAGCGAGATGCCGTCCACGGTGATCGACCCTTTCTCGACCACATAGCGAGCCAGGTTGTCGGGCAACGAGATTCGCACGACCTCCCAGTTGTCGGAGGGGGTGCGCGACAGGATGACCCCGGTGCCGTCGACATGGCCCTGCACGATGTGGCCGCCGAGGCGGCTGTTCACCGCCGCGGCGCGCTCCAGGTTCACCTTCGAGCCGATGTCGAGTTTGCCGATGCCGGAACGGTTGAGCGTCTCCCCCATCACGTCGGTGGTGAAGCTGTCACCGTCGACCACGTCGACCACGGTCAGGCAGACGCCGTTGACCGCGATGGAGTCGCCGTGGCGGGCATCGGAGGTCACGGTCGCGCCGCGAATCGTGAGCCTGGCCGCGTCCGCGGACCGCTCGGCGGCGACGATCTCCCCCAGCTCCTCGACGATGCCTGTGAACATCCGTATCTCCTGTCAGCCCGGCGCCCACCGCGTCGGGGCGTCCGCTAGCGCAAACGGTGCCGGCGGCCCGGGGTATTCCCCCACGGGCCGCAGTGTCATCAGCGTAACGACGCGCTGTAGCAGAGCACATCCGGCCGTCCTACCGACCGGTCGCGGCCGGACATTCAAGACTTTCGGACCGGAAAAGCGCACCGAACCGGGCGCGGTATCGGCGACGCGCCGAGCGGGCCGATCGACTCCCCCGCGCGACCGCCGTATCCCCGAATGCCGAAAAGGAATAGCGGGACAATTTCAGGAAAAGGGAATCGAATTCAGGATTTCACCGGTCGAATATCCGGCTTCTACCGGCCCGGATCGCGGCCGAATTCAATTTGTTACCCACGTGACTGCGAATTCAACCCCAACGCTTGCACCGGGGCGAATTCGGTAGCAATATTGTTATGCAGTTGATTCCAACAGTTCATTGGACAACAACCTCATGGGGGTGCGGCGTGACCACGGTGATCGATACGTCTCTCACGGATCGTTGCGAGCGGTATCGCCGCGTCTTTCATCTGCCCGCGTCGGTGGACGACGCATCGCGGCACATCGTGCTCGAGATCGGGCAGCAATTCGGCGCGGTCACCATGCCGGCCGATGTGGGTGAGCGGGTCCTGCGCCAGCTCACCCAGTCCGGACTCGTCACTCCCGTCGTACACCATCCGCGGGCGCGGCGCTGGACCTTCATCACCGGCCCGTCGTGCTCCGCCGGCGTCAGCACATCCGTTGCGGCCGAACTGTTCCGGCTGTACACGACGGTCGCGTGCACGGGTAGTCACGTGGTGCTGCCCTCGGCCGAGGACGAACGGACCGGCTATCGGATCTGGGTGCAGACGCCGGACCACCTCGAGGCGGTCGTCCCCATGGCCGCGGTCGTGGAGGCCGCTCGGCTCAGCGCCGCGCCGCCTGCTCCTCGATGACCTTCTCGCGCAAGGCTTCCACGGTCGCGGCCGGATCGTCCGTGCCGTACACCGCGGACCCGGCGACGAAGCAGTCCACGCCGGCCTCGGCGGCGGCTTCGATGGTGTCCATATTGATGCCGCCGTCGATTTCGACGACCAGACGCAATTCACCGCTGTCGACGAGCCGGCGGACCGCGCGGGCCTTCTCCAGCACATGCGGAATGAACGACTGACCACCGAATCCGGGCTCGACACTCATCACCAGCAGCGTGTCGAAATTTCGCAGAATTTCCAGGTACGGCTCGATGGGCGTATTCGGTTTCACCGACAATCCGGCCTTGGCGCCGGCGGCGCGGATATCCCGGGCCACCGCGACCGGATCGTCGGTCGCTTCCGCGTGGAAGGTCACGTTGTAGGCACCCGCCTCCGCGTACGGGGGCGCCCAGCGGGCCGGATCCTCGATCATCAGATGGCAGTCGAGCGGGATGTCGGTGGTCTTCAGCAGACTCTGCACCACCGGCAGGCCGAGGGTCAGGTTCGGTACGAAGTGGTTGTCCATCACATCGACGTGCAGCCAGTCCGCTCCCTCGACGGCGCGTACCTCCTCCGCCAGACGAGCGAAATCGGCGGACAGGATGGACGGCGCGATCATCGGCGACGGCCGGTGAAAGTGGGAATTCGAGAGGGACACAGCGCGTGAGTGTACTGGGTCGATCACACCGGTTTTCGGCACTGTCGGCGATTGCGCGACGCGAAGTTGGGTAGCCTTCGTAGGGTGATCAACATGTCGGCTGAAGAGGGACTGCGCAGCACACCCGTCGAAATCGGAGTGGCGGCCACCGTGTCGCAACTGCCCATCGTGCGCGGATTGGCCGAAACACTGGTCCTGCTCAGCGATTTCACACTCGACGAGGTCGCCGATATCCGGCTGGCCGTCGACGAGGCGTGCTCGACGCTGATCGAACTCGCCGTTCCCGGCAGCACCCTGCAGTGCCGCTTCACCGTCGGCGACAACGATCTCCTCGTCCGGGTGGCCGGGATCGCGGCCACCTCGAAACTGCCCGACCAGCGCAGCTTCGGCTGGCATGTGCTGCGGACGCTCACCGACGGCATCGACGTCGCGCAGGAACCCTTCGATTCGGCGATTTCCGGATACCCGACGGTGGTCGAATTTCGCCGGGTCCGGGGGAAGGCGTAGTGGCCGACGAGAACAACGTGTTCGAGGCCGAGGACGCCGAGAACACCGCGGGTACGGCCGCGAGCGGATCCCCTGACGACACCGGCGCCGAGGACGGCGAGGGCCGCGCGGACGGCGGCGAGGCCACCCCGGACGACGAGGAGGACGGGGACGAGGTCGCCGAGGTCACCGGTTCGGTTTCCGGATACGACGATGTGAACCTGCTGTTCCAGGCACTGTCGGAGGCCGGTGACGACCGCCGCGCCGAACTGCGCGACGAGTTGATCAACCGCTGTATTCCGTTGGCGGATCACATCGCCCGCAAATTCAGCGGCCGCGGCGAACCGTTCGACGACCTGACGCAGGTGGCCCGGGTCGGGCTGGTCCACGCCGTCGACCGTTTCGACGTCTCGCGCGGCTCGAACTTCCTGTCCTTCGCGGTGCCCACCATCATGGGCGAGGTGCGCCGCTACTTCCGCGACAACACCTGGGCGATGCGAGTTCCCCGGCGGGTCAAGGAAACCCATCTGCGCATCGGCTCGGCGATCGATACGCTCTCGCAGTCGCTGGGCCGCTCCCCGACCGCCAAGGAGATCGCCGCCGAACTCGATATCCATCCCGACGAGGTGACCCAGGCCGTCATCGCGGGCAACGCGTATCAGCCCAGCTCGATCGACGCGGTGTCGGTGGGCCGCGAGACCGAGGCCTCGCTGCTGGACACCCTCGGCGAGGAGGAGTCACAGTTCGACCGGGTCGAGGAGTACGTGGCGATCCGGCCGCTGCTCGCGGGCCTGCCCGAACGGGAACGACGCATCCTCACCATGCGATTCTTCGAATCGATGACACAGACCCAGATCGCGCAGCGGATGGGGATATCGCAGATGCACGTTTCCCGGATTCTCGCGAAAACCCTTGCGCGGCTACGGGAGCAGAGCGCCCGCGAGTGAAGCCGGCGCGCTACACCGGATCCGCTGTCGCGGTCCGCTGGGCCTGCACGATGGCCGATACCAGTTGTCCGGCCGGGCCGCCGAGTTTGCGCGGTGGACGCCACACCGCGCGCAGGGTGCGCCGCAGATCCAGGCCCGCGACGGTGACCGCGCGCAGTTCGCCACGCTCGAGCTGGTCGCCTACCGCCAGCGTGCTCAGTACCGCGGGCCCCACGCCGCCGAGCACGCTGGTGCGGATGGCCGCGGCGCTGCCGAGTTCCAGAAGTGGTTCGGCGCGTGGATATTCGGCCAGCGCGACGTCGAGGGTGCTGCGAGTGCCGGATCCCGGTTCGCGCACCACCAGCGGTGTCGCGGCCAGTTCGGCGACGGTGAGCGGTGTGCGGCGGCGCGCCCAGGGATGCCCGGGATCCACC
The DNA here is from genome assembly GCF_001612965.1 of Nocardia kruczakiae NBRC 101016. Lineage (GTDB taxonomy): Bacteria > Actinomycetota > Actinomycetes > Mycobacteriales > Mycobacteriaceae > Nocardia > Nocardia kruczakiae. The sequence goes on from NZ_BDBL01000017.1 coordinate 134,654, forward strand.
ACGACGAGCAGTCGATCGTGTGCGACGGTCACATGCGGCAACCCGTCGGGCACCGCCGGCGATTCGACGAATCCCAGATCGCATTCCCCCGCCACCAGCCGGTCGCACACCTGGCGCGAATTGTGGACCTGCAGATGCACTTTCACATCCGGATGACCGCGGCGGAACGCACCGAGCCACCCGGGTAGCAGACATTCCGCGACCGTCATGCTGGCGGCGACGGTGAGTTCGGCCTCCTGATCGGTGCGCAGTGCGGCGGCGGCGTCGAGGAGCCGGTCCAGATCCGCCAGCACCTCGCGCGCCCAGTGCACGACGACGGTTCCCGCGGGGGTCAGCGTGGAGCCGCGCGGTGAGCGGCGCAGCAGGGCCAGGCCCAGCCGATGCTCCCACTGGCGCACCGCCCGGCTGGCGTTCGGCTGCGCCATGCCGATCGAGCGTGCGGCCGCACCCAGACTGCCGTGGTCGTCGATGGCGACCAGCAGCTCGAGGAAACCCAGGTCGGGGCGTACATCGGCCATACCGCAATCATATGTGTTACACCCGACTCATATCACCAGGATATGAGTGCGATGCCGTTTCGGCCGCTACCGGCCCCCACCGATTCACGAGACCGTAGTCGTCATGACAAGTCTGGATTCCTCGCGAGCGGCCGAGACCGCCGACGACGTGCCCGGCGCCACCGAGCCGGGCGCGGCCGACCGGACCGGCGATACCGACAAGCTCGCGGTCGGTTCGCAGCGCGGTATCCAATCCTCCCCGCCGACCTCCGGCCGCGCGCTGGGGCGGCGGTGGCGAGCCCGGCTCCGGCGAAGCGGATTCGCCGCCGGGCGCTCCGGCGCGGCCGACGGGACGGATATCGTTCCCGGATTGACTCTGACGGTCGCGATCACCGCGCTCGTGCTGGGTATCGCACAGTTCACGCCCACGGTCAGCCCGCTCCTGTCGGCGATCGTCGTCGGGGCGGTGCTCGCCAATGGCGTGCCCTTGCCGCAGCGGGTGCGGCCGGGGCTGCAGTTCTCGGCGAAGCGGCTGCTGCGCGTCGGCGTCGCGCTGCTCGGCCTGCAGTTGACATTCGCCGACATTGTCGGGCTCGGGCCCGCCGTGATCGCGGTGGTCGTCGCGATCGTCGCCCTCGGCATCGGCGGCACGATGTTCATGGGCCGGCTGCTGGGATTGAGCTGGACGCAGCGACTGCTGATCGCGTGTGGATTCTCCATCTGCGGTGCGGCCGCCGCGGCGGCGGTGGACGGCGTGGTCGACGCCGAAGACGAGGAAGTGCTGACCGCGATCGCACTCGTGGTCGTCTTCGGCACGATCATGATCGGCGCGCTGCCCCTGCTGTCGAGCGCTCTGGGCCTCGACGATCGCACCGCCGGGATCTGGGCCGGTGGATCCGTGCACGAGGTGGCGCAGGTCGTCGCGACCGGCGGCGCGATCGGTGGCGCAGCGCTGACCGTCGCGGTCGTGGTCAAACTGGCGCGCGTAGTGCTGCTGGCACCGGTGCTGGCGGTGATCGGCTGGCAGGTTCGCCGGTGCGAGGACACCGCGCCCGGAACCCGCAGGCCGCCCCTGATCCCGCTGTTCGTCGTCGCCTTCCTGGCCTGCGCCGCACTGCGCACCACCGGACTGCTGCCCGAATCGGTACTCGGTACGGCCAAACTGCTCCAGACCGCGCTGCTCACCGCCGCCATGTTCGCCCTGGGCGCGGGCGTACGCCTGGCCGCCCTGCGCCGCGTCGGGCCGCGCCCGCTGATCCTGGCCCTCCTGTCGACCGTATGGGTGGCCGGCATCGCCCTCACCGGCGCGGTTCTGGCCGGCTGAGCGGCCCGCGATGTCAGAGCGGTTTGCGCAGAGCGGCCATGAACATGGCGTCGGTGCCGTGGCGGTGCGGCCACAGCTGGGCGGCGGGACCGTCGCCGGTGTCGGTGACTCCGGGAAGCAGCGTGCGGGTGTCGAGTGGTTCGGCGTCGGATCGGCGAACGAAGTCGGAGACGACCGAGACGGTTTCGGCCAGGTGCGGGGAACAGGTGGAATACACCACTACACCGCCCGGGCGCAGCAGATCCCATGCGGCGGTGAGCAATTGGCTCTGCAGGGTGGTCAGGTCGCGCACATCGGCCGGGGTGCGCCGCCACCTCGCCTCCGGTCGCCTGCGCAGCGCGCCCAGCCCGGTGCACGGCGCGTCGACCAGGATGCGGTCGTAGCCGGGTTCCAGCCCGCAGTCGCGGCCGTCGACCACATGCACGCTGACCGGAAGGCCGCGAGTGGCCTTGCGCACCAGCTCGGCTCGGTGTTCGGCGGGTTCGACGGCGTCGACCCGATACCTGTCGATATCGGCCAGAGCGCCCAGCAAGGCGGTCTTACCGCCGGGGCCGGCACACAGATCGAGCCAGCGCCCACCGTCCGCACCGAGCAGCGGCGCCCGGGTCAGCGACAACGCGACCAGCTGGCTGCCCTCGTCCTGGACCGCGGCCATACCCTCGCGCACCGCTTCCAGCTGCCCCGGATCGCCGCTGTCCAGGTACACCGCATACGGTGACCAGCGGCCCTGTTCACCGCCACTGACCAGCGCCAATTCCTCGGCGGTGATATCGCCGGGCCGCGCCACCAGGTGCACGATCGGCCGTTCGTCGTCAGCGGCGAGCAGATCGCGCAGCTCTCCCGCCCGCGCACCGAGCGCGTCGGCGAAGGCCTGCGCGATCCAGACCGGATGCCCGAATTCGAACGCCGCACGACCGATCGGATCCCGCGGCGCCAGATCCTCCACCCACTGCTCCGGTGTCCGCGCCGCCGCCCGGCGCAGGACCGCGTTCACGAAACCGGCTTTGCCGCTACCGGATTCGGTGCGCACCAGATCGACCGACGTGTCGACCGCGGCGTGTGATCCCACCCGGGTCCGCAGCAGTTGATATACGCCCAGACGCAGCACATCGAGCAGCGGACCGTCGATCTCCGCGATCGGACGTCCCGCGCATTCGGCGATCACCGCATCGAGGACGCCCAGCGCGCGGCAGGAGCCGTAGGCGAGTTCGGTCGCGAAAGCCGCGTCGCGCCCGGACAATCCGTATTCGCGCAACAGCACGGGTAACACGAGATTCGCGTACGCGTCGCGCTCACGCACCGCTCGCAACACATCGCGGGCGACCAGCCGGGGAGCGTCACCCACCACACCGCGTCGTCCCTGATACCGGTCTGCGGAGCGACCGGTCCGGCGCGCATCGCCGTCCGCCCGACGGGAATCCGCACCGCGCGGCGAATCGTCGCCGCGGGAATCCCGACGCGGACCCCGGCGCGGGTCGGCGCCCCGCGACGGTTTCCCGGCGCCCCCGCGCCGCGCGGAACCCGCGCCCGCCGCAGGTCGCGACGACTTCTGCTGCCCCACAGCGGGTTTCCCAGCCGACCTAGGACCATCGGAGGCTCTTTTCGACGTGTCGTCGCCGGGCGCGGCATCATGGCCTCGTCCCGATCCGGCGTCGGCGCGCCCGGCACTGCGAGCACCACTCCCGCCGGAGCGTCGCGCCCGGTCCTGCGACGAATCGAGCCCCTCGCGCCGACGGGCCCGACTGGCGTCACCGCCCCGGCCGCCCGAACCTGGCTCCGCGTCGCCGCGATGCCGAGATCCGTTGTCCGCCCGGCCTTTTCCACGGCCGGCAGCGCTCGTTTTCCGACCGTCGCGGTCGGGTCGTTCGCCTTCTCGACGTGGGCCGGTCACTCGACCACCGCGCCGGGCTCCAGGCGTGCGCCGCGGGCCCAGTCCAGGGCCGGCATCATCCGTTTGCCCTGGGGCTGCACCTGGTCCAAACGCACGGCCGTGGTGGCGGTGCCGATGTAGACACCGGACTTCCGGACCTCGATCACCCGCTCGGGCAGTTGGTCCTCGACCAGTTCGACCGGACCGAGTTTCAATCGCTTACCGTCGATTTCGGTCCATGCGCCCGGCGCGGGAGTGACGGCGCGAATCCGGCGGCCGACCGCCAGCGCCGGTTGATCCCAGCGGATGTGCCCCTCGTCGGCTTCCACCTTGGGCGCATAGGAGACACCCTCACCGGATTGCGGCACGGCCTGGACGGTGCCGTCCTCGATTCCGTCGAGGGTGGATTCGAGCAGTCGCGCACCGGAGACCGACAACCGCTCCAGCAGGGCGCCGGCGGTATCGGTGATGCCGATGCGTTCGGTGACCACGCCGTAGACCGGCCCCGTGTCCAGCCCTTCCTCGATGCGGAAGGTGGAGGCGCCGGTGATCTCATCACCGGCCAGAACCGCCGCCTGCACCGGCGCCGCGCCCCGCCAGGCGGGCAGCAGCGAGAAATGCAGGTTGACCCAGCCGTGGCGCGGGATGTCGAGCACCACCCGCGGCAGCAGCGCGCCGTAGGCCACCACCGGACAGCAGTCGGGTTTCAGATCCGTCAGTGCCGCAACGAATTCCGGCTCCGAGGGTTTGCGCGGGGTCAGCACCGGAATGCCGTGTTCGTCGGCCAGCCGACCGATCGGCGAGCGCGTCACCTTGCGACCACGTCCGGCCACCGCATCCGGCCGAGTCACCACCGCCACCACCTCGTGGCGCTCGGATTCGATCAGCCGACGCAGGGACGGCACGGCCGGTTCGGGAGTCCCCGCGAAGACCAGGCGCATCTACTCGCCCCGCCCGGACTCGGGACGGCTGCCGGCGACCTCGGCCGCCGACATCACCGTCTTACCGGCGACGAACCACTCCGATTCCCGCACCGCGCGCATGGCCTGCTTGCGGGTGGCCGGTTCCAGTCGCTGCAGATACAGCACTCCGTCGAGATGATCGGTTTCGTGCTGCACGCAGCGGGACAGCAGCCCCTCGGCCTCGAATTTCACCGGCTCACCGTGCATATCCACCCCGCGCGCGACCACGCGGTGCGCGCGGGTCACGTCGTAGCGCAGCCCCGGAATCGACAGGCAACCCTCCGGGCCGGTCTGCTCGTCGGTGCCGAGAACTTCGAAGACCGGATTCACGACGTGTCCGGCGGCATCACCGGTGTCGTAGACGAACACCCGCAGGCCGACACCGATCTGCGGGGCGGCCATGCCGACGCCGCGACTGGCGTGCATGGTGTCGGTGAGGTCGGTGACCAGCTGCTCGAGGTCCCTGTCGAAGGCGTCGACCTCGTCCGCGCGGGCGCGCAGGACGGGATCGCCGAACAGGCGAACGGGCTGGATTGTCACAGGCACACTCCCGGGCGAGACGACATTGCGGTCGCCCCAGTTTACGGGCGGCCGGAAATCCGTTTCGTCAGGAATGCGGCTCCAGGATCACCTCACCGATTTCGGTGCCCAGCGACCACCGCCCCGCACGCCACCACCGTCGCGAGCGCCCTACGCCGGGCGAGGCCCCCGCCTCGGCGGTTCCGGCCTCGTCCCATCCTTCGATTGCGCGCCGCGTGGCCCGGTGCGTGGGACGGGACACTGTCGTCGCCTCACTCGGCCGCGGTGGTGTCGTCGTCGGCGAGGATCCGGTAGATCGAACGCCGGGCCTCGGTGAGGACCTCGGCGGCCTTACCGGCCTGTTCGGGAGTGCCGGCGCGGGCGACCTGCCCGACCGCACCCATCAGCTGGCCGACCAGTTCGCGCAGGTCCAGCGCCTGATCGCCGACGCCCTCGCGGACGTCCTGCCAGGGATCGCCCAGTTCGTCGCGATGTTCGGTGACGTACTCGGCGCCCGCGTCGGTCAGTTTCGCGGTTTTGCGACCGGCCACCTTCTCGATGATCACCAGGCCCTCGTCCTCGAGCTGGGACAGCGCCGGGTAGATCGAACCGGGGCTGGGCCGCCAGATGTCGTCGCTCCGTTCGCGGATCTGCTGGATCAGCTCGTAGCCGTGCATCGGCCGTTCCTGCACGAGCAGCAGGATCGCCGCGCGGACATCACCGCGCCGTCCGCGCCCACCGCGACCGCGCCCGCGGCCGACATGACCGCCCGGACCGAATCCGGGCCCGAAATCGGGGCCGAAGGGTCCGAAGCCGTGTCCGCGCGGGTGGCGACGGAACTGTTCGTGGCCGCCGCGTTCCTGCGCGTCCGGCCGGGGTCCGCGACGGCGGCCGCGGGCGAACCTGTCCATGTTCTCCATGCGTTCCATGATTGCCTCCTCGGGCATTGTCTTACGTTGACGCAATCAACGATATATCGGCAATGCATCTTTGACAAGTATGGGACGCACCACAGCAGGGCCGGCGGTTCAGGCCGCGAGCGAATCGATCCAGCGTTCCAGCCGGTCGCCTTCCGTTCGCATCAGTTCCGGATCGCGAAAGGTGTTGGTGAGCAGGGAGATTCCCTGATAGGAGGCAATCAGCGCGACGGCCAGTTCGCGCGCGTCCGCGCGGCCCATCTCCTCGAATTGCCGCTGGACCCAGGCCAGCAGGACGCCCATCACCTCGGCGAGCTCCTGCTCCATTCCGTCGGAGCGTTTGTCGAGTTCGGTGGCCAGGGTTCCGGACGGGCAACCGTATCGGGCCGCGAGATCGCGTTGGCCGACCCAGGACCGGATCAACGCCCGCAACCGATCGACCGGCCGGGGTTCCCGGTCGAGTTCGGCGAGGAAGCCGTCCAGGGTGTGGGCGTGGGCGCCGATTGCCGCCTGGATCAGCTGATCCTTGGTCTTGAAGTAGTAGTACACGTTGCCGACGGGCACCTCGGCGGCCCGTGCGATGTCGGCGATCGTCGTCTTCTCCACCCCTTGCCGATGGAAGACCTCGGCGGCCGCGGCGGCAAGCCGTTCACGCTTGCCGCCGGCCCGCTTGCTGTCGACTGAGTTAGTCATACAACTGACTATAGACACCTCGCCGGCGATGCCGTACGGTCATGTTAGTCAGTCAACTAACTCAGGAGTGAAGATGATCGTGGTAACCGGAGCGACCGGTAATGTCGGACGGCCGTTGGTGCGGATGCTCGCCGAGGCCGGTGAGAAGGTGACCGCCGTATCCCGCCGCCGTCCCGACGACCTCCCCCACGGCGTGCGGCACATCGCGGCCGATCTGACGAATACCGGCGAGGTCACAGCAGCCCTCGACGGTGCGGAACAGCTGTTCCTCCTGCTCGCGCCGGGATCGCTGGCGGCAGATGTGCCGGGAGTGCTCGCCGCGGCACGGGACGCGGGAGTGCGGCGCATCGTCCTGCTGTCGTCCCAGGGCGTCGGAACGCGGCCCGACAGCGCGTCGCACGGACAGTTCGGAAAGCAGGTCGAGATCGCCGTCCGGAACTCGGGGCTGGAATGGACCATATTGCGGCCGAGCGGTTTTCAATCGAACGCCGCGATGTGGGCGGACGCCGTGCGCACGCAGCGAACGGTCACCGCCCCGTTCGGTGATGTCGCGATCCCCTTCGTGGACCCAGACGATATCGCCGCCGTGGCTGCCGCCGCCCTGCGCGAGCCCGGTCACGCCGGCCGGACCTATGTGTTGACCGGCCCCGCACCCGAATCGCCGCATGACCGGGTGCGCGATCTGGCCGAAACCCTCGGCGAGCCGGTGCGCTTCGTCGAGCAGACGGCCGAGCAGGCGTACGCGCAGTTGCTCACCGTGATGCCCGCCGACGCCGCCGACACCACCTTGGCGATCATCGGTGCGCCGACCGCCGAGGAACTGCGGGTCAGCGGCGATGTCGAGGCGGTCCTCGGCCGGGCACCGCGGCCGTTCTCGGCGTGGGCGCGACGCAATATCGACATGTTCCGCTGAACATCACCAGCCGCCCTGCCGGAAACGACGAATTCGCTTGTGCGTCAGCCGATGTCGACCGGATCGATCTGCACCCGCAACGGACCGTCCGAGCGATGACTGCTGCGCACCGCGAGGGCGGCGGCCAGCGCACGCGACAGCGCCGCGCCCGCCCGCCGATCGACCCGGAGAATCATCCGCTCGACCTCGGCGGGCGCGGCGTCGCCGGAGAACGGGGTGCGGGCGCCCGGCGGCAGTGGTACCGGGCCCAGCACCTCGACACCGTCCGGAAGTGCCGTCTCACCGAGGAGCTCGCCGATGGTGGCGGTCGTACCGTCCACCGCGGCCAAGCGCACCGCGGGCGGGAACCGGACCTCGGTGCGAGCCGCCAGTTCGTGGCGGGCGTGGCCGATCGGATCCCAGCGCACCAGCGCCTGCACGGTCGGCAACGCCGGTTCGGCCATCACGAGCACCTCGCCGGTGGGGCGGACCAGGGCGGCCGCGGACATCCAGCGCCGCAGCGCATCCTCGGCGGCCCGCAGGTCCGCCCGGCCGAGCAGCGCCCAGCCGTCGAGCAGCAGCGCCACCGCGTAGCCGCCCGGCACCGGCGGCTCGGCACCGATGGTCGCCACCACCACCTGCGGGCCGTCCGGCACCGCATCCAGCACCGCGGTACCGCCCGAACCGCGGATCGGCACACCGGGGAAGGCCCGGCCCAATTCCTCCGCGGTGCGCTGGGCGCCGATCACCACGGCCCGCAGCGCCCGCGAACCGCACGTGCCACACCGGAAGGCCGGTTCCACCTTTCCACACCAGCGACAGCTCGGGCTCTGGGCTACATCCCCGGAATCCTTGCTGCCCAACGGAACTGCCGACGGTCGGCGTTCGTCCGGGGCCGTATCCGGGCGGGAGAGGTCCGGACGCTGCGCGCCGGCATGTCCCACGCGATGATCGCCGGCGAGCGTCCGGCCGACCCGGCCGGCGGCGGTCGCATCGCCTGCCGACCGCGCCGTACCCCGGGAAGCGTTGCCTCGGGATCTCTCGTTCGGCCGGACGTCTCGCCTGCCCCAGCTACCGCTATCCGGCAACGACAGCGGGCCGTTGCAGTGCCGGCAGCGGGCCGGGGCGCGGCATTTCGCGCAGGCCAGGGCCGGGACGTATCCGCGCCGAGGCACCTGCACGAGCACCGGGTCACCGGCGGCCAAGGCCCGGCGCGCCGCGGCGAAGGCGGTGCCCGGGATGCGGATGGCCCGCGCCATCGGGTCGCGCTCCAGGGCGATGTCGCTGTCACCCGGCGCATGGATTCGAGGGGTGTTGGCGCGCAACGTCTTCCGGTCGGCGATCAGATCGTGCGCCCATCCGGATTCGACGATGGCCTGCGCCTCCGCCGTCCGCGCGAACCCCGCTATCACGCATGCCGCACCGGTTTCGTGCGCGCGCAGCATCGCCACCTCACGAGCGTGCGGATACGGTGCACGCGGTTCGGCATAGGTGTCGTCGCCGTCGTCCCACACCACGATCAAGCCCAGTTCCCGCGCCGGCGCGAAGACCGCACTGCGTGTCCCCACCACGACCCGCGCCGAACCGCGCAACACCGCGAGCCAGCGCCGGTACCTCGCGGCGGGACCCAGCCCCGCCGACAGACCGACGACCGAATCTCCCACCAGCGCAGCACAATCCGCGACCACCCGGTCCAGATCGCGCTGATCCGGAACCATCACGATCACGCTGCGGCCGCTCGCGACGGTCGTCGCCGCCAATTCCGCGAGCCGGCGCGGCCACTCCTCACCGGGCATCGCCTGCCAGGCCGCGCGCGGACCGTCCCCCCGCCGCAGCGCGGCCAGGAACGACTCGCCGTGCACATAGCGGGACCAGGCCGGGAAATCCTCCGGAATCTCCGGCAGTTCCACGGGTTTCGGTTCGGCCGCTTCGGTGCGCGCATGACGCGGTGGAATCGCCAGCCGCAGCACGTCGGCCCGGGTGCCGGCGTACCGCGCGGCGACCGCGGACACCAGCCGGACGGTCTCCGGGGTCAGCACCCGTTCACCGGACACCACCCGCTGCAACGGCTGAATTTTGCCGGAATGCTCTGTGCGCGCCAGTCTTTCGAGGATGTATCCGTCGACCAGGCGGCCGGAGAAGCGCACCCGCACGCGCACTCCGGGCTGGGCGAGCTCGTCCATCTCCGGCGGCACGGAGTAATCGAAATCGCGGTCCAGATGGGCGGGTTCGAGCAACGGCAGCACCCGCGCGATCGGTTTGTCGAGCGGAATGTCGCGAGCCTTCTCGCCATCGGTTTCGGCGGACGACGAGGCGGGCACGCAAACGGCGCCCTCCGTCGGAACGGAGGGCGCCGTCGGTTCTACCGCTTCCGCCACGGCAGGCGCGGACCCGATCAGAGACCGGCGGCCGCGCGCAGCTTGTCGGCGCGGTCGGTGCGCTCCCACGGCAGGTCGATGTCGGTGCGGCCGAAGTGACCGTAGGCGGCGGTCGGCGCGTAGATCGGCCGCAGCAGGTCCAGATCGCGGATGATCGCACCCGGGCGCAGGTCGAAGACCTCGCCGATCGCCTTCGAGATCTGGGACGGATCGACCTGCTCGGTGCCGAACGTCTCCACGAACAGGCCCACCGGGGCGGCCTTGCCGATCGCGTAGGCCACCTGGACCTCGACGCGGTCGGAGAGGCCTGCTGCGACCACGTTCTTGGCCACCCAGCGCATGGCGTAGGCGGCCGAGCGGTCCACCTTCGACGGATCCTTACCGGAGAAGGCACCACCGCCGTGACGGGCCATACCACCGTAGGTGTCGACGATGATCTTGCGGCCGGTCAGGCCGGCATCGCCCATCGGACCGCCGAGGACGAACTTGCCGGTGGGGTTGACCAGCAGCCGGATGTCGGAGGTGTCGAGCGGGTTGGGCAGTTCCAGATCGGCCAGAACCGCGTCGACGACCTTCTCCCGGATATCGGGCGCCAGCAGATTGTCCAGATCGATATCGGCCGCATGCTGGGTCGAGAGCACCACCGTGTCCAGCCGGACCGGACGATCGCCCTCGTATTCGATGGTGACCTGGGTTTTGCCGTCCGGGCGCAGGTAGGGCAGCACGCCGGACTTGCGGACCTCGGTCAGCCGCCGCGAGAGCCGGTGCGCCAGCGCGATCGGCAGCGGCATCAGCTCGGGGGTCTCCTTGGTGGCGTATCCGAACATCAGGCCCTGGTCACCGGCGCCCTGGCGTTCGATCTCGTCGTCGGACCCGCCGACGCGCGCCTCGTGCGAGTGGTCGACACCCTGCGCGATATCGGGCGACTGCGCGCCGATGGCGACGTTCACGCCGCAGGAGGCGCCGTCGAAGCCCTTCGCCGACGAGTCGTAGCCGATCTCGAGCACCTTCTCGCGCACGATGGTCGGAATATCGGCGTAGGCCTCGGTGGTGACCTCACCGGCGACATGGACCTGACCGGTGGTTACCAGGGTTTCGACCGCCACCCGGCTGTGCGGGTCCTCGGTGAGCAGCGCGTCGAGGATGGAATCGCTGATCGCGTCACAGATCTTGTCCGGGTGACCCTCTGTGACGGACTCACTCGTGAATAGCCGGCTACCGGACGTGCGCACAGTTGTTCCCTCTCCCTCAACGGGTTTCTCATGTCGGGATGCGACAGTAGCGGCCTCGCGTCACCGCACAACCCTTTACCTCAGACTATTCCAAACTTGCCACGGCCGGGCGCAGCGGCGGCGTCCGGGCCCTCGCACCGGCCGCCGCGGGTATCCCGACCACGTCGCAACGGCGGCGGCGCGGTCGAACAGCTTGCGGCTCAACGCAAGAGCGGGCCCAGCGCATCGAGGACCCGGCTGGCGAGCAGCGCCTTGGAACCGTGATCGAGCGACTGTTCGGTGCCGTCGGCGCCGAGCAGCCAGCCGTCGTTGTTGTCGACCTCGAACGCCTTACCCTCGCCGACGGCATTGACCACCAACAGGTCACAACCCTTACGAGCCAGTTTCGCCCGCGCGTGGGTCAGCACATCACCGTGTTCGTCGCCGGTTTCGGCGGCGAACCCGACGATCGCCAGGCCGGCGAGGTGCCCGTCGCGGCGTGCCTGGACCAGCCCGGCCAGAATGTCGCGATTCTTGGTCAGCTCGATCGAATTCGGTTCGTGCGCGCCCTTTTTGATTTTCGCGGCGGCCACGTTGACCGGGCGGAAATCGGCGACCGCGGCGGCCATGATGACCGCGTCCGCGCCCACGGAGTGCTTGTCGACGGCGGTGCCCATCTGCTCGGCGGTCGTCACGTGCACGACCTCGACGGCGGCGGGCGGCTCCAGGCCGATGGTGTTGCCGGCGATCAGGGTGACCTGGGCGCCCCGCTGAGCGGCCACCCGGGCCATGGCATAGCCCTGCTTCCCGGAACTGCGATTGCCCAGGAACCGGACCGGATCGAGCGGTTCGCGCGTGCCACCCGCGGAGACGACGACGCGGCGCCCCTCCAGATCGCGTGGAAGCGCGTCGGAGCGTTCGAGCAGCAGCGAGGCCAGCGCGAAGATCTCTTCCGGTTCGGGCAGGCGGCCCGGACCGGTATCGGCGCCGGTGAGCCGCCCGGAGGCCGGTTCCATCACGGTCGAGCCGTGCGCGCGCAACGTGGCGACGTTGGCGATCGTGGCCGGATGCTCCCACATCTCGGTGTGCATCGCGGGAGCGAAGACGACCGGACATCGGGCGGTGAGCAGGGTGGCGGTGAGCAGATCGTCGGCGCGGCCGGAGGCGGCGCGCGCCATCAGATCGGCGGTGGCCGGGGCGATGACCACCAGATCGGCCTCCTGGCCGATGCGCACATGCGGCACCTCGGGCACATCGGCGAAAACCCCGGTGTGCACCGGATTGCCCGACAGCGCCTCGAAGGTGGCCTTACCGACGAACTGCAGTGCGGACTCGGTGGGAATGACGCGGACGTCGTGCCCGGTCTCGGTGAACTTGCGCACCAGCGAGCACGCCTTGTAGGCGGCGATCCCGCCGCCCACGCCGACAACGATTCGCATCTGAATCAGGCCTCTTCGGTCCGGTGGAGAGACAGCGGGTTACGACCGCAGGGTCACTCGCCCTCGGTGTGTTCGAGCAGGTCGGAGTGGATCTCGCGCATGGCGACCGAGAGCGGCTTCTCCTGCAGACCCGGCTCGACCAGCGGACCCACGTACTCGAGGATGCCGTCACCGAGCTGGTTGTAGTAGTCGTTGATCTGACGCGCCCGCTTGGCCGCGTAGATGACCAGCGCGTACTTGGACGACGTGCGCTCGAGCAACTCGTCGATCGGCGGGTTGGTGAGGCCGACCGGGGTGTCGTAGGCGGGCACGGTCTTGGTGTCGCTCACTAGGGAGGCTCCTGCGGGTCGATGGGGAGTTGCGGTCGAGACGAGTTCGCGGATCGCCCGCGATCATCTCGAATTTGTGCTAACGAACAACGATACCAACTGCTCACAGGCCGTGGTCACGTCGTCGTTCACGATCACGATGTCGAACTCGTCACAGGCGGCGAGTTCGGTCTTCGCGGTGGCGAGCCGACGCTCGATCACCTCGGGTGATTCGGTGCCGCGGCCGGTCAGCCGGGCGACGAGTTCCTCCCAGCTGGGCGGGGCCAGAAAGACCAGCAGCGCCTCGGGCATCGCCGCTCGGACCGAGCGGGCGCCGGCGAGGTCCACCTCCACCAGGACCGGTTTCCCGGCGGCCACTGCCGCCTTCACCGGGGCGGCCGGGGTACCCGACCGTTGCAGGCCGCCGTGAATGTCGGCCCATTCGAGTAGTTCGCCTTCTTCGATCATGGTGTCGAAGTCGGCACGGGTCACGAACCGGTAGTCGCGGCCGTCGACCTCCCCGGGCCGGGGGGCCCGGGTGGTGGCCGACACACTGAACACCAGTTCCGGCAGCCGTTCCCGGACGCAACGGACCACGGTGGACTTGCCGACGGCCGAGGGGCCGACCAGTACTACCAGCCGACCCTTCTGAGTGTGTTCGACCACCCTCGGATCAGGCTTCGAAGTCGAACTTCGCCAGCAGCGCCTTGCGCTGCCGGTCGCCCAGGCCCCGCAGGCGGCGGGTCGGCGCGATCTCCAGCTCGCTCATGATCTCGGCCGCCTTGACCTTGCCGACCTTGGGCAGGGCCTCCAGCAGCGCGGATACCTTCATCTTGCCGAGGACCTCGTCGGTCTCGGCGTCCTTCAGGACCGTCTTCAGGTCAGTGCCGCCACGCTTCAAGCGCTCCTTGAGCTCTGCCCGAGCGCGGCGAGCGGCAGCCGCCTTCTCCAAAGCAGCGGCGCGCTGCTCGTCAGTCAGCTGGGGAAGGGCCACGGTTCCTCCGTCTCATCGTTCATTGCTAGATCTACCTCCGGTAACCCGGTGGTCTCAGCGACCGTACCCACGCGGCGCTCCGATTGCGAACCCACCCCCCAGGTCAGCGCCCGATTCGGGTATTCGGGCCCGTTACCGGGCAGGTCACGCGACCGAATGCGCCCGGTCCCGGCGCCGGTCCGAAGGATTTCGCCAACATGCCGATGACCTGGGGTTATCCCCTTTTCGACGGGTTCGCCGGTGGTTTCGAGGGCGACCGGATGCGGCCGTAACCGACCCGTAATCACGCGACCTGGAACTTTCTGAAAATTCTCCGCGTGTCGCGAATATTTGCCCCAGCGTGTCGCGGTGTGGCGCGGCGACAGGGACACGCTCGGCGCCGGTCGGCGACACGCGGAACAGGGCCGTAAGACGCTCCGGAAGGGCCGCTGAGCCGGAAAAACACGTATGTGTAACTTCCACCTGGGAACGGGCACACCCGCGCGCGAACGAGCCGCAAACACAAACAGACCGGTCGCCTTCCGAAGGGGTAACCGGTTCCCGGCACGGCCGCGCGTCGCGGACGCGTTGCGCCCGGGCGCGCGACGGCTCGCGCCGAACCCGGGCGGAACGGATCAGGCCTGCAGGAAGGCGAATTCGTCGGCGAGCTTGTGCATCTTGGTGCGCATCGCCGCGACCGACGGCCCGGCGCCGAGCAATTCCCGCGAGACGTTGGGGACCACGGCCGCGAACCGGTCGGACGGGATCAGCGCGCGGATCGACTCCGCTCCCCCGCCCTGGGCGCCGACGCCGGGCATCAGGACGGGACCGTTGAGCTTGCTCACGTCGACCGGCTCGGTGAGGGTCGCGCCGACCACGACGCCGACCGATCCGAATTCTTCCCCGGCGTTGCAGCCGGCCGCCTCGTCGATCATGATCTGCGCGACACAACGACCGTCGGCCGCGGTGACGCGCTGCACCTGGGCGGCCTCCGGATTCGAGGTGGCCGCCAGGACGAAGACCCCGCGCCCGGCCGACCGCGCGGCGTCCAGCGCGGGCGAAAGCGCACCGAAGCCGAGGTACGGCGATACCGTCACCGCATCACTGGCCAGCGGACCGTCGCCCAGCCAGGCCCGCGCGTAGGCGGCCATGGTGGAGCCGATGTCGCCGCGCTTGGCGTCGGCCAGCACCAGCGTGCCGGCCTCACGCAGCGCGGCGATGGTGTCCTCGAGCACGACGATCCCGCCGGAGCCGTACTCCTCGAAGAACGCCACCTGGGGTTTCACCAGCGCCACCCGGCCCGCGAACACCTCGACGCAGATGTCGGAGAACCGTTTCAGGCCCTCGACGTCCTCGCCGAGTCCCCAGGCACGCAGCAACTGCGGATGGGGATCGATACCGGCGCACAGCGGGCCCAGCCGGCCCATCGCGTCGGCCAGCCGCAGGCCGAACGGCGTCACCGGCTCGCCCCGGCGCCCGCCAGCTCGTCCCCGGCGGGAGCGGTCGGGGCCTGCGCGCCGGCGGCCCCGGGTTCGGCGTAGGCGTCCTCACCGCCGTAGGCGAGCAGTTCGTCGGCCTGGGCGAGAACCTCGTCCGCGCGGGCCAGCACCGCGTCGGTGAGCGCGTCCGCCTCGGCGTCGGCGTCGGGCGCGGGCTTGCGCCCGATCGGCGGGATCGCCCGGAAACCGACCGTGCTGTAGCCGCCGACGTTGCGCATCCGGCGGATGTCACCGCCTCCCGGCGGCGCCGCCTCCGCCGCGCCGAATCCCCGAATCCGCCGAGTCGTCGCCCGACCGGCCCCCGGGGGCCGCACTCCCGCGCCGAAACCGATGGCTCCCACCGTTATCTCTCCTCTTAGCCGCGCAATACGGCGTGCAGCTCCTGCAGCGAGCGCACCCCGATACCGCCGTTGATGGTTGCTTCGATGCCCTGTACGGCTGCAGCCGCACCCTGAACCGTCGTGATGCACGGAATGTTGGCGCCCACCGCGGCGGTACGAATCTCGTAACCGTCCACGCGGGGCCCGGAGTTACCGTAAGGCGTGTTGAACACGATGTCGATCTCACCGTCCTTGATCTGATCGACGATCGACGGTTCGATCGGCTCGCCGTTACCGGCCGCGGGCACCGGATCGGACTGCTTGCGCGCCCGCTCACACGGAATCCCGTTGCGCCGCAACATCTCCGCGGTGCCCTCGGTGGCGAGGATCCGGAAGCCCAGATCGTGCAGCCGCTTGACCGGGAACACCATGGCCCGCTTGTCGCGATTGGCGATCGAGACGAACACCGTGCCGGCGACCGGCAGCGAACCGTAGGCCGCGGACTGGCTCTTGGCGAAGGCGGTACCGAAATCGGCGTCGATACCCATCACCTCACCGGTGGACTTCATCTCCGGCGACAGCAGCGAATCGATGCCGGTGCCGTCGGGACGGCGGAACCGGTGGAAGGGCAGGACCGCTTCCTTCACCGCGACCGGGGCATCCATCGGCGCGTGCCCGCCGTCGCCCTCGGCGGGCAGGATGCCCTCCTTGCGCAATTCGGCGATGCTCGTGCCCAGCATGACGCGCGCGGCGGCCTTGGCCAGCTGCACACCGGTCGCCTTGGAGACGAACGGCACGGTCCGGCTGGCGCGCGGATTGGCCTCGAGCACGTAGAGCACGTCGTCCTTGAGCGCGTACTGCACATTGAGCAGGCCCTTGACGCCGATGCCCTTGGCCAGTGCGGCGGTCGAGCGGCGGACCGCCTCGATATCGCTGCGGCCCAGGGTGATCGGCGGCAGTGCGCATGCCGAGTCGCCGGAGTGGATGCCGGCCTCCTCGATGTGTTCCATCACGCCGCCGAGGTAGACCTCCTCGCCGTCGCAGAGCGCGTCGACGTCGATCTCGATGGCGTCTTCCAGGAAGCGGTCGACCAGCACCGGATGTTCCGGGCTCAGTTCGGTGGCGCGGGAGATGTAGCCCTCGAGCGAGTTCTCGTCGTAGACGATCTCCATACCGCGCCCGCCCAGCACATACGACGGGCGGACCAGCACCGGATAACCGATCTCGGCCGCGATCTGCTTGGCCTGCTCGAACGTGGTGGCGGTGCCGTACTTCGGCGCGGGCAGACCGGCGGCGACCAGGACGTCGCCGAATTCGCCGCGATCTTCGGCCAGGTCGATCGCCGCCGCCGAGGTGCCGACCACCGGCACTCCGGCGTCGGTGAGCCGCTGCGCCAGACCCAGCGGCGTCTGCCCGCCGAGCTGCACGATCACCCCGGCGACCCGGCCCGACTCCGATTCGGAGTGGTACACCTCGAGCACGTCCTCGAAGGTCAGCGGCTCGAAGTAGAGGCGGTCGGCGGTGTCGTAGTCGGTGGAGACGGTCTCCGGGTTGCAGTTGACCATGACCGTCTCATACCCGGCCTGCGACAGCGTCTGCGCGGCATGCACGCAGGAGTAGTCGAATTCGATGCCCTGGCCGATGCGGTTCGGCCCGGAACCGAGGATGATCACCTTCTCGCGTTCGAGCTGCGGCGCGACCTCCGTCTCGGCGGCCGGATCGAGTTCGTAGCTCGAGTAGTGATACGGCGTCTTGGCCTCGAATTCGGCGGCGCAGGTGTCGACCGTCTTGTAGACCGGCCGGATGCCGAGACGGTGACGCAGTTCGCGCACTCCGTTCTCACCGGCCAGTTCCGGTCGCAGCGCGGAGATCTGGCGATCGGACAGGCCGTTGTGCTTGGCGTAGCGCAGCAGCGGCTCGTCGAGCACCGGCGCCTGAGCGATCTCGGCGCGCAGCTCGACCAGTCCGGCGATCTCGGCGACGAACCACGGGTCGATGCCCGAGGCCTGCGCGACGTCCTCGACGCTCGCGCCCAGCCGCAGCGCCCGCTCCACCTGGTAGAGCCGACCCTCGGTCGGCACGCGCAGATCGTCGAGGATCTCGGCGACGTCGGTCCAGCGGCCGTCGGGCTGGGTCCAGAACCCGGCCGCCTTGGTCTCCAGCGAGCGCAGCACCTTGCCGAGCGCCTCGGAGAAGTTACGGCCCAGGCTCATCGCCTCACCGACCGACTTCATGGTGGTGGTCAGCGTCGGGTCGGCGCCCGGGAACTTCTCGAACGCGAACCGCGGCGCCTTGACGACCACGTAGTCGAGCGTCGGCTCGAAACAGGCCGGGGTCTCCTTGGTGATGTCGTTGACGATCTCGTCGAGCGTGTAGCCGATGGCCAGCTTCGCCGCGATCTTGGCAATCGGGAAACCCGTGGCCTTGGACGCCAGCGCGGACGAGCGCGAGACGCGCGGATTCATCTCGATGACGATCAGGCGACCGTCGCGCGGATCCACCGCGAACTGGATGTTGCAGCCACCGGTGTCGACGCCGACCTCGCGCAGAATCGCGATACCGAGATCGCGCATCTTCTGATATTCGCGGTCGGTGAGGGTCATGGCCGGGGCGACGGTCACCGAGTCACCGGTGTGCACACCCATCGGGTCCACGTTCTCGATCGAGCAGACGATGACCACGTTGTCGCGGCCGTCGCGCATCAGCTCGAGTTCGTATTCCTTCCAGCCGAGGATCGATTCCTCGATGAGGACGTTCGCGGTGGGCGAGGCGGCCAGGCCACCGCCGGCGATGCGGTCGAGGTCCTCGTCGTTGTAGGCCATGCCCGAGCCCAGGCCACCCATGGTGAACGAGGGCCGCACGACGACCGGGAAGCCCAGTTCCGCAACGGTTTCGCGCACCTCGTCCATGGTGTAGCAGACCTTGGAGCGCGCCGACTCGCCGCCGACCTTGGCGACGATGTCCTTGAACTTCTGGCGGTCCTCACCGCGCTGGATGGCCTCGAAGTCGGCGCCGATCAGCTCGACGTTGTACTTCTCCAGCACCCCGTTCTCGTGCAGCGCCACCGCGGTGTTGAGCGCGGTCTGACCGCCCAGGGTCGCGAGGATGGCGTCGGGACGCTCCTTGGCGATGACCTTCTCGACGAATTCCGGGGTGATCGGCTCGACGTAGGTGGAGTCGGCGAATTCCGGGTCGGTCATGATCGTGGCCGGGTTGGAGTTCACCAGCGACACCCGCAGGCCCTCGGACCGCAGCACCCGGCACGCCTGGGTGCCGGAGTAGTCGAATTCGCAGGCCTGGCCGATGACGATCGGCCCGGAGCCGATGACCAGGATGTGGTTCAGGTCGGTGCGGCGTGGCATCAGGCTTCCTCCATCAAACCCGCGAAGCGGTCGAACAGATAGGCGGCGTCGTGCGGCCCCGCGGCGGCCTCCGGGTGGTACTGCACCGAGAACGCGCGACCGTCCACCAGGCGTACCCCCTCGACGGTGCCGTCGTTGGCGCAGGTGTGGCTGACCTCGGCGGTCCCGAACGGGGTGTCGAAGCGCTGCCCGGCCTCACCCTCGAGCGCGAAGCCGTGGTTCTGCGCGGTGATCGATACCGCGCCGGTGGTGTGATCGATGACCGGGACGTTGATGCCGCGGTGGCCGAACTTCATCTTGTAGGTGCTCAAGCCCAGCGCGCGGCCCAGGATCTGGTTGCCGAAGCAGATTCCGAACAGTGGAAGTCCTTCGCCCAGAACGGATTTGGTCAGCTCGACCGCATCGTCCTGAGTGGCCGGGTCGCCGGGTCCGTTGGAGAGGAAGACGCCGTCGGGCTTCAGCTCCTTGATCTGGTCCAGCGTGACGCCGGAGGGCACCACGTGCACCCGGATGCCACGCTCGGCGAACATGCGCGGGGTGTTGGTCTTGATACCCAGATCGACCGCGACCACGGTGAACCGGTGCTCACCGGCGGGCTCGATGGTGTACACGCCGTCGGTGGAGACCTCCCCGGCCAGATCGGCGCCGAGCATCGAGGCCTGACCGGTGACCCGGCTCAGCAACTCCTCGGTCGAGGCCGCGGCGGCGTCACCGCTGAAGATGCCCGCCTTCATCGAACCGCGGGTGCGCAGGTGGCGCACCAGCGCGCGGGTGTCGATCCCGGCGATGCCGACGATGTGCTGACGCTCCAGCTCGTCCTGCAGGGTCGTGGTCGCGCGCCAGTTCGAGGCCCGCTTCGCGGGGTCGCGGACCGCGTACCCGGCCACCCAGATGCGGTTCGACTCGTCGTCCTCGTCGTTCCAGCCGGTGTTGCCGATCTGCGGGGCGGTGGCCACCACGATCTGGCGGTGGTAACTGGGGTCGGTCAGGGTCTCCTGGTAGCCGGTCATCGCGGTGCAGAACACCGCCTCGCCCAGCGTCTCGCCCTCGGCGCCGAACCGCCGGCCCCGGAACACCCGTCCGTCCTCGAGCACCATCACCGCGGCGCGGTCGCTCATTCGCTCACCTCGTTCACCAGAAATCCAGCCTTCACGTTTATTCGTCTCCCGTCGCCGCGCCGGTCTGTCCCGTCGCGGATATGGCCGTCCAGGCCGGATACACCGTCTTGTCGTCGCCGCGGAACCCGGTATCGACCTCGGTTCCGGTCGGCAGTTTCCAGCGAATAACCAGCACACCATTGTCGGTCATCACCTTGCCCGCGTGGCCGCGTTCGGTGCGGACCGCGGTGATGGACTCCTGCGGAATCCAGATCACCTCCGCGCCGTCGCGTTCCAGCAGGATCCCGCGTTCGAAGCGGGTCAGCTCCGCCGTGGCGCGGAAGCCCAGATCTCCGACCACGATGCGGTTCTGCCAGCTCGGAGCCAACGTGGTACCGGTGTACAGCCCGGTCGTCGGCTCGAGCACCTGCGCCCCCAGATCCGCCGGCACCGTCGGCAGCTCCCCGACCGAGGAGGCCTGCTTCCGGGCCCGCACGAGCCAGGAGCGATACATCAACCACAGGAACAGGACGAACAGGACAGCCAGCCCGATCACCCACAGTGTTCGCTCCATTATCGCCCCACTCTCCCCGCCAGGGCGGTCGTCACCACTCCGTCGCGGGCGGTGATCCGCCCGCGCAGCATCGTGGCGGCGACCTTGGCGGGCAGGGTCATCGCCTCGTACGGCGTGTTGTCGGAAATGCTCGCCAGCTCCCGCGCCCGCACGGTCCACGAGGCATCCGGGTCGATCAGGGTCAGGTTGGCCGGTTCGCCGACCGCGATCGGGCGGCCCTGATCGTCGAGCCCGGCGATGCGGGCCGGGTTCTCGCTCATCACCTTCGCCACCCCGCGCCAGTCGAGCAGGCCCGGAGCGACCAGGGTCTCGACGATGATCGACAGCGCCGTCTCCAGCCCCAGCATGCCGGGACGGGCGGCGGCGAACTCGCAGCACTTCTCCTGTTCGGCGTGCGGTGCGTGGTCGGTGGCCACACAGTCGATCACCCCGTCGGCCAGGGCCTTGCGCAGCGCCTGGGCGTCGGAAGCCTCCCGCAGCGGCGGATTGACCTTGTTCACCGCGTCGTAGGTCTCCAGCCGCGAATCGTCGAGCAGCAGATGATGCGGCGTGACCTCGGCGGTGATCGAAATCCCTTGGGCCTTGGCCCATTTCACCAGTTCGACGGTGCCGGCGGTGGAGGCGTGGCAGATGTGCACCCGGGCTCCGGCGTCACGGGCCAGCAGCGCGTCGCGGGCCACGATCGACTCCTCGGCCGCGCGCGGCCAGCCGGCCAGGCCCAGCCGGGCGGCGTTCGGGCCCTCGTGCGCGACCGCGCCCTGGGTGAGCCGCGGCTCCTCGGCGTGCTGGGCGATCAGCACGCCGAGCGATTTCGCGTACTCGAGCGCGCGGCGCATGATCAGCGGGTCGTAGACGCAGTGCCCGTCGTCGGAGAAGATCCGCACCCGGCCCTCACCGGCGGCCATGGTGCCCATCTCGGCCAGTTGCTTACCGGCCAGGCCGACCGTCACCGCGCCGACCGGATGCACATCGACCAGCCCGACCTCCTGCCCGCGCCGCCACACGTGATCGGTGACGACCGAGGTGTCGGCCACGGGATAGGTGTTGGCCATCGCGAACACGGCGGTGTAGCCACCCAATGCCGCTGCCGCCGAACCGCTTTCGATGGTCTCGGTGTCCTCGCGGCCGGGTTCGCGCAGATGGGTGTGCAGGTCCACGAAGCCGGGGAGCAGGATCCGGCCGTCCGCCTCCAGCACCTCCGCATCGGCGGCGACCTCGACGCCGTCGACGGCCGCGCCGGATCGCGCGCCGAGTGCGACGATCACACCGTCGCGCACCAGCACGTCGACCGGCTCGCCCTCGCCGTAGGGCCGCACGCCCCGGATAACCAGATCGCTCACGCGCCCTCACCTTCCACGTCGAAGCTCATGCTCATGCGACGGCCTCCCCCGCGCCGACCAGCAGGCGGAACAGCACCGCCATGCGCATGTGCACACCATTGGTGACCTGTTGCAGCACTGCGGCTTTCGGTGAATCGGCGACGGCCGAGGAGATTTCCATACCGCGCAGCATCGGACCCGGGTGCAGGACGACCGCGTCGTTGTCGAGCAGGGCCATGCGCCGCTCGTTCAGTCCGTAGGCGATGGAATATTCGCGGGCCGACGGGAAGAAGCCGCCGTTCATCCGCTCGGCCTGCACCCGCAGCATCATCACCGCGTCCGCGCCGGGCAGCGCCGCGTCGAGCGAATGCGAGACCTGCACCGGCCACTGCTCGACCCCGACCGGCAGCAGGGTGCGCGGCGCGACGAGCACCACCTCGGCGCCGAGGGTGTCGAGCAGGAAGGCGTTGGACCGCGCGACGCGACTGTGCAGGATGTCGCCGACGATCACGATGCGCTTGCCCGCCAGCTCGCCGAGTCGCTGCCGCAGCGTCAGCGCGTCCAGCAGGGCCTGGGTGGGATGTTCGTGCGTGCCGTCGCCGGCGTTGACGATCGCGGGACCGGTTCCGGTGTAGCCGCCCGAACCGGCGTCCAATTCGCCGAACCAGCGGGCGATCTGATGGGCCGCGCCGGAGGCCGGATGCCGCACGATCAGCGCGTCGGCGCCCGCGGCGTGCAGCGTCAGCGCGGTATCGCGCAGCGACTCACCCTTCGACACCGAGGAGCTCGAGGCGCTGACGTTGATGACGTCGGCGCTCATCCATTTGCCCGCGACCTCGAACGAGACCCGGGTGCGGGTGGAGTTCTCGAAGAACACGGTCATCACCGTGCGGCCGCGCAGGGTGGGCAGTTTGCGGACCTCACGGCCGAGCAGCGCCTGTTCGAAGCGCTGGGCGTCGTCGAGGAGCTCGGTGGCGGTGGTGCGGTCGAGGTCGGTGACCGAGAGCAGATGCCTCACCGCTCATCCCCCTGATGCAGATAGACGCCGTCGTGGCCGTCGTGTTCGCTGAGCAGGACGGACACGTCCTCACTGCGCGAGGTGGGCACGTTCTTGCCGACGTAGTCGGCGCGGATCGGCAGTTCCCGGTGGCCGCGATCGACCAGCACCGCCAGCTGCACCGCACGCGGGCGGCCCAGATCGCGCAGACCGTCCAGCGCCGAGCGCACGCTGCGACCGGAGAACAGCACGTCGTCGACGAGAACGACCAGCGCGTCGTCGATGCCGCCCTCGGGGACCGAGGTCCGTTCCAGCGGGCGATGCGGGCGGTTGCGCAGGTCGTCGCGATACAGCGTGATGTCGAGCGAACCCAGCGCGGGACGCACGCCGGAGAATTCCTCGATGCGATCGGTCAGCCGCGCGGCCAGGGTGGTGCCGCGGGTGGGGATACCGATCAGCACCACCCGGGGCGCCTCGGGATCCGACGAATCCAGCGCCGTCTTCTCGATGATCTGATGCGCCATGCGCGCGATGGTCCGGCCGACATCGGACGCGGACAACAGTTCACGTCCGGCGCGGACCCATTCGGGGTCGTGCCGCTGCGAATATTCGGCAGCGCTCGACCTGGCGGCCCGTTCTTCGGGCGCGACGCGGCCGCCGCGCTCTTCGGGCACGGCCATGCCGACCTCCTTCCCCGCCTCACCGGACGGTCCGTTAAAGGATGTCTTTTCGATGCCTGAGCGTAGCAGCGCCGCCGCGGCCTCCCGTCGGCGGGGGTCCCGCTGTGAGCCCCGCCACCTGCGGCTATGCCGACACATCACGCGGGCGGCACAACCGTTGGCCGGGACTGTTTCATACAGCGTAAACCGGATGTGGGATGCTCGGAGGGTGAGCAACGAAGCCGACTTCACCGAGCCCCGCCGGATCACCTTCCGCGGCCACGGCGGCATCGCCCTGGCCGGGGAGAGCTGGGGGCCGGCCGACGGCCCGCTGGCGGTCTTCCTGCACGGCGGCGGCCAGACCCGGCACTCGTGGAAGGAATCGGGCGCCGCGCTGGCGAAGGTGGGAATGCACGCCGTTCTGCTGGACGCCCGCGGTCACGGCGAGAGCGACTGGGCGCCGGACGGCGACTACTCGCGCACGGCGATGACCGCCGACCTCCTGGACATCCTCGCCGAACTCGACCGGCCCGCGATCGTGGTCGGTGCGAGCATGGGCGGATTGACCGCACTGCTGGCGACCGCCCGTCCCGGCCGGGAGCGCATCGCCGGACTCGTTCTGGTCGATGTGGTGCCGCGCCCGGAACACAAGGGCGTGGAACGGGTCATGAACTTCCTCGGCGGCCATCCCGAGGGCTTCGCCTCTCTGGAGGAAGCCGCCGATGCGGTGGCCGAGTATCTGCCCCACCGCCGCCGCCCCCGCAACCCGGAGGGCCTGCGGCGCAATCTGCGGCTGCGCGAGGACGGACGCTGGTATTGGCACTGGGATCCGGCGATGATGTCGAGCCGGCCCGAGGACATCGAACTGCAGACCGGCGACCTCGAGGATGCCGCCCGCGCGCTCGAGATCCCGGTGCTGCTGGTGCGCGGACGACTCTCGGACGTGGTCAGCGAACAGGGCGTCGCCGACTTCCGCGCGCTGGTGCCGCAGATGGAGTATGTCGAGATCACCGGTGCCGCCCATACCGCCGCCAGCGATGTCAACGACGAATTCTCCGATGCGGTGGTCGACTTCGTGCGTGCGCACCTGAGCTGATCCGGGCCGCTCGCATCAGCGCCGGACACCGGTACACCGCGAGGCTTGAACATATGTTCGATAGAACGTAGATTCGAACGCATGTCGACACCGCTGCAGAGATCGCTGTTCGACGGCTTCGGCGATATCGAGCTGGGACCATTGGACGGCGTGCGCCGCACCCGGCTGACCGAGGGTGCGTGGGTCGACCTGCTGCCGGGATGGTTGCGCGGTGCCGACGAACTGTTCGAACGGCTGGCCACTCGTGTGCCGTGGCGAGCCGACCGTCGCCCGATGTACGACCGAGTAGTGGACGTGCCGCGACTGCTGCGGCACTACGGCGAGAACGAGCCCTGGCCGGATCCGATCCTGGAGGACGCGCGCGCCGCGCTCAGCGGCCATTACGGCCCGGAACTCGGCGAACCGTTCCGTACGGCCGGTCTGTGTTACTACCGCGACGGCGAGGACAGCGTCGCCTGGCACGGCGATACCGGTGGCCGCGGTTCCACCCACGACACCATGGTCGCGATCCTGTCGATCGGTGCGCCGCGGGCCCTGCTGCTGCGTCCGCGCGGCGGCGGCGCGAGCATCCGTTATCACGTCGGGCACGGCGATCTTCTGGTGATGGGCGGCTCCTGCCAGCGCACCTGGGAACATGCGGTGCCGAAGACGCGACGGCCGGTGGGTCCGCGGATCAGCATCCAATTCCGTCCGCGCGGGGTCCGCTGACAACCCGGCGGCGGCGGATTGTCACCGCGGCCCGCTAGATTGGGCGGATGGAGTCCATCGGGGCGGGAATTCTGGCGGCCATGCCGTTGCACACACTCAGCGATGTGCACGGCGAGGAAGGGCTGCGGCAGCGGCTGCTGCTCGAGTCGCAGCGCAAACTGGCCGATCCCGAACGGGTCGACGCGGCACTGGAATTCGTGGCCGACCTGCACCGCGACGACAACTACGGCCGCGAGCCGTATCTGAATCATCTCCTGCGGGTGGCGATCCGCATCGTGAGCCACTACGAGGTGCACGACACCGATCTGGTACTCGCCGGACTCCTGCACGATGCGGTCGAGGATCACGCCGACGACCTGGTCACCCTCCGCGATGAGCGGGATCCGGACGCGGACTCCCCCGCGGCGGCACTCGCGGTACTGACCCGGCGCTTCGGCGAACGCGTATCGAATCTCGTTGCGGCGGTGACCAATCCGGCTCACGACGCGGATGAGGACCGGCATATCCGATATCGCGACCACGTCGCCGCGAGCCTGGACCGTGATCCGTGGGCCCGGGTGGTGAAGATCTCCGACTTCACCGACAACGGCGTCGGCATCCTCTACGCCGACGAACAGGCCGTCATGTCGAAACTCGCCACCAAATACCGGCCGCTCACCGCGGTCTACCGCGAACTGATCACCCGCGCGGACACACCGTTGGCGCCGCATGTCAAGCAGCACATTCTCGAACAGCTCGACACCGCCGACGCCCGCTTCGACGTGATCCTCGCCGCCGGGGACGACTGAGCGGTCAGGAGCGGTCGCGGCGCAGGACGAAGAAGTACGGGTCGCTCAGCCCGCGCATATCCATCACGCCGAGCAGGGTGTCCTCGTCCACGCGACGGAAGATGTCGACGATGGGCAGGTGGTCGTAGATCATGGCCGCGCTGACCTTGCCGCGGAATTCGATCTCGCGCAGGCGCGCACGATACACGCGGGTCCGCAGCAGCGGGCGCAACGCCGGCAGCATGCGCCGCGCCGCCCGGAATCCCGCCGCCGGCAACGTCCCGGCCAGCCCCAGCGGCACCCGGCGGGGATCGACCGGAAAGACCCGGCCGTCCGGCCCGGCGAACAACAGCGGCTGCACCTCGTCGGGAGAGTCGAACTGCTTTCCGTACCAGCCGGATTCGACGAGCACCCCGGCCCACGGATGTCCGGTGTCCAGTTCGTCGCCGGTCCAGCGGCCGGTGGTGATCTCGGTGACCGCGACCTCCGGCAGGCTGTCGTACAGCTGCCATGCATGCTCCGGGGTCGTGCGACCCGCGCGAAGTTCCGCCAGACGGGCCGTACCGGCACCAGCCATCCCTACCTCCTGGACCTCTCGCGGACCGTTCCGCCTCGGAAGGATGCCACACACCGGCCGGGACACCTCAACACGTTCGGCCACGAAGACGTAGTTTCGGCCACTGTTTCCGCGGGCGTGACGCAGACCACGCACCGGAGGGCTGGACCTCGAGTGCGGTTGAGGAACCAGACTCGTGGGCAGATCGGTTCCGGCCGATCGTCCGGACCATCAGCTCCGGACGCGCCCCTGCCGCCCACGTACACCCCGGCAGGGGCGCATTGCTGTCGGCGCCCGTCGGTAGGCTTTCGCCCATGCAGCCGAGCCTCGCGCCCGATGTGGCCGCCGCCAACGACCTCACCGGAAAGTGGTGCGCCGCAGCGGGTTCCGACGATTTCGTCCTGTCCGGCTGTGGGATCTGGCCACTGCTCGCACTCCTGGCCGCGACGGCCTGCGAGCCGGCCCGCGGCGAACTCACCGCGGCGGCCGGCATTCCCGCGGCATCCGCCCACGACGCCGCGATCACTCTGCTGCGCCGGATCGAGGCCGCCGAATCGGTGCGCGCGGCACTCGGAGTGTGGGTGCGCGACGATATCGCGCTGCGCGACGAGTGGATCCGTACCCTGCCGCCGGGGACGATCGCCGCGCTGCGCGGTCCGGACGGGCTCGACGACTGGGCGCGTCGCCATACCG
This sequence comes from Nocardia kruczakiae NBRC 101016, assembly GCF_001612965.1. Classification (GTDB taxonomy): domain Bacteria; phylum Actinomycetota; class Actinomycetes; order Mycobacteriales; family Mycobacteriaceae; genus Nocardia; species Nocardia kruczakiae. Next base: position 162,284 of record NZ_BDBL01000017.1, read on the forward strand.
ACGGCCTGATCGACCGCTTCCCCGCCCGGATCGGCGCGGCGACCGCATGTGCGCTGGCCACCGCCGTCGTCGCCCGCACCGCGTGGCGGCAGAACTTCCACGCCGACGTGCTGGAACCGTCGAGTGGTCCGTGGCGGGGCCACCGCGGGCCCGCTCTAGCGCGGTACAGCACGGACCTCGGCGACGCCGCCGTGCTGCCGGCCGGCACACCCGTCTCGCGCGTGGTGGTGCGCGGCGCGTCCGATCTGGATGTGCATCTGCTGCTCGGCGCGGACGGTGTCACCGCCCCGGCGGTGCTGGCGGCCGGGCTGGGGGCACTCGACGGTTCGGTGCAGACGCTCCGGCCCGGACTCGGCACCGCAGCTCCCGGGCTCGAGGTCCGGCAGGTGACCGCCGTATCGGACACCCTGCGAATCCAGGTGCCGCCCTTCGCCGTTCGATCCACCCACGACCTGCTGCGCACGCCGGAGCTGTTCGGCCTGACCGCGGCGACCACCGCCGCGGACAACCCGTTCCCCGGCCTCTCGCCGGTCGCGCTGCGGGTGACGGCGGCCGCCCAGGACGTCTGCGCCCGGTTCACCGCCGACGGTTTCGCGGCCGCGGCCGTCACCGCGGTCCTCATGGAACCGACCGGCAGGCCACCGGCGCCCGCCGCCGCGCTGATGATCGCCGTGAACTTCGATCGTCCCTTCGGCTTCCTCGGCGTCCACCGTCCCACCGGGCTGGTGATCGTGGCCGGCTGGATCGCCACTCCCGCGTCGTGAACCGCCCCTCAGGAGCCGAGCGGACCGGCACGCACCGGCGTGCGCCGTGGTGCGATGATGGCCGGATGTCCGAACCGGTGGCGCCCGAGCGCAACGCGCGGGCCCCGGAGCCGGAGGAAGCCTCCGCCCCCCGTGTGCTGGACTGGATCCGCATCGCCGTCCTCGCGGCCGGTGTCGTGTGCGTGCTGACCGGATGGCTGCCGCGCGCCGACGCCGAGGCGAATATGCGCCGGATCGGGCCGCTGCTGCTGTTTCTCGGCAGCGTGATCGTGCTGGCCCATCTGGCCCGGCGCGCACAGGTTTTCGACGTGATCGCCCATCGGATCGCGATCGCCGGCCGGGGGAGTTATCCGGCGCTGTTCGTGCTCTGCGTCGGCTTCGCGGCCGTGACGACGATGGTGCTCAACCTCGACACCACCGCGGTCCTGCTGACACCGGTCATGCTGGCCTTGGCCCGGCCCGCGCGGATTCCCCCGCTGCCGCTGGCCATGACGACGTTGTGGCTGGCGAATACCGCGAGCCTGCTGCTGCCGGTGTCCAACCTCACCAATCTGCTCGCCGCCGACCGCATCGGACTCGATGCCACGGGCTTCGCGGCCAGAATGTGGCTGCCCCAGCTGATCTCGCTCGCCGCGACCATGGCGGCCCTGTGGATCTGGTACTGGCGGCGCGGCCGCCGCGGCTCCGATCGCTATGTGGCACCGCCCCCGATCCGGCTGGAAAATGCGCGGGAACGGGCGCTGTTCGCGACGGCAGGCGGCGCCTGCGCCCTGTTCGTCCTGGCGATTCCGTTCGTCGGCGACCATATCGGCTACGCCGCACTCGCCGCGGCTGTCCTCGCGATCGCCGGATTCGCCGTGTTCGACCGCGATGCCCTGCGGCCGTCGTTGATCCCGTGGCAGCTGCTGATCTTCGTGGTCGGGTTGTTCCTGGTCATCCCGACTCTCGGCCGCTACGGACTCTCGGATCTGATGGCCGCGCTGATCGGCACGGATTCCGGTGCCGCCGGGGCCTACCGCGCGGCCGGGGCGGGCCTCGGACTGTCGAATATCGTCAACAACCTGCCCGCCTACACCGCGGGTGAGGCGGTGATACCGCCCGAGCACCGAAACCAGTTGCTGTCCTTGCTGATCGGTACGAACGTCGGCGCGATCGCGACCCCGTGGGCCTCGCTGGCGACGCTGCTGTGCCTGGAGTTCTGCCGCTCCCATGCGGTCCGGGTGCCGCCGGTGCGGTTCGTCTGCACCGGGCTGGCGCTGGCGATGGTCGCGACCGCGGGGGCGGTGGGCGGCGTTCTGCTCACGGGCTGACCACGGCGAGCACCACCTGCCGCACGGCCGCTCGCAATCTCGCGCTCTCGCCCTCGCGCACCGCGGCGAGGGCGTAATCACTGCCCAGCATGCCGAACAGCAGATGGCCGACCGCCTCGGCGTCGAGGTCCGGACGCGCCTCGGTCAGCAGCTTCGTGATGTGTTCCGCCCAGGTGGCGTGGAATTCGGAGGTGCGCGGATGCGGAGGCACGCTGCGGTAGGCCGCGACCATCAGTTCGACGTTGTCGGCGACCATCGTGGCCATCGCGTCGAAGAAGGCGAGCAGCCGCTCCCCCGCCGCCGCGCCCGGGCCCAGCGGCGGCGGGCCGTCGGTGATCGCCGCCCGCAGCGTTTCGGCCGGTTCGGCGACCATCGCGTGCAACAGCCCGGCGCGCGAGCCGAAACGATGAAACACCGTGCCTTTCCCGACTCCCGCCGCGGCCGCCACTCGGTCCATGGTCACGGCCTCGGCCCCACCTTCGGCCAGCAGCGCCCGAGTCGCATCGAGGATCGCACGGCGGTTGCGCGCCGCATCGGCTCGTTCTTTGCGCTGCTGCGCCACTGTGCACTCCAGTCCCGTTGACAAACTTGACCGACGGTCCATATTCTTCCCGACGGAATATCTGGACCGTTAGTCAAGTTATGAGGTCGATATGCAGGCAATCGTAATGACCGGGGTCGGCGGACCGGAGGTCCTCGTCGCGCGCGAGGTGGGCGAACCCAGCCCCCGGCCCGGCGAGGTGCTGATACGAGTGGAGGCGGTGCCCGTGCTCTACCCGGAGACGATGTTGCGTACGGGCATGTATCCGACGCCGAAGCCGACGCCCACGGTGTTCGGGACCCAGGCGGTCGGCGTCGTCACCGCCGTCGCCGACGACGTCGACCCGGAATGGAAGGGACAGCGAGTCCTGGTGGCGCGCAACGACTTCGGCAGCTACGCCGAGTGGATGTGCGCCCCTGCCGAATCCGCGGTGCGCGTACCGGACGGATTGGCCGGTGATGCCGCCGCGGCGGTCGCGATGAGCGGATCGGTGGCTCTCGCCCTGCTGGAGGCCGCGGCACTCACCGGCACCGAAACCGTCCTGATCGAGGCGGCGGCCACCGGCATCGGCGGTTACCTCACCCAGTTGGCGGCCCGATCCGGCGCCGCGCACATCATCGCCACCGCCGGCGGAGCGGCCAAAACCGAGCGCGCCCGCGAACTCGGCGCGCACACGGTCGTCGACCACCGCGATCCGGAGTGGCCGCGACACCTCGGCGAACGCCTCGAAAACACCACTGTCGACGTGGTTTTCGACTCGATCGGCGGCGAGAGTGCCGCGGCCGTCCTCGATCTCATGACCCCGCTGCGGGGCCGGATGCTCGGCTACGGCTGGCTGTCCGGGGCTCCCGCGCAGGTCACGACCATGGATCTGATCATGCGCGGACTCACCTTCACCGGCTGCTCCGGACCACAGTGGCTGGCCGGGGTGGCGGCGAAGCGGGCGGCGGCATTCGAACTCGCCGCCGCCGGTGACCTCACGGTGCTGATCGACAGCGTCCTACCGCTGGCGGATGCGGCCGAGGCTCATCGACGCGTCGACGAGCGCGCGACCTTCGGCACGATCGTGCTGCGGCCCGAGACCGCCTGAGGGCACGCCCGGGCTCATTTCGGTTGCGCGAGACAGAATGTCGTCTGCGGATCCGACAGTGTGATCACACTGTCGGACTCCGGGCCGCACAGCGTGTCGTCGGATTGTCCGTCGATGCGCTGGGCGACACGGAAACTCGCCTCCGAGGATGTGCAGTCGGCGTATTTGTAGCCACTGAGCGGCGAATCCGCATAGCACAGCCCCGCTTTGAAATTCGGCGCCAGGCACAGATACGCCAGCGTGCCACCGTTGAGAGTTTCCTCGTACGAGGTGAAATCTGCGCCGCAGTCGACCTTGTCGTTGTGCACCTGCGCGACCCTGTAGACGGCCTTGTCGGAGGTGCAGGCGACCGGTTCGGTATCGGAATCGACGGCCGAGGCGTTGATCACGTTGATGCAGTCACCGACCTTGGCGCGGGCGGTATCGGATTTGTTGTGATCCTTGGCGACCTGAACCCCCTTGTCGACACCCTTTTCCACCGCCGAACAACCGGTCGTGGCCAGGGTCGCCGCCGCGACGATCGCCGGGGCGAGACGCAGCGCCGCACGCGCTGTCGCCGAATTGAACCGCATCCGTTCCACCTTTTCTAGGTCAAGTGACCGGAACAGTATGCGGTCCCCGCGGGGATCCGGGAAATTTCGCAGGTTTGTCCGAATTCAGGAGCGGGAACCGGGAGCGCGGCTCAGCCCGTGATCTCCCATTCGTGGATCGTCAGCTCGGAGGCGCCGGTGGTGTGGATGGGATCGGTGAACACCAATTCCCGTGCGGCCGAAAGGTCTTCGGCCAGCACCAGATACGCCCCGCCGCTGCCGTCGGTGAAGCGGCCGGTGCAATCAAGCTGACCTCGCGCGCGCACATCGGCCAGCCATTCGCGGTGCGGTTCGATGACCGCGTCGGACCAGGCCGAGGTGCGCATCGCGAGAACGAGATATTTGATCATCACTCCCCGCCGTCGCGGCGGGTCGCGGCCGCGGCGGCGCGTACCTGGTCGGCCAGCGACACGATGCGGCCGAGCACGCCGTTGACGAACGCGGGCGAATCGTCGGTCGACAGCTCCTTCGCCAGCTCGACGGCCTCGTCGACCGCCACGACGGGCGGAACGTCGTTGGCGTGGAACAACTCCCACACCGCCACCCGCAGAATGGCGCGGTCCACCGCGGGCAACCGGCCCAGGGTCCAGTCCTGCAGATAGGACTCGATGGTGCCGTCGACGCGATCCAGATCGTCGGCGACGCCTTCGACGAGGGTGCGGGTGTAGGGATTCACCGGGGCGACCTGTTCGTCGCGACCGGCCAGGTCCAGACGCTCCACGACCAGATCGGCCGGGTCCACGTCACGCGCCTCGGCCTCGAAGAGCAGATCCACGGCCCGGCGGCGGGCCTTGTGCCGGGCTCCGAGTTTCTTGTGGGTGGACTTCTTGTCCACAGGCTGATCAGCCACGATCACCATTATCCCGTTCGCAGTGTCGATGGCGGCGCGTGCGATACCGGAAAGCCGGTACGCCCGCGCCGCCCATGGTTCCGGCGCCGGGCCGGTGGATCCGCCAGGATCAGGCGTTGACCCGGCCCAGGTAGCCGCCGTCGCGCGAATCGATCTTCAGCTTGTCGCCGACGTTGATGAACAGCGGCACCTGCACCTCGGCACCGGTCTCCAGGGTCGCGGGCTTGGTGCCGGCGCTGGAGCGGTCGCCCTGCAGGCCGGGCTCGGTGTGGGTGACCTCGAGTTCGACCGTGACCGGAAGCTCGACGTACAGCGGCGCGCCCTCGTGCGTGGCGACCTGCACGGTCATGTTCTCCAGCAGGAAGCCGGCGCCCTTGCCGATGGTCCGCTCGTCGATGCCGATCTGGTCGAAGGTCTCGCCGTCCATGAAGATGTAGTCCGACCCGTCGTGGTACAGGTAGGTCATGTCCCGGCGGTCCACGGTGGCGGTCTCCACCTTCACGCCGGCGTTGAACGTCTTGTCGACCACCTTGCCGGACAGCACGTTCTTCAGTTTGGTCCGCACGAACGCGGGACCTTTACCCGGCTTGACGTGCTGGAACTCGATGATCTGCTGGAGCTGACCGTCGATCTTCAGCACGAGGCCGTTCTTGAAGTCGCTGGTGTCCGCCACTGTCCTCGGATCTCCTTGTTAGTACTGTTCGACGTTCTGTAGGCCGGGCCGTAGGGCCCGGCCCGGTGGTGCAGCCGGGGTCAGTCGACCACGGTGAGGTCTTTGGTGGTGTGGGTGAGCAATTCCGGACCCCCCGCACGAACCACGAGCGTGTCCTCGATGCGAACTCCGCCGCGGCCGGGGAAATACACACCTGGCTCGACGGTCACCGCCACGCCATCCAGAAGTGTACCGGTCGCGGTTTTGGCGACCGGAGGCGCTTCGTGGATCTGCAGTCCGACGCCGTGCCCGAGGCCGTGCACGAACAGGTCGCCGTGCCCGGCCGACTCGATCACCGAGCGGGCCGCGGCATCGACCGCCGCGCACGACACACCGGGCTTCAGCGCCTCGCGGCCGGCCCGTTGCGCCTCGTACACGAGCTGATAGATCTCGCGCTGCCAATCGGTCGGCTCGCCGAGGACCAGCGTGCGCGTCATATCCGAGTGGTAGCCGCCGACCACCGCGCCGAAATCGAGCTTCACGAAATCGCCGGCGGCCAGGATCGCTCCGGTCGGGCGATGATGCGGCACTGCGGAATTGGCGCCGGCGGCCACGATGGTCTCGAAGGCGATCGCGTCGGCACCGTGCTCGAACATCAGCCATTCCAGCTCACGTGCGACCTGGCGCTCGGTGCGGCCCGGGCGCAGCCCCCCTCGTTCGAGGAGGGTGGCCAGCGCGGCGTCGGCGGCCGCGCACGCCGTCCGCAGTTGCTCGACCTCGTAGTCGTCCTTGACCGTGCGCAGTTGCTCGACCAGACCCGGCGCGGGGACGAATTGGAGCCCGCTGCCCTGATCGACGAAGCCGCGGTGCTGGTCCACCGTCACGACATGGCTTTCGAAGCCGACCCGGCCGATCTGCCATTCCCCGGCCAGTTCGACCAACCGCCGCGCACTGGCGCGAGCGATCTCCGCGCGCACGTCGGGCACCTGCTCGCCGACCTGGGTGAGGTAGCGGCCGTCGGTGCAGATGACGGTCCGCTCCCCGTCCTCGCCCACCTGGCTGCCGTCCCAGGAGTGCACCAGCAGGGCGGCATTGGAACCGGTGAAGCCGGTCAGGTACCGGATATTCACCAGATCGGTCACCAGCAGGGCATCGACCCCGTTCTCCACCAACAGGTCTCGCAACCCGGCCCGACGCGCAGCGTGGTCGGGACGCCGGGCACCGTCATCAGCAGACATGGCTGCCACGCTACCGCTGTCGTGTTGCGAGGCCGTCACGCCGTCTCCCCGCCCCACGGCCGCGACCGGCGGCGCGCGGGTGTTACCCGCCGGGTGTTCACAACTGTTGCGGTTGTCCACATTTCAGGTTCGCGGGCAGGGGTGGGCTCTCGCCGACGGGAGACGATAGCTGCCATGACCACCGCCGCCTACCTCGCCCTGATCGTCTGGTGCGTTGCGCTCAGCGTGATCGATATCCGGACCGGGCGCCTGCCCGACGTGCTCACTCTGCCGGGCGCGGCGGTCGTGCCGATGTTCGCGGCCTCGACCGGCCGTGCCACCGCCGCGATCGCCGGTGCGCTACTGCTCGCCGTGCCGTATCTGCTGACGCATCTGATCGCGCCGGCGGCGTGCGGGGCCGGAGATGTGAAATTGGCACTCGGCACCGGTGCGGCCGCGGCGTGCGGCGGGCCGTCCTGCTGGGTGTGGGCCGCGATCGGCGCACCTGCGCTGACCGCCGCGGCCGGGATCG
>NZ_BDBL01000018.1 GCF_001612965.1 Nocardia kruczakiae NBRC 101016
CCTGCCGCACCTGCCGCATCGGCTCCGGCCACACCGAAGGCCACCGCCGCCGCATCGGCCGCCGCCGCCCCGCCGCAGGCTCGCGGCAGCAAGCCGCAGGCCAGCACCACTCCGGCGCCGACCTCCAATGCCGCCCCCACCAAGACCGCTCCGGCCGAACCGTCCGCCGACGAGTCGAAGGTGCTGCGCGGCCCGGCCGCGGCGATCGTCAAGAACATGTCGTCGTCGCTGACCATCCCGACCGCGACCAGCGTGCGCGCCATTCCGGCGAAGCTGATGATCGACAACCGTCTGGTCATCAACAACCATCTGGCCCGTACCCGCGGTGGCAAGATCTCGTTCACCCATCTGCTCGGCTACGCGATCGTCCAGGCGGTCAAGGCGTTCCCGAATATGAACCGCCACTTCGCCGAGGTCGACGGCAAGCCGAACTCGGTCACCCCCGCGCACACCAACCTCGGCCTGGCGATCGACCTGCCGGGCAAGGACGGCAGCCGCACCCTCGTCGTCGCGGCGATCAAGAACACCGAGACGATGTCGTTCGCGCAGTTCCACAGCGCCTACGAGGACATCGTGCGCCGGGCGCGCGACGGCAAGCTCACCACCGAGGACTTCACCGGCGTCACCATCTCGCTGACCAACCCGGGCACCATCGGCACCAACCACTCGGTGCCGCGGCTGATGCCCGGCCAGGGCGCGATCATCGGCGCGGGGGCCATGGAGTACCCGGCCGAATTCCAGGGCATGAGCGATCAGCAGCTCGCCGAGATCGGTATCGGCAAGCTGATGACGCTGACCTCCACCTACGACCACCGCATCATCCAGGGCGCGGAGTCGGGTGATTTCCTGCGCACCATCCACAACCTGCTGATCTCCGACGAATTCTTCGACGAGATCTTCCACGGCATGGGTGTGCCCTACGAGCCGGTGCGCTGGCGCAAGGACATCAAAGAGCGCGGCGTCGACAAGAGCGTGCGCGTCCAGGAGCTGATCGCGGCCTACCGCAGCCGCGGCCACCTGATGGCCGACACCGACCCGCTGCGGCTGGTCAAGGACAAGTTCCGCAGCCACCCCGACCTCGACGTCACCCAGCACGGCCTGACCCTGTGGGACCTCGACCGCGAATTCAACGTCGCGGGCTTCCACGGTCAGGAGCGGATGAAGCTGCGCGACGTGCTCTCGGTGCTGCGCGACGCGTACTGCCGCCACGTCGGCGTGGAGTACACCCACATCCTGGAAACCGAACAGCTGCAATGGATTCAGGACCGGGTCGAGCAGAAGCACGAGAAGCCGACCGTCGCCCAGCAGAAGTACATTCTGTCGCGGCTGAACGCGGCGGAGGCGTTCGAGACCTTCCTGCAGACCAAATACGTCGGCCAGAAGCGCTTCTCGCTGGAGGGCGCCGAGTCGACCATCCCGATGATGGACGCCGTCATCGACCAGTGCGCCGAGCACGGGCTCGACGAGGTCGTCATCGGCATGCCGCACCGCGGCCGCCTGAACGTGCTGGCCAATATCGTCGGCAAGCCGTACTCGCAGATCTTCACCGAGTTCGAGGGCAACATGAACCCGGCCGCCACCCACGGCTCGGGCGATGTGAAGTACCACCTCGGCGCGCACGGCACCTACATCCAGATGTTCGGTGACAACGACATCGAGGTGTCGCTGACGGCCAACCCGTCGCACCTCGAGGCCGTCGACCCCGTGCTGGAGGGCCTGGTCCGCGCGAAGCAGGATCTGCTCACCAAGGAAGACCTGGTCACCAAGGGCGAGGAGGCGCGCACCTTCTCGGTCGTGCCGCTGATGCTGCACGGTGACGCGGCCTTCGCCGGCCAGGGTGTGGTCGCCGAGACGCTGAACATGTCGGGCCTGCGCGGCTACCGCGTCGGCGGCACGGTGCACATCGTGGTGAACAACCAGATCGGCTTCACCACCGCACCGGAGAACAGCCGCTCCACCGAGTACTCGACCGATATCGCCAAGTCGATCGGCGCGCCGATCTTCCACGTCAACGGCGACGATCCCGAGGCCTGCACCTGGGTGGCGCGCCTGGCGACCGACTTCCGCGAGAAGTTCCACAAGGATGTGGTCATCGACCTCATCTGCTACCGCCGTCGCGGCCACAACGAGGGCGACGACCCGTCGATGACCCAGCCGTACATGTACGACGTCATCGACACCAAGCGCAGCGTCCGCAAGTCCTACACCGAGGCTCTGATCGGCCGCGGCGACATCTCGATGAAAGAGGCCGAGGACGCCCTGCGCGACTACCAGGGCCAGCTGGAGCGGGTGTTCAACGAGGTCCGCGAGCTGGAGAAGTATCCGCCGGAGCCGAGCGAATCGGTCGAGGAGGAGCAGACCGTGCCGGGCACAGTGGTCACCGCGGTCGACAAATCGGTTCTGCAGCGCATCGGTGACGCCTTCCTGGGTGTGCCGGACGGCTTCAACGTGCATCCGCGTGTGAAGCCGGTGCTGGAGCGCCGTCGCGAAATGGCCTACGAGGGCAAGATCGACTGGGCCTTCGCCGAACTGCTGGCCTTCGGCACGCTGATCGACGAGGGTCGCGCGGTGCGGTTGACCGGTCAGGACTCCCGGCGCGGCACCTTCACCCAGCGGCATTCGGTGATCATCGACCGCAAGACCGGTGCGGAGTACACCCCGCTGCACAACATCGGCAGCGAGAATCCGGGCTGGTTCGCGGTGCACGACTCGGCGCTGAGCGAGTTCGCCGCGGTCGGTTTCGAGTACGGCTACTCGCTGGGCAACCCGGACGCGCTGGTGCTGTGGGAGGCGCAGTTCGGTGACTTCGTCAACGGCGCGCAGTCGATCATCGACGAGTTCATCTCCTCCGGTGAGGCCAAGTGGGGTCAGCTGTCGGAGGTCGTGCTGCTGCTGCCGCACGGTCACGAGGGTCAGGGTCCCGACCACACCTCGGGCCGCATCGAGCGGTTCCTGCAGCTGTGCGCCGAGGGTTCGATGACGGTCGCGGTGCCCTCCACTCCGTCGAACTACTTCCACCTGCTGCGCCGGCATGCGCTCGACGGCATCCGCCGTCCGCTGATCGTCTTCACCCCGAAGTCGATGCTGCGCAACAAGGCCGTCGTCTCCAATGTCGAGGACTTCACCGACGCGAAGTTCCGCTCGGTGCTCGAGGAGCCGACCTACGAGAGCGGCGACGGCGACCGGTCGAAGGTCAAGCGGATCCTGCTGACCAGCGGCAAGCTCTACTACGAGCTGGTCGCCGAGAAGGCCAAGAAGAACCGTGACGACGTCGCGATCGTGCGCATCGAACAGCTGTACCCGATCCCGTCCTACCGGCTCAACGAGAAGCTCGCGACCTACCCCAACGCCACGGATCTGGCGTGGGTCCAGGAGGAGCCGGCCAACCAGGGCGCCTGGCCGTTCTTCGGGTTGAACCTGCCGGAGATCCTGCCGGACCGGTTCAACAAGCTGCGCCGCATCTCCCGCCGTGCCATGTCGGCCCCGTCCTCGGGTTCGTCGAAGGTGCACGCGGTGGAGCAGCAGGAGATCGTCGACGAGGCGTTCGCCCCCACCGAATAGGTCGTATCGCCCGGACGCCGGGCCGGATCGCTCCGCCGAGCGGTCCGGTCCGGCGTTCGTCGTTTCCGATGCCGTTCTGGTGTCACATTCGGGCGCGCTCGATCGTCGTCATGAGTGGAACCACCTTGCGCCAGCTCACTTCCGCGTCGTATATTCGGCGTGGAATATTTGAGACGGAGCATGTCGGGCCGTCCGCGTAGTCTGCGGCGGCAGTGACGAAGGGAGTCGAGACCGATGTCCAAGCAGCCGGGTGCCACGTTGACGCCATTGGCGATCTCGGTACTGGCGCTGCTGGAAGAAGACCGCATGCATCCGTACGAGATGTATCAACTGCTACTCAAGCGCCGGAAGGACAATCTGCTCAAGATTCGCCCCGGCTCGCTCTATCACACGGTGACCCGGCTGGCCGAACAAGGACTGGTCCAGGCGGAGGGTACCGAGCGTTCGGGCAACCGGCCGGAACGCACCACCTACCGCATCACCGAAGCGGGTACCGCGGCGCTGCGCACCCGCATCGCCGATATCGTCCGTCAGCCGATTCGGGAGTATCCGATCTTCCCCATCGGCCTGGCGGAGGCACACAATCTTCCGGCCGACGAGGTGATCGCCCTGATCACCGAGCGGATCGGCTGGCTGGACAACGACATCACCGAACTCGACGCCATCCGGGAGTGGGCGCGCTCTCGCGAGGTACCCCGGCGGTACTGGATGGTCATCGACTATCTGGTGGGGCTGGCGCGGCACGAAGTCACCTGGCTGCGCGGTCTCATCGAGGAGTTGCGCGACGGTTCGCTGCCGTGGCTGGAATTCGACGAGGGCGGAACCCGTTGCCCCGAGGAGACCGGCGACCTCGGCCACGACTGGGGTGCGGCTCTGACCGACGACGTACTCGCCGAGCTGCGGAAAGGCGGTGCGACCACTGCCGAGCACTGATCGGGCGCGGGTACGTGGCGCGCCCCGAGACCTTCATACGAACCACCCATCGGTCGTCGTAGTCGATCGATGCCGGGAACAGGAACGAAATCTATGACATCGCAAAGAAATCCGTGGCTGGCGCTGACCGCGCTGGTCGTCGGGTTCTTCATGATCCTGCTGGATATGACCATCGTCGCGGTGGCCAATCCGGCGATCATGCAGGATCTGCATACCGACATCAACAAAGTCATCTGGGTGACCAGCGCCTATCTGCTCACCTACGCGGTGCCGCTGCTGGTCACCGGCCGCCTCGGTGACCGTTTCGGCCCGAAGAACATCTACCTGGCAGGTCTCGCGGTCTTCACCCTGGCCTCGCTGTGGTGCGCGGTCTCGGCCAATGTGGAGATGCTGATCGCCGCTCGCGCGGTGCAGGGCCTGGGCGCGGCGTTGATGACGCCGCAGACCATGGCCGTCATCACCCGCACCTTCCCGCCGGACAAGCGCGGCGCGGCGATGGGGCTGTGGGGCGGCGTCGCCGGCCTCGCGACACTGGTCGGCCCGATCCTCGGCGGCGTGCTGGTCGACTGGCAGGGCTGGAACTGGATCTTCTACATCAACGTGCCGATCGGCGTGGTCGCGTTCGCCTTGGCGGTGTGGCTGGTTCCGAACCTGGAGACCCACCAGCACAAGTTCGACTTCGTGGGCGTGGCGCTCAGCGGTGTCGGCATGTTCCTGCTGGTCTTCGGCATTCAAGAGGGCAATACCCGGGACTGGGACGCCTGGATCTGGACGATGATCATCGCCGGACTGGTGGTGCTGGGTCTGTTCGTGGTGAACCAGGCGCGCAACAAGGACGAGCCGCTGGTTCCGCTGAGCCTGTTCCGCGACCGCAACTTCTCGATGTCGAGCATCGCGATCGCCGCGATGGGGGCCGCGGTCACCTCGCTCATGGTGCCGGCGTACTTCTACCTGGAGGCCGTGCGCGAATACACCCCGACCCGCGCCGCGCTGGTCTTCGCGCCGATGGCGATCGTCACCGGTCTGACCGCGCCGTTCATCGGCAAGATCTCCGACCGGATGCCGCCCCGGATTCTGCCCACCATCGGTTTCCTGGGATTCGCGCTGACCGTCTTCGGCTTCGCGGCACTGATGAAGCCGGACAGCTCGATCGTGCTGTTCCTGGTGGTCGCGGGCTTCGCCGGTTTGTCGAACTCCTGCATCTGGGCGCCGCTGGCGTCGACCGCCACCCGCAACCTGCCGATCCACCAGGCCGGCGCCGGTGCGGGTGTCTACAACACCACCCGGCAGGTCGGTTCGGTACTCGGTAGCGCCGCGATCAGCGCGCTGGTCTCGGCCCGCATGTCCGCTCAGGGCCTGGGCAGCGGACAGTTCGGTGAGGGCGGCGGCACCGGAATGGGCCATATCCCCGAGCAGATCATCGACAAGTTCAGCACGGCCCTGGGTCAGGCGATGATCCTGCCCGGCGCGATCCTGCTGATCGGTGTGGTGGCTTCGGCCCTGTTCGTCGGCAGCTCGGCGAAGAAGCAGGAGGCCGAGGCGGGTTCGGAACGGGAGAAGGCCGGTATCCCCGGCTGAGCCGGCGGCCGGCAATCCGCTTCGTATGACAACGAGGCCCGCGCGGTGATCACCGCGCGGGCCTCGTCGCATTTCGGTCAGGCTCGGATCTCCGCTGGGGCAGGTCTATCCGACGCGGATCGTCCGGGACGGATAACCGCTCGCCCCGTCCGGGATGACATCGGCGACCTCCGCGGTCTGCACCGTTGCGGTGCCGTCGGTGGCACGGGCGCGGACGGTGTGCGTGCCCGCCGTGGCATCCCAGTCGTAACTCCATTGCCGCCACGTGTCGACCGACGGTTCGGCGGCCAGGCGGGCGGGCTGCCATGGGCCGTTGTCGATCTGGACCTCGACGGCGTCGATGCCGCGGTGTTGCGCCCAGGCCACACCGGCGATCGTCACCTTCCCGGCCCGGACGGCGCCGCGCGGGGTGTCGATGCGGGTGCCGGTTTTGATCGGCCCGCGTTCGGACCAGCCGCGCCGCGTCCAATAGGCCTGGGCGCGATCGAATCTCGTGATCTCGAGGTCGGTGACCCATTTGGTGGCCGAGACGTAACCGTAGAGGCCGGGCACGACCAGCCGGGCCGGATATCCGTGTTCGACGGGCAGCGGCTCACCGTTCATGCCGACCGCCAGCAGCGCGTCGCGCCCATCGGTGAGGGCGGCGAGCGGACTTCCGGCGGTGAAGCCGTCGGCACTGCGGGACAAGACCATATCGGCGTCGGGATGCGGGCCGGCCTCGGCGATCAACTCGTCGAGCCGATAGCCCAGCCAGCTCGCGTTACCGATCAGATCGCCACCGACCGGATTCGATACGCAGGTCAGCGTCACCAACCGTTCCACCGACGGCCTGCGCGCCAGATCCGCGTAGTCGAGCAGGATTTCGCGATCCACCATGCCGTGGATACGCAGTGACCAGGTCTGTTTGCTGACCTGCGGAACAGTCAGCGCGGTATCGATCCGGTAGAAGTCGGAATTCGGGGTGAGATACGGCGCCAGTCCCGGTATCCGCAGATCGGCGGCCGGATCCACCGGCGGCACAGGCACATTCGGCGGGGGCAGCCGCACCGCGGCACGCTCGCCCGCCACACTGCGCGCGCTCGCCCCGAGTACGCGCCCGGCGATTCCGGCCGCGACCGCCAGCAACCCGACCCCGGCGATCCCGCGGATCATGTGCCGCCGATCGAGCTGCGCCACGTCGGTTTTCACCACACGAGGCCAGGCAGCGCCGCGCGCACTCAGGGGAGCATCCTCTCCATGGGAGCGCCCCGGCATCCCCTCGGGGTGATCACCGCCCCCGGCCGAGTCTTCCGCACCGGCCCCGGCACTCCCATCCCCGCCGGCACCACCACCCGAGCCCGAACCGGCCGCCCCGCCTTCGATCCGAATCTCCGCCGCGCGCGTGCGGTCATCCTGCGCCGCAATGGCTTTCGTCGGATCTGGAGCGGCTGCCCTTGCACCGGCACCACCCCGCGCCATCGCCGGCGCACCGGCCGCCTCGTAGCGCCGAATCAGCCACCGCAGCGCCACGATTGCCAGCGCCACCCCGATGACCGACGGCAACGCCCAGGTCCAGTTGGCGGCCGGGCGTTCGAGCGCAGCCCATGCCGCGCCGATCCCGAACAGCCCGAGCACCGCCGACCCGATCGGCCGCGCGGTTCGCTCGATCACCCCGACGAGCGCCGCGACGATCAGCGCCACCACGCCCATCAGCAGGTAGAGCATCATCTTGTCGTTCGTGCCGAAGGTGCCGATCGCCCATTCCCGCACCCCGTCGGGCGTGTGGTCGACCACCGTCGCTCCGATCGCCGCCAACGGCGCGCTCCCAGCTCCCACCGGGACGGACACCAATTCCGCGACACCCAGCGCCAGCCCCGCGGAGACGATCCCGCAGGCCGCGCGCAGTCCCGATCCGGCCATAATCGCGAGCGTACTGCGGATCTCGGCACTCCGGCCCGCCACGAGAAGCGCGGACGCGCCTACCGCCAGGCGCCACGCTGGGCAGTCCAGCACCCACGGCACGCGCCCCGGCGGTAGGACTGTGCGTGGAATCGGTACCCGCGAGAAGAGACGGCGCGCCGACCTGCGCCCCTGCACCGAATCGCGCACGAGTGATTCAGCCCATGTCGGCGGTTCCACGGCAAGCACCCAGCCCCTTCTCAGGAATCGCGCGCTTAATTGAGAGAGGATCCGAACGCGTCGGGGCCGGGTCCGACGACACACAGGATGTGACCGAACAGGACGTGATGAGCGTGTATCCGAACGAGGGCAATCGGCCGCACCAGCCCGGACCGTACGAACCACGGTCGGGGGCGTACGGCCCGCACGGGTATCCGGGGCAGCCGCCGTATCCGGGTCAGCCGCACCCGCAGTACTCGCCGCCCGGACGCACGCCTCGGCACGGCCTGACCTTCGGCGCGGTGGCGGCCCTGGTGGCGGTAGTGGCGCTGGCGATCGCCCTGGTCGGATCCCGCATCGATGCGCACGGCCCCAACCAGGCGGCCCCGTTCGGCCACGGCCAGGGTTCGGTGGTGCAGCCGGTCGATTCGCAACCGCAGTCCACGGCGCTGGAACAGGCGGCGAACGCGGTGGTGCCGGGCATCGTCGTGATCGATACCGAACTCGGCATGCAGAACGGCGCGGGCGCCGGAACCGGCATCGTGCTGGGCTCCGACGGCACGATCCTCACCAACAACCATGTCGTGGAGGGCGCCACCGACATCTCGGTCACCGATCTGGGCAACGGCCGCACCTACAGCGGCAGCGTCGCCGGATTCGACCGGCAGGACGATCTGGCCGTGGTGAAGTTGAAGGGCGCCTCCGGGCTGCAGACGGCGCCGCTCGGCGATTCGGACCAGGTGAAGGTCGGCGATGCCATCGTGGGTGTCGGCAACGCGGGCGGCACCGGCTCCCCGACCGCCGCCGCCGGACGCGTCACCGCGTTGGACCGTTCCATCACCGCCAGTGACGAATCGGCCGGCGCCTCCGAACAGCTGACCGGGCTCATTCAGGTCGCCGCGAATATCCAGCCCGGCGATTCCGGCGGTCCGCTCATCAACACCTCCGGCCAGGTGATCGGTGTGAATACCGCTGCGTCACAAGGATTCCAGCTCGGCGCGGGCGGCGGTCAGGGCTTCGCGATTCCGATCGACAAGGCGAAGACGATCGCCGCGCAGATCCAGGCCGGCAAGAGTTCGGACCGCGTGCACATCGGCGATTCGGCGTTCCTCGGTATCACGATGAGCGATGCCAACGGGTCCGGCGCGCTGGTCCGCAATATCGTGAGCGGCGGTCCGGCACAGTCCGCGGGTCTGGCTCCGGGCGATGTGATCACGGGCTTGGACGGTCACAGCATCGATTCGGCGACCACCATGACCAATACGATGGATCAGCACCACCCTGGCGACACCGTCACCCTCACCTGGGTCGACCGCTCCGGACAGAGCGAATCCGGTCAAGCGTCGCTCGCCCAGGGGCCCGTGGGCTGACCCGGCGCCGACGACATCCGGCCCCGCCGACATTCCGGTGAGGATGCGGCGGGGTTCGCGTATGGGCCGCCGGTTCTCAGTCCGCGGCCGGCGAAGGGCGCTTCCGTCCCGACGAGTTCAGTCGAATTTCGATCTCACGGGCCTTCTTGTCCGGTACCTGCTCAGGCGTGACCCGCACCCCCACCACCGCTCCGGATTCCCGGTCGACGAACGACAGCGGCGGCTTCCCGTCCTGCAGATATTTGTCCCCCCACTGCATCAGTGACAGGAATACCGGCAGCAGGTCCTCACCGGCCGCGGTCAGGCGGTATTCCGCGCGTTCGCGCCGCCCGGGTTCCCGATACGGCACCCGTACCACGATGCCCGCCGATTCGAGCTGTTTGAGAGCTCGCGACACCGCCGGCGCCGAGGTGCCGACCCGAGTCGTGAAGTCCTCGAATCGTGTTGTGCCGTAGAAGCATTCGCGGACAACGAGGAATACCGTCCGGGTGCTGAGCAACTCGAGCACCCGTCCGGCCGAACATCGGTCGCCGATCGACCAGGCGTCCCGGTCGCTCAGCCGCGGCTCGAACATCATCGACACGACCCCCATGTTACCTAACGCTTGCGTTACCCAGCCAGCTGTGCTGTCATCTAACTAACGAGATCGTTATCCAGAGGGTGAGCGGTCGCCCCGAACGATCCGAAAGGACGAGAGATGGCCGGAATCGACGGCGCGGTCGCATTGGTGACCGGTGGGCAACGAGGGCTCGGCAAGGCGTTCACCGACGAGCTGCTCAGGCGCGGCGCGGCCAAGGTCTACACCACCGCCCGCGCCCCGAAGGCGGCCGACGACGCCCGCGTCGAGCCCCTCGCCCTGGACGTCACCGACGCCGATTCGGTGGCCGCCGCGGCACGCCGGGCCCGCGACGTCGAGATCGTCGTCAACAATGCGGGCGTCCTCCTCCCGGCGCCGCTGCTGACCGCCGATATGGCCGATATCGTCACCACGTTCGACACCAACGTCTTCGGCCCGCTGCGGGTGACCCAGGCGTTCGCGCCGATTCTGGCGGACAACGGCGGCGGCGTCCTGATCGACATCCATTCGGTGCTGTCGTGGGCGGCGGGTGCGGCGGCCTACGGTGCGTCCAAGGCGGCACTGTGGTCGCTGACCAATTCGCTGCGGCTGGAGCTGGCCGCACAGCGCACCCAGGTGGTCGGCGTCCATCTCGGATTCGCCGATACCGAAATGGTCCGGCGTCTGCCGGGTGACAAGCTCGCGCCGCACGTGGTGGCCGAGGCCGTCTTCGACGGCGTGCTGCGCGGCGATACCGAAGTACTGGTCGACGATGTCACGCGCGGGGTGAAGGCGGCACTGTCCGGCCCCGTCGAGGGCCTCGCGCTGGCCATCCCTCGCTGAATCCGTTCTCGCCCACCATCTTCCGAAGGAATATCGCCATGCCGCTGTGGCACGTCTACCATCCCGCGAACACCTACTCCGACCAGGACAAGGCAGATTTCGCGCGGGATGTCACCGCCCTGTACACCGGATTCGGCCTGCCGGCGTTCTACGTCGTCGTGTTGTTCGAGGAGGTCGAGGAGACGTCGTTCTTCGTCGGCGGGAAACCGTCGGCCGATACCGTGCGCGTCGTCGTGGAACACCTGGCCCGGCATCTGGACGATCCGGACATGCGTAAACGATCGACACAACGGCTCAATGCGGTCATGGAGCCGTACACCGGCGCGCGGGGACTGCACTGGGAGTTCCACACCTACGAATCCCCGCGCGACCTGTGGATGATCGCCGGACTGTTCCCGCCGGAGGCCGGCAGCGAAGCCGAGAAGGCGTGGGCTCGCGCCGGCGAGCCCAGCCCGTACAGCTAGCTCCCTGCCATCGACGCGGTACCGAAACCTATTCGCCGCCGTACAGATTGACCATCCACGGCACCGAATATTTGTCGGTGACCATGCCGAACTGCTGCGCCCACTCGGTCTTGCCCAGCGGCATGGTGACCTGGCCCCCCGCGGACAGCCCGGTGAAGATCCGGGCGGCCTCGGATTCGTCGTCCACATCCAGGCAGACGCTGAACGGGACGTTGTCGTGGTTGAGCTTCTGGTCTGGCGGACAGTCCGAGCCCATGAGCAGCTGATCCTCGCGCCAGGTCAGCGCGGCGTTGGCGATGCGCTTGCCCACCTCCTCGGGCAGGCTCCCGCCACCGCCGTCACCCATATCGCGATAGCGGACCATCTGCAGTTCCCCGCCCAGGATCGACTGATAGAAGGTGAATGCCTCCTCGGCATCCCCGTCGAACATCAGATATGCGGTAGCCGACTTCACGATTGCCTCCTCCGGAATGGATACGGGCCTGCGGCCGGCGGCCACTGCCCCACAGATGAGACGGCGACAGCCGGGAAAAATCATCGGGGTCGATCGCGCATATCGTCGCACGTCACGAACGCGGACGGCCCGCCTTCCGGAAGAAGACGGGCCGTCCGGGCGTACGAGCGGGCTCAGCCGTAGATCGCCTCGACCTCGGTCGCGTAGTTCTTCATCACCACATTGCGCTTGAGCGACATCTTCGGCGTCAGCTCACCGCTCTCCTCGGTCCAGTCGACCGGCAGGATGCGGGTCTTCTTGATCGCCTCGGCGTGGGAGACCAGCTTGTTGGTGTCCTTGACCGCCTTGTCGATCTCGGCGGTCAGTTCGGGCAGCTCGATCAGCTTCTCGATCGGGGTGTCCTCGGGCACGTTGTTGCGGGTCTTCCAGCCCGGCAGCGCCTCCGGGTCGAGGGTGATCAGCGCGCCGACGAACGGCTTGCCGTCACCGACCACCATCACCTGGCTGATCAGCGGATGCGAGCGCAGAGAGTCCTCGAGCATCGCCGGGGAGACGTTCTTGCCGCCGGCGGTGACGATGATTTCCTTCTTGCGGCCGGTGATCGTGATGAAGCCCTGCTCGTCGATGGCGCCGAGATCGCCGGTCTTGAACCAGCCGTCGGCGAAGGCGTCCTCGGTGGCGGCCGGGTTGTTCCAGTAGCCGGCGAACACGACCGGGCCGCGCAGCAGCAGCTCGCCGTCCTCGGCCACCTTCGCGGCGTGGCCGCCGAGCGGGCGGCCCACCGAGCCGACCTTCAGGTGATCGGGGGTGTTCACCGAAACAGCGGCGGTGCTCTCGGTCAGGCCGTAGCCCTCGTAGATCGTGACGCCGATGCCGCGGAAGAAGTGACCCAGCCGCGCGCCGAGGGGGCCGCCGCCGGAGACGGCGGACTTGCAGCGCCCGCCCATGGCCTCGCGCAGTTTGCCGTAGACCAGCTTGTCGAACACGGTGTGCTTGAGTTTGAGCACGAGGCCCGGGCCGCCGTTGTCGAGCGCCTGGCTGTACTCCACCGCGGTGTCGGCGGCCAGATCGAAGATCTTGCCCTTGCCGCCGTCGTGCGCCTTCTGCTTCGCGCCGTTGAACACCTTCTCGAACACGCGCGGCACCGAGAGGATGAAGTCCGGCTTGTACTCACCGAACTGCTCGACCAGCGTCGACCAGTCGGCCGTGTGCGCGACGGTGACCCCGGCGTCGAAGGCCGCCAGCGCGACCGCGCGGGCGAAGACGTGGGCCAGCGGCAGGAACAGCAGCGAGCGATGACCGGGCTTGAGGAACTGCGGCATCGCGGCACGGTCGGCGGCCGATTCGGCGTAGAGGTTGGCATGCGAGAGCATGACGCCCTTGGGCCGGCCGGTGGTGCCGGAGGTGTAGATCAGCGAGGCCGGCGAGGCCGCCTTGACCTGCTTGCGCCGCTCGTGCACGGCCTCGTCGCCGAGATCCTTGCCCCGGGCGACCAGGGTGTCGATCGCGCCGTCGTCGATCACCAGCGGCTCGCCCAGTTCGGGCAGGCCGTCCTCGATCTCGGCGATGGTGGCCCGGTGCCGGGCGTTCTCGACCACGATCAGCTTGGTGCCCGAATCCGACAGGATCCAGCGCGCCTGCTCGGCCGAGGAGCTGTCGAAGATCGCGACGGTGCAGCCGCCGGCCGCCCAGATGGCGAAGTCCAGCACGACCCACTCGTACCGGGTGGAGGCCAGGATGGCGACCCGGTCGCCGAGTTCGATGCCGGAGGCGATCAGTCCTTTGGCCACCGCGGTGACGTGTTTCGCGAACTCCGCGGCGGTGACATCTGTCCACCCGCCCTTGCCGTCCGGCCTGTTGAACACCACCAGGCCGGGCGTGCGCTCGGCGTGCCGGAAGGCGCCATCGGACATATTGGCGTCTTCGGGGATGGTGTAGGTAGCCGGGACTTCGAACTCTCGCATCGGTGCCCTTCCACGTGGTCTACTCGCCAGTAATTTACGCCAGCCGCAACGGCAGGCTCCGCCCGGCCGCCCGGTCGAGTATTTCGACGCGGATGCGGCCGGGCGGAACCTGTCCTACGGCTTCTATCCTATGGATCCGGTTTGCGCTGGTTGCAGCGATTGACCGAGGAATCCTGCCAGTTCGCGCGCGGCGAGCGCGGCCGGCGCCACCAGCGACGCCTGCAGCTGCGAGACGTGCCAGAGCCCGCGCGTCACCGAGAACTGCACCGGCACCTCCGCTGCCCGCAGCGCGGCCGCCAGGCGCACGCACTGCGAATGCAGCAACTCGCCCTCGTCGACCTGGACATAGGTCGCGGGCAGCCCGCCCAGCGATCCGAGCAGCGGCGCGTAACCCGGATCCAGCGGATCGCCGTCGCCCAGATAGGCGGCGGCGCACAATCGCGACCACGCCTTGTTGACCACCAGGTCGCGCTCGCGAGCCGGCAACTCGTTCGGGTCGGCCCACGGAGCGATCAAACCCAGTGCGGCGGGCCGCATTCCGTGCCGGTCACGCAGGCGCAACGCCAGCGCGAGCGACAGCCCGCCGCCGGCGGAGTCCCCCGCGACCGCGATCTGCTGCGGCGCGAGCCCGGTGGACACCAGCTCCAGGAAGGCCGCCTCGGCGTCGTCGAGCGCGGCCGGATACGGATGTTCCGGCGCCAGCCGGTAGTCCGGAACGTAGACGGGACAACCGATCTCGCGCGACAGATGCGCCGCCAGTGACCGATGGGTGGCCGGCGACCCGATGGTGTATCCACCACCGTGCAGGTACAGCACCGCACCCGGGCCGTCGGCCGCACCGGCGGTCACCCGCTCGGCGGGACGGCCACCGAGCCGCATCCGATGCACCCGGGTACCGGCGGGCAGCGTCTGCAGCACCGAACCGGCGTCGAGCAGGTGGCGCTGCGCCGCCCACGGCAGCCGGCTGTGCATGGCGAACCGGAACATCGGCCCGAGGACGGCCCGCGCGACGGGCAGCGGCAGGGCCACGGATTTCGAAAAACCAGGCATCACAGTGAATTCCCGCGGCGAATCAGGGCAGGAACCGGCTGTTGACGACGTTCGCGATGCGCTGGTAGTAGGACGCGGTGGTGCGCACGAACAGATCGAGCGCCTTCGCCTCCCAGCCGATCAGCACGCGGCCGTGACCCTTGCGCACGGCCTCGGTGATGGTCTGCGCGGCCATCTCCGGGGTGTGCAGGGCGAGCTGCTTGTCGAAGAACGAGGAGAACTTCTGGGCGTCGATTCCCTCGGCGTAGGTGGCGTTGCGCGCCACGGCGGTCTTGATACCGCCGGGATGGACACAGGTGACCTTGACCGGATGCTTACGCGCCAGCATCTCCTGGCGCAGCGATTCGGTGAAGCCGCGCACCGCGAATTTGGCCGCGTTGTAAGCACTCTGGCCCGGCACCGCGATCAGGCCGAACAGACTGGACACGTTGATCACGTGGCCGTCACCGGATTCGATGATGGCGGGCAGGAACGCCTTGGTGCCGTTGACGACGCCCCAGAAATCGACATCCATGATGCGCTCGATGTCCTTGAACTGGGAGTCGACCACCTCGCCGTGGAAGGCGATGCCGGCGTTGTTGTAGATCTGGTGCACCACGCCGAAGTGCTTCTTCACCTCGTCGGCGTAGAGCAGCACGGCTTCCCGCTCGGCCACGTTCAGCCGATCGGACTTCACCTGCGCACCCAGCGCCTCGACGCGGCGGACGGTTTCGGCCAGTCCTTCGGTGTCGATATCGGAGAGTGCGAGTTTCGCACCGCGGCGGGCCAGATTCTCGGCCAGCGCGCGGCCGATACCCGAGCCGGCGCCCGTGATCACACATACTTTGCCGGTGAAATAAGCGTCATTGCTCACTGTGCTGCTACCACTTTCAGATCGGGCCGCGCGGCCCCGTCGGTCGATCGGGTCGTGTCGTATGCCGCGACGTCGAACTTCTCCGTCAGCTTGCGGAAGCGGAAGGTGAAATCGGGCCACAGCGTGGTGTTGTTGCCGTGCTTGTCCAGATACCAGCTGGCACAACCACCGTTGAGCCAGACGCTGTTGGACATGCGGTCCTGCAGGTCGCGGTTGTAGGTGTCCTGCACATCTTTTCGCACCTCGACCGTACGCAGGCCGCGCTGGTCGAAGGTGGCGATCGCGTCGGCGATGTAGTTGATCTGCGATTCGATCATGTACACCATCGAGGTGTGGCCGAGGCCGACGTTCGGGCCGAGCAGGAAGAACATGTTCGGGAAGTTGTGGATCGCGGCGCCCTTGTAGCCCTGCTGCCCGATCTCGTCGAACAGTTCGGTGAGCGTGCGTCCGTCGCGGCCGGCGATCGTCTCGTACACCGGCGAATCGGTGACGTGGAATCCGGTCGCCACGATGAGGGCGTCGATCTCGCGTTCGGTGCCGTCGGCGGTGACGATCGAATTCGCGCGGATCTCGCGGATGCCGTCGGTGACCACGTCGACATTGTCGCGCCCGAGCGCCGGGTAGTACTCGTTGGAGATCAGCATGCGCTTGCAGCCGATGCGGAAGTTCGGCGTGACCTTCTCGCGCAGCTGCGCGTCCGGCACCTCGAGCCGCAGCTTCAGCCGGGCGAGGCCTTCCAGCGCGAGCATGGCCGGCGGGAATTTCGCCAGGCCGACGACCTGCGTTTCGCGGGCGGCGTAGATGGCGGCACGTGACAACTTCTGCACGCCCGGAACGTATTTGAAGGCCAGCCGCTCGGGCAGGGTGTACGGACGGTCGATCCGTGGCAGCAGCCACGGGGCGGTGCGCTGGTAGACGTCGAGATGGGCCACCTTCGGCGCGATCGACGGCACGATCTGGATGGCCGAGGCGCCGGTGCCGATCACCGCGACCCGCTTGCCGGTCAGATCCGCGTCGTGATCCCAGCGCGCGGAGTGGAAGATGCGGCCCTGGAAACCGTTGATGCCCTTGATATCCGGAAGGTTCGGCTCGCACAGCGCGCCGACGGCGGAGACCAGGATGTCGGCGGTGAACGCGCCCTGGCTGGTCTGCACCTCCCAGCGGGCCTGCTCCTCGTTCCACCGGGCGCCGGTCATCTCGCAGTCGAAGATGTGCTTGTCCCGCACGCCGTGACGATCGGCCACGCCCTGGATGTAGGACTGGATCTCCGGCTGCTTGGAGAACGAGCGCGACCAGTTCGGATTGAGCGCGAACGAGTAGGAGTACAGCTGCGACGGCACATCGCAGGCGGCGCCGGGATAGGTGTTGTCGCGCCAGGTACCGCCGACATCGTTGCCACGCTCGAGCACCAGGTAGTCGTCGCGACCCTGCTGGCTCAACCGGATGGCCAGGCCCAGGCCCGAGAATCCACTGCCGACGATCAACGTATGCACATGACGCGCCGCCGCCATACTGCGGCTCCGCCCATCACGGCCTTCGCCGCGCTCTCCGTGGTCACGCAAGCTACCGCCTCCGAGCGCGTCGCTACGGCCGTTGTCTGTAACCCTACGACTCATGTACCCAACCCTACGATCCTATTGAGCAGGAGTCAACAGTATTGACTACCGTTCAGTAGGATGGCAACCGTGAGTGACAACGGTCCCGGCACCAAACGGGTGCGGCTGAGCCCGGGCGAACGGCGCGAACAGCTCGTGTCCCTGGGCGTGAAAATGCTGCGCGACCGCACGCTGGAGGACATCTCCATCGGGGAGATCGCCCGGCAGGCGGGCATCTCCCGCGGCCTGCTCTTCCACTACTTCGCGTCGAAGCAGGATTTCCAGCGCGCCATCGTGCGCCGCGCCAACGAGGAACTACTCGCTCGCACCATGCCCGACCGCAGCCTCGACCTGTTCAGCATGCTGCGCGACGCGGTCGAACGCTACGTCGAGTACGTCAGCGAGAACCGGATCTCCTACCAGGGCCTGCTCCGCGGCCCCGCCAGCGGCAGCCCCGAACTGATGGCGCTGGCCGACGCCACCCGCGATGCCATGGTCGATCGCATCCTCGCCGAAACACCGCTGGCCGCCGACGACCCCGAACTCCCGCGACTTCGCCTGGTGTTTCGGGGCTGGATCGCGTTCGTCGAGGAGACGACCCTGATCTGGTTGCGCGAGGAGCAGATCGGCCGCACCGAGTTGATCGACACCCTGGTCGGCGCGCTGCCCGCACTCGCCATGCATCCCGTGCTCACCGAATGGCTGGCCGGTTCGGCCGACGGCAGCGTGCTGCCCGCATGACCTCAGCAGCGTGCTGCCTGCATGACCTCAGCAGCGTGCTGCCCGCATGACCTCAGTCCTCGTGCACGTATCCGGCGCGGTCGCCGCGCCGCGGTAGCCATAGTGCGGTGACCACGGCGGCGATCAGAATCATGATCGCCGACACCAGCAGCGCCACCTCGAGTCCACGATGGAAGGCCTCGTAGGTCGCGTGGATGACCCGGTTCACGATCGGTCCGTAGGCGGCCGAGGCCGCCGCGTCACCCCCGGCCGGGACGTTGCCGGTCTCGATGGCGTCGATGACGATGGCCTGGAAATTCGCCGGCACGCCGATCTGCCGCAACCGATCCCGCAGGTCCGAATTCAGGAAGGAATTGACCAGCGAACCCAGGACGGCCACACCGACCACCGCCCCGACCTGGCGCATGGTGTTGGTGGCGGCGGCCGCCATACCGGAATGTTCGGCCGGAACGCCGGACAGCACGGCCGAGGTCAGCGGCACCACCGCGATACCGAACCCGAGGCCGGCCAGCATCAGGGCCAGCGCCAGCGGCGTGAATTCGACTGTGACGCCGAGGAACTGACGCGTGAGCAGAATGCCCGCCGCACCGAGCACACAGCCGGCGATCATCGGCGTGCGGGAGCCGCGCAGCGCCACCCAGAATCCGGAGATCAGCGAGCCGGCGATGATCGCCACGGCCATCGGGCCGAATACCGCGGCGGTTCGCCACCCCGAATAGTCCAGCACCTCTTGCAGATACAGCGCGGTGAAGAAGAAGATCGAGAAGATGCCGAAGTAGACCGCGAACGCCACCACCAGCGCACTGCGCACCAGCGGGCGCTCCAGGTAGCGGAAGTCGAACATCGGATTGCGCGCGCGCGACTCGACCACCAGGAAGGCGACGAAGGCCATCCCGCCGATCACGAACAGCGTGATCACCGAGGCGGCCGAATAGCCCACCTGCTCACCGGAGATGGCCGCGTAGATCACGCAGCCGAGAAACGTTGCGCCCAGGACGAATCCGGCCCAATCGACCGGGCCCGGCTGCGGATCGGCGCTTTCCGGCACGAATTTCAGCGCCGCCGCCAGCACGATGACGCCGACGATCAGGTTGAACCAGAAGATCGAGCGCCAGCCGAACGCCCCGACCAGCAGCCCGCCGATCACCGGCCCCAGCGCCAGCGCCAATCCGGAGACCGCCGCCCACGCACCCAGTGCCTTCGCGCGGGCGCCGCGATCGGGGAAGATGTGCCGGATCACCGACAGGGTGCCCGGTTCGGAGGCCGCCGCACCCACGCCCATGACCGCCCGCCCGGCGATCAGGATCGACACACTTCCGGCCACCGCGGACAACACCGAGCCGACGGCGAACACCACCAGCCCGCCGACCATGACGCGTTTGCGGCCCCACCGGTCGCCGAGGGTGCCGGCGGTGAGCATCAGACTCGCGAACACCAGGGTGTAGGCGTTCACCACCCATTGCAGCGACACCACACCGGCATGGACGTCGGACTGGATATCACCGAGGACGACGCTGACGATCGTGGTGTCGAGGAAGGTGACGAACAGGACGGCCGTGACCACCGCGAGCGCCACATAGGGCCGCTTCGTGCCGGACGATACCGGTTGCGCCGCAATGGATCCCATCGCCGCTGCGGTCTCGGCGCGAGCGCTCACGGCAGGGCCGGTATCCGGCGCGGCGGATTCGGCCCCGGCTCCCGATTCGGAATGCCGGGCGGCCGGCCCAGGGCGATCCGGCGACGTCATCGCGACCTCAACTGGTCGGCACAGGAAGGATGGTGGGCCCGCCCGGCGCCGCCGTTGTCGCACCCGGTGCCGGCGTCGTACTGGGTGCCGGGGTCCCCGAGGTCGCACCGCAGACCGGCGGGGCCGCGCCCTCCAGCGTGAGCAGGGCGCAGAAGGTCGCGGCCGTCACCTTCCAGGTGCCCTCGATCTGCACCGCGCCGCCCTGCTGACCGGACAGCGCCGGTGTGCCGTTGAACAGCACGTCGAAGGTGACGTCGGCGTGGTCGGTGCTGGTGCTGGCGACATTGGTGACCTTGGCCGAGGCGGATTTCGCCATCGGCGAATCGGCCTGTGCCTCGATCGCGGCGGCGAACGCGGGCCCGTTCTCCAGCAGCGCGACCTTCTCGTCGGCGGAGGTGGATCCGTCGAAGAAGCGCTCGAAGTTCCGGGTCACCGCCTGGGTCACCGTCGGCGTGCCGCTACTCGACGATTCGGTGGATTTGCTGCCGGAGTCATCGCTGCCGCAGGCGGCAGCGGCGGTCACCAGCGCGGTAAGCGCGCATGCCGCAGACATTTTCGCCACTATCCCGCGTTCGAACATGAGGCGGCCTCCCTCGGCGACGGTAGGCTCGGTGATCAACTCGCTCGAAGACTACTCGCCGGAACCGGGCTACGGACGCTTATCGGACACGAACGTGGTATCGGCGAGTTCGGCCAGCACATCGGGCAACTCGGCGGCGACCGCCCGCGCGTCGAGCAGCGCCGGATCCACCGAGAGGCCGATCCCCAATGCGCCGTTCCAGCTCAGCACCCCGGCGACCAGCGGAACTCCCGGAGCCGACGGCAGGATCGGAAACACCCGGGTGATCGGCATGTTCGCGAAGGTCATCGCCAGTTCGGGACCGGCCATGTTGGAGACGATGGCGTGGAAGAACCGCCCGCCGTACACCGACCGCGCGAAGGCCCCGACGGCCGGTTCGGGGAGCAGCCTGAGCACCCGATCCATCACGAAATGCGAGGCGAGCGCGCGGGTTCCGGAATGCAGCCGGTCGCTGCGGGTGCGGATCTCGGAAAGACGCTGCGCCGGGGTCGCCGCCGTCAGCGGAATGTCGATCATCACGGCGGCGGTCGAATTGCCCTCCGCCCCCGACATCGGGTCGCGCACCATCAACGGCACCGCCACCCGGATCTGCCCGCCCAACCGCTCCCCCAGATCGGGGCGAAGACGCTGCAGCGCCGTGACGGTGATGCTCAGCAGTACGTCGGTCACCCGGGCGCGATGCGAACGGGCCACGGCCCGAACGGTTTCCAGGTCCAGCGAACAGACGGTGAACACGCGTCGCACGCAGTCGTCGGGCAGCGTTCCCTTCGGCTGGGCATCGGCGGCCAGTTGCGCCAGACCGGCCGCGGTGCCGGCGACGGTGGTCCCCCAGCTCGGCGGCTTACGCTCGGCCACCGGCAGATCGATGGTCGGGCGCAGCAGGCGCAGGGCCTGCACCACCGTGCCGATACCGTCGGCGACCACGTGATGCAGCAGCAGGACCACGCCGATCGCGCCCGCCTCCGGGTCGCGCACCAGGACGAGTCGCCACAGCGGCCGATCCTTGGGCAGCACCTCGGCGGCGAGATCCGTGACCACCCGGCTGATTTCGTCCACCCGCCGCACCACCGCGCCCGGTGTCATGGTCGCTTCGGCCGCCACCGCACCACGTGATTCCACGGACTCCCCGTTGGCCGCTGCCGGCCCGACGGCGATACCGGTGGTGAGCACTGCGCTGAGGGCCGCCCCGGACCCCACCTCGAGACCATCCGGTTCGCCGAGGGCCTCCGGATCGGTGCCGGGAATCGTGCGCTCGGTGACGTGCCAGTCCCAGTCGACCGGACTGTCCACCCAGCGTGCCCGGCGCCACCGCCCCGGCTGGTCCAGACGCTGCTGGAAGCGCGGCAGATGTGCCAGCTCGCCCTGGACCAGTTCCCGCACCGCGGCGAGATCGGGTCCGCCGTCGGCCCGCGGCCGGAACACGACCATGCCGCCCACCTGCTGCGGAATGCCGGTCTTCTCGATGTGGAGGAAGAACGCGTCGGCGGGCGGCACCACCGGCGCTCGCGCGTACCAGCGGTCGACCAGCTGGATACTCGCCGCGACGAAGGCCACCGCGATCACCGCGTCGAGGATGAAGTGATTGGCGGTCGCGACGATCACGTAGGTGGTCAGCCCGACGTGCAGCGCGCTGAGCACCTGCACGATCCACCCGCCGGAGACCCGGGCCAGCACCACACTCACCCACAGCGCCCAGCCGACGTGCAGCGAGGGGACCGCCGCGAGCTGATTCGCCCCCGACACCAGGGACGAACCCCAGGACCCCCACGTGTGGCCGGCGACGACGGTATCGGTGAAGCCCAGTTCGGGCAGCAGTCGCGGCGGGGTGACAGGGCAGAGCGCGAAACAGGCGATGGCCAGGATGTTCAGCAGCAGAAACGAGTCGCGGGCGCGGGCGTATTCGGCGCGGCGGCGAAAATACAGCCAGAACAGCAGCGCGAACGCACTGACGATGTAGGTGAAGGCGTATTCGTAGTTGGCCAGGGTCGCGAGCAGCGCCTGTGACTCCAGCCAGCTGTTGAGCGGGCGCTCGACGTCGATCGCGAGCCACTGTTCGAGATCGAAGATGCGGTGGGCGTTGCGGTCGGCCAGTTCGCGGCGGGCCGGGGTGTGCAGGGCGTCGACCGCGAGGTACAGCCCGAATACCGCGAGCCCGGCCACACAGTCCCGCCACAGCACCGGACGCGACGGATTGCCCACACAACCGTCATAACACATGCGTCGCAAGCTTTTACGACATCAGGCTGGGCGATTCGTCGGTTATCTCCTTGTTACCGGCATAGAAGGCGCGGGCCAGCGGCGAATGCGCGAGTCCGCCGATCCCGGCCGCGATCAGTGCTCCGGCGACCGCGACTCCGGCCAGCGCTCCGGGGGTGTGCGGCGGCACGACTTTGAAGGCCAGCACGCC
Organism: Nocardia kruczakiae NBRC 101016; assembly: GCF_001612965.1. Lineage (GTDB taxonomy): Bacteria > Actinomycetota > Actinomycetes > Mycobacteriales > Mycobacteriaceae > Nocardia > Nocardia kruczakiae. The sequence goes on from NZ_BDBL01000018.1 coordinate 22,794, forward strand.
GACCACGTAACTGACGATCGGATTCGTCACGCTCATGGCCGCGATCGCCCAGGGCAGCGGCCCGGCGGCGAAGGCGGTCTGTTCCAGCACCAGCCCGCTGAGCGTGGAAACGGCGAGCAGATAGCCGGGCCAGTCGGTGGCGGTAGCGGGGATGCCGCGGTAGACCAGATCCTCGGTGGTCAACTTCATGAAGACGGCGCTCATCGCGAAACAGACGCCGGCGGCCACCGCCACGAGGTTCGCGGCCACCCAGATCGGGCAGCGGATGCTGATCAGGGCCAGCAGTGCCACCAGACCCGCGGCGGAGAAGGTGGCCAGTAGCACCCGGCCGCGATCCGGATCTCCCGCCAGCGGCGCCACACCGCCGACGCCGAACAGCACGCCCAGGCCGGCGCAGACCAGCAGCGCGAACCAGATGTCGCGGCCACGCGGGCGACGCCGGCGTCCGAACGCCTCGAGCGGGACCGCGAACAGCAGCTGAGTCGACATCAGCGGTTGCACGGCGGCCACCGAGCCCAGATGCAGCGCGACCGCCTGGGTGAAGAAGCCCGCGAGGTTGGTGATCCAGCCGCGCAGCCAGGTGCCGCTGCGCAGCAGACGCTGCATGAGTGTGGTCATACCGAAGACCCGGGCCGCCCGGGGTTGTTCGGCGACCACGGTGCGCGCCGCGCGCTGTTGCAGATATCCGGCCGCGGCGAACAAGAATGCGGCCAGCACTCCCAACGCGATGACCAGGACCATGCGGACCCCCGCTCAGGTGATCTATTCGCACTGTACGCCCGACTCCGTATCGAACCTGATCATGGACGATGGGCGGGAACGGCGGATGAGCGGGGTGCTCAGAGGGCGTGTTCGTCGAGCCACATGCGGGCGAGGTCGGCCGCCGGGGCGTGTTCGTCACGGACGCGGCGGACCATGGTCGCGAGGTCGGCGGTGGTGAGCTCGCCGGCTACGTAATCGAGTTTCTTGATCTGCCGCTGGTCCAGGGCGCCCTGACGCAGCAGCGGGACGATGTTCTGGGCGCGGAAGGCGTACGCCGGATCGGTGACGACGGCCGGGTCGGTGCCGACGGCCGGGTCGGTGCCGACGGCCGGGTCACCGGGGCCGCCCGGGAGTAGTGCGACGGCCGAGGTGAACACGCCCGCGTCGACTGCTCCGTCGCGCAATGCCTTTCGCAGTTCGCCGTCACCGGGGAAGTCGACGTGGTGGGTGATATCGCAGCCGTACACGGTGCGCAGCGGCGTCAGCACATCGCGCTGCGGGTCCGGCGGCGTCCGGAGCGGGTCGAGTTCGCGCCCGCCGGCGATGCCCACGGTCAGTTCACCGCAATGCTGTGCGAGGTCGGCCGCATTCGCCGGATAGCGCGCTGCCGCGGTGGCGCCGAGTGCGAGCTGCGGCCGCAGATCGGTGGCGTCGGCGAAATCGGACACCGCCAGACCCTCCGGCACGGCCCGGCTCAGATCATCGGCGACCGAGCCGATATGGCGCGCCTCGAGAGTCACCGGCGTCCCCGCGGTCATATCGATCGGCGGGCCGGGCTCATGATGCTCCGCGACGCTCGCGGCCGTCGCCCGATCCGGGGCGGTCGCCGAGGACGAGGAGTCGAAGGTGGTGAGGAGATCACCACTGGTGTCGCCCACCAGCGTGATCGTGCCCGCGTCCAGCGCCGCCAGATAGTCCGCACGCTGTCCGAGATGCTTTTTCACCGTCGTTCGCGTGCCGGTGCGCGCGAGCGCCTGAGCATAGATTTCGGCGACGACCTCCGACTGCGCCGAATCTCCGGCGCCGACGGTGATCGTCGACTCGCCGTCACCGTTGGCACATGACACCGCCAGCGTGGCGGCGGTGACGGCGACCAGCACCCGGGCCGTCACTCGCGCCGATCCGGCCAATCCCATCCGGCGACACCCACTCCCGATAGTCAGCGACAACATCCGGCAGCCGGGAACGCCCGGCACAGGAATCGTAGGTGCGCCGCATCCGCACATCCGATCCGCACCCACCCTGCGACGACCATGGGCCAACCGCAGCTGCCGGTTTCAGCTTTGAATTCCCCGAGTGCCCGCATCTCCGTACGGGTTGCCCTCCCGCGGTCGCGAACGTTCGTTCGCGCGGCGCAGCGAGGCGATTTCACGGGCCGCTCGCCTGTTCCGCTGCCGCTTTTCCGATATGTCGTCGCCAGTGGCACCACGCCCCGTCAACCGTTCGATGAAACGACGAATTCCCAAGCGCACCAACCTCTTCCACTCTCCCGATACCGATAATTCTACGCCCGGCCACCGACAAGTAGCGGCCTCCGCGGGAGCGCGAACCGGACTCTCGAGCGGCATTCAGCCAGGTCTCAGCAAGTGCGGCGAATAATGTGCGGGTGCAGCCGGGACGCATTCTCCTGATCGAAGACGCCGACGCCATTCGCACGGCGGTCGCCGCGGCCGTGCGCACCGCCGGACACGAGGTCCTCGCGCGCGAGCACGGCGATCGGCTGGAGGCCGATCTGGAGCGATTCCGTCCCGATGTCGTCGTCCTCGACGTGATGCTGCCGGGTCGCGACGGTTTCGGCCTGCTCGAGGTGGTGCGCGCCCGCAGCGGCGCCGGTGTGGTGATGCTGACCGCGCGCGACGGTGTGGAGGACCGGGTGCGCGGACTGCGTTCCGGATCCGACGACTACGTGGTGAAACCGTTCGACCTGGCCGAACTGGTAGCGCGGATCGAGGCGTTGCTGCGGCGGATGGGGCGCATGCACAGCCGCATCACCATCGCCGATCTGGTGCTGGAAACCGATTCCGGCGTGGTGCTGCGCGGCGGCGAACCGATCACCCTCACCGCCACCGAATTCAAACTCCTCGCCTACCTCGCGGCCCACCGCGACCGGGTCGTCACCAAGACCCAAATCCTCACCGCGGTCTGGGGTTACGAGGACTACGACCCGAATCTGGTCGAGGTCTACGTCAGCGCGGTGCGCCGCAAACTGGAGGCATACGGCCCACGCCTGCTGCACACGGTACGCGGCATGGGCTACGCGTTACGGGCGAATCCGCGATGAACGACGATCCGGCCGACGCCGCGCCCACACCACCCGGCACTCCGGACGACACCACCGGATCGAACGCTCTCGGACCCGCGCCGGACCACTCGGCCCCGCCCGCGGCGGTGCGGCCCCGACCGCCGGCACTGCCGACGATTTCGCTGCGGCGCCGGGTAACCCTCACTGCCGCAGCCATTTCCGGGCTCGCACTGATCGTGGTGGCGCTGGCGGTGCACAGTCTGTTCGGGGTCGTGGTGGCGCGCAGCGCGAATACGGTACTCACCGACCGAGTCCAGCTGGCCCGGCAGCTCGCGCAGCAGAACACCCCGCCCGCGGAGTTGATCGCCCGCGTGGACAATCGCTCGGTACGAGCCCGGCTGGTCCTCACCGACGGCAGTGTCTACGGCAGCCTCTCGCCCCGGCATGCCGGGGACGGCAGCCCCCGGACCAGAACCGTCACCCTCGGCGGTGGCGGAACGGTGGATCGCGCCAGGCTCACCCTCCAGGTCGACACCCCGCTATTGACCGCGCTGCGGTCACGACTCGGCCTGGTCCTGATCGGGGTGACCGCCACGGCCATCGTCGCCATCACGGCCGCGCTGTGGGTGGGATTGCGCCACGCGCTGGCGCCCCTGGATTCGATGACCCGGCTGGCCCGCGAGATCGCTCGCGGTGGCCGCGGCCGCCGCCTCTCCCCCACCCGCACCGATACCGAATTGGGCCGCACGGCGAGCGCTTTCGACGAGATGCTGGACGCCCTGGAGGGCGCCGAAGCCCGGGCACGGGCCTCCGAACAACAGATGCGCGCCTTCGTCGGCGACGCCGCTCACGAACTGCGCACGCCCATCGCCGGCATCAAGGCCATGGCCGAAGCGGTCCTGCACCAGCCCGCCGACACCGGACCCGAAGAGCGCGAACGCATGTATCTGCTGCTGGTCCGCGAAGCCCAGCGCGCCGGGCGCCTGGTGGAGGATCTGCTCGACATGGCCCGCATCGACGCCGGGCTCACCCTGTATCGGCAATCGGTCGACCTGTACGAACTCGCGCACGCCCAGGTCGACCGCATGCGAATCCTGCACCCCGACATCGACTTCCGGCTCACCGGCCACACCGTGCTCACCCTCGCCGATCCCGAGCGGGTGGGCCAGATCCTGGTGAACCTGCTCGCCAATGCGTGTCAGGCCACTCCCCCAGGCGGCGCGGTCTCCCTCACCGTGGGAACGGTCGGCGACACCGATACGGGCATCACCCCATCGGAAATCCGCGTCGCCGACACCGGTCCCGGTGTACCGGCCACCGAGCGCGAACACATCTTCGGGCGCTTGGTGCGGTTGGATACGAGCCGGGACCGCCGCCGCGACGGTGCCGGGATGGGGCTGGCCATCGCACGCGGTATCGCCCGCGCCCACGGCGGCGACCTGCGCTGCGTGGAGCCGCCACCCGGAACCACCGGCGCGGTATTCGTGCTGACGCTGCCCGCCCGGGAAGTCGGTCCGACATCGCCGGAAGGGCCGTCCCCCGCCTGAGGATCGGCTGAAGATCGCGTACGCCCACTCGGCGTTTTCAGGGTCCTTTCAGATTCGGCGCGCAGATTCGGAGCCGACATCATCCCGTCACGAATGGAGTTACCGGTATGAAGCGCACTGTCGCCGCCCTGCTGGCCGGCACCGCCGGAATCGCCGCCCTGGCTGTCGCCGTGCCCGGCGTCGCCTCGGCCGACGCCCCGCAGTGCAGCCCGCAGGCACGCGCCCAGGTTCAGGCCCAGACCGCTCCGCAGGTCGCCGCATTCCTGGCGAGCCACCCGGATCTGGCCGCCGAACTGGCCAAGGTGAAGGGGCTGCCGAAGGAGCAGCGCAAGGCCGAGATGCAGGCCTACCGCCAGGGCCACCAGCAGGAGCTGAAGGACTTCCGCGGGGTACGGCAGCCGCTGATCGACTACCGCAAGTCCTGCCACAAGAAGTAGCGGCCGCGCGTCGGCATCCGAATACGGCGAGGGCGCCCCGGGAGTTCCCGGGGCGCCCTCGTTGTGTTCGAACCTGTTGTTACGCAACACCTTCCGCGCGCGCGGCGGCGGCCACGGCCTCGGCGACCGCCGGCGCGACCCGAGGGTCGAGCGGGCTGGGGATGATCTTGTCGACCGAGAGCTCGTCGGCCACGACACCGAAGATGGCGTTGGCGGCCGCGACCTTCATCCCCTCGGTGATCCGGCGCGCACCGGCATCCAGCGCACCCTTGAACACGCCCGGGAAGGCGAGCACGTTGTTGATCTGGTTCGGGAAGTCGCTGCGGCCGGTCGCCACGATGGCGGCGTAGCGGTGCGCGACCTCCGGATGGATCTCCGGGTCCGGGTTCGACATGGCGAACACGATCGACTCCGGCGCCATCGAGGCGATCAATTCCTCGGCGATGGTCCCGGCCGACAGGCCCAGGAACACATCCGCACCGGCCAGGGCCTCGGCCGCACCGCCGGTGATGCCGCGCGGGTTGGTGCGCGCGGCCAGATCGGCCTTCACCTCGTTGAGGTCCGCGCGGTCCCGGCTCACGATGCCCTTCGAGTCGAGCACCACCACATCCGACACTCCCGCGGCCAGCAGGATGTTCGAGCAGGCCACACCCGCGGCGCCGGCGCCGGAGACGACCACCTTCAGGTCGGCGATATCGCGGCCCTGCACCTTGGCCGCACCGTTGAGCGCGGCCAGCACCACGATGGCGGTGCCGTGCTGGTCGTCGTGCATGACCGGGCAGTCCAGCGCCTCGACGACGCGCTTCTCGATCTCGAAGCAACGCGGGGCGGAGATGTCCTCCAGGTTCACCGCGCCGAAGCTCGGCCGCAGGCGCACCAGGGTCTCCACGATCTCGTCGACATCCTTGGTGTCGAGCACGATCGGAATCGAGTCCAGCCCGGCGAACTTCTTGAACAGCGCGGCCTTGCCCTCCATGACCGGCAGCGACGCCCGCGGGCCGATATCGCCGAGGCCGAGCACCGCGGTGCCGTCGCTCACCACGACCACCAGCCGGTCGGTCCACGTGTAGCGCTTGGCCAGCGCCTCGTCCTTGTGGATGGCGCGACTCACCTGCGCGACGCCCGGCGTGTACGCGATGGACAGATCCCGCTGGGTCTCCAGCGGTGAGGACAATTCCACCGAAAGCTTGCCACCGAGATGGCCGGCGAAAATTTCCTCGTGCGTGATAGCGGACAGATCGGTCGTATCGGTTTCACGGCTCGCTGTAGTGGCATTCGGTGCGTCAGTCACAGATGACACGATTTCACTCCTGCTCGGTCCGGGCTGAACCGGCTCACGGTTACCGCCGGGTTTTCGTATTAAAGGTCTTCGGAATTCGAACGATGTGCGCCGACCGGGCGTTCACGCGGTCGCGCAAAACCGTTCGGTGATTACGTCGCATCGCGTGTTTGCGATCCGGGCTTCTTTGCGATCTGGCCGCGCACGATCCATCGAGCGAGAACCGGACGGGTGGTCCGGGCAAGGCTATGGGGTGATCCGCGGATCGGAGCCGTGCGTCACGAACCGAAGGTCACCAACCGTCCCGGACCGGGCGGTGGCGTCGGCCGGGAATCCGCAACATTCTGCCAGTAGGAACAGGGAGTTGCAAAATCGCTCCTCGACCGGGGCGCGATCCGCTCGGATGCGGGACCGGCCCGAGGCCGGGTGTCTACTGCCATCTTCCGAGGGTAGGGCCGCCGAATTACCTGCGCGTAAGGGGAAACTCGCCCGTGCTGGGAAGCGGCGGTGAACAGTCCCACCGGGAACCGGAACGCCGGTGTGAGCTCAGGGCCCCATCCGGCACATCATGCCGGGCGCACCCAGATCTCGTTCACGCCGCCCGTGAGCAGGCGGCGGCGCCAGTCGCGGGCCGGGCCGGGATGATCGGTGCGCCGATGCAGGCCCCGGGTTTCGGTCCGGGCCAGGGCGCTGTATTTCGTCCAGCGGGCCACGGCCAGCAATGCCGCGGCCTGCCGGGCCCGAACCTGGTCGGCGCCGGTGCCGCCGAGTCCGTATTCGGTGACCGGCCACATCGCGTCGAGTTCGGCGATGCTGTCGCGCAGACTGCCCGCACTGCGCCAGTAGCTGCGCCGCAGCGGCAGCGTATGTTCCTGCACCAGCCCGATCACCGCACGAGGATCGATGTCGGCGCGCGCATCGGCCCCCAGGTGATGATTCAGCCCGGCCCCCGGAACCGGCCGTGCGTCCCCGATCCGGCCGCGGCGGCGAGCGAACCGCGCCGCGCCCGATCCGGCCCACATCCCGGACGAGATCGCCCACCCGCCACCGTGCCCGTCGAATCCGCCGACGGCACCGGTGATCGGTTCCCGCGAGGCCACGTCGCCTGCGGCATACAGCCCGGGAACCGTTGTGGCGCAATCGAATCCGATCAACCTGACCCCGCCCGAACCACGCACCGTACCTTGCAGCACCGGACGCAACCGCACCCAGCCGGACCGAGGATCGATCGACGCCCCGACGGAATCGGCACCGGTCACGGACACCGCCGCGGTCCCCGCGGGCGCCGCCGACGCCGGGCCGTACCGGACCGCCGGCGCCGGCGGAATGTCGGCGTAGACCGCCTGCCCCTGCGCCAGCGCGGCGAGGGCCGCGGACCGGGCGGTGAAGTCGTCACCGTCGATGCGAGCTCCCGATTCGTCGTACAGGTTCGCGAACCGGGGCTCGCGCAGATCGCTCATCGTGGCGAGTCCGTACGCGCCGGAGAACTCCATCCCCGACAGTTCGGTGCCCGCCTCCACCGCCATCAGCAACCCCTCACCGGTGTCGACATCTGTTCCGGCGCCGCCGGCCAGGAATGCGCAGCCACCCGTCGCGAGCACCACCGCGCCCGCGCGGACCGTCCAGCCGCGGTAGTGGTCGTCGCCGGCCACCCCACCGGCCCCGCAGACCACACCGTCGCCGTCGACCAGCAGATACAGCGCCGGATGATGGTCGACGACCCGCACACCCAACCGGAACAGGGTGCGCCGCAGCGCCGCCAGATACCGCCGGCCCTCGAGATGGACGCGCGTCCCGAGCCCGTCTCCGGTCTGCCGGTATCCCCAGCGCAGCAGATGGGCGATGCGGTGATGCGTTTCGCCGAGCACCCGGTCCATCCACTCGGGGTCACCGAGGTCGCCGCCGTGCGACAGACTGCGCACCAGTGCCCGCTCCCGATCCGGTCCCGGCGGGATATCCCACAGTGCGACAACGCCTTTCGACGTCGGTCCGCATTCCCCGGAACGCCCCTTGTCGACCAGGATCACCCGCGCTCCGGCCGTCGCCGCCGTCAACGCCGCCCAGGCGCCCGCCGGACCGCCACCCACCACCAGCACATCGGCGGACGCCTCCGCCGCGATCTCGGATTCCGCGCGAATAGTAGACCGGCTACGCACGCTCACAAAGGAAAATATTCGGCCACAATTCATCCGGCCGCAACTGTTACGCGAAGGCTAATTCCACCATTGCGTAACCAATAGGTAACCCGCCGCCACAAAGACGACCAGCGATCCGAAAAACGCCGAAATTCCCCGACGTCGATCGGAAAAAATTTGCGCGCCGAGTGCCAGCACCGCCATTCCGATATGCCAGGCGACACTGCTCGCACCCGGTCCCGGAAATCCGCGCCGCACCCCGAGGACCGCCGCGCCGACGACGACCGCGGCGAGCACCACCAGTCCGGCGGCCACGGTTCCGCTGAGCGCCCGCACGACTCTCACGAGGCGATCACCGCGACCCCGCTCGCCTTCTCGGCCAGACGCTCGAATTGCTCTGCGTCCGTGGTGCATTCACCCAGGCCCACGGATTTGTCGGCGCCGTGATAGTCCGAGGATCCGGTGCCGATGAGGTCCAGTTCGCGTGCCAGCTCGCGGAGCACCGCCCGGTCGGCCGGATTGTGATCGGGGTGATCGATCTCGAGTCCGCCCAGCCCGTGCCCGGCCAGATCGCGGATGTCGTCGATCGCCAGCAGCCGCCCGCGGGTGCGGGCCCGCGCGTGCGCGACCACGGTCACTCCGCCGGCCGCCGCGACCATGTCCACCGCCTGCCGCAACGGGGTGTCGGCCTTCTCGACGTAGTAGCGGCCACGGGGCGCGAGCAGTTCGTCGAAGGCCGCGCCGACCGTCGGGACCACACCGGCCTCGACCAGCGCTCGCGCCAGATGGGGTCGTCCCGCCGCCGGGCCCGCGGCCGCGAGGACCGCGTCCGGATCGATCGGCAGGCCGTCGGCCACCATGAGATCGGCCATCGCGCGCACCCGCGATACCCGTTCGGTGCGCAACCGCTCGCGTTCGGCGGCGAAGGCGGCATCGGCCGGATCGAACAGATAGGCCAGCAGATGCACCGGCACCGGCCAGCCGTCCTCCCCCATGCCGACGCAGGACATCTCCATCCCGCGCACCAAACGCAGCCCAGCGGGCAACGCGGCGACCGCCTCGTCCCACCCGGAGGTGGTGTCGTGATCGGTGATCGCCACCACGTCCAGCCCCGCCGCGGCGGCCGCGCGCATCAGCTCGCCGGGAGTGTCTGTGCCGTCGGATGCGGTCGAATGGGTGTGGAGGTCGATGCGCACGCGTTCCATCTTGCCCAACTAGCATCCGGGACGTGCCCTCGATACCGCCGTTTCCCCCGTTCCGTGGCTCCGGGAGGTCGCGGCGCGGGCCGCAGCTGCCCCGGATCCCGGTCCCCACCGCCCGTGCGATCGTCGACTGCGGCGTCTATGTCGACGGCCATCGGCAGTCCGGGCATGTGACCCCGGCGGATGCGCTGGCGCAGGTACGCGAGCGCGGCGACGGCTTCGTCTGGGTGGGTATGCACGCTCCGGACGCGGACCAGATGGCCGAGGTCGCCGAGATTTTCGGCCTGCACGAACTCGCGGTCGAAGATGCCGTGCACGCGCATCAGCGCCCCAAACTGGAACGCTACGACGACACCCTGTTCCTGGTGCTGCGCACCGTGAAATATCTCGAACACGACCCCAATTCGGTCAGCGAGATCGTGCAGACCGGCGAGATCATGATCTTCGTGGGCGCGAATTTCGTGGTCACCGTCCGTCACGGCGAGCACACCGCGCTGAAGGTGGTTCGCGAGGAGATGGAGAAGCATCCCGAACGCCTGGCGCTGGGGCCCGGGGCGGTCCTGCACGCCGTCGCCGACCACGTGGTGGATTCGTATCTGCTGGTGACCCAGTCGGTCGAAGACGATGTGGAGGGGATGGAGGAAGAGGTCTTCACCCCGCGCAGCCGGCTCACCATCGAGGCCATCTATCAGCTCAAGCGCGAGGTGGTGGAGTTGCGTCGGGCGGTCAACCCGCTGGCGTTGCCGCTACAGGTGCTCAGCCGCAGTTCGGAACTGCCGATGCCGAAGGAGATCCGCCGCTATCTGCGTGACGTCGCCGACCACCACACCGCGGTCGCCGAACGGATCAGCGATTTCGACGAGGCGCTCAGCGCGCTGATCAACGCGGCGCTGGCGAAGGTGAGCGTCCAGCAGAACACCGATATGCGCAAGATCTCGGCCTGGGCCGCGATGGCCGCGGTGCCCACCATGATCGCCGGCATCTACGGTATGAATTTCACCCATATGCCGGAGCTGTCGTGGACCTACGGCTACGGGATGGTGTGGGTGGTGATCCTGGTCATCTGCGGCGCGCTGTTCGTCGCGCTGCGGCGTAACAAGTGGTTGTGAGGACTACAGATTCGCCGCGGCGCGGTGCGGATCGCGGATGTCGATCCCCGCTTCGGTCCACGCGTCCCGCAGCGCCGCGGCCCCGCGCACTCGCACCCATGCCGCCTCGGTGGCGGTGATCGGCGCGACCGACAGGAATCGCACCGGATCGGCGGGCTCCGGCAGGGGGACTTCATCGATATCCGCCTCGCCCAGCAGCACCGCGGTGAAGGGAGCGTTGTGCCACAACGGCTCTCCCAGGTCGAGCAGCGCATCCGGTTGCAGCACAACGCCTTCCACCGACGGAGCGGCGATCAGCACACCGAGTCCGCGCGGCAGCCCCGCCTGTGCACCGGCGCCGCCGCGCAGCGTCAGCACCAATTCGGCGCGCGGGCCGCGTACGGGATCGGCCAGGGCCGCCGCGGAATCGGTCATCGGATGCCGGGAGCCACCGAGGGTGACGTAGTGCACGAACTCGCCGTCGGGGATGCGCAGGATGTCGATCGGTTCCAGGCCGAGGAAGGTCACCGACGCGGAGTCGAAGCGCGTGTCGTCGAATCCCGGCCCCGTCCGGGGAATGCCGAAATGCGTCAGTACCGCGGACCGCACCTGATCGAGTTCCATAGCCCTAGAGCGTGCCAGAGCCCTACAGCGCCAGGCGCGCCAGCATATCCCGCGCCTGCTCGGCGACCTTCGGATCACACAGCACGTCGTAGCGTCCGGCGACCAACTGCATGGTGGACGCGAAGTCGCGGGTGCCGCGGGTGGCGGCGTACGGGATCACCGCCGAGATGAGCCCGAAGATGACGCCGCCGACCAGGCCGACCACCAGCGGCCCGATCACGCCACCCGTGGTGAACAGGCTCAGCAGCAACCCCAGGAACAGGCCCAGCCAGGCGCCCGAAACCATGCCGCCGCCAATGACTTTGCCCCAGGTGAGCCGGCCCAGCACTCGTTCGACCTGCATCAGATCGACACCCACGATGGTCATGTTCTCCACCGGGAACTGGTTGTCGGCCAGATAGTCGACCGCCCGCTGCGCCTCGGCATAGGTCGGATAGGAGGCGACCGGCCACCCCGACGGCGGCGTCGGCAAGCCGGGCCGATTGCGATTCGGACTACCCAACGGATTGGTCATAACTCCACGATCCTAGGTCGATATCGCCGCTGTGGCTGGATGCGGCGCCCCGGCGGCCGCCCCGCGTGTCCGATTTTACCGCCGAGGAGCGGCAAATCGGACATCGCCCGGGCGAGGATCACAGCAGGTGGGCAGCGCTCGTCGACCCGGACGAGCCGGGCGGCTCCCCGTCACGCCAAGCGGACCTCGGCGGTGGCCAGTCCGAATATCTTGCGGCCCGCCGACTTCGCGACGACCACCACGACGGCCGTGCGCGTCCGCGGATCGAGGGATTTGATCCGGCCGGTGAATTCGACGACGCCGGCGGACCGGGCATCCACGATCGTGTAGTTCGACAGCCGCACCGCGTATCTGATCAGCGCTCCCGGGTCGCCGAGCCATCCGGTGACGAAGCCCGCGCCGAGCCCCATGGTGAGCATGCCGTGCGCGATGACGTCGGGCAGGCCCGCGAGCGCGGCGACGCCGTCGTGCCAGTGGATGGGATTGGCGTCACCCGAGACGCCCGCGTAGTTCACCAGATCACCGCGTGTGATTCGCGCGGTGCGCGACGGAAGCTCGTCACCGACCGCGACCTCGTCGAACCGGACGACGTTGTGCGGCACACGTGTTCGCGACACCTCCGAGAAGCGGTGGTCGCGACGCGGGGCGACGGCGGCGTCCAGCAACTCCGCCTCGGACAGACCCGGCGCCGCCGACGGCGCACCTACGCCGTGCATGATCACCCGTTCGATCGCACCCGCGATACCCGAGTCGATGTCCTCCCCGGTGACGCCGACCGCGGTCGTGTGCATCACGTGGACGACCTCGTCGAACTGATCGGTGAAGGTGTTGGTGACGGTGATCAGATCCTTGCCCGCGATGGTGCGCACCGCGCTGACCTCGACATCGCTCACGAGTCGGTCGCCGGAGACCACCGGCCGATGGAACTCGAAGACCTGATCGGTCTGCACGTACACGTCGTAGCCGGTGATGACGCGTTCGAACAGCCTGCGATTGGCCAGCATCGCGGGAATCGACAGGAAGGTGGGCGGCGCGACCACCGCGCCGTAGCCGTACTCCGCCGCGTCGGCCTCCCGCCAGTGCACCGAGCCGTAATCCTGCACGGCGCGGGCGTACTCGCGGATCTTCTCCCGCCCGACCTCGTAGTAGTCCTCGGCACGGTAGGCATATCCCACCAGCGACCGCGTGTATGCCGACGCATCCGCGGTCGCCTCGCCTGTGGTCGCCTGGTCCACGGTTGCCTGGTCCACGGTTGCCTCGGACAAGCCACACTCCTCAACTCTCGGCTGCGCAGAGCCTAAACACGCCCGGACCACCGCTCGCCGGATTCGCCCGCCGTTCAAGAGGTTTCACTAGTAACGGGGCGGTCGATTGTGAGTTGTCGTTATGCCTGCGGCGGGACGAAACTCGTGGTGCGCGTCATCGCGGCGGCCCGCCCCTTCTCCGCGACGACCTGGGCCATCTTCGCGCTGGCCTCGTCGATCATCTCGTCGCCGAGCATCACCGCGCCGCGGGCACCGCCGGCGGTCGAGGTGTGGTAGGCGTAGGCGTCCAGGATTTCCTCGGCGCGGTCGTAGTCGGCCTGGCGAGGGCTGAAGATTTCGTTGCACGCCTCGACCTGGGTGGGGTGCAGCACCCATTTGCCGTCGAATCCGAGGGCCGCGGTACGGGATGCGGCGCGGCGGAAGCCGTCGAGGTCGCGGATCTGCAGATAGGGACCGTCGATGGCCTGCAGGCCGTGCGCCCGGGCGGCGAGCAGGATGGTCATCAGAATGTGGTGGTAGGCGTCGCCGGGTTCGTAGCCCTCGGGCTGTTCACCGACCACCAGTGTGCGCATATTGATACTGGCCATGAAGTCGGCGGGGCCGAAGACCAGGGTCTGCACGCGCGCACTGGCGGTGGCGATCTCGTCGATGTTGCGCAGCCCCTGCGCGTTCTCGATCTGCGGCTCGATGCCGATGCGCCCGACCTCGAGGCCGTTGGCCTTCTCCAGCTGCGTCAGCAGCAGATCGAGTGCGCGCACCTGGGCGCCGTCGAGGACCTTCGGCAGCAGAATCGCGTCCAGATCCCGACCGGCGCCCTCGACCACCGAGATGACGTCGGCGTAGGTCCATTCCGTCGTCCAGTCGTTGACCCGAACCACCTTGATCTGCGTGCCCCAGCCGGGCGAGTTCAGCGCGGCGACGATATTGGCGCGCGCGGCGGCCTTGGCGGGCGGGGCGACCGCATCCTCGAGGTCGAGAAAGATCTCGTCGGCGGGCAAACCCTTGGCCTTGTCGATCATCCGCAGATTACTGCCGGGTACGGCGAGCACCGAACGACGCGTTGACATGGGCGGCTCCTGAATCGTCTCGCGGGGCTGCACCACATAGCCTTGCACTTATGGCAGCAACGAAAGTTTTCGCCGCCAGGCTGGCGGGCCTGGTGGTACTGGGTCCGGACGGCGAGTCTATCGGCCGTCTGCGAGACGTGGTGATCTCCATCCGCTACGACCGCCAGCAACCCCGGGTGCTGGGGCTACTGGTCGAATTACCCACGCGCAAACGTATTTTCGTCCCGATGCTCCGGGTCAACGCGATCGAGCCGAACTCGGTCAACCTCAACACCGGCACCGTGAGCCTGCGCCGCTTCGAGCAGCGGCCCGGCGAAATGCTGGCGTTGGCGCAGGTACTCGACTCCAAGGTGCGCGTGGTCGATCCCGAACTCCCTGACCTCGAGGGGGTGGACGTCTTCGTCGTCGATCTGGGCATCGAACAGAGCCGCACCCGCGACTGGGTGCTCTCGCGGGTGGCGGTGCGCGGGCATCGGCGCCTGGGCCGGCGCCGCGAGGTGCACGTGGTCGAGTGGTCGGATGTGCGCGGGCTGACCCAGCACGAATTGAATCTGCCCGGTCAGGACGTCACCCAGTTGCTCGGCCAGTTCGAGGGCCTGCGCCCGGCCGATGTGGCGCATCTGCTGCGCGAACTGCCCGAGAAGCGCCGGATCGAGCTGGCCCGGGCCCTCGACGACGAACGCCTCGCCGACGTCGTGCAGGAACTCCCGGAGAACGACCAGGTCGACGTGCTGCAGAATCTGGGCGTCGAACGCGCGGCCGATCTGCTCGAGGCGATGGACCCCGACGACGCCGCCGACCTGCTCGGCGAACTGCCGACCGGTGAGGCCGAGGCGCTGCTGGCACTGATGGATCCCGAGGAATCCGAGCCGGTGCGGCGCCTGCTCGAATATTCGCCCTACACCGCGGGCGGCATGATGACGCCCCGCCCCGTGGTGCTCACCCCCGCGGCGAGCGTCGCCGAGGCGCTGGCCCGCATCCGCGACCCCGATCTCACCCCGGCGCTGGCCTCCATGGTGTTCGTCGTCCGGCCGCCGACCGCCACACCGACGGGCCGTTATCTGGGCTGCGTGCACACCCAGCAGTTACTGCGCGAGCCGCCGGCGACGCTGGTCGGCGGACTGGTCGACAGCGACCTCACCCAGTTGCATCCCGATGCCCCGCTCACCGCGGTCACCCGCTATTTCGCGACCTACAACCTGGTCTGCGGGCCGGTGGTGGACGAGGAGAATCACCTTCTCGGCGCGGTGAGCGTCGACGACGTGCTCGACCATCTGCTCCCCGAGGACTGGCGCGAACAGGACGAGGACGCCTTCGAGCCGGCGAGCACGATCCATTCGATCGCGGCCGCGGCGCGCGCGGCGGCGGCGACGGGCAGAGCAGCGGCGGGCAAAGCGGAGACGGGCAAAGCGGAGACGGGTAGCGCGGCGGCCGGAAGGGCGAAGGCATGAGTGAGCGCAGCGAACGCGCGGCCCGTTCGGACAAGCCGATCGCTCGGCAGCGCTTGGAGACCCCGGTCGAATCGCGGTTCCGTTTCGAGATCGACGCCGAGGCGGTGGCGCGCGGCAGCGAGACGGTGGCCCGATTCCTGGGGACCGGTCGTTATCTGCTGTTGCAGACGGTCGTGGTCGTGGTCTGGATCGGGCTCAATGTCTTCGCGGTGAGCCTGCAGTGGGATCCGTATCCGTTCATCCTGCTGAACCTGGCCTTCTCCACGCAGGCCGCCTACGCCGCACCCCTGATCCTGCTGGCCCAGAATCGGCAGGACAACCGCGACAAGGTATCTCTCGAGGAGGATCGCCGCCGCGCGGCACAGACCAAGGCCGACACCGAATTCCTGGCACGGGAACTGGCGGCGCTGCGGATCGCGGTGGGCGAGGTCGCCACTCGCGACTATCTGCGCCGCGAACTCGAAGACATCAAAGACGCGCTGGCGCGGCTCCAACTACACGCGCCGCTGGACGACGAAGATGCTGTCGAGACCGCGAAGTCCAAGAAAAGTACCGATAGGAAGAGGGGTCGAGTACCGATTTCGCCTCAAATAGATGGCGGCTGACCGCAATTATCGATAACAACGTGCTGACTGGCAGGTAACCTGGATCACGTTGTCCGTGGCGGCCCCGCGCGTATCAGGTCGCTCAACAACTACGAGGGGATTGGTTGTGTCGATGCGAATATCTGGACCGATTACCGTATCGGCGCTGGTGGTTGCGGGTTTGATGGCTACAGGTTCGGCGGCGCACACGACCGCGCGAACCAGTGCGCCGAAGACGACCGAGGCGCGCCTGGCGGCAGCGAGCTCCCCCACCGACGCCGGCAACTCCGACGCCGAGGCGGTGGGGCTGGTACCCGCCGCTCCCGAACCTCCTCGCAAACTCAGAGCTATGACGGCGCCCGCGGATGGGGCGCCGTTGTTCGGCGGTACCGTTCCGCTGCAGGACATCGCGTTGCCGGGCGGTAGCGGAGCCTTCGGTATTCCGGAGATCGTGCTCGCCGCATATCGCAATGCCGAACTGACACTGCAGTCCTCGGAGCCGAACTGCGGTCTGAACTGGAGCCTGCTCGCCGGGATCGGACGCATCGAGTCCAATCACGCCGGGCACGGCCGCACCGACGCCGCCGGCACGACCATCGGCACCATCTACGGGCCCTCGCTGGACGGCACACTGCCGGGTAACGAGGTCATCAAGGCCGCCGACGGCAATTTCGTGCGGGCGGTCGGCCCGATGCAATTCCTGCCCGGCACCTGGTCGCTGTACGCGTCCGACGGTAACGGCGACGGTGTCGCGGATCCGAACAACGTCTTCGACGCGTCGCTGGCCGCCGGTAAGTACCTGTGCTCGGGTGGGCTGAATCTGCGTGACCCGCAGCAGGAACTGCGCGCGGTCCTGCGCTACAACAACTCGACGGCCTATGCGGCCAACGTGCTGAGCTGGGCCAACGCCTACAAGACCGGCGGCGCCCCGACCCAGGTACAGATCTCGCCCGATCTGATTCCGCCGGGCACGATGCAGGCCCCGCCCGCGGGTCCGGACATCCTTGCCGCCAACGGCAGCATTCCGACCACCACCGAGCCGCCGTCGCAGGCCACCACCACCGTGCCCGCGCCGCAGCAGCCGACGCAGGTGATGATCAATATCCCCGGGCTGCCGCCGATTCCGTGCGGCATCTTCTGCCCGCCGCCGAAGCCGAATCCGTGCGATCCGGCCGCGGTGCCGGCGCCGATGCCGCAACCCGGGCAACCCGCCCGACCGGCCGCACCCGCCCAGACCCAGCGCTGGGCGGCGGGCGACCCGGTGCGCCCGGTCGATCCGCAGGCGGCCGAGGGCAAGCCCGCCGATCCGAACGCGCCGGCGAATCAGAATGCGGCCCCGGCCGATCCGAACGCACCGAAGCCGGCCGCCCCGGCGTGCACGCAGCCGCAGGGCCAGCCTGCGCCCGGAGCGCAGCCGGGCGCACCGGCACAGCCGAACGGCGCGCCGGCACCGGTCGCGCCCGAGCAGGAGTCGCAAACGCCGTCCAAGACACCGGAACCCGGCCCGGAGGCGGCGGCACCCGCGCCGGCCGCACCGCCGAGCCCGACACAGCAGCCGGGGATCACGCTGCCGTTCGGAATCGTCGTCCCGCTGCCCGTGCTGCCGGGTCCGCCGGCGCCGCCGCAGTAGTCGCCCGACGCCCTCGTTCGATCCGAAACCCCCGCTGAGGCGGGGGTTTCGGCGTAAACGGGACAGGCGGTCACGAAGCAGTAACGAAAAGGTCTCGGATGCGGTAATCTGATCTCGTTGTGTCACGAAAAGCTCACAGCGAGCATTGGAGGGTCACCACATCGTGGGACGTCACCGTAAGCAGCCGGCCACCCCTGTCCGGCGCGGATCCGTTATCGCTCTGACCGGCCTCGTCCCCGCGGGACTCGTGGCCGTCGGCGCCTCCGCCGCCGAGGTCAACACCGGCGAATTCACCGCTGTGGCTCTGCCGCAACACACTCCGGATGCTCAGCAGGCCGTGGACCAGCAGGCCGCGCCGGACGAAATGATGCGCGCCGCAAAGCATCCCGGCCCGCCGATCGTGAAAACCGTTGCGCAGCCGGAAGGCCGGGTCGCCGCCGATCTGCCGCCGGGACCCAACGGCCTGCCGGGCATCGCCTACGCTGCCTACCAGAACGCGGAACGCGTTCTGGCCCAGGAGCAGCCGGATTGCCATATGCCGTGGTCGGTGCTGGCCGGTATCGGACAGGTCGAATCGCATCACGCCTACGGCAAGGCCGATTCCAAGGGCGTCGCGCTCGACCCGATCTACGGGCCCGTCCTCGACGGGAGCCTGGCGGGCAACAACGTCGTGCACGCGACCGGTGACGATCTCGACGGCGGCATGCGGGGCTACACCCGCGCGGTCGGCCCGATGCAGTTCCTGCCCGAGACGTGGCGCAAATACGCCGGGGACGGCGACGGCGACGGCATCGCCGATCCGCAGAACCTGTTCGACGCCGCCCTGACCGCCGGCAACTACCTCTGCTCGGGCGGACTGGACATGTCGGATCTGTCGCAGCAGTCCAAGGCGATCATGCGTTACAACAACTCGATGGCCTACGTCGCCAACGTGATGGCGTGGGAGGTCGCGTACCGGACGGGTGTGGCGCCCAAGCCCAGCCAGCTGCCGCGAATCTGAGCCGGACGGTAGCCGGTCAGGCTGCCCCGAACGGCGCCATCGCCACGGTCGCTAGACTCACCGATATGCCAGTGGTTACGGAAACGGATGTGCGGGGCGCGCTCGCGAAGGTGGACGACCCGGAGATCCGCAAGCCGATCACCGAACTCGGCATGGTCAAGAGCGTCTCGGTCCGCGACGACAGCAGTGTCCACGTCGAGATCTACCTGACGACCGCGGCCTGCCCGCTACGCACCAAGCTGACCGAGATGGTCACCAAGGCGGTGGCCGATGTGGCCGGCGTCGGTGCCGTGACCGTCGACCTCGATGTGATGAGCGACGAGCAGCGCACCGAACTGCGCAAGCAGTTGCGCGGCGACTCCGCCGACCCGGTGATCCCGTTCGCCCAGCCGGGGTCGCTGACCCGCGTGTACGCGGTCGCCTCCGGTAAAGGCGGCGTCGGAAAGTCGAGCGTCACCGTCAATCTCGCGGCCGCGCTCGCGGCACGCGGTCTCTCGGTCGGCGTGCTGGACGCCGATATCTACGGCCACTCCGTACCGCGCATGCTCGGCACCGACCAGCGGCCCACCCAGGTGGAGCGGATGATCATGCCGCCGGTCGCGCACGACGTGAAGGTCATCTCGATCGCCATGTTCACCCAGGGCAACACCCCGGTGGTGTGGCGCGGACCGATGCTGCACCGCGCGCTGCAGCAGTTCCTGGCCGACGTGTTCTGGGGTGACCTGGACGTGCTGCTGCTGGACCTGCCGCCGGGCACCGGTGACGTCGCGATCTCCATCGCCCAGCTCATTCCGAACGCCGAGATCCTGGTCGTGACCACGCCCCAGCCGGCCGCCGCCGAGGTCGCCGAACGGGCCGGGGCCATCGCCCTGCAGACCCGTCAGCGCATCGCCGGTGTCGTGGAGAACATGTCGTGGCTGGATCTGCCCGACGGTTCCCGCATGGAGCTCTACGGTTCGGGCGGCGGCCAGGCCGTCGCCGACCGGCTCACCCGTGCGGTCGGCGCCGAGGTGCCGATGCTCGGCCAGATCCCGATCACCCAGGAACTGCGCGAGGCCGGTGACGAAGGCACCCCGATCGTCCTGAGCGACCCGGAAAACCCTGCGGCTCAAGCGCTTCGGAGCATCGCCGACAAGCTGGCGGTGCGCCGCCGTGGGCTGGCGGGCATGTCGCTGGGCATCGACACGACCCGGCACCTGTAGGTCGGCACCGGCTCGCCACAGCTGCCGGGCTCGCTGTCGGTGTCGCCACCTAAGCTCGACCTATGCTCACGCTGCTGTTGTACGTGCTCATCGTCGGCTTGGTGGCCGCGTTGCTGTTCCTGGTGGCCAGTGCGGTGTTCGGGCGCGGGGAGGAATTGGGTCCGCTGCCGGAGGGCACGACGGTGACGGTGCTGCCCGCCGCGGGGATTCGCGGCTCGGATGTGCGCGCGTTGCGATTCCAGCAGGTCTTCCGGGGGTACAAGGCGGGCGAGGTCGACTGGGCGCTGAGCCGATTGGCCGCACGGATCGACGAACTGGAACTTCAGCTCGAGCGCAGCCGCGTCGCCACTCCGTCCGCCATCGGAGAGCCGGAAACCTCGGCGGCGCAACCGAATACAGGAAGCACGCCTTCCACGGACACTCCCCCGGCCGCCGCCAACGGCACGACCACCAACTTCAGCACCGGAACCTTCTTCGGCGGTGCCCCCTTCGCCGGTCCCGACAGCACGACTCCCCCCAGCCTCGGCGGACCGGCCTCGGCCGGACCGAGCACCCCGACTGTCGGCGGAGCAGCCTTCGGCGGTCCCGGCGGCACGACTCTCAACGGTCTGGGCGGGCCGGCGTCGGCCGGGCCGGGGACGCCGGCTCCCGGTGGTGCCACCTTCGGCGGTCCCGGCGGCACGACTCCCAACAGCCTGGGCGGACCGGCGTCGGCCGGACCGGGTAGCCACGCGTTCGGCGCTCCGGTGGGTCCGGGCAACACCGCTCTCGGCGGTCCGGCCGATTCCGGTAGCCCGGTTCTCGGTGGTCCGGCCTATCCAGGTAACCCGGCCCTCGGCGGTCCGACCGGTCCGACGTCCATCGGTCCGGTCGATGGCTTCGGCACCGGTTTCGGTCCCGGGGCGGGCTTCGGTCCCGGGGCGGGCCTCACCGCCGGGCCAGGCGTCGCCATCGGCGGTGGTTTCGGCAGCAGTGGTTTCGGCAGCCTCCCCACCGGGCCGGGGACGCCGACGGGCACCGCCTTCCCGGTGGCCGGCTATTCGGGGAGCGGATATGCACCGGGCCCCGGCACTGCCACGCCCACCGGGTCTACTGTCGGTCAGCCGGGCAGCCTCGGTCCGGCCCACGACACTCTCGGCAGTGTCGCGTCACCGCCCGGCGGTGCCGCTTCACCGCCTGACGCCACCGCGCAGACCGCGGCACCGGCTCCGGGATCGGTCCAGCACGGAACCACCCCGCAGACCGCCGGGAGTGACGCCGCGGCACCGGCCGTTTCGACACCCGACCACCGGCCCGGATCGGAGCCCACGACCGAACCGGAAGCGGCCGGAACCACCGGTTACATCGCCGCCCCGGGACCGGAACGGAACACCGGATTCGCGCCGGCGACGGAGGCATCCGCGACCGGGTGGGCGCCACCGCCGTTACCGGGCGATCCCCCCTCATCCGCCGGAGGACTGCGATGAGCGTCGAGGCGGTCGTGGACGACGGGAAGGTGCGCTGCGGCTGGTCGCAGTCGTCGCAGCTCTACCGGGATTATCACGACACCGAGTGGGGCCGGCCGCTGCACGGGGACGATGCGCTGTTCGAGCGGATGTGCCTCGAGGCATTCCAGTCGGGGCTGTCGTGGATCACGATCCTGCGCAAGCGACCGGCGTTCCGGGCGGCATTCGCCGGATTCGCCATCGACCGGGTGGCCGAATTCGGGGACGACGACGTGGAACGGCTGCTGGCCGATCCAGGCATCGTGCGCAATCGCGCCAAAATCCTCGCGTGTGTCGCCAATGCCCGGGTTGCGCGGGACCTGAGCCCGGGGCTGGACGAGCTGCTCTGGTCGTTCGCGCCGCCGGCTCGCCCGCGTCCGCGTGCGCTGTCCGACGTGCCCGCCGTCACACCCGAATCCGTAGCTCTCGCAAGAGAACTCAAGAAGCGCGGGTTCCGGTTCGTGGGTCCGACCACGGCCTACGCATTGATGCAGGCGACCGGAATGGTCGATGACCATCTGGCCGATTGCTGGGTCGATCTGCGGCGTTGATCGCGCGCCACGCCGGTCGGTTTTCGAACTCAGGTACCCGGCCGGTTCGCTGATAAGGAAGAATGGGCGTGGTGCAGCCCACCGGACATGCCTGTCGCGTCCGGCGGCTGCCTGTTGGTGACAACACATTAGTTCCGAGAAGTGCGCAGCAGACCGCGCGGATCTGGAGGGAGCAGAGGATGGCGGCCATGAAGCCCCGCACCGGGGACGGTCCCCTCGAGGCAACCAAGGAAGGGCGTGGAATCGTCATGCGGGTTCCACTCGAGGGTGGCGGGCGTTTGGTCGTCGAGCTCACGCCGGAGGAAGCGGCAGCTCTCGGTAAAGAGCTCACCGCGGTAACCAGCTAGCCGCTCGACCCAACGAAATACACCGGTGATGAAATTGCCGGCGCGAACCCGCGCGCGCAGATCCGGCCGGATCACCGGCCGGATCTGCGCCCGTCGCGGCGGCTACCCCGGCCGGGCGGCCGTATCCACCCGCCGGACCACATGAACGGTCCGGACCACGAGACGCGTGAAGCGAACCCCGGCCCCACGCCGAGGACGCCCACAGTCCACGCCACACCCCTGGCGGCGATCGCATCCGCGGTGGCCTGCCCCGAATGCCGGGCGGGCGTCGTGCTCCGGGATCGGCGCCTGGTGTGCGAGTCCGGCCACAGCTTCGATCTCGCCAAACAGGGCTACGTCAGCCTGCTGACCGGCGCCGCGACCAAGATGACCGGCGATACCGCGGACATGCTGGACGCCCGGGCCCGGTTCCAGAGCGCGGGCCATTTCGACCCGATCGCGCGCGCGACGGCCGAGGCCGTGGCCGACGGCGCGCCGACCCGCACGATTCTCGAAATCGGCGCCGGCACCGGCTACTACCTGGCGGCCGGGCTCCAGGCGGCGCCCGGCGCGCACGGCATCGCACTCGACGTCTCGAAACCGGCTGCGCGCCGGGCCGCTCGCGCCCATTCGCGTGCGGCCTCGATACTCGCCGACGTATGGCGGGGGCTGCCGATCCGGGACCACGCGCTCGACCGGGTGCTGTGTGTCTTCGCGCCGCGCAACCCCGCCGAGGTCGCGCGGGTGTTGCGCCCGGGTGGCACCTTCGTCGTCGTCACGCCCACCCCGCGCCACCTGGCCGAGCTCATCGCGCCGCTGGATATGGTCGGCGTGCAGACGGACAAGGACGAACGCCTGACCGACGCGCTGTCCGCGGATTTCCGGCCCGCCGAACGCGTCACGGTCGAATACGAGATGACCCTCGATCACGTCGCGATCGCGAATGTGGTCGGCATGGGTCCGTCGGCTCACCACGCCGCCGCATCCCGCGACGCCTCGATAGCCGACCTCCCCGAAGCCATGCCGGTTACGGCCTCGGTCACGGTCGCGACCTACCACCGCTGACCGGCGTTCACGCTGGTCACCTGAAGAAGCCCGCCACGCGCTCTCGGTCGGCGTAGACGTAGATCTCCGCGATACGCCCGGCCGTCACCGTGAAGGCGAGCAGCACTCCGGGCTGTCCGTCGAACATGACGACCGCACCGACGGCACCGTTCACCAGGACCGGCCGCACGTCCGAGGAGGGACGGGCGAACAGCATCGCACGGTCGGCGGTGTCGCGCGGGCCGTGAATCTCCCAGCCGCCTCCCGCACCGGCGTCGGCGCGCAGGACGATTCCCGGGGCCAATTGCGCCACTAGAGCCTCGAAGTCCCCACCACGGGCGGCCGCGAAGAAGGCATCCACCACCGCGCGCTGGTCGCCGGGGTCACCCTCGGGCATCGGCGCGGCGCGCAGCCGACGCCGCGCGCGACTGGCCGATTGCCGTGCGGCGGCGGGGGTTCGGTCCAGCAGCGTGGCGATGTGATCGAACGGCACCGCGAAGATGTCGTGCAGGACGAAGGCGACACGTTCGGCCGGATCCAGCTGTGACAGCACTCTCTGCATCGCCAGGCTCACCGAATCCGTCAGCAGCGCTTGCTCTTCCGGTCCCGAGTGGTGATCGGCGACGAGCAGCGGATCCGGCAGCCGGGCACCGCTCGGATACTCCGGCCGAGACCGCTTGGCGCGCAACAGATCCAGGCAGGTGTGCGCCACGGCCGTGGTCAGCCAGGCATCGATATCGCCGACCGCGCGGGGCGGGCTGCGATGCACGCGCAGCCAGGTCTCCTGCACGGCGTCCTCCGCGTCGACCGCCGAGCCCAGGATGTGGTGTGCGAGCGCCCGCAGACGCGGCCACTGATCGTGCAGCCGTTGCAGGGCCTGTTCGCGCTCGCTCATGCCGGTCACATCCTCGCCACGCGCTACGCCATATCAGTGCGGCCATATCAGTGCGGCCATATCGGTGCGGCCATATCAGTGCGGCCATATCAAGTGCGGCCCACCCACCATAATCAGCCAGGAGGCAGCCATGCGCAGTCTTTCCCGCTCTCAGCCGGTCCGTACGGCCACGTCGACCGGCCCTACCGGACGCTTCCGCAGCGAACCGGCGCCCGCGGCGTTCACCGGCCGCTACCGCACCCTCGCCTATCGGGTCGCCACCACCGCCATCGTCGCCGAGGCCGGGGTGGGTGGCGTCTGGGATCTCGCCCGCATCCCGTTCGTGACCGATGTGGTGACCCATCTCGGATATCCGCGCTATTTCCTGGTGTTGCTAGGCGTGTGGAAGATCCCGGCCGCGATCGTGCTGGCCGCTCCCCGGCTCCCCCTGTGCAAGGAATGGGCTTACGCCGGAACGTTTTTCGTCTACACGGGCGCGATCGCCTCGCATCTGGTCACCGGCTACGCGCGCGCGGAAGTGGCGGTGCTGAGCGCCATGACCGTGCTGACCGTCACCTCGTGGGCACTGCGGCCCGCCGACCGGTGCCTGCCCGGCCGTCAGCCCTTGCGGATGCGGTCGTAGAGATCGGTGGTGCGGGCGGCGACCTTCGCCCAGCTGAATTCGGCCGTCGCGCGCGCCCGCCCGGCCGCCCCGAATCGCGCCGCGGTCTCGGCGTCGCCGGCGAGGTCGTTGACCAGGTCGGCGAGGTCTCGTTCGAAGTCGCGGGGCGCCTGCGGGTCGTAATGGGCCAGCCGCCCGGTCTGCCCGTCGGCGACGACCTCCGGGATCCCGCCGACATCCGAGGCGACCACCGCGGTGCCGCAGGCCATCGCCTCCAGATTCACGATCCCGAGCGGCTCGTACACCGAGGGACAGATGAAAACGCTTGCGGCGGAGAGGATCTGGCGCACCTGCTCGGTCGGCAACATATCGCGGACCCAGAACACCCCGCCGCGCGTCGCGGCGAGTTCGCGCACCGCCGCGGCCGCCTCGGCCTCCAACTGCGGGGTATCCGGGGCGCCCGCGCAGAGCACCAGCTGAATCCCGGGATCGATATCGCGGGCCGCGGCGAGCAGGTGGGCGACTCCCTTCTGCCGGGTGATGCGGCCGACGAACGCCGCGATCGGCGCATCGTCGCGCACTCCCAGTTCCGCGAGCACATCGCGGGCCTCGGGCACCGGGCCGCCCGGAAACCAGGCCCGGGCATCGATCCCGTTGTGCACCACGTGTACTCGCGCGGGGTCGACGGTCGGATAGGCGTCGAGGACGTCGCGGCGCATACCCTCGCTGACCGCGATCACCGCATCGGCATTCTCCATCGCGGTCCGTTCCGACCACGACGACAACCGGTAGCCGCCGCCCAGCTGTTCGGCCTTCCACGGCCGGCGCGGCTCCAGCGAATGCGCGGTCAGCACGTGCGGGATGTCGTACAGGCTCGCCGCCAGATGCCCGCCCAGCCCGGTGTACCAGGTGTGGGAATGGACCACGTCGACGGCGCCGACGGCATCGGCCATGCGCAGCTGCGCGGACATCATCTGCAGGGCGGAATTGGCCGCGAACAGCATCGGGTCGGGCTGGTGCACCACCGCGTCGACGCGGTCGGCGCCCATGCAGTGCACGGTCACCTCGCACAGCCGGCGCAAGTGCGGGACCAACTCGGTCACGTGCACGCCTGCCCCGCCGTACACCTCGGGGGGATATTCGCGGGTCAACATCGCGACCCGGAGCAGATCGGGGTCGGCAATCGATATCGGCTCGCGGTCGCCATCCGCGAAACTCACCGGTCCAACCTAATCGGTGCGCCCTCGCCTCACCACACCTGCCCGGCCACGCCGGAGTGAACCGGCATCGGACACGCCGTGTCCTGGGACGGTAGGTTGAATTCCGTGAGGAGCCAGCCGCACGTACTCGGAGTAGTGCTAGCCGGTGGTGAGGGCAAACGACTCTTTCCCCTCACCAAGGACCGCGCCAAGCCGGCGGTCCCGTTCGGGGGCGCCTACCGCCTGATCGATTTCGTCCTCTCCAACCTCGTCAACGCCGGTTATCTGCGCATCTGCGTCTTGACCCAGTACAAATCGCATTCTCTCGACCGGCACATCTCCCAGACCTGGCGGCTGTCCGGCTTCGGCGGCGAATACATCACTCCGGTCCCGGCACAGCAGCGGCTGGGACCGCGCTGGTACACCGGCAGCGCCGACGCGATCATGCAATCGCTGAATCTGATCTACGACGAGGATCCCGACTACATCGTGGTGTTCGGCGCCGACCACGTCTATCGCATGGATCCCGAACAGATGGTCGCCCACCACATCGATTCCGGCGCGGGAGTGACCGTGGCCGGAATCCGGGTGCCACGCAGTGAGGCGGGCGCCTTCGGCTGTATCGATTCCGACGAATCGGGCCGCATCACGCAATTCCTGGAGAAGCCGGTCCATCCGCCCGGCACCCCCGACGATCCGAATATGACCTTCGCCTCGATGGGCAATTACGTCTTCACCACCAAGGTGCTGGTCGACGCGATTCGCGCCGATGCCGACGATGTCGATTCCGATCACGACATGGGTGGCGACATCATTCCGGCGCTGGTCTCCCAGGGGCAGGCCGGTGTCTACGACTTCGCGCGCAACGACGTTCCCGGCTCCACCGACCGCGACCGCGGCTACTGGCGCGACGTCGGCACCATCGACGCCTTCTACGCGGCGCATATGGACCTGGTCTCGGTGCATCCGATCTTCAATCTCTACAACAAGCACTGGCCCATCCGCGGTACCGCGGAGAATCTGGCGCCGGCGAAATTCGCGCAAGGCGGGCTGGCCCAGGAGTGCATCGTGGGGGCGGGCAGCATCCTGTCCGCGGCGACGGTGCGCAATTCGGTGCTGAGCTCGAATGTGTTCATCGAGGACGGGGCGACCGTGGAGGGCAGTGTGCTGATGCCCGGGGTCCGGATCGGCCGCGGCGCGGTCGTGCGGCGCGCGATCCTCGACAAGAACGTGATGGTCGGCGAGGGCGAGATCATCGGCGTCGATCTGGACCGCGACCGCGAGCGGTTCGCGGTGAGCAACGGCGGCGTGGTCACCGTCGGCAAGGGCGTCTGGGTCTGACCCGAATTCGAGGCTGCGCCGCCTCAGCGGCCCGGCATCGGATACTGCGGCGGCGGAGCCGGTTCGGTGACGCCCGGGCTCTCCGGCGTGTAGCAGAACGGTGCGCAGGTGCCGTGCGGCACTCTGGGATATCTCGCCGGATCGTCGAATTTGTCGTCACTGACCAGCAACATCACCAGCAGCGCCACGAAGACCGCCGCGCCGAGGCTGACGAGAGCCAGGACCAGCCACCCGCGCGGCGCGACCTCGATCAGGATTCCGCGCTCGTACACTCCCCGCCTCCCGGTACCGCCGAATTACCCACTGTGCCAATGGTATCGGCTGCCGGGTGATCCGGGCCACGGGAACGGCCGCCCGGCGCTCCGGAACCGGAGCGACCGGACGGCGAAATACCCTGCGGATCAGCGCAGATCGCGTCGGCGCCAGCCCGCGAGTCCGACCGCGGTGATCACCGCCGCGAGCACCAGCAGCACGATCACCGGCACCGCGCGGAAATCCTCCGCCGGCAGTTTCGGCAGATGACCATAGGGGTTGAGATCCAGAATCCATTGCGGCATACCGGAGATCGAGCCGAGCAGATAGATCGCCATGCCCGCGGTGAACACTCCCCACGCCACCGGCGTCCAGCGCGGCAGCAGTCCGAACAGCAGCACCGTGATCGCGGTGAACACCCACACGGCGGGAATCTGGATCATCGCCGCGCCGAGCGCCTCCGGGAACTTGGCACCCATATCCGATGCGGCGATCCCGTAGGCCAGGCCACCGATGGCTCCGGAGACGAACAGCGCCACCACCGGACCGCCGAAGGCGAAGATCAGATGGCTTGCGGCCCAGCGGATTCGGCCGACGGCGCCGGTGAGCACCGTTTCGGCGCGATCGTCGCTCTCCTCCGCGTACATCCGCAGCGCGGCCGAGATCGAGAAGGCTGCCGCGCCCAGCCCGACCATCGAGAAGGCGGTGTTCAGGAAGGCCTGCTCCACCCCCTGCGAACCGCCGAGCCGGGCGATGATGTCGCGCACGGTCTGGCTGGAGCCGATCTCGTCGCCGATGCCGTGGACCACGCTGCCGATGATCAGACCGTAGAGCGCGAGCCCGACCGTCCATGCCACCAGGGTGCCGCGCTGCAACCGCCAGGCCAGCCCGAACGACCCGCTCAACAGGGCCGATCCGGCCGTGGGACCGGGCCGGTCGGCGATCAGCCCGGCCCCCAGGTCGCGCCGCCGCAGCAACGTATAGGCGACCGCGATCAGGACCACGGTGGTCACCGCGTGCAGCAGCAGGACCCACCAGTGATCTCCCGCGAAGGGACGGACCTGCAGCGACCAGCCCTGCGGCGACAACCAGGTCAGGATGTCGGTGGGACCGTCTCCGGCCCGCGCGTCACCGACGGCACGCAGGGTGAAGGTCACCGCGAGTACCGCCAGGGCGATGCCGCGGGCCAGGCGCGCGCTCGCGCTCAGCTGCGCGGCGACCGCGGCCACCGCCGCGAAGACGATGCCCGAGGCGGCCAGCGCCGCGCCGAAGGCCAGCGAGCCGTCGAACGGCACTCCCGACGAGGCGATGCTCAGCGTCGCGACGATTCCGACCGTCACGCAGGCGGCACAGGTCAGCAGGAGGGTGGCGGTCAGGGCGGCGAAGCGGCCCATCCGGGTCGAGGCGAGCAGCTCCTCGCGTCCGGTCTCCTCCTCGGCGCGGGTGTGCCGGATGACGGTGAGGATGGTGGCGATGCCGATCAGGGTGTAGAACGCCCCCGCCTTCCACACGCCCGCCGCACCGATGCTGGTGTTGTAGATCGGGCCGTACAGCGCCAGCTGCGCCGGGCTGGACAGGATGGTGTGCGCGAAATTCCGCAGATCGGCCGGCGACGAGTACAGATTCTTCACGCTGGAGACGTAGACGCTGCCCAGCGGCGCCGAGAGCACCAGCACCCACAGCGGCAAGACGATCCGGTCCCGCCGCAGGTACAGCCGCAGCAGCTGCCCGGTTCCGGTGAATTCCGGGGCGCGAGTGGAGGATTCGGCGAACCCGCCGTGCGGGCGGTCGAGGGTCGCGGTGGTCATTTCGTCGCCTCGCTCAATGCCTGCTCGTCCCGCGCGGCAGCGTGTGCGCGTCGCCGGGCCTCGTCCGGCGCGTCGCCGTCGAGCGAATAGTGGCGCAGGAAAAGCTCTTCCAGCGTCGGCGGCTGACTGACCAGACTGCGCACGCCGGCGTCGCCGAGCACACGGATCAGTTCCCCGAGATGTTCGCTGTCGACCTGGCAGCGCAGCGTGTGGTCCTCGATCGTGACGTCCTCGACGCCCGCGATGGCGCCGATATCGCCCGGGTCGCCGACGAGTTCGGCCGTGATCGCCGTGCGGCTGAGATGACGCATCTCGGCCAGGGTGCCGCTCTCCACGGTCTTGCCGGCGCGGATGATCGTGACCCGATCACACAGCGCCTCTACCTCGGAGAGGATGTGGCTCGACAACAGCACCGTGGCGCCGCGCTCGGCCGCTTCCCGCGCGCACTCGCGAAAAACCTGTTCCATCAACGGATCCAGGCCCGAGGTCGGCTCGTCGAGCAGCAGCAGGCGCGCATTCGAGGAGAAGGCGGACACGAGGGCGACCTTCTGCCGATTGCCCTTGGAGTAGGTGCGCGCCTTCTTGCGCGGATCGAGTTCGAAGCGCTCGATCATCTCGGCGCGGCGCCCGGTATCGATTCCGCCGCGCATCCGCCCCAGCAGATCGATCGTCTCCCCGCCCGACAGCGACGGCCACAGCGTGACATCGCCGGGGACGTAGGCGATATCGCGATGCAGGTCGACCGCATCGGTCCACGGGTCGCGCCCGAGCACCCGCGCCTGCCCAGAGGTGCGTGCCAGGATGCCGAGCAGAATGCGGATGGTGGTCGACTTGCCGGCCCCGTTGGGCCCGAGGAAGCCGTGCACCTCGCCCTCGGCGACCTCGAGGTCGAGGCCGTCCAAGGCGCGTACCGATCCGAAGTGCTTGTGCAGCTTCCGGACCTCGATTGCCGATGACATCGAATCTCCTTGCGAGATATGGGTTCACATTTCGGCGAGCAACGAGTCGAGCACCGAGGAATCGGCGAACAGGCCGTGGGTGTTGACCTCCATGGCCGGCAGCATCATCTGGTCGGCGTACTCGCGCAACGCTTGTCGAAAGTCGAGCTTTCCTTCGTGGCGGGCGGCGTAGAGCTGCAGGTAGAAGAAGAATCCCCCGCCGTTCTGCACCGCCAGATAATTCGCCGTCGCCGAGACGTCCCTGGGCCGGCGCAACGTGCCGGCCGCGATGCCGACCTCGAGATAGGACTCCACATCCGCGCGCATCTGATCGAACAGCGAGGTCATCAGCGTTCCGCCGGCCTGGAAGCTGCGCATCAGATATGCGGTGTAGGGCGCGAACTCCTCGATGTCGGCGAGGGCCTTCAGGGTCGAAGTCGGCGAGGGCTGCTGGACGTATTCCGTCTTCGCGGCACGAATGACGGCACGTACGTGCTCGTCACACGCCTCGCGCAGGCCGTCCTTGGAACCGAAGTGGTGATTGACGAGTCCGGGCGAGACCCCCGCCGCCTTGGCGATGGCCCGCACCCCGATCCCGAATCCCTCTTCTCCGAAGACGACGATCGCCGCATCCCGGATTCGGGCGGGCGTGCTCAGATCCGAGGCGGATCCTTCCGGTACGGCTGCTCCCTTAAACACATGTTCAATATACTAAACACTCGTTCAATCCGCACGCAAGACTCGGCACGCGGCGAATTTCGTTGATCGAATACGCAGGTGGACAGCGTCCTGCGAGTTAATGCCGGGGCAGGCGGGATCGAGCCGCCGGGTGATCGCGAGCGGTGACTAGCCGCGCGAGGCGCAGAGCAGGCCGTCGCCGACCGGGATCAGCACGCTGGTCAGGTCCGGATCCTCGGCCACGGCCCGCGTCGCCGCCCGCACCGCCTGGGTCGCGGCGTCGCGCTGCGCCGGATCGGGCACCCGCCCACCCAGCAGCGCGTTGTACATCAGGACCGCCCCACCCTCGCGCAGCAAACGTACGGCCTGCTCGACGTACTGCGGATGTTCGAGCGGGGCCGCATCGATGAACACCAGGTCGTAGGCGCCGTCGGCGAGCCGGGGCAGCACGTCCAGCGCACGGCCGTTGATCAGCCGGGTGCGCGCGGGGGCGATATCGGCCGCGCGGAAGGCGTCCTTGGCCGCGCGCTGATGTTCCGGCTCGGAGTCGATCGTGGTCAGCGTGCCGTCCTCGCGCATGCCGTCGAGCAGCCACAGGCCGCTGATGCCGGCACCGGTGCCGACCTCGACCACCGCCCGCGCGCCGAGCAGCTGGGCGTACATGCTGAGCAGCGCTCCCACCGACGGCGGCACCGGCGCGGCGCCCAGTTCGGTGGCCCGCTCCCGCGCCGCGATGAGGATCTCGTCCTCGACCACGGAGTCCTCCACGTAGGCGAGGTTGCGCTGCAGGGCCGATGCCGCTGGGATGTGGCTCACGAATATGAGGCTAACGGCGTGGCAGTCGGGGGGCGCGACGACGGCCGGTGTTTTTCTCAGGTGTCCCTCAGCCTCCCCATACCACCGGCACATCGGGAACCGCCAGAGTAATGACCAAGCAAGGGCCGGCCGACCGTCGGACGGCGCCCGGGAACACCGGACTCAGGTTCGGGGTTGTACCCGGTACGCGACGACCACCAGTCGTCGTGCGCCTACCACGGTCCCGAGTAGGAGGTCACCCCATCCACAAGGTCGATGCGGCGCGCGAGTACGCCACCCTGCCCGAGTCGAGTCTGCCGATCGGCGTCTCGGCCGACTACGAGCTGCCCGGTGCGGCTCGTAGCGATGTCCGTACCGAAGTCGAGGTCCGTCCCGGGGCCGACGTCCTGAACGGCGCCGACTTCGACGATACCGAAGCCGTCGCGGGCGATGCCGCGGACGACGATGCGCTGAGCGGTACCGCCGCCTTCGACGCCACCGGCGACCGCACCATGATGCCGTCCTGGGACGACCTGGTCCGCGAGCACGCCGACCGGGTGTACCGGCTGGCCTACCGCCTGACCGGTGACCCGCAGGACGCCGAGGACCTCACCCAGGAGACTTTCATCCGGGTCTTCCGCTCGTTGCAGAACTACCAGCCCGGCACGTTCGAGGGCTGGCTGCACCGGATCACCACGAATCTGTTCCTGGACATGGTTCGCCGGCGCAACCGTATCCGGATGGAGGCGCTGCCCGAGGACTACGACCGGGTGCCGTCCGAGGGTCCCGGACCCGAGCAGGTCTATCACGATGCCCGGCTGGATCCGGACCTGCAGCGGGCGCTCGACGCGCTGGCGCCGGAATTCCGCGCGGCCGTCGTGCTCTGCGATATCGAGGGTCTGTCCTACGAGGAGATCGGCGCTACCCTCGGGGTGAAGCTGGGTACCGTGCGCAGCCGTATCCACCGCGGCCGTCAGGCGTTGCGGGAATACCTTGCGCATAATGGTTCTCAGCAGCGGTTCGCCGCTGAGGAGAAAGTCGGGTAGACAGCGGTGCAGCGCCGCGGCCGTGCCCGGCGAAGCTGGAGTCCGTCGGAAGGGTGTGCATCCGTATGACCGGCGAGGGTCGATTCGCCCCCACCGAACACCTGGCCAATGAGGCCGTCGTCGCGTATGTCGACGGCGAGCTGAGAATGAACGCCTATCTGCGCGCGGCCGAACATCTGTCCCGCTGCCCCGAATGCGCCGCCGAGGTCGAGGCGCAGCAGCAGGCCCGGGTGGCATTGCGCCGCGCGGCACAGATGCAGATTTCCGCGCCGACGGATCTGCAGGACACGCTGAGCCGAATTCCGTTGGCCGACCTCACCGGTAGCAGCACCGACGATATGTCGCGTGGCGCGAGTTTCCTCGGCCTGCGGGCGGATTCGTTCCGTTTCGCTTCCTCCTCGAATCGAGAAATGGGATTCGAGAGCAGGCGGTGGACGGGATGGTGGCGCAAGTAGAGTTTGCGAACGTGACCACCGAATCGACGCCGTCCGCTTCATCGGATTCGGCGGCCAGGGGGAACCTGAGGCCGTCGGACGCGCCCGTGCTGGGGCCGCGCCCGGTGTACCGCCCGGATATCGATAAACACACCGCCCGCGCTTTCCGCCGCCCCGAGGGGCAGGCCGGATCTTTCGCCTCACATACCCAGGCCGCGCCCGCGCCGCGCCACGACGCTCCCGAATTGGTCAATCGCCCGCCGGACGCGGTGCTCGCCGAGGCCTTCGGACGGCCGGCGGGTTCCGACGAGCTCCTCCAGCGCGATCCCGAGGCCGGGGCCGACACACCCGATCCGAGCGCACCGGTCGATCCGTGGCGCGATCCCGCGGCCGCGGCCCGGCTCGGCGATCCCGCCATCCACACCCCTGCCCCGCAGCCGCTGCCGCCGGGCGTCAAACTCGGCGCCCGCGAGGTGCTGTTCGGCGGCAAGGTCGCGCCCAAGGCATTGGCGATCCTGGGTGTGGCCGCATTGATCATCGGCGTGCTCGGCGGCCTCGTCGGCCGATTCACCGCCGAGAACACCGGAGCGCTGACCTCGCGCAAGATCGCGCTGCAGCAGGAGAGCAACACCGACAAACCGCACAGCCAGGTCGCCAAGGTGGCCGACGCGGTGCTGCCCTCGGTCGTCTCGATCCGCGAGACCGTCGGCGACAACGGCGCCCTCGGTTCCGGCGTGGTCATCGACGGCAACGGCTACATCGTCACCAACAATCACGTCATCTCGATGGCCGCGCAGGACAAATCCGGGCGCGCCAAGATCCAGGCCACCTTCTCCGACGGCACCAGGGCCCCGGCCCAGCTGGTCGGCCGCGACCCCAAGACCGACCTCGCGGTGCTGAAGGTCGACGTCAAGAACCTCACCGTCGCCCGGCTCGGGAAGTCGAGCGATGTGCAGGTCGGTGACGACGTGCTGGCCATCGGCTCGCCGCTGGGCCTGAGCAAGACCGTCACCTCCGGCATCGTCAGCGCGTTGCACCGCGCGATCCAGGAGAGCCCCGAGGCCGGCGACGACACCGCGGGCGCCTTCGACGCCGTGCAGACCGACGCCGCGATCAACCACGGCAACTCCGGCGGCGCCCTGGTCGACGGCGAGGGCCGGTTGATCGGCATCAACACCGCCATCCGCAGCGAGAGCGGCGGATCGGTCGGCCTCGGCTTCGCGATCCCGGTGGATCTGGTGCAGCGGGTATCGCAGACCCTGATCCGCGACGGTGTGATGTATCACCCGTGGCTCGGTGTCAGCGCGAAGACCAAGCAGGTCGAGAACGACGTCATGAGCGGCGCCGCGGTGGCCGATGTGGTCGGCAACAGCCCGGCCGCCAAGGCGGGTATCGCCGAGGGCGATGTGATCGTCAAGGTGGGCGATCGGCAGGTCACCGAACCGGCCGAACTCACCGTCGCCGTGCAGTCCCATCAGATCGGGGAGACGGTGAATTTCCAATTGATCCGCGACGGCCGCCAGGTCGATGTGCCGGTGACGCTGGAATCCGATAAGAACGCCCCGCAAGCACCCCAGTAGCCTGGTCTTATGTTCAATATCGGCTGGCCCGAGATGGTGATCCTGGTGGTCGCCGCGCTGGTGATTCTCGGCCCGGAACGGCTTCCGGGGGCGATTCGCTGGACCGCGCAGAGTCTGCGTCAGGTCCGCGACTACGCCTCCGGTGCCACCAGCCAGCTGCGCAACGATCTCGGACCCGAGCTCGACGAACTGCGCAAACCCCTGGAAGAGCTCAACGAACTGCGCAAACCACTCGAAGGTCTGCGCGGGATGACGCCGCGGTCGATGGTCACCAAACATCTCTTCGACGGTGACGATTCGCTGTTCACCGGCACCTTCGGGGGTGCGAATCCGGGTAACGGCTCGTCCGGCAATTCCGCGACTTCACAGACCGGTACGCCGAATTCTGTGACCCCACCCAATTATTCGGTCCCCGAACCGCCGAAACCGCTCGACCGCAACGAGAAACCGCCGATCGATTTCGACGCCACCTGATCGAAAAGCACTGATAGTCCCCTTACGAACCGCCCGGTCCGGCTCAAATGCCCGGTGTGCTCGATTGATTCGCCGCATGCGGAGGATTCGTCAACCGGACTAGACACATCCGGCTGTCGAGCTATCTAGACTTCGCACATGTCAGCCGACGAGGTGGCACGGGTGTTCGCGATCGAAGACAAGGTCGAACGTCTCAAGGCTGCCACCGAAGGGGTCGCGGCGGCCCAGCAGACCATCAACGAGCTCACCCGCATCCGCCGAGCGGTGATCAGAGAGCTGCATGCCGAGGGCTGGACCTTCGCCAGGATCGGTGCGGCAGCGGGACTTTCACGCGCCCGGATTCACCAGGTCAGTACCCAGGGCCCAGTGCCGGAAGGGTTGTTCTTCGGGCACGGACCACTCACCGTGCTGACGCCCGATCTGCGCGCGGTCACCCGCGCCACGCCGCTGATCGGCGCGCCGGATGCCGCCGCCCCGCACCGGCTGGCGGAACTGTTGCGGCAGCTCGGATTCACCGTCTCGGTCGAACGGTTCCTCCCCGGGCGCCCGGTGGATCTCGACCGTGAGGGCCTGATCGTGCTCGGCGGGCCCGAATTGTCGCCCAGTCTGCGCTATCTGGTCTCGGCCGACCCGAGGCTGCGCCGGACCCTCGCGCGGGCCGGGCGAGTGCGCCGCGCGATCGAGGACCGGGCCGCCCGGCGGATCTACCGGCCGGGCGGCACCGAACCCTTCGACATCGCCTATCTGGCGCGCCTGCCCCGCCCGGACGGGCGCGGGACCATTCTCGTCATCGACGGACTCCATCCGCCCGGATCACTCGGCGCGATACGGCTTCTCGGCACCCGGCTGGCGACCCTGCACGAGCGCGCCGACACCCGGGCCTTCTCGGCGGTGATCGGCGTCCGCTACGACCGCCACACCGGCGAACCGATCGAGGTGGATCTGTTGACCCCGATCTACCGCCACGAACGGTGAATTCGGCGGCGGCTCCGCGAGTTGTCCCCTGTGCCGCGACGGGGATTCAGGCGGCGACCTCGGTGGGACGCAGGGTGTTCATCGGCGGCCGATCCGCCAGGTGCACATCCGTACTCAGCGCGGTGAATTCCTCACCGATGAGCGGGAATTGCGTCAACGCCGCGCCGGAGTCGCGAATTCCGCTGCGCCCCAGCACGGTTCCGAGAATCTGCCGGCTCATGACACCCAGGTCCGACAGCGGGCGATTACGATGAGTGCGCACGCCCAGATTCACCTGGCCGATCGCCGACAGGCCGAGCATGTCGAAAGTGTCCAGCAGCAGGCCGATCTCCACACCGTAGCCCGGCGCGAACGGCACCGCGGTCAGCAATTCCCGCGTCCCCGCGTACTCACCGCCCAAGGGCTGCAACACCTTCGACAGATCCGGTCGCAGCGCCGCGAGCAGCGGCCGCGCCACCAGTTCGGTCACCCGGCCGCCACCGTGCTGCTCCACCGCCGCACCCTGACGCAGCGGCCGTCGGTAGTAGGCCTTCACCAGATGCATACCGTCCACGGTCAGCAGCGGACCCAGCAGTTTCGGCACGAACATCGGATCGGGATCGATCAGATCCGAATCGACGAAGGCCACCAGATCGCCGGAGGTCGCGGCCAGCGAGCGCCACAGCACCTCCCCCTTACCGGGAACCGGCTCCAGTTCGGGCACGGCCTGCTCACGCGTGACCACCTGCGCCCCGGCCGCGCGGGCCCGCTCGGCCGTCGCGTCCACGGAGCCGGAATCCAGCACCACCAATTCGTCGACCAGCGTGCCGAGCAGCGGCCGGATACTGGCCACCACATCGGCGACCGTGCGTTCCTCGTTCAATGCCGGCAGCACCACCGAGA
The DNA here is from genome assembly GCF_001612965.1 of Nocardia kruczakiae NBRC 101016. Lineage (GTDB taxonomy): Bacteria > Actinomycetota > Actinomycetes > Mycobacteriales > Mycobacteriaceae > Nocardia > Nocardia kruczakiae. The sequence goes on from NZ_BDBL01000018.1 coordinate 60,126, forward strand.
CGGTGCGCCCATCCTTCGCGTCGACCAATTCGTCGATCGCCCACTGTGGTCGATCCCACGTATGCGTGGCAGTCCAATCGAACGTCATACCAGACCTCGCAAGGTTCGTGCGGGGGGCCGGATGCCCTGAATCGCCGCGATCATGTCCACTACTCGCCGGGTTGCGGCGACCTCGTGGACTCGGAAGACCCGGGCGCCGGCCGCGGCCGCCCACGCGGTTGCCGCCAATGTCCCCTCCAATCGCTCGGAAAGCCCGACACCAAGAGTCTCTCCGATGAAATCCTTATTGCTCAGCGCCATCAAGACAGGCCATCCGGTATTTACAAGAATGTCCACGGCCCGCAACAGTTCGAGCCCGTGATAGGTGTTTTTCCCGAAATCGTGGGTCGGATCGATGAGGATCGCATCCGCGGCGACCCCCGCCGCGCGCGCCGCCTCGGCAGCCCGGACCAGTGTATCGGTGACCTCGGACACCACATCGGCGTACCGGACCCGGTGCGGCCGGGTGCGCGGTTGAGCGCCGCCGGTGTGGCTGCACACGATCCCCACACCCAGTTCTGCGGCCACGCCCGCGAGCTGCGGGTCGGCACCGGCCCAGGTGTCGTTGATCAGATCCGCGCCCTCGGTCACCGCCGCTCGCGCGACCTCGCTGCGCCAGGTATCCACACTGATCAACAGGCCGGGATAGCGGGCCCTGATGGCCGCCACGAACGGCACCACCCGTCGTGCTTCCTCCGTGGCGTCGACCTCGTCCCCCGGACCGGCCTTCACCCCGCCGATGTCGACCAGATCCGCCCCCTCGGACACGGCGCGGGCCACCGCGGCCATCGCGGCGTCGTCGGAGAAGGTGGCACCCCGGTCGTAGAAGGAATCGGGGGTTCGGTTGACGATCGCCATCACCAGCGCCCGATCCGTCGCCACCGGCTTACCGCACAGGGTGGACAGCGGTGACGCAGAACTCATGGAGGTGAGTCTAATTGCCGGGCCCTCGGCGCCCTCCGACACGACCTAGCCCCGGGGCGCGGTACCGGCCGCCACCTCGTCCGGGTAGCTCGCGTAGAACGGCACGTATCCCTGGTCGCGGCCCTTCAGCACATAGACCGCGGTCGAGTCGTCGGAGGCGTAGCCCTGTTTGCGCAGATCCACCTTGCGACTCTTGAAGGTCGAGGTGGTCTCCAGTTCGGGCACCACGCGGACGAACAGCGGCACCGCGTAGCCGGGCAGGCGGTCGTAGAGCCGGGCGGCCAGCGCGGAGCCGTCGAAGGCGGCATCGGCGTCGAGGGTTACCGCGGCCATCCCCGCCTTACCGTCGGCTCCGGGCACGTCCACGCCGTACACCACCGCCTCGGTGATACCGGGCGCGCCGTCGAAGGCGCCCTCGACCTCGGTGGTCGCGACGTTCTCCCCCTTCCAGCGGAAGGTGTCGCCGAGGCGGTCGACGAACGCGATGTGGCGCCAATGCTGGTCGCGCACAAGATCTCCGGTGTCGAACCAGCAGTCGCCGTCGTCGAATGCGTTGCGCACCAACTTCGATTCGGTCGCGGATTTGTCGGTGTAGCCGTCGAAGGGGGAACGGTCGGTGACCTTCGCCAGCAGCAGACCCACCCCGCCGGAGGCGACCTTGCGCAGTCGCCCGTCGGGGTATCGCCGCGCCTTACCGGTCTCCTCGTCGAATTCCACCACCGCGTAGGGCAACGGTCCGAATCCGGCGGTGCGATCCACGCCGAAGGCGTTGATGAAGGCGATATTCCCCTCACTCGCGCCGTAGAACTCCACCACCCGGCCGATGCCGAAGCGCCGCCGGAATTCGTCCCACAGCTCCGGGCGCAGGCCGTTGCCGACCGCCAGCCGCACCGAATGTTCGTGTTCGCGAGGCGATTCCGGCTGATTCAGCAGATAGCGGCACAGCTCGCCGATGTAGATGAACGCCGTCGACCTGGTCGCGACGACCTCGTTCCAGAAATTCGACACCGAGAATTTGCGGCCCAGTGCCAGCGTCGCCCGCGAGCCGAGCACCGCGCCGAGCGCGACCGTCAACGCGTTGTTGTGATACAGCGGCAGACAGCAGTACATGGTGTCGCCGCCGCGCAGGCGGATGCCCAGACCACCCAGCCCGGCCATACTCTTCGTCCAGCGCAGATGGGTCATCACGCTGGCCTTGGGCAGCCCGGTCGTGCCGGAGGTGAAGATCAGGAAGGCGCGCTCCCGGGCGCGGACGTCCGCGCACACCGCCGGATCCGCCGGATCGGCAGCGCGGGCCAGCTCCTGCAATTCCTGCGTATACAGCAGATTCGGCGGCGGCTCGGGCAGTGAGCGCAGTGCCTCCTCGCATTCCTCGCCGATCACGTTGACCGTGCTGTTCAGCAGTCCGAAGCTGTGAGCGAGTACCTGTTCGCGCTGATTGTGATTGAGCAGCCCGACCGTCGCGCCGAGCTTCACCGTCGCCAGCACCACGAACAGCGTCTCGGGGCGATTGGTCATCAGCACGCCCACCACATCGCCGCGGCGCACACCGCGCTGCGCCAGCACCTCGGCGAAGCAGTTCACCTCGGTATTGGCCTCGCCGTAGGTGTATTCACGGCCCTCGAAGCGCAGGAACGGCCGATTCGGATACCGCCGTGCCGCCTTCTGGAAGTACAGCCCCACCGAGGATTTGTCGTCCGCGCGCACCAGCATGCCGGTGGCGCCGCGCAGCATGCCCGGCGTCTCCATCGCCATGGCGGGCAGCCTGCGTGCCAGATCCCAGAGACTGATCGTGTTTCGGGCCTCGGCGGTCACATTCTCCTCCAACGATTTCCGGTCGGGCGGTGTCGATGCGCTCAGGCGGTGTCGATGCGCGGCGCGGTCAGGGCTCGGAATGCGGATGCCACATCCGCGGTCACGGTAATCCGATCCAGTGCGGGGCGCCCGATGAACCCGGCCGCGCTCAGCTCGTCCAGCCATGCGAACAGCCCGCGGTAGTGGCCGTTCGGGTCGAGCACCACCAGCGGTTTGCCGTGCAGTCCCAGATATCCGCCGGTCCACGCCTCGAAGAATTCTTCCAGCGTGCCGATTCCGCCCGGCAGGGTCAGGAAGGCGTCGGCGCGATCCTCCATGATCTGTTTGCGTTCGCGCATGGTGTCGGTGACGATCAGCTCGTCGCTGTCCACATCGGCGACTTCCTGATGCACCAGCCGTTTCGGGATCACGCCCGTGGTGCGGGCGCCGCCGGCGCGCGCGGCCACCGCCACCGCCCCCATCATCGACACATGTCCGCCGCCGGACACCAGTTGCCAACCGCGCCGGGCGATTTCACTGCCCACCTCGGCGGCCAGGCGCAGCGCGTCCGGATCCGCGGCGCTGGCCGAACAGTAGACACACACCGCGAACGGCTGCCCGCTCACCACTGATCCTCCGTCCCGGTGGATTCCTCGCCGCGACGCGCGGCGGCCTGCAGCACGATGTCGACCAGTTCCTCCACGCTGTCGGTGACGTGCAGCAGTTCCAGATCACCGGGCGAGATCTTGCCCGAGCCGCTCGGCGAATCGCGCAGCCAGTCGACCAGCCCCGCCCAGTACCGGCTGCCGAACAGGATGACCGGGAAGCGGGTGATCTTGTGGGTCTGGACCAGGGTGAGCGCCTCGAACAGCTCGTCCAGGGTGCCGAAGCCGCCGGGCAGGCAGATGAACGCCTGGGAGTACTTGACGAACATCGTCTTGCGGGCGAAGAAGTAGCGGAAGTTGATGCCGAGGTCGACCCACTCGTTGAGTCCCTGTTCCATCGGAAGTTCGATGCCGAGGCCCACGGAGTAGCCGCCCGCCTCACAGGCGCCGCGGTTGGCCGCCTCCATCACTCCGGGACCGCCGCCGGTGATCACCGCGAAACCGGCCTCGGCCAGGGCGGCGCCGATGGCCCGCGCCGCCTCGTATTCGGGCGTGTCCACCGGCGTGCGCGCGGAGCCGAAAACCGCGACGGCCCTGGGGATTTCGGCGAGCGCGCCGAATCCCTCCACGAATTCGCTCTGAATCCGGAGCACCCGCCAGGGGTCTGTGTGGACCCAGTCGGTGGATCCGCGGCCGTCGAGCAGGTGCTGATCGGTGGTTCCGGTGCCCTGTTTGCGCGCCCGGCGCAACATGATCGGGCCGCGGAACTTGGGAGTGGACTTCGGTGATCTGGTCGGTGCGGGCTCGGACGCGGTGGACATGGGACCGAACCTACCGGTTCAGCCCTGGTGACCGGTCAGGTAGTTGCGCAGGATCTCGGTGACGACGGTGATCTGGCGGGTGGGTACGCGCTCGTCCACCTTGTGCGCCAGATTGGGGTCGCCGGGCCCGAAATTGACCGCCGGAACACCGCGGGCGGCGAATCGCGACACATCGGTCCAGCCGTATTTCGCGCGCACCCCGCCGCCGCCGTGCGAATGAACGCGCTCCACCAGGTTCTTCGCGGCCGGGGCCGACAGGCCCGGTAGCGCGCCGGGCGCACCGTCGGTCCGCTCGAAGCTCACATCCAGCCCGTCGAAGACCTCGCGCACATGCTCGGTCGCCTGGTCGAGGGTGCGATCGGGTGCGAACCGGAAGTTCACCAGTACCTCGGCCTCGTCGGGCACCACGTTGCCGGCCACGCCGCCCTCGACCTTCACCGCGGAAAGCCCCTCGCGATACACGCATCCGTCGATGTCCACCTCGCGCGGCACATAGTCGCGCAGCCGCTGCAGGACGGGCGCGAGCTTGTGAATGGCGTTGTCGCCCAGCCATGCTCGCGCGGTGTGGGCGCGGGTGCCGCCGAGACCGAGGCGGACCCGCAGCGTGCCCTGACAGCCCGCCTCGATCCACGCGCCCGACGGTTCGCCGAGGATGGCCAGATCGCCGTCCAGCCATTCGGGCAGTTCGCGTTCGATGCGGCCGAGACCGTTGTATTCGGCGGCGATCTCCTCGCAGTCGTAGAAGATCAGGGTCAGATCGCAGACCGGATCGGCCACGGTGGCGGCCAGATGCAGGAACACCGCGTCGCCGGACTTCATGTCGACGCTGCCGCAGCCGAACAGCACTTCCTCACCGTCGATCGTCTCGAACCGGCCCGGTACGTTGTCGGCGATCGGCACGGTGTCCAGGTGACCGGCCATGATCACCCGGTGCGGCAGCCCGCGATTCGTGCGCGCCAGCACGGTGTTGCCGTGCCGCAGCACCTCGAAACCCTCGGTCTGCTCGCGCAGCGCCCAGGCGACGGTGTCGGTGATCGCCGCCTCGTCGCGGGAGACACTGGGGATGTCGACGAGGGTCGCGGTGATCGAGATCGGGTCGGCGCGCAGATCGATGGTCACCGGACCAGCCTAAGTGTTCGCCCGTCCCACGACCGGGCCGAGCGGCTCGCCGGGGCGGACGGGCCGGGCGGCAACAGGTAGCCCACCACCTCGCGATCTGCACCCAGTAGGCTGAAGTGCCGTGAGCACACAGGGAGCATCCGCAGTCGGCTTGGCGACGGTGACCGCGAACGGGACGGTCCTCGACACCTGGTACCCGTATCCGGAACTGGGCACGTTCGAGACGTCGGAGACCACGCGGCTGAGCCCGGCCGACGCCGAGTACGCACGCTTCGCCGATCTGGTCGGCCCCGACGAGGCCCGCCGGGTCGAGGTCGTCGCGGTGCGCACCACGATCGCGGACCTGTCGGCGCCGCCGATCGACACCCACGACGAATATCTGCGCCTGCACCTGCTCTCCCACCGCCTGGTCCGGCCGCACGGACTCAGCTTGGAGGGGCAGTTCGGGCTGCTGGCCAACGTGGTGTGGACCAATCACGGCCCGTGTGCGGTCGAGGACTTCGAGCTGGTGCGCGCGAAGTTGCGCGCCCGCGGTCCGGTCACCGTCTACGGCGTCGACAAATTCCCCCGCATGGTCGATTACGTGCTGCCCGCCGGCGTCCGCATCGCCGACGCGGATCGGGTGCGGCTGGGCGCACATCTGGCCGAGGGCACCACGGTCATGCACGAGGGTTTCGTGAACTTCAACGCCGGCACCCTCGGCGCCTCCATGGTCGAGGGCCGCATCTCGGCCGGTGTGGTGGTCGGCGACGGTTCCGATGTCGGCGGCGGCGCGTCCATCATGGGCACTCTGTCCGGTGGCGGTAAGCAGGTCATCTCGATCGGCGAGCGCTGCCTGCTCGGCGCCAACGCCGGCCTGGGCATCTCGCTGGGTGACGATTGCGTCGTCGAGGCCGGCCTCTACGTCACCGCCGGCACCAAGGTCGCCCTCCCGGACGGCCGCACCATCAAGGCCGCCGAACTCTCCGGCCAGTCGAACCTGCTGTTCCGCCGCAACTCGCTGACCGGCAGCGTCGAGGTGGTCGCCCGCAAGGGCACCGGCATCGAACTCAACGCCGCCCTGCACGCGAACTGACAACGCACGAAACGCCCCTTCCGTCTCGGAACGGAAGGGGCGTTTTCATGTCGTGCGGACCTAGTCGATTCCGAAGGCCAGCACGCGCTGCGGGGTGATGCGGATCAACTCGCGCGAGCCGCCGTCGAGGTAGGTGTCCACATCTCGCAAAGCCTGTGCCACGCCGCGGATTTCGAGGCAGCGCACCTGCCACGGGTTCACCGAGGCGATATCGTCGACGACGAAGGCGACCCGCTCCTCCTTGACGAGGTTGCGGAACTTCTGCGAGGCGCCCATGTTGTGGCCCGCGATATCGATGGTGCCGAGGGCTTCGTTGTAGCGGAAACCCACCGGATTGTTCTGCGGCGATCCGTCCGGGCGGATGGTGGCCAGCCGACCCAGGCGTTGGCCCGCCAGATACTCGATCTGGGCTGCAGACAGCGTTGCGATCATGCGCCGACCTTAGAACCTCGAGTGTGGTACAGGTCAACCCGGCACGTTCCCGGCACCGGATCGATACGTCAGCGCAGCAGCTTCTTCTGCACCTTGCCCATCGCGTTGCGCGGCAATTCGGTCACCATCAGCACCTCACGCGGGCGTTTGTGCGCCGAAAGCTGCTGGGCGACGAAGTCGACGAGTTCGCGCTCGGAGATCGCGGTGTCGGGTCGCGGCACGACGTAGGCCCGGATGCGCTGCCCCAGATCCGCATCCTCGATCCCGACCACGGCGACCTCGGCCACACTCGGGTGCCCGAGCAGGCAGGTTTCGACCTCCCCGGCCCCGACGCGATACCCACCGGATTTGATCAGATCCACCGATTCGCGCCCGACGATGCGATGGAATCCCTCGGCGTCGATCGCGGCCACATCGCCGGTGACGAACCAGCCGTCCTCGGTCCAGCTCTCGGCGGTGGCCTCCGGCCGGCCGAGATAGCCGTCGAACAGCATGGGCCCGCGCACCTGCAGTCCGCCGATACTCTCGCCGTCGTGCGGAACCGGCGCCCCCGCCTCGTCGCGCAACCGGGTCTGCACGCCCGCCACCGGCAGGCCGACCCAGCCCGGCCGGCGTTCGCCGTCGGCCCGGGTGGACAGGGTGATCATGGTTTCGCTCATACCGTAGCGTTCCACCGGCGCCTGCCCGGTCAGCTCGCGCAGCCGTTCGAAGACCGGAACCGGCAGCGGCGCACTACCGGAGACCAGGAGCCGGGCGTTCGCCAATTCCTTTGCGGCATCGGAATCTTCGGCGATACGCGACCAGACCGTCGGCACGCCGAAGTACATGGTGCCACCTGCCGCGGCATAGGCGGCCGGAGTCGGTTTACCGGTGTGCACGAGCGGGCTGCCGATCCGCAGCGGCCCCAGCACACCGAGGATCAAACCGTGCACATGGAACAGCGGAAGCCCGTGTACCAGAACATCTTTCGAGGTCCACGACCACGCCTCGAACAGGGCGTCGAGACCGGACGCGATGGCGCCGCGACTGAGCACGACCCCCTTGGGCGCCCCCGTGGTCCCCGAGGTGTAGAGGATGAAAGCCGTTGTGTTCGCGGCAGGTTCGGGATGGCTGTGCCACGAACGGGCGTGTTTGCGCACCGGGATCACCGGCAGCGTGGGATTTTCCGGCGCCGCACCGAGCCAGGCCCGCGCCCCGGAATCGGCGAGGATGTGGTCCAGTTCGGCCGATCCGGCGTCCGGCGGCACCGGCACGGCGGCGACACCGGCGATCAGGCAGCCGAGGATGCCCAGCACGGTGGTGGCGGTCGGGCGGGCGAGAATCGCGACGCGCCCGGCCCCGGCGATCCGTTCGGCCACCGAGGTCGCGGCGCCGACCAGATCGCTGCGCGAGAGCGTCTCACCGTCGATGGTGACCGCGTCGGGAATGTCGTATCCGGCGGCCACGGCGGCCGGATTCAGCGAGGGCAACAGCGGCAGCGAACCGTAGGACATCGCGCCAACCTATCAATCCGGCGCCACCGGCACTCCTCCCTGTCGACGGGCCGATTGCGAATTCGTCTCGTCGTCGTGCGGCCGTTGACAGCGCAGTGAGGTGGTGAGACTGTCGAGGTGCAGCCTTCTCACGCGGAGATGGGGGTCGACGATGACCACGTCCATTCGCACGTCGCCCGGGCAACCGGTCGCCGAATACGATGTCGCCGCCCACCTGGACGGCTCGGCCGCCTTCTTCGGCGCCGCGGCCAATGTCATCATGCAGCTCTCGCTCCCACCCGTCGGCTACGGCGTGGTGGAGAGCACCGTCGACAGCGGCAAGGTGATGCTCCATCCGGTCAAACGCACCCGCACCACGCTGACCTACCTCGCCGTGGCCATGCTGGGCAGCGACGACGAGCGCGCCGCCTATCGCGCGGCGGTGAACTGGCAGCATCGCCAGGTTCGCTCCACCGCGCAGAGCCCGGTCAAGTACAACGCCTTCGATCCGAAGCTGCAGCTGTGGGTGGCGGCCTGCCTGTACTGGGGTTCACGCGACCTCTACGAGCGCATGCACGGCCCGATGCCCGAGGACGATGCCGAGGCCTTCTACCGCCACGCCGCCCGGTTCGGGACCACCCTGCAGATGCCGCAGGCGATGTGGCCGGCCGACCGCGCCGCCTTCGACGCCTACTGGAACCGGCAACTCGCCGAGGTCCACATCGATCCGACGATCCGCGCGTACTTCGACGACCTGGTGGACCTGAAGATGTTCCCGCCGCCGATTCGCCTGGCGTTCGGACGATTCCACCGCTGGGTGGTCGCCGGGTTGCTGCCGCCGAACCTCCGCGCGCAGATGGAGATGCCGTGGACCGAATCCGACGACCGCCGCCTAGCGCGGCTGCTACACGCGGTCGGTGCGGTGGAAGACCGAGTTCCCAAGCAGCTCAAGATGTTTCCGGTCAACGCCTACATGCTCGACATGAGGGTCCGACGGCGTTTGGGACTGCGGCTGGTATGAGGCCACACGGAATACCTCGATCCCCGAGGTGTGGCCGACGACCTTCCCGATCCGTCGATCAACGGAACTCTGATCACGGACACCGCGCTGAGAGCGCGGCGCCTCGAGAATCGTGGCCAACCAGCCAACCTGTGGCAAGAATTTCGAGATGTGGCCACGACTCCCGAGCCCCTGCAGTCGGCGACCTGTGATCGCTATGCCTGGTCGAACTCGCCGTCCTTCGCGCCGACGATGAACGCCCGCCACTCACCGGGGGTGAAGACGAGCGCCGGCCTGGTGCGGTCCTTGCTGTCCCGCACGCCTACAAGGCCACCATCCAGGAACGCTACCTCCACGCACTCCTTTCCACCCGAAGTGCGACTGCTGGTGAACCACTGGGCATCCGACAGGTCGACGTCGTACTTACCACTCACGTTGCGAACTCCCTTGCTGTCCGGCGAAGCAGGTCCCTGCTCGCCTGCTCATCCAGGGTGGCCCGCTGGATGCCCTGATACGCCTCAGTGTAGTGACGCACGTCGGCCGGTTTCTCGAGATACAAGTCGCCCGTTGGATGTTCGAGATAGACGATCGGCGGCTCGAGCAGATTGCCCTTGCCGTCGTTGCCGAACTCGAGAATGATGAACTGGCTGTATATCTGACCGAGTGGAATGCCCACCGAGAACGGCAGTATTCGCAGCGAAACATTCGGCATCGTGCTGACGTCGGCCAACCGCTTCATCTGGGCCGCAAACACGCGTCGTCCGCCAACGGCGCGACGAAGAGCCGCTTCCCCCAGCACAATCCGAAGTTCCGCGGGGCCACGGCGCCGGGTGATGAGCGACTGCCTGCGCATTCGCATGTGCACCCGCTGCGCGACCTCCTCCGGCGTGGCGTCGGGAAAGACCTCACGCGTCAACACCGCTGCGTAATCCGGAGTCTGAAGCAAACCCATCACCGCATCCGGCGAGTAGACCACCAACCGCTCCGCCGCCGCCTCGAGCCCCATGTACACATCGAAGTCCTGCGGGATCACGTCGTCGTACTCGTGCCACCAATTCTGCGCATTCGCTTGCTGCGCAAGGCCTTCCAGCGCTGCCGTCATGGTCTCGTCCGCGCCGAGGACTGCGCAGATTTCGCGAATGTCCGCAGTCCGGAGTTTGGCCGGGAAGCGGCCGTGTTCGTAGCGCTGGACCGTGCTCGCGCTGATCTCGGCCTTCTGCGCAACCTCGTGCAGCGTCATCCCGGTCTGTGATCGCAGGTCGCGAAGGTATCGGCCGAGTTGCCGCCTGGGTACCGTACTGCCGGATTCTGACATGTCGACTATCTCCTTCTCGGGTTCGAGGAGCTTCGGTCCGGACCGGACTCGTCCCGGGTTCTTGGGAATCGTGCAGGCGATACGCCCAAGTACCCCCGGGGAATTCATCTCCGCCGGGCCCCACAGCTCGATCGTGATCTCCTGTGCGCGCTCACCCGGCAGCCCCCTGGGTGCGGTCCGGCCCTATGAACCGGTACGCGGCGTGGCACCGCCGCGGAGATCTGAGAGGTCACGAAGACAGCGATGGAACGGCAGATCAATGCGTCGAGCGAATGCTATAGCACCGAGATACTCGGCACCCGATACCTCAGTCTAGCACTCGCACAACAGCTTTCACCGACAAATCATCCCGAAGCCCTTGCGGCAGAACCGATATCACCACGGCCCGACGAGCCGGACCTCATGGTGTCGATCCACCTCACCGCAAACAGTCCACACCCGCTCACTTTCGTGGCCTGCGAATCGGCCGCCCGCCGGTTCGCCGATCACTGGCGCAGATACGGGCGCTGCGGCAACGTCGAATTCGCACCACCCGACGGGCGCTGCGGTCGGCTTCCGTGCGAGCGCCTGTGGCTGTTGCCGTGACGGCCTTCTACGGGATCGGCGACGTCAGGGAATCCGGAAACCGGGGACCACGTGGTCGCGGGCGAACTGCCGGCAGGCGGCCTCGTCGTCCACCGGGATCAGCGTCTGCGGAGTCAGCGCGAGTGAGAGCGCGTTGCGGGCGACCAGTTCGGCCAGCGGCATCGGATCGTACTGCGGCAGTTTGCCTTCCGTCTGCAGGCGGGTGATGAATTCGGCGACGTAGTCGCGCCCCAACTCGATCACCGGCGCGCCCTGCACGGTGAGATAGGGCAGTACGACCTCCGGTTCGGTGGTCAGCAGCCGGTCCAGCAGTTTGTTGCCACGCAACCCGTCCAGGAAGGCGACGAACAGTTCGACGATCTGATCCTCGGCGCTGGCGTCGCGATCGATCTGACGCTGCACCGCGGCGTCGACCTGTTCCACGAACTGGCGCGCCTGCCACAGCCCGACGGCCTGAATCAGATCGGATTTACCGGCGAAGCGCCGATACAGCGTCGCCAGCGACAGCCGCCCGCGCCGCGCGACCTCGACCATGCTGGTGCGTTTGATGCCGAAATCCAGGAAGGCCAGCAGCGCCGCGTCGAGTACCGTGGTCTGATTGCGGTCCTCCGGACCCGCGCCGCGCACCAGCGGCAGGAGCCGAGTCGACAGTTTGGTCGATCCGGTCATGGTCGTTCCTCTCCTTCGCCCGGGTCGCGGACACGGTGACGCTCTCATCATCCCATATGGTCAGCGGCCCTGATTGACATGATGCCACACCGATGAGAAGGTTTATACGAAAGCTTCTCATATTCTCTCGCCGATCCGGCGGGGAGGAACAGGAGACGAGTCGACGATGACCGCCCCCCTGCGCGCGACCGACTACGAGCCCGAGATTCCGGGCGACGAACTCACCCCGGAGACGGTGCGCGAACACATCGACGGCGTGGCCGCCTTCCTCGGCGGCGCCGCGAACGTGATCATGCAGCTCAGCCACCCGCCGGTCGGCTACGGCGTGCTGGAGAGCACGGTCGACAGCGGCAAGGTGACGCTGCACCCGCTCAAGCGCCTGCGCACCACGCTGACCTATCTGGCCGTGGCGTGGCTGGGCAACGACGAGGACGTGCAGAGCTACCGGGAGGCGGTCAACGCCTCGCACCGCCCGGTGCATTCCGGGCCGAACAGCCCGGTCAAGTACAACGCGTTCGACCCCAAGTTGCAGCTGTGGGTGGCGGCCTGCCTGTACTGGGGCGTCGACGATCTGTACCAGCGCATGCGCGGACCGATGGATCCCGAACTCGCCGAACGTTTCTACCGCTACAGCGTCCGGCTCGGCACCGGTCTGCAGATGCGTCCGGAGATGTGGCCGGCCGACCGGGACGCGTTCTACGCGTTCTGGGAGGAGAACCTGGCGACCAAGACCATCGACGAGCCGGTGCGTCGCTACTTCAACGATCTGATCGATCTGAAGATGCAACCGCGCCTGATTCAGTTGCTGGCCGGGCGTTTTCACCGATTCACCGTGACCGCCCTGCTTCCGCAGCACCTGCGCGACGAGATGGGGATGCGCTGGACCGCACGCGACGAACGCCGGTTCCGGTTCATCCTGCGCTCGATCTCGGCGGTGTGGACCCGGATGCCCACGGTGATCCGGGTCTTCCCGTTCAACTTCTATCTCGCGGATATGCGGCTACGCCGGCGCTTCGGCAGGCCGCTGGTCTGATTCAGCGCTCGGCGAGGGCGCGGAGGAAGAAGCCGAGGTTGGCCGGGCGTTCGGCCAACCGCCGCATCAGGTAGCCGTACCACTGGTTGCCATAGGGCACGTAGACCCGCACGGCGTGACCGGCCTCGGCGAGGCGCTGTTGTTCGATCGAGCGAATGCCGTAGAGCATCTGGAACTCGAAATCGCCCGGCGCGCGCCCGTTCCGAGCGGCCATGTCGTGCGCGGCGGCGATCATGACCGGGTCGTGGGTGGCGACCATCGGATATCCCGAGCCGGCCATGAGCAGTTCCAGGCAGCGCAGATACGACTCGTCCACATCGGCGGTGCGCTGGTAGGCGACATACTCCGGTTCGCGATACGCGCCCTTGCACAACCGGATTCGCGCGCCCTCGGCCGCGGCGATGCGGCAGCGATCCTCGGCACGGCGCAGATAGGTCTGGGTGGCCACCGCCAGCCAGGGATAGTCGGCACGCACCAAGTGCACGGTCGACTCGGTGGTTTCGGTGGTGGTGTGATCCTCCGCGTCGACGGTGATCCACACCCCCGCCTGCTGCGCCCGCTCGCACAGCGTGTGCAGATTCGCGGTGGCGATCTCGGGGCCGTCGAGCCCCAGCGACTGACCCAGCGCGGAGAGTTTCACCGAAACCTCCACCGGTGCAACGGATTGCACCGACCATGATCGATTCCATCGAGCCAGGAGATTCCATCGGGCCAGGTCGTCGATCAATGCCAGATACTCGGCGACCGCGTCGTCGGCCATCGACCGCTCGGTCGTGTACTCACCGAGAAAGTCGACGCTCACCATCCGGCCGCTGTCCAGCAGTGCGGTGACGATCGGAGCGAGGTCGGTGCGCGTCTCACCGGCCACGAATCGATGCACGACCTCGGCGGTGACCGGAAAACCGGTGATCGCCCGCTTCATTCGCACCGAACCCGCGGCGGCGAGGATGGCGGGACGCAGCGGGTTCATCGTCGCGCCCCGCCGGATGTGGCCACCGGTTCGCCGTTCATTCCGACTCCATGTGCGGATACCGGTAATCGGTCGGTGGCACGAAGGTTTCCTTCAGGGTGCGGGGCGCGACCCAGCGCAGCAGATTCAGATACGACCCGGCCTTGTCGTCGGTGCCGGATGCGCGCGCACCGCCGAAGGGCTGCTGACCGACCACCGCGCCGGTCGGCTTGTCGTTGATGTAGAAATTGCCCGCGGTGAAGCGCAGCGTGCCGGCGGCCCGGTCGATCGCGGCTCGATCGCGGGCGAAGACCGCACCGGTGAGCGCATAGGGCGCCGCCGAATCCACTTCCGCGAGTATCGAATCGAAGGCCTCGGGGTGATCGTCGTCGTAGACGTACACCGCCAGGATCGGGCCGAAGTATTCGGTGGTGAACGCCTCGTCGCGCGGGGTGTCGGCGAGGAGCACGGTGGGCTGGACGAAGAAGCCTTCGCTGTCGTCGTAGCTGCCGCCCGCCGGAATGCCCAGACCTGCCGCGCGGGCCCGCTCGATCGCGGCGACATTCTTGTCGTAGGCGCGCCGATCGATCACGGCCCCACCGAAATTCGTCAGATCGGCCACGTCGCCGTAGCTCAGTTCGTCGACCTCGGTGAGGAAATCGTCGCCCATCTCCCGCCACAGCGAGCGCGGAATATAGGCGCGGGAGGCGGCCGAACATTTCTGTCCCTGATATTCGTAGGCGCCGCGAATCAGCGCGGTACGCAGGGCATCCGGATCGGCCGAGCGGTGCGCGAGCACGAAATCCTTCCCGCCCGTTTCCCCCACCAGCCGCGGATATCCGTGGTAGCGACCGATATTCGAGCTCACCCGCTGCCACAGGTGCCGGAAGGTGCGGGTCGAGCCGGTGAAGTGGATACCGGCCAGGCGCGGATCGGTCAGCGCGGCCTCCGACAGTTCGATGCCGTCACCGGTGACCAGATTGATCACACCCGGCGGCAGCCCCGCCTCCTCGAGCACCAGCATCGTGTAATAGGCGGCCAGTGTCTGGGTGGGTGAGGGCTTCCACACCACGGTATTGCCCATCAGCGCCGGCGCGGTCGGCAGATTCCCGGCGATCGCGCTGAAGTTGAACGGGGTGATCGCGTAGACGAAACCCTCGAGCGGTCGGTAGTCCATCCGATTCCACACGCCCGCAGACGATTCCGGCTGCTGTGCGAGGATGTGGCTCGCGAAGGCGACGTTGAACCGCCAGAAGTCGACCAGCTCGCAGGGCGCGTCGATTTCGGCCTGATACGCCGATTTCGACTGGCCCAGCATGGTCGCCGCGGCCACCGTCTCCCGCCACGGCCCGGCCAGCAGATCGGCCGCCCGCAGCAGCACCGCGGCGCGCTCGGTGAACGGCAGCGCCCGCCACTGCGGCGCCGCGGCCGTCGCGGCCTCTATCGCCGCCCGGCCTTCCTCCTGAGTCACATCGGCGTAGGTGCCCAGCGCGTGCGCGTGCCGATGCGGCATCACGATCTCGGAGCGGGGCCCGGTCCCCGGCCGATGCTTACCGCCGATCACCAGTGGCACATCGACCGTTTGCCCGGAGATTTCGGCAAGTTTGCCAATGAGTAGTTCTCGTTCCCGGCTCCCCGGCGCATACGAGTGAACCGGCTCGTTCGCCGGAGTCGGGACAACCGTGACAGCGTCCATAACGCCAGGCTAGTCCGGTCATGCGCCGATGCAGCGGTAAACCGGCGAGTACGACGCGCGTCGCGTCGCCGGTGCTGCCGAACTGTTGCCGAAGCGGCGCGACCACCGAGTTTCGTATCATCCGAGGGTGAACGAGATATCTGCCGTCCAGTTACGTCCTTCGGTAGGCGCCGCAGAATACCCGCGGCTCGTGGCGGTCTGGCGCAGTGCGGTCCAGGCCACACACGACTTTCTCGCCGCCGAGCACGCGGCCGACATCGAAAGCCGGCTCGCGGCCGACTACTTTCCCGCGGTCGAGTTGACCGTGGCCGTCGCCGAGGGGACGGTTACCGGATTCTCCGGTACCGCGGACGGACAACTGGAAATGCTGTTCATCGATGCCGGCCATCGCGGTCGCGGGATCGGCTCGGCGCTGTTGCGGGCGGCGCTCGCGCGCTACCCCGCACTCACCGTGGACGTGAACGAGCAGAATCCGCAAGCGCTGGGCTTCTACCGCCACCACGGATTCGTCGTCACCGGCAGATCCGAGACCGATGGCGACGGACGCCCGTACCCCCTCCTGCATCTGGGGTACGCGCCCGCTCGGTGACGAACAGTCAGGCGGACAGCCGGACCGCCGCGGCCGCGATGCGTTCGTCGGTCGCGGTCAGGGCGATGCGCACGTGCTCGGTGCCGGTGGGGCCATAGAAGTCACCGGGTGCGGCGAGGATGCCGCGTTCGGCGAGCCAGTCCAGCGTGGTGCGGCAGTTCTCGCCGCGCGTGGACCACAGGTACAGGCCGGCCTCGGAATGGTCGATGCGGAAACCCGCCTCCACCAACGCCTTTCGCAGCACCTCGCGGCGGGCGCGGTAGCGTTCGCGCTGCTGCGCCTCGTGCCGATCGTCGGCCAGTGCGGCGGTCATCGCGGCCTGGATCGGATACGGGACCATCATGCCGGAATGCTTGCGCACCTCCAGCAACTCCCGGATCAGCTCGATGTCGCCGGTCACGAAACCGGCCCGGTAGCTGGCCAGATTCGACGTCTTCGACAGCGAGTGGATGGCCAGCAGGCCGGTGTGGTCGCCGTCGCTGACGCGCGGATCGAGGATGGATACCGCCTCGGCATCCCAGGTCAGGCCCAGGTAGCACTCGTCGGAGGCGACGATAGCACCGCGTTCGCGCGCGAAGGACACCACTTTGCGCAGATGGTCGATGCCGAGCACCCGGCCGGTAGGGTTCGACGGCGAGTTCAGATAGATCAGCGCCGGCGATTCCGGGCCGAGCCGGGTCATACCGTCCGCGCGCAGAATTCGCGAACCCGACAGCAGCGCACCCACCTCGTAGGTCGGATACGCCACCTCGGGAATCACCACCAGATCCGCGGGGCCGAGACCGAGCAGTCGCGGCAATCCGGCGATCAGTTCCTTGGTGCCGATCACCGGCAGCACCGCATCGGAGCCGATACCCGACATGCCGAAGCGGCGCGCCACCGCCGCCACCGCGGCCTCCCGCAGTTCGGGGGTGCCGTAGGTGGCGGGATACCCGGGTACGTCGGCGGCCGAGTCCAGCGCCGCGCGGATCAGCGGGTCGACCGGGTCGACCGGCGTACCCACCGACAGGTCGACGATGCCGTCGGGATGCGCCGCGGCGCGAGCCTTGGCCCCGGCGATGGTGTCCCAGGGAAAATCGGGCAGCAGACTGCTGACCCGCACACGATCGCGGATCACCGAAGCGCTACCTACTCGTTCGCCATCGGCGGCAGCGCGGCGATGAACGGCACGTCGTAGTCGGTCTTGCCGACCTTGGTCGCGCCGCCGGGCGAGCCGAGGTCGTCGAAGAAGTCGACGTTCGCGTTGATGTACCCGCTCCACTGGTCCGGGGTGTCGTCCTCGTAGAAGATCGCTTCCACCGGGCACACCGGCTCACATGCACCACAGTCCACGCACTCGTCGGGTTGGATGTACAGCATGCGATTGCCCTCGTAGATGCAGTCCACGGGGCATTCCTCGATGCACGCCTTGTCCTTCACGTCAACGCACGGTTCAGCGATGATGTACGGCACTGCCGTTCTCCTAGTCTGTCCTTGCCTGCGGGACACTTCCGCCCGCGCAACAGTATCCCGGGGACTCACATTACAACTGGTCAGCCTTGCCTAACTTGTCGAATCCGGAAGCGGCGCCGCGCCGCGATCAGCCGACCGTCAGCGGCAGGGCCGACACCTGGTGTTGCGGTATCCCGTAGGTGGTGGTGCGCTCCCGCACCGGGCGGCCGATCCCGGCGCCGATCTCGACCAGTTCGGCCACCGACTTCGCCGAGCCATGCTCCGATCCGGCCATCCGGGAAATGGTCTCCTCCATCAACGTACCGCCCAGATCGTTCGCGCCGCCGTTGAGCATCACCTGGGTGCCGGTGATGCCCAGTTTCACCCAGCTGGTCTGGATATTGGCGATACGCCCGTGCAGCATGATGCGCGCGAGCGCGTGTGCGGCGCGGTTGTCCCGGATCGTCGGCCCGGGCCGCGACGCACCCGCCAGATACAGCGGCGCGCTCTGATGCACGAACGGCAGCAGCACGAATTCGGTGAAACCACCGGTCTCGTCCTGGATGCCGCGCAGCACCCGCAGGTGGCCGACCCAGTGCTTCGGATTGTCGACGTGGCCGTACATCATCGTCGAACTCGACCGAATGCCGAGTTTGTGCGCGGTGGTGATGACGTCGATCCATGCCGAGGTGGGCAGCTTGCCCTTGGTGAGCACCCAGCGCACCTCGTCGTCGAGGATTTCCGCGGCGGTGCCCGGAATCGTATCCAGCCCGGCGTCTTTCAGCGCCGAGAGCCAATCGTGCACGCTCTGCCCGCCGCGCGAGGCGCCGTTGACGATCTCCATCGGGCTGAAGGCGTGCACATGCATCGAGGGCACCCGCTTCTTGACCGCCCGCACCAGATCGGCGTACCCGGTGACCGGCAGGTCGGGGTCGATGCCGCCCTGCATACACACCTCGGTCGCGCCTTCCACATACGCTTCCCAGGCCCGTTCGGCGACCTCGTCGGCGGACAGGGTGAACGCGTCGGCATCGCCCTTGCGCTGCGCGAACGCACAGAATCGGCAGCCGGTGTAGCAGATGTTGGTGAAGTTGATGTTCCGGTTCACCACGTAGGTGACATCGTCGCCGACGGTGTCGCGGCGCAGCTGATCGGCCAGGGCGGCGATGGCGTCGAGTTCCGCGCCGTCGGCGGTGGCCAGCGCCAGGTACTGGTCGTCGGTGAGCCCGGCCGGATCCTTCTCCGCGGCGCGCAGCGCACTCAGCACGTCGGTATCGAGCTTCACCGGCGCGCTGAGCGAAAGTACTTGTTCCCGAACGGTTTCCCAGTCACCGAAGGCGCCGAGGCCGTCGCTGTCCAGCCCGGAATCGCTGCGGGACTCGGTGTTGCGGCCCTCGGTGTCGATGGCGGTGTTGAGATCCACCCGGCCCAGCGACTCCCAGGACTGGTCGGGTTCCTGCCACGGACGACCGGACGGATTCACGTCGCGAGCCAGCCCGGTGCGCGGATCGGCCAGTGCGGCAACATGTCCCAGCACGCGCGGGTCGATCCAGGGGTTGCCGGCGAGCACATATTTCGGATGCGCGGTCAGCCGCTCGGTCAGCGTGTAGCCGGCCTGTGCGGTTACCTCGGCGAGCACCTCGAGGTTCGGCCACGGCCGCTCCGGATTCACGTGATCCGGAGTCAGTGGCGATACCCCGCCCCAGTCGTCGATACCGGCGTCGATCAGGGCCCGGCACTCGTCGAGCGACACCAGATTCGGCGGGGCCTGAATCCGCATCTTGGGCCCCAGCAGCAGCCGGGTCACCGCGATCGTGGCGCGGAACTCCGCCAGATCGGCGTCCGGGGTGTCGCGCATGGCGGTGTCGGACTTGGCCAGGAAGTTCTGCACGATCACCTCCTGCACATGCCCGAATGCCTTGTGCGACTTGCGGATCGCGAGAATGGAATCGACGCGCTCGGCATAGGTCTCACCGATGCCGACGAGGATGCCGGTGGTGAACGGAATGCTCAGCCGTCCCGCATCGGTGAGGGCACGCAGCCGGACCTGCGGATCCTTGTCCGGGCTGCCGTAATGCGCCTGACCGCGCTCGGTGAACAGGCGCTCGGAGGTGGTTTCCAGCATCATGCCCATCGACGGGGCGACCGGCTTGAGCCGCGACATCTCCGCCCAGCTCATCACACCGGGGTTCAGATGCGGCAGCAGACCGGTTTCCTCGAGCACCCGGATCGACATGGCGCGCACATAGTCGAGCGTGGAATCGTAGCCACGCTCGTCCAGCCACTGCCGCGCCTCCGGCCAGCGGTCCTCCGGCCGGTCACCCAGCGTGAAAAGTGCTTCCTTACAACCCAATTCGGCGCCCTTGCGGGCGATCTCGAGCACCTCGTCGGGTTCCAGATACATGCCGTGACCTTCGGCGCGCAGCTTGCCGGGCACCGTCACGAACGTGCAGTAATGACATTTGTCGCGACACAGGCGGGTGAGCGGAATGAACACCTTGCGCGAATAGGTGATGGGCGGGGTGTCCCCGGAATACGTCTCCCGCAGTCCCGCGTCCCGCACCCGGGCCGCGGACGCGGACAGATCCTCGAGATCCGCACCGCGTGCGTGCAGGAGCACCACGGCCTCGTCGAGATTGAGCGTCGCCCCGTCGCGCGCACGCCGCAAGGCTCTGCGCATGGCCGAAGAACTCGGCGGAACGGGCGGTACACCAGGAGTCGGTAGCCCAGTGTGCGGTTGTTCGTTCACGCCGTCGATCATGCGCCAACCATCCGAGTGTTCTCCCTTCGGTGCCCTGTGACGTGAGACAACCCGGGAGCCTTCGCGGGTTATTCCTGCTTCCGGCGACCAGTTTGCCTCCGGGAATACCGCGCCCACGACTGTGCTGGTGGGAGCGCTACCGGCGGAAATTCCGGTCGCACCGCCCGGCCAACGGCTGCACCGGCCGCGCCCGGTTCCATGTCACGATGGCTGGTATGACCCGGTCGCCGGAAGATTCGCCCGCGCGCACGATCCTGGCGGCCCCGGCGTGGCGGGCCAGTCGGCGGGCTCCGCTGTTGTGGGCGGCGGGGCCGGCGATTTTCTGGGCGTTCGTGCTGGTGGGCGGGCTGGTGTGGGTGGTACTCGACGGCTCACATCGAGGGTGGGCGCTGGCTCTGGTGGTGGCGACGGTGGTTTCGGCGGGGTTCAGCGTGGTGGTCGTGCCGATGTGGCGGTACGGCGTGCATCGGTGGGAGGTGACCGAGAGCGCGGTGTATACGCGGACGGGGTGGTTCAACCAGGAGAGCCGGGTCGCGCCGATTACGCGGGTACAGACGGTGGATACGCATCGCGGGCCGTTGGAGCGATTGTTCGGGTTGGCGACGGTCACGGTGACCACGGCGTCGTCGGCGGGCGCGGTGCGGATCGCGGCGCTGGATCTGGAGGTGGCCGAGCGGACGGTGGATCGGCTGACCGATATCGCGGCGATTCATCGGGAGGATGCGACGTGAGCGAATCGCCGGAGGGGGTGGCGGCCGACGATTGGCGACGGCTGGATATGCGGATGCTGCTCGTGCATCCGGTGCGGGAATTGTTCAGATACATTCCGGTGCTGCTGGGCGCGGTGATCGTAGGAACCCAGAGTGGCGGGCCGGCGTGGAGTCCGGTGGCCGTGGCGACGGTGATCGTGGCGTTCGCGTTGACGCGATGGTTCACCACCAGCTACCGCATCGGCGCCGACACCGTGCAGCTGCGCCGGGGCCTGCTGCAGCGGCGGACCTTGACGGTGCCGCGGTCGCGCATTCGGTCGGTGGACGTGCACGCGGACCTGATGCATCGAATGCTCGGGTTGGTGGTGCTGGCCATCGGGACCGGACAGCATGCCGATCGGGAGAAGCGGTTTCACCTCGACGGGGTGGATGCGCGGCAGGTTCCCGAGCTGCGGGCATTGCTGTTGCGGCCGGCGGAGGATACGCAGCCCGATACCGCCGCGGCAGCCAATGTTATCGGCGTTGACCCCGGGCTTTTCGGTCGCACGGCCGACAGCGGGTCGGCGGCCGTCACGACAACCCGGGACAGTTCGAAGAGAACCGCACATCAGGGCAATTCGGTTCACAACGGCATCACTGCCGGGAGGGCCGCACTGCAGCGAGCCTTGAACGGCGGCGACACCGACGCGCCGGCGGACGACGCGATCGAGATCGGGCATTGGCGGCCGCGCTGGGTTCGATACGCGCCGTTGTCGCTGACCGGCCTCGCCATTGTCGGGCCGGTGATCGGCCTGGCCGCGAAGGTCGGCGTCGCCGATGTGCTGGTGCATTCGCAAGCCGTGCGGGACCTCACCGAACACAGTGCGGTGTTCATCGCCCTCGCCGTGACGGGCGCGGTAGTCGTGCTGCTGGTGATCGCGGCCATTGCCGCGTGCATCCGATATCTCACCACGTATTTCGGTCTGCGCGTGCTCGACGGCGGCACCACGCTGCATATCCGCGGCGGCCTGTTCACCACCCGCCAAACCACGCTCGATCTCTCGCGGCTGCGCGGTGCGACCGTCAAGGAGCCTCTCCTCCTCCGGCTGGCCGGCGGCGCCGAGCTCGAAGCGATCATGACCGGCACGAGCCCGCGCCAGAAGCTGCTCCCCCAGGCCCCGCGCGCCGCCGTCGACCGCACCCTGGCCCAGCTTCTCACCAGCCGTTCTCGTCACGGAACCACTGCTTCCGCGAGCAATCACACTGCGCCGCAACGACTCTGGGACGACCCCGTAACCGCGGCCGCTCCCGCCTTGGTAGCACTCGAACAGCACGGCCCCCGCGCGCGACGGCGGCGCTACACGCGCGCCTTCATTCCGGTGTGGATTCTTCTCGCCACTCTGGCCGCGATACTCCTTGCCGGATCGGATGTTCCACCGTGGGCATGGGTCGTTCCCGTGATCGTCGCGCTCGGAGCGGCGGCCCTGGCGCACGATCGATATCGCGGACTGGGGCATGCGGTGATCCCATCGGACGGCGCGCGTCCGGTCTGGCTGATCACACGGCGCGGATCGCTGGATCGCGACCGTGACTGCCTGGAGGCGCCGGGTGTGATCGGGTGGACCGTGCGGCAGACCTTCTTCCAGCGGCGGGCGGGACTGGCCACCGTGATCGCGGCCAGCGCGGCCGGGAAGAAGAAGTACAGCATCGTGGATCTGCCCATCGAACGGGCGTGGGCGCTGATCGACGAGGTGACGCCCGGGCAGCTCGGCGTACGTGCGGAACACGGGACGACGCCCGTTCCGGCACCGGACTCCACATCGGACGACGCCGCCGCGAAACCGCGTGCAACCTGACGCCGACGCTGCGCCGCAGCGCCGATCACCGAACTGCATGTAACCGGCAGTTCTCCTGCTAGAACTCGGCGTCGCACCGGAAAAATGGGCCACATCTGCATGTATGTGGCAGATAAGTAAGAACGGATTCGCGCATCGTGATACAACTCACCCGAGTGTTGTGAAAGGTGAGCTTTTATGGATCCGACAGCCAAGCAGCGCGCGGCCCTGGGCCTGATCTGCGATACGTTCACTCCGGGCGACGGGCTGAGTCTGCCGTCGGCGACAGAACTCGGCTCCGTGGCGACGGTCTTCGACATCCTGAGCCGCAATCCTCGCCCCGCCGAGAGCAAACGGCTCGCCACCCTGCTCGATCTGTGGGATTCCCGATTGGCCGGATTACTGCTCGGCAACCGGGGCCGGCGCTTCTCGTCGCTGACCGCCGACGAGCGCGAGCGCACGCTCCTGCGCCTCGGCGATTCCCGGATCGCGGTGAAGCGCACTCTGTTTCAGGCGCTGAAGCAGGCCGCTCTGCTGTCCTACAACGTCACACCCGGCCCTACCGGCAGCCACCCGCTGTGGAAGGCGATCGACTATCCGGGCCCGCCCGGCACCCTCGCCTCGGCTCCTGCCCCGGCCTTGTCCGTGCTGCGTCCGGCCGAACCGACCACGTTGACCTGCGATGTCGTCATCGTCGGGTCCGGGGCGGGCGGTGGTACCGCCGCCGCCGTACTGGCCGAAGCGGGTCTCGACGTGATCGTGGTCGAACGCGGAAACTATTACGACGACCGGGATTTCGGCACCGGCGAACTCGACGCCCTGCTCAATCTGTACGCCCCCGGCCCACCCGCCACCAGCGAAGGCCAGATCACCCTGGTCGCGGGCACCTGCCTGGGCGGCGGCACGGTCGTCAACTGGAGCACATCGCTGCGCACCCCGGACGAGGTGCGCGCCGAATGGGCCGGACTCGGTGCGACCCAGTTCGCACAGGACGAATACACCACCGCCCTGGACGCGGTGACCGGGCGCCTCGGCGTCAACGATCGCCACTCCCCGCTCTCGGCGCGCGACAGCGTGCTGGAACGCGGCGCCACCGCCCTGGGCTGGCATATCGACACCCTGCCCCGCAACGTCGGCGACGCCTGCGATGCCGGCGTCGAATGCGGCCGCTGCCCCTACGGCTGCCGCGTCGGCGCCAAACAGTCGGTCACCAAGACCTGGCTCGCCGATGCCGCGGCACACGGTGCGCGGTTCGTGGTCGATGCGAACGTCCGGCGCATCCACGTGAACAACGGTCGCGCCGAGGGTGTTTCGGCCGTCGCCTCGAACGGCGCCGAGATCGAGGTGCGGGCCCGCGCGGTGGTCGTGGCCGCGGGCGCGGTGCAGACCCCGGCGCTGCTGAAGCGATCGGGCCTGCGCAACAAGAACATCGGCAACTATCTGCGTCTGCATCCCGCGGCGGCGGTCTTCGGTGTCTTCGACGAGCCGATCCGGCCGTGGGAGGGCGGTATGCAGGCGCGGATCAGCCGTCAGCACCGCGATCTGGACGGCCACGGCTACGGCGTCATCTACGAGACCGGTCCCATCCATCCCGGTATGGGCGTCGGCTTCATGAATTGGCGTGGCGCGGCGGCCTATCGGGCGAACCTGCTCGAGTTGAACAAGTCGGTGGCGCTGGGAGTGATCACCCGCGACCGCGACCACGGCAGTGTCGGCATCGACAAGAACGGGGAACCGGTGGTCTCCTACCGGCTCTCCGAGCACGATCGCGGCCATCTGCACACCGGAATCACCGGCGCCGCACAGATTCTCGAGGCCGCCGGGGCACGCCGCATCTATTCCGGACAGCAGGCCGGCCCGGCCTACGAGCCCGGCCGCACCGGATCACACGCCGAATTCGTAGCCGCCTGCGCCGCCGCCGGTTACGAGCCCGGACAGTGCGCGATGGGCGCGCTGCACATCATGGGTTCGGCGCGGATGGGCGGTGCACCGGACATGTCGGCGGTCGACCCCGACGGCGCCACCTGGGATGTGAACAACATCGTCGTCGCCGACGCGTCCTGCTTCCCCACCGCCTCGGGCGTGAATCCGATGGTCTCGATCGAGGCGATCGCCTACATGAACGCGAAACGCCTTGCGGCGCGGCTGCGCTGAGCTCGATCAGAGCCCTCGGATGCCGTCCAGCAGCGCCTGCAGCAGGCCGACGTCGGAGGCCTCGTCCTGACGGGGCTGGCGGTATTCGAGGCGGCCGTCGTCGATGAGATCGCAGACGAGCACCTTCGTCATGGTCAGCGGAAGTTCCAGCCGCGCGGCGACTTCCGCGACCGACTGCGGTGTGCGGCACAACTCCACGATGGCGGCGTATTCGGGTTCGTGGCGGCGCAGCGCCGCGCCCCGGCCGATATCGACGACCAGCGTCAGCATATCCAGTTCCGGCCGGTTGCTGCGGCCACGTCCCTGTGTGACCGCGTACAACCGGACCAGTGGTCCGGCCTCGTCGTCGAACCAGGCGTCACCGTCGTTCACGGTGGCTCATCGTCGGTCGACGGCGAGATGTGAACCCACCCGCTGCACGGTCTGGTTCATCGCGTACGCGACCATGCCCAGATCGGCGTTGTCCGCGGCCAGCAGGCCCAGACACGCGTTGTCACCCGCGGCGGTGATGAACAGCACCGCCCGGTCCAGTTCCACCATGGTCTGGCAGACACCGCCGGCGTCGAAATGATGTCCGGCGCTGCGGGCCAGGCTGTGCAGCGCGGAAGCCATGGCGCAGAACCGCTCGGCATCGGAGTTCTCCAGCTCCGAGGAGTTGCCCAGCAGCAGTCCGTCGGTGGACAGCAATACCGCGTAGCGGACACCGGTGAGACCCTTCACCAGATCGTCGAGCAGCCAGCCGACGTCACTTCGGTTGGGATTAGCCATCTTCACCCTCGTCTGTGTCGAAATGGGATGCCGTGGAGCCGGTTTCGGCAGCGGGTCGGCGGCCCTGCCGGGTGCCCTGCTCGACGGCGCTGATCAGGTTGCGAGCTTGGTCGGCGGTGCGTTGCCGAACGGTATTCGTGCCGGACGCGGGCGTCTCGTCGTGATCGGCCGAGCGCACCCGGCGCGGCAGCGGCGGACGGCCCTCCCCGGCGCGAACCACGCCCGGGCTGGTCACCGGCGCGCCGAACACTCCGGTCGCGGGTGCGGAATCGATACGCTCCGAGGCCGAGGTGAACCAGGCCGAGCGTCGTGTGCTCAGGTCCGGATCCGCGGCCTGCGGCGGCGCGACGCCGGTCGCCGGCGGAACATCCTCGGCGACAATCACTTCCGCACGAGCGGCGGACGCGTTGGTCACCGGCCCCAGCACGGCGAACTCCCCGGTGGCGGGACCCGGATCCTCGAAGTCCGTACCGTTCACCTCACCGGCTTCCAGCACCGGCGTGCCGATCAGCACCACCGCACGCACGCCGCCGTAGACCGATTCGCGCAGCTTCACCGAAATACCGTGCCGGTTGGCCAGTTTCGCGACCACGAACAGGCCGAGCCGAGTGTCGGTGGACAGTGCCGCCACACTGAATTCCGGCGGGTGCGACAGCATTTCGTTGCGACGATCGAGTTCGTCGGCGGTCATACCCAGGCCCTGGTCGACGATCTCCACCGCGACACCGCGTCCCACCACGGCGGCGTGCACCTCCACCCGTGCCTGCGGCGGCGAATACGAGGTGGCGTTGTCCATCAGCTCGGCCAGCAGGTGGATCAGGTCGGCGACCGCGGTGCCGATCACCCGGGTGCGCGGAATACGGCCGATGCGAATTCTGGTGTAGTCCAGACTTTCCGCGACGGCACCGCGAATCACCTCGATCAGCGGAACCGGATTGCGCCAGCGCCGGCCCGGCTGTTTGCCGCCGAGAATGATCAGGTTCTCGGCGTTGCGGCGGGCGCGGGTCGCCAAATGGTCGAGCTGGAACAGCAATTCGAGCTGGTCGGCGTTCTCCTCGCGCCGCTCGGCCTGGTCCAGCAGAGCCAGCTGGCGATGCACCAGCGCCTGGCTGCGATGGGCGATATCCAGGAAGATCGTATTGATACCGGCGCGGGTATTCGATTCCGCGACCGCGGCCGACACCGCCGCCACCTGTGCTCGGTTGAACGCCTGCGCGACCTGGCCGAGTTCGTCGGACCCGAAGTCCAGCCGCGACACCTCCATCGGGGCATCCACCGTCTCACCGGCCGAAACCCGGCGCATGATGTCGGGCAGCCGCTCGTCGGCCAATTCCAGTGTGTCGCGGCGCAATCGGCGCATCCGGCCGATGAACCGGTTCGCCAGCACCAGCGAGGCGAGGAAGGCCAGAATCGACACCAGCAACACCGCACCACCGCCGGCCAGCGATCCGATGGCGGTGCGATCACCCTGATCCCGCGCCTCGGCGTGCGCGTCCCGGCTCTTGTCCTGCCACAGCGTCAGCAGTCCGGAGCCGAGTTGTGCCGAACTGTCCTGCCAGTCCTGCAAGGTCATCGGCAGCGGTTTCGCGGGTTGCCGGCTCGTGCGCGACCGCGTGGTATCGCCGGTCCGCGTGCTCGGGTCGGAATCGTCGGTGGCCGCCATCGGACCGCGCGCGGCGACCGCGTCGGCCATCTCGTTGACCTGCGCCCACGCCGGGCTGTTCACGATCGCCTGGAGCTGATCCGCGCGTTCCCCCTTCAGCACCGACCGCGCATAGGCGATCTGGCCGCGGAATTCACCGAGGAAGTTGGTGTACTGGGTCCACTGCGCGGGCGTCGAAGTGCCTGTCACCAGGAATAATTCACCGAGTGCCGTGGCTTCGGACAACGCCTCCGCGGCGCGCATCACCTCGACGGCATAGCCGAGCTGGACGGCGATGCCGGCATCCGGCGCGACCCGGGCAGCCAGCATCGAGGCATCGATGATCGCCGCGGTGAAACGGCTGAACAGTCCGAAGGCCTGATCGGCCGGCGCCTGGCCGGAATCGATTCCGCGCCGAACCAGCGGCAACTGCGCGAGCAGCTGACCGTAGGCGGCGATATCGGCTCCGGAGTTGTCCGGATTCATCTTCTGCGCCTCGTCGCCCTTGGCGGTGAGGGCGGCCAGCGCCGCATCCGAGCGCTGTCGCGCGGCCGTCAATTGTGCTGCGGCGCTGGGATCGCCCGCCAGTTGCAGCATCGAGAGCCGGCGCTCCTCACCGAAGGTCTCCATGATGGCGACCGCGGGAGCGGCGGTACTGCTGGCCAATTCGGCCCACTGCCGGGCATCGCGGCCCGACCGCACCAGATACGACGCCGCGCCCACACCGATGGCGAGCAGCGTGATGCTGGAGATCAGCACGATGGCGAGCAGGCGCACGCGCACGCTGACCCGCCCGCGCACACCCCGGCTCATCAGGCCGAGCCAGCGCGAATCCTTGGTGTTCACAGGCAATCCAGGAAGCTTCGACCACTCAACCACGGGTGATCTTCCTGTTGTCGGGCGACGTCCGCGCGCATTCGGATCTCGGCGCACCCGAGCCAACCGGCCAGCTGAGCAACCGGCCCCCACTTCCTAACCACACCGCCCGCCGGGCGGCAGAACCACAGATAACGCCTGAGAGACTAACCGACCCTCCGGCCGGCTACAGCCGTTCGCCGATATCTCTTTCCGGCAAGACCTTCCGGAGGACCGGCACCGGTTCAGAGTGTGGCGGGGGTGACTTTCGGGCGCAGGAACGCCCGCCGGAACAGATAGAGCCCCACCGGCACGATGCCGCAGGCCAGCAGCAGCGGCGAGGTCCAGGAGTCGGTCAGCAGCACATCGCCGCCGGGCCCGGTGGTGGAGCAGATCAGGAATCCGAACAGCCACGCGATCACCGGCAGGCCCATCGCGGCCGGGCGCGACACGACCACACCCATTCCCCGCACCAGCAGCACGTTCACCACCGCGGCGACCAAGGCCGCGATCGGGAAGGGCGTGGCGCCGATGTAGAGCGGCAGGTAGAGCACCTCGAGCACCACCGAGAGCAGCCCGTCGAACACCAGGACCGCCGCCAGCACGCCGCCGAGCACCGGCCGGGCATACCTCGACCCGCCGGGCACATAGGCGGTCCGGCTGGTCGTCGCGGCCGTCACGGGACCGGCGGGAAGCCGAGCAGGGTCAACAGATGACTCTGCATATCGACGAATCCGTAGAGCACCGACAGGTACAGATCGTGCTGCGCCTGCCAGTTCGGCTTCTGGCTCTCGACGAACGCGACGATGGCGTCCTGCAGGCTCCAGTTGTACATGCCCAGCAGTCTAAGCCGACCCACCCACGATTCGACCAGCCCGAGTGCCGGCTGCCGCGGTCAATCGAGTCCGGCGAACAGATCGTCCTCGTGTCCGTCCGGGCCCACCGGCCCGATACGCCCACGCACCAGCACGTAATGCTCCTCCGGCAGCACCGGCTGGGCGATGTTGTTCGACAGCGCGAATTCGCGGCCCGAGGGCGCGACGGTGACCTGGGTGGCATGGGCGCGCAGGGCGGCGCGTTTGGCCGCCAGCACGTCCGAGACATCGATCGTGGTGGTCACCGTCTCACTCGCCACACACGCCAGCTCGCCGACCGCCGGCAGCCGCCAACCGCTCGGCAGCGCCCCCGGCAGACGGTCGACCGTGCGGCGGGCCAAGGCCTCGGTATGCCGGCGCAGTACGTCGGCGTCGGTCACCGTCCAGTACACCTTCGGTGTGTCCCAACCCTTTTCGGCCGCCGCGGCCACCGCGTCCATGGTGACACGATGGGCGCGCATATGGTCCGGATGGCCGTAACCGCCGCGCGGGTCGTAGCCGACCACTACACGCGGGCGCAGCCGCAGCAGCACCTCGCACAACTCCGCCACCGCGGCGGGCCCGGAATCGACGAAGGCACGCGGATGCGTCGGCACCATGGGCTTGGGATCCGCGGTCGTCCCGCTCATCCCGGAATCGCGCCAGCGGCCCGCCCCGCCCAGAAAATGCGGCGCGTCGACTCCGAGCGCGGCCAGCGCGGCGGTCAGCTCATGGATGCGGAACCCGCCCAGCTGATCGGCGTGAGCGCTGGTCAGCTGTTGCCACTGCTCCCCGATGACCTCGCCCTCCTCGCCGAGCGTGCAGGTCACCACGGTCACCGGAACCCCGCGTGCCCGGTAGTGCGCGATGGTGCCGCCGGTGGTGATCGATTCGTCGTCGGGGTGGGCGTGCACCAGAACCAGACCGCCGGTTCCGGTCACGACAGCCGCCGCCAGGTACTCGCACCGCCGAAGATCCCGACCTGGATCGAACCGCTCAGCGAGACCCCGTCCATCCGCGAACTCGCCGCGGCGACACCGGTGTCCTGCACGATCGGCAACACCGTGGCCAGATCCCACAGCCTCGGCTCCGCGTCACCGATCGCCTTGGGTACGTCCACCCCGCGCAGCGCGGCATCGATCTGCGGTTGCAGCGACGGATCGCAGATCCCCGACACATTGCTCGGCGCCTTGCGAATGGCATCGATCTTCGACGTGTCCTCCTGACCGGGCGCGGCCACCGGCGGGCAGCCGTAGCGCGAGGACAGGATCGTCGCCGGATCCTCCCCGGCCCGCTCCCAGCCGACCACCGCGTCGACGGTCCCGTCCGCCAGATCCTTGCCGTAGAGCTCGTCGGCGGGCAGGCTGCGCACCGACGCATCGATTCCGGCGCTGCGCAGCTGGTCGGCGGCGGTATTCGCGACCGCCAGTGTGGACGGGTCCTTGTCCACCGCGCCGATCCGGATCGTCAGGGTCCGGCCGTTCTTGGCGACCGGGCGCGGCTGCGGCGCCGGCGACGTCGTCGGATTACCCGACGCGGGAGTCTCGGGCGCACGGCCGAATCCGGCTTCGGCCAGCAGCCCGAACGCCTGCTCCGGAGACGGCCGCGGCGGAGCCGTCGGCGCGTACCCCGGATCCGAGGGCGCCAGGATCTGCGCCCGCACCGGATCCACCCACGCACCCGTCTCCGCGCCCACCGAGGCCAGCAGCGCCGGATCGAGCAGACCCAGTACCGCGTGGCGCACGCGCGGATCGGACAGATCCCCGGTCCGCCCGTTCAGCACCATCTGCATTTCCCGCGCCTGCGGCATGATCGCGGTCCGCACCTGCGGAATCGCCGCCAGCTGCGCCTGCGTCGCGACACCGCCGTGCACCAGCGCCATCTGCGCGTCACCCGCGCGCAGCGATTCGGCCAGCTGCGCCGGAGTGCCACCGCGACGCAACAGAATCTGATCCGGCACCGCCGGAGTACCCCAGTAGCGGTCGTTGCGTTCGAGCAGGATCTCCTCGCGGCCCGCGTCGGCCTGCTTCACCCGGAACTGCCCGCCGGAAATCGGATTCTGATCGATCAGGCCACGCTCCACGGCGAGCGCCCGTTGAAATCCACCGGGCGCGTCCTTCAGCAGATGCGACGGCAGCAGATCCGAAAACAGTTGCCGCCAAGCCGGATACGGCTGAGTCATCGTCACCGTGACCGTCTTGCCGCCCTCCGAGGACTTCACATCGTTGATCAACCGGTAGCCCGCCGGATCCACCACGCCGGGCTGGCTGATCATCTGCTGCCACAGATACCGGAAATCCTCGGCCGCGATCGGCGCCCCGTCCGACCACGACGCCTGATTCTGAATCTTGTAGGTCAGCGTGAACAGATCCGGCTGCGACGGATCGGACGGCGTCACATCCGCCGACACCATCAACGACGCATCCGGAACCCAATCCGTGCCCCCCGGCACCGCCGGTGACGGCACCGGACGGAACGGACTCGGAAACACCAGCGAGGCAACGGCATTCGTCGCCGGCGACTGATTCGACCGCAGATGCGGATTGAATCCGATCCCGATATCGTCCACCGCCACGACCACCGTGGACTTCGTCGGCGTCGCCGGAGTCGTCTTCGGACTGTCGGTGCTCTCGATCGGCGGCGGCGGATTGGCGGTGCACGCGGTGAGTACCCCGAGCGCCAGCATCAGCACCAAGACCACGCGCCGCCCCGCACGCATTCGAACTCCCGACATCACGGCTCGTACTCTAATGTTCTTGGCCATCGCTTCGCTCCGGCGGGGTTTCGGCCCCCTGGGCCTCGATTTTTCCCTCCTCCGCTCCTCCGCTTCGCTCCCCGCTCCGTCAGTCCAAAATCGAGGCGGGCCGAAACCCACCATGGTGTACGGCTCGTAGATGTACAGAGGCTCACGTCTTCTGGACGTGAGCCTCCGGGTTTTTCAGCGGGGGTGTGCCCTTACGCGTTCTGGGCGGCGCGGTCGCGGGCCTTGCGGCGGGACGCCTCGCGGCCGCGCTCGGTGGCACCGAGAATCACCTTGCGTACGCGCACGATCTCGGGGGTCACCTCGACGCACTCGTCGGCGGCACAGAACTCCATGGCGCCTTCGAGGTCCAGCTGCAGCGGCTTGGCCAGCGTTTCGAGCACGTCGCCGGTGGCCGACCGCATATTGGTCAGCTTCTTCTCGCGGGTGACGTTGATGTCGAGGTCCTCGGCGCGCGGGTTGATGCCCACCACGTGGCCCTCGTAGGTGTCGGCGCCCGGCTCCACGAAGAACTGGCCGCGGTCGGCGAGCTGAATCATCGCGAACGGGGTCACCGTGCCGGCCCGGTCGGACACCAGCGAACCGGTGTGGCGGGCGCGAATCTCCCCGGCCCACGGCGCGTACCCGTCGAAGACGGCGTTCGCGATACCGGTGCCGCGCGTCTCGGTGAGGAAGTCGGTGCGGAAACCGATCAGACCGCGCGAGGGGACGATGAACTCCATACGCACCCACCCGGCGGAGTGGTTGCTCATCTGGACCATCTTGCCCTTGCGGGCGGCCAGCAGCTGCGTCACCGCACCCAGGTACTCGTCCGGGCAGTCGATGGTCAGCTCTTCGAACGGCTCGTGCACCTTGCCGTCGACCTGCTTGGTGACCACCTGCGGCTTGCCGACGGTCAGCTCGAAACCTTCGCGGCGCATCTGCTCGACCAGGATCGCCAGCGCCAGCTCACCGCGGCCCTGCACCTCCCAGGCATCCGGGCGGCCGATGTCGAGCACCCGCAGCGACACGTTGCCGACCAGCTCCTGATCCAGGCGCGACTTCACCATGCGGGCGGTCAGCTTGTGGCCCTGCACCCGGCCGACCAGCGGCGAGGTGTTGGTGCCGATCGTCACCGAGATGGCCGGCTCGTCGACGGTGATCCGCGGCAGCGCCACCGGGTTCTCCACATCGGCGAGCGTGTCACCGATCATGATCTCCGGAATGCCGGCGATGGCGACGATATCGCCGGCCACGGCCTCCTCACCCGGCTTGCGCTCGACGCCGATCGTCTGCAGCAGCTCGGTGATCTTCACGGTCTTGACGCCGTCGCCGTGCATCCACGCGACGTTCTGGCCCTTGCGCAGGGTGCCGTTGTGAATGCGGACCAGGCCGATCCGGCCGAGGAACGGGGAGGCGTCCAGGTTGGTGACATGCGCCTGCAGCGGCGCCGACGGGTCACCCTTGGGCGCGGGCACGTACTTCAGCAGCACCTCGAACAGCTCGTCGAGGTTCTCCGCGTCGGGCGCGCTGCCGTTCTCGGGACGCTGGGTGGACGCCTTGCCCTCGCGGCCGGAGGCGTAGAGCACCGGCAGGTCCAGCGCCAGCTCGGCCGCCTCGGACGCTTCGTCGTCGAGGTCGGAGGCCAGATCCAGGAGCAGGTCGTGGCTCTCTTCGACGACCTCCTCGATCCGGGCGTCGGGACGGTCGGTCTTGTTCACGACCAAAATCACCGGAAGCGAGGCGGCCAGCGCCTTGCGCAGCACGAACCGGGTCTGCGGCAGCGGGCCCTCGGACGCGTCGACGAGCAGCACGACACCGTCGACCATGGACAGACCGCGCTCGACCTCACCACCGAAATCGGCGTGGCCAGGGGTGTCGATGACGTTGATCACAGTGACGCTGCCGTCGCCGTGATGACGATGCACCGCGGTGTTCTTGGCGAGAATGGTGATGCCCTTCTCGCGCTCCAGATCACCGGAGTCCATCACCCGATCGACCGGCTCGGCACGCTCGGCGAAGGCACCGGACTGCCGCAACATGGCATCGACCAGCGTCGTCTTGCCGTGGTCGACATGAGCCACAATGGCGACATTGCGGAACTCGACAGACGACACGTTGAATCCTCCTGCTGAATGAATGGGTTGCGGCCGACCCGCGCCGTAGCGGGTCCGAACAAGGCAGGCGCCTGAAGGCTCACCGGACATGCGGCCAGGTACACAGTACCGAAACACGCCTCGGCCGCCGTTTCCGGCATCATGGTTGGTTACCCTGGGGCCCATGGGCAAGGTGAAGGCCAAGGAGGTCGCACACCTCAAAGCGAAGAAGAAGTGCTGCCGTAAGAAGAAGCGCTGTCTGAAATGCCCGGTCGTGGTCTCGAAAATGAAGAAGTGTCAGGCCGCGGGGGTCAAGGGCAAAGATCTCAAAAAGGCTCTCAAACTCGCGCGTGCGGCCTGAGCCGCGACCGCTGGGGTAGAACCGAGAGTATGAGTACCCCATTGCTCTCCGACAGCGAGATCGCCACTGGGTTGCGCGAACTACCCGCCTGGACCCACACCGGCAGCAGCATCTCCCGAACCGTCGAGGCTCCGTCGTTCCTGGCCGGCATCGAACTGGTGCGACGGGTGGCCGACTCCGCCGAGAAGGTCAACCACCACCCCGACATCGATATCCGGTGGCGGCGAGTCACCTTCACCCTCTCCACCCATTCCGAGGGCGGCATCACTCGCAAGGACCTCGCGCTGGCCGGCCAGATCGACCGCCTCGCCGACCAGAGCTGAACGGCCTATCCCGACCGGACCGAACCCGCCGCGACCGCGGGCGCCGACACCGGCGTGCCCGGCCGTCCGCGCTGCGCGCCCGCCCAGATGATCCACAGGTAGGTCGCCACCACGCCGAAGACGTAGATCGCCCCCAGCCAGGCGAGAACCGCCGGGCGGGAGATCTCCCAGATCGTCGGCTGGAAGAAGGTCAGGATCCACGGAATGCCGACCAGCGTGGTCACCAACCAGAACCCGGCCACCACCCGCGCCCCCGCGATCGAACGCAGCGGACCGTGCACCAGCCACATCATCAGCGGCAGCAGCCACACCCAGTGGTGCGACCACGAGATCGGCGACACCATCAATCCGAACAGTTGCACCACCAGCAGCACACCGAGCCGGTCGTCGAAATCGACTGCGCGCCAAGCGAACCAGGCCAGTACGACGGTCAGCAGCACCGCGCCCAGCCACCACGGCCCGAACGGGACGCGATGCCCCGCCAGATACCAGGGCGCCCCCGCGTCGTGACCGAGAATGCGGCTCAACGCCCCGCGCAGCGACTGGTTGACCACCGAACCCACGGGGCCGATGCGATTCGCGTCACCGATCAGCGGCCCGAAATAGGTGCGAGTCTCCGACGACGAAATGAGGAAACTCAGTCCGATCGTCGCCGCGAACACCGCCGCCGACCATACCGCGGCCGCCCACCGCCGCTGCGCCAGGAAATACAGGCCGGTGACCCCCGGCGTCAGTTTGACCCCCGCCGCCACACCCACCAGCAGCCCCGACAGCCACCAGCGCGTGGAATACGCCGCCGCCAGCCCCGCCAGCAGCAGGAACACATTCACCTGCCCGTAGTCGAGCGTCGTCCGCGTCGGCTCCAACCACAGGCCCAGCGCGGTCCACAGCATCGCCACCGCCCGCCGATTCGGTTCCGCCACCGCAGCCCCCGGCAACAGCGCGAAGGCGATCCGTACCGAGGCGTAGAGCGCGACCACGATCAACCCGAACCACAGCAGCGTCACCAACCCGAACGGCAGGAAATGCAGCGGATAGAACACCACCGCGGCGAACGGCGGATAGGTGAACGGCAGTGGGAAATCGGGAGTCTTGTCGGCATAGACGAAGTCGTAGAGATGCCCACTGCCCAAATTGGCCGCGCCCTCGACGTATACGCGCAGGTCGACCACGTCGAGACCGTGCGGAAGCACGAACATCAGCACCAGACGGGCCACGACCGAAACGGCCAGAACAGCCCCGGCCACGCGGATGTCGGCCAAACGGAGGTGTCGGGTCACGGGCTGCAATTCTGCCTCCGCTTCGCTACGGCGGGGTTTCGGCCCCCTAGGCCCCGATTTTTCACTCCTCCGCTCAGTCGCTGCGCTCCCTCGCTCCGTCGCTCCAAAATCGAGGCGGGCCGAAACCCTCCGAGGTGTACGGGTTGCAGATGTATACCTGTGCCGTGAACTGACGTTCCGTGCCGGCTCGAATGACCCGTGTAACAAAGGCATCACTGTTCACTTGCGTAACACTGCTTTGGGGTTATGTTCGGACAACGCGCCGGGCGGGGTGATCGGAATTGCCGAGCGGTGCAGGCAAGATCACACCCACGGCTGTACAACACGGCGGCACTGTCTTTAAAGTGTCGCGAAGCGATGCCCCCATCGCGCGATGTTCTCGCATCGCATGACGAGGTAACCCCGAGGTTAAGGACGGCAACACCAGTGCTTCGCACCAGAGGAACGCGGTTCGCATTGTCCGTGCTGGCCCTGACAGCCGGCGCGACACTCGCCGCGTCGACGATCGCGGTTGCCGAACCGGCACCCAAGCCCCAGGCCGCCGATGTTCCGCTGGTCCCGGAGGGCGTTCCGGTCGATGCGATCGCGTCGCTGGCTCCGGCCATCGTCGGCGCCGCCGCCCAGGCGGGCAACATCGCCTCGCCGGGCGCTCAGACCATCCTCGATCAGGCGATCCAGCTGCTCGATCGGGCCGGTCTGCCGCCGCAGGTCAAGCAGACGCTGGAGGCCATCGTCGCCTTCCTCGACGGCAGCGGTGGCGGCGGCCCGGACATCCCGAAGAACGGTCCGGCCATCGCGCAGTTCCTGTACCCGACCATCGGTAAGGACTGCATCGGCCCCGGTTCCGACTCGGTCGGCACCGCGCTCGCGGTTCCGGGCCCGGCCGAACTGCCCCCGCCCGGGCCGGCTGCCGGTCAGGCCGGCTTCGTCTTCACCGCGCTGGGCACCAAAGGCCTGACGCCGCAGCAGAATCCGCCGATGACCGTCCAGTGGTACAACCTGGACAACCACCGCGGTGGCACCGTGGCGCTGACCGACGAGGCGCATATCAACCCGGACGGTCCGGCCACCCTGTCGGCCATCGTGGACACCGGCCCGGGCCGGGTGATCTCCGTGGTCGCGGGTTCGCTGACCACCCAGCCGGCTGCCGACCAGGCGCCGATCACCTGCTCGTTCCTGCCCACGCTGGGTCTGTTCACGGTCGCCTCGGGTCCCGCCCAGGCCGCGGCTCCGGTGAACCCGGCCGGCACGGTGCCCGCCGCGCACGTGGTGCAGCAGCCCGCCGCGGTACGCCCACAGCACTGAATTTCAGGCGCCCGACGGCCCGGAGATGTCGCTGAGACGACACTCCGGGCCGTTTGCCGTCAATGCGCCATGGGATGCCGCGGACTGTGGTAGACCGCTAGGTATGTCGACTGTCGCTCAGCTCGAACGGTCTGCACCCACCACCTCGGACACCGGCGCGGCGCGCCGCGTCCGGCGCGGTAAAGCTGGGCATTCGGTGATGTCGCGACGGTCCTACCGATCGGTGTTGTCCACCCGATCGCATCGCTCGATCCTGTCGTTCCGGTCCGAACGGTCGATCCTCTCGATCGGCTCGGCCTACTCCGTCCTCTCGATCGGCAGCGTCGGATCGGTGCTGTCGGTCGGTTCCGTCGGCTCGTTCTTCAGCCTCGGCTCGGCGTTCTCGGGCCTGTCGCGATGGTCGCTGCTGTCGTGGATGGGCGTGCGCGACGCACCCGAGGCGCGGCCGACGCTGACGGTCGTCGCGGACGAACCCGATCTCGTCGCCGACCCCACCTGCCACTGCCAGACGTAGGTAACTGCGGATTCACCACTGCACAGCTTCACCACTGCCCGTACTGTGCGGTGAGGATGTTGTTCACATCCACCCCCACGCCGTCGACCGTGCGATCGTCGATTTCGATCTGGTGCAGGTTCGCCGCCGGATGCACGAAACCCTTCGGCGTGCCCCAATTGTGTTGCCAGTACCAGGAACCGAGGCCGGCGACCTTGGCCAGTTCGATGGTCGGCGCGTTGGCGTAGACGCCGACATTCTCGTTGCCGAGCACCGATTGCCAGCCCGCGAGGTAGGGCGCGATGAGGGTCGCGAAATCGACCGGCGTCGGATTGTCGTCGATGGAGGCGTAGATCGGCACCCCGTCCGGCCCACCCGCCTCGCGGTGCAGTTGCAGTCCGCGGTCGGCGTGGCGCTTGCCGGCCTCGAGCCCGCCCTTCCAATCCGCGGTGGCGCCCTTGCCGAATTGGTAGCACGACACCACGGTGAGCCCGGCCGCGTGCAACGCGTCGACCTCGCTCGCGCGCAACGGCTTTCCGGTCATCCACTCCGCGCCCGGGCGCCGGTCGGAGACATAGCGAATCGCACCCGTATGCCCGGCGGCGCGGATGGCCGCCGCGTCGGGCACGCCACCGGCATAGTCGAGCAGGGTGCCGAGGACGTTGTCGGCGGCGGCGGGCGGCGCGAGAACAGCGGGCGTGAGCGCGGCCAGACCGGCGGCGGTCGCGGCGGCACCGGCATATCCGAAGAGGGTGCGGCGGGTCATCGGAACGGAACGCATCGAAAACTCCTTCGCGCTGCAGCGATATAGAGATCTCACCAGATGCCGGCCACCCCGCGGGCCGGTGGAAATGCAAGCGTGTCCGGCGCGCCTTCCCCGACGACAACAATGCTGTCATCCACGCGCCGGAAGCCTCGAACGTGGACTCATTTCACCACATGCACATATGAACCGCTAGGCCAATCCGGTCACATCAACACCATGAGTAACAGGTGTCAGGAGGTGGCCGCGTCGATGCGGCCGGCGACGTCGATGGTGCGGCCCCGGGGGTCGGCCAGTTCCGCGCGAATGACCTGCGCGACCTGCGTGGCGATCTGGCGACGGATCTTGCCGACCGAGCCCAGCACCTTCGCCCGCCATCCTTCGGCCTGCAGTTCGACGGCGACATCGGCGCTGCGCGGCGGCGTCACATCGATCACGATGAGCAGCGGTTCGGCGGCCCGCGCGACCAGCAGCAACCCGACCTCCACCTCCGCGCGATAGCGATTCGCCTTGAGCACGTCGACGGTGATGTCGAGCCCGACCGGAATGGTCAGATCGAACGACACCGGATCGTCGCCCTCCCGCCGAGTCAGCCGCGGCATCCGCACGGCCCCCTGCACCTCGACCGTCGCCGCGTCACCGGGCCCGGTGCGCAGCGGACCCACCTCGACCGCGCGGCCGGCCAAACCTTCCACCACGTCGCGCACCCGATCCGGGGTGACGATCAGCGGGAAGAAACGTCGGCCGAACTCCGCGTACTCGATCCATTCGAAGTCCGTGCGCAGCACATGCTCCGAACGGGTGCCGTTCATGATCGCCTCGATATCGAACACCCGCCCGCGCCGGGCCGCCGGATCGGCGAGCATGGCGTTGAGCCGGGTCGCGACCTCACGCTGGACCAGGGTCGCGATCGGATCGAGCAGGACGTCGACGGCGGCGCCGACCGCCTCCGCCCGGACGGCGAAACTCACATCGCGCGCACGCACCCGCGGGATGTCGATGACGATCAGCAGCGGTGCGGCGGTCCGCGCGTGCAGGGTGAGATCGATCTCGACGGTGGCCTCGATCCGGAACTGCTGCCCACCGAGGGTGACCGTGAGATGCATCGACACCGGCACCCGGACCTCGAAGGTGACGTGCGGTTCGCTGCGGGCGATCACCGGCTTGCCGACCTTGCCCTCCGCCACCAGGCCGGCCAGTCCCGCCGGGCCGATCGAGAACGGCCCGATACTCATTCCCCGTCCGGCCATCCCGGACACCGCGGCCTCGATCCTGTCCCGGTTGACCGCGTGGACGACGAAACGTTCGCCGAATTCGGAGTAGTCCAACCATTCGGCCTCGTCGTGCGCGCCCGGCTCTGCCATCTGCTCCCACTCCTCCACCGATCACCTACACACGCATATCCCCGGCCTACCGATGAGGGGCCGGCAGGACAGGGACAGCAACGGCGGCGCTACCGGGCGCCACCTGGTACATCGTAGGTCCGGTGTCGCGACACCACCCCCACCGATCGAGATCGCCCGCCACTGGACGAAAACGTTTCACATATGGCCGAACCCGACGATACCGGCAATCCCCGCCGGGTCGTAACGGTGAATGCGCACCGAGCCACGCTCGTTACCGCCGATCGTGGTCAGGGTGTGCTCACCGGCGGCCAGCACGATATTCGTGTGCTGCCCGAATGGACTGCCGGGGGCATAGATCACGACATCGCCCGGGCGCGGCGAATATCCGGAACCCACCGCCGAAAATCGGCCGTTCGCTTCGAAATACTCCTGCAGGGTCGCCACACCGGGAATCCGCCACGACCCGGAATTCGGATTGGACAGCGGCTGCCCGGCCTGACGCATGGTCCAGCTGACGAAATCGGCACACCATGGCTCATCCACGCCCTGTGCGTATTTGGGCCCGTCCCCGGGATGCGAGTATTCCGTGCGCAGCACCGTGACGATGCGACTCCGATTCGAATCCAGCGCGGTCACATCGACATCCGGGAAATCCTCCAGTCGCTGCCCGGCGATGGCGGTCGTGCGATCGTGCCACCAGGGCAGAGCCACCACGACACCCGCTGCCAGCACGCCGATCACCACCAGCGCCGACAACACTGCCCAGCGCGTGCGCCCCCATCCCCGGGCCTGCGTGGTGCTCATGAATTCCTCCGTCCCCGACCGGAAATCGGCCTCCTGAGATGTAGGACGCGCGAGGGTCCGCCATGGTTCCGCCGATGCGCACCCGCCGGTTCCGCTCGTTGCCTGCGCCCGCGCCGCGGGATCGATAGACTGCACGGACGCCGCCGAGCTCTGGGAGGACATCGCCCTGGATACTCTGTGGACCTTTCTGGTGGACCATCGCAGACAACTGCTCACCGATTCCTATCTGCACGTCTCGGCCGTCGTGCAGTCCGTGCTGATCGCGACCGCGGTGGCGGTGTGCCTGGGCATCGTCGTGTATCGCAGCCCGTGGGGTTCGGCGGCGGCCACCGCGGCGGCGAGCATCATCCTCACCGTGCCGTCGTTCGCGCTGCTGGGGCTGCTCATCCCCGTGCTGGGCCTGGGCGTGCGGCCGACGGTCACCGCGCTGGTGCTGTACGCGCTGCTGCCGATTCTGCGCAACACCATCATCGGGCTGGCGTCGGTGGATCCGGCCGTCTCCGATGCCGCGCGCGGGGTCGGTATGAACCGCGTCCGCATCCTGGCCCGGATCGAAATGCCGCTGGCCTGGCCGGCGATTCTGGCCGGAATGCGGATCAGTACCCAGATGAGTATGGGCATTCTGGCGATGGCGGCCTATGCGAAGGGTCCGGGGCTGGGCAATCTGATCTTCACCGGCCTGGCCCGGCTGGGCAGTCCGACCGCCGTCCCGCAGGCCCTGACCGGCACGGTACTGATCATCGTGCTGGCGTTGCTACTCGATGCCGTCCTCGTGGGCGTCGGCCGGCTCACCACCTCGAGGGGAATCCGTGACTGATACCGCGACAGCCGAGCGCACCGACCCCGAGCCCGCGGAGATCGTGCTCGACGCGGTGACCAAACACTATCCGGGCCAACGTGATCCGGCGGTGGACCGGATTTCGCTGACGATTCCGGCGGGTGAGATCGTGGTGTTCGTCGGCCCCTCGGGCTGTGGTAAGACGACCACGATGCGGATGATCAACCGCCTGATCGAACCGACCTCGGGCACCATCACCATCGCCGGACGGGACGTGACCGCGGTGAACCCGGACCGGCTGCGGAGGCAGATCGGTTATTCGATTCAGCAGGCGGGTCTGTTCCCGCATATGACGGTGGCCCGCAACATCGCCACGGTGCCGGGTCTGCTCGGCTGGGACCGCGCCCGGGTGCGCGCCCGCGTCGACGAGATGCTGAATCTCGTGGGCCTCGACCCGGAGACCTTTCGCGGCCGGTATCCGCGCCAGCTCTCCGGCGGCCAGCAGCAGCGAGTCGGTGTCGCCCGCGCGCTGGCGGCCGATCCGCCCGTGCTGCTGATGGACGAGCCGTTCGGCGCGGTCGACCCCATCACCCGCGGGCTGCTGCAGGACGAACTGCTGCGGCTGCAGACCGAACTGCACAAGACGATCGTGTTCGTCACCCACGATTTCAACGAAGCCGTCAAGCTCGGGGATCGAATCGCGGTGCTCGGCAACAGTTCCCGCGTCCTCCAGTACGACACCCCGGCCGCGATCCTCGCCGGCCCCGCCGACGAGACGGTGGCCGGTTTCGTCGGCGCCGACGCCGCCCTCAAACAGCTGACGCTGGTCCGGGTCGCCGATGTGGAACTGGGCAGCT
The DNA here is from genome assembly GCF_001612965.1 of Nocardia kruczakiae NBRC 101016. Lineage (GTDB taxonomy): Bacteria > Actinomycetota > Actinomycetes > Mycobacteriales > Mycobacteriaceae > Nocardia > Nocardia kruczakiae. Next base: position 102,378 of record NZ_BDBL01000018.1, read on the forward strand.
GCGCCACGGCCGCGCAGGACGATCCCGTCGATACGCTGCGTGCGGCGCTGGCCACGCAGGAGTGGAAGTGGGGTCTGATCCTCGACTCCGATCGCCGGCCGCTGCGCTGGGTATCCGAACATCAACTGGCGCAGGCACACTCGTTACACGACGCCGGCGTCCCGGTGACCGGCACGGTGACGGCGGATTCGACGCTGCAGGCGGCGCTCGAGACGCTGCTCGCCGAAAGTACCGCCAACGCCGTGGTGACCGGGCCGCGGGGTGAATACGCCGGGCTGGTCGCAATCGACACCCTGGTCGCACACCTGTCCCGCACCCGCGCCGAACATCGTTCGGCCACAGCCGATTCGGGTGACCGGCAGTGAGCCCCGCCGGCCGCCACGAGCGGCGCGCCGACCGGATCCGGTTGCTCATCCAGCCGGTGCTGGCCGTGGCCCTGGCGGCCGGAGTGCTGGTGTGGGCCTTCGACCGCACCCTCACCGCGACGCAGCAGGCCAGTATCAATCCCACCACCATCGGCACCGTGGTCCGCCAGCACGTGGCGATCACCGCGACCGTGGTGCTGATCGTCGTCGCGGTCTCGGTTCCGTTGGGCACCTTGCTGACTCGGCCGCGCTACCGGCGTCTCACTCCGCTGTTCGTCGGCGTCGCCAATATCGGTGCGGCGGCACCGGCGATCGGCCTGATCGTGCTTACCTATCTGTGGACCGAGAAGACCGGCTTCTGGGTGGGGGTCGCGCCGATCGCGTTCTATGCGCTACTCCCCGTGCTGCGCAATACGATTCTGGGATATCAGCAGGTCGATCCCGCTCTCGTCGATGCCGGCCGAGGGCAGGGCATGTCGGCGATGACGGTGCTGCGCCGCATCGAGTTCCCGCTCGCGGTGCCCTACATCCTGGCCGGGCTGCGCACCTCCCTGGTGCTGGCGGTCGGAACCGCCACGCTGTCGTTTCTGGTCAGCGCCGGTGGTCTGGGGATTCTGATCGACACCGGCTACAAACTGCGCGACAACGTCACCCTCTGGGTGGGAGCGATTCTCGCGGTGGCGCTCGCGCTGCTCGTCGACTGGCTGGGTGCGCTGGCCGAACAATTTCTCGGACCGAGGGGGCTGCGATGACGCGGCGGCCGGGCGGCGCGACACGACGCGCGGTCACCGCGGCGGCGATGCTGCTGGTCGCCGTGGTCGCCGGCTGCGGTCTCGAGGCCGGCGGCGCCGTTCCACTACCGGTCGGGCCGGGCAGTATCGAGCCGATTCCCGCCCTCGACGGGGTGCAGATCACCGTGGGCTCCAAGGATTTCACCGAACAGAACATCCTCGGTTACCTCATCGAATTCGCGCTCACCGCCGCCGGAGCTCAGGTCCGTGATCTCACCAATATCACCGGATCGAACAGCCTGCGCGATGCTCAATTGCACGGACAGGTCGATATCGCCTACGACTACACCGGAACCGGATGGATCAACTATCTGGGGAACGAGACACCGATTCCCGACTCCACGCGGCAATTCGAGGCCGTGCGCGACGCGGATCTCGCACAACACGGCATGGTCTGGGCCGATCCGGCCCCGATGAACAACACCTACACGATGGTCACCGATGCGAGCAGCGCCGCCCGCACCGGCGCGAAGACGATTTCCGACTATGCCCGTCTGGTGAATACCGACCCGAGTACGGGTCCGACCTGTCTCGGTACCGAATTCAGCGTCCGCCAGGACGGATTTCCGGGCCTGGCCCGCAAATACGGTATCGACCTCGGCAAGGTACACAAGCAGATCATGCAGGATTCGCTGGTGTATTCGGCCACCGCGAACGGCACCTGCCAATTCGGCGATGTCACCGCGACCGACGGCCGCACCAAGGCGCTGAATCTGGTGCAGCTCACCGACGATCTGAACTTCTTTCCCAAATACAATGCGGCACTGGTGATGCGAAAGTCCTTCGCCGACGCGCATCCGCAGGTGGCGCAGGTCATGGCTCCGATTTCCGCACTGCTCACCAACGAGACGATCACCGAGTTGAACCGGAAGGTCGACGTCGACGGCGCCGAGCCGGCCACCGTCGCGCGCGATTGGCTGATCCGGCAGGGGTTCGTGACCGCCGGCTGAGATCAGGCGAGCGCCGTCCGCACCGCGAGCCAGCGACCGCCCGGATCGGCATACCCGTGATACATCAGCGGAATACGTTGGTCCACACCGAAATAGCGGAAGACGGCCAGCATCGCCTGCCGCACCGAGTAGTCGGCGAAGTCGTCGATGCGGCGCGGGCCGATCGCACGTTCGGGCAGCGCGGCCAGCCTGGTCATCTCCTCCGGATCGCAGACGTCGAGGCCCATCGGCCCGTCGGCGATGTAGTGATCATGAAAGATGTGACGCAGCTGCGACGCATCGGCATGCCGAGAGACGCAGGGCAGCAACCGAATTGCCGCGCCCGGCAGCGTCGGCGCTTCCAGCGCGGCCGTCAGCTCGGGATCCGGTGCCGGCGCGTCACGAACCGGCACCTGCTCGAGCAGATGCAGCATGGACGCACCTCGGACCCGCGGCTCGGGCACCAGGAACAGACTCACCATCGGCCCGGTGTGGGTGGCATCGGTCAGGCATATCCGCGTATGGGATCGATCGGGCGAACGCGGCGCGGCGGACGTGGACTGGGGCGTGGTGATCGGGTCGGACATGCGGTCTCCTGGAGGGGAAGGGCGATCAACCCTCCCGCGAACGCGCTGGTACGAGGTCCGAAGCTGCGCCGGCCGCCGAGTTACCCGACTCGGACCGATCTCCTCGACGTCCGACCGTTGTGCCATGAATTATAGGAGCCGGGGACACGACGCGACATCCGGAATTCGCTATCCGGTTGCTTCGGGGGTGCCATCACGCGTTCAGCAGCCGCGGGAGTCCGCCGAGCTCGGTGTCGATGCGGCGGCGCACCGCCGGCCATTCCTCGTCCAGGATGGAATAGAACGCGGTGCTGCGCACGGTACCGTCCAAGCCGCGCGAATGTGCCCGGCGGACGCCGTCGCTGGTCGCGCCCAGGCGTTCGATCGCCGTGCGCGAGCGCACATTTCGCACATCGACGCGCAGCGCGATCCGGCGCACCCGCCACACGTCGAAGGCGTGCTCGAGCAGCAACAATTTCGACTCCAGATTGATACCGGCCCCGCGCGCCTGTGAGCAGAGCCAGGTATTGCCGATCTCGGCGGCGTCGGGCACCGCGAGCAGCGGATCTCCGGTCGGCATACCGTGCACGACCGGCCACACCATCGGGCCCTGCCAGTAGTCGAAGCGGCAGAAGCGCGTCGAGCCCAGAACCCGGTTGTCGGCCGTGGCGACGACCGCGAAGGCCAGTGCCGAACCGACCGCGTGCGCCGCCCCGGCCTGGGCGACATAGTCCGCCGCCTCGTCTCGGCCGTGCGGTACGGGGGTGAACGCGAACGCATCGCGATCCGCGGCGCCCGCCTCGGCGAGCCCCGGAACATGGTGCGGTGCCAAAGGTTCCAGCCGCACGAGGCGGCCGGTCAGGATGACGGGTGCAGGCACGTTCCCTCGATCTTTCGGGACGGACTCCGGTAACGCCCGACGATCGTCACACCGGCCTACAACGCTCCGGATCGACGACCAGTCCTGGCGCGCCGGCAGCAGCATCGGACAGTGAGATGAACGATAACCGAACGTGTGCCGTCGTCAATGCAGGTGCGCCGTAAATTTACCGGCATTGCTCGCGTGTCGCTCGGCGCGTCGTAGACGGCCCGCCGGGGCGGTTCTCGGGTCTGTTTCGGTGCGTTCGCCCCGGTTATCGGGTCGACACGAAACCGTTGCCGGAGTGCCGGACTGCTCCGGATGTGGCGTCGTAGCCTGGTAGGAGCGAACGGGGGGCGTCATGACCGAAACATCACGCGCGGCGATCCTGCTCGATGTCGACGGACCCCTCAATCCCTACCCCCGGCCCACGCACCCGCACCCGCCCGGCTATCGGCCTTATGTGTTGCAGCACAGCATCATTCCCGCGATTCCACCCATCGATCAGCGGGTGCTGCTCGATGCCGCGGTCGGCTCGCGACTGCTGGAACTGGCCGAGATCACCGATGCCGAACTCGTGTGGGCGACGGCGTGGGAGTACGAGGCGAATACGGTCCTCGGTCCCGTCCTCGGACTGCCGCCGCTGGAGGTGATCATCTTCGAGGACACCGGAATTCGGCATCGCGAGGGCCACCATGGAAAGCTTCCGACCATCGACCGCTGGGCCGGACGCCGGCCGCTGTGCTGGTTCGACGACGAATTCCAGCCCGCCGACCAGGGCTGGGCCGAACGCCGCACCGACACCGTCGCACCCACCCTGCTCGTCCCGGTCGACCGCCACACCGGCCTGACCCCCGACCACCTCGAGGTCGCCAGGGCGTTCCTGGAGCCGCTTCGCGGGCCGCGAACTCGCTAGAGCGGCGGCAGTCGCAGCAGCGCCGCCACCGCCTTCGAAGCGCTCTGAACAGCGCTTTCCATCGTGGCCGACCAGTCGGTGCGGGTCCAGTCCCCCGCCAGCATCAGGGTCGGCACCGAGGTGCGCTGATCCGGCCGCAACCCTTCGGTGCCCAGGGCCTGGGAGAAGGTCGCCTTCGGCATCTTGACCACATGACCGTGCACCACCCGCGCATCGGCCGCCTCGGGGTAGTAGCGGCGCAGCAGCGCCATCTGCTCGTCGAGGATGTCGTCGCTGCTCTTGTGGATCTGCTCGTAGGCGCCGCTGGTGGTCAGGCAGTACAGCCAGGTGCCGTTCGGTTCGCGGCCGTGCATGCGCTGCCGGTCGAACACTTCGTCGATCACCCCGGTCCCGCCGATGATCGCCTCCATCGCACTGCGGGTGCCGAGCGGTCGGTCCAGATACAGATTGGTGCTGACGATCGGGGTGGCGCCCAATTTGTCTGCGGCGGCGTAGATCTCGGCGTGTTCGGGCAGATCGTCGAGCAGGCCGTGGATCCGGGAATTGGGTACGGCGCAGATCACGGCATCGGCCGGGACCGTGCTGCCGTCCACCAGATCGACACCGGTCACCGCCCCGTCCTCGATCCGGATCCGGTCCGCCACCGCGCGATAGCGGACCTCGACGCCGTGGCGGCGGAACACCTCCTCGGCACCGGTGATGTAGAGCGTATCGAGGTCGACGGTCGGATAGCCGATGGTGACCGCGCGCCGATCCCGCACGCCGAGCCGGATGCCGGTGGCCAGCACATCGGCGAAAACCTTCGCGCATTCGCGCTGGACCGGCTCGGCGGCGATGCCCAGCGCGAGCCAATCCCACAGCGCCTCACGGGCTTTCGCGGGCATACCGATGCGCTCGAACCACTGCTCGGTGGTGATGTCGGCCAGATCCGCGGGCTGGAACAGACACTGCAGACCCAGCCGCATCGTCGCCCGCGCCGCGGCCAGTCGCTCCCCCAGCCCGGCATCCGGATGGGCGCCCAGCAGTGTGCCGAACGCCCGGATACCTCTGGTGTGCAACGCCGTTGCGCGTCCGCCCGGCCAGCGCAGCGTGCCGCCGGTGGGGAATTCCAGATATTTCTCGGTGCCGACGCTCGCGAGGTACCGGAAGAGGTGGTGGTATCCGCTGGCGATCACATGCTGGCCGTTGTCGGGCGTATCGCCGACCTCGGCGACCGTCATCGCCTGGGTGCGACCACCGAGCCGGGCGCGGCGTTCCAGCAGTGTCACCCGCTTCCCGGCCTCGGCCAGCCAGACGGCCGAGGCGAGCCCGGCCAGACCACCACCGATCACCACGAACCGACGAGCGTCGTCCATCCGAACCTCCGTGCGCGACAGCGGGTTTCGACCCACGGCGACCTCGAACCGAAGGCCGGGCCGCACGGAGCCGGTTCCGATCACTGTAGGCAGGACACCACCCACGGTCAACGGTGAGCGAAAAGGCGTCGCATTCTCTCACCCCCGCTGGGAGCTCCGCCGAACACCGGCGCGGGAGAATGGTCGCCTCAACTCGACAAGATCCGGAGTCGCAATGCAATTCATGGTTCTCTCTCGTCGCCGCACCGAGACGTTCGCCGATGCGGACTTCGAGGAGGTACTTCCGGCCGAAACCGACCATGTCCGCAAGCTCTACCTCGACGGCGTCGTCCGCCAGATCTGGCTGCGCGGCGATACCGCCGGCGCCTGCTTCACCATCGAGGCGGCCGATGCCGAACAGGCGAACGCCATCGTCGCACAACTGCCCATGGCCGCGGCCGGAGTCTCCGAATTCACCGTGATCCCGCTGAGCCCCTACCGCGGTTTCGGCGGGGCCTAGCGGAGTTCACGGCGGATCGGACGGCTACTTGAGCATGCTGCCCGCGTCGACGGTCACCGGCAGGCCGGTGATGTAGCGCGATTCGTCCGAGGCCAGGAACAGCACCGCGTTGCTGATATCCACCGGCTCGACCCAGCCGACCGGCAGCACGTGCATGAACTTGGCCACCGGCTCGAAATCCTCGACGCCCGGATTCTCCAGATCCGGGCGGAACATCTTCATCGTGCCCTCGTTCATGAACATCGGGGTGTTGACGTTGGTCGGGTGGACGGAATTGACCCGGATCGAATTCGCGCCCAGTTCTACCGCGAAGGTCCGCATCAGGCCGACCACGCCGTGCTTGGCGGCGACGTAATGCCCGGTGTTGGGATAGGCCTTGAGTCCGCCGACCGAGCTGGTCAGGATGATCGAGCCACCGTTGCCGCCGGAAAGCAGATGCGGCACACCGGCTTTCACGGTCTTCCAGACCCCTTCCAGGTTGATGCCGATCATCGTGTTCCAGTCCTGCTCACTGGTTTCGGCCAGGGTGGCACCCCCGTTGCCGATACCGGCGTTCGCCACGATGATGTCGAGCCGGCCCAGCTGCTCGACCCCGTTGTCCACGGCGGCCTTCAACGCGTCGAAATCGCGGACGTCGACCTCGGCGGTCACGATGCGGCGCCCGAGACCCTTGACCAGCTCCACCGTCTCCGCCAGATCGGCCGGGGTCGAGGACGGAATCAGATCGGTGCCGCTCACCGGTTTGCAGACGTCGACGGCGATGATGTCGGCGCCCTCCTCCGCGAGTCGCACCGCATGACTTCGCCCCTGGCCGCGTGCCGCACCAGTGATGAAGGCGACCTTGCCCTCTACCCGCCCAGCCATAACGCACCTCGTTCATTGCCACTCGAGCACACCGATGCCCGATGTCGGATTGCCGACCACCCGCACCGAGCGATCGCTCACTTGCTAATGGGATTCTCCAACATCGAGAATGAAATTTCCATAGCTGACCCGAGGCGGTTCAGTGGCCGGCACTCGCCTGCTGCCGGATCCACCGCAGCAGGGTGGGATTGCCGGAATCGGTGGTGATCACCCCGACCGCGGCGCGGACGAAGCACCCCTCGGTGACGGCCAGCATGCTCGCGGCCAGATCGCTACGGGCGGTGAATATCCCGTCGGCGTGCCCTTCGACCATCGTGTAATCGGTGACGTCGGGACGGTCGTAGAGTCCGCTCGGGCGCATCACGGTCCAGTCCCGATCACTGTCGCGCAGCAGCGCTTCCATCCGCCGCATATCGTCGTACAGCGTCTTGCCCGCCACTCGTGTCACATACGGCACGAGCAGCCGGTTGAAGAAGAAGCCACCCTCGCTGTAGGGGCGCGGATCGACCCCGGCCGAACTCACCACCACGACCCGGCTCACGCCGTGGCGCCGCATCGCCGTCACGATGTTCGACACACCGTCGGAATAGGTGGTGATCGGTTCCTTGCTCGGCGGCACACCGAGCGCGGACAACACCGCGTCGCGCCCCTTCACCGCGGTGTCGACCGCCCCCGGATCGAGGACATCGGCGCCGATCACCTCGAGCCGATCATGGCGCAGCGGGAATTCGCCCGGCCGCCGCGTCACCGCTGCGACCTGATGCCCGGCGGCCAGAGCCTGAGCGGTGAGCCGGCGACCCGTGGGGCCGTTTGCCCCGAAGATGGTGATACGCATGGTCTTTCCTTCGGACAGAGGAGGACCGGCGGCGAGACGAGCCGCCGCAGTGGCCGAACCCTCATTGCGTGGACGCACACAAGACGCCCGTCGAGCCCGTCGCATAACACACCCGCGGCGGTGATCTGCATCACCAGCCGCAGTCAGGCCGAGTTATCCGGACGTCAGGGCTTCGATGGCGCGGCCGATCAGCATCGTTCCCACGAGGAACAGCAGCACCATCATCACCGTTCGATCGTTGGCGACCAACCAGGTCTTGGTGGCAGCCAGGGGCTGGTCGAGCCGGTCGCCCGCGACCAGGTAGGCGGCGACCGGCGCGATGCACGAGGCCAGCGCGATCACGAGGAAGATCGCACCGGCGCCCAGCGCTCTCGGCGCGGAAAGCCGTGCCTCCGCGATATCGAGCCCGCCCATGACGGCGGGCACGAGCGTGCTGACATCGACGATCACGAACGCCACGCCGAGTCCGAAGGCGCCCACCGGAGTCACGCGGTCGACTCGGTCCCACAGTTTCCGCGGCTTCTGCTCGCCGCGTGTGCGCTGGTACCCGAACCACACCGCGACACCGAGCAGTCCGATCCCGCCGCAGAGCCGGATGATCGAGGTCGCGGTGGAGGCGTGATGGGGGTGCAGATGCTCGGCGGCGGACGCGCCGATCAGCAGCGCCACCGCGGCGACGAGCACCGCGAATCCGCAGATCCGCCCGAGCAGATATCCGCTGCTCTTCGCTCGCGCCTGCCCCGACACCAGCATCAGCACCGCGACGATCAGCGGCAGCGGACTCACCGCGATCGCGGCGGCCAATGGCAGGGTCCTGCCGATCACGGTGCCCATCCGCCGTTCCTTCCGCCCGCCCGAGCGAATATTTGCCGATAACTCGCTGCCACATGGTCACAGGTTCGGAACTCCAACCGTTTCCGGCCATCTACCTGGGACTATAAGCCATAATCGAGACGCTCAGCTCCAATTGCCAGAGATTTCCCAGTCGATATTTCGGATAGGGAGGCGCGATGTCGGCCGCCGATCTCGTAGTCCTGGGCACCACGGTCACCGTCGACGAGCACCGACCGCGCGCGGAGGGTGTGGCGGTCGTCGGCGGCCGGATCGCCGCTGTCGGCAGCCGGGAGGAATTGCGGTCGTGGATCGCGGACGCGACCGAGGTGGTGGACATCGGCGACGGGTGCCTGCTGCCCGGATTCGTGGAGGCCCACGGGCATCCACTGATGGAAGCGATCGTGCTCTCGGACCGGATGGTCGATATCCGGCCGGTCACCATGACCGATGCCGGCAGCGTCGTCGACGCGATCGTGCGGGAGGTCGCGGACCGCGGACCCGAGGGCGCCTACCTGGTGGGATGGGATCCGTTGCTGCAGCACGGTCTTCCGGAGCCGACCCTGGCCTGGCTGGACGCCATCGCGCCCGCCCACCCACTGGTCGTCCTGCACAATTCCGGACACCTCGCCTACTTCAATTCCGCTGCGGCGCGACAGGCCGGCATCGACCACACGACACCGGACCCGAAAGGCGCCGCCTTCGGCCACGATGCCGAGGGCGCACTGAACGGCCGCGCCTACGAGACGGGTGCGGTATTTCCACTGGTGGCCGGGGCCATCGCCAATCCGGCCGCCTACCCCGCGATGCTGCGCGCCGAATGTGCGCGGCTGAACCGCGCGGGACTGACGACGTGTTCGGAAATGGCATTCAGTCCACGATTCCGACCGGTGCTCGAGGGGATGCGCGCCGCCGACGCGCTGACCGTCCGGTTCCGGACCTACGAGATCTCCAACCCGGAGATGACCACCACGGTGACGCCCGGTACCGGCGACGACATGCTGCGACAGGTCGGCATCAAGATCTGGGTCGACGGCTCACCGTGGGTCGGCAATATCGCGCTGTCGTTTCCTTATCTCGACACCGATGCGACCCGCACCATCGGTGTCACGCCCGGCTCGTGCGGGCACGCCAACTACACCGCCGACCAGCTGCGCGAGATCGTGCACGCGTATTTCCCCCACGGCTGGCCGATGGCCTGCCACGCGATGGGTGACGTCGCGATCGACATGATCCTCGACATCTACGCCGACGTCCTTAACCGGTACCCGCGCCCGGATCACCGGCTGCGCCTGGAACATTGCAGCGCCATCCGGCCCGACCAGCTCCGCCGCGCCGCCGAACTCGGCGTGACGTGCAGCTTCTTCGTCGATCAAATTCATTACTGGGGCGATGTTCTCGTGGACGGCCTGTTCGGACCCGAACACGGTTCGCTCTGGATGCCGGCCGGCAGCGCCGTGGCGGCCGGACTGCGGATCTCGTTGCACAACGACCCTCCGGTCACTCCGGAAGAACCGTTGCGCAACATCAGCGTCGCGGTGACGCGGACGGCGCCGAGCGGCCGCGTTCTGGCGCCGCAGGAGCGATTGACCGTCGAGCAGGCGATCCGGGCGCAGACGATAGACGCTGCGTGGCAACTGTTCTCGGACGACGTCGTCGGATCGCTCGAAGTCGGGAAGTACGCGGATATGGTCGTGCTGTCCGACGATCCCTGGGCGGTCACACCCGAAGACATCGCAGTCTTGGAGGTTCGGGCGACCTATCTCGCGGGACGACTCGTGCACGGGGTGGCGGCGCCGCAGTCGCCGCCGTCCGTGAGCGACCGCGTGCCCCGAAACTGATCGGCGCGGCCCGAATTCGCGAGCGCATCGCTCACAACCACACGGTGGACAACCACGCGGCAACGACGGCCGACACCAGCAGGACGATATTCAGGCCGATCAGCTTCACCTCGCGGCGACGCAGATGCAGCACGAGCGCACCGACCTGCACGAGCGCCAATCCGACGGCGGCCAGGAGCGCGAGAACCACGGCGATGCCGGTCAGCGGCGGCAGGATCAGCCCGGCCGCGCCGAGCACCTCGCTCACACCGATGCCGCGCACCAGCCCCAGTGGCACGGTATCGATCCACCCCATCATCGGCCGAAGCTGATCCTTCGACCGCAGAATCTTGATTCCGCCCGAGTAGAGGTAGAACACCGCCAGCAGTGCCCCGACGATCCAGTACGCGATTTCCACCGCAGCCTCCCAAGTTACGAACAGTAAGCAGCAGCATCATCCGCCGGAATCGTGCAGCAGCGCAGCTGAGCCCTACTTCTGGCAGGGGACCTTGCCAAAATAGAATTTCTGGTAGAGGATCTTGCCAGATCTTCGATGAGGAGGACCCCGTGACGCCTACCGTTCCGCTCCGGCACCCCAGCTCACCGCGCGCGGTTCCGGGACCCGGCCTCGGCACCCTCGCCCGGATGCTCGGGCTCGGCACACCGGGTCCGGAGGAATTTCGCGAACTGGGCGAGGCGCTGACCGTTGGCGACCGGCCGATGGACGAACTCGTCGAGTGGATGTATCGCGAGGGGATGGCCACCACCCGGCCGCTGTTCGAACGCGCCCTGCGCGACGGCATCGCCGCGGTACCGGAAGCCCCCGGGCCGCTGCGCGCATTCTTCGAATACGTCGAAGCGGTGCCGGAGTGGGTCGATCGGCGAAAGATCCGCCATGCCGAGCGCGTCTCCTGTCTCGGTGGTCGCGACGGGATCTACGTCGCCCGCGACATGTCGTTCCTCGGCGGATATCTGGCCTCCGGTTTCAACAAGACCCTGCTGCGCACCGGCGCCCTGGAGAAGGGCCCGGCCAAACGATTCGCCGAGACCACGCAGTGGGCGATGGATGTCACCGCGCCGGGCGGAATGGCGTTGCGGGGCAGTGGCTTTCGCTCGACCGTGCACGTCCGGTTGATCCATTCGCTGGTGCGCCGGCACGTGGCCGCGATGCCGGACTGGCGAGCCGAGGAGTGGGGACTGCCGATCAATCAGACCGATATGGCCGCCACACTGGTCGGCGCGCTGATCGCTCCGATGATCGGCGCCATCGGCATGGGAGTCGTGATCACGCCCCGCGACGCGGATGCCATGGCCCATCTCGCCCGCTACGTCGGCTGGGTGATGGGTGTCGAGGAACGCTTCCTGCCCACCGACTTTCGCGACAGCGTCCGCATTCTCTACCACACGATGACCGCCATCACGAACCCCGACGACACCTCCCGCCAGCTCGCGATCCCGATGCGCGACGAACCGCTCGGCTGGCACTACGACCATCTGCAGGGGCTGCGTCGGCGGATCGCCCGATCCCAGCATCTGTCGATCGCGATGATGTATCTGGGCCCGTCCGCGATGAAACGACTCGGACTGCCCAGTCGCACCCTGCCCTGGTATCCCGTGCTGCGCATACCGGTCAACCTCGCGCGGTCGGCGCGGGCCCGGCTGATTCCCGGACAGTTCGAGCGCGTCGTAGCCGAAGGCCGGGCCGCGCAACTGTCGTTCATCCGCACCCTCGCCGGCCCCGACGCCGCGGTGATCGGCGGGTCGGCCGAGCACATCACCCCGGCCGCCTGAACCGCTCCCCCGACTACTCCGCGACATCCGTCCACGTGACCGGAAGTGCGTGCACCCCATAGATATTCATATCGGTCCGCAACGGCACCGCATCGGCCGGGACGGCCAGGGCCAGGGTCGGGAAGCGGCGTAGCAGGCCGGCGAATCCGGCGCGCATCTCGATCCGCGCCAGTTGCTGACCGAGGCACAGGTGCATGCCGTGACCGAAGGACAGGTGGCCGCGGGCCGTACGGTGCACATCGAGGGTGTCGGGGTCGTCGAACCGGCGCGGGTCGCGGTTGGCGGCCAGCAGCGAGACGACGACGGTCGAACCCTTGCCGATGGTTTCGCCGCCGAGCTCGATGTCCTCGGTGGCGTAGCGGTAGAAGATGTCGGCGACCGAGAGGTAGCGCATGAGTTCTTCGACCGCATCGGGAATCAGAGCCGGATCGGCACGCAGTTCGGCCGCCTGTTCCGGATGCTCGAGCAGCGCGAAGGTGCCGAGCCCCAGCATGTTCGCGGTGGTCTCGTGTCCCGCCAGCAGGAGCAGGAAGGCGATGCCGGTCAGTTCCTCGACGGTGAGATCGTCGTGGCGGGCCAGGTCGGAGAGGATGTCCTCACCCGGTTCGGCGCGCTTGCGGACGACCAGTTCGCCCAGATAGGACGTCAGCGCGCCGTAGGCCGCCATCTTCTCCTCCAGCGCCTGGTCCTTGACGAGGAACTTCGCCGAGTTGACCTGGAAGGTCTCGCGATCCTCGTAGGGAACGCCGAGCAGTTCGCAGATCACCAGCGAGGGCACCGGCAGTGCGAATTCGGCGACCAGGTCGACCGGCGGGGTCAGCCGCGCCATCGCCTCCAGTTGCCGCTCGACGATGTCCACGATGTGATCCTCGAGCTGCTTCATCCGCCGGACGGTGAAGGCGCCGACGAGTTTGCGCCGCAACCGGGTGTGGTCGGGCGCGTCCATCGCGATGAACACGCCGGGGATCTGCGGCGACGGCTCGGTGGCCACGGGCATGCTCGGAATCTCGTAGGGCACATGCAGCACGCCGATGTCCTGACGTGAGCTGAACCGGGAGTCGGCCAGGAGGCTGCGCACCTCGTCGTAGCCGGTGACCAGCCAGCCCTCGTGGCCGTCGGGAAAGATCATCGGACCGACGGGGTGGGCATCGCGCAGCCGGGTGATCTCGCGGGGCGGATCGAAGGGCCCCGCATCGCGTTCCATGGGCAGGCCGTGCGGGACGGAAACCGTTCGGGTCATGGTGTTTTCCTCTCGAAGGAGTCGAAGGGAGTCAGGCGGCGGACGCGTGCCGGATGATGACGTTGCCGAACGCGTTGCGGGCGTACACCCGCACGGTGTGCTCGTCGTCCTGGGCACCGTCGACCGGTCCCAGCTGGTTGTGCACGGCGCCGCGCGCGACGGTGGTCTCCAGCCGCGCGGCGCTGCCCGGGCGGATGCCGACCTCGAGCTCGCCCGTCGAGGTCTCCAGCCGAAGCACACCGCGCGCGGCCTCCGCGATCCGGATATTGCCCTGGGCGGTCTTCGCGGTCACCGAACCGAGCGGGCGTTCGACGACGATGTCACCGGCCGACACCTCCAGCACGCATTCGCCGAGTTCGCCGGCGCCGAGGATTCGGCCCACACCGGCGGTGCCCTGGAAACGGGAGCCGGTCGGCACCTCGATGGTCACCTCGATCGACGGGTTGCCGCCGAAGGGGCTGTAGGTGCGCCAGTCCTTCGGCGTCGTCACGGTCAGGGTGCCGTCGGTGAAGTCGACCCGCGTCTGCTCGGCGGCGCGCACATCGGCCTTCTTGGCCGCGTCGGCGGGGCGGACCGCGACGACGCTGTCGGTGCGGTCGGAGGCGGTGACGGTGACGGTGCCGGACAACACCTCGACGGCGACGGCGATCGGTTCCGGGGTCTGGAAAGCAGGCATGGCGTTCTCCTGGGTTCTGCTGGGAATCGGGCGGCGGGATCGGGTGATCCGGCCGATGAGAACTACTGTCGCCGCGGGCGCTGATATCGGGCTGATGCCGGGCTGACATCTGCGCTGACATGGTGTTTCCGCTGGTGGGACGGGCGATCCCACACCGGTCGGTCCGCCACGGCAGAATGTTGCGGGTGCGAATCGGGATGCTTGGAACGCTCGACATCCGAGCAGATGACGGTGATGTGATCGAGGTACCGGGCGCCCGGTTGCGGGCGCTGCTGATCGCCCTCGCACTCGAACCCGGCCGCGCGGTCCCCAGAACGACCCTGGTCGACTGGATCTGGGGTGAACAACCGCCCGCTGACGCGGCGAATGCGTTGCAGGCGTTGGTTTCCCGGCTGCGGCGGGTACTGCCGGACGGAACGCTCGACGGGCAGGCGGGCGGCTACCGGCTGGCCGTGGATCCCGCCCAGGTCGACGCGTTGCGGTTCGAACGGCTCCTCGATCAGGCTCGTGGCGGCGACGTCGTCCGGCAGACGCACCTGCTGCGTGAGGCGCTGAGCCTGTGGCGCGGGGCGCCGATGCAGGACATCGATGTGCGCGACAGCGAGGCGGTCGCGGCGGTGGTCACTCGCTTCGAGGGGTTGCATCTGGCCGCGCTGGAGGATCTCTACGAAGCGGAGATCCGCCTCGGCCGCGGAGCGGAGCTGGTCGCCGAACTCACCGAACTGGTCGCCCGGCATCCGGTCCGGGAACGACTGATCGCCGCCTTGATGCGGGCCCTGGCGGCGGCGGGCCGCGGCGCCGAGGCACTGCTCGTCTACCAACGGGCCCGCGAAGCACTCGCCGACACCCTGGGCGTGGATCCCTCGCCGGAACTGTCCGACCTGCACGTGGCCCTGCTGCGCGGCGAGGCGGGACCGCGAGACAACGAACGCAAGACCAACCTGCGGGCCGAATTGACCAGGTACGTGGGCAAATACACCGATATCGCCGCGGTGCGCGAACTCCTCGCGAACCATCGGCTCACCACCTTGACCGGGCCGGGCGGCTCGGGGAAGACCAGGCTGGCGCTGGAAACCGCACGCACCCTGCTCGACGATCTGCCGGACGGGGCGTGGCTGGTGGAGCTGGCGGCCGTCGGCGCCGACGGTGACGTCGCGCAATCGGCCCTCGCCGCGTTCGGGCTGCGGGACGCACTGCTCGGCGGCACACCGGACGCCGAACCGGTGGACCGGCTCGTGGCGGCGATCCGCGACCGCGAGACGCTGCTGATCCTGGACAACTGCGAGCACGTGATCGACTCCGCGGCGGCCTTCGCCCACCGAGTGCTCGGCGAATGCCGGGGCCTGCGAATCCTCGCCACGAGCCGGGAACCGCTCGGCATCACGGGCGAGGCGCTGTGGCAGGTGGCGCCGCTGGCGTTGCCCGCCGCGGACGCGAGCCCGGCCGAGATCGAATCCTCCCCCGCCGTGCAATTGCTGCGCGACCGGGCCGGCGCGGTCCGTGCCGATCTCGAGACGACCGAACCCGCCACTCTGTCGACCCTCGCGCGGGTCTGCCGTGCGCTCGACGGCATACCGCTGGCGATCGAACTGGCCGCGGCACGGTTGCGCACCATGTCTCTCGACCAGCTCGCCGACCGCCTCGACGATCGGTTCCGGCTGCTCACGGGCGGCAGCCGCACCGCCATCGCGCAGCATCGGACGCTGCGGGCGGTGGTGGATTGGAGCTGGGAACTGCTCTCCGATGCGGAGCGGACGGTGTTGCGCAGGCTGGCGGTCTTCGCCGGCGGAGCGAGCCTCGAGGCGGCGGAGCGGATCTGCGCCGGCGCATCCGACGCGGCGGGAGACGTCGAGCAGTGGGAGGTGCTCGAACTGCTGACGGCGTTGACCGAGAAGTCGCTGCTGCTCACCTCGCCGGACACCGAACCGCGCTACCGGATGCTCGAGACGATCAGGCGGTACGCCTACGATCGCCTGGTCGAGGCCGGCGAATCGGAACATGTACGCCGGCAACACCTCTCGTACTTCACGACGCTCGCCGAGACCGCGGAGCCGCACCTGCGCCGCGCCGAGCAGCTGGAGTGGCTCGCGAAGCTCGAGGCCGAACACGACAACATCGCGGTCGCGCTGCGCGGCGCGCTCGCCGACGACGACGCGGCGGGAGCGTTGCGGCTCGCGGCGGCCGCCGGCTGGTACTGGTGGCTCGGCGGGCACAAAGCCGAAGGTATGGAACTGATCACCGCCGCGGCACGAATCGGCGGGCACGGAGGCGGCAGCGAAGCGTCACCACGCAGCGCCCTCGCGAGTGCCGCCGACAACCCAGCACGAATCGGCGGGCACGGAGGCGGCAGCGACGCGTCACCACGCAGTGCCCTCGCGAGTGCCGCCGACAACCCAGCACGAATCGGCGGGCATGAAGGCGGCAGCGAGAGTGCTTGCACCGCGGGCGATTCGGGTGACGACGAATTCCGGGCCAGGGTCTACGGCTTGATCGTGCATTTCATGAGTTCCGGGCCGAACGACGAGCACCAGGTGGCGGAATGGGTCCACAAGGCCTACCAGCTGGGCCGAAACAGCGAATCCGGCTATCCGCTATTGGCTTTCATCGGCGCTCTGCAACGCATGTTGCGCGGCGGGGACGAATTCCTGACCGCGTTCGAACCACTGCTCACCCACGACGATCCCTGGGTGCGGGCGCTGTCTCGGCTGCAGGTGGGCAAGGCGCGCATCGCCCTCGGCTTCCCCGGCCGGGAAGCCGACGACCACCTCGAGGCGGCACTGGCGGAATTCCGGGCGCTCGGCGAGCGCTGGGGTATGTCGTTCGCGCTGACCGAGCTGGCCAACAGGATCGCCATGCGCGGCGAATTCGCCACGGCCTGTGCGTATCTGGACGAGGCGATCGCGGTGGTCACCGAGGTCGGCGCCATCGAGGACGTTTTCCTGATCCGGGCGCGCCAGGCTCAACTGTATTGGCTGCAGGGCGATGTGGAGGCGAGTGCCGACGCCATGTCCGAGGCGCAGCTCTACGCGGACCGGTCCGCCTGGCCGAACGCACTGGCCGAATTCGCCTTCACGAAGGCGGAGCTGGCGCGGTGGCAGGGCGATACGGAACAGGCCCGCCGGCAGATCGAGATCGCGGCTTCCATGCAGGGCGGCGACGCCGGCCAGAGCTACGTCGACGCCTTGCGTAACCACCAGATGGGCTGCCTCACAACCGATCTGGATGTCGCCCGCACACTGCACACCGCGGCGTTGCGCGCCGCGACCGGCGCCGGCTACGCACCTCTCACCGCCCTGATATTGGTGGGGATCGCGGATCTGGCGTCGCGGGCCGGACAGGACGAACAGGCGGTCCGGTTGCTGGCGGCCAGTGCCGCGATCCGCGGCCTGGTCGACCGGTCCCAGCCGGATGTGGCGCGGATCGAGCAGACAGCACGACGTCGCCTCGGTGACCAGCGGTTCACCGAGGCGACGAAGGAAGGCACGGAGGGAGAGTGGGAGGAATTGGTGGCGACTACGCTCGCTTGGTGAACGTGGCACGCGACCAGAGGAATCCGAGCACGGCGAAGCCGGCGCACCAGGCCAGCGCGGCGGCCGTATAACCGCCGGACGGGTGGCCTTCGAGAAATCCGCGCAGCGATTCGATGATCGGCGTGAACGGCTGGTACTGCGCGAACTGCCGGATACCCTGGCCCATTTTGTCGGCCGGCACGATCGCACTGCTCACGAAGGGCAGCATGATCAGCGGCACCACGCTCATACCGGCGGATTCCGGGGTCTTCGCGGCCATTCCGAGCGCGACGGTGAGCCAGGATGCCGCGAACGAGGTCGCGACCATGATGCCGATGGCGGCGAGCCAGTCGGTCGCACTCGCCGGCGGTCGGAAACCCAGCGCGAAGGCCACGCCGATGACGGCCGCGATGGCGACCAGGTTGGTCAGCATGGTCGCCGCCACGTGACCGATCAGGATGGCGCTGCGGGAGACGTCCATGACCTTGAATCGGTTGATGATGCCCTTCGCCATATCGGAGCTCACCGACACCGCGGTGCCGGACAGGCCGTAGCTGATGGCCAGCAGGATCAAACCCGGTGTGGCGTAGTCGATGTAGTGGCCGCCGACATCGAAGGCGTTGCCGAAGACGTAGACGAAGATCAGCATCATCACGACCGGCATCAGTGCCGCGTTGAAGATGGTGACGGGGGTGCGGGTGATGTGGGTGAAGTTGCGGCCCAACATCATCGACGCATCGGACAGGGG
>NZ_BDBL01000019.1 GCF_001612965.1 Nocardia kruczakiae NBRC 101016
ACCTCCGTGGTCGCGTGACCGGTCAGGGAAAGGAAAACGTCGTCGAGATCGGGGGTGTGGACGGTGACCTCCTCGGCCTCGACCGAGGACTCGGCGAGCCGATCCAGCAGGTGGCGTAGCGATTTCGTGCCGCCGTTGCCGGGGACGCGCAGGGTCAGCGCGCTGTCGTCACGGGTGGCGCCGGGCAGGCTGCGCGCGGCGGCATCCAGTTCCTCGGGTTGGGTGAAACGAAGCTGGATGTGGCTGCCGGGGACCAGGCGCTTGAGGTCGTCGGGTGTGCCTTCGGCGACGATGCGCCCCTGGTCGAGTACCGCGATCCGGTCGGCCAGCTGGTCGGCTTCCTCGAGGTACTGGGTGGTGAGGAAGATCGTCACGCCCTCGGAGGTCAACTCCCGCACGATGTCCCACATGGTGCGCCGGCTGCGCGGGTCCAGTCCGGTGGTCGGCTCGTCCAGGAATACGATCTGCGGTTTGGTGACCAGCGTCATCGCCAGATCCAGCTTCCGGCGCATACCGCCGGAGTAGGTCGCTGCCCGCTTACCCGCGGACTCCACCAGATCGAACCGCTCCAGCAGGTCGGCCACCACCCGCTTGCCCGCATCTCCGCGCAGGCGATGCAGCCCCGCCATCAGGCGCAGGTTCTCCTCCCCCGTCAGCAGATCGTCCACCGCCGCGAACTGACCGGTCACCCCGATCGCCGCCCGCACGGCCTTGCCCTCGGTGGCCAGATCGTGCCCCGCGATCCGAGCCGTCCCGCCGTCGGCCTTCGCCAACGTGGTCAACACGTTCACGGTCGTCGTCTTCCCGGCCCCGTTCGGACCGAGCAGCGAGAAGATGGTCCCGGCCTCGATGGTCAGATCGATCCCGTCGAGGATCGTCTTGTCCCCGTATGCCTTCCGCAACCCGGAGGCGGCAATTGCTGTGCTGTTCATGGGGACAACTGTGCGGTGGCCGGCTGATACGCCCCTGACGCCGGCCTGATACGACCGCTGATACGGAGTTTCCCCTGGTCAGCCGATTTCCTCGGCCAAGCCGACGATGATGCCCTCGGGACCACGGACGTAGCAGAGCCGGAAGATCTGCTCGTACTGCTCCACTGTGCCGACGAGTTCGGCGCCGTGCGCACTCAGGCGGGAGATGACGTCGTCGATATCGTCGACGGCGAACATGATGCGGCGAATGCCGAGTGTGTTGGCGGGCGCGTGCTGCGGCTCGGACCGGATCGGTTGCGGCTGGTGGAACATCGCGAGTTCCACCCGGCCGTGACCGTCGGGAGTTCGCAGCATCGCGACCTCCTGCCGCACATCGTCGACTCCGATGATGCGTTCCACCCACCGCCCCTCGACCGGCCCCCTGTTCTCCAGTTCCATACCGAGTTCGACGAAGAACGCGATCACCGCGTCGATGTCCTCGACCACGATGAGCACGTTGTCCATCCGCTTGATCGCCACAGTCTCTCCTTCGATCGCAGGCCCACGGAGTCGTCGTGAGTCCTTGATCATGACGCGCTGCCGCACCGAAACTCATCGGGGGGATCAGTGGCGGAAGGACGGCCGGTGTGGTGAGGCCGGCGTCGGGGCAGGGAGCTCCTGCCCGGCCCGGTGCTATCCACCTGCCGCGCGGGTGAATCGGCCCGCGAGGGCCCGCAGCTGTTCCACCAGTTCCGGCGGCGATTCGACCTCGAATTCCACATCGAGCATGCCGACCGCCAGCGCCACCAAAGCATAGGAGTCCGAACCCATTTCGAGGCGGCAGGTGTGCTCGTCGATCGGCGTGACCAAACCCTCGATGCGCCCGGCCAGTCGTTCCGCGGGAACGTGGACGCGCATGACCGAGCGATACGGCCACATCGCGAAACCCATCGTGCGACGCAGGTAGGCGACGACGTCGCCGTCGGGTGACGGACGGTGCGTGAAGCGCGGACCGTTGGGGGTCCGCAGCGACATGCGGTCGACGCGGTAGGTGCGCCAGTCGGCCCGGTCGCTGTCCCAGCCGACGAGATACCACCGATGACTCCAATGCGCGATGCGATGCGGCTCCACGGTGCGCCGGGTGTCCTCGCCCGCATGACTGCGATAGTCGAAGCGCAGCGTTTCGGCGGCGCGAATGGCGGCGGAGATGGCGGTGAGCTGATCGGCGTCGACAGCGGGGCCCGGATCGTAGCGGGGTGGCATGGCGATCACGGCGCCGCGCAGTGCGTCGACGCGGTGGCGCAGCCGGGCCGGAAGTACTTGTTGCATCTTGGTCAGCGCACGCAGCGAGGTTTCCTCGATGCCGGCGACATTGCCGGTGGTGTTGGTCTGCAATCCGATGGTGACGGCCACCGCTTCGTCGTCGTCCAGCAGCAGCGGCGGGAGTGACGCACCGGCGCCGAGACGGTAGCCGCCCTCCGGCCCCATCACGCCGTGCACGGGATATCCCAATTCGCGCAGGCGTTCCACATCGCGCCGGACGGTGCGAGTGGTGACGTCGAGTCGTTGGGCCAGCTCCGTTCCGGTCCAGTCGCGATGGGTCTGCAACAGCGACAGCAATCGCAACAGCCGCGCCGGCGTGGTTTCGGGCATGGATCGATCATCTCGCACGAGTAGGACCGTTTCCGTCCTATACGCGGTGAATGCTCCACTCATGACCGATACGACGATCACCCCGTTCCGCATCGACATTCCGCAGGAAGACCTGGACGAACTGAACTTTCGGCTCGCGCGCACCCGATGGACCGATGCCCTGCCGGGTGTCGGCTGGTCGTACGGGGTCGATCGCGACTACCTGATCGATCTGGCCGAGTACTGGCGCACCGGCTACGACTGGCGCGAGCACGAGTCCAGATTGAACAAGGTCCCGCAGTTTCTCACCGAAATCGACGGGCAGACAGTGCATTTCATGCATGCCCGCTCTCCCGAACCCGCCGCGACGCCACTGATCCTCACCCACGGCTGGCCCAGCACGCCCGCCGACTTCCTCGACATCCTCGGACCACTGACCGATCCGCGCGCGTACGGCGGGGATCCGGCCGACGCGTTCCACGTGGTGGCACCGTCGGTGCCGGGCTTCGGATTCTCCGGCCCGACTCACGAAACCGGTTGGGACGTACCGCGAATCGCGCGCACATGGGCGACGCTGATGGAACGGCTCGGCTACGAACGCTACGGCGCCCAAGGTGGCGACTACGGCAGTCTCATCTCCCCCGCCCTGGGCCGGGTCGAACCGGACAAGGTGATCGGCGTGCACGTCAACGCGCTGGCCGACGCCGCGACCGCGACCGGATCCGGCCGCGAACTCGACGAACTGTCGGAAGCGGACCGCGCGAAGGCCGTCGCGAACCAGCTGTGGTGGTACGGCCACAACGGCTACGCGACCCAGATGGCGTTGCGGCCGCAGACCATCGCCTACGCCCTCAACGACTCACCGGTCGGCCAGCTCGCCTGGAATCTCGAATGGTTCGTCGACTGGGATCCCACGGCGACCGACCAAGCGCCGGTCGATCGCGACATCATCCTGACCGACGTCACGACCTATTGGCTCACCGGCACCGCGGGTTCCGCGGCCCGGATCTACCGCGAGTCCGGGGCCTCGTGGGGCAGCAGACCCGCGGCGTCGGGCGTGCCCACCGCGGTCGCGAACTTCCGGGGCGATCGGGCCGTTCGCGGCTTGGCGGAGTCGGCCAACACGATCGTGCGCTGGAACGAGTACCCCGTGGGCGGCCACTTCGCTTCCCTCCAGGCGCCCGCGGAACTCGTCACCGATATTCGCGAATTCTTCCGATCGGTCGCCGGCTGACCGCCGGGACCGATTCCGGTGCGGGAGGTGAATCGCTTATCCCGCAACGGAATCGGTCCTCGGCGCGACCGCCCACGCCCCCTCGACCATCGCGAAGATCTCGTCGACCGCGGCATCCGGATCGGCCGACTCGCGAGCCAGCGAGTAGGCGTCGATCACGAATCTCGCGATCGTCCGGCAGGCCGTCGGAGTGCGAGACAGTTCCGGGTCCGCCCCGATGGCCGTCGCCAGCGACTCGGCGTGCCGCAGCCGCATCGACTCCTCGTACTGCCGCAGAGCGGGCGAGTCGTCGATCATGCGCCAGATCGGATCCGCGCCTTCCGCAGTGCAATGCCGGACCAGCGTGAGAATCTCGCGCCGCAGCACGGGCATGAGCGGCTCCCCCGCGGCCCGGTCGGTGACCGCCCGGGTGAGGCGCTGTTCGAAGTCGTCGTCCCGCTCGAAAACCAGCGCTTCCTTCGAGGCGAAGTGGGAGAACAGCGTGGTCACCGCCACATCGGCTTCGGCGGCCACATCCCGGATACCGACCGCGTCGTACCCGCGCTCGAGAAAGAGCCGCAGCGCGGTATCGGCGATCTTCTGGCGGGTCGCGGCCTTCTTCCGCTCACGACGTCCGGTCGGCGCAGTCACCTCTGGATGCTATCAAGTATGAAAAACTAACAACTACAAAACACTAACTGTTAGTGTTAGTGTCGTTCGCATGAAGAAGGTGAGTTTCGCCGAGTTCGGCGGCCCGGAAGTCCTGCAACTCGTAGACGCCGAGGAGCCGCACGCGGGCCCCGGGCAGATCCGCATCGCCGTGCGTGCGGCAGGCGTGAACCCCGTCGACTGGCGGATTCGCGAAGGGCAGTTCCAGCAGGCCCATCCGCTCGAGTTGCCCGCCGGAGTCGGACAGGACGCGGCCGGGGTGGTGGACGAGATCGGCGCGGGCGTAACGGGATTCGCGATCGGTGACTCCGTATTCGGCGAAGGTTCGAGCACCTGTGCCGAGTTCGCGGTGTTGTCGGTGTGGGCCCACATGCCCGACGGCCTCGCGTTCGAGGAAGCGGCCGGCTATCCGTCCGTGGTGGAGACGGCATTGCGCATCATCGACCAGGTGGGCGCGCGGCCTGGACACACGCTGCTGGTCAGCGGCGCGTCGGGCGGGGTCGGATCGGCGGTGCTCCAGATCGCCCGCGAGCGCGGCATCAGGGTGATCGGCACGGCCGGGGCGGCGAACCAGGACTACCTGCGCGGCCTCGGCGCCATCGCCACCACCTACGGCGAGGGCTGGGTCGAGCGAGTACGCCGACTCGGCCGCGTCGACGCGGCCCTCGACCTGGCCGGTTCGGGCGTCATCCGCGAACTCGTCGAACTGACCGGAGATCCGCAGCGAGTGATCACCATTGCCGACCTCGGCGCACCGGAGTTCGGCGTCCGATTCTCCGGCGTAGCGGGAAGCATGCGGGACGCACTCGGTGAGGCCGCCGATCTCATCGCGCGGGGAAAGCTGCATATTCCGGTCGAGAAGTCGTACCCCCTCGCCGACGCCGCCGCGGCGCACATCGACAGCCAGGCCGGGCACACTCGCGGGCGACGAGTCATCGTCGTGTGAACGTTCCGGAGTCGCATCGGCTCGGGCGGTCGGCGGACGTCATCATCTGCGCGGGCGGGCATTACGACGATTCGACGGCCCGAACGCGACGGCGAATTCTCGCCAGCAGACCGTCGTATCGACCACCAGGATCGTGGCATGACGGCGGATGTGATGACCACCTTGCGAGCGTTCTATGCGGCCGAAGCGGCCTACCTCACGGAGGGCGCCGAGTTCGGGGAGATGGCTCGGCATCTGGCGCCCGATGTGGTCATGTACCAAGCGGCGAGCCTGCCCTACGGCGGTGAATGGCACGGCCACGACGGCTTCCGGAAGTTCATCACCGCGATGGGCGACAGCTGGGACGGTTTGTGGTTCGACGATCAGCAGTTCCTCAGCGACGGCGACCGGGTGGTCGTTCACAGCCGCGGTCGGTTGCGGGCGCGCCGCACCGGTCGTGAACTGAAAACCTCACTGCTGCAATGGATCAGCTTCCGAGACGGGCTGATCACCGAATTCCGGCCCTACTATCACGACACCTCGGCGGTCCTGGCCGTGCTGGACGAGCAGGTATAGGCGCGGCTACCACGATTCGATCAGCGGGACATCGTGGTCCTGGCGCTGCCATTCCTCGGTGAGGCGGCCGAGCCGGTGCCGGGCGGCGATCCCGCGCACGCCCGCGATCTTGTCGTCGCGGACCTCCAGGACCAGCACACCCACGACGCGATCGTCGAGCGTGGCGAGCATGGCCGGACAGCCGTTGACCACGGCGGCATGGATGGCGGGCGAGCCACCGGCGAGTTTGCGCTTGGCCGGAGACGGTTTGAAGCCGGCCCGCACCGCGCCGGCGATCCGCTCCGGCGTCGCGTACCGGATGAGCTTCGCGGTCCATCCCAGGCCGGCGCCGTCGGAGACGCCGGTGGCGTCGGCGGTCAGCAACGCCACCAGCCGTTCGGTCCGGCCCGAGGAGGCAGCCGCGACGAACGCCTCGACGATCCGGCGCGCGGATGCCCGGTCGGTCTCGGTCGTCGCGCCGGCGGTGGCGATTCGGCGCCGCGCCCGATGGAGATATTGCTGACTCGCCGATTCGGTGATGTCGAGGATGTCGGCCGTCTCGGCGTGGCTGTACGAAAACGCTTCGCGCAGTACGTAAACGGCGCGTTCGATCGGCGACAGGCGCTCCATGAGCGTGAGTACCGCCAAGGTCACCGATTCGCGCTGCTCGACGGTCTCGGCCGGGCCCAGCATCGGATCGCCGTCGAGCAGCGGCTCGGGCATCCAGGCGCCGACCGCGCGTTCGCGCCGCACCGTTGCCGACCGGAGGCGGTCGAGCGCCAGGTTGGTGACGACCTTGGTCAGCCACGCCTCGGGCACCTCGACGAACTCCCGGTCGGCGGCCTGCCACCGCAGGAACGCGTCCTGCACCGTGTCCTCGGCGTCGGCGGCCGAGCCGAGGAGACGGTAGGCGAGCGAGGCCAGCCGATTCCGGCTGGCCTCGAAACGCGCCACGGTGGCGGTATCCATGAGCACGACCCTATGCGGCGACCACGCGCGGAGAATGCTCGAGGGCGGCGGTCGCGCGGTACTTGTGACTCGGCTTTCCGAAGGTCGGATGGCTCAGGGTCCAGGCGGCGGTGTCGAGGATCGTCGACTTGACGCGTGCGGCCGTTCGTCCGCACAGGGCCCACGACTTCGCGTGCGCGTCGCCGTCGACCAGCTGGAAGATCCCGTCCTTGCGGCCGAGGCTGATGTGGTTGCCGACATACGACAGTGAGGTCGTCGATATCTTGCGCCCGGTCCGATCGCCGATGATCGCCGCGGTCGCCTGCATAGCGGTGAATCCGGCCGACGCACAGGACATCGGCAACGGCCGGCCGTTCTCGCCGATGACGAAGACACTGTCACCGGCGACATAGACATCCGGATGCGAGACCGACCGCATCTGACGGTCGACCGTGATCTGACCGTTGGCGATCACCTCCAGGCCGCTCGCGGCGGCAATCGGGTGCACGGCGAAACCCGCGGCCCACACGGTCGCGTCGGAGGCGAAAACGGTGCCGTCGGTGGCGAGAGCGGCATCTTCCTGAACGGACCCGATCGTGGTGTGTTCGTGCACCGAGATATCGAATCGCTCGAACGCGCGCAACAGATGCCTGCGAGCCTTCGCGCCCAGCCAGCCGCCCAGCTCGCCGCTGGTGACGAGCCCGACGCGAAGCCCCGGGCGAGATTCGGCGAATTCGGTGGCAGCCTCGATCGCGGTCAGGTTTCCGCCGACGACCAGCACCTTCCCGTCTCCGCCCAACTCGTCGAGGCGGGTGCGCAGGCGCAGCGCGGACGGTCGCGCGGCCACGTGGAAGGCATGCTCGTGGACGCCGGGAACCCCCTGATCGGCGGCGGTGCTGCCGAGCGCGTAGACGAGGGTGTCGTATCCGAGTCGGTCGATGCCGTCACCGTCGGCAACCGTGACCGTCCGGTCCTCGACGTCGACCGCGGTGACCCGCGCTACTCGCAACCGGACGCCCGTACCCGCGAACACCTCAGCCAGCGGCCGGTGGCGCAGCTCCTGCCCGGCGGCGAGCTGATGCAGCCGCAACCGCTCGACGAAATCGGGTTCGGCATTGACCACCGTGATCTCGAAGTCGTCCGGGTGGAGTTGGCGGGCCAGGTATCCGGCGGAGAAGGCTCCGGCATATCCGGCCCCGAGAACGACGATGCGGTGCTTCATGGTTCGCTCCTGTCTGGTTCACGTGCTCCCTGAACGAGACAGGGCGCGAATTCCTGACAGGAACGAATGGTGATGTGGATCACCGTCGCGGTTGCGATCAGCCCTTGTTCGCCGGTTCCGCGAGCTCGGCGGGTCGTCCCGCGCGCTGCGCCTTGATGCCCGCCTGCCACTTCTCGAAGTCCGCGCGCATCACAGATATCTGACGTTCGATCGCTTCCTGGGTGTCCGACCACCAGCTTTGCGCGGCATCCCGAAGTTCGGCCGCGGTCTTCTCGAACTCGTGCCCCTCATGTTCGAGAGTCGCGGTCAGCTTTTCCCGCCGAGCCTGCAATGCGGCAAGGCTCTTGTCCCGGGCCCCGGCGGAGGAGTCTTCGAACTCCTTCACCCGGACCGCGAGATCCATCAGTGATTCCGACAGCGGTTTCATATTCATGCCCTCTCGACGCGGTGTGATCCCGGCGGGATCCCGGTTGTCGCTGTCCAGCGTTGCCGCTTCGCTCAGCCGGACCAAGGGCAGAACGTCCTCTGATGTCCCGCGATAGAGATGGCCTTCGGCCCGGGTCCTCGCGGAAGCGCGGGTGGGGAATGCTCCGGCCGGCACCGGGTATGCGCGAGACAAGAACAGTCGTCCGATGAGGAGTAGTCCGATGTCAGGAATCGCGACCCCACTGGGGCATCGAATATCGGCCGCGGCCCATTCGGCCTGGGCCATGGTCCACCATCCCCGCCGCGAACCGAGTACCGATCTCGCCGCCGAACACCACTCGACCACGAGCGACCCGACCGGCGGCCGCCAGCAGGGCGAACCCGAGTCCTCGCCCCGCGGTCTCGGTGGCATGGACTTCTAGCGACGCCAGAACAGATGGTGCGTCACACCACTCGGACTCGGCACCCGCTCCAAGTGAAAGCGGTCGGTGAGTTCGTCCGGGTTTGTCCACAGTTGTTCGCCGCCGCCGAGTTCGACCGGTGCGACGGCGATGTGCATCTGATCGATGAGATCCGCCTCGAGGAATTCGCGGATGGTGGAGACGCCACCGCCGATACGTACATCCATGCCGTCGGCAGCTTCGAAAGCCTTCTCCAGAGCCTCTTTCGGTGACGCATCGACGAAGTGAAACGTGGTGTCCCCCAACACGATAGAGGGCCGCGGGTAGTGGGTGAGAACGAATACCGGCGTACGAAACGGCGGTTCATCACCCCACCACCCCTGCCAGTCGTGGTTCTCCCACGGTCCCCGCTGCGGACCGAATTTGTTGCGCCCCATGATCTCCGCGCCGATGTTGTTGCGATAGTCACGAGTGAAGTAATCATCGAGGCCGTAGGTTCCCCCCGGCTCGGTACGAGTCGGCCAGTGCGCGGTGGGACCACACCACGCGAACAGCGCGCTCGGATCGGCCTGCCCGAACGGCCGTTCCAGACTCTGCCCTTCCCCGGCCCCGTAGCCGTCGCTGGAGAGATTGAAGTTCTGGACACGAACCATCTGTGACATCGGCACCCTTCCGATTGCAATGAGCAACCAGTTGACGGTACCGAGACTGCTCTCATTTTGCAATCAGTTGCCGGGACGAGCCTGTGATCAGGTGAAACCCGTATCAGTGGCCATGTCAGCGCGGTGTCAGCGCCGTGACAGCCGACCCGATGAAAGTAACCGGACAAGAGCACGGAAACACGGATGCATCAGCCGTCCGCCGCGCATCACCGAAAGGAAAAACAATGTCCGGCAACTTCACTTCACACTCGGCCGACTCGACCTGGACCGGCATGGTGCCCATCGACGACACCGCGCTGGCCGTGAGCGATACCGGCGGCTCCGGCCAACCGATCGTCTACCTGAACGGCTCCTATGCCAGCCGGCGGCACTGGCAGCGGGTAATCGCCGACCTCGGCCCGGGCTACCGGCACATCACCTTCGACGAGCGCGCCCGCGGCAAGTCGAAGCGATCCGAGGACTATTCCTTCGAGGCGTGCCTGCGCGATATCGACGCGGTCCTCGCCGCACGGGGAGTGCACCAGCCGCTGCTGGTGGGCTGGTCCTACGGCGCGTTGCTGGGCGTGCACTGGGCCGACCGCCACCCGGACCGGGCCCTGGGAGTGGTCGGGGTGGACGGGCCGTACCCGTCCGGCTGGACCGACGAGGCCGGCCGGGAACGGCTCCGCAAGACGTTTCGCCGGATGCGGTTGCTGCTGCCGCTGGTCGCCCCGATGGGCCTGGCCGCGCGGATGAGCGCCGACCAGCATGCCGAGATCCAGATCGAGGCCCATGAGCTGCATGCCGCCCTCGGTCCCATCCTCGACAGCATGAGCCGCCCGGTCCGATACGTGGCCGCCTCGGCCGAGACCGTCTACGACAAGGGCGGTGAGCTGGAGCAGATGCGCCGCACCCTCGACCCGTACCTGGAGCGGAACCCGAACCTGAAGGTCAGCGCGAGAGTCACCAGTGACCACGGCAAGATCCTGCGTAAGGATTCCCCCGCGGTCGCCGACGCGGTCCGCGAGATCGTCGCCCTCCTCGAGCACACGGGGAGCTGAGCGATATCGAACCCGTTGGCACGCAACGGCATCCCCCGCGCGGGCGCCGCACTCGGAATCGCCGTCCTGGGCAGCGTGCCGGCCGGGGCATCGACAGGTGCCACGCCGCGACGGTGTCCGAGCAAGCCCGCAGTTGTATCGCAGACGCCCCCCGTCGCGGCTGCCTGCATCGCCGACGCGGTCTCGAGCCGCAGCGCCGATATGAAGTTCGCCGCATGAACACCGTCTCACCCGCTCCCCATCACCAGCACAAGGAGTCTGGTCGTGCCCACCTATGTAGACACGCCACCGAACCGAATAGCCGAACGGCTGCTGAACGGTCGCCACCCCCTGCCCCTGTCGGTCCTGTTACACCTTGTCCCCGGCGCCCTGATCGTCGCCGCCTATCTGCTCATCGGCGAACCACTCGCCGACGCCGTCGAATATCCGGCCTTCCTGGGCTGGGCGATCGCCCTCTGCCTGGTCCTGATACCGATCCTGTCGGGACTGCTGTGGCTCGGGCGCACCCGCAACGGCCGCGTCTCGCTGCGCGGCGTACTGCATTACACCGATGGAGCACTCTCGGGCGGGAAACTCGTGGCCATGATCATCCCGCTGATCATGTGGATGACGCTGCTGAGCTTCGCACTGGCCCCGGCGAACACCTATTTCAAGACCTTCTTCACCTGGCTGCCGTACGCGGGCACGAGTGACAGCGGCAACAACTCGTATCTCGACGGATATCCACACTCGATCGTGCTCACCACCAT
This sequence comes from Nocardia kruczakiae NBRC 101016, assembly GCF_001612965.1. GTDB lineage: Bacteria > Actinomycetota > Actinomycetes > Mycobacteriales > Mycobacteriaceae > Nocardia > Nocardia kruczakiae. The sequence continues at coordinate 11,354 of NZ_BDBL01000019.1, forward strand.
GCTGATCTGCCTGCCGCTCACCGGAATCACCCTCCCGCTCATCGAGGAGCTGTACTTCCGCGGCTTCCTGCTGCCCCGCGTCGCCCACCTCGGCCGATGGGCGCCGGTGGTCAACACGGTTCTGTTCTCGCTGTACCACTTCTGGTCGCCTTGGGCGTTCCTGTCGAGGGTGGTTTTCACGTTCCCCGGATACTGGGCCGCGTGGCGGTACAAGGACATCCGGCTGTCGATCGGAATGCACGTCGGCGTGACCTCGATCCTGGCGACATTCGGCACCCTCGGCCTCGCATTGAGCATCATCTGATCCGTGGTCGTTGTAGACCGCCGACCTAGCTCGGGCGTTCGGCAATAACTACCGCACCTCTCTGTCGAGCCGTGCGAGCCAATCGCGCAGCAGCCCCGCCTCGGACACGCTGAATCCCGCATCGGTCACGGGGTCAACACCGCCGGCGGGTATGACCACGGCACACCATCTCGGAGCCCGTGTTGCCACCCAAGCCCTGCGCTACCGTCACCCGGTCGCGTCATGACCTCGACGCTCAACGAATCGGCAACGGGGAAAGGCATTTCCAGGTGATAGCCGGCCTTGCCGCAACGGTCGGCCGAACGTGTCCCGGAGCGCGCGGTCCCGCCTCAGATGGTGCCCTCCTGCACCGGATAGTCGATGACGACCACACCGCCGGTGGCGTAGTTGACGACATCGGCGGCCGCCCGACGGCCGTACGACGAGGCCCGCATCGCGGCCAGGGCGGCGGCGTCAGCGAAGTCGGCTTCGAAGACCGCGAAATACGGCGCTTCTCCATTGGCCGCCGCCACGTCGAAGCTGTAGCGCCAACCGAGCAGGCCGGGCCACTGCGTGACCAGCGGAAGGTGGTTGGTCACGTAGTAGTCGCGGAAGTGGTCAGGGTCGGCGGGCTCGGGATACAGGACTACCAACTTATGCATGACTGCCTCCGGCATCCACCACGGTCGATCGAATAGTCATATGCGCAGGTTAGGGCTCGATATGTGGTCGAGGGAAAGATCGGGACGCGATAGACTCAGAACAGATCGTTATCAATCGGCAGGGAGGGCATGTGGCGCCGGATACGGTGAGCCTGCGGTACTTCCTGGTGCTGGCGCAGGAATTGAACTTCACCCGCGCGGCCGCACGGATCGGTATCGCGCAGCCCGCCCTCAGTGCCCGGATGCGCCGATTGGAGGCGGAACTCGGTACGAGCCTGCTGGTTCGCACCACGCGTAGCGTCGTATTGACCCCGGCTGGTGCGGCTTTGGCGGAGTCCGCGCCGGCCGCGCTGGCGGCGCTGGACCGAGCATGGGACACCGCCCGGAAAGCAGGGTCCGGTGAACTGGGCACGCTGCGCATCGGATACAGCCTCAGCACGGGGGCCGAGACCGCACCTGCCTTGGTGGACAAGCTCATCCGCAGCAGCCCGGGACTCGAGGTCGGCGCGGTCCCGATGGTGACACCGGAGATCTCCCCCGCGGTCGCCGACGGCCGCATCGATGCGGGGATCACCCGCGGGGAACAGCCGGGTCGTGGCGTGCGCCGGTTCCTGCTGCGGCGTGAGCGCGTCGGGGTCCAACTGGCACAGCATCATCCGCTGGCCGCACACCCGGAGATCGAGATCGCCGATGCGGCCGCGTATCCGCTGCGACTCCCCGACCGTACGGCCAACCCCGTGATCCACGATCAGCTGTCCGCACTGTTCCGCGACACCCGGCCGAGTCCCCGATTCCACACGCCCGCAGTCTCTTTCGATATGTCCCAGCGCGATCTGCGCGACGGGCTCACCCTCGCCCCGGCCGGTGAAGTCGCGGTCACGACACAACCGGCCGGTCTCACGTGGCGACCGCTGCGGGGCGCCCCCGCCTTGACCATCCACCTCGTCCTCCCGCGCGTGCAGTCACCACTACACCGCCGCATCCGTACCGTCGCCAAAACCCTGGCACACGAGCTGCACTGGCTGCCGGACTGAACGCGCGGCAGGTCCGGCAGATTGCCGACGCTCGATGGCGCTGACCTTCGGTATCGAGCAGAATCGTGCAGTGACCAGGAGGGTGAGCGCGCTTCGCGCACAGGCACATACGAGACCGACCGCGCTGCGCGCAGCGTTGACCAAGGAATCGCGCGCGGCATTCAGCCGCCGGGCGGGACGAATACAGCTGTTCCCCGCGGTCACCGCGGCGCTGCTCGCCGGACTGGCTGTCGCCTTCGCAGCCTACGGATTCCTCCGCTGGATCACCCCCGTCGATACGACCAAGCAAGCGGCAGAAATCGATATCACTCGTGTCGCATTGACCGTCGTCGCCGGTGTCGGCGGCGTGGTCGCCCTGGTCATCGCCTACCGGCGTCAACGCGATCTGGAACAGAGCCGGTTCGTCGAACGCTTCGGCGCCGCGGCCGCCCAACTCGGCGCGACAGATGTCGCGGTCCGAATCGCCGGGGTCTACGCGATGGCCGGCGTCGCCGACGCATCCGATGGCCCGCGCCGCCAGCAATGCATCGACGTGCTGTGCGGATACCTCCGCTTGCCCTACAACCCGGAGCTCGGCGCCAACCACCAGAGCAAACTGGTCGTCAAACAGCACCGCGCGACGGCGGACAACACCCACGCCGACGACCGGGAGCATCACCACGAATATCGACACAACGACCGAGAAGTCCGGGCAACCATCGTCCGTGTCATTACCGACCACCTTCGACCCGAGGCCGCATACAGCTGGTCGACAGCCGATTTCGACTTCCGCACGGCCTATCTCGAGAACGTCGATTTCGGTCGTGCACAATTCTCGGGTGCTGCTCGGTTCGGCGGCGCGACTTTTTCGGGCGACGCCTGGCTCGGTAGCGCGACCTTCGCCGGCAACGCCGAGTTCGACGGCGCAATATTCTCGGGCAACGCGTGGTTCGATGACGTAACCTTCTCTGGCAACGCCCATTTCGACGGGGCAACATTCTCCGGCAACGCGTGGTTCGACGGCGCGACCCTGTCCGGAAACTCCCGGTTCGACAAGGCAACTTTCGCCGAAAACGCCTCGTTCGCCGGGGCGAACTTCTCCGCCGACGCCCGGTTCGGCGGCGCGACCTTCGCCGGCGACGCCCACTTCGGTGGGACGACCTTCACCGGCCACGCCCGGTTCGATGGCGTAACCTTTTCCGGCAACGCCCGTTTCGACGGCGCGACATTCTCCGGCAACGCACGGTTCGGCAACGCAACCTTCGCCCGCGACGCCCGGTTCAACGGTGCGACCCTGTCCGGCAACGCCCGCTTCGGTGACGCGTCCTTCGCCGGTGACGCAGGATTCTGCGGCACCACCTTCGCCGGCAACACAGGATTCGACAGCGTGACCTTTTCCGGTGACGCCGAGTTCGGCGAGGCGAGCTTCTCCTGCAACGCCGAGTTCGGTGACGTAACCTTCGCCCGCAACGCGGGATTCGACGGCACCACCTTCTCCGGGGACACAGGATTCGGCGGTACCGCCTTCGCCGGCAACACCCGATTCGACGGCGCGACCTTCGCCGGCAATACCTGGTTCGGCAGCGCGACCTTCGCCGGTAAGGCGCGGTTCGACCGTGTGACCTTCGCCGCCAACGCCCGGTTCGATGAGGCCGACTTCGGTAGTGACACCATCTCGTTCGATGAACCGAGGCAGTGGGGACCTCCGGCACCTGTCTTCGACTGGAGCCAGGACAACAGTCGAAAGCCCACCAATATCGAACCGCAGGATTGGCCGCCCGTTGCCGCGGCACGTAATCACTAGGCGGCCGCGAATGCCTCGCCCACACACGTTCGGTGGCGTCGCAGCGCCACTAGAAGAGGAAGATCAGGAACCCGAAGCAGGCCACTCCTACGGCCAGGGGGACCAGCAACAAAGTACCGATGAACACCGAGCAGCAGACGAGCACCCGGACGAGCCGAGCCATGCGATGCGCTGCCGGTCGAACCCCATCTTCATTGTCAGGGGCCCCCTCGACGACACCCGTCTTGCTGGCCGCAATCCTCTCGAGAACTGCTTTTGTTCCGCCTCCACGCCCGACCTGTTCGCGCTCGCCCACGCCGCCAGATTGCCACAGAACAGGAAACCCAGTGGCTGACGGCAAGGCACTACACACACCGCCCGCCGCGAAACAAACACTGTCATCACATGTTTCGGAGGGTCGCGGGGTGGGCGGACCGATCCGGTGCCGTCCGCCCCGCGACTCCGATGCGACAGCCCGACCAACCCGACCGAACCGTCCCCGTAACGCACAACGCGGCTACCGGCGGCTGGGTGCCGCCGGTAGCCGGGCGTTATGCGCGGGTCATCGCTCGAGCAGCGCGCCCAAGGCGGTGATCGAGGCCCGGCGTTCGTAGGCGATCCAGACGAAGATCGCAGTGAGCACCAGCGGGAAGGGAGCCAATTCCGGGGTGTCGGCCAGGAAAGCGTTGAAGCCGGCAGCGAGGAAGGTGACGATCGCCAAGCCGATCGCGGCGGCCGCGGTCAGGCGGGGCACCATGAGCCCGATCCCGCCCGCAACCTCGGCGACACCGATGAAGACCAACAGCGCCAACGGAATCGAGAAGGCAGTGGCGTTGTTTTCCATCAGAGCCTGCGGCATGACGATCTTCGGGCCGCCGGAGGCGATGATGAAGAACAGACCGAGCACGATCTGCAGGGTCCACAGGACGCGGTTGCGGATCTTGCCGGGGTGGACGGCGGCGGTGGTCTGGGTGGCGGTGATGGCGGTCATCTCTTGTTCCTTCTGCGTCGGTCGCGCCGGGTTGGTGGCGCGTTCAGCAGTACAGACGGGGGCGGTCCGGAAAACTCATCGCCGCGGTCGAAAGAATCTGCACCGCGCCGTCGAGGCGGCCGTCGCACCGCGCCGGAAAAGGACTGAGCCCCACCCGGATACCGGATGGGGGCCTCAGCAGAGTCGCTACCAGCAGCGATGCAAGCGCTGCCCTATTTCTTCCCCGACGCCGATCCGCTATACGTTGAAGCGGAACTCGACTACGTTGAATCCTGGGCGATGACCGGAGAGGGATGGAGGTTGTGAACTTCACGGCGGTTGATGCCGCGGGTGTGCACTGGCCGGTTGCGCTTCGTCTGGGTGAGTCGTCGGTGGAGTTCATGGGGCACGGGGCTGGTTCTGAGCGTTGAAGTGGCAGCTCGTGCAGTACGCGATGTCGCGGGTTGGTCTGCCGCTACCGGCCTCGCCTGGCCGCCGGTACCTGCCACGTGGGGTCCAGTGACGTAACGCGAATTGACGCCCGGCGCAGTTCGGCGACCTCATTTACGATCTTCGTGGCGATCACCGGGTCGCGCAGTTGTCCCACGATTGGAATCGTCTTGCTCTTCTCGAAGATCGCTACAGGGCTCGCCGCCGCGGCCGCTGCTGTTTTGTTCGCCGCCCCCGCCTCGGCATTGCCGTCGGCCGAGCTTCGGCCGGTCGCGGTCCCCCACAACTACGGCCCGTTACAGGACGCGCATTTCGGGTTCCTGCTCATCCAGCGGGATGGCATTCAGATACTTCCCGACATCATCTCGGATTTCCCGGGCATTTCCGAGGGCGGCCATGCCGTCTGCGATCTGCTCGCGGCCGGCCTATCGAAGCAAAGTCTGGCCGAGTTCCTGAGCGAAGAGCCAGGAGAGTTCGGCTCGGCGATGGCCTTCGTGAACGCCGCCGAGACCGCCTACTGCCCCGGCTGATGCCGGTGCATGGCCGGCCCGCACTGAACGTTCGCCTCGGCCTCGCTGGCTCTCGCGACGCACTCTATTGCCGATGAGCGGTACATCGGACCGATCTCGAGCAAAGGCGAGTTCTTGAAGGTAGAGGTACCACGGGTCGGCCAACCACCATGCCTCGCCCCAGGTCTCGTGAGGGCCGTGAATATGCGAATACCGAGGGCCCAGGTATCGAGGTCGAGAACGATCGATTGTTCCTGCGCCTGACCGATGGTCAGTGTGTTGCCGGCATCGATGACTTCGCCTGCCGAGTCGATCAGACGTTGGGGCCCAAAAACTTGGTGCGCGTAAAACTCCAGGTCGCCGAACTGCGGTTGATCGGCGAGGGTGTAGAGCGCGCGAAGTCCTGCTGGCAGATGTTCGGCTAGTGCGATGCCCAGAGGCAGCGATAAGCGTGATCGTTGTAGCGCTCGGCGAAATCGTCGTCCTGTTCCCATCGGCGCTAGAGCTCGTCGACGGCACCCCGTCGGCGTAGCAACTCGATCTTCACGCTCATCTCATGCAGGTGATCTGTCATCACGTCCCTGGATTTCGTCGCCGAGATCTTCGTCTCGCTGGAAGTTGAGGTTAGATCCGAAGACCGACAACGAGATTCGGGCTGTCCATGAACGTCCGCTACTGCCGCATACCGCGCTGACCGAACCGCCCAGATGGCCGTGCCAGCGAAACGACAGAGCCCCCGCCCGGACATCGAACGGGGGCTCAGCAGAGTCGCTACCAGCAGCGATTCACGCGCTGCCCATTTCTTTCCAGACGCTGATCCGCTACACGTTGAAGCGGAACTCGACCACATCCCCGTCGTGCATGACGTAGTCCTTACCTTCCATCCGCACCTTGCCCGCGGACTTGGCGGCGGCCATGGAACCGGCCTCGACCAGATCGTCGTAGGCGACGATCTCGGCCTTGATGAAGCCGCGTTCGAAGTCGGTGTGGATGACGCCGGCCGCCTTGGGGGCCGTGTCGCCTTGGTGGATGGTCCACGCGCGGGCCTCTTTCGGGCCGGCGGTGAGGTAGGTCTGGAGGCCGAGGGTGTGGAAGCCGGCTCGAGCCAGGGCGTGGAGGCCGGGTTCGGTTTGGCCGATGGATTCCAGCAGTTCGAGGGCGGATTCGGCGTCCAATTCCAGGAGTTCGGCTTCCACCTTGGCATCGAGGAAGACCGCATCGGCCGGGGCGACAGCGGCTTTCAGTTCGGCGACGCGGGCCTCGTCGGTCAGGACCGACTCGTCGGCGTTGAAGACGTAGAGGAACGGCTTGGTGGTGAGCAGCGACAGTTCGCGCAGGAGGTCGGCGTCGAGCTTGTCGCGGACGGCGTAGAGGGTCTTGCCCTCGTTGAGGAATTCCTGGGCCTGCTTGGCGGCGTCGGCTACCGGCTTGCGGTCCTTCTTGACCTTGGCTTCCTTGTCGAGGCGGACGACCGCCTTCTCCAGGGTCTGCAGGTCGGCGAGTATGAGTTCGGTTTCGATGACCTCGATATCGCTGAGGGGGTCGACCTTGCCGTCGACGTGAACCACGTCGTCGTCGGCGAAGACGCGGACCACCTGGCAGATGGCGTCGGCTTCGCGGATGTTGGCGAGGAATTTGTTGCCCAGGCCCGCACCCTCGGAGGCGCCCTTGACGATGCCGGCGATGTCGACGAAGGAGACCGTCGCGGGGACGATGCGCTCGGAGCCGAAGATTTCGGCGAGCTTGTCCAGCCTCGGGTCGGGCAGCGGCACCACGCCGACGTTCGGCTCGATGGTGGCGAAGGGGTAGTTCGCCGCGAGCACGTCGTTGCGGGTCAGCGCGTTGAACAGCGTCGACTTTCCGACGTTGGGCAGGCCGACGATACCGAGGGTGAGACTCACGAGTGCAAGAGTCTACGCGGCGCCCGTTCGGCGACCGAATCTGCCCAGGTCGCGACCAGTGCATGAAGGAGCCAGCGGACCGAGCGCCTCACGGACGGCGAAGCCGCAGCCACCACGCCCGCGTCGTCCATATCCGGACGTTCCGGCACCGGCACGCGGCCGACCGCTCAGAAGGTGGCGGGCAGCGCCAAGGCGCTGTCGATCGCCGCATCCAGAAAAGCGAGAGTGTCACGGCGACGTGCGAGCGGATTGCGATAGGAGCGGCAGCCCGCGGCGCCGTCGGTGCGAAGGGGAGACTCTCGACCACAGCAACGAATCGGCGTGCTCCGGACAGCGAACCGGCCCATCGACGCAGCGCACAAACATACACTGCCGCAACGGAATAGGCGTCCCACACCGCCGCCCGGACGCTGGGACTAAACCCGGCTAAGGTCGATCCATGGCGCAGATCCCTCGACTTCCCGGATTGGGCTTGGCCGATGCCGATTGGCTGGTGAACGCGGCCCTGACGGTCGCGTCCGAACACCGATTTCCGCCGCTGGCGGTGGCGGTGACCGATGTGAGCGGTGCGGTGATCGCGCTGCGACGGGCGGACGGCGGGATGCCGATGACGAGTCGCCTCGCGGTGGCCAAGGCGCGCACCGCACTCCTGACGCTGCATCCCTCGGGACAACTCCCGCTGCCGGGTGCGATCGTCGACAGCATCCAGCATCTCTACGACGGCGATTACATTCCGTTCGCGGGTGGGGTGCTCGTCACCGAGAACGGTGTGATTCTCGGGGCGGCCGGGGCCTCGGGGGCGCACGCGACACAGGACGAAGAGGCCGTGCAGGTCGCCGTGCAGCGATGGCACGAAAACCGTTCGCACGCAGCCTGATCGAGGCACATGGCCATGCTCTCGTAGCCGGGGAAGCATGGGGATCGGGCCATGCGACCGACAGGCGGCGTTCGGTTATACCGGGTCGGGCGCCGGACGAGCCGGTGCGCCCAGCCCGAACTCGGCGCATTCGTCGTCCTGTTCGGGCCGCCCGCCACTGACCGCGACCGCGCCGAGTACGACACCGTCGCGACGAATCAGTCGCGAGCCCGCGCCCACCACGATCGGTGTCGGCGCCAGCTGATCGATGCGTTCGAAGAGAGCGGGCCAGGCCTTCTGGAGCTGCTGCAGTTCGCCACCGTCGCGATGGAACAGGGCGACGCCGGCCGCCTTCGCGGGAGCGATGCGGGCCGAGAGCGGTGGCGCACCGTCCATGCGATCCAGCACTCGCACGTGCCCACCCTCGTCCACGACGGCCACGGCCACCCGGGCGCCCAATTCCGCAGCGCGAGAGCGTATCCGAGCACTGATGGCGTGTGCTTCGTCCAGCGTGAGCAACATCTTCTCCACCTTCGATAATCGTTGGGCCAACCAACGGTTTACCTGAACGACGCTACGCCATATTCGTTGGCCCGTCCAACGAAACCGCTAGACTTCACGCATGGACGACACGCCCGCACGCCTGCGCGGCAAACCGAGCTGGCTGGTCAGCAAGACCGCGGCACTCGCCCAGCGGCACATCGGAGAAGCCATGTCGGCGGTCGGCGCCCGCGGCTACCACTTCGCGATTCTGGCCGCACTCGACGAGTTCGGGCCCGCCAGCCAGGTGGCGATCGGCCAGCGGTGCCGCATCGACCGCAGCGATATGCACGCCATGCTGACCGAACTCGAGGCGCAGAAATACGTTGCGCGGAAACCGGATCCGGACGACCGTCGCCGCAACCTCATCACCCTCACCGCCGCCGGCGAACGACGACTGAACGAACTGGACGCCGCATTGACCGCCGCCCAGGACGAGATATTCGGCGGACTGACAACGGCAGAGCGCGACCGGCTGGTCAGGCTGCTGACCCGCGCGCTGGACCGGCAGGGGAACGATTAGCAGAACCGGCCGAGCACGCAAGGCGACCACGGGTGGTCCCCGTCGTCTGCGAGTTACGATTGCGGCATGGTCCTGCCCGGAATCGACCGCCCCGACCTCCCCGAATACATGACGTGGGAGGAACTGGAACGGCTTCCGGCAGACGTGGCGGACCAGATCGAACTATGGGAAGGGCGGGTCGTGTGGTTGCGCCGCGGCCCACGTGAGCATCAGCGCTTCACCCGTCGGCTGACGAACGAATTCGAGCGCTGTGTGCGGGAGGACATGAGCCTGCGCCCGGATCGATGCTGGGAAGCGGAAGCCGAAACGAATGTCTTCCTCGGCCGCGCGGGAAAGAACGACTTCCTCACTCCGGATTTCCTCGTACACCGATGCTTGCCTCCCTATGCCGATGTCCGCGCTGCGGACACGGTCCTGGTCGGCGAGGTGCGGTCACCGTCGAACAGCCAGACCGATATGGAAGCGAAGAAAGCACGGTATGCGAGCGCCGGAATTCCCTGGTACTGGGAAGTGACGCTACAACGCGACGTGAGTTCGATCGACGTCGTTCGCGCCTACGGGCTCGAAGTCGGTCACGCGCGGCTGCCGGACGGAGTGACGCCGTTACGGCCGGCCAACTATCTGCTGGTCGGCGAATGGACACACGACGACGAGGCGGGGATTGCCTTCGGACACCCCTTCGAGATCACGATGCCCTGGTCTGCCCTCGCCTTCTGAGAGCCCGAACGGGGCGTGCCGGCCATCGCGTGTCGGCACGAAACCCGTTCTCGCGGAGGATAACCAGCAGACTCAGCCGCGCGGGTTGCGGCCGAGGTAGCGCAGGAGGGTGTCGGCGGCGGTGTCGCCGGGCTCGGCATTCAGCACCGCCGCGTAGGCGCCCCACTGGCGCAGCGGTTCGATCAGATCGGTTGCGGCAGTGAGGAGATGGGTGGCCAGGGTGTCGGTGAGCGGGGACGGCCGGCCGGTGGCGACCGCGATGTCCCAGGCGTGGACGGCGGCGTCGAGGGCGGCCATGACGGCGGCGACGGGGGTCGGAAGGGCGCCGTGCGGGAGCGGGGTGGGGACGGTTTCGGCGTCGCCGGTGACGGTGGCCCAGGCGGTGGCGGTCTGGTCGAGGGCGGCGGAGATCAGCTCCACGCCGGTGCCGTCTAGCGAACCGGAGGGGGCGAAGGGGTCGTAGGTGGGGCCGGCGCCCACGCCGAGGGCGGCGGCGAAGGCGAGCTGATCACCGGCGGCGTGCTGGACGACCTGGGTGACGGTCCACTCCGAGCACGGGGTGGGCAGGTCCCATTGGGCGGCTCCGATCCCGGCGACCGCCTCGGCGAGGGCGCGGTAGGAGTCGGCGACGACCTCGCGCCAGACGGGGGCGAGGACGGCGGCAGGTGCAAGGGAGGTGGCGTTCATGGAACTCAGACTATGCAGCAATTAGGCTTGATTTCTTCCTAATGATCCGCCGCCGGAAAAGGCTTCGATGTGACCTCCACCACAACCCGGGTACTGCGCCTGCTGTCGCTGTTGCAGGACCGCACCTACACCGGCCGGGAGCTGGCGCAACGCCTCGATGTGAGCGACCGGACTCTGCGTCAGGACATCGCACGGCTGCGGGAACTCGGCTATCCGGTCCACGCCGAGCGCGGCGCGGTCGGTGGCTATCGGATCGGCCAGGGCAAGACGATGCCGCCGCTGCTGCTCGACGACGACGAGGCGGTCGCGGTGGCGGTGGCGATCGGCCTCGCGGAGGACGGGTCCACCGGGATCGCGGATATCGACGAGAACGTGGCGCGGGCGCTCGCCAAGTTGGAGCGGATTCTGCCGATGCGGTTGCAGCGCAAGGTGACAGCGTTGCGCACGGCCACCGAGATCGGCCCCGCGACGACCGGCTCTCGCGAACCCGACGCGCCCGTGCCCGCACAGACTCTCGCCACCATCGCGTCCGCGATTCGCGGTACTCGGGTCCTGACCGTCGACGGCGGACTTCTCGAGCCGTACCGGCTGATCAACTGGCAACGCCGGTGGTATCTCGTCGCCTACGATCTCGAAACCCATTGCTGGCGTGCGCTTCCCGTCGCCGCCGTAGACCGCGTCGCGAGCGGATCCCGGCACTTCGCAGCCCGTACGCTGCCCGACGACGATCTCGTGGCGTTCGTGCTGCGGGAAATCGCCACGGCCGGTTGGCGGGTCCACGCCCGGGTGACGGTACTGGCGCCCGCCGAAACCGTGATCGCGCGCATCAACCCGGCCGTCGGTGTGGTGGAACCCGTCGACGCACAGTCGTGTCTGCTGTACACCGGCGCGGACACTTTGGAGACGATCGCGATCTACCTGAGCATGCTCATGATGGACTTCCGCGTCGACGGACCGCCGGAACTCGTGGACCATATCCGGACCCTGGGCCGGCGATATTCGTCGGCCGTTCCGCCCGAATGATGCCCGGGCCGCCCGACACCCGACCACCTACGGTTCGGCCTTCGATGCCGGAATCCGGATCGGTGAACAGTTCCTGAACGGGGTGCGGATCCCACCGTGGGCTCGCCCGATTCGGCGGGATTCCGCTACCTTGAGTCAGTTCCACCTGATGTCCGGACGGAAGCTCCGCTTCGATCGGACCTAGACCAGCACGGGAGAGTAGCTCGCATGGCGACCATCGAATACCTCCGAACCGAGCCGGAGCTGCCTCCCGTCGGGATCGTCGACCGCCGGCCGATCACGCCCGCCAAGAAGGCGATCTTCGCGGCTATCGCCGTCTTCGGTGCGGTCGCCTGGGCGATCCTCGCCGTCGCCCGCGGCGAGAACGTCAACGCGGTATGGATCGTCATCGCGGCGGTGTGCACCTACATCATCGCCTACCAGTTCTATGCCCGGCTGATCGAATGGAAGATCACCAAGCCGCGCGACGACACCGCCACTCCGGCAGAGGAACTGGAGAACGGCACCGACTACATGCCGATGGACCGGCGGGTCCTGTTCGGCCATCATTTCGCCGCCATCGCCGGCGCCGGGCCCCTGGTCGGGCCGGTACTCGCGGCGCAGATGGGGTATCTGCCGGGCACGCTGTGGATCGTGATCGGCGTGGTGCTCGCGGGCGCCGTCCAGGACTATCTGGTGCTGTGGGCTTCGGTGAAGCGCCGCGGCCGCAGTCTCGGGCAGATGGCCCGCGACGAACTCGGTGTGGTGGGCGGTATCGCCGCGCTGATCGCGGTGCTGGTGATCATGGTGATTCTGCTGGCCGTCCTGGGCATCGTGGTGGTCAACGCGCTCGCCGCGACCAAGGGCGCCGACGGGCAACTGCACGGCGGCAGCCCGTGGGGTGTGTTCTCGATTTCGATGACGATTCCGATCGCGCTGCTGATGGGTCTGTACCTGCGCTACGTGCGGCCCGGCAAGGTCGGCGAGATCTCGGTCGTCGGATTCGTGCTGTTGTTGCTGGCCATCGTCTCCGGGCGCTGGGTGTCGGAATCCGGCTGGGGCCGTGATCTGTTCACCCTCTCGGGCACCACCATCGCGTGGATGCTGATCATCTACGGCTTCATCGCCTCGGTGCTGCCGGTCTGGCTGCTGCTGGCGCCGCGCGACTATCTGTCGACGTTCATGAAGGTCGGCACCATCGTGCTACTGGCGCTGGGCGTGGTGATCACCATGCCGGTGCTGCACGCGCCCGCCGTCTCCCAGTTCGCCGGGAATTCCAAGGGTCCGGCGTTCGCGGGCAGCCTCTTCCCGTTCCTGTTCATCACCATCGCCTGCGGTGCGCTCTCCGGATTCCATGCCCTGGTGTCCTCGGGCACCACGCCGAAACTGCTCGAAAAGCAGTCGCAGGCACGGATGATCGGCTACGGCGGCATGCTCATGGAGTCGTTCGTCGCGGTGATGGCGATCATCGCCGCCAGCATTCTCGACCAGCATCTGTACTTCGCGATGAACACCGGCGGCCTCACCAGCGCCCAGGCCGCCGCGGACAAGGTCAACGCCCTCGGACTAGGCGGGACACCGATCACCGCGAACGAGTTGAACCAGGCCGCCCACGACGTGGGCGAACAGGCGATCTACTCGCGCACCGGCGGCGCGCCCACACTGGCCGTCGGCATGGCCGAGGTGATGCACAACTTCATCGGCGGTGCCGCGATGAAGTCGTTCTGGTACCACTTCGCGATCATGTTCGAGGCGCTGTTCATCCTGACCACCATCGATGCCGGCACCCGCGTTGCGCGCTTCATGCTGTCGGACACGCTCGGCAACCTCGGCGGACCGGCCCGCAAGTTCAAGGATCCGTCCTGGCGGCCCGGAGCCTGGCTGTGCACCTTCGTCGTGGTCGCCGCCTGGGGTTCGGTGCTGCTGATGGGCGTCACCGATCCGCTCGGCGGTATCTACACGCTGTATCCGCTGTTCGGCATCGCCAACCAACTACTGGCCGCGGTCGCGCTGACGGTGGTGCTGGTGATCGTGATGAAGAAGGGGCTGTGGAAGTGGGCCTGGATTCCGGCGCTACCGCTGATCTGGGATCTCATCGTCACCATGACGGCCTCGTGGCAGAAGATCTTCTCCGGCGACAAGAACATCGGCTACTGGACCCAGCACCGCATCTACAGCGACGCGCGTGACGCCGGGAAGGTGCTCGCGCCGGCCAAGAGCATGGCCGATATGGACAAGGTCGTGCGCAACACGTTCATCCAGGGCTCACTGTCGATCATCTTCGCGGTGCTGGTGTTGATCGTGGCCGTGGTCGGTGTGATCGTGTGCGTGCAGGCGGTGCGGCGCGGTGGTGGAGCCACCACCGAGACTCCGGAAGTGCCGTCGAAGATCTTCGGGCCGTCGGGCTTCCTCACCACCAAGGCCGAGAAGGAGGTGCAGCGCGAATGGGAGGAACTGGAACGCACGGGAGCGGTGAAAGTCCCCGGAGCAGCGCACGCGTCGACTCCGGAACCGGCTTCCTGACAAGCGAATTCGAGGGTTCCGGCGCGGCAGGGGCCGCGCCGGCCCTGTCCGCCGCCCCGGACGCGGCGAGAACGCACCGGCGGACCGCCGCGGTCCTCCGGGCGCCGCTGCGTGCGGTCCGTGCGGGCGCCCGCTATCTGAACGCGGTGCTCGGCGGCCAGGACTATCCGCGATATGTGGAACATCTTCGCCGCCGGCATCCCGATCGGCCGATTCCGAGCGAGCGCGAGTACTGGCGAGAGCGGCACGCCGCAGCCGATCGCAATCCCGGAACCCGGTGTTGCTGAGCTCGCTGCGGCACTGATCGGTGGCGGCCGGGGGTCGATGTGGCAGCCGGCCGTCGCAACGTTCGCATGTGATCTGCGACCGACCCCGCGCAACTCATCCGGCGACTCCGGCCGACCCGAAATCCTTGCGACGCTGCGGAATAGGCCCTTTGCGGCGGTTATACCCAGCTGCTCTCAGTTGACCGACCATTGATAGCGCACAGCTATGTCGCTGAAACGTTGTCCCTCGGGGGTAGTTGTCTGATTCCCGCTAGCGCAGGCGGCCTCGGGCTGACAAGGTGGACTGCGTGAGTGTGAACGGTCTGGACTTCGAGCGCTGTTATCGAGCGGTGGCCACCCGCGATGCCCGTTTCGACGGGCAATTCGTCACGGCGGTGCGCACCACCGGAATCTACTGTCGGCCATCGTGTCCTGCTATCACTCCGAAGCGTACGAATGTCACGTTCCTCCCCACCGCGGCCGCCGCGCAGCAGAGCGGATTTCGCGCCTGCCGCCGATGCCTGCCCGATGCCGCGCCCGGCTCACCGCTGTGGAACACCCGTGCCGATCTGGCCGCGCGGGCGATGCGGCTGATCGCCGACGGAGTGATCGAACGCAGCGGCGTCCCCGGCCTGGCCGACAAACTCGGCTATTCGCAGCGGCAACTGACCCGGGTACTCACCGCCGAACTCGGCGCCGGTCCGCTCGCCCTCGCTCGCGCCCATCGCGCTCACACCGCCCGGCTGCTCATTCAGACCACGCGAATGCCCATGTCCGACATCGCTTTCGCGGCCGGTTTCGCCAGCATCCGGCAGTTCAACGACACCGTGCGCGAGGTGTTCGTGGTGAGCCCGACGGTCTTGCGCGAGGAGGCGCGGCGGTTGCGCGGCGATACACTGCCCGCCACCAACGGTGCCCTCACCCTGCGCCTGCCCTATCGCGAACCGCTCGACGCGAGCTGGCTCGAATGGTTCCTGTCCGCGCATGCGGTCCCCGGCCTGGAGAGCTGGGAGGACGGCGTCTACACGCGCAGCCTGCGCACCCCGCACGGACATGCCACGGTGCGCGCGAGCATCCACCCCGGCCATGTGCGCGCGAGTCTGGCGCTGCACGATATGCGCGATCTGGCGCCGACGGTCGCACGGATCCGGCATCTGCTCGACCTGGACGCCGATCCGGTCGGAATCGATGCCGCACTCACCGAGGGCTTCGGGCCCGGCGCGCCGGCGATCGGCGCGGGTATCCGCGTGCCCGGCTGCCTGGACGGCTCGGAGTTGTTGCTGCGCACCATGATCGGGCAGCAGATCTCGGTGTCGGCGGCGACCACGCACACCGCCCGCCTAGTCGACGCGCTGGGCGAGAACGTCAACGGCCCGATGCCTCGGCTCTTTCCCACCGCCGAGGCCATCGCCGAACGCGGCGCCGACGTGCTGACCGGACCGGCCCGGCGGACCGCCTCGATCGTCGGCGCCGCCCGCGCACTCGCCTCGGGTGACCTGCGACTGCACGCCGGCCGGACCGCCGCCGACGTACGCCGCGATCTGCTCGCCATCGACGGGGTCGGCCCGTGGACGGCCGACTACGTGACGATGCGCCTGCTCGCCGACCCGGACATCCTGCTGCATACCGACCTCGTGGTCCGGCAGGGCGCGGCCCAGTACGGGATCGATCTCACCGATACGTCGCGATGGGCGCCGTGGCGGTCGTATCTGTCGATGCATCTGTGGAAGCGCGCGCTCTCCGAACGCACCGCGGTGGCCGGGGCCGCCACCGCGCGAGCGGCACTGGCACGCACCGGCGGATACCCCGCCGGGCGTGACGACGCCACCCGGCCCGCGCCCGCCCGTGCCGCACTCGACCGTCGTGGTGACGGCGCCCGTCCCGGAGCCGCTGCCGCCGATGCCGGCCGTCGCACGGCCTATCTGGGCGCACGGCGATGACCACCGCGGATTACGCGACGGTCCCGACCCCGATCGGGCCGTTCACCGTGATCGCCGATGCCGACGGGGCGGTCCTGGCCTCCGGCTGGACCGCCGATGCGGAGGGGCTGCGCGACCTCGTCCATCCGCAACTGAGACCGGCCGCGCTGCGTCGCTACGACGCCCTCGACGAGCTCACCGACACCGTCGAGCGGTATCACGAGGGCGAGCTGAACGCCATCGACGGAGTGGCGGTGCGGCAGGTGTCCGGTCCCTTCCTCGAACACGCCTGGTCGGTGCTGCGGGCGGTACCGGCCGGCGCGCCCATCACCTACACCGCGTTCGCGCTCCGGTCCGGCCGTCCCGAGGCGATTCGCGCCGCCGCGAACGCGTGTGCGCGCAATGCGGCCGCGCTGTTCGTTCCGTGCCACCGGATTCTGCGTACGGACGGCTCGCTCGGCGGCTTCCGCTGGGGGCTGGGCTGCAAACGCTGGCTGCTCGCCCACGAGCGGGCGGCGGAGGACAAGGCCCAGCTCACGCGCTGAGCTCCGGTCGCCTCGGATCCGGCGCACCGAACTCGTGCCGAACAGTCGGTCCGGCGGGCAGAATGCGGAACGACGAAGGAGTTCTGCATGGAAACGATCGTGTCGGTGACAGGTGGCAAGGTCCGCGGCACCACCGAGAACGGGGTGAGTACATTCCTCGGCATCCCCTACGCGGCCGCGCCCGTCGGCCCGGCCCGATTCGATCTGCCGCGGCCGGTCCCGGAATGGGACGGCGTGCGCGATGCGCTGACCTACGGCGCGACCTGTGCGCAATCGCCGTATCCCGCACCGATCCACGCGCTGATCGGCAGCGACGGATTGCCCGGTGACGAATACCTGAATCTGAACGTGTGGACGCCCGAGGCCGGCGGATCCGGTCTACCGGTCATGGTCTGGATTCACGGCGGTGCCTTCACCCGCGGCTCCAACGCCCGCACGATGTACGACGGCAGCACCTTCGCCCGCGACGGGGTCGTGGTGGTGTCGATCAACTATCGGCTCGGGATCTCCGGCTTCGCCGCCGTGCCCGGCGCACCGCTCAATCGCGGCCTGCACGATCAGATCTTCGCGTTGCGCTGGGTGCGCGAGAATATCGCCGCGTTCGGCGGCGACCCCGACACGGTGACCGTCTTCGGCGAATCGGCCGGCGGGATGAGTGTGGTCGACCTGCTGACCGCCGCGCCGGCGCGTGGACTGTTCCGCCGCGCGATCGTGCAGAGTGGCAACGGATCCGCGGTGGCCGAGGCGGCCGACGCCGTCAAGGTCGCCGAAAACCTCGCTCGCACACTGGGAATCGAGCCGACGGCCGCGGCCTTCGGCGAACTCGGGCCGGACCGGCTGCGGACCGCGCAGGACGCGGTGGCGCTGGAGTTGATCACCGATCCGGATCCGAACCGGTGGGGCCGCACGATCATCGACAACGGTCTCGGGATTCTGAGTTTCTTCCCGGTGATCGACGGCGAACTCATCGAGGACCGGCCCGTCGATGTGCTGGAGCGCTCCACCGGCCACGCGGTGCCGTTGATCATCGGCTGGACGGCCGAGGAATTCCGGTTCTTCACCTTTCCGACCGGCATCGCGGCCACGCTCACCGAGGAGACGCTGGGGCCGGTGCTGTCGCGCTACGGCGTCGACTCCGCCGTGGTGGAGGTGTATGCCGAGCAGCGGCCGCAGGCCACATCCGCCGACCTCTTCGCGGCCGTGATCACCGATATGGTCTTCCGCGACGATTCGATGCGCATCGCGGCCGCCAACACCGCCGCCGGGGCGCCGACGCACGTGTACGAATTCTGCTGGCGCAGTGAGGTTCCCGACCTCGGCGCCTGTCACGTGCTGGAGATTCCGTTCGTCTTCGACAAACTTACCGAGGCACATCCGCTGACCGGACCGAACCCGCCGCAGCCACTGGCCGACGAAATCCACCGGGCCTGGGTCGATTTCGCGACGCACGGCGATCCGGGTTGGGCGCCGTTCGGAACCGACCGGCAGGTGCGGAGGTTCGACTTCCCGAGCTCGACCACCGTGCCGGATCCGCACGCCGCGGAGCTGCGGGCACTGCGCGAATCGGGCAGCTGGTTGCGCCGCGCGTGATCAGGCGACGATCGTGCGCAGCCGGGAGCCGGTCGGTTCCCGGATGACGTGGAGGCGGCTGGGGATGCGCTGGCGCATCTCGTCGACGTGGCTGACCACACCGACAACCCTTCCGCCCGAACGCAATTCGTCCAACACGCCCATCACGGCGTCGAGGGTGTCGGCGTCGAGACTGCCGAATCCCTCGTCGATGAACAAGGTGTCCAGGACCAGGCCACCGGATTCCGCCGCGACCACATCGGCGAGGCCGAGAGCCAGTGACAGCGAGGCCATGAAGGTTTCGCCACCGGACAGTGTTTTCGCGGGACGGACGGCGCCGGTGTAGTCGTCGCGGATGTCCAGGCCGAGACCACCGCGGCGGCCGCGCGGGCCGGCCGCATCGGAATGGACGAATTCGTAGCGGCCGCCCGACATTCGCCGCAGGCGTGCCGAACCGGCGAGCGCGACCTCCTCCAGCCGCGCGGCGAGCACATAGGAGCGCAGGGACATGCGGCGGTTGTTGGCGCCGCGTCCCGCGACCACGTCGGCGAGCCCCTCGAGTTCGGTATGCGCCTGCTGTAGCGGTGCGATGCGGTCGGCCGCGGCCCACAGCTGACTGCCGAGTTCCTCGAGTTGGGCTACGCGGCGGGTGCTTTCGGCGTGCGCGGCGACCGCGGCGTCCAGCGCGCGGCGCGCCTCGGCCACGACCGCCTCGACCTCGGTGAGGTTCACCGCTTCGGCGTCGGCCGCGGCCCGGACCTCGGGTTCGGCGAGAACCGCTTCGGCGTGAGCGCGGCGGCGGTCGGCCGCGACGAGCTCGGCCTCCATCTCGGTCTGCTGCTGCGGGGTCCGGGTCGCGGCCGCGACGACCTGCGCGTAGGCCGCGAGCACCGCGTGGTCGGGCGCATCCGAGGCCGAGCGTTCCGGCTGCGGCTCGGCGGCGACCTGCAGGTCGGCGGCGCGGGCCGTGTGTTCGACGCGGCGGGCGAGGTCGGCGAACTGATCGCCGGCGGCGGAGGCGTCGGTGCGGGCGGTGAGCAGATCCGTGGCGTCGGCGATGAGCGCTTCCAGGCGGGCACGGCGGCGCTCCACCGTGCCGTCGGCGCCGGCGGCGACCCGGACTCGCTCGGTGAGTTCGGCCAGCCGCCGATCGGCGGACAGAATGCGTTCCTGGACGGCGCTGCCTCGGCTTTCGAGTTCCCGCAGGCGCGTGTGCAGTTCGGTTTCGGCGGTGCGCAACCGCTCGACCTCGGCGGTACGATCGGCGGCGGCGCTGGCCTGCTGCTGCGCGGACCGGAACTGTTCGGTCGCCGCGTTCACGGCGGCGGCCAATTCCGTGTGGTCGCCGTCGCCGCCGCGCTCCACGAGCAGTTCGATCCGTCGTTCCAGTTCCGTGCGGCGAGTAAGGGCGCGGTCGCGGAGCTGTTCGGCGTCGCGTTCCGCCTGAACCGCCGCGTCCTCGTCGGATTTCGCGACGGTGACGGCGGTGGGCCGGGCGGGGGCCGGGTGGTCGCCGGAACCGCAGACGCTGCACGGTTGCCCCTCGACGAGCGCACCCGCCAGCTCGGCCGCCATGCCGGCGAGACGGCGTTCGCGAATATCGAGGGTGCGCTCGCGCGCATCGGCGTGCGCGGCGCGGGCCCGCTCGAATGCCTCGGTGGCCGTGGACAATTCCTTCCGCGCGCCCACCAGCTCGACCGCCGCCTCCGCCGCGGCGCGCGTGCGTTCGCATTCGCGTTCCAAGCCCGGCAGCGCTGCCCGCGCATCCGCCGCCTCCCGCAGCGCCACCTCGGCCGAGCGAATGGCCTGCGGCAACTGCTCCCTGCGCTGCGCCAGTTGTTCCAGCTCGCGAGATGCGGCAGCGTATTCCGTTCGTAGACCGGCCAATTCGGTGGTCAGGCGGACGGCGTTCTCCGCGTCGGCGCGGACCTCCTCCAGGGAGCCGATGTGTGCCGACCACCGTTGGACGGCGGCGTCGAGACCGCGCGGAGTCGTGGTGTGCGCAGTGTCGTCCGCCCGGCGCGGGTTGTCGTCCACCGAATGCGGACCGTCGCCCGCCGAGCGCGGGCCGCCGTCCTCGCTCTGCGCGCCGGCACCGGAGCGAGTCCGGTCACCGCGTGGCTCCGGCGCCGGTGCGGGGCGGACGAGGTCGATGGAGAACAACTCCAATTCGACCGCCTCGTCCACCGCATCGTGCTCCTCCGGCGGAGGTCCAGAGAGAGCGAACAGTGTTGCGTCGTCGGTTGTTTCGGCGTCACCTGGGTCGGTTGCCACTGTGACCGGCGTAACCCGACGCCTGTCCCCCGCGGACTCCCCGGCATGCGCTTCGCCGGCGTCGGTGCGGCCGATCTCGGGAATGGCCGACAGTTCCTCGGCCAACTCGGTATCCACCAGTTCGGCGACGGCGAGATCACTTGCGGCCCAGGTCGTTCCGGGAAGCTCGGCGGATTCCGGTTCGAGCAGGCGGGCGGCGAGGCGTTCGGCCAGGTCGCGGGCTTCGTCGGTGCGGCGGCGCAGGGTCATGGCAGCGGTGCGGGCGTCGGCGAGCGCGGCCGCCACCGGTTCGACGCGGCGGGCGCGGTCCAGATCGGCCTGCACCCGGTCGCGATGGGACGCGCCGGCGGTGTAGTCGTCGAGGTGTCGGCGGGCGATCGCGGCACGTTCGCGGCGCTCCTGTACGCGGCGATGTTCCTCGGCCGCGGACTGCCGGAGCGCCGAATGCTGCTGGCAGCGAGCCAGTTCCGCTGCCGAACGCTCGGCCTCGGCGCGGGCCTGCGTGAGGAGCTGCTGTGACCATTCCACGGCCTCGAGCGGGCCGACGGCTTCGGTGGCGCCCAGGCCCGCGGTAATCGCGACCTGGGCGATCAAGCGGTCGACGCTCTGGCGGTGAATGTCCAGCTGCGCGCCGCTCTCGCGCCGCCGCTGAGCCAGCCACTGTTCGGCCGTGCCGAAGCGCTCGGTGTCGAACAGTCGCTCGAGCAGCTTCTCCCGATCCTCGTTGTCCGAGCGCAGGAAGCGCGCGAAGTCGCCCTGCGGGAGCAAGACCACCTGGAAGAACTGATCGGCACTCATTCCCAGCAGCCGGCTCACCTCGTCGCCGATATCGGGGATGCGCGACAGATGTTGTCCGCGCCCGTCCAGCCATTCCAGCGTCGCCGCAGCCTGTTCGGTCCGCATACCGGTGCCGCGCTTCTTCGGCCGCTCGAACTCCGGCGATCTGGTCAGGCGCAGCCTGCGGCCGCCGAGCGTCGCCTCCAGCACGACCCGCGGCGCGGTCTGCGCATCGGCGTGGTCGGAATGCAGGCGCTTACTCTCACCGCGCGCCCCCGGCACCCGGCCGTAGAGGGCGAACGCGATCGCGTCGAGCACCGTCGTCTTCCCCGCGCCGGTATGACCGTGCAGCAGGAACAGACCGTCGGCGCCGAGCTCGTCGAAATCGACCCGAGCCGTCTCGGCGAACGGGCCGAAAGCCGTGAGCTCCAGCCGATGCAGCCTCATGCGCGACCCGCCCGGGCGTCGGTCATGCCGACAACTCCGCCGCGGCTGCCACCACTTCGGCGGCGGGTTCGCGCCGGGCCGCGGACAGCGCCTGCTCGATCAGCGCCATCTCCCCCGCCGTCGGTTCACCCCGCACATCGCTGAGGAAGCTGTGCGCGATCTCGCTGTCGCGGCGTCCGTGTACCCGTTCGCGGTAGCGCAGCTGCGCGTTGCCCTCCGGGCGAGACCATTCCACGTGCACGGCGTGCGGGAACCGCTCCCGCAGCCGGCGCAGCGCATCGACGGGACGGGCGTGATCGGTGAGCACCGCGGAGACGTAATCGTCCTCGGCGTCGGCATATTCGGGCGCGGCCAGCAGCTCGTCCAGCACGCCGGTCAGCTGACGCAGCCCCCGTACCACCGGCAGATCGTGGCGCCGCACCGATGCCAGCCCGCCGGCGTCCAGATCCACGATCCACACCGCCTTGCGATGTGACCGCTCCGCGAACGAATACGGCAGCGGCGAGCCGGAATATCGCACCGACTCCGATAACGTCTGGGGCGAATGCAGATGGCCCAGCGCGACGTAATCGATGCCCTCGAAGGCGCTCAGCGCAACGGTCTCCACCCCGCCCACCGCGATCGAACGCTCCGAACCGGTCGCCTCGGCACCGACCACGAACGCGTGTGCCAGCACCACGGTGCGCGGATCACCACGGCGTTGCCGGTCCGCGCGGATACGGGCCAGCGCGGCATCCAGGATCTCGGCGTGCGAACGCGCCTGCGGCACATCCAGTTCCGCGCGGGTGATTTCGGGCTCCAGGTACGGGATGCCGTAGCAGGCGACGGGTCCGTGCTCGTCGGTGAGCACGACCGGCCGGTCCACCTCCGCCACCGACGTCCGCAGATGCAGCCCGCCCGCGGCGGCGAAGCTGCCGAGAGCGCCCAGCCGGGTGGGTGAATCGTGATTACCCGAGGTCGCGACGATCGTCGCCCCCGCGGCGCGGATCGCCTCGAAACCCTTGTTGCACACCGCTATCGCGTCCGCGCTCGGAATCGACCGGTCGTAGACGTCACCCGGTACCACGACCACGTCGACCTGCTCCGCGGCCACGAGTTCCGCCACCGCCTCCAGCGCACGCGCCTGATCGGCCAGCAGGTCGACACCGTGAAAGGTGCGCCCGATGTGCCAGTCCGAGGTATGCAGCATCCGCATGTGGGAAGAGGCTAAGCCATCTCACCGACAAGGTTGAATCGCTTCGGCGTGTCGACGGGTGATGCTGGAGAATTGCCGGGATCCGCGAACTTGTCGGTGGGATGGGGCACTATCTGGGCCATGACCGCATCGATGCTGTTCGCGTTGTTGTTGGTGTTCTGCGCGGGGGCCGGCCTCGGTTGGCTGGGGCATGCCGCCCGGGCGGGGCAGCGAGCGGCCACGGCCGAAGCTCGGCTCGCGGCGCTGCGGGACAACGAACAGCTGCTGCGGCAATCGCTCGGCGCCGCGAGTGCGGATGCGGCACGGCACAATTCGCAGGCCATCGGCTCCCTGGTCGAACCGCTGCGCGAGGCCCTGGGCAGTTTGAACCAGCACATCCAACAGGTCGAGCACCACCGCATCAACGCCTACTCCGGGCTGCGCGAACAGGTCGCGGGGATGCAGCGGATCTCCCAGCAGTTGTCCACCCAGACCGGCGAGCTGGTGTCGGCATTGCGCGCGCCGCAGGTGCGCGGCCGCTGGGGTGAGATCCAGCTCGAGCGGGTCGTCGAACTGGCGGGGATGGCCAAACACTGCGACTTCGACACGCAGGTCACCGCGAGCGGCCGCGACGGCCTGATCCGCCCCGATCTGGTGGTGCGGCTGGCCGGTGACCGCCAACTGGTGGTCGACGCCAAGGTGCCGCTGGCGGCCTATCTGGATGCCACCGGGGAGACGGATCCGCGCCGGCGCACCGACCATCTGGCCCGGCACGCCAAACACCTGCGCGCGCATGTCGACCAGCTGGCCGGCAAGGCGTACTGGGAGGCATTCGATCCCTGCCCGGAATTCGTGATCCTGTTCATCCCGGGCGATCCGTTCCTCGACGCCGCACTGACCGCCGATTCCGGCCTCCTCGAATACGCATTCGGCCGCAACGTGATTCTCGCTACACCGACCACCTTGATCGCATTACTGCGCACCGTCGCGTTCGGCTGGCGGCAGGAGGCGCTTTCGCGAGACATGGCAACTGTTCAGCAACTGGGGAGGGAGCTCTACACCCGGTTGTCCACCACGGGCAGCCATCTCGACAAGCTCGGCACCCAACTCGGTAAGGCCGTCGACGCTTTCAACCACACCGTGGCCTCGATCGAGTCGCGCGTGATGGTCACCGCGCGCCGGCTGCACGATCTCGACATCGGCGATCGCGCCGTACCGGCAATTGCTCCCGTCCAGTCGTGGCCGCGCGCGGTAGGCTTCTCGGACACCAACGAGTAACTCCGGCAGCAGCCCGGCCTCGACACACGTTCCGGCCGCGGCAGATAGTGTGCTTTACGTGGCAGCTACCCAACGCGAGCGATCCGATGTACCCGCCTCGCACCTCTCGATCGTCCCGTCGGTGCCCGGCATCCCCGCCGGCGCCGCGGTGTTGATCGCGGTGGCGTGCACTTTCATCGGATTTTTCATCGACTCCGGAAACAGCGGCAAGGAGCTGACCCATGTGTTCGCCGCGTTCTACATCATCGGATGTGTGATCGCGGCATGCGTGGTGCGCTATCGCGGCCTGTTCACCACCATGGTGACCCCGCCGCTACTGCTGTTCATCGCCGTCCCGCTGGCCTACCAGCAGCTGATCGGGCGCAGCTCGACCTCGGTGAAGGACATTCTGCTGAACCTGGCGATTCCGCTGGTGAACAGATTCCCGACCATGGCGCTGGCGACGGTCCTGGTGCTGGGCGTCGGCGCCGTGCGGGTATGGCTGTACCGCAACGCCGACACCACCGCGCGTCCCACCCGGGAACGCGGCAGCGACAGCTGGAATCCGCGTTCGGCCGCCGGCCGTGCGCGTCGCGCTCGTAGCGAAGCCGCCGGCGGCGAGACCCTGCGGCGTAGCTCCCGCGGTCAGAAGCGCGGTGCGGAGGCCACCAAATCGGCCAAGGCGCCCAAGCGTGGCGATTCGGCCGCTCGCGGGTCCGGGACGGCCAAGCGAGCCGCGGAGCCGGAACCCGCACGGGCGGCGCGCCGCACGGGCGGCAAGGTGGCCGAACGCCCGCCGCGTGTCGCCGCGGCCGCGTCCTACCCCCGCACCGGTGAACGCACCAGGACCGCGGAACGCACCCGAGTCGCCGAACCGCAGCCCCGCCGCGGCCGGCCGCAGCCGCCGAGCGATGTGCCCCCGCATCCGCGGCCGAACGTGCGCTACCGCGACCGCTGAGCCGAACGTCGCGGGCGCCGAACCGGTTACGGCTCCAGCGGTCATCCCCGAAATCCCCACGCCCACTCATCGTCTCGCCGCGGCGAGCCGTTACCGTTGCGCCCCAAGCGTTTCCGCGACCGCGCGGAAACCTGGAGATGCAGCGACGGAGAATCAGCGGCGACCGGTGGTGCGCAGTTCGCGCGGGAGGGCGAAGACCAGGGTCTCGTTCGCGGTGGTGACGGGCTGGACCTCGCCGTAGCCGTGTTCGGCGAGGAGGTCGAGCACGCCGCGCACCAGGATCTCGGGAACCGAGGCGCCGGAGGTGACACCGACGGTGGTGACGCCCTCGAACCAGGCCGGGTCGACCTCGCGGGCGAAATCGACCAGATAGGAGGCGCGGGCGCCCGCGTTCAGGGCGACCTCCACCAGCCGCCTGGAGTTGGAGGAGTTGCGGGAGCCGACGACGATCACCAGATCGCATTCGGGCGCCATCGCCTTCACCGCGACCTGACGGTTCTGGGTGGCGTAGCAGATGTCGTCGCTGGGCGGGTCCTGCAGATTCGGGAAGCGCGTGCGCAGCCGCTGCACCGTCTCCATCGTCTCGTCCACCGAGAGCGTGGTCTGCGACAGCCAGATCACCTTGTTCTCGTCGCGCACCTCGACGCCGTCGACCGCGTCGGGGCCGTCGACCAGCTGAACGTGGTCGGGCGCCTCACCGGCGGTGCCCTCGACCTCCTCGTGGCCCTCGTGGCCGATGAGCAGGATGTCGAAGTCGTCGCGGGCGAAGCGCTTGGCCTCCTGGTGCACCTTCGTCACCAGCGGGCAGGTCGCGTCGATGGTGTGCAGATTTCGGGCGGCCGCGGATTCGTGCACCGCCGGCGACACGCCGTGCGCGGAGAAGACCACCACCGCGCCCTCGGGCACCTCGTCGGTTTCGTCGACGAAGACCACGCCGCGCTCGCGCAGGGTCTCGACCACGTGGCGGTTGTGCACGATCTCCTTGCGCACGTAGATCGGCGCACCGTGCTTCTCGAGGGTGCGCTCCACGGTTTCCACCGCCCGGTCCACACCCGCGCAGTAGCCGCGTGGTTCGGCGAGCAGCACCCGCTTGCCCGCGCCGGCACCGGCCGCATCGGCCGACCGGGCGATTCCGACATTCAGGGGGATAGCCGAGGACATGTTCACAGCTTACGTGCGCCGGCCGACGGGGAAAGTCCCGCCCGCGAACCGCGGGTACGGCGGTGTGGCGGGACGCGCGACAATGGAACACGTGAACTCTGTTCTTTGCATCACCGGCCGTTTCGGGCAGGCTAGGGACATGTTCCGACCTCCCTACCTGGCCCGGGTCGCCGCTGGGGCCGCCGTCTACGCCCTCGAGGAAACTCGCCGGTTACCCACTGTGGCAATCCATCTGCCGATCACCGCGATCAGCCAGTTGCTGCAGACCTCGATGCATCTGCAGCAGTTCGTGACCAGCCTCGCCCTCAAGGGTGACGAGGTCTTCGACCGGCTGGCCAATCGCCCGGTGGAGCAGCCGGAATGGGCCACCTTCGACGAGGACCTCGACGACGAGCAACCGTTCGGCAGCGGCGATTTCGGCGCGCGGGGCGACCGCGATCTCGCCGCCCGGCTCAGCCGCTTCGATCTGTTCGCCGAATCCGACCCGGCCGCGGGCGTCCCCGAACCTACGGCGTCGGTCACTCCCTCGGCGACGAACGGCTATGCCGCATCTCACACTGCGAAATCGGACACTACGGAAGCGGCCACCGCCGAAACGGACACGGCGGAGACCACCGCCGCCGATGCCGCCACGGGGACGAACTCCATCGAAACGACCGGCGAGGATACGGACAACCCCGGCACGGGCAACCCTGGCACGGATAACCCCGGCACGGGCGACCCCGGCACCGCGGCGCCGGCGGAACCGCGGGGAGTGGTCGAGCCCGAGGTCGCCGCCCGGTACGACTACGCGAATATGACGCTGGCTCAGCTACGGGCCCGGCTGCGCATGCTCAGCGCCGAGGAGTTGGCCGAACTGCTGGCCTACGAGCAGCAGACCCTGGACCGGGCGCCGTTCGTGACCATGCTGACGAACCGGATCGCCACCGTGCAGGCCAAGTGACCGACTCACACGCCGACGCGCCGGCCGCCGGGGCACGAGCCTCCGGGGAGCCGGCGCGTTCTGCTGCCCGCCCCGCCAACTCGGCCGAACAGCCGTGGCCGGTGCGCACCATCGCGATGAAGGTCGCGCAGTGGATCGACCGGCTCGGCAGCGTCTGGGTGGAGGGCCAGATCACCCAGATCAATCTGCGCCCCGGCACCCGCACCGCGTTCCTCGTGCTGCGCGATACCGCCGCCGACATGTCGCTGTCGATCACCTGCGATCCGCAACTGCTGCGCGCCTCGGCCGTCCCGCTGCAGGAGGGCAGCCGGGTGGTGGTCTACGGCAAACTGTCGTACTTCACCGGCCGGGGCACGATCTCGTTGCGCGTCACCGAGATTCGCCCCGTCGGCATCGGCGAGCTGCTGGCCCGCATCGAACGCCTGAAGGCGCTGCTGGCCGCGGAGGGATTGTTCGATCCGCGGCTGAAACGGCCGATGCCGTTCCTGCCCAAGGTGATCGGCCTGATCACGGGTCGCGCCAGCGCCGCCGAACACGATGTGGTGACCGTGGCCCAGCAGCGGTGGCCCGCGGTGCGTTTCGAGATCCGCAATACCGCCGTGCAGGGCCCGACCGCGGTGCCGCAGATCCTCGACGCGCTGGCCGAGTTGAACGATCACCCGGAGGTCGAGGTGATCGTGCTGGCACGCGGCGGTGGCAGTGTCGAGGACCTGCTGCCGTTCTCCGACGAAACCCTCTGCCGCGCCATCGTTTCCGCGACCACCCCGATCGTCAGCGCGATCGGGCACGAGCCGGACAATCCGCTCTCGGACTACGTCGCGGACCTGCGCGCGGCCACCCCCACCGATGCGGCCAAACGCCTGGTTCCCGACGCCGCCGCCGAACTCGCGGGCGTCCGCGAACTGCGCGCCCGTTCGGCCGCGGCATTGCGCGGCTGGGTCGATCGCGAGGCGCGCGCCCTGCAGCAGCTGCGCTCGCGCCCGGTACTGGCCGATCCGCTGCGGATTCTGGACCAGCGCCACGACGAGATCGAGCGGCTGCGCACCGCGGCCCATCGCGCCGTCGACCACTGCCTCACCAGCCAGGCCACCACCGCGCGCCATCTGCGCGACAAGCTCACCGCGGTGGGTCCGGCCGCCACCCTGGCACGCGGATACGCTGTCGTGCAACGGGTTACCGGTACGGAGCGCCACGTCGTCCGCACCGTCGCCGACTCCCCGCCGGGCACGCAATTGCGTATCCGGGTCGCCGACGGTGCGATCAGCGCCGCGGCCCTGGGCAGTCAGGCCCTCGCGAATCCCATACCGGCCCAGCGGGTTACGGACCGGCCGGCACCGGCATCCGAACAGGAGGAGTCGTCATGACCGAGAGCGATGTCACCGAAATCGCGACCTTCGGCTACGAACGCGCCCGCGACGAACTGGTCAACGTCGTGAAGATGCTCGAACAGGGCGGAATGGACCTCGACGATTCGCTGGCCCTGTGGGAACGCGGCGAGGCACTGGCCAACCGGTGCGAGGAACATCTCGCCGGAGCCCGCCGGCGGGTCGAGGACGCCCTGTCCCGGCGCGGCGGAGACCAGGACTGAACATGGATATCCGTCGCGTCGTC
Source organism: Nocardia kruczakiae NBRC 101016 (assembly GCF_001612965.1). Lineage (GTDB taxonomy): Bacteria > Actinomycetota > Actinomycetes > Mycobacteriales > Mycobacteriaceae > Nocardia > Nocardia kruczakiae. The sequence continues at coordinate 40,674 of NZ_BDBL01000019.1, forward strand.
CCGGATCTGCGGGTCGCCGATATGGAACGGGCCCGCGCCTTCTATCGGGCGCTGGGCCTCGACGAGGTGATGGATCTCGGCTGGGCCGTCGGGCTGGCCTCGCCGAGCAATCCGACCGCGCAGATCCTGCTGATCGGCGCCGACGCCGAGGACCCGCAGCCGGCTATCAGCGTCGAGGTCGCCGATGTGGACGCCGCGCACGAGGCGATGGTCGCGGCCGGAGCCGACGTGGTCTACGCGCTGCGGGACGAGCCGTGGGGTGTGCGGCGGTTCTTCGTCCGCGATCCGGACGGCACGGTGGTCAACGTCGTGAGCCACCGCTGAACCCGCGCTCAGGCCTGTAGCCCGGGCTCGAAGTTGTCGCGGCGCTCAGCGCTGCAGCGGGGCCGCGGCGTCCACGGCCTGCGCGAGCGTCAGATAGGCCGCCTCGTCGGCCGCCCCCTTGAGCAGCACGCGGCTCTGCCCGAAGTCCGAGATCCAGGCCGACTCGCTGCCCTGCACGTGGTAGACGGTCCACTTCTGGTCGCCCACCATCCGGGACCCCGACGGGCTGCGGGTGTCGACGACGTGGGCGGCCAGCGCGCTCTCGCTCGCATTGCTCTGGCTCAGCTGCAGGTAGGTGCCGTTGGAGGTGATGAAACCGACCGTGCTGACGGTGCCGCCGCCGGATCCGGTGACGGTGTCGCGGCTGCCCGAATTGGCCTTCCAATCCGCCGGCACCGCGGGGTCGCGAATCGGGAACGGCAGCGCCTTCGCGTCGTCGTGCAAGGCCGACTGGACGTCGAAGTTCGGCACCTGACCGGGCGTGGGTCCGTGCGCGGAGAAGCTGCACTGGCTGGCCACCGCGGCCAGCACCACGCAGATCAGTACCAGCGGGATCAGCGACCAGATCAGATCCCGGTAGTCGTTGAGGATGCGTGGTTTCTGCGACACGACCCAAGTATCCACGCGCCGCCGAATCCGCCGAGCCTCGCCCTCGGGCCGGGAGGCCGACATCACAGCCGTCCCCACCGGCGCGGACGCTCTTCCCGCGAAGTGGAACAGCAGTACCTGAATGGCGGATCCGACCGTTCTGCGACAATTCACGCAGCAATACACAACTCGAGGAGGCACCGTCATGACGGCACCCACACCCGCAACCAGTCGCCGGCGCGAGGCCCCGGACCGCAACCTCGCACTGGAGTTGGTCCGGGTGACCGAGGCCGGTGCGATGGCCGCGGGCCGCTGGGTCGGCCGCGGTGACAAGGAGGGCGGCGACGGGGCGGCCGTCGACGCCATGCGGCAACTGGTGGCCACCGTCTCCATGCGCGGCACCGTCGTGATCGGCGAGGGCGAGAAGGACGAAGCCCCGATGCTCTACAACGGCGAGGCCGTGGGCGACGGGACCGGTCCCGAGGTCGACTTCGCCGTCGACCCGATCGACGGCACCACGCTGATGTCGAAGGGCTCTCCCGGCGCCATCTCGGTGCTGGCGGTCGCCGAACGCGGCGCCATGTTCGATCCGTCGGCGGTGTTCTACATGGAGAAGATCGCGGTCGGCCCGGAGGCGGCCGATGTGATCGACCTGTCCGCCCCCATCGCGGAAAACCTGCGCCGGGTCGCCAAGGCCAAGAATTCGCTGGTCTCCGACCTCACCGTCTGCGTGCTGGACCGGCCCCGCCACGCCCGCCACATCCAGGAGGTTCGCGACGCGGGTGCGCGCATCCGCCTGATCTCCGACGGCGACGTCGCCGGCGCCATCGCCTGCGCCCGCCCCGAATCGGGCACCGACATGCTGGTCGGCATCGGCGGCACCCCCGAGGGCATCATCGCCGCGGCCGCGCTGCGCTGTATGGGCGGCGCGCTGCAGGGCAGGCTGGCCCCCACCGACGACGCCGAGAAGCAGAAGGCGCTCGACGCCGGTCACGACCTCGACCGCATCCTGACCACCGAGGACCTGGTCTCCGGTGAGAACGTCTTCTTCTCCGCCACCGGCGTCACCGACGGCGACCTGCTACGCGGCGTGCGCTACTACAGCGGCGGCGCCTCGACCCAGTCGATCGTGATGCGCTCCAAGTCCGGCACCGTGCGCATCATCGACGCCTACCACCGCCTCACCAAGCTGCACGAATACGCCTCGGTCGACTTCGTCGGCGACGAGGACGCGATTCCGCCGCTGCCGTAATTTCTGCCTTCGCTTCGCTGCGGCGGGGTTTCGGCCGCCTCGAGGGGCTCCGGGGAGGGATCGCGCGGCGGTGGGGCATGTGGCTCACCGCGCCGATTCGATCATCAGGTACTCGAGGCGGGCGGTCTCGTCGGAGCCGTCATCGACGTCGACGACGGCGACGAACTCGCGATCACCCGCTTGGCGCTGCAACGGACCCCACGAGTGGGCGAGATACCAACCGGCGCCGGTGGTTCCGCGCGGTCCCAAGCCGGCGCAGAAGATCCGGTATCGGCCGGGCTGCAGATCCGGATCCGGTCGCGCGCGCGCGATGACACCGATGCTGTGGCCGTCACGCGAGCCGTATCGGCTGCCGTCGGCCAACGCCACCTGTTCGATGCGACGACCGCGGCCGTCGAGATCGAACAGCGGCCGGTCGGCGTTGTCGAGATACCTTCGTGTGCACGCGTTGCCGGTGAGACCGAAGCTGATGTAGGGGCGCTCACCGTGCGCGACGACCTCGCGATCGCTGCGGACGTCGGCCGAGAAACCGGCATGACGCTGGAGCATCGACAGCACGTACAGCAGCCCGCGAAACTCCCTCTCCGGCAAGGCCGCCAGCACATCCGAGCGGTGGTCGGCCGCGATTGCGCGAATCTTCCGCTCGAACGAATACCGATCGGACGCCGCGAGCGCCCGGCGTGCGCGCGCCGATCGCAGCGGTAGCTCGAATGCCGGGTACACGAGAGTGACGCCGCTGGTGAACATCTCGGCTCCGAGGAAGGCCTCGAGTTCGACGTCGGTCGCGGGATCCGTGTCGTGTGCTCCCCTGCCGAGCGATGTGGCACCCGCCGTCCGAAACAAACCCTCGACCGTCCAGCCCGGGAACATCTCGGCCAGTACCCGGCAGTGGTAGTCGCGCGGAAGCCCGACCATCTTGCCCGAAAGCCACTGGTAGTACTGGGTCTTCGCCGGCCCGTAGCCGGGCGGGATGGGTGGGTCGAGTCGTGCGGCGCAGGTGTCGTACGCGGCCAGGAAGTCCGCGTGGCTGGTCAGATGCCGCTGCGCCAGCAGCGTCTTCAGAACGGTAGCCAAGGAAACCCCCTTTACCCCTGAAACCACCGCCCCCGCGGCGGCTCGATCTACGACCGCGGCTAACGCCGGGCCGCCGACGCGTGCGGCAACCGACTGGAAGCCGGTACCGCGCCGGCACAAGTGCTGGAGATGCCGTTACCGATCCCGCCTATCACGACCACGACGAGCTGCGTCCTCTTTCCGGCCACGGCGAACACGATGATCCGCGTCTCCGCATACCGGGTGGTTGCCTTACTCGATCGGTGGCCCGCTTTCCATTAAGCCCCCTAACACCGTTGGGCAGCAACGGATCTCCTATCCGTTTTCGTCCGTTTTCCACATCCTCCACGGTTACACCGCTCGGTCGACCACTCGGAGCACGGTCACACTGGGCGCCGAAAAGCCCTGCGGCACAAGGCGCTTTCTGATCTTGGAACCGGAAGACGAGTCCGATAACGGACGAAAACGAACCGAGCAGACCGTCCCACGACGTGTTTCGCGGACGTTAATTGAAGTAGCGGAAACACAGAGCAATTCGGGCAGCTATCCGCGCTGCCCATCACAGCAGTCAGGAGGCAAATACCGTGCCTACCATCACCTCCCTCTCGCCGACGTCCGGCCCTGCAACCGGAGGAACCAGCGTCACGATCACAGGGACCGGGTTTACCGGCCCCACCACCGTGCGATTCGGCACTACCGCAACGACTTTCACGATCGATTCCGCGACGCAGATCACCGCGATCGCTCCCTCCGGATCCGTCGGTCCGGTGCAGGTCACCGTCACGACCTCGGCAGGCACCAGCAACGGCGTGACCTACACCTACCTCGCGGTCCCCGCGTTGAGCGGCATCAGCCCCAGCCAAGGGTCGACCGCGGGCGGAACGACGGTCACCCTCACCGGTTCCGGCCTCACGGGAGTCACAGCGGTGAATTTCGGTGCCACTCCGGCCACCTCGTTCACCGTCGACTCCGACACCCAGATCACCGCCGTCGCCCCCGCGGGTACCGGAATCGTCTCCGTGACGGTCACGGGTCCGGGCGGTACCAGCAATCCGGTGACCTACGTCTATGTCGTCGTCCCGACCATCACCGCCATCTCCCCGACCGCCGGTCCCACCGCGGGCGGAAACAACGTGACGATCACCGGCACCGGGTTCACCGGTCCGTTGACCGTCCGGTTCGGCACGACCGCAACGACTTTCACCGTGAACTCGCCGACGCAGATCACCGCCGTCGCCCCCGCCCACGCGGCCGGCACCGTGCAGGTCACCGTTACCGGTTCGGGCGGTACCAGCAACGGGGTCGCCTACACCTACGCCGCGGTGCCCACCCTGACCACCGTCACCCCCACGGCGGGATCGGTGACCGGCGGTACCACCGTCGTCCTCACCGG
>NZ_BDBL01000020.1 GCF_001612965.1 Nocardia kruczakiae NBRC 101016
GCCGCGCCGTCGGCTCCGGCCGGCGCCCGCCCGCAGCTGCAGGCACTGCGCGGCACGGTCCAGAAGGCCAACCGCATCCGGCAGATCACCGCCACCAAGACCCGCGAATCGCTGCAGACCACCGCGCAGCTGACCCAGACCCACGAGGTCGACGTCACCAAGATCGCGGCCCTGCGGGCCAAGGCCAAGAGCGCATTCGCCAACCGCGAGGGCGTCAACCTGACCTTCCTGCCGTTCTTCGCGAAGGCCGCCGTGGAGGCGCTGGGCGTGCACCCCAACGTCAACGCCTCCTACAACGAGGACACCAAGGAGATCACCTACCACTCCTCGGTGCACCTGGGCATCGCGGTCGACACCGAGCAGGGGCTGCTGTCGCCGGTCATCCACAACGCCAGCGACCTGTCGCTGGCCGGGCTGGCCCGCGCCATCGCCGATATCGCCAACCGCGCCCGCAACGGCGGCCTCAAGCCCGACGAGCTGGCCGGTGGCACGTTCACCATCACCAACATCGGCAGCCAGGGCGCCCTGTTCGACACCCCGATCCTGCTTCCGCCGCAGGCGGCGATGCTGGGCACGGGTGCGATCGTCAAGCGCCCGATCGTGATCTCCGACAACGGCAGCGAGTTCATCGGCATCCGCTCGATGTGCTACCTGCCGCTGACCTACGATCACCGCCTCATCGACGGTGCCGACGCCGGCCGCTTCCTGACCACCATCAGGCACCGGCTGGAGGAGGCTGCGTTCGAGGCCGATCTCGGTCTGTAAAACGCTGCGCGACACGACGATTCGGTGACGACATGAAAGTTGTGATCGCCGGTTCGTCCGGACTCGTCGGGACGGCGCTGGTCGCCGCGCTGCGCCGGGACGGGCACGAGGTGGCCCGCCTGGTGCGCCGTCCCGCCGCGGCCGAGGACGAGTTCAGCTGGGATCCGGTGCGGGCGCAGGTGCCCGCACCGGCCCTGCGCGCGGCGGATGCCGTGGTCAACCTGTGCGGCGCCGGACTCGGCGCGCGCCGCTGGAACGGCAGTTACAAACAGCAGTTGCGCGACAGCCGCATCGGCCCGACCGATGTGCTGGCCACCGCGGTCGCCGCCGCCGGCGTGCCGACGCTGGTGAACGCCAGTGGCGTGCATTTCTACGGCGGCGACACCGGCAATCGGGTGATCACCGAATCCGATTCCGCCGGAACGGGTTTCCTGGCGACGCTGTGCCGGGACTGGGAGGCCGCCACTCAGCCCGCGGTCGACGCCGGGGTGCGGGTGGTGCAGATGCGCAGCGCGGTGGTGCTGTCGCGCCACGGCGGCATGCTGGCCCTGTTGCGGCCGCTGTATTCGATCGGCCTGGGCGGGCGCCTGGGCAGCGGGCGCCAGTATCAACCGTGGATCTCACTCGACGACGAGGTCGCCGGCATCTCCTTCGTGCTGCGGCATCCGTCGGTGCGCGGACCGGTCAACCTGGTCGGCCCGGCGCCGGTGACCAATGCCGAATTCAATCGCGCGCTGGCGCGGGCGCTGCATCGCCCGGCGCCGTTCATCGTGCCCGCCGTCGCCTTGCAGGCCGCGGTCGGGGAACTGGCCCAAGAGGCGATCCTGCGCGGCCCGCGCGCGATTCCCACCGTGCTCGAGGACGCGGGCTATACCTTCCGCCACGAAACCATCGGGCAGGCGCTGGCATCGGTGATCGACTGAGCAGGCGGTGATCGGCCGAGCGGTGGTGAAACCGCTCACACCTGCACGGACACCGCTCGCATTCGAGCCCGATCGGCTCGCCGCCGCCGAGGGTTGCGGATAGTTTGGGGCGGTGACCGATATCCCGTCGGGTGGACCGCGCATTCGCGATGCCGAGGAACGCGACATCCCCACCATCCTCGCCATCCACAACGACGCCGTGGCCGAGACGACCGCCATCTGGGACACCCAGCCGGTCGACCTCGACGATCGCCTGCACTGGTGGCGGGACCGGGTGGCCGCCGGATATCCGGTGCTCGTCGCCATCATCGACGGTCAGGTGGCCGGATATGCCAGCTACTCGCAGTGGCGGCCCAAATCCGGCTACCGGTACTGCGTGGAGAATTCGGTGTACGTCTCGGAGCGGTTCCAGCGCCGCGGCGCGGCGACCGCGCTGCTGACGGCCCTGCTGGGGCGGGCCGAGGAGTCCGGGCGGGTGCACACCGTGATCGCGGCGATCGAAACCTCCAACAAGACCTCGATTCTGCTGCACGAGAAGTTCGGCTTCCGGATCGTCGGCCAGCTGCCCGAGGTGGGGCACAAGTTCGGCGGCTGGATGGATCTGACCTTGATGCAGCGCACGTTGCCGGGCCCGATTTCGGCGGGCGTAGAGTCGTTCGAGTGACCTCCGTCGATACCCCGACATCGAACAGCGGCACGGCACACACCGCCGCGCCGGCCACGTCGTCCTCCGATTCCCTGGTACGGGAGTCGGGCGGTCGCAAATTGCTTCGCATCGAGGCCCGCAACGCGCAGACCCCGATCGAACGCAAGCCGAAGTGGATCCGCACCCGCGCCACCATGGGCCCCGAGTACTCCGAACTCAAGGGCCTGGTCAAACGCGAAGGGCTGCACACGGTCTGCGAGGAAGCGGGCTGTCCCAACATCTTCGAATGCTGGGAGGATCGCGAGGCCACCTTCCTCATCGGCGGTGAACAGTGCACCCGCCGCTGCGATTTCTGCCAGATCGACACCGGCAAGCCGGCCGCGCTCGACCGCGACGAACCGCGCCGGGTGGCCGAGAGCGTGCAGGCGATGGGCCTGCGGTATTCGACGATCACCGGTGTCGCGCGCGACGACCTCGAAGACGGCGGCGCCTGGCTGTACGCCGAAACCGTGCGCGCCATCAAGCAACTCAATCCGCACACGGGCGTGGAGTTGCTGATCCCCGATTTCAACGCCGAACCCGAGCAGCTGGCCGAGGTGTTCTCCTCGCGGCCGGAGGTGCTGGCGCACAACGTCGAGACCGTGCCGCGCATCTTCAAGCGGATCCGCCCGGCGTTCCGCTACGAGCGATCGCTGGCGGTGCTGACCGCGGCCCGCGAGGCCGGCCTGGTCACCAAGTCGAATCTGATCCTCGGCATGGGCGAGACCCCCGAAGAGGTCACCCAGGCGATGCGTGACCTGCACGAGGCCGGTTGCGACATCCTCACCATCACCCAGTACCTGCGGCCCTCACCGCGCCACCATCCCGTGGACCGCTGGGTGAAGCCGGAGGAATTCGTCGAACATTCCCGCGTCGCAACCGAACTCGGCTTCGCCGGCGTGATGGCCGGTCCGCTGGTGCGCTCCTCCTACCGCGCCGGCCGGTTGTACGCGCAGGCGATGGCGCATCACGGGCGGGAGATCGCACCGGAGATGGCGCATCTGGCCCAGGAGGGCTCGGCGAGCCAGGAGGCGAGCTCGGTCCTCGCCCGATTCGGCAGCTGAACCGAACCCCAGCCACGTCGTAACGACCGGCCGAATTCGCCTTCGGCCGGTCGTTCGTCGCGTACGGGGTGCGGATTCACCACGGATGGGGTGCGGATCCCCGGAACGGGTGACACAGCCGCGCGCCGGTGGGAAGCTCGAAGCAACCGCACGTGTCGACTCCGGGAAGTGAAGAGACATGGCCGAGAAAGCGAGCACCGCCGCCCGTAACAGTTCCGCCGGCAGAGTCCTCGAGGCGTCCCGGCCGGACGGTATCCGCAATGTGGTCCTGGTCGGGCACACCGGCTCCGGCAAGACCACGGTGGTAGAGGCACTGGCCATGGAGGCCGGGGCGCTCACCCGAGCCGGCCGCGTAGAGGACGGCACCTGTGTGTCGGATTACGACGATATCGAGCAGCGGCAACATCGCTCGGTCCAACTGTCGGTGGTGCCGGTCGCCTGGAACGGCATCAAGGTCAATCTGATCGATACGCCAGGATATGCCGATTTCGTCGGCGAACTACGGGCCGGTCTGCGCGCTGCGGATGCGGCCCTTTTCGTGGTCTCCGCGGCCGCCGGCGCCGACAGTGTGGACGGGCAGACCCTGGCGCTGTGGGAGGAATGCGCGAGCGTCGGGATGCCGCGGGCGCTGGTGATCACCCATCTGGACGCGGCCCGCGCCGATTTCGACCTGATGACCCAGACCTGCGCGGATCTGCTCGGCGACGGCGATTCCGACGCGATCCTGCCGCTGCAACTGCCGGTGTACGGCCCGAAGGGCCCCGACGGGCACCGCCCGGTCACCGGCGTGATCGACCTGCTCACCGAGCAGGTCTTCGATTGTTCCGGCGGGGCGCACACCCGCACCGACGCCACCGCCGAACAGACCGCGCAGATCGAGACCTCGCGGAACCGGCTCATCGAGGGCATCATCGCCGAGAGCGAAGACGAAACCCTGATGGACCGCTACCTCGAGGGTGAACGGATCGACCTCACCACCTTGATCGCGGATCTGGAACGCGCGGTGGCGCACGACCGCTTCCACCCCATCCTCATCGCGGCGCCTCCGCCCGAGGGCACCCGTGAGGGTCTGGGCATGGTCGAGATCCTGGAGCTGATCACCCGAGGCTTTCCCACGCCGGCCGAACACGCGGTCGCGGCGCGCTGCCCGAGCAACGGGGCGGCGCCGCGGGCACTGTCCTGCGATCCGGATGCACCGCTGGCCGCCGAGGTGATCCGCACCGCCTCCGATCCGTATGTGGGCCGGGTGTCGCTGGTGCGGGTGTTCTCCGGCACCCTGCACGCCGACGACACCGTGCACGTCTGCGGGCACAACGGCGGCAACGGGCACGATGTCGACGAACGGGTGGGCGCGGTGACGGCACCTTTCGGTAAACAACAGTTCCCGATCGGCCAGGCCATCGCGGGCGATATCGCCTATGTCACCAAACTGGGGCACGCCGAGACCGGGGATACCGTGTCGGCCAAGGATTCTCCGTTGCTGATCGAGCCGTGGCCGCTGCCCGAACCGCTGCTGCCGGTGGCCGTGCGCGCCCACGGCAAGGCCGACGAGGACAAGCTGTCGCAGAGCCTGTCCCGTCTGGTCGCCGAGGATCCGACGGTGCGCCTGGAGCAGAATCCGCGCACCCATCAGCTGGTGCTGTGGTGCCTGGGCGAGGCCCATCGCGATGTCGCGCTGGAACGGCTGCGGTCCCGGTTCGGTGTCCAGGTCGATGTCGACGAGTATCGGGTGGCATTGCGAGAAACGTTCGGCGGCAAGGCTTCCGGGCACGGACGGCATGTGAAGCAGTCCGGCGGCCACGGCCAGTACGCGATCTGCGATATCGAGGTGGAACCGCTGCCGGAGGGGTCCGGGATCGAATTCGTCGACAAGGTGGTCGGCGGCGCGGTGCCCCGCCAGTTCATCGGCTCCGTGGAGAAGGGCGTGCGCGCGCAGGCCGAGCGCGGAGTCGCCGCCGGTTATCCGCTGGTCGATGTGCGGGTGACCCTGCTCGACGGTAAGGCGCATTCGGTCGACTCCTCCGACGCGGCGTTCCAGACCGCGGGGGCGCTGGCCCTGCGGGAGGCGGCCGCGGCCGCCAGGATCTCGCTGCTCGAGCCGATCGCCGAGGTGCGGGTAACCGTCGCCGACGATTTCGTCGGCACCATCCTCGGCGATCTGGCGGGCCGGCGCGGCCGCGTGCTGGGCACCGAACCGGCCACCGCCGGGCGCACCGTCATCCGCGCCGAGGTGCCCGAACTGGAATTGAGCCGCTACGCCATCGACCTGCGCTCCCTCTCGCGCGGCGCCGCCCAGTTCGACCGCAGTTATGTGCGGCACGAACCGATGCCGAGCCAGATCGCCGCAGAGCTGCGCAATCGCAGCGAAGCGACCGTCTGAGGCGAGCGTCGCACCCGTTCTGCGGCCCGTGCGGGGTATGTCCCGCTCGACCACTATCCTGAGAGGTATGGCAGCAGGTAAGGGCGGCACACCGTCGAAGGAAGCGAAGGCCGCGGCGAAGGCGGCGCGCAGGCAGGCGTCGAAGGAGCGGCGTCAGCAGCTCTGGCAGACGTTCCAGATGGTGCGCAAAGAGGACAAACTGCTGCTGCCGCTGATGATCGGCGCGCTGGTCGGCATCACCGTGGTGCTGTTTCTCATCGGCTTCCTTTTCGACATGCAGTGGTTCCTGCTGCCGGTCGGCATTCTGCTGGGCGCGCTGGTGGCGTTCATCATCTTCGGACGCCGCGTGCAGAAGAACGTCTATGCCAAGGCCGAAGGGCAAGCGGGTGCGGCCTGGTGGGTGCTGGACAACTTGCAGGGTAAGTGGCGCGCCACCCAGGCCGTCGCCGCCACCACCCAGCTCGACGCCGTCCACCGCGTGATCGGCCTGCCCGGTGTGATCCTGGTGGCCGAGGGCTCGCCGCAGCGAGTGAAGTCGCTGCTGGCGCAGGAGAAGAAGAAGACCGCCCGCCTGGTCGGTGACACCCCGATCTACGACATCGTGATCGGCAACGAGGAGGGGCAGGTTCCGCTGAAGGGCCTGCAGCGTCACCTCACCAAACTCCCCCGCAATATCGACGCCAAGCGGATGGACCTCATCGAGGGCCGCCTCACCGCCCTGGCCACCCGCGGCGGACCGGCCCTGCCGAAGGGCCCGCTGCCCGCCGGCGCCAAGATGCGCGGAGTGCAGCGCACCATCCGCCGCCGCTGACATCCGCACGGCGGGTTCTGCCGCACAGCTGAAACCCGATATCGCCGCCGCATCCACCGCTTCTGGGTGCGGCGGCGATTTCGTGTGCACCTGCAGGCCAGCGTTCTCCGCCCGCCGCTCCAGCACTTCCGCCGCCCTCCGCACACCAGTGCCCGCGCCGCTCGGTCCGGGCCGCCGGGCTGGGGCGATCGGCCCACGGGCACCGATCGCATCGCGCCACCCGGCACCGGCCTGTCTCGATCTGCGTCAAACGCCGGACAAAAATCGCACTCGCCCGTAGGTTCGCATATAGGACAGGCTGTCATGAATGTCGGACAGTCATCAGGAGGTGGCGATGCCGTACTACCGGGCCGTCGGCGCATTCCCCCGGCAGCGCCATACCGCATTCAGCCTCGAGGACGGCACGCCGACGTTCGAAGAGTTCATCGGGGAGGAAGGGTTCTCCGGGACCGGGGCGCTGCTCTATCACCGCCGGGTCCCGTCGGCACTGGTCGATGCGCGAGCGTGGGACCTCGGCGATCAGTCCCTCACCGCCAACACCCCGCTGCTCCCCCGGCATTTCCATCTGCCCGATCTGTTCCACGAGGTCACCGGCCGGGACGCGGTCCGCCACCGCCGCCCGGTGCTCGCCAACGCCGACGTCCGCATTTCCTACGTCGTCGCCGACACGCCCTCTCCGCTCTACAGCAACGGCATCGGCGACGAGGTGATCTTCGTCGAGTCCGGCGCGGCCACCCTGGAGAGCGTCTTCGGCCGGGTCGAGGTGCGCCAGGGCGACAACGTCGTCATACCGCGGGTCACCATCCATCGCTGGCTACCGCACACCGACGCGGGCCCGTTGCGACTGCTGTGTGTCGAGGCCGCCGGGCACGTCCGGCCGCCGGACAAACACCGCACGCGCTATGGCCAATTCCTCGAGGGCTCCCCGATCACCGAACGCGATCTGCGCGGACCGGCCGGACCGTTGCTGGCGCCGGACGAGCTGGTCGATGCCGACACCGAGGTCTACGTCAAACACCGCACCGCCTCCGGCCTGCACGGCACGGTGGTCGTCTACGACCATCACCCGTTCGACGTGGTCGGCTGGGATGGCCACCTGTATCCGTACGCGCTGAACTATCGCGACTTCTCCCCCGTCGTCGGCGCGGTACTGCAACCGCCGCCGACCTATCAGGTGCTGCAGGGGCCGGGTTTCGTGGTGTGCAATTTCGTCCCGCGCCCACTGGAATTCGCGCCCGGGGCGATCAAGGTGCCGTACTACCACTCGAACGTCGACTCCGACGAGGTGATGTTCTACTTCGCCGGAGAGACGGCCGCGCGCAAGGGTTCCGGCATCCGGACCGGTTCGGTGAGCCTGCATCCCGCCGCGTACACCCACGGTCCTCGGCGTCGTGCCTATCTCGATTCGCCCGATTTCACCGAACCGAACGAGATGGCGTTCATGGTCGACACCTTCCGTCCGCTCGAGGTGGCCGAAGGCGGCACCGCGAGCGATGTGCCCGGCTATCCGTGGAGCTGGTCGGACAAACCGTATGCCGGTCGGCCACAACAGAAGGGAGGGCACGGTGAGTGAGTCGTTCGAGCGGATCCCGGTGATCCTGCACAGCGAGGAGCAGCCCACCGTCCGCGAGACCTACGGATTCACCGGCGGTCACGGAATCGTGCTGGAGGGACAATTGCTGCGCCCGCCGGGCGATCGGCGTTCGGGCGCAACGGTTTTCCTCTTCCAGCATCCCACCTCGACGCTGAATCTGCTGCCGATGCCGACCGCACTCGCCGCCCGCGGACATCACGTGCTGTGCGGGGCGAGCCGCTATCCGAAGAACGATTCCGCGCTGGTGATGGAGAAGGTGGTCCTCGACCTCGGCGCGTGGGTGCGCTGGGCGCGCGAGGTCGCGGGCTACGACCGCGTGGTTCTGGTCGGCTGGTCCGGCGGTGGATCGCTGTCGCTGCTGTATCAGGCCGAAGCGTTGGATCCGAGTATCACGCACACACCCGCCGGAGATCCGGTCGATGTTGTGGGAGCGGGACTTTCACCGGCCGACGGGGTCGTGTTCATCGCGGCGCATCTGTCGCGTGCGGAGACGCTCACCGAATGGCTCGACCCGTCGGTGATCGACGAAACCGATCCGCACCGCCGCGACGCCAACTGGGATATCTATGCCGACGACGCGCCGCAGCGCCCGCCCTACGGCCCCGCCTACGTCGCCGGATTCCGCGAAGCCCAGCGCGCCCGCAACCGCCGCATCTCGGACTGGGCGCTCACCCGGCTGGCCGACCTGCGCGCCGCGGGCGGGCCCGAACAGGAGCAGCCCTTCCTGGTCCACCGCACGATGTGCGATGTGCGCTGGCTCGATCCGGCCGTCGACCCCAACGACCGCCGCCCGAACTGGTGCTACCTCGGCGATCCGCGTACCGCGAACGTCGGGCCGGTCGGCCTGGCCCGCTACACGACGCTGCGGTCGTGGCTGAGTCAGTGGAGTCTGGACCATTCGGTGGCGGGCGGGGCACGCAACGCCGCGCGGATCACGAAGGGCCCGGTGCTGCAGATCGAGAATTCCGCCGACGACGCGGTGCCCGCCACCCACAACCCGATCGTGCGCGACGCGCTCGCCACCCCGGACCGCACCTATCGCGTAATCCCCGGCGCCACACACTATTACGTCGGACAGCCCGGCCATCTGCGCACCTCCCTCGAATACGTCGAGCAGTGGGCCGCCGAGCGGGAGCTGATCGAGGCGCCGCCCACGTAGGATTCCTGCCATGCCGGCTCCCGACACCTCGCAGACCCTGAGCCGGGGACTCGACGTGCTGAAGTTGCTCGCCAGCAGCCCCCATGCCCGCACCCCCGCGCAACTGGCGCAGGAACTGGGACTGTCCCGCACGATCATCTACCGGTTGGTCGGCACGCTGGTCGAACACGGTCTGGTGCGCCGCGCCGAGGACGGCACGATCAGCGTCTCGGCGGGCGCGCTCGTGCTGACTCAGCACGTACTCGGCTCGGTGCGCGAGGCCACCCGCGAGATTCTCGAGGATCTGGCCCGCGAGGTGGAGGCCACGGCCCATTTCTGTGTCGCCGACGGGGACGACGTCCTCGCGGTCGCGGTCGTCGAGCCGCCCTTCACCACCTTCCATGTGGCCTATCGGGTCGGCGCCCGCACCGCGCGCGGACAGGGCGCGCTCGGCGAGGCCGTCGAGGCGGCCCGGCGCGGCGAGCGCGGGATATTCGAGAGCGAAGGCAAGCTCGTGCCCGGCGCGCACGGCGTCGTCGCATCGCTGCCAGGGCTGCCCGGCCCCCCAGCGGCCGTGGGGGTGGTAACCCTGGCCGGGCAGGAGACCGCTGCGATGGCCGATGCGGTGCGCCGGGCCGCCGAGCGGTTGTACGCCGCACTGGGCTGAATCTGCCGAGAAGCGGGATCCGTTACGCCTCAACCATTTTCGGCTGACGAAACTCCACTCTGGCGTCACCGCCGAGTCGGCGGTCCCACCGTGGGTGAGGGACGGCGCCGCCGCCAACCGACATCGAGCCACACAGGCTGTCCGATAATCGGATTTCTCTTCACAACATACGATCACCGCGCTAGCCTGCTCACACTTCGTTCAGTCGTCAGGAGCAGCCGTGTCCGACTACACCTCCACCGCCCGCGCCGACGGCGCGCAGGCTCCGACCACGTTCCCGCCCCGCCGGCTCTGGATCGGCGGGCGCTGGCGCGACGCGAGCGGCGGCGCGACCTACCGCTCCGAGAATCCGGCCACCCTCGCACACATCTGCGATATCGCCGACGCGTCCGCCGTGGACGTCGACGACGCGGTCCGCGCGGCGCAGGCCGCGTTCGACAGCAGCGGCTGGAAGGAGATGGGCGGCGCCGAGCGGGGGCGAATCCTGTTCCGCGCAGCGGATCTCATCGAGGCCGATAGGCAATACCTGTCCGCGCTCGAAACCCTCGAGGTCGGAAAGCTGTACCGGGACGGCGTTTTCGGCGACATTCCGGCCACTCTGGCCACGTTCCGCTATTACGCCGGCTACGCGGACAAACTGCACGGCTCGACGGTGCAGCTCCCCGATTACGCAGGCCGGCACCGGCTCAACTACACCCTGCGCGAGCCCCTGGGCGTGATCGGGGCGATCACACCGTGGAACAACCCGATCGTCGTCGCCGGCTGGAAGATCGCTCCGGCACTGGCCGCGGGCAACACCGTGGTGATCAAGCCGCCGGAGGATGCGGCGCTGTCTGTCCTGCGGCTGGCCGAAATCCTCGCCGAGGCCGGGGTGCCGGACGGCGTGTTCAACGTGGTGCCCGGCCGTGGCGAGACCGCCGGCGCCGCACTCGCCCGCCACCCCGGACTGGCCAAGCTGACCTTCACCGGCAGCCCGGAGGTCGGCGCCCTCATGAACACCCACGCCGGAGGTCAGTTCCGCAAGGTCACCCTCGAACTGGGCGGGAAGAACCCGCAGATCGTCTTTCCCGATGCCGATCTCGACCGCGCACTGCCGTTCATCGCGGTCGGCAACTTCCTGCATCAAGGTCAGGTGTGCGCGGCCGGAACCCGCGTCTACGTACACGACAGCCTGGTCGAGGAGGTGACGCGCCGACTGGCCGAGCATGCCGAATCCCTTACTCTGGGCGACCCGTTCGACGCCGATGTCGCCATGGGACCGGTGGTGAACCGGCAGCAGTACGAGCGCATCGGCGGCTACCTCGGACTGGGTGTCGCCGAGGGCGCCGAACTGGTGACCGGTGGCTCACTCGCCGAGCGGCCCGGCTATTTCGTCGAGCCGACCGTCTTCCTCGGCCGCCACGAGCAGCGCATCGCGCGCGAGGAGATCTTCGGCCCGGTGGCCACGATCATCCCCTTCTCCGACACCGCCGATGTGCTGACGCTGGCCAACGACAGCCACTTCGGGCTCAACGCGATCATCTACACCGAGGACCTGCACACCGCGCAGACCACCGCGCGCGATCTCCGCGTCGGCAATGTATGGATCAACGCCTTCGGCATCCCCGATATGACCACACCGTGGGGCGGGCGGGCCGGGAGCGGTATCGGCCGCGAGCTCGGCCCGGCCGGTATCGAGGCCTACACCGAGGAGAAGACGGTACAGATGATGTTCTGAGCCGCCGCTCTCAGGCCCGGCTGTCGAGCACGGCGCGCATTCCGGCATCCAGCTCGACCTCCCGCGCCGCCATATTCTGCTCGAGATGGTCGAGGCTGCGGGTCCCCGGGATCAGCAGGATGTGCCGATCGCGGGCCAGCAGCCATGCCAGACCCACCTGACTCGGCGTCACTCCCAGGCGGTCGGCGATATCGCGCACCACGTCGTCGCCGCCCACCTTGGGCCGAACCGGAAATCCCGATCCGAGCGGGTAGTACGGCACGAAAGCGATTCCCCGCGAGCGACATTCGGCCAACAGCGGCTCCTCGTCGCGTTCGAGCAGGTTGTAGAGATTCTGCACGCACGCGATACCAGCCGGAGCGGCGTGCCGGAGCTGGTCGACGGTCACGTTGCTCAGCCCGATCGCCCCGATCTCGCCCTCGTCCCGCAACGCCATCAGTTCGGCCAGCTGGTCGTCGAGGTCCACGATCTGGTCACCGGTCGCCACGATTCCGGGCGGACCGTCGACCCGGCGCAGGTTGACCACTGCCAGTTGCTCAGCGTCGAGCGCCCGCAGGTCCGCTTCCACCGCGGCTGCCCGAGGACGTGACGGCGGCGATGGCGGGCGCGACGCTGGCGGGTATCGACCGCGAGCAGATCGATCGCCTCCTCGACCTTCTGCTCGACGGCCCGCGCTCGGGCACCGAGCGGCCGGAGGCGGCGACGATCGTTACCGAGCGCGGATGAGTGCCGTCCCGGTCGCCCGGTCGTGCATACCGCGCCGATCCCCGTCGGTGAACAACGCGGGCACCACGAAGGTCAGCAATACCTGCCGCGCCACCGAGCGCACGAAGCCGACCGGCGCCGACGCATCGATCCGCACGGTGCGCATTCCCAGGAAGTACTGCCCGGGCGTGAACCCGAACAGCATGACCGTCACCACGCCGATCACGAACCAGATCAGATAGGTGACGGTGTTCAGCGAGCCGGCGCCGCGCACGATCAGCGCGGCGATACCCATGGCGATGAAGTAGTCGACGAACAGCGCGACGATGCGGCGCGACATGGGCGCCAGCGACCCCACCCCCTCCTGCGGCAGGCCGAGCAGCTTGCCGGGGTAGTCGTCGGGCTGCGGCTCGCCGGGGTGGGCCGCATTCGGGCCGGACAGCCAGGAACCGGTAATTCGCGCCATGCTCCCAGCGTAGGCGTAACGGCGGTGAGGATTACGTCACACCCGGACCGCGCACGCACCCACGCGTAACACCGGCCCTCGGACGCCGCCCTCCGCGCGCGGCCTCGCCCCCGCGGCTTCGCGGGCCCGCCGTGGCGGCAGCACGATACCCCGCCGGGGCGATGCACCAAAGCGGTTGCGGGCGGGAAACTCTCGGGGTCGCGCGCACCGATCGGCGACGATGCGCGGTCCTCGAATCGAGCCCCGGATGCCGTGGTGGCAGGATAACGGTGCTGGTCCGGCACCGCATCGTGAACGAACCGTCGCGTGGTGTTGCCCGGGGAGGCCGCCGACCCGTCCAGCAGCACGTGTAACACTGGCGAAACACAGCCTTGATTGCGGGGAAACACCGCATCCATACCGTTCAGCGCTGAAACCCAGCAATCGGCACAGGCTGGGAACCGATCCGTAAGGAGTACTAAGTGGCGTTCAGCACGGCCGACGAGGTCATCAAGTACATCAAGGAGGAGGACGTCGAGTACGTCGACGTACGCTTCTCGGACCTTCCTGGCGTTCAGCAGCACTTCTCCATCCCGGCGAAGTCGTTCACTTCCGACCTGGCCGAAGAGGGCCTGGCGTTCGACGGCTCCTCGGTGCGCGGTTTCCAGTCGATCGACGAGTCGGACATGCTGCTGCTGCCCGACTTCTCCACCGCCCGGATCGACCCGTTCCGTGCCGCGAAGACGCTGAACCTGAACTTCTTCGTGCACGACCCGTTCACCCGTGAGGCCTACTCCCGCGACCCGCGCAACATCGCGCGCAAGGCGGAGGAGTACCTGCGTTCGACCGGCATCGCCGACACCGCCTTCTTCGGTGCCGAGGCCGAGTTCTACATCTTCGACGGCGTGCGCTACGGATCGGGCATGAACGGCTCGTTCTACGAGATCGAGTCCGTCTCGGGTTCGTGGAACACCGGCAAGGAGTTCAACCCGGACGGTTCGCGCAACCTGGGTTACAAGGTCCGTAACAAGGGCGGCTACTTCCCGGTCGCGCCCTACGACCACTACGTGGACCTGCGCGACAAGATCTCGACCAACCTGCAGAACGCGGGCTTCGAGCTCGAGCGCGGCCACCACGAGGTCGGCACCGCCGGTCAGGCCGAGATCAACTACAAGTTCGGCACCCTGCTCTCGGCCGCGGACGACCTGCAGCTGTTCAAGTACATCGTGAAGAACACCGCGTGGCAGGAAGGCAAGTCGGTCACCTTCATGCCGAAGCCGCTGTTCGGTGACAACGGCTCGGGTATGCACGTGCACCAGTCGCTGTGGAAGGACGGCAAGCCGCTGTTCCACGACGAGGCCGGCTACGGTGGCCTGTCCGACCTGGCCCGCCACTACATCGGCGGCATCCTGCACCACGCGCCGTCGCTGCTGGCGTTCACCAACCCGACCGTGAACTCCTACCACCGTCTGGTGCCGGGCTACGAGGCCCCGATCAACCTGGTGTACTCGCAGCGCAACCGCTCCGCCGCGGTCCGCATCCCGGTCACCGGCAACAACCCGAAGGCCAAGCGCATCGAGTTCCGCGCGCCGGACTCCTCGGGTAACCCGTACCTGGCCTTCGCCGCCATGATGATGGCCGGCCTGGACGGCATCAAGAAGAAGATCGAGCCCAAGGCCCCGGTCGACAAGGACCTCTACGAGCTCCCGCCGGAGGAGGCCAAGAACATCCCGCAGGCCCCCACCTCGCTGGCCTCGGTCATCGACCGCCTCGAGCAGGACCACGAGTACCTCACGGAGGGCAACGTCTTCACCGACGACCTCATCGAGACCTGGATCCAGCTCAAGCGGGACAACGAGATCGCGCCGGTGAACCTGCGTCCGCACCCCTACGAGTTCGAGCTGTACTACGACGTGTAAGTCGTTACGGCACAGTCGAATTCACGAAGCCCCAGCCGATTCCGGCTGGGGCTTCGGTGCGTTTCGAGACTGGTTACAGATGCGGGTGGCTACCCAGGGATGCGCTGTAGACGGCCGGATGAGCTTGGGCGGCAGCGAGATTGCGGCGTTCCTCGGCGGTCAGGGTATGGCGGGCCAGCGCCCGGCGGGCGTAGGTGCGCAAGGTCCCCAAAAACGAGGGGTGGGCGTGGGTGTGGATCATGGCTGGATCCCTCCTCCCTGAACTTTCGATGTGGCGAGGATCCCATTCTTCCATCAGTTCACCGAGATTTCAGGTTGTGTTCACTTCCGGTTGCCCGGCAAGTCGGCGGAGAGCATCCGGTTGCCAAGATCGAAAGAGGGTGAGATGATTCGCATGTAATCCTCTCATCATGTCGAGTGGTCAAAGGAGATCACGGATGACCGCCTCCGTCGCCCGCGCCGAGCGCACCGAACACGAACTCGGCCCCCGGAAGCCGATCGAACCCGGAACCCGCATGTGGGACGAGGTCGGACTGATCACCTTCTCCCTCACCGCCGGGTCGGCGTTCCTGCTGCAGACCATGGAACCGACGATTTCCGCGGTCGTCGACGAGCACTCCACCTTCCGCACCGATCCGATGGGCCGCGCGATGCGCAGTCTCGCGGCGGTGATGACCTGGACCTACGGCGGTGACGAGGCCGTCGCCGAGGCCGATCGTCTGCGGCATATGCACGCCTCGCTCAACACAGTCGACGCCCAGGGCAAACGCCACTCCGCGCTCGCCTCCGGCCCGTGGGCCTGGGTGCTGCACACCGGCACCTACGCCTTCAACGAGGGCTCGAAGTACTTCAGCCGCACCCCGCTCACATACGCGGAGAAGGAGCAGTACTACCAGGAGGTGCTGCAACTGCTGCGCATGTTCTCGGTGGCGCCCAAGGAGATTCCGCCGACCTACGCCGAGTTCGAGGTCTTCTTCGCCGACACCGTGGAGAACCACCTGGTCGCCACCGACACCGCGCGCGACTACCTGAAGACGATCCGCCACGTGGCCCCGCCCAAGTCGCTGCCCACACCGCTGGTGCCCCTGTGGAAGCTGGCAGCCTCCCCGATCGGCCGCATGCAGTACTTCTGCACCGTCGGCACCACGCCCGAACCGGCACGCCGCAAACTCGGACTGACCTGGACCGCGCAGGACGAGCGCAACCTGCGCATCCTGGGCTGGGTGCTGGCCCGGCTGGTTCCGCTGCTGCCGGAACGGATCCGCTACTTCCCCATCGCCTACGAGGCGCGCAAACTCGAGCGCGACCGGGCCCGGCTGCGCAAGGTGCTCGATCTGCGTCCGATGTGATCGAGGGCCGAATGGCCGGCCGGTTTCCCGACCCCGGTTCTGAGGTCTGGACGGGTGGCGGTGCAGACTCGATAGTCCTATGGTGCTCGAGAATTCATCGCCACGCGCCCGGCGCGTGCTCACGCGTGTGCTGTGCGGGCTGATCCTCCTGATCGCCGCGGCCGCGCCGGTCACCGCGACCGCCGCACCGGCCCCGGCGTATCAGTGGCGCCAGGAGTTCCTGACCACCCCCGACGGCGTGCGGTTGCACGCGGATATTCTGCGGCCCGCGGGCGTGGCCGACGACGTGCGCACCCCCGTCGTCATGACGGTGAGCCCCTACCGCAATCACCTGGCGTTTCTCACCGAGATCTATCCGGAGGGCGGGCCGTCGCTGCGCGATCTGTATCCGGAACTGTTTCTCGACGCCGGCTACACCTATGTGGTCGTGGATCTGCGCGGGTTCGGCGGGTCCAGCGGCTGCCCCGACTTCGGCGGTCCCGGCGAGCAGAGCGATGTCCGTACCGCCGTGGAATGGGCTGCGGCACAACCGTGGTCGACCGGCCGGGTGGGTCTGACCGGCACCTCCTACGAGGCGTGGACCGGCATCATGGGTCTGGCCACCAACCCGAAGGGGCTGGCCGCGGTGGCCGCGTTCGAACCCGATGTCGATCCCTACAGCTATCTGTACATGCAGGGCATCGCGTGGAAGTTCTCCGGAAAGCCGGTGACCGAGGACGGAATTCGCCCCGGCGATATGGCGGGGTTCGAACATCTGCTGATCTCCTCCACCCCCGCCCACCCCTCCGACTCCCCGGAGTACAAGGCCAACGCCGCGCGGTTGCCGATCGAATGCGCACAGCCGTATCTGGCCGGTATCACCAACCACGACGGTGGCACGCAGTTCTGGCGCGACCGCGATCTCACCGATCGCATGCGCGGCAGCAGGATTCCGCTGTTCCTGGGCCAGGGCTTCCTCGACTACAACACCCGCCCCTACCGGGTCTTCGACGTCTGGAAGAACCACGATCTGCCCGAGGACAAGGGCTGGTTCGGCCAGTGGGGTCACCAGAACTGCCACGACGGCTGCGGCACACCGCAATTCGACAGTGAGCTGCTCGCATTCTTCGACAAGTACGTGGCCCGGCGCGACGTCACCGTCCCGGGCCCGCGGGTGACGGTCGGCAGCTTCGACGGCCGCTGGCGCAGCGAAAAGGTATGGCCGCCCGCCGATTCCGCACGAGTCGCGATGCCGGTCCGCCCCGGCGAGTACACCGATCGCGGTCTCGTCCCCGGGCCGGATCGCGAGTACTGGTCGCTGTCGCAGCCATTGCCCGCCGATCAGCATCTGTCCGGAATCCCCACCGCCACCCTGGCTTTGAGCGGCCCGCCGAACGCCACGGTCGCCGCGGAACTCTACGATGTGGCGCCCGACGGCTTCAGCACCGTGATCACCCGCGGCATCGCCCAGGTCGCCGAGACCGCGACCATCCGCCTGCTGGCCCAGGACTGGACCGTGCCGGCCGGACACCGGATCGGCGTGCGTATCACCGATGTGGTCGACACCGTGTGGGCGCACCCCCCGGCGAATGCCCGGGTGAGCGTGCGTTCCGGCACCGTCGAGCTGCCGTTGCTCACCGGCACCCGGAACTTCGATCTGACCGGCGGCAGCAGTGAGGCGCTGGGCAAATGGCGCGCCCGCCGGGTGACCACGATCGCGCCGGAGGTCCTGCGCGATTCCGGTGTGACCGTGGACTTCCCGCAACGACGAGGAGATCGATGACAGCGACCGGTACGACCGCGACCACCGTCGACGACGCGACCGCGCAGCGGCTCGCGGCCGCCCTGCGCTGCGTCACCGTCTCGCGCGATGATGCCGATGCCGACGAGGTCGAATTCGACCGGCTCGCAACCCTTCTCGACGACGAGTTCCCCCTGGTGCGCGAACACCTGGAACTGGAGCGATTCGGCCACAGCCGGCTGTATCGCTGGCCGGGAACCGAACCCGGGACGGCGGCCGTGCTGCTCGCCCACCAGGATGTCGTTCCGGTCGACGACGAGGAACGCTGGACCCATCCGCCGTTCGCCGGTGTGGTCGACGACGAATTCATCTGGGGCCGTGGCGCGATCGACGACAAGAGCCGGGTGCTGGCTATCCTGGAGGCGGCCGAATCGCTGCTCGCCGAGGGCCGCCGTCCGCGCCGCACCGTCTATTTCGCCTTCGGCCACGACGAGGAGATCTTCGGCCGCGCCGGCGCCACCCGGATGGCGGCCCGGCTGCGCGAGCTCGAGGTGCGCGCCGACCTGCTGCTCGACGAGGGCGGGGTGATCACGCAGGGCGTCGCCGACGGCGCCACCGCACCCGTCGCCTCCATCATGCTCGGCGAAAAGGGCTGGGCCACCGTACAACTGCGCACCACCGACACCGGCGGCCATTCCTCGATGCCCGGCCGCGAAACCGCCGTGGGCCGGATCGCACGGGCGGTCGCGCGCATCCAGGACCATCCGATGCCGCTGCGCATGACACCGGTGATCGCCGACATGCTGGTCCGGATGCGGCCCGCCATGGCCGAACCACGCCGGTCCGCCCTGCGGCTCGCGCCGATCGCGGGCGGGGTGATCACCCGGATGATGGCGGCGCGACCGCAGACCGAGGCCCTGGTCCGCACCACCACCGCCCCGACCGTGATCCGCGGCGGGGTGAAGGCGAACGTACTGCCGCAGCGCGCCGAGGCGCTGGTGAATTTCCGTATCCTGCCCGGTGATTCGGTCTCCGATGTGCTCGACCACTGCCGCCGCGTGGTCGCCGATCC
Source organism: Nocardia kruczakiae NBRC 101016 (assembly GCF_001612965.1). Classification (GTDB taxonomy): domain Bacteria; phylum Actinomycetota; class Actinomycetes; order Mycobacteriales; family Mycobacteriaceae; genus Nocardia; species Nocardia kruczakiae. Next base: position 18,955 of record NZ_BDBL01000020.1, read on the forward strand.
GCGCGTCGCGATCGAGGTGCTCGGCACGGCCTCCGAACCCTCGCGGATCACCGGCCCCGGACCGACCTTCGACGTGATCGCCGACATCACCCGTGCCGTGGTGCCCGACGCGGTGGTCACCACGGGCATCGTGCCCGGCGCCACCGACTCCCGCCACTACGACGGGCTGGCGACCACCCGATGCAACTTCGCGCCGATCGTGGTCGACGCGGCGGATCTCGAGCGCATCCACGGCACCGACGAACGGCTCTCCCGGGCCAACTACGCGCGGTTGATCGAATTCAACCGCCGCGTTCTCGCGCACTACATCAGCGCCGCCGGCTGATGCCGGGAATGTCGGTGTTCGCGGCTACGCTCAGCGGGTGCGAGCTACAGCAACGTTCACCGTCAAATCCTTCGTCGCCACGGACGTCCTTCCCGATCCGGACATCCCCACGGCGACGCCGGTCGGAATCGCCCGGCTGGAAAAGCATTTCGAGGGTGAGGCGGTCGGTCGCTCGGCCACGTTGTTCACCGCCGCGTTCGACCAGCTGTCGGGCCGGGGCACCTATGTGGCGATGGAGTCGTTCGAAGGTTCGCTCAACGGTTTGGCCGGCACGTTCAACTTCGCCCACTCGGCGACCACCGCGGGTGAGGACCGCAGTGCGGAATTCTTCACCATCGTGCCCAGCAGCGGCACCGGGGAGCTGAGCGAGATCACCGGGACCGGCGGACTGGCGGTCGACGCGGACGGCACCCACCGGATCTGGTTCGACTACGACCTGGGCTGACCACGGCGCGGCGGGCCGTTGCGCGACGCTGCGGCCCGCCGTGCGCGACAATGGCGGCGCAGCGACGGCGCAGACGGAGGCAGCGATGACAACAGGCGATACCGGCGAATTCGACGCCCGCGGCGGACAGGTCTTCTGGCGGGCCTGGCTGCCCGACCGGGCGCGGGCCGTCGTGGTGCTGGTGCACGGGGTCGCCGAACATTCCGGGCGCTACGACCATGTGGGAAAACGATTGGCCGACAGCGGTTTCGCGGTCTACGCCTTCGACCACATCGGGCACGGCCGCTCCGGCGGCGGGCGGTCGAATATCGAATCGCTCGACGCGGCCGCCGACAATGTGAACACCATGCTCGAGATCGCGAGCGCGAAACATCCGAGCCTGCCCCGATTCGTCGTCGCCCACAGCATGGGCAGCCTGATCACGCTGTATCTGGCGACGCGGGCGCCGCTGGACGTCGCGGGGATCGCCGTCTCGGCGCCGCCGGTGGTGATCGAGGCCGGTAACCCGGTGCAGCGGCTGCTCGCCCCGGCCCTGAGCCGCTGGGCACCGAATCTGGGTGTGCTGCAACTGGATTCGGCACAGATCAGCCGCGATCCGGAGGTGGTGCGCGCCTACGATCAGGATCCGCTGGTCTACCGCGGCAAACTGCCGGCCCGCACGGCGACCGAAATTCTGCGCGGCGCGGACTTCGTACTGGGCCACCTCGACGCGCTGCGGGTGCCGACGCTGGTGCTGCACGGCGGCGACGACGCCCTGGCCGCCCCGGTGGGCGCCGATCGGATCGAGGCCGGAGCCACCGCGACCGATCTCACGGTGCTGCGTTATCCGGGCCTCTACCACGAGATATTCAACGAACCCGAGCGTGAGAAGGTACTCGGCGACCTGGTGCACTGGTTGGAGGAGCACACCGGCGCGCAGTAACATCCGAGGATGAGCAATACCGACCAGGGACGCATCGCCTTCATCCGGGCCAACTGGCACCAGTCCATCGTCACGCAGGCCCACGAGGGTTTCCTGGCCGAGTACGGCGATCTGGGGTATTCGGCGGATGCCGTCGAGGTGTTCGACGTGCCCGGCGCGTTCGAGATCCCGCTGCACGCGCAGCGGCTGGCCCGCACCGGCCGGTACGCGGCGGTGGTGGCCGCTGCGCTGGTCGTCGACGGCGGCATCTACCGGCACGATTTCGTCGCCTCGGCAGTGGTCGACGGGCTCATGCGGGTACAGCTCGAGACCGACGTCCCGGTGTTCTCCGTGGTACTGACCCCGCATCACTTCCACGAGCACAGCGAGCACGTGGACTACTTCACCAAGCACTTCCACACCAAGGGCGCCGAGGCCGCCCGCGCGGTCGCGACCACGCTGAGCTCCCTGCGCACCCTCCCCACCGGCGCGGTCTGAGCGAACATACTCCGATGGGCGACCGGCCGTCCGGTCGCCCATCGGCGTCACTTGTAGTTGTTCAGACAGGCGGCCTCACCGTCGAGCACTCCGGTGCGGTAGGCGTCGATTCGCTGATAACCACTGGGCACGACCTTGCCGTCGGTATCACTGGCGGCCAGTCCGTCGGCGAGCAGGCCGGATACCGCCGCGTCCAGATCACCGGCGGTCAAGCGCGGATCGCTGGCCGGGTCGCTGAGCTTGGTGGTGATCACCCCGGACAGACATGCCGTCCGCAGACCGGCGGTCTCCGGCCCCGACAGCGACAGATGCCGCTCGTTCTCCACCGCGAGCGCATAGCGGGAAATGAACACCACGTAGGCGTTGTAGTTGCCGTCCACGACCGCCGACAGCGGTTCGTCGTCGCCGGGTTGCGCGCCGGCCCGTTTGGCCAGCTCCGGCACATCGGTTCCGATCCGGTTCATCCACGGACAGTACGAAACCGGTTCCACCGCTTGGTTTTTCAGGCACAGTTTCACGACGCCGGAGTAGTCGAAGGCCGGCGGGTGCTGGAGCGGATAGATCCGCCCGAGCGCGGCGGCGACGGCATTGAGACCGTCGACGTCGACACCCATCTGATTCTCCTCGTCGCCGGGTTCGAAGCTCGTCGGAAGACCGCCGCGACGCTCCTGGATCTCCTTCTTGGTGATGCCCTTACATCCGGCCGCCCCGTCCGACCAGCCGATCTGCACCGCCGTCACGCGCTCGAACGCCGACCCGTGCACATTCTTCGGATTGTCGGGGTCGCGGTCACGCACGGCGACCGCCGCACCCAGAACTCCGTTGAGCCCGTCGGTCGTGTTCAGCGTGAAATGCGCCGAACCGCCCTCGGCCACATGCCGCAGGAACACCCCGGCGAAGCAATCGGCCTGCTGTTCGAGCACGATTCCGGGCGTGAAGAATCCGTTGAGCCGAGCCTGATCCTGCAGCGAGTGACCGTACTCGTGCGCGAGCACCATCACCACCGCCATCTTCCCGTACTTGTCCGAGATCAGCGGTAGCAGTTTGCCGCGGTCCCAGCCGACGGTCTTGTCGATCTTGCAGTAGGCCGCGTTCACCAGGTGGTAGGTGCTGGAGCGGCAGAAGGTGACCGATTGTTCCTTGGGGGCGTTGGCATCCCAGGAAATGAAGTGGTCGACCGGCTTGAAGGTGCCCGGGAAGTTCTTGCCGTATTCGGCGCCCCAGTAGTCCTGCAGATCCGACAGCGTGTTGAGCGCCAGCCGGTCCATCTCGCCGCCGTCGCCGTTGTCGGCGTGCAGCGGCGCGTCGGGCACGCCCGGTCGCGGACCGCTCGGCCCCGAGACATTGGGCGCGGCGCCGCTCAATGCCCACGGATTCTCGTTCGTCGCGGCAACATCATGTGCCACAGTCGTTTTCGCATCGGCGCCGCATCCGGCCAATACCGCACCGAGCGCCAGCAGCCCGGCCGTCGCGGCCAGCCGCAGCCGCCTCTCGTGTTTCATCTCGTGTCCTCCCCGAATACCACTGTCGACGCCCGGACCGACGACGATCCGGATTCCGCACAGCGGTCCCCCCGTCTCCCGAGCGCTCACATCGTAATCGGGCGCCCGCGCGAATGCGCAACGTATATCTCGATATCGGCACGGATGCCGCGCGTGACGACCACGACATGGCGCGCACACCATTCGTTCAACTACTATTTACCTACGTAGGTAGTAGATGCTCAACGGCGAGCAGAGAGGCCGAGACCATGCCCCGACACCCCCGCGTATCGTTCACCCTTCCCGCCCTGGCGGCGCTCACCGCCGCGGGCCTCGGCTTCACCGCGGCGCCCGCCGAAGCCGAATCCAGGCGATCGGCCGCCCAGCCCGCCACCGGCTGCCTGTGGGCCGGAACCACTCACCCCGCCGGAGCCACGGTCGTCGCGGGCGGACGCGGCTACACCTGCGGCGCCGACGGCCGCGGCACTCCGATGTGGTCGGCCGGCGCGACGTCGGACCGGCCCGATACCGTCGCCAACCCCGGTTCGACCGGCGACCCCGCCGCCCACTTCAGCCTGGGCGCACGCCAACCCGGCACCGCCTACAACGACTACTGCGTCGGCAATCAACTGATCGAGGGCACCGACGACGTCTACCAGGTGGTGCGCGGCCACGACGGCCGGTTGTTCTGGAAGGCCACCGAACCCGTCAGCGCATGGCGCTTCGACCGCGGAACCGTTGCCCCGCAACCGACCTGGCGCGGAACCGGCCTGTGCTACGAGGGCAATATGGCCTGACCGCCCGCTCAACCCTGCTTGCGGTGCGGCACGAATTCCAGGGTCAGCAGCGCGAGCGCGGTGAAGACGATCTCACGCCAGCGGATGAGGACGAAACGCTGATTGCCGAAGGAGTTGAACTTGCGCAGGAACCGATACAGCGATTCCAGCCGGATCAACGGGTCCAGCGTGCGGGCCAGCACATAGATGGCCTGTTTGGAGCGGGATCGTTCCTTGTCGGCGAACAGTTCGGGGAACGCCGCGAACGCCAGCGAGATGCGGTGCACGTCGTGGTCGCGGCCGTAGTCGACGAGGTCGACGATCATCCGCTCGTCCAAGCCGTTCGGGGCGTCCTTGCGCCGCCACGGCACATCGAGGCTGAGTTCGCTGCCGTGGTTGGAGGACCCGTAGCGCTGGAATCCGGCGACCCGGCCCTCACCGTCGCGGGCGATCACCACGAGCATGCCCGGATTCCGGCCGTCGAGCAGATGGTCCAGGATCATCGAGAAGCCGCGGGTCTGATGTCCGCTCCCCCACTCGTCGACGATGCCCAGCAGCGTCTCGCGCAGCTCGCGGTCGAGTTCGCGTTCGGGGATCACCTCGGTCTTGACGCCGAAGTTACGGGTGCGGCTGACCGCCTGGCGCAGGTTGCGGAATTTGCGGCCGACCATATCGAACGAGTCGACCTCGACCACCACGTCGCGACCGATCGGAATGGCGTGCAGGCCATGGTGATCGGCCGCGCGGGTGCGCCACAGTTCGGTAACCGCGGGGCTGGCGCCCAGCACGGCGATCCGCCAGCCGTGGGCGGCGGCGAATTCGGAGAACTCGGCGATGAGCCGGCCGAATTCGGCGCAGTTGCCGACCGGGTCGCCCGCGACGACCGCGATACCGAAGCGCGCGCGATATCCGATCGCGGCGTTCGAATCCGCGCTGAAGAAATAGGATTTGGCCGAGTGCAGCGCGAACGGGGCCAGCGGATCCTCGACCGTGCGGTCGACGAGCGCGGCGATGCGATGCTGCTGGTCCGGCTGCGGACGCGAACTCTGCGGCAGCATGAGGATCAGGCCCGTGGAGGCGAGGCAGACGAAGCCGACGGTGCCGTGATCGCTGCGGTAGGCGATGTTGGAGACACCGAGCACGATCACCGCGACGGTGAAGTGCGGCAGCGTGATCGGCCGTCGCAGATTCAGACCGCGCGCCACGAACAGACCCGACAGCGACACCGCCACGAACCAGCCGCGATTGACACCTTCACGGGAGGCATGGTCGGCCGCGTAGAGCAGCACCACACCGACCAGCAACAGCACCACGATCAGAGGAACCCGCACGGCGCGGGTCGGATTCAGGGCGGCGTGCCGATAGGTGCGGTAACCGGTGACGGCCGAATTGAGTTCAGCCATCACGGTCTCCGATCACAGAGCGCATCGCGTGTGCCGTCGAGCAGGTGGGCGTAGCGCACCTCCACGAACATCCTCACCATGGTGGTCCTCCCGACTGGTCGCGTACGGATACAGTATGCGGAACGCTCGTTCCGGCTCTGCGAGGCCCCTCGCACGGTGACGATGGCACGGCACACTCTGTATCAACCGATATCGCGCCCGGCCTGTTCCCCGCAACACGTTTTCGGCCCGTACCGCGGAATTCATCGCCGGTCCACGAAAATCCCCCGGTCAGCCGCGTGACCGCGGCACCCGCCGCAATCGCGCGTCGGTGTCATCCATCGCGTACCCGGCCGCGACGGATCTACGCCGCGCTCACCCGCCGAAGACGCGCTCGACGACCGTCTTCGCCCGTCGCGTGACGCGCATGTAGTGGTCGAGAAATTCGCTGCCGTCGTCGGTCGGCCAGCCCGCGACCCGGGCCACGGCCGAGAGCAACGGCCCGGGCCCGGGCAGCTGGTCGGCGGGTTTGCCGCGCACCAGCACCAGCGCGTTGCGGGCCTTGGTCGCGGTGAGCCAGGCGTCGCGCAGCAGCTCCACATCGAGGGCGTCGAGCAATTTCTCGCGCTCGATCACAGCGAGGCATTCGAGCGTGGAGGTGTTGTGCAGATCGGGCACCTCGTGCGCGTGCTGCAGTTGCAGCAGCTGCACGGTCCACTCGATATCGGCGAGACCACCGCGGCCGAGTTTGGTGTGGGTAGCCGGATTCGCACCGCGCGGCAAACGCTCGGAGTCGACCCGCGCCTTGATCCGGCGGATCTCGCGCACGGCCTCCTCGGAGACACCGCCCTTGGGATAGCGGACCGGGTCGATCGAATGCAGGAACCGCAGGCCCAGCTCCTCGTTGCCGGCGACCTGATGCGCGCGCAGCAGCGCCTGCACCTCCCACGGCTGCGCCCACTGCTGGTAGTAGGCGCGATACGCGGCCAGAGTGCGGACCAGCGCGCCGTTGCGGCCCTCCGGCCGCAGCCCGGCGTCGACCTGCAGCGGCGGATCGGTACTGGGCGCGCCGAGCAGCCGCTGCACCTGTTCGGCCACGCCGATCGCCCACTTCACCGCGACCGTCTCGTCCGCGCCGGGACGCGGATCGCAGACGAACAGCACGTCGGCGTCGGACCCGTAGCCCAACTCCATCCCGCCGAGCCGACCCATGCCGATCACCGCGAAGTCCGCGGGCGCGGGCGCCTCGTGTTCGGCCTCCCAGGCCCGGATCACGGCCTGCAGCGACGCCTCGAGCACCGCGACCCACACCCACGACAGCGCCCGGCACACCCGCGGCACCTCCAGCATGCCGAGCACATCGGCGGAGGCGATGCGGGCCAGCTCGTGGCGGCGCAGCGAGCGGGCGGTGGCGACGGCGCGCCGGGGCTCGTCGTAGCGGGCGGCACCGGCCAGGATGCTGGAACGCACGTCCTCGGCCTTCGGGCTCAGCAGCAGCGGACCGTCGGGTCCGTCGGCGAACATCCGGATGGTCTCGGGCGCGTTGATCAGCAGATCCGGCAGATAGGCCGAGGAACCGAGCACGATCATCAACCGCTGCGCGATCGCACCCTCGTCGCGGAGTTCGCGCAGGAACCAGATCTGATCGTCGAGGCCCTCCGACACCCGCCGATAGGCCAGCAGCCCGGCATCGGGATTCGGTGTGTCACCGAGCCATTCGAGCAGCGTCGGCAGCAGCAGCGCCTGGATGCGGCCCTTGCGACCCACCTCGCCGGTGAGCGCCTTGAGGTGGCCGAGGGCGTTCTCCGGGGCGGCGTAGCCGAGGGCGGCGAGCTGACGGACCGCGGCCTGCGGACTCAGCCGCAACGCGGCGGCGTCGAGGCGGGCCACCGATTCCAGCAGCGGGCGGTAGAACAGCTTCGCGTGCAGCCGGCGCACCCGCACCGTGTTGCGCTTGATCTCGCTGCGCAGCACCCCGACCGCATCCTGGCGGCCGTCGGGACGCATGTGCGCGGCGCGGGCGAGCCAGCGCATCCCCTCCTCGTCGTCGGGCGCGGGCAGGGTGTGGGTGCGCTTGAGCCGCTGCAGTTGCAGGCGGTGCTCGAGCAGGCGCAGGAATTCGTAGGAGGCGGTGAGGTTGGCGGCATCGTCGCGGCCCACATAGCCGCGTGCGGCCAGCGCCGTCAGTGCTTCGACCGTGCCCGGCACGTGCAGTGATTCATCGGCCTTGCCGTGGACCAACTGCAGTAGTTGCACCGCGAATTCGACGTCGCGCAGGCTGCCGTGGCCGAGTTTCAGTTCGCGCTCGCGCATTTCCTCGGGCACCAGGCTCTCGACCCGGCGCCGCATCGCCTGCACGTCTGAGACGAAATCCGGTCGTTCCGAGGCGCTCCACACCATCGGCATCAGCGCCTCGCCGTACTGCCTGCCGAGTTCCAGATCGCCGGTGGCGGGGCGGTTCTTCAGCAGCGCCTGGAATTCCCAGGTGCGCGCCCAGCGCTTGTAGTAGGTGATGTGCGAATCCAGGGTGCGCACCAGCGCCCCGGCCTTGCCTTCCGGGCGCAACGCGGCATCGACGTCGAAGAACGCGCTGCCCGCGATACCCATCATCTCCGCGGCCAGCCGGGTCGCGGTGGTGTCGGCGGGTTCGGCGACGAACACCACATCCACATCGGAGACGTAATTCAGTTCGCGCGCACCGCATTTGCCCATCGCGACCACCGCCAGCCGGACCGGAACCGGATCGTCGGGGCAGATCCGCGCCACCGCCACCGAGAGCGCGGCGGTGAGTGCGGCGTCGGCGAGATCGGTGAGATGGTTGCCGACCTGCTGATACGGCAGCACCGGTTCGTTCTCGACGGTGGCGGCCAGATCGTGGGCGGCCAGTACCATCAGCTGATCGCGATATCGCTTGCGCAGCAAGGCGATAGCGTCGGGTCCGGCGTGGGTGGCCCGATAGAGCAGCGGGGCGGCGTTCGGCCCCGTCTCGGGCGTGGCACCGACCGCGTCGAGCAGATCGTCGAGGATCTCCCGCGGGCCCGGCAGTTCCCGCCGCAGCAGCTGCCAGCTCGCCGGATCGGCGACCAGATGATCGGCGAACGCGCTCGACGAGCCGATCAGCGCGAACAACCTGCCGCGCAACGACAGATCGGTGCGCACCGCGGAATCCAATGCGGCCCAATCGGACCCGAGCGCCTCGCGCAGGCGGACGAGGGTCAGCAGCGCCAGATCGGCATCCGGCGACCGCGACAACGCCCACAGCAACGCAACACTGTCGACATTGTCCCAGGCGAGCTCTCGTAACGACGCGGCTGCCGTCGGCTCCAGCAATCCCAGCCGACCGGCACCGGGCACTGCGGGACGTGCAGTCGGTGGCCGGACCATTCTCTCAAATTACCGTTACGGTCGAGCATGCGGAAGTTGCCTGCTCGCAGGCCGTCGAGGGAGTGCTCGGCCGCCGTTGGTCGGGGAGCCGATTCCCTTTCGGCGAGGAACGCGGTGTCCCGCCGGCGGGCTGCCGGGGTCGCGGCGAGCTGTACCCGTCGCGGGCCGCAGCACGCCGACCTTCGCCCGCGGTCATCACAAGGACGCATCGGGAGCGCTGGGCCGCCCGTCGCGGTGCGGCGTGCTGCGCGTCGGCGAGCGCGGCATCGGCGCCCGCGACGAACAGGGATCGACCGCGGACCGCGCGTACGCGACCCGCGGTCGACCCCGTCCCTCAGAAACTGTGTTCCGGCCCCGGGTAGGTTCCCTGCGCCACCTCGCGCGCGTATTCCGCCGCGGCGCTGCGCAATTCGTCGCCCACGCGGCCGAAGCGCTTGACGAACTTGGCCGTCTTGCCGCTGGTGTAGCCGGCCATGTCCTGCCAGACCAGAACCTGGGCGTCGCAGTCGCTACCGGCGCCGATGCCGACGGTCGGGATGGTCAGCTTGTAGGTGACCTGACCGGCCAGCTCGGCCGGCACCATCTCCATCACCACGGCGATCGCCCCGGCCTCCTGGACCGCGATGGCGTCGGCGATCAACTGCTCGGCCCCGTCACCGCGGCCCTGCACGCGGTAGCCGCCGAGGGTGTTGACGCTCTGCGGGGTGAAGCCGATATGCGCCACCACCGGGATGCCGGAGGCGGTGAGCCGGGCGATGTGCTCGGAAACGCGTTCTCCGCCTTCGAGTTTCACCGCGTGCGCACCGCCTTCCTTCATGAAGCGGGTGGCGCTGGCCAGCGCCTGTTCCGGAGAGCCCTCGTAGCTGCCGAACGGCAGGTCGGCCACCACCAGGGCGTGCGGCGCGCCGCGGACCACGCCACGGACCAGTGGCAGCAGTTCCTCGATCGTGATCGGCACGGTGGTGTCGTAGCCGTAGACCACGTTGGCCGCCGAATCGCCGACCAGCAGCACGGTGATGCCGGCCTCTTCGAACAGCTTCGCGGTGGAGTAGTCGTAGGCGGTCAGCATCGCCCACTTCTCGCCCGCGGATTTCCATTGCTGTAGGTGCTGTACTCGCGTCTTCCGCCGGGAAGTTGTCGGTGCGGCGCCGTAAGCGGTGGTTTCGGAAGCAGGATTGTCCTGAGCAGCGGACATCATCGTCCCTTTCGTCTGTCCTCGAGGCCCGACCGGGTCCCCGGGTTGCTATGACCTGTTCAGTCTGCCACCGCGGCACGGCCGCTTTTAAGGCGTGGCCGGGATGGGATTTGTCACAGCGGTGGGAGCGACGTGGCCGGAGGAGGCAGCCCGCGTAACCACGGAGGCCGCCGCGGACACCGCCCAACGGACACAGGCGGAGGTGGAAGGATGGCGCGCATGTCCTTGTCGCGATCCGGTCGCGTCGCAGCCGCGGTGGCCCTGATGTGTGTGGCCGCCGCCTGCTCGTCGACGTCGAAGAATCACCCCGTCGCCCAGCCGTCCGCGCCGAGTCCGGCCGCGCTGCAGAAGTACTACACCCAGGTCCCGTCGTGGGGTAGCTGTGACGGATTCGGCGATTCCTCGACCCGGTTCCCGCAGGGCACCGAATGCACGCACATCTCGGTGCCGATCGACTACGACAAGCCCGAGGGCGCGACCGCCCAGATCGCGGTCTCCCGGATCAAGGCGACCGGGCAACGCATCGGATCGCTGCTGTTCAACCCGGGCGGGCCCGGCCAGGCCGGCCTGTGGATGGCCGCGCAGGGCCAGGACACCCCGCTCGCGGAGCGGTTCGACCGGATCGGTTTCGACCCGCGCGGCGTCGGCGCGTCCACGCCGCTGATCGAATGCCTGACCGGGCAACAGTGGGATCAGCAACGCGCCGAACCGCCCAAGGACTACACCCCCGCCGGCATCGCGGCCGCCGAGCAGGAGAACAAGGATTTCGCCGCGCACTGCACCGAGAAGACCGGCAACGAATTCCTCGCCCACGTCGGCACCCGCGAGGTCGTGCAGGACATGGACATCATCCGGGGTGTGCTCGGCGACGACAAACTGAACTACGTCGGCTACTCCTACGGCACCCGGCTCGGCTACACCTACGCCGAGAAGTTCCCGGACAAGGTGCGGGCCATGGTGCTCGACGGCGCTCTCGATCCGGACGCCGATCCGGAGAAGGAATCGGTGCAGCAGGCCGCCGGATTCCAGAAGGCGTTCGACGCTTACGCCGCCGACTGTACGAGCAAACCGGACTGCCCGCTCGGCCAGGACGCGACCCAGGCGGTGGCCCGCTTCCACGATCTGGTCAACCCACTCTGGGACCACCCGGCCGAGACCCGCGACGGCCGCGGCCTCACCTACAGCGACGCCGTCACCGGTGTGCAGAACACCCTCTACGCCGAGGACAGCTGGAATGTGCTGAGCGCGGGCCTGGCTCAGCTGGCCAAGGGCAAGGGCGACATCCTGCTGCAGCTCGCCGATCTCTACGACGGCCGCAACAAGGACGGCAGCTACGACAATTCGCAGGACGCGTTCCTGGCCATCCACTGCGTCGACGATCCGGCCATCAAGGACCGCACCGAAACCGATAAGCAGGACGCGGAATACCGCAAGGTCGCCCCGTTCCTCGACGACGGCCACGCCACCGGGCAGGCGCCGCTCGAGATGTGCGCGTTCTGGCCCGTGCCCAACAGCGGCTCCCCGCACAACATTTCCGCACCCGGCCTGCCCAAGACCGTGGTCATCTCCACGACCGCGGATCCGGCCACGCCGTATCAGGCCGGTGTCGATCTGGCCCATCAGCTGGGCGCGGCACTGATCACCAACAAGGGAACCCGGCACACCGCGTTCCTCTCCGGCGGTGTTCCGTGCGTCGACGATGCCGTATTCGCCTATCTCACGGACCTGAAGACACCGCCGGAAGGGCTCACCTGCGGCTGACGCCACACATGCGGACCGGCGGTTGTTGCACGATGTAACACGGATTTAACCGCGGGTGCCTACGCTCGCGCGTATGGATCGCCAGAAGGAATTCGTGCTGCGGACGCTCGAGGAGCGGGACATCCGCTTCGTGCGACTCTGGTTCACCGACGTCCTGGGATATCTGAAGTCGGTGGCGATCGCCCCCGCGGAGCTGGAAGGCGCCTTCGAGGAGGGCATCGGATTCGACGGCTCGGCGATCGAGGGCTTCGCCCGGGTGTCGGAGGCCGATATGGTCGCCAAGCCCGATCCGTCGACGTTCCAGGTGCTGCCCTGGTCCACCAGCAAGGGCCATCAGCATTCGGCGCGCATGTTCTGCGATATCGCGATGCCCGACGGATCGCCGTCGTGGGCCGATCCGCGCCATGTGCTGCGCCGGCAGCTGAACAAGGCCGGTGACCTGGGATTCAGCTGCTACGTGCATCCGGAGATCGAGTTCTTCCTGATTCGTTCGGTGCTCGAGGGCGGGCGCCCGGTGCCCGCCGACAACGGCGGGTTCTTCGACCAGGCCGTGCACGACGAGGCGCCGAACTTCCGCCGCCACGCCATCGACGCGCTCGAATCGATGGGTATCTCGGTGGAGTTCAGCCACCACGAGGGTGCGCCCGGCCAGCAGGAGATCGACCTGCGCTACGCCGACGCGCTGTCGATGGCCGACAACGTGATGACCTTCCGCTACCTCATCAAAGAGGTCGCCATCGACGAAGGCGTGCGGGCCTCGTTCATGCCCAAACCCTTCTCCGACCATCCGGGTTCGGCCATGCACACCCACATGAGCCTGTTCGAGGGTGAGCACAACGCCTTCGCCGATCCCGACGACCCGAACAACCTGTCCGAGACCGCGCGTGCGTTCATCGCCGGCATTCTCGAACACGCCAACGAGATCAGCGCCGTCACCAACCAGTGGGTGAACTCCTACAAGCGCCTGATCCACGGCGGTGAGGCGCCGACCGCCGCGTCCTGGGGCCGGTCGAATCGTTCTGCGCTGGTCCGCGTTCCGATGTACACGCCGAACAAGCAGTCCTCGCGGCGAGTCGAGATCCGCAGCCCAGATTCGGCCTGCAATCCGTACCTGGCCTTCGCGGTGCTGCTGGCCGCGGGCCTGCGCGGCATCGAGAAGGGGTACACGCTGCCGCCCGAGGCCGAGGACGACGTGTGGTCGCTGACCACCGCCGAACGTCGCGCGATGGGCTTCCGCGAGCTGCCCTCGACCCTGGACGAGGCGCTGCGGGCGATGGAACGGTCGGAGCTGGTCGCCGAAACGCTGGGCGAGCACGTGTTCGACTTCTTCCTGCGCAACAAGCGCCACGAGTGGGCCACCTACCGCGCCCAGGTCACACCGTGGGAGCTGGGCGAGTACCTGACGCTGTGATCGGCTGTGCGAGAACGGCTTCGGCCGGCCGCACCGACGATCGGTGAGCAGGTTAGGTTGTCCCGGTGAACGCGCCTGTTTCGGTGGCCGATCAAGCACTGCGACCGCTGATCGACTGGGCCACCGCGCAACTCGGGAATCTGGGCCTGGCCGTGACCGGTGCGCAGGAGATGCGGCGCCGGGACTGGACGCTGCTCGCGCGCGTAGACACCGACGCCGGAGCCGTCTGGGCGAAGGCGAGTGCGCGTGCGTTCGCCCACGAGGGCCCGCTGCTGGCGGCGCTGGATCGGCTCGTTCCGGGTTCGGTGCCCAAACCCCTTGCGGTACACCGTGAGAACGGGTGGTTCCTGGGACCCGACGGTGGCGAGACCATGCGCACCGGACCGCTCGACCGGCAGTTCGCCCTCGACGGCGCCGACGCGCCGCCGCCGCGGCCACCGGGCTGGGAGTCGGTGCTGCGCTCCTACGCCGGCATGCAGCACACGCTGTGCACGCACGCGGAGTCGTTGCGCGACACCGGAACTCCGTATCTACCGCCGGCCCGCCTGATCGAGGTCTACCGCCATTTCGCCGATCGCGCGCCGGGACTGGAGTACGCGATCGAGTCGGCCGCCGGCGAACTCGCGCAGTACGGCCGGCTGAGCGTGGAACACAACGACCTGTATCCGGGCCATGTCTTCCGCTCCACCGCCGCGGTGTTCGACTGGGGCGATGCAGTGCTCACCCATCCCTTCCTGTCGGTGCGCACGTTCCGGGACCCGCGGCGAGCGGCCTATTTCGACGCCTGGCGTGAACTGGCGAGCGTCACCGACCGTGAAATCGAGCTGGCCGAACGCCTCGCACCCCTGACCACCCTGCATTCGTGGCTGACCATCGACACGGCACCGGGCCGCCCGGCCGAACGGTTCGCGCCCTTCGTCACCGAGATGCTGGACCAGCTGCGCGCGAACTTCGCCTGAGCCACGCGGCCACCCGCGGCGAGGTGGCAGACTCGTAGGTCCACAGGAGGAACTTCGGATGCACTCCGGAATCGAACAAAGGGAACAGATGTCGCAGAGCCGTTGGATGACTCGCGGAGCGCTCGCCGTCGGTGCGGCGCTGGCCGTCGCGCTGGTCGCCGGATGTGGTGGCGCGAGCACGGGTTCGGCCGGGCCCGAGAAATCCGGCGCCTCGGCCACGTCGACGGCCGCGCGTCCCAGCGGTTCGGCCGGTGTCACCGCCAAACCGGGACAGACCAGTCCCGTACAGGTTCCCGACCCGGTCGCGCAGAAGCTGTGCGACGCCATCTCCCCGCAGCTGTCGGATTGGCGGGTGCAGGGCCCGACGCTGGGGAAGGTGGCGCTCAACATCACGGTGCATCAGTGGGCCGCGGAGAACGGCGGCATCAACCTCGCGGTGCTCGGCGACAAGGCCGTGGTGGACCGGATCACCACCAAGACCTGCTCGGATACTCGTACTCAGGCGCTGCAGGCGCTGGAGCTGCCCGATCTCGCCTCGGGAATCGCCTTCTGATGCGCACCCTGTACCCGCCGCTGGAGCCCTACCGTGAGGGCATGCTCGACGTCGGCGACGGCCAGCACCTCTACTGGGAGGAGTCGGGCAACCCCGAGGGCAAGCCGGTGGTGTTCCTGCACGGCGGTCCGGGTGGCGGCACCGATGCGACGCACCGGCGGTTCTTCGACCCCGCCGCCTACCGGATCGTGCTGTTCGATCAGCGCGGCTGCGGGCGTTCGACACCGCACGTGGCCGACGGGGCGAGCCTGGAGGTCAACACCACCTGGCATCTGGTCGCCGATATCGAGCGGCTGCGCACCCATCTGGGTATCGAGCGCTGGCAGGTTTTCGGCGGGTCCTGGGGTTCGACACTGGCGCTGGCCTACGCCCAGACCCACCCCGAGCGTGTGACGGAGATGGTGCTGCGCGGTGTTTTCCTGTTGCGGCGCAAGGAGATCGACTGGTACTACAACGGCGCCGCCGGATTCGTCTATCCCGACGAGTGGGAGAAGTATCTGGCGCCGATCCCGGCGGACGAGCGCGACGGGGATCTGGTGGCGGCCTATCACCGGCTGCTGCACTCCCCCGACGACGAGGTGGCGACGGCCGCCGCGGTGGCGTGGTCCAGTTGGGAGGGCGCGACGAGTTCGCTGCTGCCGCAACCGGAACGGGTCGCCGAATCCGCCGAACCCCGGTTCGCACTGGCCTTCGCCCGCATCGAGAACCACTACTTCGTGCACGGCGGATTCCTGGAAGAGGGGCAACTGCTGCGCGATATCGACCGGATCGCGCATATTCCGGTGGTGATCGTGCAGGGCCGCCACGATGTCGTCTGCCCGGCTGTCAGCGCCTGGGATCTGCATCGGGCCTGGCCCGGTTCGCGCCTGCATCTGGTGGCCGATGCCGGACATGCCGCCGCCGAACCCGGCACCACCCATCATCTGATCGAGGCCACCGACGAATTCCGGGATCGGCGATGAGCGGGGCAGCCGGTCCCGCCGTCGTCGCCGCCCTCGGCGAGGACGTGGACCGGCTGCTGGCCGCGGAACCGAGGGTCCGCGCCGACGAATCGGATTCGGTACATCAGATGCGGGTCGCCACCCGCCGCCTGCGGTCTGTGCTGCGGTCGTATCGGAACGTTTTCCACCGCGACGAGATAGACGCGATCCGTGCCGAATTGCGGTGGCTGGCGGGCCTGCTCGGCATCGCTCGCGACGTCGAGGTGCGCGCCGACCGGTTCGCCGCGCTGCTGGACGAATACCCCGATGTGCAACGCCATCTCGGGCGGCGGCTGGTGAGCGCGGAACGCGCGGCCTACACCGACGCCCACCGCACCGTGCTGCGCGAACTCGACGGTGAGCGCTATGCGCTGCTGCGGGCGCGGGTGGTCGGCCTGCGCACCGATCCGCCGTTGCGCCGCAAGCGCGCCCGCCGCGATGCCGACCTCGTGTTCAAGGCAGCGGTGCGCGCGGATCTGCGCCGGCTGAAAGCACGCGTCGACGCCGAACGAGACGTCGAGGAGGCCGACCGCGTCGAGGCACTGCACGATATCCGCAAGGCCGCCAAGCGGTTACGCTACAGCGCCGAAGCGGCCACCGATATCCTGGACGGCCCCGCCGAGGACCTGGCCCGTCGCGCGAAGAAGGTGCAGGGCGTCCTGGGCGATCACCGCGACGCCATCGAGGCGCTGGCCACCATCACCGCCCGCGCCGAAGTCGTGCGCGGCCACGGCGCCGATGCCGCCCCCTACGAATTGCTGTGCGCCGCCGAAGTGGAAGCCGCCCGAACCGCCCTCGCCCAGTACCCGTCCCTCATCGAATTCTCGAACTATGACTACCTGTCCTGATCGGGCTTGACCTTCACGCATACGTCAATCCCTACGGTCGGCGGTATGACGTCCACTATCGCCACCACCCGCTCGATCCACCTGGCCGCCCGCCCCGGCGGGTTCCCCGAACTCACCGATTTCCGAACGGTCGACCATCCGATGCCGGCACCGGCGGCCGGCCAGGTACTGATCCGCAATCTCTTCATGTCCATCGACCCCGGAAGCCTGATGCAAATCGGCGCCTTTCCCGGAATTCCCCTGCCGCCCTTCGAGATCGGTGAAACCCTGTCCGGGGACGCGATCGGCGAGGTGATCGAATCAGGTGATCCGGCGGTGCCCGAGGGCGCCGTGGTCCTGCATCGGCTCGGCTGGCGGGAACACGCTCTCGCCGACGCGGGGACCGTGCGGGTGGTAGATCCCGACGCCTATCCCTCGCCGTCGGGATACCTCGGCTTCGGCCTGGTCGCCTACGCCGGGCTGACCGTCGCCGCCGAACTACGCCGCGGCGATACCGTCTTCGTCTCCAGCGCCGCAGGCGCCACGGGGAGCCTGGCCGGGCAGATCGCGCGGCTGCTCGGCGCCGGCCGTGTGGTCGGCAGCGTCGGCTCACCGCGGAAGGCCGCCCACATCATCGAGGAGCTGGGTTACGACGCCGCTGTCGACTACCACGACGATCCCTTCGTCGATCGGCTGCGAGCCGCGACGCCCGACGGCGTGGACGTGTATTTTCGACAATGTCGGCGGAGCCCAGTTGCGGGCGGCGATCGAGGTGATGAATCCCGGCGGCCGCATCGCGCTCTGTGGCGCTTTGGCCAGGCAGCGTGCCGGTGGCGAGCCGGACGGCGGTCCGGGTGATCTGTTGGCGGTGATCGGCAAGCGATTGACGTTGCGCGGATTCAGCACTATCGATCACTTCGACCTGGCCCCGGAGTTCGGCCGGAAACTGCGGGAGTGGACGGCAGCGGGAAACATCGTGCGGACCGAAACCGTCGTCGACGGGCTCGAGAACGCGCCGCGGGCACTGCTGGATACGGTCCGGGGGCGCTACACCGGGAAGGTTGTGGTGCGGCTGGCGCGTTGAGCACCACGTGAGACGGCGGAGAGGATACGCGCGATGTTGATCGGCGAATTGGCGGCCCGCACCGCAGTGACGACGCGGGCGCTGCGCTTCTACGAAGAACAGGGACTACTCACGTCCGGGCGCACCGCCGCGGGATACCGAGAGTACGAGGAGAAGGCGGTGGCCAGGGTACGCAACATTCGCGAACTGCTTCGCCTCGGATTCACGGTCGAGGATGTGCGTGCTTTCGCTCCTTATCTGGACCGGGAGCTTCCCGACGTCTTTCCGTACGAACCCCGCTGCGCCTCGGGATACGCGGTGGTCGGGCCGCCGCGGGTGGCGGAGCTGAACGAGCGCATCGCCCGTTTGACACACCTACGGGACCAGTTGGTGAGCCGGATGCCGTGGCTCGATCCCCAGCGAGGCACCGGCGACGAGCAACTCACTCCGCCGGAAAGCTGAAGCCCACCACGCGTTTGTCGGGGTCCGCGATGTCCAGGCGGACCCGCACCCGCTGGCCCTCCGGCGGCGAGCCGGTGCATTTGGCGAGCACCGGCGGATCGGCGACGAAGATTTCGGCGGATCGGTTGCCGTTGCCCTCGCGGATGACCACCGCCTCGAAGATGTCGCCCAGACGTGGTGCGAGAACGGTGGATTCGGTGAGATCGATGCACGCGCGTTCGAGTTTGCCGCCGACGGCGTCGCTGCGCCGCATCGTGTCCGCGGCGGCGGCGAGTCCGTCGCGAACCCAGTGCGGTACCGGGGTGCCGGCGCAGCGAGCCAGGCAGATTTCGGTGGCGTACCGGTCGGCGAGGCGGCGCAGCGGCGCCGTCACATGGGCGTAGGCCGCGCCGATACCGCTGTGCTGCAACACATCCGGCGTTTCACCGTCGAGCACGGTGTAGGACGCGCCGCGCAGCAGGCTGGTCGCCTCGGAGTTGAGCACCAGCGCGGCGGGGGTGTTGGGGTCCAATCCGGCGAGCATCCGGCCCACCGGCATTCCGGCCGGCCAGCGCACGCCCAGCGCGGCGGCGGTGCGGCGCATGGACGCGATCGCGGAGGCCGGTGGCGCCGGCATGGTGCGCAACAGTCCGATGCGGGCGTCGGAGCCGTTGTCCGCCAGCATGATTCGGGCCGCGCAGATGCCGGTGAGCAGGGAGACCTGTTCGTTCCAGTCGTCGGCGGCGGTGCGCGGTTCGACCGCCAACTGCCAGTGCTCGGTGTCGTGGTCGCGCCCGTCGGGGATCACCGATTGCGCGGGCAGCCGCAGTTCGATCGCGCCGCGGGCCAGGCCGGCCTCGATGCGCAGGCGGCCGAATTCCGGCAGTGCGGCGATCGAGGGATGCAGGCGGCCGGCGTCGGCGTCGGCCTGGACGCCGGGATAGTCGAGGCGGGCGCGGGAACGAACCAGGGCGCGCTGAACCGAGAAGCGTTGCGGTTCGGCCTTGTCGTCACAGTCGATGGTCCACAGGGCGGCGGGACGAACCGCGCCGGGCAGCAGACTGGCCGACCCTTCCGAGAGCACCGGCGGATGCAGCGGCACGGTGCCGTCGGGGAGATAGAAGCTTTGGCCCCTCGCGAGGGATTCCCGCGCGAGCGCGCCGTCGGGCGCGACCACCGAGCCCACATCGGCGATGGCGTAGTGCAGCAGGAATCCGGTCGGGGTGCGTTCGAGATGCAGCGCCTGGTCGAGATCCATGGCGCCGGGCGGGTCGATCGTCACGAACGGGATGTCGGTGCGATCGGCCCGGACGCCCGCGAACGCATCGGCTGCGTCGCGGGCCTCCGAGACCGCCTCGGACGGATATTCCGAGGCGAGTCCGAATTCGGATCGCACGACACCGAAGTCCACCGGTGCCGAGACGATCCTGGGATGCAGTTCCACGCGGGGCGCTGAACCTTACTTGAGCGCCAGCATCGTGCCGTTCAGCTGATCGAACGGACCGTACACGGTGAAAACGACGCGGCCGTCGGGGTACTGCGACGACAGGGTCGCCGCGGCATCGAGAGCCTGGCCGAACGAGGCCGCCGACGGGTGCGGCAGCACCGCGATCGTCCGGCCGACGTGGGACTGGTGGACCCACTGGGTGTCACCCGGGCTGAGGTCCACCTGGACGCCACCCGGCAACGGAGTGACCGCGACGGCGGACGCCGATCCCGCGCCCAGCACCGCAACACCCGACGCAGCTGCGGCGATCAATGCACCGGCCGCCAACTTGCGAACTACTCGCATATATACAGAACCTGCTTTCCGACACTCGTAGCACCCATTAGCCACTGCCACCCCCGGCAGCGACACTTCCAACGGCCAACACTTTATGACGTCGATCACGGTTCCGGCCACTCCGGGGCGGTTAGTCGCACGGGACACGCCGAGACCAGCCGATTCGCCCGCATTTGCCGAGAATGCGCCCGTCCGTCCGACCGGGCTCCAACCGCAGCTCGGACCGCGCGAACCGCCGGTGCCTGCGATTTCGCGCTCACCCAGCGCGGTGGCGGCAATGCGGTCATGACGAGTGCAACGGGGGTCGACGAATCGGCTCGACTACGGCCCGCACCGGTCGTCGAACTGGATCATTCCGGAAGGAAATGCCACACGATTCAGAGCGAACAGTCATAACTCGAACTAATCGGACCTACGTCCAGATCACGCTACCGCACGCCGAATCCCCCCGTCGAGTCCGTTTTCCGCTGAGCCTGCGACTGTCGGAGCGCGCTGTTACTGTTGCCGATGGTGACAGGCCACGGCGTACCCACGGATTCGGGGGTCCGTGCAGTAACGAGAGTGCGCCGCGCGGCGAGAGTCGTCGAGTAATAGTTCCTCGAGTACAAGGAGTTCCACACCGCATGTCGTCCATCGTCTTCGACTACCTGCTGCCTCTCGTCGGTCCCGAGCAGGCGGCCTACTGGGCCCAGATCCTGGTGATCAACCCCGCCGGCTGATCATCGCGCGACCGCACCCGGTGCCGGCGGCCCGCCGCGGGCACCGCATGCGGTCGCAAGGCCCGGCTTCGACGACGATCCGACACAGGAGGCCTCCACCATGACCACCGATCACGTCTGGTTCATCACCGGCACCAGCAGCGGCTTCGGCCGTGCGATCGCGGAGGCGGTGCTGGCCGAGGGCGGCAGTGTGGTCGCCACCGCTCGCACACCCGAATCCCTTGCCGACCTTCGAGATCGCGCTCCGGAGCGGGTGCTCGTCGCACAGCTGGACGTCACCGATCCGGCGTCGATCACCGCGGCGGTCGAGGAGGCGCGAGTTCGGTTCGGCCGCATCGACGTTCTGGTCAACAACGCCGGGTACGGACTACGCGGCGCGCTCGAGGAATGCGACGACGAGCAACTGCGCACACTGATGGAAACCAATGTCTGGGGCCTGATTTCGGTCACCAAGGCGGTACTGCCGCTCATGCGGGCCCAGCGCAGCGGTCATATCGTGCAGCTGTCCTCGGTCGGTGGGGTGCGTGCCCGTCTCGGCGGAACGCCTTACGCACTCAGCAAATTCGCGGTCGAAGGACTGTCGGAAGGTTTGTCGTACGAGGTCGCACCGTTCGGCATCAAGGTCACCATCGTGGAGCCGGGACCGTTCCGCACCGACTTCGCCGGCCGGTCCATCCAGTGGGCCGAACCGATGCCCGAATACACACCGATCTTCGCCGAGGAACGTGAACGCTTCCAGGCTCAGGACGGCGCCCAGCCCGGCGATCCGGCCCGAGCCGCCGAGGCCGTTCTGCGCGCGGTCGCCATGGACGAACCGCCGTTGCGGCTGCCGCTCGGCCCCGAGGCATTCGCCGGCATCCGCGCCACCCTGACCCAGCGCCTCTCTGATCTGGACGAGCTCGAACCCTGGGCCGCCGACACCGGTTTCCGGTAGGGCTCAACCACTTTCATCCGATCGGAGACTTGCCATGCTGTCCGCCGAGGACCGCTTCGCCATCACGGACCTGATCAATCTGCACGGCCACCTCACCGACTACGGCGACTTCGACGGCTGGCAGGCCCTGTTCCACGAGAACGTCACCTACGACGTCACGGCCCTCGGTGGCGAGGTCCTCGTCGGCCTGCCGGCGCTTCGCGACGCCGCCCTGGCCCTCGGCGACGACAATCCGGTTGCCCACCACGTCACCAACATCGTGCTGAACGAGGTGTCCGACGGAACTGTCCGCGCGCTGTCCAAAGGGCTGGGTGTGATGACCGACGGCACGGTCGGCAGCGTCACCTACGAGGACACCATCGAACGGGTCGGCCCCGGCTGGAAGATCACCCACCGCATCGTGCGTCCCCGGCGCAAGCCGTTGCAGCCGTAGACGCGGGTCCGACGCCGCCCGGTCGGCATCCGAACCATCGTTGCGGAATAGTCGCGAAATATGCGCTGAAGTACTCGGCACGGGTGATCATGGATGCATGACTGCGGAACCGCTACCGCACGCCCCCGGCCTGCGACGCGCACTGGACGAAGCCGCCGGGATCGCGCGCGAGGCCGGCCACACCGCCCTCGACACCGAACATCTCGTCCTCGCATCGCTGCGTCACCCGAGTTCGGCTGTCGCTCGGGCCTTCCAGCGCACCGGCGCCAATCTGGCGGCGATCTCGGATGCCCTGCACGAAACCCTGCGCAACGGGCCGTACCCGAATCCGAACGAACATCCGGACAACGGCGAGGGCTGCGCGCGCTAGCCGGGTCGGCCGGTCAGCGCAGGAGGGTTTCGTCAGCGACCGCGAATTCGGCGACCCGCGCCTCGCGGATCATCGCGCCCTGATCATCGGAGACCCCCGCGCCGCGGAACGCGTCCAGCGCCGCGCGGTCGTTCCACCGTTCGAGAATATTGATGCGGCCGGTGTCGACCAGGTCCGCAGACAGGGCGAAATCGAGGCAGCCGGGGGTGTGCCGGGCCGCTTCCACGACCTCGACGCAGGTCGCCAGATATCGGTCGCGATCGGCCGGGTCCACCCGCAGGTAACCGGTGACGATGATCTGCGGCGTCGCATCCATGAGGCAAGGATCGCATGTCGCGCCGACACTCGAACCTCACCGGCGGCTCGGCGGAGCAACCCCGGAGGGGACGAGTCGGTCTGTAAGCCGGATCCTGTTCCCGGTTCGCACCGGGAGGCGACCATCCATCTGGGTGCACCGTCACCGGGCACCTCGAGCAGCCAACCCGCAGGCTCGGGCGAGCAGCCCTCGGGCACCTGCGCAGCCGCACTCGCGAGAGTGCGACCTTCGACCTTGCTCCGGGCGGGGTTTACCGAGCCGCCCCGGTCACCCGGGGCGCTGGTGCGCTCTTACCGCACCGTTTCACCCTTACCGGCGGACCTCCGGAGAGACCGCCGGCGGTCTGTTTTCTGTGGCACTGTCCCGCGGGTCACCCCGGGTTGCCGTTAACAACCGCCCTGCTCTGTGGAGTCCGGACTTTCCTCGGCGACGGGCAGCGGCACATCCGTGCCCGTTCCCGTCGACGCGGTCGCCCGACCGACTCGTCGCGCACCATTCTGCCGTGCGAGCACCGCCGAGCGCACGCCGCCCCGGCTATCGCACCCGCACGTCCGCACGACCGGCTCGGACGTCGCGTGCCCACTCCGACGACCACTGTCGCGGGCGGACCTCAGCCCCGCCGGGCAACGGCGAGATCGTGGCGCGGTACCGCCGGTTACGCATACAGTGAAGCCCGCACTCGCCGTCGAGCGCGCATACTCGCCGGCGAACCGACGGCACAGAAGGGCAGCGCATATGGGGTTCGGCGACTTCCAGAACGAGATCTACTTCCAGGGGCTGCGCGGTGTCGTACCGGAGTACCCGGTGGCGTTCGCCGAACTCGAACAGCGCGCGCAGGCGGCCATGCCGCCCTCGATCTGGTCGTATGTGGCCGGCGGCGCGGGCGACGAGCGCACCCAGCGCGCCAATGTCGCCGCCTTCGACCACTGGGGGCTCATCCCCCGCATGTTCGTCGGCGCGAAGGAGCGCGACCTGTCGGTCGACCTGTTCGGAATGACGCTCCCCACACCGCTTTTCATGGCTCCGGTGGGCGTGATCGGCCTGTGCGCCCAGGACGGCCACGGCGATCTGGCGACCGCCCGCGCCGCCGCCCGCACCGGCGTGCCGATGGTCGCCTCGACCCTCACCGTCGATCCGCTCGAGGATGTCGCCGC
The DNA here is from genome assembly GCF_001612965.1 of Nocardia kruczakiae NBRC 101016. GTDB lineage: Bacteria > Actinomycetota > Actinomycetes > Mycobacteriales > Mycobacteriaceae > Nocardia > Nocardia kruczakiae. The sequence continues at coordinate 43,046 of NZ_BDBL01000020.1, forward strand.
CGAATTCGGTGACACTCCAGGCTTTTTCCAGCTCTACACCCCCACCGACCGCGATCTCGCCGCGAGCCTGGTGCAGCGCGCGGAGCAGGCCGGTTACCAGGGCATCGTCGTCACCCTCGACACCTGGATCACGGGCTGGCGGCCGCGCGATCTGTCCACCGGAAACTTCCCGCAGCTGCGCGGGCACTGCCTCGCCAACTATTTCACCGATCCGGTCTTCCTCTCCGGTCTGCAGCGCTCGCCCGAGGAGGATCCGATGAGCGCGGTGCTGCGGTGGGTGCAACTGTTCGGCAACCCGCTGCGCTGGGAGGATCTGGCCTGGCTGCGCTCGCTGACCGATCTGCCCTTGATCGTCAAGGGAATCTGCCACCCCGACGATGTGCGCCGGGCCCGCGACGGTGGCGTGGACGGCATCTACTGCTCCAATCACGGTGGGCGCCAAGCCAATGGCGGACTGCCCGCACTGGACAGGTTGCCCGAGGTCGTCGCCGCGGCCGAGGGTCTGCCGGTGCTGTTCGATTCCGGAATCCGCAGCGGCGCGGACGTCGTCAAAGCGCTCGCGCTGGGCGCCACCGCGGTCGGGGTGGGCCGGCCCTACGCCTACGGTCTGGCGCTCGGCGGCGTGGACGGAATCGTGCACGTCCTGCGCACTCTGCTGGCGGAAGCGGACCTGATCATGGCGGTCGACGGCTACCCGGCGCTGAAGGATCTGACTCGCGAGTGTTTGCGTTCCGTCCACCCATAATCGCGCCCTGAGCGGGGATCCACGTCTGCGGCCGGGCGCGCGTCCCGGTACGGTATTCGCCCATGGAGCGTGTCGAGGTGGGGTTCGGTTCGGGAAGCGAACAGTGTGCAGCGTGGCTCTATCTTCCGGACGGCCCGCCCAAACCGCGTCCACTGGTCATCATGGGGCACGGGCTGGGCGCGAACCGGGAAATGGGTCTGGATCGCTACGCACGCCGGTTCGCCGCGGCCGGAATGGGCGTGCTGGTCTTCGATTACCGGCATTTCGGCGCCAGCGGTGGTGAGCCGCGCCAGCTGATCAACATCGCGCGCCAGCGCGACGACTGGCGCGCCGCGATCGCCTTCGCCCGCACCCTCAAGGGTTTCGACGCGACCCGAATCGCATTGTGGGGCAGTTCGTTCGGCGGCGGACACGTCCTGTCCATCGCGCACGAGGACGACTATCTGGCCGCGGTCGTGGCGCAGTGCCCGTTCACCAGCGGCTGGTCCTCGGCGGTGGCGAAGGGGCCGATCAGCCTCGCCAAGACCGGCACCCTCGCGTTCGTCGACCTTCTCGTCGGCCCGATCCGCCGCAAGCCGGTGGGCGTGCGACTGGCCGGGCGCAAGCGTTCGGCGGCGTTGATGAGCGCCTCCGACGTGCCCGAGGGCTTCGGCCGCCTCGCCGAGGAGAGCGCGCAGTACCAGCCGAAAGTCGCTGCCCGCGTGGGCATGTCGGTGATGTTCGATTCACCGTGGCGGCGCACCAAGGCCATCAAGGTGCCGGTGCTGTACGCGGTGTGCGACAACGATTCGGTCGCGCCGGTGGGTCCGACGCTCAAAGCCGCCGAGCGCACCAAACACGGCATCGTGAAGCGATACCCCATCGGGCACTTCGACATCTACTTCGACGACTGGTTCGAGAAGGCCGTCTACGACCAGACCGAATTCCTGGTGTCGGTGCTGCGCCCCTGAACCCGGTGTCCCCGACCGGTGTTCAGAGGTACGAGGTGTCGTTGACCAGCCGCACCGACGATCCGCCGTCGGGATAGAACTCGGCGATCGACAGCGACGCCAGGTCCAGATGCAGCCGGTACAGCAGTGACGGGCCGACCTCCAACGCCAACTGCAGCAACGTCTTGATCGGCGTCACGTGGCTGACCACGACGACGTTCTGTCCCGGATACAGCGCCAGCAGATCGCGGCGCGCACCCTCGACGCGTTCGCGCACCTGAGTGAAGCTCTCACCGCCGGGAGCGGGCAGCGACGGATCACCGAGCCAGCACTGATGCAGTTCCGGATCCCGTTGCGCCGCTTCGGTGAACGTGAGACCTTCCCATTCGCCGAAGTCGGTTTCGGTCAATGCGTCCAGGACCCGCACCGGCACGTCGAGCGCTTGGGCCGCGGCCTGCGCGGTCTCACGCGCCCGGCCCAGTGGCGAGCTCACGACCGCGGCGATATCGCCTTTGGCGGCAAGGTATTTCGCGGCACGGGCCGCCTGTTCGCGACCGAGCGCGGTGAGTTCCGGATTGCCGCGGCCGGAATACCGTCGCTCCACGGACAATTCGGTCTGACCGTGACGCAGCAGCAACAGCCGGGTCGGCCGCCCGCGGGCGCCGGTCCAGCCCGGGCCGGATGCCGGGGCCGTCTCCTGCACGACCGGATCCTCGTGCGCGGCACGGGCGTCGGCCGCTTCGTCGATCCAGCTCGGAAGCTCGGCTTCGACGCCGCGTGCCGAATCCTGGGCGGCCGATTCCGGTTCGGCCACGCTGTCGATCACCGGCCGCTCGGTATCCGCCTCGCGCACCTCCGCGACCACCACCGCATCGTCCATGGCCTCGTTGGCGAGCCGATCGGCGTGCGAATTCTGCTCGCGCGGAATCCATTGGAAACCTACCCGATCGAAGCCCGCGACCAGCTGCCGGGCTCGCTCGGCGAGCGGAATCATGGCCGCGTGCTTGACCTTCCAGCGCCCCGACATCTGTTCGACGACGAGTTTGGAATCCATCCGCACCTCGACGGTGCGCGCGCCCAGTTCGGCGGCGGCGGCCAAACCCGCGATGAGACCGCGGTATTCGGCGACATTGTTCGTGGTGACGCCCAGATATTCGCGACGTTCGGCGAGGATCGTGGCGCGGTCGGAATCCCAGATCACCGCGCCGTAGCCGGCCGGGCCGGGATTACCTCGCGAGCCACCGTCGGCCTCGACGATCACCGTGCGTACCGTCATCGCCGGCCCGTCACAATCCGGACTGCTTGGTGCGCACCATGATCGCACCGCATTCGGGACAGCGGACCACGACCTGCGGATCGGTCTTGGCGATCCGGGCGATCTCGCCGCGGTCGAGTTCGATCCGGCAGGCGCCGCACCGGCGGGCCTGCAACAGCGCCGCGCCGACGCCGTGCTGGGCGCGCTGCTTGTCGTAGATCGCGAGCAGTTCGTCCGGGAATCCGGCGACGAGCTGTGCGCGGTCGGCGTCGCAGCGCTGCGCGGCCACATCCAGGTCGGCGACCGCGTCGTCGCGACGGCTCTGCGCGAGGGTCAGATCCTCCTCGGCGCGCGAGAGGTTGGCGCCGGCGTGCTGGTGATCGGCCTCGGCGGCCTCGCGCCGCTCCATCACCTCGAGCAGTTCGTCCTCGAGGACCCCGCGCCGGCGTTCCAGGCTGCCGAGTTCGTGCTGCAATTCCGAGAGCTGCTTCGCGCCCACGTTGCCGCCCTCGAGCATGCCGCGGTCGCGCGCCTCGCGTTTGCGCACGGCGTCGATCTCGCCCTCGAGTTTGCGAATGTCGCGGTCGAGATCGTCGAGCTGGATCTCGACCTTGACCGCCGCATCCTTGCGGTCGGTGCGTTCGGCTTCCAGCCGCTGCACTTCCTGCTGTTCGGGCAGCACCTTGCGGCGATGCGCGATCCGCGTCAGCTCGGCGTCGACGGCCGCGAGGTCGAGCAGTTTGGCCTGGATCGGTGGTTCGACATTCAACGCGGGACGTACTCCTCGACACTATGGACGGTTGCGGAGCGACGGGCAGCGGGTGCGCGACGCCGGTGCTCAACCGTACTCTGCCTGCGGCCGGTTTCGCCCCAACCCCGCATCGCCCGCCCGCGACCACCGGATACGCGGTCGAACGCGGTGCGCCGGGGTGCCGGTTCGCGGGTCCACCGACAACTCGAGTGCGGTGCCGCCGCCACTGTGACACCCTGACCGGATGGCCGAACATCGCTATCGCGTGGACGTGGTGTGGACCGGTGCCACCACCGATTACCGCTCGTATTCGCGCAATCACGAGGTGCTCGCCGAGGGGCGGCCGCCGCTGCAGGGGTCGGCGGACCCGGTCGTCGGCCGGGGCGACGCGACCCGCTGGAATCCCGAGCAACTCCTGGTCGCCTCGCTCTCGGAGTGCCACATGCTGTGGTACCTGCATCTGTGCGTCGAGGCCGGAATCGTGGTGATCGACTATCTCGACGAGGCCGAAGGCGTGATGAACGATCAGCGCTTCGAACACGTCACCTTGCGCCCGCGCGTCACCATCACCGACGCCGCCCTGGCCGGGCAGGCTCGCGCACTGCACGCGGAGGCCAACAAGCGCTGCTTCATCGCCAACTCGGTCAATTTCCCGGTCGACCACGAGCCCGCCATCCGGACCGAGTGAATCCGCGCCGGTCAGGGCCCGTCGCGTGGTGGTTCAGGAGCGGGCTCGCCACCGAACGCGACTGACTGAGTGCCCCGCGGTGATCAGCGTGCGTATCGCAGCTGTCCGCGTCAGTCGTCGGCGGCGCCGAGGGTCCACGGATCGGTACGGAGAGTGCTGACCCGGGTCTCCACTCCCGGAAGAGCTTCCCGCACAATGCCTTCCGCTTGGCCGCACCAGGGGAATTCGCTGGCCCAATGGGCGACGTCGACGAGTGCGGGACCGCCCGCGCGCAGGTGTTCGTCGGCGGGATGGTGGCGCAGGTCGGCGGTGACGTAGGCGTCGACGCCGAGCTTCGCGACCGTGCCCAGGAAGGAATCGCCGGCTCCGCCGCATACCGCGACCGTGCGGATCTCACGGTCGGGATCGCCGGCCGCCCGCACACCCCACGCGGTGCCGGGCAGGGCGGCGCGCACGCGAGCGGTGAAGGCGCGCAACGTTTCCGGTTCCGGCAGGGTGCCGATGCGCCCGAGGCCCTGCGCCGAAGGCAGCGCCGCGCGTTCGGTGACGTCGAAGGCCGGTTCCTCGTAGGGGTGGGCGGCACGCAGCGCGGCCAGCACCGCGGCGCGGGCCGACGGCGGTGCCACCACCTCGACACGGTCCTCCTCGACGAATTCCAGGTCGCCGACCTGCCCGATCGCCGGATTCGCCCCCGCCATCGGCCGGAACTGCCCCGTTCCCGGCACCCGCCAGCCGCATTCGCGATAGAACCCGGCGCCGCCCGCGCCCGCCTCGAACATCGCCGCCAGCACCGCGTCGGTGTGCGCGCGCGGAATGAACACCACCCAGGTGTCCACCGGCGCCACCGATTTCTGTTCCAGCGGCCCGGTCACCGTCAGCCCGAGCGTGTGGGCGAGGGCATCCGACACTCCGGGATCGGCCGAATCGGCGTTGGTGTGCGCGGTGAACAACGCACAGTCGTTGCGGATCAGCCGATGCAGCAACGCACCCTTCGGGGTACTCGCGGCCACGGTGTCGACACCGCGCAACAGCAACGGGTGGTGCACGACCAAAGCCTGTGCGCCCCAATCGATCGCCTGGTCGACGACGGCGGCGGTGGCGTCGACCGCGAACAGCACCCGCGAGACGGAGGCCGCGGGATCACCACAGACCAGCCCCACCGAATCCCAGGACTCCGCCAGCCGAGGCGGATACGCGCCGTCGAGGACATCGATCAAGTCCTTCAGCGTCACAACAGAATTCGTCGCTGTCACCACCGCACCTCCACCGTTTCGCCGTTCCGGTCATTATCCACGCCGATGCCGCCTGCCGGGCCGGACCGCGCCGCGAGCCACCTGGTCGCCTGGGCGCCGATCCTCACAGCCCGACGGCCTCGATCGCGGCGATCAGACGTTCCACGGCGGCGTGGTCGCGGACCGCCAGGCGCAGAAATTCGGTGCCGAGCCCCGGGAAGGTGTCACCCCGGCGGACACCGATGTTCTTGTCCGCCAGGTGTTTCCGCAGCAACTCGCCGTCGGGCACGCGGATCAGCAGGAAGGGGCCGGCGGCCGGTTCGTGCACGTCGATACCGAGGGCGCGCAGGCGGGGAATCATCGCCTCCCGCTCGGCCACGATCCGGGCCGCACTCGCCTCGGCCTGCGCGATCGCATGCGCTTCGCAGGTCGCCGCGATCGCCTCGAGCTGCAACGTACCGAGGGGCCAATGCGCGCGACCGTGGTTCAACCGGGCCAGCAGCGCGGACGGGCCCAGCAGATATCCGCACCGCAACCCGGCCAGCGCCCAGGTCTTGGTCAGGCTGCGCAAGACCAGGACATCCGGATAGGACCGTTCCGCAAGCGATTCCGGTTCGCCCGGTACCGCATCGGCGAACGCCTCGTCGACCACCACGATGCGACCGGGCCGCCGCAGCGATTCGATCGCGGCGCGAGGATGCAGCACCGAGGTCGGATTGGTGGGATTACCGAGCACCACCAGATCGGCGTCCTCGGGGACCAGCGCCCCGGCCAGCTCGTAGGGCGGCGCCAGCACCACCCGCACCACCGGAACATCCGCCTCGCGCAGCGCGAGTTCCGGTTCGGTGAAGGACGGATGGATGACGGCCGCCAGCCGAGACCCCAGCCGCGGCAACAGCGCGAACCCCTCCGCGGCCCCGGCCAGCAGCAACACCTCTTCCGCCGCGCGCCCGTGCCGTGCCGCGACGATCGCGCGCACCGCCTCGGCCTCCGCCTCGGACGGATACCGCCCCAGTTCCGGCAATCGCGCCGCCAGCCGCCGCAACAACCACTCCGGGGGCGCGTCGCCGCGCACATTCACCGCGAAGTCGAGCATCCCCACCCGCACATCGCGGTCCCCGTGGTGGCGCAGCGCCGAACGATCGACCTGCAAACCACCGAATTCAGCACCGCCGGACACCGCACCGTCGTGCAACGCACCCCCGGGCTCCCGCACGCGGTCGTCGCGCACGGCAGAACCCGCACGCGTCGCATCTGCCTCGGCTGCGCGTCCGTCCCGACGGGTATCGCTCGGGCGGTCCGGGCCTCGGTGCGACCGCGTGCCGGCGGTCGTGGGGGTGTCCTCGGGCACAGCCACCTACCCTACGTGGCCGCCGCCCGCACCGACCGGCCACAATGGGTGCGTGGGCGAGCTGCATGTGACCTTCATCTGCACCGGCAATATCTGCCGGTCGCCGATGGCCGAAAAGATCTTCGCCGCGCATCTGGAACGAGCCGGACTGGCCGATCGGGTGCGCGTGAGCAGCGCCGGCACCACCGCCTGGCATGTCGGCTCGGACGCCGACCCGCGCACGACCGCCCTGCTCACCCGGCACGGATATCCGATCGGGCACGTCTCGGCCATGATCGGGCCCGATCATCTCGACGCCGATCTGCTGATCGCCCTGGATTCCGACCACGACCGGGAACTGACCCGGCTGCGGATTCCGGAAGCGCGGCGGCGACTGCTGCGCAGCTTCGACCCCGGCGCCGACGATCACGACGTGCCCGATCCCTACTACGGCGACGACACCGATTTCGAGCTCGTGCGCGAACAGATCGAGGCGGCCGTCCCGGCGCTGCTGGCCTGGGTGCGCGAACAACTCGGCGAACCCGCGACGACCGGACCGCGACAATGAGCATCCTGCGCCGGCTCACGTTCCTCCTGCGGCCCAGCTGGGCGATTCTGGCGGTCGTCGTGGTCGCGTTCGCCTATCTGTGTTTCACCGTGCTCGCGCCCTGGCAGCTGGGCAAGAACACCTCGACGTCGCATCGCAACAACCTGATCGCGGCCTCGGTGAACGCCGACCCGGTTCCGGCGAAGAATCTGCTGAACACCGGCGAGGGCACACCACCGGCCGGGACGAATCCGGCCGACACCGAATGGCGGCGGGTCATCGCCACCGGTAGCTATGTGCCGAATTCGATGGTGGTCGAGCGTTTGCAGCGGCTCAACGATCAGCCCGCCTACGGGGTGCTGGCCGCGTTCCGGCTCGACGACGGCCGGGTCGTGCTGGTCGATCGCGGCCTGATCGCGGCGGTGAACGGCTCGGATCTGCCGATGATCGCGGAACCGCCGTCGGGTCCGCAGCACATCGAGGGACGGGTGCGCAGATCCGAGGGCGTCGTCCCCGGCAAGGATCCGATGGTCCGCGACGGCCTGCGTCAGGTGTACTCGGTCGACACCGCTGCGCTCTCCACCGTCCTCGGCACGCCGCTGACCGGCTTCGCCACCGGTGAGCACGGCGGCTATCTGCAGTTGGACGCGGGCCAGCCCGGCGCCTTCACCCCGGAAGCGCTCCCCCAGCTCGACGCGGGCCCGTATCTGTCCTACGGCCTGCAGTGGATCGCGTTCGGTGTCATGGCCCCGCTCGGCCTCGGCTACTTCGTCTACGCCGAACTCCGTGAACGCCGCCGCGACCGTGCCGCTGCCGCGGCGGCCACGGCCACTCCGAGTGACCAGGTTCCGGCGATGAGCACCGCCGGATCGCACGCCGAATCGGCAAGCACCGCAACCGAAGACACGAGCACCGGTCCGGCCGTCCCTTCGGACCCGGCTCCGACGCAAGCCGAGACGACGCCCGCATCCGACGAATCACCGGCGAAACCACGTACCACCGCGGACCGCCTCGCCGACCGCTACGGCAACGGCCGCCGCTGACCGCGAAGGTGGTCCGGGACCGGCAACACCTGGACACCGCGGCCCTACTCCGGCAATTCGGCCCGAACCGACCGGCGGCGGCAGAACGCATACGCAGCCGCTGCCACCGCGGCCGCCAGCTGCACTCCGTTCGACAATCGCACCGCTCGCCGCAGATCGGGTACCTGCGGAGTCCGCCCGCTGCCCAGCACCGGCCGCATCTCGATCCCGTGCCGGTACTCGGTCCGCCCGCCCAGCGCGACGCCCAGCGCACCGGCCATCGTGGCTTCGGCGACGCCCGCATTGGGGCTCGGATGTGATCCGGCGTCGCGGCGCCACGCCCGCCACGCATCGCCGGGCCGGCCGCCTGCCAGCGGTGCGAGCGCGACGGTCAGCGCACCGCTCACCCGCGCGGGCAGCAGATTCGCGAGATCGTCGACCCGCGCGGCGGCCCAGCCGAAGTTGCGGTACCGCTCGTTGCGATAGCCGACCATCGCGTCGAGGGTGTTGATCGCGCGGTAGCCCAAGATGCCGGGCACACCCGCGATCGCACCCCACACCAGCGGCGCGACGGTGGCGTCGGAGGTGTTCTCGGCGATGGATTCGACTGCGGCACGGGCCAATCCGTCGGCATCGAGCACCTCGGGATCGCGTCCGCACAGCGAGGGCAGCACCTCCCGCGCACCGCTCAACTCGCCCGCCTCCAGCCGATCCGCCATATCGCGTCCGGTCCGGGCGAGCGTGGTGCCGCCGAGCGCGATCCATGTGCCGACCGCGGTGATCACGACGGTGCCGAGTCCCGCGCGCAGACCGGAGCGCCCCTGCGCTGCCCGAGGGGCGCTGCACCCGCCCCGCTTGCGCCCGGCCGCGACGCCTCTCCTCCGCCGATCCGACCCCGCCACCGCGCCGCGCCCACGGCTGCTTCCCGATTGCCGGCCGGCGATTTCCGCACCGGCACTCAGCGCGACGACCCCGCCCACCAAGACGATCTCGTGCACGATCCCGGCGGCACGCGTATCGCGGTACCAGGGCGATTCCAGCGCGGCCGCCGCCGACCCGAACAGCGCCACCGGATGCCCGCGCCGCGGATCTCCGAATATCCGATCCGCCGCGAATCCGATCAGCAGTCCCGCGGCCCGCGCCGTTCCATATCGCACCGGGCGAGACTATCGGCCGCCTCCGGCACCCCGATGTCACACTCGGCACGGCGGCATCGTCACCATAGGGAAGCATCCGGGCGGTGGGCCCGCACGGCGAGACGAGGATGGCACCTGTGACGACCGGACACGACGATATCGACCAGACCGAACTGGCACGCCGGTTCGAGGAGCACCGCCAGTATCTGCGCCGGGTGGCCTACAGCACGCTGGGCAGCCTCAGCGATGCCGACGACGTCGTGCAGGAGGCGTGGCTGCGGCTGCAACGCTGGTACGAAACCCGTTCTCCCGGTGATCGAATCGACAATCTGCGGGCCTGGCTGACCACCGTCACCGGCCGCCTCGCCCTGGACCAGCTGGGTTCGGCCCGGGCGCGCCGCGAACAGTACGTCGGCGAATGGCTGCCCGAACCGGAGGTCACCAGCTGGGACGATCCGGCCGACCGCGTCTCGCAGGACGAGCGCGTCACCACCGCCCTGCTGGTGGTCCTCGAATCGCTCTCGCCCGCCGAACGCACCGCGTTCGTACTGCAGGACATCTTCGGCATGACCGGTCCCGAGGTCGCCGACGTGGTCGGCCGTACTCCGGCCGCGGTCCGCCAACTCGCCTCCCGCGCCCGCAAGCACGTCGAGGACGGCACCCCGCGCTTCCCGGCGTCTCGCGACGAACACGAGCGGGTGGTCTCGGCCTTCTCGACGGCGTGGCGGTCCGGCGATCTGAGCGGCCTGCTCGGTGTGCTCGACGAGAACGTCACCCTGACCGCCGACGGTGGCGGCCGCGTGCCGGCGATCCGGCAGCCGGTGCAGGGCGCCGAGCTGGTGGCCAAGCTGTACTTCGGCTGGTACCGCGCCGGAACCGGTGCGTGGGCGCGCAAGGTCGCGGTCAACGGCCTGCCCGGCCTCATGGTGTTCGACGGCAACCACCTGGGAATCATGGCCTTCACCGTCGAAGAGGACCGCATCACCTCGATCGCGATCGTCCGCAACCCGGAGAAGCTGCACGATCTGCCCGAGGGCGAACCGGATTGGACGATGTGAGGCCGTACTCGATCATGCGCGGCTCGATCAGGGCCGCCACCTCGCGCCGTGACCGGCCCCGGCCAGGCCGTGTGCTCGCGCCACCGCGGCGGAATAGAGCTGTCCCGCATCGGCATTGAGCCCCGCCTCGAGCCCCGGGTCGGCCCGGCAGGCCTCCCGCCAGCCGAGATCGGCGATGGTCCGCACATACGGCAGGGTGGCGTTGGTCAACGCGACGGTGGCGGTGTGCGGGACCGCGCCGGGCATGTTCGCGACGCAGTAGAACAGCGAATTGCCCACGGCGAAGGTCGGTTCGGCATGGGTGGTGGGATGCGAGCTCTGGAAACAACCACCCTGGTCGATGGCGATATCGACCAGCACGGTTCCCGGCCGCATCCGCTGCACCAGGGTGTCCGGAACCAGTTGCGGCGCACGGGCTCCCGGTACCAGCACCGAACCGATCACCAGATCCGCGGCGACGACGGCCCGCTCGATATCGGCGGCATTCGAGGCGAGAGGGGTGACGCGACCGGCGAACCGGACATCGAGTTCCCGCAATCGCACCGGATTGTTGTCGAGCACGATCACGCGCGCGCCCATTCCGACCGCGACCGTCGCCGCACTCGTTCCGGCCACCCCGCCGCCGATCACCACCACTTCCGCCGGCCGCACCCCCGGCACACCGCCCAGCAACACACCGGCGCCACCCTCGGGCGCCATCAAGTGGTAGGCGCCGACCTGCGGTGCGAGCTTGCCCGCGATCTCGCTCATCGGTGTCAGCAGCGGCAGCGATCCGTCGGGCCCGCGCACGGTTTCGTAGGCGATGGCGGTGATCCCGGAGGCCAGCACGGCGTCGGTGCATTTGCGGGAGGCCGCCAGGTGCAGGAAGGTGAACAGCACCTGCCCGGCGCGCATGTGTGAGTATTCGGGGCCGACCGGCTCTTTCACCTTCAACACCAGTTCCGCCTGGTCCCAGACCGCGTCGGCGGTGGCGGTGATGGTCGCCCCGGCGGCCACGTAATCGGCGTCGGTGAATCCGGACTCGAGTCCGGCGCCGGATTCGATCAGCACCCGATGACCGCGCCGGGTGAGTTCGACGGCGCCGGCCGGGGCGAGCGCGACCCGGCTCTCCTGCGGTTTGATCTCGCGCGGAACACCGATTCTCATACCGCCATCGTGGCCCCGATCCGGGCGCGGCGCCATGATCATGTCGCGGTGATTCGCCGAACCGCAACCAATCGGCAATCGATCCGCGTCCGGCCGCCCGCCGTCCTCGTCACAGCGTGATCGACTCGCCGAGCGGCGGGATCCGAAGCTGCTTCTCCCGCCCGCCGTAGCCGAAGGTGCGTCGCAGATGATCGAGGGTCTCGGTGAAGTGCGCCCAGCCCTCGGCGTGTACCGGCACCACGACGGCGTCGCCGAGCGCCGCCGCCGCTGCCAGCGCGGTGCGCGCGTTGAGCGTGACGTCGCGATCCTCGAACCGGCCCACGTTCGCGGCGCCGACATTGAGCAGGGCGATGTCGATCCGGCCGAATCGCGCCACGATGCGCTCGACGTAGTCGACGGAGGCGTTGTCGCCGGAGATGTACACCGTCGGCAGATCCTCGGCCTGCAATACGAACCCGGTGACCGTGCCGCTCAGCGCCTCGGCACCCTCCGGCCCGTGCAGTGCGGGTACCGCGGTGACGGTGACGGCGCCGATGCTCACCGACTCCCACACCGTCAGTCCCCGAACACCTTCCAGCCGTCCGGCCGCTTCCGGCGTGGACAGCACGGTCTCCACGCCGGCCATGACGTCGCGCCCGGCCGGATCGAGGTTGTCGGGATGCTGATCATGCGAGAGCAGCACCACGTCCACCGGACCCACCCGATCCGCGGCGATTGCCGGTCCGGTCAGTTTGTGCAGGGTGAGCGCGCCGGCGGAGTAGTCGCCGGGTTCGTCGAAGGTCGGATCGGTCAGCCAGACCAGCCCGCCGTAGTTCAGCCGGACGGTGGGGCCGCCGATGTGCAGGAGTTCGACCGTGGTGGAGAGCGTGTTCGTCATGAGCACCAGCCTGTACCGCTCCGGCACGTTCGAACAGTGGCCCGCAGGCCATGCTTCGATAAGATCGGGCCATGCATGTGGTCGCGGTGATCGCCTTCGACGGGATCAGCCCGTTTCATCTGTCCGTTCCCGGAATGGTGTTCGGGCGCATCGGCACCAGCGTGCAGCACAGCGCGCCCTACCAGGTGCTCACCTGCGCGGAAGTTCCCGGAATACTGAGCACCCCCGGCGATTTCGACCTCGTCGTGCGCCACGGCCCCGAGGCGATCGACCGGGCGGAGACCGTGGTGATTCCCAGCTGGAATCCGGAACTTCCCGTGCCCGAGGTCATTTCGTCGGCCCTGTGGCGCGCGCACGACCGCGGTGCCCGCATCGTCGGATTGTGCCGCGGTTCCTGGGTCGTCGCCGCGACCGGTCTGGCCGACGGTCGCGAAGTCACCACCCACTGGGGTCTGGCCGCGGCCCTGGCTCGCGCGTTTCCCGCGGTGACCGTACGCGCGGATCGGCTGTGGACCGACCTCGGCGATGTGGTCACGTCCGCGGGAGTCGCCGCGGCACTGGACTGTTGCCTGCACCTGGTGCGCGCCGACCACGGCGCCCGCGCCGCGACCGAACTCGCGCGCACGCTGGTCCTGGCGCCGTATCGCGCCGGGTCGCAGGCACAGTACATACCGCTCGCGGTGCCCGATGCCGACGACGACGATCCGATCGAACACGCGATGGTCTGGGCGCGAACACATTTGGATCACCCGATCGATCTGGACGGCTGGGCCCGCACCGCCCTGATGTCGCGGCGCACCTTCACCCGCCGCTTCCGCGAACGCACCGGCTCCAGCCCGCAGCGCTGGCTGCTCGATCAGCGCATCGACCGCGCCCGGCTGCTGCTGGAATCCACCGACGACACGATGGACCGCATCGCCGCCGAGACCGGCCTGGGAACGGCGATGAATCTGCGCCACCATTTCCACCGCACCCTCGGGCTGCCACCGGCCGCACATCGCGCCCAGTTCCGGGCCAGCTATGTTGACCTGCATGAGGATCAAGCTGGGTGAGCACGAGCCGCAGATCGACGACACCGCGTGGGTGGCGCCGACGGCCACGGTGATCGGCCGGGTGCGGCTGGGTGAACAGGTCAGCGTCTGGTACGGCGCGGTGATCCGCGGCGATCTGGAGGACATCGAGATCGGCGCCGGCACCAACATCCAGGACGGGTGCGTCCTGCACGCCGATCCCGGTTTCACATTGCGGGTCGGCAGCGGAGTGTCGGTGGGCCACAACGCGATCCTGCACGGTTGCACGATCGGCGACGACGTTCTCGTCGGCATGGGCGCGACGGTCCTCAACGGCGCGGTGATCGGCGAGGGCAGCCTGATCGCCGCCAATGCCTTGATTCCCGAGGGGGCGACGATCCCGCCCGGCTCTCTGGTCGCGGGCGTACCGGGCAAGGTGCGGCGCGAACTCGGCGATGCCGAACGCGATCGCATCAAGCTCAACGCGGCGGTCTATCTGCACAATATGAGCACTCACCGCGAGACCGGCACCCAGCTGTGAGACGAGCCACACTGGTCAAGCGTCCAGGTTGATCTCTTGGTAGCATCGTCGCAGCATGTTCGCGGTCCGCGGCAGTGAATCATCGCCTCGGGCGGCGTACTGCGACGTGGGTATGCAGGAGGTTAGACGGTGTCGTACGAGCAGTCCGGTATGCACCGACCCAAGGGGCGGATCAGTGTGGCCGATATCGCGGCCCAACCCGGTGGCATCGAGGCGCTACAGCGCCGGGTCCACGAATTACGTTCCAGCGGAAGCGATTTCGCCGCGAACGCGATAGAGCAGGAAATGGCCGCGTTCAATCTGCGGTGAGCGCGGGCGGTCGGGGACGTCGGTGGCGGTCCGGCGCGATGAGATAATGATCGTCAGCCTTCCGCATCGACGCGGTCCTTTCGCCGACTCGACTGGAGACCCCATGCCCCCTGTTCCGTCCATCCTGGCCCGCATCCTCGAGAAGCCCCGCTCCGACGGTGAGCAGCTGCTCGAGAGCGCCCTGTCGGCCTTCCTGGACTTCGGGATCAAGCGCACCAGCATGGGTGAGATCGCGCGCCGCGCCGGCATCAGTCCCGCGACGCTGTATCGCCGCTTCGAATCGAAGAACGATCTGGTCGAGGCGGTGAGCGTGCGCGAGGCGCAGCGCTTCGTCGCCGATATCGAACAGCGGGTCGGCAGTATCACCGACAACGAGGATCAGCTGGTGGAGATCTTCGTCGTCTTCATCACCGCGCTCGCGCACAACGAGCTGCTGCAACGTCTGCTGCGCACCGAACCCGAGCTGATCCTGCCCCGACTGACCACCGACGCCGGCCCGATCCTCGCGGTGGGCCGCGCCTATCTGGGCGACAAGCTGCGCGGATTGCAGAAGACCAACGCCGAGTTGGATTTCGACGCCGACCTCGTCGCCGAAATCATGGCCCGGCTGGCGCAATCGCTGGCGTTGACGCCCGACGGGCTGATCCCGCTCTCGGACGCGGAGGCCGCCCGCGTCTTCGCCCGGCGGACCTTGCTGCCGATGGTCGGCGGCCACACCGCCTGACCGCCTCCGGGCGGGCCTACCCGGTCTCGCCGAGCCCGAACGCCGCTCCCACTCGCCTATCGAGCAGCGCGGCATCGGGTTCGGCACCGCCGTTCGCCAGTTCGCGAGCCAGATCGGTGAGCTGCTGTCCCGCATCGGTATTCGGGTCGGGCAACGGAAGCCGGGTGACATACTGCGTGATCCACCGTCGCCGCCCGGCATAGAGCCGATTTCCGCACACGGCATCGTAGAACCGCAGCCCGAGCGTCGAATTGGCCACTCCCATCAGCAAATAGGCGATCCGCTCGTCGCCGATATCGGCCAGCGACATCCAGTAGCAGTCCCCGTTCACCACCGCACCGCTGCGATCGAGCGCGAACCGCGGCGCCACACTGATATCCGGAAACACCACCTTCGGCCGGCACCACAGATGCGGCCGCTGCGGCACCCAGATCTCGAACCACTCCCGCCCGGTGCCGGTGAGGTACTCCCGAGCGGCCAGAGCGTCTTTGTGCTGAGCGAAATACGCTGCGGCACGCGGATATTCGTTCAAATCGATCGGTGTGCGGCACGAACAGGAAGCATCGTAGGGATACAGCACGCGGGTATCGTGGGCGCGGTCGATGCGCCACGGAACGAGATCGTGGTGAGTCAACAACCCCTGGAGCAGTTCGGGCTCCGGACAGCAGGGCCGATCCTCCCATTGATCCGAGATGAAGACTCGATCCGCATTCGTCTTGATTCCCACCCTGATGCGCGCGACCTCACCGAACGTGCGCCACGTGCCGGCGGCGATTCGCGCCAACCATTCATCCGTATCCGGTCGCGACATGCGCCACGGAGTAGCGGGATCGAAAGTGCGCCGCGGGTCGATCGGCGCCGCCTGCCCAGTCATCCCGGATTCATCCTCATGCTCGCGGCCGATCACGATGCTGCGATGCACCGGAACACCACCGGCATGTCGACTCGCGCCCGGATTCCCGCTTCGGCCTGTGTTGTCGTGTGCACCGGTCCACAGTGTTCCGGTCTCCACCGCAATGCGGCGCCCGGCGTGTTCGACCACGGAATCGGCCGGGCCGACCAAGGCATCGAACAGGTTGGCATCGCGTGCCGGTGCGCGCTCGGACTCGTAGGCAGTGACAAACCGGCAGGTCCGCTGCTCGTGCCCGCGCACAGCGATCGTCACCGCGGGTAGCACCGCCGCCTCGAACAGCCGAGTATCGCCGAGGTCGTAGAGCTCCACCGGCGTCAGCTCCGCATACAGCAGCGCCCGCAGATTCGCCCCCGCCTTCGTACTGAGAAACCGGTTGGCGCACAGCAGACCCAGCACTCCGCCGGGCCGCAACAACCGCGGAATCGTCGCGACGAACGGATGGGTCAAATCGATACGTCCCGACAGCCCGAACTGCTTGCTCAGCAGCTGCGCCGTCGCGCCGCCCAGCTGCTGAGTCCGCACATACGGCGGGTTCGTGATCACGGCGTCGAAGTGCGCGTCGGCCAACTCGGTTGCGGCACAGAGGAAATCACCCACCCGCCAATCGATCACGATACGATTCGACGTCGGCGTGGTATCCGCAGCATCGAAACATGCATCGACCGCGTCCGGCACCCGCGATTCGGCGGCGCCCTCCTCCGGCCAGACCTGCGGCGGGCTCCTGAATCGGCTGTTCCATGACACTCCCCTGGCCCGAGCTTCGTGAACCGCCGCGGCATTCAGGTCGTACCCCACCAGATGCAAAGAGGTACCCGGAAAGCGTTGCGCCGCAATGTATGCCACCGCCGACAACAACTCACCGTCCCCACAGGCGGGGTCGAGCACCGACAATTCACGTCCCGGCCGCACATGCGCGAGCATCCGCTCCGCGAGAAACTCCGCCAACCGCGGCGGCGTGTAATGCCGCCCGTGCCGTTTCCGCGCCCCACCCCCGCCCGGCTCCCGTCCCGCCCGGCGGTCTGCTGCTGGCCGCTCCCGCCCGCCGCGCATGTCCGCATTGTGCCTGCTGCGAGCACAAATGTGGGCGAACTCGACGTATCGCGCCCCGAAGGTCAGCCTCTACCGGCGCGATCAAGACGACCTGCGGCGTTGCCGTAGCGGTACGAGTCGTCCGTGGTCGCGCTGCGCGATCTCGGATTGGAAGCTCATGAAAACAAGATACGGCTGGACAGCACGCGGTGCTACGGCGTGCTACCCCGCACTCACCGGCGTTGGACGCGCTCCTCCGGCGGGCCGACCGCTCCCCGCTGACGCAGGTAGGTCTCCAAGGCGTCCAGGTCGGTCGGGCCGACGGTCGTGTCCGTTCCCCGCGTGAACACCGCGAATCCGTCGCCGCCGGAGGCGAGGAAGTTGTTGGTGGTCACCCGGTAGGTCGCGACCGGATTCACGGGCCGGTCGCCGATGCGGACGGAGTCGGCGATCACCTTGTGCCCAGGCGCGGCCTTGTCGTCGTAGGCGTAGGAGATGCCCGCGACCGAGAGCACGGCCGGTTTGCTCTTGTTGTCCCACTGCTGTTCCAGCAGATCCATGATCTGGCGGCCGGTCAGGGTGACGGTGACGACCTGATTGCCGAACGGTTGCGTCTCGTAGATGCTGCCGTAGGTGATCGGCCCGGGACCGATATCGGCGCGCACCCCGCCCGGATTCATGAACGCCGCCACGGCTTGCGCCGACTCGTGGGTGACGTCGAGCATCGCATCGGCGATCACCGCACCGAGGGGGGATTCACCGCCACCGCGATCGCTGCGCGTCAGTGGCGCCGTGGCGGTGCCCACGACCCGTTGCGCACGCGGCGCCGCCTGAGCGGAGAAGAACCCGATCAGCTGGTCGACCGCCGGATCGGGAGCGACATCGCGCGTGACCACCCGGTTCACCGCGTGCGCGGACACCTTCCCCTGGTCGAACCGCAGTGTGACGTCGGTGATCAGGCGGCCGTAGGACGCGGCCTGGGTCACGAGCTTGCCGTCGAATTCGCAGTTGTAGGCCTGATGGCTGTGCCCGGTGAGCAGCACCTGAACGGCAGGATCCGTATGCGCCGCCAATGCCGGCACATCGGGACTGATGTCGGCACAACCGTTGTAGTCGGTGGTCTTCGCCGGTGTTCCCTGGGCGCCGCCATCGTGCACCAGGGCGACAACGGTTTCCGCACCGGCCTGTTTCATGGCAGGCACGTACTTGTTGATCGCCTCGGCCTCCTCGCCGAAGGTGTAGCCGCGAATGCCTTCGGGGAAAACGAGATTCACCGTATCCGGCGTCACCACACCGACCACGCCGATCTTGTGCCCGCCGACCGTCAGCATCGTCCACGGCCGCACCCCCGCCGGCGGCTCACCGCGGGAGTCGGTGAGATTGGCGGCGAGGAAATCGAACCGCGCACCCGTGAACGGCTCCCCCGGGGAGCATCCGTCGAGCGCACAACCGCCCGCCCGCAACCGCCTCAGCTCGGCGACCCCGTGGTCGAGCTCATGATTACCCACCGCCGACGCCGCGACCCCCACCTGATTCAGGAAGTCGATCGTCGGCTCGTCGTGGAACAGCGACGACACCAGCGGACTCGCCCCGATATTGTCCCCCGCCGACACCACCGCACTGTCCGGATACGCCGCACGCAACCGCTGCAGATGGGTGGCCAGATACGCCGCCCCACCCGCGGTGTACTCCCCCGCCCGTCCGTTGCTCGCCTCCGGCGGTTCCAGATTGCCGTGCAGATCGTTGAACCCGAACAGATGCACCTCACCGGGCTGCGCCGACGGGAGGTCACCGGTGGACACCAGAGGTATCGCGCCCTGATGCGCGGTGTCGCTGCTCCCGCATCCGGACAGTGCGACCAGACTCATCGCGACGACGCCACCGGCCGCCATGCGCCGCAGAACACCCATACCGTCAGACTCTGACATACCGGAACGTCCCGGAAACGACGGTTCGGTGAACTCTGCTGTCGCCCTGCACTTCGCGGTCCCGGAACGGCCGATCGTACGCCCCTCAACTCACGGTGATCGGCAACGTCTCCCAGCCCCGCACCGTCGAGGTCGACGACAAGGTGATGTTGTCCCAGTCGACGTCCCAGGTCGGGAAGCGGCGCAACAGTTCCTCCAGCGCCACGCGGCCCTCGAGCCGGGCCAGCGCCGCGCCCAGGCAGAAGTGGGTGCCGAGGCCGAAGGTGCGCAGGTTGCTGATCTTGCGGTGGATGTCGAACCGCTCGGGGCTGTCCCAGCGTTCCTCGTCACGGTTCGCCGAAGCGACCAGCAGCATCATCGCGCTACCGGCGGGCACGGTGGTCCCGTAGAGCTCCACATCTTTCCTGACGTAGCGGCCGATGGCGTGCCCGGTGGGCTCGAATCGCAGCGTCTCCTCGATCGCGTTCGGGATCAGGCTCGGATCGGCGACGAGCTCGGCGCGCTGTTCGGGATGACGAGCGAGCAGTGCCCCCAGCCAGCCGATCAGCCTGGCGGTGGTCTCGTTGCCGGCTCCCGCGACGACCGAGACGTAGGTCAGGATCTCGTCGCGCGTCAGCGTCCGCGTCACGCCCTCGGTGTCGACGAATTCCGCGCGCATCAACTCGGTCATCAGATCGTCGGACGGATTGTCGGCGCGCCAGTCGATGTATTGCGCGAACTGCTCCGCATCCGGAATCGCCTTGTCGGAGATCTGCATCCCCTGTCCGGGTTCGGTGCGCAGCGCGCTGTCGGCCTTGTCGCGCACGGTCTGCTGATCGGCCTCCGGGATGCCGAGCAGCATGCCGATCACGCGCATCGGCACCTCGTTCGCGAACGCGGTCATCAGATCGAACTGATCTTTCCCGGCGAGCCGGTCCAGCGACCGGCGGCACAGGTCGCGGATCTGCGGCTCCAGCGACATCACCCGCCGCGGCGTGAACACCCGCTTGAGCAGCGCGCGATGGATGTCGTGCGCGGGCGGATCCTCCATCAGCAACGTGCCCGGCGGAATCTCGATCCCCGCCTGGATGATCTCCAGGATCGGCCCCCGCGACGACGAGTATGTCTCCCAGTCGAGCAGCGCCGGATCGATATCCGACGCGCGGCTGAGGGCATAGAAGTCATGCTTCTCGTTGTAGTAGAGCGGCGCTTCCGCCCGCATCCGCCGATAGATCGGGTAGGGATCCTTGGCGATCTCGCGGTCGAACGGGTCCCAGTAGACCGCGTCGGCGCTATCGGGCGCGGGGGCGTCGTCGAGTGCTGTGGCAGGGCTAGGCGTGTCAGGCATGCAAGCATTCTCTCTCAATGAGAATAAGAATTCCATAGCAGAGAATATCGATACCTCCCGTGAGGCGATTGCCGATGGCAAGGACTCCGGCTCTGTCGGCCGGTGGGCGGCCGTTCCGAGGCAATGCGATGCTCCGAGCAGCCGGCGACGAAGGTTCCTCGGTGTCGGCTTCGACTGCAAGCATCGGGCTCACACCCGCGCGGGACACCGATCAGCTGTATCGACCGGGCGCTGCCGACTGGTCGCCTGGCACGCAGGGCATCGCCCGGCGGTGACGCCGTGCCGTCCACCGACCAGCTGGAACGCCGAGCCGGACCAGGACCGCACGCATCCATCGAGCGATCAACTCGAGCCCACATTCCGTCCGGTCGGAATCTGTTGTCTCATCTCACTTTTCGATCGAAAATCCCCGCCGTAGCAGCCCACCAGCGACGACGCCGCGAAAGCCTTTGCAGCGCAGTGTTATCACGCGACTTTTCGTGGAAGCACTCGGTTAACGTTGATGTGTTCCAACGCTTCTGGAGGTCGAACCGGCCATGCTGATAATCAACGGCGACATCACCAAACCGAAGACCGAACAGCAGGTCGTCGAATGGCTCGCGAACTACGTCACCCATCCAGGAATCGCTGTCTCCGGCGTCTACGTCCCGAGGCTGGACGGCGGGAGCACCGAAGCCGGTCTTCTGGTTTTCACTCCGCACGCGGTGGCTGTCATCGAGGTCGACATGCTCCGCAAGAAGGCCCGCGGACCGCTGTCCTGTTCGATGAACGAGCGGTGGTCGGCCCCCGGCATCCACGGCGACCCGGTCCGACTCCGCGGCGACGACCTCAACCCGCTGCACCAAGTGCGCAGACCCGTCTCCGCGCTGAGAACCTTCGTCGCCGAACTGACACGCGGCCCGGAACCGTTCGTCGACGGCCTGATCCTGCTCGTACCCAAGTCCGGCAACACGCTCACCCTCGACAAGGGCCCGATGCCCGGCGGTTTCACCATCCTGCTCGGCGACAGCGCCTCCCAGCTGTACTCGTGGTTCGGCCGAACCGCCCAGCACCGCGATCGAACCCCGTGGACCGCCGAATTGGTCGTCACCGTGCTGACGGCCCTGCGAGTCGACCGCACCCGCGACGCCGAAAGCCGTCGACGGCTCTATGCGGACCTGGTGGCGGAGGGATTCCCGACCGAGGTGCCGAAGGTACGCAGGGAGGGAGACACGGAACCAGCTGCTTCGAACCGAGCACCCGCAGACGCATCGGCCGACCAGCCGAAACTGCCGGACATGGTCGGACCGAATTCGCAAGTGGCCCCATCCAGCTCGTACATCCCGCCTTCCCGGCCCGAGTCAAAGCCTGCGGCCCCGCCGACCTCGGTCCCCACCGTCACCTCGTCGGAGACCCCGGCCGCCCAGCCGGAGATGACGGAGCGGGTCGAATCGAATGCACAACTCGCCCCGGCGAATTCGCACATCTCGCCTGCGCGACCCGAGTCGAACCCGTCAGCCCCACCGGCCCCAGCATCCGCCTTCACGCCCTCGGACTCACCGGCCCCTCCGACATCGGCTGAACCAGTTTCGTCGACCTCGGCGGATGCCCCGACGCCGCAGCCCACAAAGTCCGCCCCGATCCCCCCGTCAGACCCTCCCCGGAGAACGGAAGAGCCCACCCGCACCGCTTCCCCGTCCGACACCGTCGCCCCCGCCACGCCGATCACGTCCCCCCAGGCTGACGCACCGGGGCCCAACCGGCACGAGCCAGGCCCAGCCTTCGCGAACTTCGACCCCCGAACCCAATCCCCAGCAAACCACCGCCTCCGCACCGCACTCCTGGGCACCGCCGCCGCCCTGATCCTCGTCTGCGGCATCGGCTACATGGCCGGAAAAGACCACCCCCGCGCCCAATCCGGCTCCCAACCGGCACCATCCCAGGTCCGCCCACCCGAGAGGACGACAACGCCGATCCCGACGTCGTCCGCAGCGGCCACTGACCGGCGGGGCACTTCACAGCGTTCGGCAACGCCTACGGAAGGGACAACCTGCTATCCGTTCCAAGCAGGCTGCTGAGCCCCTTCATTTTGTGTGGCCACCAGGTCGCTGAGATCCGAAAGTCGATCGGCTCACGCAGACGGAAGTCGCTGAAGCTTCGGGGATTGCAGGATAGAGTCTCGCAGATCGAGCGAGGCGAGGTGTCCGGCATCGACACGATCCGAGGTATGTCTCAGCTCTGGGTGGATCGGTCGACCTTGTCGTCACACTTGGCGACCGTACCTGGAAGGTCATCCGAGACGAGACCTCTCGCCTCCCTCGATTACTTCGCGTGGACACTGCCTATTCGAAGCCGGGCGGCGGGGTGAATCCGCCGAACTCCTGCTCGAGCAATTCGGCGAATCGCAAGGTCGTCGGGTCTTCGAGATAGGGCCCGATGATCTGCATGCCGAAGGGCAGCCCTTCCGGTGAGCGTCCGAACGGAGCTGCGGTGGCCGGGAGCCCGAGCAGGGTGGCGATACTCGCCCACACCAGGTTGTAGTTGTACGGGTAGGCGGTGCCGTCGATTTCGAGCGTGCGAGTGTCCATTGCCGAATGGTCGTGGGGGAAGGCGGGTGTCGGGGTGATCGGGCACAGCACCACGTCGAATTCGCCGAACAGCTGTCGCCACCGGTCGGCCAGGCCGATGCGGACGCGGTCGGCCTTGATCCAGTCGCCGTGACTGGCAACGAATGCACGTTGGATGACCGCCTCGACGGTGTCGGCCTCCGGCGGAATTTCGGCAACGACGGCTTGGATGGCCCGGATGGCGTCGGGCGGCGCATCGGCGCCGAATTGCGACATCAGCAGTGTGAAATAGGTTTTCGCCGTCAGCGTCAGGTCGGGCAGTAGCGCACTCTGCCGCGCGACCGAGGCACCGGCCTTCTCCAGTCCCTGCGCGATGCGGTCGAAACCGTCGCGAATCACGGTGGAGGTCGGCACCAGCGGATGACTGTCGATGATCAGCACGCGGAATTGTGCGAGTTCCTCGCCGCGCGGCGGTGGCAGCTCGAGCTTGTAGGCGACCGCGTCCACGTCGTCGGGCCCGGCCAAGAGCCGCGTCGCCAAGGTCAGGTCGGCAGCACTGCGAGTCATCGGCCCGACGACGGGGAGGTCCATCGGTGCCGCCAGCGCCGGGGTGCGCGGCGGTACGTGTCCGCGCCCCGGCAGCAGGGTGCGCGACGGTTTGTGTGAGTAGACGCCGCAGAAATGCGCCGGAACCCGCAAGGAACCGCCGATATCGGAGCCGAGCGCGAGCGATACGTATCCCGCCGCGAGCGCGGCGGCCGACCCTCCGGACGAGCCCCCGGGCGAACGGGTCAGATCCCAAGGATTGTTGGTCGTGCCGTAGATGTCGTTGTAGGACTGCCAATCACGCAGGAAGAACGGCACATTCGTTTTGCCGACGACAACCCCGCCCGCTGCCTTGACGCGTGACACCAGCACCGCGTCCTCGGCCGGCTCCCAGCCCTTCGCGTCCGGGAGTCCCCACGTGGTCGGCAGACCGGCGATATTGAACGATTCCTTCACCGCGACCGGAACGCCGAGTAGCGGAGCATCCTCGCCCCGCGCCAGCGCCGCATCGGCCTGTTTCGCCGCAACGCGAGCACGCTCGAAATCCCGCACCACAACGGCATTGACCTTCTCGTCGAACCTCTCGATCCGCGCAATGCTCAGTTCGAGCAGTTCGGTCGCCGAGATGGTCTTTGCCTGCAACGCGGCTACCTGCTCCCGCAGCGTCGCAAACTCCGGTCCGGGCATCAGTTCTCCTTGCATCTCCGGGTGCGTGCACACCTCGTGGTCGTGGCCGAAGCGTCGGTCCGGATGCGCCGCGACAGACGCTCTCCACACAACCTCATCAGAACGACATTTAGTCCCAGAGAAGATGTTTCGTGCTCCTTGCGAGGCACAGACTGCCGATCATGCCCTGTGCGAACCCGCGCCCCATCCGGATCGGTGTGCACATCGCCCCGCACCAACCGACACGGCTCCAGCACCTCGAATCAATCTCGTCCGAGTAGCCGCTCGACACTTGCCAACCCGATTCGCGCGTGGTCCGTCATCGCCTCGGAGGGGATCATCGAAGCAGTCTCCAGAACGGGACACTCCCCCATACCCTCCATCCCATAGAGCAGGTACGCGATGTGGTCGACGTCGGCATCATCGGATCGCCGCCCGATCTCGTCGAGGACGGCCAACAGTCCTGCGACGCCTCCACGTCTCATCAGGATGTTCGCACCAGCCGTCTCAAACTGGTCAGTTCACGAATGAAGGTAGGGATCATTTTCCCAAGGGTCACCATATTTTTCGTAGGGATCCCCCAGCGCGCGCAACCGCTCCCTGCCGGTCTCGGTGATCGCGGCGCGAAAGATTTCACACGCCCCTATCTCGTCCTCGGCAATGTCCAGATATCCCGGCGTGCCGTTGTAGCCGTGAGATATTCGATGGATGGCCTCATCGACGGGGACATCCCACGGCTCCCAGCTCCGGCCACCACCAGGAAAGGCCCCGAGCCGGATGTACCCGTTATCGGTCAACTCTTTGATAATGGCGAGTACATTAGAACGCGAATACTCATCCGGCGCCACCGCCTCGACTGTTCCATCGAATTCGCCGATAGGCGCCCAATCATCCGACACGTGATACAGAAGGAAGCTTTCCAACTTTTCCATCACGGTAAATGCACCTTCACTATCCTCTTGCGATCGGGATACTTGATTTCGATCGTAACCCCACCGGATTCACTCTTGTCACGGATCTTTATCTCAGTCCCATCTGGCAATCTTGATCCGCGCCCCGGGAAGCGTCCAACATCGATCTCCTCGCCATCACGAGTCAAATCCTCGTACAGTTGGCGGATCTCCGCATCCGTGTCCATCTCTCGGTTCGGCTTGTTCTTTCCCGGCCTTGTCCGAGAGTCGAGGCTACTCCTCACCTCGTCCGCACTCCGGGGCCCAGGTTTAGGCGCCGCCTTGCCCTTACCTTCCTTGACACGACTTCTCAGACGGCCGTACAGGTCCCGCACGGCCGTACGCGCCTTGACCAGAGCATCCTTGGACTCCTGCTTGAGTCCGGCTATCTGCAGGGCCTTGCGCCCGCGCCAGGCGGTGATGCCCTCCTTGATCTTCGTGGCCCAGTGCTTGACAGTGGCTGCTCCCTTGGCGGCGGTTACGGCGCCCGCACCGAAACTGATGAGGGACAGGCCGATTGTGATGGCGGCGTCGATCGCGAGTTCTTGGACAAGGCTTTCGAGGAAGCCTTTGATTTCGTCTCGGAGTTCCTTCAGGGCGTCTTTGTAGGCGCGGCAGGAATCGCGGATCTGGGTACAGGACGTCAGGAGGGCATCGATGTTGTCGGACAGGGCTTTCAGGTCGTCTTTGATGTGGACCGCATCCGGCGCGGTCACATCGTCGAACAATGTGGACGCGATGGTTACCTTGTCGCGGGCGTTGGTGTTCTGATAGATCGTTCCGAGCCGGTCCCAAGCGTCTGCGGCCTTCTCGAGCTTTCCGGTATCGCCGTCGGGCACGGGGATACCGATGTGGCTGGCCATGTCGATCCCGGCGTCGATGATGCCGTGGCCCGGACCGCCCGCCGATGCGGGGACCGAGAAGGGTCCGAAGACCGGAACTGGTGGATCGGCAGGTCGATCCGGCTGGGGCGTGCCCTTCAAGGTTGCGTCCGACTGTGCGTGGTTGAAGCCGATATCGTTCAACGCAGTGCCATACGCGTTGAGTGTGCTGTGGACGTCCTCGAAGAAGCCGACGGCCTCCCATGCCGCCGAGTTATAGGATTGGGCCCATTTCTGCCCATCCTGGTCCACGCCGGCCATGGATCCGCAAGTGGATAACTCGTTGAAGATGAACAGGAAGCTGTCCCGAAGCGCGGCCGCCGCATCGAAGCAATTTGTCGCGGCCTGATAGTAAGTCTTCGGATCTACGTCCAGCTTCGTCATACGCCGAGAATCTTCAGGTTGTCGGAGACGGCAGTCGTGTGCGCTTCGTGGACATGCTTGACGGCGTCCTCGAGTGTCTTCAGGCCGTGTGCGAGTTCAGCCGCACCGGACAACCATTCGCGGTGCGCCTCGCTGTAGGCCGTCGCCGCCGCACCGGTCCAATGTCCTTCGGCCTCTTTGGCTTTACCGTCGATCGCCTTCAACTGGTCGTCGATAAAACCGGCGAATCCTCGAATTCGGGCGGCAAGACTGTCGAGCTTGTCGAGGTCCACCGAGAATCGGCGTGCGTCCGGTGTCATGCGATCCCCCTCAGGACATGTTCAAGCTGATTCCGGTGGCCGATGATTGATCCGTCGTACGGAGAGTGTCGGCGGTTACGCCGAGCTTGGATGCCAACTCGACCAGCGCATCCCACACCTCGACCGCACCCTGATGAAACTCATCCCACCCAGCGGAGAAGGCGTCGGAGTTGTTACCGGTCCAGCTTTCCAATACCTCGCGGACGTCGGCTTCCAGGGCGGTCAACCCGTCGCGGCACTGATTCGCGATCCCGAGCGCCGCGACGCCCAGCGTCTTCACCTGCTCCAGGTCGGCCGAGACACCCGGTTCAGGATTGCTCATCGTTCCCCCTCTTCGTGACCCCTCCGGGACAACCTACCCGAGTACCCGGGGCGCCTACCATGACCGTATGTCCCAGCCGCGGATCGAGCGCCCTGACCTCCGGAGTTCATGACGTGGGAGGAACTCGAACAATTGCCCGAGGAGATCGCCGCGCAGATCGAGTTGTGGGACGGTCGCGTGGTGTGGGTCCGCCGGGGACCCGCGGAACACCAGATCTTCACCAATCGTCTGTGGGCTGCGCTCGAGCGGCACACCCGAGAGGTCAATCGCACCGTCCCCGACGAGGGTTGGCGAGTGACGACCGAGACGAACGTCTTTCTCGGCAGTAATGGGAAATCCGATGTCCTGACCCCTGATTTTCTCGTACATCGCTGCTTGGGGTCGCCCTACCAGGACATCCGCTCCGCCGATACCTTGCTCGTCGGTGAGGTGCTGTCGCCGTCCGACACGCAGTCCGATATGGAGGCCAAGAAAGCGCGCTACGCGGGTGCCGGTATCCCTGGTACTGGGAGGTGATCTCGGCCCGCACGGAGAGCGCGATTGCCACGATTCGTGCCCACGCCCTCGAAACCGGTCATGGCGACCTCCCTCCGGGAGTCCGGCCGCTGCATCCGGCCAACTACCTGCTCGCCGGCGAATGGTCTCCTGCCGATTCCGAAGAGGTGCGGATTGATTTCCCGTTTCCGATCGTCATCGGTTGGCGGGAACTCCAATACTGACGGCCGAGGTCCGAACTACGTCTCAGGCGTAACTCGGATCGTTGTCCTCACGGAATCCCTGGACCGTCGCGTCGATCAGGCGTTGCAGGTGGTTTTGGACGATGGATGTGTCGGCGGGGTCGGCGCGGAGGTCGTGTTTGGTGTGGCGGACGAGGTAGCGACCGTCCGAGTAGTCCATGATGTGGAAATCGCGGGCCGGGGTGGGGCGGCGGTCCCAGGCGGGGCCGGGGCAGACGGCGACGTGGAGGACGGTGCTGCGGGGGCGTTCGAAGAAGCGGGCGGCTTCGTCGCGTGGTGAGCGGGGTGCGTCGTCGTGGAATGCGGTGTAGGGGCGGTCGTCGTCGGTGAGGTCGGCGCGGTTGACCTGCAGGGCGGGGCGGGTGCCTCGCGGGTGGCCGGGGATGGCGGCGAGCAGGTGGCGGGTGAGGCTTTCGGCGCGCAGGAGCGACATCCGTACGGTCCCACCGGATTCCGGGTCGGATGAGGGTTGCTGGGTGACCAAGACCGCCTGCCGGTAGTGCACCGCCGCGTGGATGCGGACGCGGTGGCGCGGATCGCCCATCTGCTCGAGATCGCCCGAACCGTTCGACGCCGCGGCGAATCCAGCGATCTCGATGCGTGATTCGGGACCGTGGAGGATGCGCACCGCGGCTTCGGCGCTGTCGTCGATGCGGCCCGCGAGGTCGGCGGCTTCGGCTTTCCACTGGGCTTCCAGTTCGTCCGAGGTCTCGGCGTTGGAGCGGAACTGCAAGGGGTACGGCAGGACGTCGTGTCCGGCGGCACGCCACAGGACGGTGAAGCCGAGCGCGCTGAAAGTCCAACCTGCCATGGGCTATTCACCCAAGACCGGCGGGACGGTCTTCTGCCGTTGTTCCTCGGAAAGGCCGGTCAGTTCGTCGCCATTGTCCCGCGACACCAACTCCTCGCTGATCTTGGACTTGTGGGTCTTCTCGTCCTCTTTCTTCGACTTGGCGCCGGGCGGCATCATTCCGGGCATACCGTTCATCCCGGCTGCCCCCTTGCCCAGACCGGTAGCCAACCCGCGAGCTGTTCCTTGGCCCGGGGCCCCGGCCCTCGGCACCGATGTACCGCGACCGGCCGAATTACCCGAGCCGCCAACGGGTCCCGCCACGCCGGGTCCGCCCGAACCGTACGGGAGCCCGGTCCGTGGGTCGATACCGGACGGCGTCACTGCCGACGGGGTGGTCTGCGTGCCCGCCGCTGAAGGATCCCATCCAGCCGGGGTGGCGCTCGCCGAGGTGGTATTCGCCGGATTCTGCGCCGAGCTGGTCAATGTCGACGGATCGACAGCGCTCGGTGTGGTGGCGTCCCCCGGACCTTGATCGGGATTCGGCGGTTTGGGCTGATTGGTATCGCCAGGGCCGTGGCCCTCGTCGGGACCCTTCGAGGGCGGGCCTACCGGGGGAACTCCCGACGGCTTCCATCCCGTGTTGTCGTCGGGCGTGTTCACGGGATTGTAGGGCCGAGGCGCCAACGGCACCTGCGTGTCACTCTCGCGCACGGCCGGGTAGAACACGTTGTTGATCAAATGCTCGTTCGCCGCGTTGGCTTGAGTTTTGCGGTGATCGTTCAGTTTCCACGTCGGGCCGGGCACCCAACCGGCAAGATCGCTGGTCCAACTCGTGTGCGGGGTCGGCTGCGCGGCAGGTTTGGTGATCTCCACCGCCGAGCGAACCAGCTTCACCTTCTCGCTGACCAACTGGGCGGAGCTCACCAGATCTTTCTCTTTGTCCGTGAAACTCTTGATGCCCTCGGCGGTCTTCTGAGCCGCCGCGCCCTGCCACTTCTCCTGAATGGCCTTCTGAATCTGCGGCCCGAAAGTGTTGTGCCCGTTCTCGATTTTGTTCCGCAGCCCCTCCCAGAAGTTGTGCAACGTCACCACCGTGCTGGGCTGCATCTTCTGAATACGGTCGTACAGATTGTCGATATTCTGCGGGTTCTTGTATGCGTCCGGCCCGACCTGCGGGTTCTGGTACTGCCCTCCGAATCCGCCGTTGACGATCTGGTTGATCCGGTTGCGCGCCGCCGTCGCGTCCGGGCTCTGATCGCCCTGCGCATTCGCGAACGAGTCGGGCGGGCCGCCCTTGTGCTGCTCCCAGAGGGCAGCAACCAGCGGGACGAGTGGAAGTACCATGTGCTCCCCCGATCAGTGGTTTCCGGAGCCGGCGATGGTGCCGGCGTTCTGCTGGTCGTGGTCGACGAGGCGGTCGACGGAGTGCTTGATGGTGTCGCGAATCAACTCCAGCACCTGGATGTGTTGATCGAAGGCCGAGTCGAAGTCCCCCTCGCCGCCGACAGCCTTGGCACCTAACATCTTTGACAATTGGTCTGCTGCCGGAAAATCACCCAGGCCGGTGACGTTGGACATCTGCAGCAACATGGCCTTGCATTCCTTGTACACCTGCAGTTGATCTTCGCAGGCTTTCAAACAATCGCGGGAGACCGACGGGTCGAGGTCCAGTCGACCAGCCTGTGACTCGCCCGCGAGATACTTCCACAGCGTCACGTCTTCGTTCTGCCCCATGATCTCCCCTATCAGGACGGAAACAGCGGCACGAGTGCAGAGGCGGCGCTGATCGCGTGGCTGCACGGCGGCTCTGCGGCACGTGAGCTCATGTTGTACATGGACACTTCGAAGGTCCCTCGGCTTCCAGGGAAGGCCACGTAGCAGTTCGTACCGTTCTTATCCGATGCGGTTCGGTACTGGAAGCCTTTCCTCCCGGCGACCGTGACTTCCTGGAAGTCGATGTTGTCCGACTTCTTCTTCAAATCGTCGATCGTGAAGATCGAAGACCAGACTCCGAGTGTGTAGTAATAGTCCGGATTGTCGTGCCAGGAGCACAGCTTCCATCCGTCGACAGGAACGCCACCTATGTTGACAGCGCGGGTAGCCGGGTCCATCCCCGCCTGTCGCAGCACGTCATCCGTTACCTGCGTGCACGGGTCCCACAACGCCGCAGTCGCCACCTTCGGATCACTCGTCTCCGGCGAGGCCGTCCCCGAAGTCGACGAGGAACACCCGGCCCCCACCAACACCGCCGCAGCCGCCAGCACAGCCGTAGCCGCCTTACGTATCACCGATGCCTCCCGTTGATCCCCGCGCACACGTCCTCCTGGAGTCTAGGACGCACTCGACGGCCACTCGGTTCCACTTATTGATCATCACAAGAGAAGAGGACGCCGGGCGCACCGCAGAAGACCCACCCATTGACCAGGAATAGTTTTGTTGCAAAACTGTCCGCCCATGAGGATCGTGATCGTCGGCGCCGGCATCGGTGGCCTGGCCGCGGCCCTGAGCCTGCATGCGGCCGGGTTCCGGGATGTGGCCGTGTACGAGCGCGCCGATGTGTTGCGGCCGCTCGGCGTGGGGATCAATCTGCTCCCGCATGCCGTGCGTGAGCTGACCGAACTCGGCCTGGGCGAGCGGTTGGCCACGCTGGCCGTGGCGCCGCGAAAACTGGCCTACTACAACCGGTTCGGACAGGAGATCTGGTGCGAGCCGCGCGGCCTCGAAGCCGGATACCACTGGCCGCAACTGTCGGTGCATCGCGGCAGACTGCAGATGGCGTTGCTCGACGCCGTGCGTGAAAGGCTGGGCGCGCGAACCGTCCGCACCGGACATCGCCTACTCGCCGCGGACTCCGACGGTCGCGCCCACTTCGCCACGGCCACAGGCGAATCCACTGTAAATGCCGATCTGATAATCGGCGCCGACGGCATCCATTCGGCCCTCCGCCACCAGCACCAGCCGGACGAAGGCCCACCCGTCTGGAACGGACTGACGCTGTGGCGCGGGACAGCGAAGCTGCCCGGTTTCCTCGACGGTCGCACCATGATCATGGCCGGTGGCGCCGAGCAGAAGTTCGTGGCATATCCGATCCGCGACGCGATCAATTTCATCGCCGAGCGCCGGACAGTCGGATTCGGCGAACAGAATGCCGATTGGAATCGCGCGGTCGCACCGGCGCAGATAGTGGATCTGTTCCGAGACTGGCGCTTCCCGTGGCTGGAAGTACCCGAATTACTGAGTACCGCAGACGAAATCCTCGAATATCCGATGGTCGACCGCGACCCGCTCGACCGCTGGACATACGGGCGCACGACGCTGCTCGGCGACGCGGCACATCCGATGTACCCGAATGGTTCGAACGGGGCCTCACAAGCCATCCTCGATGCCCGAACCCTCGCGTTCCACCTGGCCACCGCGCACACCCCCGACGCAGCTCTCGCCGCCTATGAGCAGGATCGACGCCCGGCCACGACTGCCCTGGTGCACAGCAACCGAAAGCAGGGCCCCGAGCAGGTCATGGTTCTCGCCCACGAACGCGCGCCGAACGGGTTCGCGCACATTCACGACGTCATCTCGCCGAAGGAGTTGGCCGCCATCGCCACCGGCTACAAGAAGGCCGCCGGGTTCGATCGCGACACCCTCAACCACCGGCCTTCGCTGACCCCACCATTCAACGAGGGGGACGTCTCGTGACCGACCTCGATCCCGCCCGGCTGGCATCGGTCATCTCACCGCTGCGCCGAAGCTTGCTCTCCGCCGCCCGTGCCGCCGAACATCTCCCGGACATCCCGGATGCGCAGATCGAAATCGTGCGCGCCCTGCCGCCCGGCACCGTCAGCACCTCGAGCGAACTGGCCGAACGACTCGGGCTGAGCCGCCCCACGGTCAGCAATCTGCTCACCGCGATGGAGGCCAGCGGCTTGGTCGAACGCCGCCCCCGGCCCGGCGACCGCCGCCATGTCGAAATCGCGACGACCGCGCGGGCCCACAATCTGTTCGCTCGCTTCGACCAGGCCAGCGGCGCTCTCATCAACGCCGCGGCGGCGACTCTCGATCCCGAGGACCGCGCCGCGCTGGCCACCGCACTCCCCGCGCTCGAACGCCTGCGCGAGGCTCTCCAACGACTCCAGACCACGGAGGAAACCGAATGAGCACGCCCCGCCAGCGCCTTTCGCGGTGGATTCAAGCGCGGATCATCAAGGGACTGGTTCCCGGCCCGCACGACATCGCCGTCCGCAAGAACCTGCGCGTCCCGATGGACGACGGTGTCGAGTTGCTCGCCGATCTGATCACGCCGATCGGCAACCCCGATCCGAAGCTGCCCACAATCGTGATCCGTGGCCCGTACGGGCGCCGCGGACCCGTCGCCGGCCATGCCCGCGCCCTGGCCCGCGAAGGTTTTCCCGTGCTGTTCCAGAGCTGCCGCGGCACCTGGGGTTCCCGCGGTGTGTTCACCCCGCAGATCGATGAGCAGCGCGACGGTATCGCGACCCACCGCTGGGTTCGCGAACAAGACTGGTGCACAGGGCCGGTGGTCACCTTCGGAGCCAGCTATATGGGCTTCACCCAGTGGGCAGTGGCGGGAAAGCTGCAGAAGGAGGATCCGGACATCGCGCCCGATGCCCTCTGCCTGGTCGTGACGATGCCCGATTTCGGGGCCATCACCTGGGACAACGCGGCCTTCGCACTGCGCAACGCGCTCGGCTGGACGCAGATGATGGACCGGATGATCCACCGTGAACTGCTCGCCCTGGTGCTGGGTCAGCTGCGCCCGGATCGCAAGCTGCGCAAGGCATTCGACGTGCTCCCGCTGTCCGGCGGTGATGTCGCCGCGAACGGTCGCACGGTGCACTGGTACCAGGACTGGGTCGGTCACGAACGGCTCACCGACGAGTATTGGACTCAGCAGTCGCATACCGCCTCGGTCCCCGATGTCACCGCGCCGGTGTACATGATCACCGGCTGGTACGACATCTTCCTGCCGTGGCAGCTGCGCAACTACGCACAGCTCGCCGAAGCGGGACGACCACCGCGCCTGACTGTCGGCCCGTGGGGGCATCTCACCCGAGATATGGGCGCACCGACGGTCGCCGAGACGGTGGAATTCTTGAAAGAGCATTTCGCCGATGCTCCGAGCAAGCGGGTAGCACCGGTGCGCGCCTATCTCACCGGCGCCGAACAATGGCACGACCTGCAAACCTGGCCGCCGTCCGGCACGGCGAGCGAAACGCTGTACCTGCACGCCTCACGCAAGCTCGGCCCGGATCGCCCGGAAGGCGGCATCACCGGCTACGTCTACGACCCCGCCGATCCCACACCCGCCGTCGGCGGCCCCAGCCTCGGCCCGACCTCGAACCCGCTCGACAACGCCGCACACGAGCGCCGCGGCGACGTCATCGTATTCCGTGGTGAGCCGCTTACCACCCCCGTCACCGTTGCCGGAGAACCGTTGGCGCGCATCAGCTTTCGATCGTCGCAACCCAGCGCCGACATCTTCGTCCGGATCTGCGATCTCCACCCGGACGGGCGATCGATGACCGTATGCGACGGTATCCGCCGCATCGGCAGCATCGCCACGACCGATACGGACCCGGCACCGGACGCGGACGGTTTCCGCGACATCGAGGTGCGGCTGTGGCCCACCTTCCACCGGTTCGCAGCCGGCCACCGCATCAGCGTGCAGATCAGTTCCGGCGCCCATCCGCGATACGCGCGCAATCCCGGATCGGGCGAGCCGGCCGCCACCGCGGCCACCATTCACTCTGCAACACAAGAGATTTCACACGCCGCAGTGTCTCCGTCGCGGATCGAACTGCCGGTGTGGTCATCGTGAGCGCCCCGGCAGTGCCCGGCTTGGAGGTGGCGTTCCGAGTGGAGGCACGCCTGGGCCCGCCGGAGGACCACGGCGTGACCCGCGCCGGCCACCGCCGCGTCGTACCGATCGTCGGCGGCCGGATCAGCGGCCTGTTCGAGGCCGACATCCTTCCCGGTGGTGCGGACTGGCAAGTGATCCGCCCGGACGGCGCCATCGAGATCGACACCCGTTACTCGGCGCGCACCGCGGACGGCGCCCACATCTACCTCCGGACCTCCGGCATCCGCAGCGGAGCGCCGGAGGTGCTGGACGCATTGTTGCGCGGCGATCCGGTCGACCCGTCGGACTACTATTTCCGTCTGGCCGTGCGGTTGGAGACGTCGAATCCGCAGCTCGCTGGACTGGAACAGTCCCTCTTCGTCGCATCGGCGATTCGGGAAGCGACCACGGTCCGCTACACCGCCTACCGCCTCACCTAGACCAGATGCAGCCGAGGCGACGGCGGGAACGTGACCGGCAGTGCCGTCATCGAGCGATGGAACGGCCCAGGCCGCCAACTGATCTCACTCGGATCGACAGCGAGGCGGATTTCCGGCAGCGCGTCGAGCAGCTGATCGATCGCATCCTGCACCACCAGATACGCCACCGAACGCGCCGGACACGCATGCGGGCCCGCCCCCCAGGCCAGATGCGAGCGGTTACCGGTGCGATCGCCGCCCGCGATCTCCGGATCGTTGTTGCACGCAGCCAGACTGATAATGACCGGTTGATTGGCAGGCAGCCAGGTGGTGTCGATCAGAATCGGCTGGCGAGGATAGGTCATGCAGAAGTTGGCCAGCGGCGGATCGGTGAACAGCACTTCGTCGAGCGCATCGCGCGTCGACAGGCTGCCCGCGAGGATGTCGCCGCCGAAACGCTCGTCGGTGATCATCAGCAGCAGGGTGTTGGAGATCAGATTCTGCTGCGGTTCGATGCCTCCGCCGTAGAAGACGATCAGGTTGCGAACCATCTCCTCGTCGTTGAGCTTGGCCGGATGGTGGGCCAGATGCGAGGTGACGTCGTCGGCGGGCGCGGCGCGGCGCAGCTGCACCTGCTCCATCAGCGCCTGACTCATATGGTCCATCCCCCATGCGGCGTTCACCGTGTCGAAGATCGCCGCCATCCCGGTGGCCACGCGCCGGCCCAGATCCGCCGAACAGCCGACCATACGGTTCAGCACCTCGAACGCCAGCGGAAATGCGTATTGCGACACCAGATCCGCCGAACCCGACTCGCAGAACTCGTTGATCAGCGGGATGGCGATCTTCTCGACGGTGGTGTGCAATTCGTGCAGGTCGACCCGGTCGAAGGCCGCCGTGAACGCCTGCCGATACCGCGCATGCGCACTGCCCGCGCTGCGGATCACGTTCGGATACCACTCCATGATCGGCCGCACCGGGCAATCCGCGGGAACGGTTCGCTCCCACGCCCGCGGGTCGGCCGGGAAGTGGTCGGGATCGTTGAGGATCTGCAACGCGGTGTGATAGCCGATGACCAGCGTCGCGGGCACGCCGGGCGCCAGCTCGATCGGCACGATGGAGCCGAAGCGGCGGCGCATCGCCTCATAGGCACGATGGGGATCGGCGACGAATGCCGGTGTGTCCAGCACGATTCGGGGGCCGTCGGTGTCGAAGGGGGTACCGGCCTGATGAACAGGGCAGCCGGGGGCCGCAGCCAGGTCGGAAGGTGGGGTTGACAAAGGGGGTGACTCCAGAGAATGAACCAACAAGCGCGGCAGGGGATTCGCCGTCAGCCGACAGCGTCACCTCGTGCTTGGTGAGAATAGGGGCTGCGGCAGCCCTCCAGCTAGCGTTTTCGTAAAACGGACAGGCATCCTGTGAGCAGAAGGCGCGAACCCTGCGGCGGCCCTATTCGGGTGCGCACGACGGCGAACGATGTGGGCTGAATTTTTCGTGCAAACCTCGGCCGATGAGTGAGTTTTCCGCGTAATCAAGGCGAGTTTGCACGAATAATTCACCCACAGCGACGGGTCAGTCCGAGTCATCGCGAACCTGACCGGGTCCTGACCGACGCTGCTGCCGCATCGAGAGCTTCGCGCGCCCTCTGATCGCGTCGAATCAGTCCACCTCGTCCAGTGCCGACAGCGCTGCGCTCGCCGCGAGCCCGGCCAGGCAGCCGGGGAAACAATCACGGTGGATCTCCCACAATCGGCGAGCGCAATCTCGTTCGAGGTGAGTGGGCTCCCAGGTGCAGTCGTTCAACGGTGGTGGTTCCACGGCATACGGTTCCGTCGTTCCGGCGAGCCACAACCGGGGCGGTGCGACGGTGGCCAGATCGAAGTCGGCACTCACACGTTCGGGCCGATCGTCGACGTGGGCCAGGTCGTAGACGAGGACGGCCGACGCGTCCATCCCCGCCGCGATCGCGAGGATGTCGCCGATTGGATCGCGGGCACCCGCCGGCGGGGGCAGTGTGCAGAGCCAGCGAAACCCGAGATGGTGAGCAAGACATTGGATTTCGATATCGTGCCGAGCTGTGTCGGACCCCGATATCTCGGTGCGTAACAATCCGACAGCCTTGCTGCGCGCCACCGACATCACCGCCAGCGCACCGGCAACATCCCGCAAGGCCTTCGCTTCCCCGGTAGGAATCCAGCCCAAGCCCTGTTCCTTCGCGATGGATTTCCGAACAGGGGCTCGCCTGACACGGCCAGGAAGACGGTGCCGAGGGTCCTCCATCGGAGCGGCTTCCGCGCCGTGATCAGGCGAGGATGCGACGACAGGTTCTTCGGATCGGTTCCACTTCGGATGCAGTTCACGCGCCTGAGCCAGGGCCGTACCGGGCGCGAACCGCCGGATCTGTTCCGGAGTTGCGCCGGTGTCGAATACGGCCGATATCTCGATGCGGCCCCGTGGGTCCCGGGTCGATCGCCATACCGCACGCAACCCCTCGGCCTCGGTGATACGCTCACCAACTGCCGCGTGATCCTCTCCGCGTATGCGCGCCAACGGGTTTGCCTGCCCAGGCCGTTCCACTCGATCTGCTGTCATCACTGGCGATGCCTTGGTTCGATGGGAGGGGCCGAAGGCTGTTCAGCACGCCCCGCCCCAGATGCAGTCCCAGCACAGCGAATTCGTCGTGAACGGACAAGCAAGTGTGGATAATCCGCTGGGATTCATCAGAAGTCCAAGCTCGTCGTCCCAGAACCCCGCGGCGTCCATCCACAACCCCGGACCACCGCATCCAAAGGAGGCAGCTCGCCATGGTGGATATCAGTTCGACGCTCCCCCGCCGTCAGCTCGGCCGGTATCTACGGGAGCTCCGTCAGGGATCCGGCCTGACGATCGCGGAGCTCGCGCGCCGCATCGAACGCGGTGCCACCACGGTCCAGCGGCTCGAGACCGGCACCGCCGACCGGATCCGGCTGTGGGACGTCGACGCGATCTGCCAAGTCTGCGGCACGGTCGGTGTGCGCGACTCGAAGAACCCGACAGGGCCCGCGCTCGCCTTCGCTCCGGCGGACTGGGATGCCTTCAACGCAGCCGTAAAGCACGGCGGCCTCATCGCTCCGACCGCATAGCGGCCCCGCCGCGCATAGTCGCGATCATGTCGACCGGCTAGGAATTGCCATGCGTTTCGTAGGCCACGAGCCTGCGAAACGCGTTCTGGCACATATTGATAGAACCAAGCAGAGCCGGCGGATGAGCATCGAAACCGACGTGTTCCTCCGGCCCGGCCATGACGGTGCTGCACCGCCAACTACATCCTGGCCGGCGCCTGGTCCGCCACCGCCGTGGGTGCGGTGACCATCGATCACCCGTTCCCGATCAGTATCCCCTGCTCCGACCCAGAACTCCGAGTCGTGTGACGGCCTCGGGGCGTAAGCACCATCCAGGCTGGCCGACCCCAACCGCAGCGGCGACAGACCGCCAGGATTCGGCTCCTGAGTTGCCTGACTACCCCTCGGGATAGAAGAGGAAGAGCGTGCACCCCGTCTCACTTGCCGGAACGTGCCAGCTTCCCGCCGGGGCATGGATGAAGGTGCCGGCCGGATAGTCCCGGGCGCCGTCGTTGAAGGTGCCGGTCAGGACGTAGACCTCCTCGGGCCCGGGTTCGTGCACGTCGCGGCGGGGCCAGGAGGTGCCGGGGTCCATCTCCAGGACGTGGGCGTGGGCGCCGTTGTCGCCCTTCCACAGTTGGCGTAGGCGGATGCCGGGGAAGAGTTCGCGGCTCGGAGCGTCGGCGACGGTGGTCCAGGTGTAGCCGGGCTGGGTGAGGATTTCGGGGTTCATATCTGTCACGGTGCCGGATGCGGCGATACCCGGACAGTGTCTGAGATGACGTTGAGGGGTACATTCTTGCCATGCATCGTGTGGTGGCGTTGGTGCGGCCGGTGCAGTCGACGTTCGAACTCGGTTGCGCTGTCGAGGTTTTCGGTACACAGCGGGACGGCGTGCCGCAGTACTATGAGTTCGAGGTGTGCACGGAGGCGCCGGGGGCGGTGCCTACGACCGCGGGTTATGCGATATCGGTGACGCGGGGGTTGGCGGCGCTGGACTCCGCGGACACCGTGATCATTCCGGGGTGGCTGCCGGTGGAGACGCCGCTGTCGGGACCCGTGCGGCAGGCGCTGGTCCGGGCGCACGACCGCGGGGCGCGGCTGGTCACCATCTGTTCCGGGGTGTTCGCGTTGGCGCGGACCGGGCTGTTGGACGGGCGTTCGGCCACGACCCATTGGGCTCGGGCAGGGCAATTGGCGCGGGAGTTTCCGCAGGTTCGGGTGGAGCCGGATCGGCTGTATGTCGACCACGGCGATGTGGCCACGAGTGCGGGAGCGGGTGCGGGAATCGACCTGTGCCTGCACCTGGTTCGCACGGATCACGGGGCCGCGCATGCCGCACTCATCGCGCGGCACATGGTCATGCCACCGCATCGGGACGGCGGTCAGGTTCAGTACGCGCCGCCGTCGCCGGTCGAGGACGGATTCGACGGTCTGTTGAAGTGGGCCGAGGCGCGGCTCGAGACATCGTTGTCGGTGGCCGATATGGCCGCGCAGCTCAACGTCTCGCCGCGTACGCTGGCGCGCCGGTTCGCCGACCAGGTAGGCACCAGTCCGGGTGGGTGGCTGCTGGAGCGTCGGGTGGCGCGGGCGCGAGTTCTGTTGGAGGACACGGACTTACCGGTCGACGCCATCGCGGTCCGGGTGGGGCTGGGCTCGGCGGTCAATCTGCGTCGCCGCTTCCGCGACCAGGTCGGCACCACGCCGGGCGCGTATCGGCGCGCGTTCCGCACACCGGCCGTAGGAAAAACGTAGATATCGCCGCCGAGAAGGACGCACGCGGGTTCCACCCGTGGGGTGATGCCGTCGGAGGATCGGGTGTCGAGCTCACCGTAGGTCAGGTGATCACACGCCGTGCGCGCATCGGCGAGTCTTTGGGCCAGCGGGTCCGCATGGGTCGCTCACCGGCCGGCGCGGCCGCGATGATCGCCACAACCCACCTGCGCGTCGGCTCGCATAAAAGATGGCCCCGTCCCGCATGGGTCGAGGCCATCCTTCGGCTCCGATCAGAATTCGCGCGCCGTCCGGTAGACCGGAATTTCGCGATGCCCATTGGTGACAATGCTCGGAATCGGCTTCAGCTCCGCAGCATCCACCGCGAGTTCCAATTCGGGAAAGCGCGAGAACAATGCAGGAAGCGCTATCGCCGCCTCCAACCGCGCCAGCGGCGCCCCCAGACAATGATGCACCCCGTACCCGAACGCGAGGTGTTCCTTCGACCGCCGCCCGGCATCGAACACATCGGCATTGTCGCCGTGCACTTTTCGATCCCGGCCCGCACCCGCCAAGGACGCGATGATCACGTCACCCCGGTTGATCCGCACACCCGGAAAATCGGAATTTCCGGCGATGTCGATGTCCTCCACCGCGAAACGCATCGGCATATGCGCCAGCGGGGCGTTCCATCGAAGTCCTTCTTCGATCACCTCGGACCACGGCGTTTGTTCCGCGATGGCCGCCTTCCGTTGTTCGGGATGAGTAAGGAGACCAATGATGCTGTGGTCCAACAGATTCGCGGTGGTCTCATGCCCGGCCGTGATGATCAGCAGCAGCGTATCGCGCAACTCCTGCTCGTCGAGCCGCGACCCGTCCGCGTCGTCGTGGGCGTTCATCAGCACGGTCGTGAGGTCGTCGCCGGGATTGTCCCGCTTGTACTGCAGAAGCTGGTCCATGAGGACGAACAGCGCGCCGAAATGCGCACCTACTTCGGCGGGATCGAGACTGGTGTCGAGAATGCCGTCCGCGTGGATGCGCAGTTGCTCATCCATCCCGGCCGGAACTCCCATCAGCTCACCGATGACGCGAATCGGCAACTCGGTGGCGAAACCCGCACGCAGATCGACGGTTTCGCCATCGGGAACAGCGGACAACTCGTCGAGCAATTCGGTGACGAACGCGTCGATCCGCGGCCGGAGCGCCTGCGTGCGTTTGTTCGTGAACGCCGGCGCGACGAGTTTGCGCAGCCGTTGATGCTGCTCGCCGTAGGTGGTGAGCATATTTCTCGCCGCCACCCACGGAAACATCACCCAGTCGGGCCCGATCTCGCCGTCGATGAACCGCGGCCAGTGCTGGTGAGCGTCCTTGGAAACGCGCGGATCGGTGAGCAGCTGCCGGAGCACGGCGGCGTCGGTGACCGACCAGGCCGGCACACCGCCGGGAAGCACCACCTCGGTCACCGGGCCGCGAGCGCGAATGCGGGCCAGCTCGCCCTGGATGTCGGCGGCACTGGGATCCAGCACCAGCGGCTGCGTATCTGTCATCGGAGACCCTCCATCAGGTGAGACGCATCGGCGGGCATGCGGGAAACACCACCGGCAGGGCTGCCAAGGCGCGGTGAAACTGCCCGGTCCTCCAAGTTAGTTGCTGCGCAGGAACTTCCGGGCGAATATCCGGAAGCGCATCGAGCAGCAGATCGATGGCCTGCCGCGCGATCGTCTGCGCGAGCGGCTGCGCCGGGCACGAGTGCGGGCCGACTCCCCACGCCAGATGAGACCGGTTTCCCCGCCGGTCGCCGCCGACGATGTGCGGGTCGGTGTTGCATGCCGCCAAGCTGACGACCACCGGCTGATCGGCCGGCAACCACACGTCGCCGATGAGTTGCGGCTGTCTCGGATACGTCATGCAGAAATTGGCCAGCGGCGGATCCGCGAACAGGACCTCGTCGATGGCATCGCGGGTATCCATGGCACCGCTGAGCACGTTGCCGCCGTACTCTTCGTCGGCCATCAACAGCAGCAAGGTATTCAGGATCAGATTGCAGGTCGGCTCCGTGCCCGCCGAGAACAGCAACGCGGCCTGGTTCACCATCTCCATCGGGTCCAGGCCCTCCGGGTGGGTCAGCAGTCGCGAGGTGAGATCGTCACCGGGGCGCTCGCGCTTCTGCTCGACCACCCCGAGCAGCGCCTCGATGAACCGCTGCTGACCTTCTTCGGCGCCGACCCCGTCCAGCATCGCGGCCATCCCCTGGTAGGCCGCCGATGCGGCGTCGTCGGGGAAGCCCATCAGCTCGCTGAGAACCCGAAAGGTCAGTGGGAAGGCGTAATCCATCCGGAGATCGGCGGTGCCGCGCTCGCAGAAGGAGTTGACGAGAGCGTCGGCGGCGCGTGCGACCGCGCCGTGGACCTTGTGCAGATTGACGGTGTCCAGCGCGTCGGTGATCGTGCGCCGGTAACGGGCGTGTTCCGCGCCCGCGGTGCGCAGGGCGTTCTGCCGATAGCCGAGCATCGGCGTCACCGGGCAGTCCGGCGGAGCGTTCTTCTCCCACCGGCGCGGATCGGCGGGAAAACGAGCCTCGTCGTTCAGAATCTGCAGTGCCGCTTGATATCCGATCACCAGAGTGGCCGGCACCCCGGGTGCCAGCTCGATCGGTACCAGCGGCCCACGCCGGCGCATGGATTCGTAGGCGCCGTGCGGGTCCGCCGCGAAGTCGGAGGAATCGAGCCGGAACTGTGGTTCCGCGGAGCGCGCCGGAGAACCATGGCCGGACGCCCGGCCGCTGTGGTGCACCGCGTTTGCGTCGTTCAGCATGCGTCCCCCGCGCGAGATGTTGCGTGTCCTGTCCGATGTCCTGCGAGATTGCCTGCCATTCGTTGTATGGGCACGGCGGACACCCTAGCGGAAACCGTTGTACTTCAATGTTTTTGACAAAACAGCCAGCGCGGTAGCTTGTTGCGTGCGGGTAGCTGCTCGGCGGCGAGCGTTACCGCTCCTCGCTGGGCTCCCGCATCAGCTCGGCGAGCCGGTCCCACGCCGGAGACGACGCGCCGGGCTGCGACTGGACCGCCAGGCGGGCGATGGTCGCATCGTGATCCGGCACGTCGCTCGATCCATTATCCCTGCGCCCGAACCACTCTCGCGTCCGCGCCGCCAACTCTGGTAGCCGCGGATCCTTCGGGGAGCAATCGTAGACGGCGTCGTAGTCGAGATAGATGGCGCGGAATTCGGGATCGGTGAGCAGTTCGCGCTTTTCGGCGATCCACGCGGCGGCCGCTGCGGGTGAGGCGGTCTGCATGAGGATCCAACCGTCCCGTTCCAGCTGAATCTGCCGCTCGCTGACGCCGAGTTCGCGCAGTTCGTCGAGATGATCGGCGACGTCGGCGGAGACGTAGAGGCGGTCTCCGCCGCGCAGCTGCATGAGTTGTTCCCGGGTGCGCCGCAACTGCTCGATACGTTGTTCGAGGTCGTGGTCGATCTCGGTGAGGGCCGCCGCGAGGGCGCGGGAGTCGGCGTCGAGCAGATCCTTGACACGGGCCAGCGGCACCCCGGCGTGGGCCAGTGTCCTGATCTTGACCAGGTCGATCGCGTGCTGCGCGGTGTAGCGACGATAGCCCGAGGCGTCGCGGTCGGGTTCGGCGAGCAGACCGCGCTGGTGATAGTGGCGCACGGCCTTGACGGTCACGCCCGCATAGTCCGCGAGCTGTCCGATCGTGAGCATAGGGACATCCTTCCGCGCGCCGGGGCGGTCAGGAACGCCGGGTCAGGCGGCCGCCGGCATTGCGGAAACGGGCACGGCCGTCGCGAATGTCGTGATACGAGACCAGCAGCAACCGCAGATACCCGTCGAAGATTTCCGGCGGATAGCCCACGGGCGCGAACAGACCGGGCCGGACCGGAACATAGCGTTGCGGCGGTGCCGACGTCCCGCCCCCGGCGAATGCGGTGAAGATGCGTTCCTGCGTCGCGTCGTCGGGTTCGTAGGTCACGCGCTCCTCGAGCTGCCCGTCGACGATGTCGACATCGACGCGGAGCTGGCCCGACCGGTAGGTGCCGGCGTACGGGGTGAGGTCGAACTCCGCATCGAATTCATCGATGAGCGCGGGGATTTCGATGCCCAGATGTTCGATCAGCAGCCACCGCAGCAGCCGGTCGTGCAGCACGATCGCTCCGGAGGTGTTGCCGAAGGCGGTGAAGACCAGGTCGTGTTCGGGGACCACACACAGAATGGACACCCCGCCCGGTGAGGCGCCCGACATCGCCAGCACCGTGGTGTCGCCGAACGGATACCGCACCCAGCCGAGCCCCATCGGGGGAACGTTCGGAGTGCGCATATCGTGGGCGACTCGTTGCATCGTCGCCGTCGATTCCGCGGACAGGATCCGAACGCCGGTGGGCGCGACGCCAGCGGCGAGGTGGGTGCGTCCGAACGCCAGCAGGTCGGCGACCGTGCCGATCGGGGTGCCGCCGGCCGGTCCCCAGGTGTCGGGGAGCATGAACATGCCGGTCGGCTCGACGCTCCCGGTGACGGGATCGATGAAGTGGCCGACCGCCGTGCTGCGCAGAATCGCTTGTCGCGCAGAGGCACTCGACGTCGTCATGCCGACCGGGTCGAACAACTCCCGCTGCAGCAGGTCCGGGTAGGGCGTTCCGGTGACCACCTCGAGCAGGCGGCCCGCCACGATCATGCCGCCGTTGGAGTAGCTGAGCTGCTCGCCGGGTGCGAACAGGGCGCCGCACTGCGCGAGGCCCTCGAGGTAGTGTTGCAGCGCGTCGCGGCCCTCGGCATCGGGGAAGAACAGGTCCGCGTCGATACCGTTGGTGTGTGAGATCAGGTGCCGGACCAGTATTTCGTCCGCGGCGCCCGGTTCCGCGAGCGCGAATTCGGGCAGGTAGTCCACCACCGGCGCATCGAGTTTCAGCAGTCCGCGTTCGACCTGTTGCAGTACGAGCGTGGTGGTGAGCACCTTGGTGACGGAACCGAAGAGGAACCCGGTGTCCTCGCGCATCGGGGCGCCGGTGGCGAGGTTCGCGGTGCCGTGCGAGACGAGAATCTGTTCGCCCGCGTGAAAGACACCGGCGACGTAGCCGGGGAGCT
The DNA here is from genome assembly GCF_001612965.1 of Nocardia kruczakiae NBRC 101016. Lineage (GTDB taxonomy): Bacteria > Actinomycetota > Actinomycetes > Mycobacteriales > Mycobacteriaceae > Nocardia > Nocardia kruczakiae. The sequence goes on from NZ_BDBL01000020.1 coordinate 87,852, forward strand.
TGTCGGATTCGCAGAAGGCGACCACCTGCGAGCGGACGCGGTCGGCGATGGTGTGCAGTGCGTTGTCGTTCATGCGGGCCATCGTCGAACCTTGCCCCTGGGTCAAGGTCAAGCCCGACGCTGGATTTTTTCGCTCGGCCTTACTGCCGCACAGCGTCGCGGGCGTCCATCAGGGCGAAGCCCAGCAGGTTGAGTCTCTTCCACTGCGCCGGATCCTCGGCGCGCGGATCGTCGACGGCCAGGCCGATGCCCGCGGAACGGCAGGCGATCCACACGAATTTCCCTGCGAGCAGGGCGGTTTCACGGCATGTGGTAGACACATCCGCCCATTCCGAGGTAGTCCCGGAATTCACAGATCAGATTGCTCAGGGCATTCGCCGAGCCCGAGGCCGAACCCGTGCCGGTCGTGTCCGCGGAGGCCGACGGTGCGGCCGCGAGCGGCAGCGCCAGGGCGGCAGTGGTCAATGCGGCGGCGGCGAATCGCTTGCTCATGGGACTTCTCCGTATCGATGAGTGTCAGGGCCGACTGCGGCCCTGGAGACACTTCGAAGCGTAAGAAGCCCTGGGAGAGCCAGACAGCCCCGAGTTTCCAGGTCTGGTGACCTTCCAGGTCTGGTGACCTTGGTGATTCGGGTCGCAGAGCGTACGGCCGGGCGCATGCACTACATCGACTCATGAGAAGGCGCCCGAGCGCCGAATACTCGAGCAGAATTTTCTCGTCGAGCGCGTGCTGCTCTCGGAATTGAGGCGCACACTCACCGCGGCGGAAGCCGAGCATTATCGCGCGGTACAACCCACCGCGGCGACGCGTTGCGGACTTGCGGTGATGCCCAGAGAAATTCGCGCTGTGACGCCACTGCTGGAGCGGCTTTCCCGAGAACAGGCTTTACCGGCGCGCCGTCCGACACTCCGCGCGGCGAACCGAACAATACGGAAGACCTGCACGGCTGTCGGTCGAACAGCTTATTGTGGACGCCGTCCAGCCCCGCGAAAATCGGTAGCCGTTCTGCGGCAAGTCGGCCGACCACTCGAACCTGATGAGACCGTGACGGTTTCGGAAAGCGTGCGATGAACAGGCGTGCAGTTCTTTCACCGTTCGTCACGATGTCGATCTGCTTGCTGACGATGGGCGTTGTCGGCTGCGGTGGTTCGGCCGGTGAGACGGTCGGCGACAACGAGGCGGTCTCCGACGTGCGGAGTGTCGGGACAGCCTCGCCCGCAGGAACATCGGCCACGCTGTCGAATATGGCGATGCCCGGCGTGGCGGTGGCCGATGCCCGGTCGTACTTCGCCACCTCCGGCGGGATCGATGGTTACTACTTCACCACTCCGGCCGGGCGATGGCATTGCGCGATCGTCATCAGCGGTGACCCACATATGGCCGGATGCCAGCCCGCGACGAACACCGGCGCGGGAATCGGCGTGAAAGGCGCTCCGACGGTGGAGAGCCACCACTCCCACAAACAGGTCCCGCCCGACACGATCATGATCGAGCGGGGCAGCGACCCCCGCTTCGCGGTACTGGGGCAAGCGGTGTTCCGGCAGACGCCGGACGGGGCAAAAGTGTTGCCTTACAACACATCCCTGTCGGCCGATGGCTTCACCTGTACCGCCCGAGACTCCGGCGTGTCGTGCCGAGACGATGCCTCCGGAAAGGGGTTCACCTTCTCCACCGAAGGCTTTGCGATGAACTGAGCCAGCACGCACACCACCAGCCGGAAGGCGAGAACAGCCGGCCCGACGATCAGCAGGGCCACTCGGAGGACGACGACCGCCGCGGCCACCGCCAGCGAGCCCAAACCCAGCCCGTCCGGAGAGCCGTAACCGTGCCGGACCGAGAGCGCCGTCATCACCGTGTGCAGGGCGAGGTACAGCGCGAGCAGGATCAAGGGAATGCGCAGCGGCCGAAGGGCTGCGAGCACCTGGGTCGTGTCGGGACGTTTCATCGGGCGAGCTCCGGACCGGACGTGAGGAAGGCCAGCACGAGGGCATTGCCGATCACGCCGCCGGTCGCGAAACGCAGACGCTCTCCGCTACGCACCGGTACGCCGAGGAGATCGGTAGTGCCGCAATCGAGCCGCCACTCCGCCCCCGCGAGCGCCTCAACAGCAGTTCATCGGCGAACACGACCTCGGCAAACCGGTTCAGTCCTCGGCGACGAAGCCGCGCAGTGCGACCACCCGCCGGCCGTCGACCTCCAGTTCCGCGATACCTCGTTCGGTCGGGGTGCGCACACTGACGGTTACGAATCGGCCAGCAGCGATCGTCTTGCCGACCTCGAGTCCGCGCACCCGCTTGACGAATTCGGCATGGCCCACATCGGAACCGGCCGGCCATTCCACCACCGCGCCTGGGCTGAGTACCGCGCGCACACCGGCGACGTCACCGCGACCGGCCGCTTCCAGCAATCCGGTGGCGGCGCGTTTGCCTGCCGCGCCGACCCGGAGGAAACCGCGGCTGAAACCCACAGCGCCACCGATGCCTTGGTTTCCGAGCAGCTGCGGCGCGAGTTTCGTGGCCGCGGCGAGCCCGCGCCCGCCGGCGGCGAGCAGTTGACCGACCATCACCGGCAGCTCCCAGTGCGCGTAGAGGCGGGCGATCTTCCATTCGCCGCCGACGCGTATCAGGTCGTAGCGCAGGTGCATCGGCACGTGCAGGGTCACACCGGTGGACATGGTGGTGTCGAGGACGAGGTCGCGGAAGACCGTGGTACCGCGTACGACGTCGTGGTCGACATGAAAGACGATGTCGTTGGGGCCGATGAAGGTGTCGTAGAAGCGTTCGATCGCCGCTCGGCCGATGTGCGGGCGCGAGCCGACCGGATCCTCGACCCGGCCGTCGGGTGCGAACAGATCCACCCAGGCCGCACGATCGTGCACCGCGACCGCCTGCGGGGATCGTTCCACCGTGGCGAGCAGTTCCGCCGCCGACGCGTTCGCGGACATCGTTCCTCCAGACTCTCGGCTGCCCACAATCTATAACGCGTTCCAGTTTCATACCGGGTAACCAGCGAACCCACGGCAAGTGCGCGTGACGGATCTCGCGATGATCAGGCCGCGACCCGGGCGTACGGTGACCGGTATGCAGGTCGGGCAACCCAGCAGAACCGCGATGGCCACCGCACAGGCGCGGGCCTATCACCAACTCGCCGATGAACCGCGGATCTTCACCGATCCGCTGGCGGTGCGGATCGTCGGCGAACAAGCGGCTCGCGACAACCCCTTCGACAAGGGGGTGGATCCGGAACTGGCCCGGCGGCGCCGGCTGTTCCTCGCCACCCGCAGTCGCTTCGCCGACGACACCGTCGCGGAGGCGGTCGCCGGTGGAACCCGCCAGGTGGTCGTGCTCGGCGCGGGGATGGATACCGCCGCCTACCGCAATCCCCACCCGGATGTGCGGTTCTTCGAAGTCGACCACCCCGACACGCAGGCGTGGAAGCGAAATCGGTTGTCCGAAGCGGGAATCGATGTTCCCCACTCGATGACCTTCACCCCGGTGGACTTCCACCGCGACAACCTCGCCGACGCGCTGGCACAGGCGGGACTGGATCGTGCCCGCAGCGCGGTCTTCGTCTGGCTCGGCGTGGTGGTCTATCTCGAGCACGACGCCATCGCCGAGACGCTGCGCTATATCGCGGGCCAGGGCGGCGGTGCGGACCTGGTGTTCGATTACTCCTACCCACCCGACGCGGGTCAGCAGGCTCGCGGGAAACGCGTTGCGGCCGTGGGCGAACCGTGGGTGAGCTTCTTCACCGAAGAGCAGATGCGGAGCGAACTCGAGTCGGCCGGATTCACCGACATCGAGGACCACTCGGGGATCGCGCTGGTGCGATCCTATGCCGACCTCCCCGCCGGCGGACCGGCGCTTCCGGGCCCGCATCTCGTTCGCGCGAGAACGGCTGTGAACGGCTGAGTCGACCGACGGCTCGCGAAAGCAGCTGCGGTACTGCACGCATCGCTGTCTTCGCACCCCTCGGAACAAATCTCCGGTAGAAGGCGGTTGGCCCGGGAGATAGCAGAATGCGAACTCGGGAGGTGCGATGCTGGCGATCGGATTCGAGGAGCCGGGTGGTCCGGAGGTACTGAAACCCGTCGAGGTGCCCGAACCGCACGCCGGTCCCGGCGAGGTGCGGATCCGGGTGGCGGCCGCGGCCGTGAACCCCTCCGACACCGTGACCCGGTCCGGCATGGCGCACGATCGCTACCGGGAGGTGACACCGCCGTACGTCCCCGGCTGGGACGTCGCGGGCATCGTCGACGAGGCCGGCCCCGAGACCGGCTGGCACAGTGGCGATCGGGTCGTCGCGATCACGCTACCGGTACTCGAAGGGGGCGGTGCCTATGCGGAGAAGATCGTGGTACCCGCGGGACAGGTGGCCCGCCTGCCCGAGAGAAGCGACTTCGTCTCCGCCGCAACGCTTCCGATGAACGGCCTCACCGCCTGGTTCGCCCTGGACGTGCTCGACCCGCGCGCGGGGCGCACCATCGCGGTGACAGGTGCGGCCGGCGCCGTCGGCGGTTACGTGATCCAGCTGGCGAAGACGCGCGGCTACACCGTGATCGCCGACGCGAAACCGGCCGATGAGCAGTTGGTCCGCGATTTCGGCGCCGATGTCGTCGTGCCGCGCGGCGAAGACCTGGCCTCCCGCATCCGCGCCCACGCTCCCGACGGCGTGGACGCGCTGATCGACACCGCGCTCCAAGGCGATGCGGTGCTGCCGGCCGTGCGCGACGGCGGTGCGTTCGTCATCCTGCGGCCCGCGGCCCTGGGCGGCGGAGCCACTCCGGAGCGCGGCATTTCGGTCCACCTCGTGATGGTCGCCGACCATCTGGACGAACCACATGCGCTGAGCGAATTGAGCCGCCTCGCCTCCGAAGGCGCACTCACCCTGCGTGTGGCCCGGACCTTTCCCGCCGATCACGCAGCCCGAGCGCATGAGCTGCTCGAAGCCGGCGGTGTCCGGGGCCGGATCGTCCTCGAATTCTGAAGAGCGCGTCAGGCGTTTCGCGGCGGCAACGGAGGAAGTTCGAGGTTGTCGCGCAACGTCTCGCCCACGTAGTCGGAGCCGACGATGCCGCGGCGGCGAAGTTCGGGGAGCAGGCCCTCGAGCAGGAAGTCGCGGTTGCGCGGGTCGTCGAGGCCGCCGAGGCCGATCACGTCCAGGACGCCGGCGTCGTAGCGTTCCTGAATCGCGTCGGCGAGTTGTTCGGGAGTGCCGGCGGCGGCCCAATGGCCGGTGTCCTTGGCGGCGATGATCAACTCACGCAACGTTTTTCCGGATCGAGCCAGGGCGGTGAAGATTTCCACGCGGCCGCGGCGCCGGTTCACCGCGTGCACATCGGGCAGCAGCGAGTCCGGGATCGGCCGGTCCAGCGGCAACTCGGACAGGTCGATCTCGCCGCCCAGCATATCGGCCAGCGCGTGGCGGCCCGCCTCGAAATCGGTGGCCTCGGCCCGTTCACGAACCAGCCGCCGCGCTTCCTCTTCGGTGGCGCCGTAGGTGGTGTGCAGCGAGCTGAAGATGTACGGCAGTCCGTCGGCGCGGCCCACATCCGCTGCGCGCGTGCGGATTTTCTTCGTGTAGGTGAGCGCGTCGTCGAGCGTCGCCAGTGAGGTGAAGACCACCTCGGCGAACCGGGCGCCCAATTCCACGCCGCCCTCGGATTGCCCCGCCTGGAACTGCACCGGGCGTCGCTGCGGCAGCGGCGGAATGTTCAAGGGGCCGCGCACGGTGAAATAGCGTCCGGAATAGTCGATCGGGCGTACCAGCTCGGCGTCCAAAACCGCGCCGCCGTGGCCGTCCGCAGTGAGCGCGCCCGGCTGCCAACTGTCGAACAGCGCGTTCGCGACTTCGAGGACTTCGGTCGCGCGGGCGTAGCGTTCCTCCGGGCTGGGCAGGTCCCCGGCGCCGTAATTCTCCTCGCCCAGAGAGGAGGTCACCGCATTCCACGCGGCGCGCCCGTTGCTGATGTGGTCGAGCGTCCCGAACAGTCGCGCCAGGTTGTAGGGATGGTGGAAAGTCGTTGTGACCGTGGCGATCAGGCCCACATGCCGGGTCACCGCGCTGAGGGCCGACAGGAAGATCAGCGGCTCCTGAGCCCCGATGGCGCCCTGCGCGCCGAAACTCAGCAGATCCGCCGCGAACAAGGCGTCGAAGCGGTGTTCCTCGGCGAGTTTCGCGACACCCAGGGCGTCGTCGAGCGTCGAGCGCCGCGGATCGATGGCGGCATCGTAGATTTTCGGCGAACCACTGACTCCGGTGACGATCTTCAGCGGCCGGCGTCGCGCACTGCTACCCATCCCCCGACGGTATCGATAGCCGCCCTCGTCGCCACCGGTTGCATTCAGCCGGATCATTTCGGCCGAATCGGGAATTACGTTGCGAGCCTGTCTGTTTCGCCTTGCCGCGCGTGAGTTGTTCGTGCTCACGCTCCCGAGGGCCGCGGCGCCGGGCCGGGTGGAAGTTCCGGCCCCACCGCCGTCAGGCTTCCTGGCCGGCGCCCCTTACCCCAGCCGATTTTGCGCCGATACGCGCCGATGTGCTCACGCGGGACCTCCTGTTGCGGCGGCAGCGGCGTGGATTGCGGATCCACATACAGCGCATCGGTGGGGCAGTACGCCTCACACATGAAGCAGGTCTGGCAATCGGATTGCCGTGCGATGACCGGGATTCCGTCGCCACCACGATCGAAGACGTTCGTCGGGCAGACATCGACACATTTGTCGCACGCGATGCAGGCCGGAGCGTGAACCAGTTCGATCATCAGGCCACCGCCGCGACCGCGGGAGTATCGGCCGACCGCAGCGCCGCCGCCACCGTCCACACCTCGTCGAGCCCGCCGCTGAGGATGTGGTGGTGCTGTGCGGGATCCAGCTCCGGATGGTCGGCCCGTTTGCTCATACCGCGAGATTCCGTGCGCGCCAATGCCGATCGGTACATCAGCCGGCCGACCGCGGTGATCGCGGCGGCCTCACGTGCCCGCACGCGGTCGGCGCCGGTGGCCCGCAGCCCCGCGGCCGCCTCCGTCCACACCGCGTCCAGGGCGGCCAACGCCGCACGGACCCGGTCGCCGTGGCGCAGATAATTCTTCTCCACCGGTAGCAGTTCGGCGCGTGCCGCGGCGAGCACCTCGTCCGCGCCGATGCGCCCGGACCCGGTGGGCCGCAACCCCGTTCGCCCGCCCCGTGTCAAACCGTCCGGACGGCCACCGCGACGCGCGAATCGCGCCGCACCCCGTCCCGCCCAGCTGCCCGACGACATCGCCCATGCCGCATTGTGGCTGCCGCCGCCGGTGAATCCGCCGCAGATGCGTTCGCGGGTGGCCGCGTCGCCCGCGGCGTACAAGCCGCTCACCGAGGTCGCGCACTCGTCGCTGACCACCTCGATCCCGCCGGTGCCGCGCACCGTGCCCTCGGCCAGCAGATCCACCTCGAAGCGCTGGGTGAACGGGTCGATGCCGCGGCGATCGAATTGCAGGAAGAAGTTCGGCTGTCCGCGTCGCATCTGCTCCTGCGTGGTTCGGTCCGCCCGATCCAGTTGCGCGAACACCCTCTCCTGCAACAGGGTCCGCGCGATGACCGACCGTCCCTGCACCGATCCGGCGCCCTCGAGAATGCTCCCGTCCTCGTGGAAGAAGGTGGCGTAGCGGTAATAGGCGGTCTTGGTGACGGTCGAACCCTTCGCGGCGATGCCGTAGGCGTTGGAGAATTCCATCCCGGAAAAGCGTGCGCCCACCTCGGCGGCCATGAGTGTGCCGTCACCGGTGTCGACGTTGGTGCCGAGCGCGCGTGACAGGAAGGCGCAGCCGCCGGTGGCCAGCACCACCGCACCGGCGCGCACGCGGTAGTCGCGGTGCTCGTGCAGCAGGTAGCCGGCCGCGCCGCGGACCGTGCCGTCCCGATCGACCAGCAGTTCCAGGGCCGGGGCGTGGTCGACGATCCGCACGCCGAGCCGCTGCACCCACGCCCGCATGCGGCGCATGTATTCCGGGCCTTGGACGCCGGTGCGAATCGGATTGCCGGTGCGCGGGTCTACCGGGAACGGGTAGCGGCCCTCCTCGGCCAGCCGGTGCATATTCGCGTAGGTCTGGTCGAGCACTCGGTCCATCCAGTGGTGGTCGGCGAGGAAGCCGCCCAGCTCCTCGCGACTGGCCTTGGCCGCCGCGCGCGCCGCCGGATCCGGCGCCACGTACCAGACGCCGGTCCCCGCGGGCGCGGTCGCGCCGCTGGTGCCGCAGTATCCCTTGTCGACCAGCACCACCTCGGCCCCGGCCTCACGGGCGTGGATCGCGGCCCAACAGGCGGCCGGTCCACCGCCGATCACCAGCACATCGGCATCGATCTGCCATGCCTCGCTCATCGCCGTACTCCTTCGAAAACGGGGCCGAAACCGTCGCCGGACAGATGCCCGACAGAAATACTCGCCCGCACCCCGGCGGCGGAGAATCCTTACGATCAGCAGGATTCTGTGGTGAAGTAGCCAGGTCGGCGCAATTCGAATCACGCCCCGCACAAACCGTTTACGCGACCGCACCCGTTTGGTTGACTGCCGTCGCCCGGTCCGCAGACCGGGTTCATCGCGACTATCGGACGGGTGTGCTCGTATGAGTGAACGGCAATTGCATCTGAACGCCTTCATCTATCCCGCGGGCCACCACGAGGCCGCGTGGCGGCATCCCGACAGCAGGCCCGACCGGATCTACGACGTGACCTATTACCAGGAGATCGGCCGCACCGCCGAGGCCGCCACGCTCGATGCGGTGTTCTTCGCCGACGGCCCCGCGCTGCGCACCGATGTGCGCTACAACGCCGCGCCCGGCCTGGAACCGATCACGCTGCTGACCGCGATCGCCTCGGCCACCACGCATCTGGGCCTGATCGCGACCGCGTCCACGACCTATTACGAGCCCTACAATCTGGCCCGGCTGTTCTCCTCGCTCGATCACATTTCGGGCGGGCGCGCCGGATGGAATATCGTCACCACCGGAACCGACCTCGCCGCGGCCAATTTCGGCCTGGACCGTCACCCCGATCACACCGAACGTTATGCGCGCGCACGCGAATTCGTCGACGCGGTCGTCGGATTGTGGAACAGCTGGGACGACGACGCGGTGCTCCTCGATCGTGCCGCCGGCATCTACGCCGATCCCGACAAGATCCATCGCATCGATTTCCGCGGCGAATATCTGCGCGTGCGCGGACCGTTCAACGCCGCACGCACTCCGCAGGGCCATCCCGTACTGGTGCAGGCCGGCGCCTCCAACGACGGACGGGCCTTCGCGGCACGCTACGCCGAGGCCATCTTCACCGCCCATCAGCGACTCGAGGACGCCCAGACGTTCTACGCCGACATCAAGCGCCGGGCCCGGGAGTTCGGTCGCGACCCCGAACATGTGAAAATCCTGCCGGGTATCAGCCCGTTCATCGCCGATACCGAGGCGCGGGCGAAACAACTGCAACGCGAATTCAACGAACTGACCGTGCCCGAATACGGTCTCGGCCAGCTGGAAAGCCTCGCCGGGGAATCGCTGCGGAATCTGGCGCTCGACGAACCGGTGCCCGCGGAATTGTTCGCCGACGCCGGTGATGTCACCGACAATGCGGCCAGCCGCCGGCAGGTGATCGCGGGCATCGTCACCCGCGAGCAGCCCACACTGCGCGGACTGCTGCACCGGCTCGCGGGTGCGCGCGGGCACCGGGTCTTCGCGGGGACGCCCGAACAGGTCGCCGACACCATCGAGGACTGGTTCCGCCACGGCGCCGCCGACGGATTCAACGTCATGCCGCCCTACTATCCGGGCGGACTCGAGGTGTTCACCAGCACGGTGGTGCCGATTCTGCGCAGCCGCGGGCTGTTTCGCACCGAATACACCGGCACCACGCTGCGCGACCACTTCGGATTGCCGCGCCCCGGGTCGGCTGCGGCGAACTGAAACCGAAATCTCTCCGCCGCACCGTGTTTCAGCGGGCGGGACATTCATTCGGCGCGGGCACACCGCGCAGTCGCTGATCGAGCCAGTCGATCGCGCCCGGGAAACCGGCCATCAGGGTGATCGAATGTTCTCCCAGGACGCTGCGGAAGACGGCGGGAACGCCACGAGCGCACTGCGTGCGGAACAGATCGGTCGACTCGACCTCGGGAATCCAGATGTCGAGCAGGCCGTGGTAGATGTACAGCGGCGCGGCGGATTTCCGGTCCCGCAGATCGGTGGCGGCGAACAGCGCGCGGGCCGCCTCGGTGTCGAGCGGATGGGCGGTGTCGGTCGCCAGCTCGATCGGCACGCCGGTCACGCCCAGCGGCCCGTTGCTGTCGCCGCAGGTGTCCTTCACCGGGGAGGTGGCCAGCCACTCCCCCAGATGGTTGAGCTGATCCAGCAGTTCCGGGTGTTCGCGGGCGAAGGCCAGCGCGACGACCATCAGGATTCCCGACGCGATATTGCCGTTGAAATGACGGGCCACCTCGCCGTAGTCGGTGGCCAGACCACCCACCGACACCCCGACGATCGACCCCGCCAGTTCCGGCGCGTACTCGCCGAGCAGCATATCCGCCGCATAGGCCGCGATCGCACCGCCGGAATAGCCGCCGATCGCGAACTTGCTGTCTCCCAACGTCTTCGGTTCGACCGTGCGCACCGCGCGCATCGCGTCGAGGATCACATGCCCGGCGACATGTGGTTCGGCATAGGCCATCCACGGGCCCTCGTGGTCGGGAACGAGAACTCCGTAGCCGCGCGAGAGGCCCCACCACGTCGTGGGCGGGAAGAGGTCACCCGCGCTGAATTTGGGATGCAATCCGTGCGCCAGGGCATAACCGGGGGTGCAGCGCAGGCCGAGCGAATTGATCGGGATGGCGTTCACCAGCACGGGGCGCTGTCCGGGACCGGTCCAGTTCGCGGCGGGAATCAACAGGGTCGCCGTGCCGAACGAGGGCGCACCGGTCGCGCCCGTGGAACGGAATTTCAGCTGCAGCGCGCGGGCGATCGGCACCACGGCCAGCGGCGCGGCCGTGGCGGTCACATCCCGGACCTCGATCGGGTCACCGGGGCGCATCGCCTCGAGTCCGGCCGGCCACTGATCGAACAGCGGATCGCCGGCCGGCGGCGACAACACCGACCGCCACAGCGCGGCGAGCTCGGGCGGCAGTTGGGCGTTGGGCGGCGGGGGCGCGGGCGGCAGATTCGGCGCCGGGATCGTGCGATCGATCCACTGCTGCCATTCGGTCGAATCCGTGGGAGCAGGGCCGTCGTCCGCACGACCGAGCGGTGGGCGAACCGTCATCGACACCAGCAGGGCACAGGCCGCGAGCACGACGATCAGCAGCGTCCGGGCTCGTTTCACAGCAACCTCCACAACAGATCGACCAACCCCGTGCCGGGGCGGTAGTGACTGGAGCCGAGATCGGGTTCGAAGGACCCGCCGGGAACAACGATATCCCCAGCTGACGGCACCTGCGCGCAACTCACCGCCATCCCGCCGACCGGATCGCCCGCGAGGATGCCGACCGCGAGAACGGCCGTTGGGAGGAACCGCCGGCACGGTTTGGATGCCACAACGAAAACCACTGCGCCCCTTTGTGAATGACTGCCCCGACGCAGCCACACCCTACGGTCGGCGCGGGCGGCGCGGAGCCGATCGGACCACGGTCGTGCACAACTCACGAAGCCGGAGCGTCGATATCGGTGCCCGGCACAACGGGTGGACAGGTGAAACGGGCAATTTTCATCAAATGTGCATGATGCACCTAATATGTATGATGCAAACTTCGGCTCGTGATATTCGAGGAGTAGGGCGTGGAGAAAGCACATACCGCCGGGCGTTCCGGCGCGATACTGGCGGTGCTGGCATTCGCCGGCATCGTCGTCTCGCTGACGCAGACGGTGGTCGTGCCGTTACTCGGCCAGCTGCCGCAAATCCTGCACACCAGCCCGGCCAACGCCACCTGGGTGGTCACCGTGAGCCTGCTGGCCTCCGCGGTCACCACACCGGTGTCCGGACGATTGGGCGACCTCTACGGCAAACGCCTCGTGCTGCTCGGCTCGACGGTGCCACTGCTGGCCGGGTCGGTGATCTGCGCGGTGTCCTCCTCGCTGTGGCCGATGATCGTCGGGCGCGGCCTGCAGGGTATGAGCGCCGGCATCGTGCCCGTCGGCATCGCCGCACTGCGCGATCTGCTGCCGCGCGAACGCCTCGGATCGGGTATCGCGCTGATCAGCTCCTCGCTCGGCATCGGCGGCGCGCTGGGCCTGCCGATGGCGGCCGCGGTCATCCAGTACTCCGACTGG
>NZ_BDBL01000021.1 GCF_001612965.1 Nocardia kruczakiae NBRC 101016
GGCGCTGATCGGCGTCCTGATCCTCACCCTGATTCCCGCCACCCCGCCGGCTTCCGCCGCCACCGGACGGTTCGACGTGCTCGGCGCCCTCGGCCTCGGCGTGAGCCTGGTGTGCCTGCTGCTCGCGGTGTCCAAGGGGTCGAGCTGGGGCTGGGGCAGCGGCCTGACCATCGGCTTGTTCGTCGCCGCCGTCGTCGTCCTGCTGCTGTGGGGCTGGTGGGAACTGGCCGCCCGCAATCCCCTCGTCGATCTCCGCGTCACCGCGCGACCGCAGGTACTTCTGACCAACGCGTCCTCAATGGTCGTCGGCATGGCGATGTACGCCCAGTCGCTGGTGGTGCCGCAGCTGTTGCAGCTGCCGAAGGCCACCGGGTACGGACTCGGGCAATCGATGATGGCCATGGGCCTGTGGATGGCACCGGCCGGACTCATGATGATGCTGGTCTCCCCCCTCGGCGCCAAACTCTCCGCCCGCAGCGGACCCAAGATCACACTGATCGTCGGCTGCGTCATCATCGCCGCCGGATACGGATCCTCGATGGCGCTGATGGGCAGCACCTGGGGCCTGCTGATCGTGACGCTGATCATCAACACCGGCGTGGGATTCGCCTACGGCGCCATGCCGGCCCTGGTGATGGCCGCGGTGCCGCAGTCGGAAACCGCCGCCGCCAACAGCTTCAACACGCTGGTCCGCGCGATCGGCACCTCCGTCGCGGCCGCCGTGGTCGGCGCGGTACTGGCGCAGATGACGATCTCGCTCGGCGGGCATGCCCTGGCCAGCGAGAACGGATTCCGCGTGTCGCTGCTGATCGGATGTGGTGTGGCCGTGGCCGGCGCACTGGTGGCGACGTTCATTCCGGGGCATCGGACGGCCGCGATCGCCGCCACCGCCGCTGTGGATATGGATGCCGAGCACAGCTCGCACTCGACTGAATCCGTGGTCGCCACGGCGGCGAACGCTGTGCAACGCAACGGTATTGCGCGGACACCGCGCGAACCGGCGGTGACCGGACCGGTCGCCTTCGGTCACGTCCACGACTCCCGTGGTGCGGCACTGCCGAATGCCGTGCTGACCCTGATCTCGATGTCGGGCCGCCAGATCGGCCGGGCGCTGACGGACGCCGAGGGATACTTCGAACTCGCCGCCCCCGAAGCCGGCTCGTACGTGCTGATCGCCTCGATCGACGGGCGCCGCCCGGACGCGTCCACCGTGCAGCTCGCGCACCATCCGGTGCCCTGCGATGTCGTGCTCACCGCGATGGCCGGACTGGCCGGCACCGTGTCGCGCGGCGACGACGGCGCCGCCATCGCGGGCGCGCGGGTGTCGGCTCTCGACGCTCGCGGTGAGGTGCTCTCCGCCGCGGCCACCACCGACGACGGCACGTTCGACCTCACGGAACTGCCCGAAGGCGACTTCACGATCGCGGTGAGCGCCAACGGCTTTCACCCGGCCGCCCTTGCGGTGCGAGCAGGTGGCAGCGACACACCGCGCCTCGACGTGACGCTGCGCCCCTGCGCCCGCCTGCACGGTGTGGTGCGCGGACGCGACGGCCGTCCCCTGCCCGACGCCCTGGTCACCCTCACCGACTGGGACGGCACCGTGGTCGACACCATGGTCACCGGCCCCGACGGGGCCTACACCTTCGCGAACCTGCACGACGGCACCTACACGGTGGTGGCGAGCGGTTACGCACCGGTGCACACCCCCGTGGTGGTCGGCGGCGAGGCCGAGGAGCTCAATGTGCAACTGGGACACGGCAAATCAAGTGACTTCGATGCCGCCGAGCAACTCACGGCCAGGTATTCGGCCGACTAGCAGTGGGCTCGGGGCGCCGGGCCGACGCCGGCGGGGCTGCACCGACTCTCCTGCGCGCTCACCGGCGACGGGTCCCCGGTCCGCTGAGACCGATCGCCGGCGGCCTCGACAGGCGTAGGGTCGGGTCATGTGCATCACGCACTCATCCACGAGTGCCGGTCGCCGGGCAGGCTCAGGTGTCGAGGTGTCGGCACGCGGAAGCGACTGGCCGTGAATTCCGTTCCCCCCATTCGGTGGCAGCCGACCGACATCGATCGCTGTGTGGTGCTCGAACCCGATCTCACCCTCGATGCGGGGACTTATCGCCAATTCAGCGATGACCTGGTCAAATTCGCGGTCGGCCAGCCTCGGGCCGTCATCGTGCGCGTCGACGGCATGACCATCGCGTCCGAGCCCGCGCTCGCCGCGTTCACCACTGCCTGGCTGCGCACACTGAACTGGCCATGCGTGCCGTTCCTGCTGGTCACCGAGGACGCGGAGCTACGACGCCGGCTGGGGCGCAGCGCCGTCCACCGGTTTCTGGCGGTGCAACCGACTGTCGCCGCCGCTGTCGCCGCGGCGGCCGAGCCACCGCCCCGCCGGCGGACCGACTTGACGGTGGCGCTCTCCCCGGTCACCGGGCACCGAGTGCGCCGAATGATCGACGACGTCTGTGCCGAATGGGGCATCGGTGACATCAGCGAGCTAGCCCAGATCATCGCGACCGAATTCGTCGACAACGCCGACCTGCACGGCCTGTTCACCGGAGTTCCCGATATCGACGTACGGCTGGAATTTCGCGACGACCTGCTCACCATCGCGATCGCGGATCCGGACCCGCGCGAGGCCGTCCTGATGGAATCGGTGCCGGGCGCCGACGGGCACCGGATGCACGGCCTGCACATCGTGGCCGCATTGGCCTCGGCCTGGGGGTGCGTCCGGCGGTGGCCGACCGGCAAGGTCGTGTGGGCGACGCTGGCGACAAGGCCTTCGATCTGCGCCGGACCGGCCGACTGAAAACCGTGGGGCCGATGGAGATCTCTCGGCCCGATCACGTCCGACCGCCCCCGCGCCGGCGCGAAGCGCGGGTGGTTAATGTACGGACGGCTCGTGAGAACGCTCGGTTCACCAACCGAGAGCGCACGGGCGATATCAGGCATCGAGAAAGAAGAATCATGCGTCACGTCATTCGCGCAGCCGCGATCGCGGTTCTCGCCACCTCCGCCACGGTCGGCATCACCGCTCCGGCCTTCGCCGAGTCTGGGTCGCCCGCGACCGCCACGGTCGCGGGCGAACAGGGCACACCGGCCGATCCGGCCGCCCCCGCCGGTACACCGGTCGATCCGACCACCGAGTATCTGAACGCGTTCGACACCATCGCCGGTGCGTGGGCCGACGACTCGACGGTCGGTCAGGTCGTGGGCACGGCGGCCGGCCTGGCGGTCGGCTGTCCGCTCGGCGCGATCACCGGCGGCACGCTGACCATTCCGGTGCCGGTGCTGACACCGATCGGCGTCGTGGGCGGATGCATTCTCGGCGCGGGCACACTCGGTTTCCTCGGTGGCATGGCCGGCGGCATCGTCACCGGCGGACCGGGCTTGGCGAACGCGGTGGGCGACCAGTACAACTCGCTACATTCCAAAGGCCTGATCGCACAGTCGATGCCGGCCGACGGCAACGCACGGTAATCGACACTCGCCCACCGATCAGAGCGGAAGAATTTCATGAAGACCACCACCCGGACCATCGCCGTGTCCACCCTGCTCGCCACCGCCGTCGTCGCGGCGGCCGGGGCGGCTCAGGGCGAGGCCCTCGCGCCGGCGCCCACTGCCCCCGCCCCTGCTGCCCCCGTTGTCCCGCAATCGAATTGGACCGGCACCGATCTGGGCCCCGGCATCCGCTACCAGGACGACACGACCACCGGCACCGCGGCGCTACAGACTCCGCTCGGCGCGGTGGCGGTGCGCCCCGGACAGTTCGACATTCGCGACGGCGCCGGTAGGACACTGCTCGGAACGCCGATCGAGGTTCCCGCGACCGCCGAGTCCGCCCCGCCGGCGACGCCGTCCCAGACCGTCTCCGGCACCGTGGAAACCACTGCGGCACAGCCGAATCAGATCGCCGACACGCAGATGTCGGATCTCAACCAGGCCGTCGCGGCGGCCGGACCGCACATGGGTCTGGCGATGGCGGTCGGCGGTATGGCCGGTTCGGTGATCGGCGCGGCCATCGGCTGCCCCCTCGGTATCGCCACCGGCGGCACCCTGATCTCCGTCGCCACCGCCGGCACCATGACCGTGCCCGCGATGGCCGCGGCCTGCCTGGTCGGCGTGGTCGCGGTGGGCGGCCTCGGTGCCAGCGTCGGCGGAATCGCGGTCGCCATTCCGGTCGGAATCGCCGCGGGCACACAGAAATACAACCAACTGCAGGCCGAACACGCTCAGGGCGTCACGCACTGAGCCCTCGCCGTGCCCGGCTCTCCGCGCATGCGGCCGGGCACGGCGCCGGACAGCAGGCGACGGCGTGTCGGCGTGACCGGGAGTGTTGCACGGCGGACAGTGTGCACGACGTCGAGCGGCAGAAGGTCGAGCGGAAGAAGTAGGCACCGATGAGTTTGTCCACCCTGGCCCTGGTGCTGGCGCTCGGGCTGGCGGGACCGTTGCTGGCGTGGCGCGAAGCCTGGCACATACCGGTGATCGTCGGCGAACTGCTGGCCGGAATCATCTGCGGCGTCACCGGATTCGGGCTGCTCGATGCGTCGGATCCGGTGTTCGCCTTCCTGGCCGATATGGGTTTCGCACTGGTGATGTTCGTGGCCGGCACTCATGTCCCGATTCGTGATCCGCGGATCCGCTCGGCACTCGGAATCGGCGCCGTGCGCGCCGTACTGGTCGGCGCGGCCGCGGCCGTCGTCGGCTACCTGCTGGCCGGGTTCTTCGGCACCGGCCACGGCGCGATCTACGCGGTCCTGCTCGCCTCCTCCTCCGCGGCACTGGTGCTGCCGATCATCGATTCCCAAAGGCTGCGGGGCAGATCGGTGCTGGAGCTCACGGCGCAGGTGGCCATCGCCGATACCGCATCGATCGTCGCGCTACCGCTGGTGATCGACGCGGGCAACGCCGCACGCGCGGCACTGGGCGCGCTGGCGGTGATCGGCACCGCGCTGGTGTTGTTCTTCCTGCTGCGGTGGCTGGAACGATCCGGTCTGCGCCGGCAGGCGCACCGGGTCTCCGAGCACCGCAAATTCGCCCTCGAACTGCGGGTCAGTCTGGCCATCGTCTTCGGGATGGCCGCCCTCGCCACCCGCACGCACGTCTCGATCATGCTCGCCGGGTTCGCGGCCGGCCTGGCCGTCGCGGCCGTCGGCGAACCGCGCCGGGTGGCGCGGCAATTGTTCGCCGCGACCGACGGATTCCTGGCTCCTCTGTTCTTCGTCTGGCTGGGCGCTCGGCTGAATCTGCGGGAATTCGCCGACCGCCCGCGGCTGATCCTGCTCGGACTCGCGCTGGGGGCCGGTGCGCTGCTGGTGCATCTGCTCATGCGGATGCTGGGACAGCCGGTCGCCCTCGGCGCGCTGGCCGCCGCTCAGATCGGTGTGCCGGTCGCGGCCGTCACCGTCGGCACCCAGCTGCACGTGTTGGTTCCGGCCGAGGCGGCGGCGATGATGCTGGGTGCGCTGGTGACGATCGTCGCGGCGGCGGTTGCTGCCGCGCTCGCGGCGCGACGGCCGCCGGTGGCGGATCCGGTCGCGCCGTGAGCGAGGGTCAGGGTTTGTGCGCCACCACCGCGAACATGGTCACCGAGAAGTGATAATCGCCGGTCTCGGCAGCACGCCGCACATCGGCGAGAACGCGATCGCGCTGGTCAGCGGTGATCAATCCGTCGGTCACACCTCGCTCGGTGACCGCCGTGAACATCGGGAGGATCGACTCCGGCTCCCAGATCACGGCCTCGGAACCGATATCGTCGATCACCAGTCCCGCGTCGACCAGCCGGCCCCGTAACTGCCTGCCGGAGTTGCGATTCGGACTGTTGGTCGCCATCCGCTGCTGTAACGCCGCGACGACCTCCGGATCGCCGGGATGGAAGATCGCCGTCGACCAGTCGCTGTCGATCAGCACCACTCGTCCGCCCGGCCGCAGCACCCGGGCGATCTCGGCGGTGGCCTTCGCCGGATCGTCGAGGTGCTGATAGACCCGCTCACAGCGAACCGCGTCGACGGATGCGTCCGGCAGCGGCAGATCGTAGGCCGATCCCTCGATGAATTCGGCCTTCATGTCGGCGGCGCGCTCGCGGGCCACCGTGAGCATCGACGGATTCGGGTCGATACCGATGGCCCGCCCGGACTCGCCCACCAGAGCGGCCAGCTCCACCACTTCGGTGCCGGTGCCCGAGCCCAGATCGAGGGCCGTTTCGCCGGGCCGCAGGGCCAGCGCGGCACGTGCCCATTCGCGCATCCGCACCACGCCGGGTAAGGCGGCCTGATTGTCGAGTATTCGGACGATCAGGTCTTGTTCCGGGTGGTCGACCTGGTCGATGTGGAAGGACGGAACGCCTTGGTCATCGCTCACCCCGCCAGTATGCCCGCGCGGTCAGTCGAACAGCAGCTGTGCGGCGTGGGCGAGCACATCCGATCTGCTCTGCCCGGGGTGTTCGGCCTTGATCAGACGATTGGCGATGACCATCGAGAAAGACAGCAGCGCAACCGCTTCCACGTCCTGTGAGGCGACGCCGGAGTTCCGCAGGAGGGTGCGCAGGTAGTCCATTCTGGCGTTGTCCACTTTCCGCAGCCGCGCCTCCACGTCCGGGTCGCGCCGGGCCCAGGCCCGGATGGCGAGGTCCAGCGGCGTCAAATCCTCGGCGAAGGTGAGCGTGCCGGCCCGCCGGATCTTGCGCTTCGGATCGCCGCCCTCGCGTTCGACCTGTTCGCGCACATCGTCGACGGCTCGGCGCTCCCAGTCGTCGAGCATCGCCTCGAGTAGTTCGTCTCGGGAACGGAACTGCCGGTAGAAACCTCCGCGGGTCACGCCGAGTTGTGCCGCCAGGGCTTCCACCCGGACCGAGTCGGGGCCTTGGTGCTCGAGCACGGACAGTCCGGCATCGACCCACGCCTGCCGCGGAGTTCGCACCGGTGGTGCCATCACGTCCTCCTTCTCGACCGGCTCGCTGTGCCCTTGATTAGATCACCCTCTGATAGATACAGTACTGTTCTGTATCTATTGTGCAGTACCGAAACCAGAAGGTTCTCGTCATGTCCGTGCACACCTCCCCCCGCGTCCGCCAGTGCGGTATCACCGCCGAGCTGCTCACCCTGACCACCCTGGACGACGTCGTCTACATCGACAGCCACGTGCTGGAAACCCCCGCCGCCATCGGCCGCACCGCCGAGCAGTGGGCCCGCACGATCATGGAGGACGTCCCCGAGGAGGTCCGGGCACGATTGCGTGCGGCGTGGGCCGGCATCGAACTCGGCCTCACCCCCGGTGCGCCCGAGACCGTCGCCGGCTGGCGCATCACCTTCTCCGCCCCGGATCGTCTTCTGCTGCGGGCCGATTCGGGACTCGGCTTCCACGGCGAACTGGCGCTCGAGATCCGCGACGGCGTCGTCGCACTGTCGACCTTCGTGGCCATGCGCGGCACGCGCGCGCCGGATGTGTGGTTCGGCGTGGTGCCCGGCCATCTGGCGTTCGTGCGTACATTGCTCGAACGAGCCGACTGTACGGAGCCGGCGGCGAGCTGACGACCGCGCGGCTCAGTACCTCCACCGGCACGCGTCGGTGATCTGCTCGGGCGTGGCGTCGGCGAACAGCGCGATCTCACCGCGCCGCACGCTGCCGATGGTGTCGGCGAGGTCGTCGCCGAATGCCGCCCACAGCACCTCGTCGGCGTCGAAAGCCGCCACCGCGTCCGCGAGCGTGGTGGGCAACGGGGTGATCCCGCGCGCCGACCGGGTGGCGGAGTCGAGGCGAGCCGGATCGCCGGCGACCGGTTCGGGCAGGGTCGCGCCCGCACGCAAGCCCGCCCGGCCCGCGGCCAGCAGGCCCGCCAGTGCCAGGTAGGGGTTGGCGGCGGCGTCGAACGTCTTGATCTCGATATTGGCCGCGCGGTCGCGTTCGCCCTCACTTCCGGTGATATAGCGCAGGGCGGCCTCCCGGTTCTCCAACCCCCAGCAGCGGAAGACACCGGCCCAGCGACTGGGCTGCAACCGCAGATAGCTCGCCACCGCCGGGCAGCCGACGGCCAGCAGCGCGGGCAGATGGTCCAGGATCCCCGCGGCGAAGTGCTCCCCCTCCGCACCGATGCCGAACGGACCGGGACCGCCGCCCATCCGATTCACACCCTCGCGCCACAGGCTCAGATGGACGTGGCCGCCGTTGCCGACGACACCGGGCACGACCATCGGGCTGAACGTCGCCCGCAATCCGTGGGCGTGGCTGACGGCCCGGACGACCTCGCGCACCAGCACGGCGTTGTCGGCGGTGCGGACGGGATCGGCGGAGGCAATCGACAGTTCGAACTGGCCCACCTCGTATTCGGGGTGGATCTGCTCGACGCCGATGCCGCTGTCGCGCACTTTCGTCACCACATCGCGCAGATAGGGGGCCAGTTCGCCGAGTCTGGCCATGCCGTAGGCGGGCGCCGAGGTGGCAGGGATGAAAGTGTCCGGGTCGGGTGGGCCGGGGCGCGATATCGTCCATTCGAATTCGATCGCGGTACGCAATTCGTAGCCGTCGCCGGCCAGTTCGGCGACGAGCCGGCGCAGCAGCAACCGCGAATCGCGTGAATGCGGCGTGCCGCTTTGCGTGTAGCGATCCGCGGGTGCCCACCCCCAGCCCGGTAGCGCGGCCACGGCGGTGGCCCGGTCGACGTCGGGGTACAGCCGCAGGTCACCGGTCGGGCCACCGGCGACGTGTTCGGTCAGGATGGAGTCATCGACCAGGAAGGCGTCGAAAACCGGCGACGCCCCGATGCCCCAGGCGGCCGCGCGCGAGAACCGTTCCACCGGAACGGCTTTCATCCGGACGATGCCGCCGGTGTCGACCCAGGTGATGGCCACGGCGTCGACGTCCCGGGTACTCAGGGCGGCGGCGACGGCGCTCGCCCGATCCGCGCGGTCGCGGCGCAGCTGCTCGGTCAGTGGTTCCACGTCGACTCCCGGGAGTTCGAGGGAAGCCGGCACAACCAGACACAGACGCCGGCGGGTTGCCGCGTTCGAGACTACGCGCCGAGATCCCGATCGCTCGCACTTCCGCCGCTGTCATCCCGGATCACTCGACCACCCACACCTGCGCGGAACCGGCACGAGGACCGTGCCGTGGCGGTGTGGGGTCACCGCATCGACAGGCAGCCCTGGAGGGTCTGGAAATCGCCCGCGAAGCCCGGGCCGCCGGTACATACCGGGGTCCCGACGCCGGAGACGGTGACCGTGGCGCCCGGCCCCGCGATGCCGATGGCCAGACCCGGCCGGACCCCGGCCAGGTCGGCGGTCGCGCCGGGACCGACCGCGATGGCCGCAGGTCCCGACAGCGGCCCCGAGGCGGACCGGGCGGTGCCACCGCCCTGCGCGATGGCCAGCGACAAGCTCGTCGGCCCCGCGTTCGCGGTGGCCGTACCGTTGATGCCGTAGGCGGCAGCCGCGCTCCCGCCGGTGCTGGTGGCCGAACACGCGGCGTCGGCTCCCGTGGCGGCGACCGAGGTGGCGCCCGGCGCCGGGCAGCTGGTGGAGTCGGCTTGGGCCGGCGCGGCCAGCAACGCGGCCGAGGTCAATGCGATACCGCCGCCGGAGATGAGAGCGAACAGCGCGCGACGCGCGGAAGAACGAGACATGAGGGCCTCCTCTGATTGGTTCGTCTCAGCCAGGATACCTCGCAATTCGATGCGTAAACGATGCGACTTCTTCTTTGGCATCTGACTGCCGCGGCAACCTGTCGAACCTGGCCCACCTCGTACGAATAGATAAACGATTCCCCCGTGTTTACGCGACGCACAGTCGACCACCGCAGACGTATACGGTTTTCACTGCATCATTTATGCATCGTTTGCTGTAGCCTTGGGTCGGACGTCGAGGGAGGATCCCCTACCCGAGCCGGAAGACGCGGTCCCCGATCCCACCTCGCAGACCCAGCCGGCACCCGAACCGCCGAACCGAGGAGTGGACATGACCGTCACCATCGACAATTCACGCCGATTGTGTTCCCCCGCAACGATTCTGGCCGATCACCCGGTGAACGCGGCGGACGGTGTGGCATGGTGGCGTGCTGCGGTACGTGATCGAGTGCTGACCGAACTGGACGCCTTCCTGCGCGAGAACCGGATCGGCGCCGTCCACGGGATCGCGGTCGACGACATCGCACGCCGATACGTGGCAGGCGGCAAATGCCTGCGCTCGACGTTCATGTACATCGGCTGGTTGTGTGGTGAGGCCCCGGATGCCGCCGCGCTGCGCGCCGCCGCCGCGCTGGAACTGGTCCACGCCTTCGCGTTGATCCAGGACGATGTGATGGACGAGTCGGCGTTGCGTCGCGGCGCGCCCACCGGACACGTCGCCTTCGCCGAGGCGCACCGCGATCGTCGAATGCCCGGCGACGCCGCACGTTTCGGCGAGTCGGCGGCGGTGCTGCTCGGCGATATCTGCCTGGTCTGGGCGGACAAGATGCTGCGCGACAGCGGAATTCGCCCCGAGTGCCTCTACCGCGTATGGCCCCGCTTCGACGCGATGCGTATCGAGCTGGCGGTGGGGCAGTTCGGCGATCTGCTCAACGACGTCCGCACGGAACCGGATTTCGGGCAGGTACTGGCGCTGGCACGTGCGAAATCCGGCAACTACACCGTGCGCCGGCCACTCGAACTCGGCGCGGCGATGGCCGGATGCGACGAGCCGACCCTGTCGGCGCTGAGCCGGTACGGACGCGCCGTGGGCGAGGCGTTCCAGATGCGCGACGACCTGCTGGGAATCTTCGGAAGCGCCCATGCCACAGGCAAACCCGGTGACGGAGACCTGACTCAGCACAAGGCGACCACCGTGGTTATCGCCGCCCGGCAGCTCGCCGACCCCGCCGCCCGCCGCGAACTCGACACCCTGCTGTCGGCACCGGTCGTCGACGCCGGCGCCACCGACCGACTGCGTGCCCTGATCACCGCCTCGGGAGCGCCCGCCCGGATCGAGGCGATGATCAGCGACCGCATCGGCGAGGCGCGGCACGCGGCCGAGAGCGCGACCCTGCCCGAGCCGATACGCCGCGTACTCGACGGCATGGCACTCATCTGCGTCACCCGCCACCCCTGAGGAGGAAGTCCATGCGCACGACCACAGGTCGCAGCGACCATATCGTCGTAGTCGGAGCGGGGCTGGCCGGACTGTCGGCGGCACTGCACCTGGCCGGCCGCGGCCGCACGGTCACGCTGCTGGAACGTGATTCGGTTCCCGGCGGCCGCACCGGTCGCGTCGACGTGGACGGCTACCGCCTCGACACGGGTCCGACCGTGCTGACGATGCCGCATCTGGTCGAGGAGACGTTCGCCGCGGTCGGTGCGCGGATGGACGACCGCCTGTCACTGGTACCGGTGGATCCTGCCTATCGGGCCCATTTCGCCGACGGGCGTCACCTCGAGGTCCACAGCGACGCCGATCGCATGGCCGCCGCGATCACCGAGTTCGCCGGCGCCGGGCAGGCGGCGGGTTACCGGCGACTGCGCGCGTGGCTGACCCGGCTCTACCGGGCCGAATTCGACTCGTTCATCGCGGCGAATTTCGATTCACCGCTGTCGGCGCTGCGTCCCTCGCTGGCGCGGCTGGCGGCGATGGGCGGATTTCGCCGCTGGGACCGTGCGGTCGCCCAGCACATCGACGATCCGGAATTGCGGCGCCTGTTCACCTTTCAGTCCCTGTACGCCGGAGTCGCGCCCAGCCGGGCGATAGCGGCGTATGCGGTGATCGCGTATATGGACACGATCGCCGGTGTCTGGTTCCCGCGCGGCGGTATGCGAACGCTGCCCGACGCCCTCGCCGCCGCCGCACTCGACGCCGGCGTGGAGATTCGCTACGACACCGCCGTGACGAGCCTCGACCGCAGCGGATCCCGGATCCGCACGGTCGTCACCTCGTCCGGCGAGCGCATCCCGTGCGATGCGGTCGTGCTCACCACCGAGTTGTCCGACACCTACCGGTTGACGGGCCATTCCCCGCGCCGCCCGCTGCGTCCCACAGCGGCACCGTCCGCGGTCGTATTACACGTGGGCTGCGAGGCGATGCCCCGGGCGGCGCACCACCATCTACTCTTCGGCCGCGCCTGGGACGAGGCCTTCGACGACATCATCACCCGCGGCAGCGTCATGACGGATCCGTCGCTGTTACTCACCAGGCCCACCGCGGCAGATTCGAGCCTCGCCCCACCCGGTCGCGACCTGCTCTACATCCTCGCTCCGGTACCGAATCTCGTTCGGGGACCGATCAACTGGGACCGCTTCGGTCCTGCCTACGCCGAGGAGATCCTGACCACGGTCCGGGATCGCCTGCCGTTCCCGCTGTCGGATCCCCGGTTGCTCCACATCACCACGCCCGCCGACTGGGCACGGCGCGGCATGCTGGCCGGCAGCCCCTTCGCGTTGGCGCACACCGTTACTCAGACCGGCCCCTTCCGCCCGGCCAATATGATCCGCGGACTCGAGAATGTGGTGCTGGCCGGTGGCAGCACCGTGCCGGGCGTGGGCATACCGCCCGTCCTGATCTCCGGGCGGCTCGCCGCGGACCGCGTCACCGGGCCGATTTCTTCGCCACGGCCCGCACGCCGACCCGCCACCGCCCTCCCCACACCGGCCGCCGCCATCATCCGCTGATCGGAAAACCATGTCCCCCATCGCTTTGATCGCCAACGGCCGCACCGATACGCAACTGCGGCGGTCCTATCACGCCTGCCGGACGCTCAACGCGCGCCACGGCAAGACCTTCTTCCTGGCCACCCGGTTACTCGCCCCGGATCAGCGTCCGGCGATCCACGCGCTCTACGGCTTCGCCCGCCGCGCCGACGACATCCTCGACGACATCGACCCGAGCCGCCCGGTCACCGAACGCGCGGCGCGACTGGACGCGCTGGCCGCGCAGTTCACCACCGAGGACGCCGATGCCGACGCGGTCCTCCCGGCCGTGCTGGACACAGCACACTCCTACCGCATCGCTGCGTCGCTGTTCGACTCGTTCCTGGAGTCGATGCGCATGGATCTCACCGTCACCGACTATCCGGATCGGCGCGCGCTGGACCGCTACGTCTACGGTTCCGCTGAAGTCATCGGATTACAGGTGCTGCCGGTGCTGGGCACGGTGTGCCCGGTGGACGAGGCCGCCCCCTACGCCGCCGCGCTCGGAAAAGCCTTCCAGCTGACCAACTTTCTGCGCGATGTGGACGAGGACCTGGTCCGGGACAGGGTGTATCTGCCAGCGGACGAACTGGCCGCCCACGGCGTCGACCGGGATCTGCTGCTGTGGTGCCAGGCGCACCGCCGCACCGACGCCCGCGTCCGGCGTGCCCTGATCGCCCAGCACGCCCACACTCGCGGCATCTACGACTACGCCCGGGCCGGCATCGCCCTGCTCGCCCCGCGGTCGCGCCCGTGCGTCACCGCCGCGCTCACCCTCTATTCGGAAATCCTGGATCGGATCGAGAGCCTGGACTTCGACATCTTCGTTCATCGTGCCCGCGTCGGTATTCCGCGACGTGCCGCGGTGGGAACCCGCGGTCTCGCGGCTGCCGTCTGGTCTCGGAGTCGCGTTGCCAGCGCTATGAAACCGACTGGGACACAGCCTCTTCGGCCGCGCCGGTGATGTTGCGGGTCATTCCGCCGAAGATGAGCGCGTGGAAGGGAGCGATCGCCTTCCAGTACAGGTGACCGGCCAGGCCGTGCGGGTCGAATACGGCCCGCTGCCGATAGACCGTGCCCCGCGAATCCTCCTCCACGCTCAGCTCCAGCCATGCCCGACCCGGCACCCGCATTTCCGCGCGCAACACGAGGGTGCGGGGTCGTTCAATGCGTTCCACTCGCCACCAGTCCAGCGCCTCGCCGGCGTGCAGCCGATGCGGGTCTCGTCTTCCCCGGCGCAATCCGGCGCCCCCGGCCAGCCGGTCGATCCAGCCGCGCAACGACCACGCCAGCGGAAACGAATACCAGCCGTATTCGCCGCCGATGGATTCGATCACCCCCCACAGCGTCGCCGGATCGGCGCGGGTGTGGCGTTCTCGCACATCGACGTAAAGGGAACCACCCGACCACGCGGGGTCGGTGGGCAGCGGGGACGACGGTTCACGACCTTGCTGGTCGGCATCCGACCAGCGGGTGGGAACGTCGAAGTCGCGGATGCGCGTCAACGCCAGTTCGACCGCGGTGCGGTAGTCGATCAGTCCGCGCTCCGGGTCGGGGATGTGCTCGGCGATCGCGTGATCTTCGCAGACCACGTCGTTGACCAGCGATTCCATCAGCGGCACCGCGATCGACCTGGGAACCGGGGTGACGAGATTGACCCATTGCGCCGACAGCCAGGGGGTGAGCACCGGGACCGGGACGATCACGCGCCGCGGCAGCCGCGCCACTTCGGCGTAGTCACGCATCATCTGTTCGTAGGTGAGCACATCCGGGCCGCCGATATCGAAGGCGCCGCGCACGTCGGGCGGTAGGTCGGCCGCCCGCGTCAGGTAGTACAGCACATCGCGCACCGCGATCGGCTGGATGCGGTTGCGCACCCAGCGCGGCGTGACCATCACCGGCAGCCGTTCGGTGAGATACCGCAGCATTTCGAAACTGGCCGAACCGGATCCGATGATCACCGCGGCCTGCATCGCTATCGCCGGGACCGATCCCGCGAGCAGGATTCGCCCGACCTCGGCACGGGAGGACAGATGCCGCGACAATCGCTGGCCGGGCGGAACGATGCCGCCCAGATACACGATCCTGCCTACCCCCGCCCGGGCCGCCTGCTCGGCGACCAGTGTCGCCGCGCGGCGGTCGACATCGTCGAAATCCGTTCGCGTCAGCGAATGCACCAGGTAATAGAGCACATCCGTCTCGGCGCAGGCCGCGGCCACATCGTCGGCGCGGAGTACATCACCGCGCAGGACTTCCACGCTGTCGCGCCAGGCGGCGTCGTCGAGTTTGGCCGGGGTGCGGGCCAGCACCCGCACCTCGTGGCCCGCGGCCAGTAGCTCGGGCACCAACCGGCCACCGATGTAGCCGGTCGCACCGAACACCACACATCGCATACCGTCTCCTGATCACCGCATCGATTACATGCCGGGCACTTCCACGATCGGCGCCGGATAGGTCGCCTCGTCGATGTCCTCGCGCCACGGGCGGTGCACCGCCGCGCCGGACAGCTGGGCGAGTTCGGGCAGCCAGCGGCGTACGTACTCACCCTCCGGATCGAAACGGTGCGCTTGCCGTAGTGGATTGAGCGTGCGATTGGGGCGGGTGTCGGTTCCGGTACCCGCGACCCACTGCCAGTTCATCTGGTTGTTCGCCACATCACCGTCGACCAGCCAGTACCGGAAATGGGCTGCGCCGATTCGCCAATCCAGCCGCAGGGTTTTGGCCAGAAACGATGCGGTGATCAGCCGCGCGCGTCCCGGCATCCATCCTTCGTCACGCAGTTGGCGCATCGGCGCGTCGACGATCGGGAAACCGGTGCGACCGTGCGTCCATGCCTCGAAGGCCTGCTCATCCTCGCGGATCTCGACCGGACCGGAGCGGTAATCGGACCACGCCGCCGCGGGCCGGGCCGCCAGCACCTGATGATGGAAGTCGCGCCAGGCCAATTGCCGGGCGAAACTGTGCGCACCCGGGTCCGACATGTCCAGCCTCGACACCACCTCCGCGGCGGACAGGCATCCGAAATGCAGGTACGGCGACAAGTGTGAGGTGCCGTCGGCGGCGAGATCGTCATTGGCCTCGTCATACGCGGTGACCGGATCGGACAGCCAGCGGCGCAATATCTTTCGCGCGGTGGTCTCGCCGCCGACGCGCAGGTTCGGTGAGGTCCGCGCGGTGCGGAGTTCGTCGAGATCCGGTTGTTCGCCGTCGAGCCGCGGCACCTCGAGGTCTGCAGGCGGCGGCAGCGGACGCCGATGGCGAGCGCTTTCCCAGCGCCGGAAGTACGGCGTGAACACCGCGAAATGATCGCGTCCGGTGCTCGGCTCGATCGCATCGAGGTCCACACTGGTCACCGTGGCGGCGTGGGTCTTCACCTGGCAACCGTGGGACTCGAGCCGGTCACGCAGGGCCGACTCGCGTCGTTTGCCGTAGTGGCTGACTTCGGCCGCGAGGTGGACCGACTCCGCCTGCGTCTGGGCGACGATCCGCTCGACCTCGTCGACCACCTTGCCGCGTCGTAGAACGAGATGCGCCCCGCGCCTTCGCAATTCGTCGTCGAGTTCGTCCAGCGCCGCGGCGAGGAATCGCACCCGGTTGGGTGCGGCCTCCGAGCCGGTGATCAACGATTCGTCGAGGACGAACAGGGGAACCACCGCATCGCCGGCACGCTGCGCCGCGGTCAGCATCGGATTGTCGTGAACCCGCAGATCACGGGTGAACAAAGCTACCGCCACACCCATCGCCACTCACCTCCACTCACTGCGCTTGCCCTGACTGGTACGTCGCCCGGGGGCTCACAGCCGGCACAGCGGAGTGATGTCCTCGCGCCCACCGGTCACCGGCGAGGTCAGGTACAGGCAGGGCTGCTCACCGGCGGCCTCGATCGCGGCGACCACGTTGTTCCACTGCACCGCATCCAGTGCGGGTGTGCGGGAGAGTACGAATCCGGAGATCCGATAGGGATCTGTGACCAGGGCCCAGGAGTAGTCCGGGCCAAGCGCGGTCACGATGTAATTGGGCGGACCGTCTAGGCTTTCCTGCGTCGGCACCCCCGGGAACGCCACGCGCAACTGCGCGCCCGTCACGGGATCGACCACGCGCGCCGCACCCTGGATGTCGTTGCTCCCGCCCGACCACGTGGTGCACGAATTGTGCACCGACACATCACCGTTCGGCAGTGCCGCGTACTCGGCGCGCGTATCGCGGGCGCAGACGAGATTGAAATACTGAGGAACCGCGGCGACCTGGTACCACGTTCCGACATAACGGCTCAGATCGAGCGAGGTAACCGGCGCGGGACCGTCCGCCGGACTCGCACCGGCGGGCGCCCCGACGCCGCCGAACACGACCGCCGCCAGGACCGCGACACCTGCCAGCCGAGCCGGGCGCATCGCTGCCGCAGCGAACGCCGTCACGCGGCGGACACCTTCGGTCAGCGTTCCCCCCACCTTCCCGTCGAAGTCAGCGGGCTGATCTACCTGCGAACGATGTCCGAGCACCTGCGACTCCTCTGTTCGATGAGCATGGGTTCGACGCCACAGACGATCCTACAGCAATCGATGCGTAATCGATGCATACTGGAAGTGTCACCCCACGCGTCGCCCCCGCGCGGGTGTCGCAGCACTGCGACGATGCGACGCCCATGCCCGCGAAAGGCAGAATGATCGTCATGTCCGATGCCTCACCCCCCGACAACGACGCGACCGGATTCTCGGTACGCACAGTCGCGGAGCGCATCGGCATTCCCACCGCGACCCTGCGCAGCTGGAATCAGCGCTACGGCATCGGACCCTCCCAGCATCGGCGCGGTCGCCACCGCCTCTACTCCGAGGCCGACATCGCCCGGCTCGAGCGCATGGTCGTGCTCGTGCGCGGCGGATCGAGCCCGGCGCGAGCGGCCGAGTCAGTGCGCGGACCACTACCGATCGCCGGAGACCACGCATCACTCCTCGACGCCGCCTTCACCTCCGACCCCACCACTCTGCAGTCGTTGCTGCTCGCCCACATTCACGCCTTCGGCGTAGTCGACACCTGGGATCGACTGTGTCGCCCGGCCTTCGCCGAGATCGTCCAGCGGCAAGGGGCCGGCATCGGATGCATCGACGTCGAACACCTTCTGTCCTGGTGCATTTCGGCCACACTGCATCGCGCGGTCCCACCTCCGGCCGACACGTCCGCAACACCCGTGCTGCTCGCCTGCACCAGTGGTGAAACACACTCCCTGCCACTCGAGGTGTTGCGCGCGGCCCTCGCCGAGCGCGACGTCCCGGCCACGATGCTCGGCCCCAATGTCCCCACCCCCGCCCTCGGCGATGCCCTCGATCGCAGCGCGCCGGACTCGGCAGCGGTGCTCTGGTCACAGCAGGAATCGACCGCCCTCCTCTCGGCCGTGCGCACATGCGCCGAACGCGGCGCCCGCGTCCTGTTGGCAGGCCCCGGCTGGGAGGACGTGCCCGCACCGAACACCGCCGAAATCGTCAAGAGCCTCCCATCCGCGCTGTCGGAGTTGACCGCCGCCGCCCCGGCAGAGGTGTCGCCACAACGACAGTGATCGGCGGGCGCACCACCCCGCTCCGACGTCGCCGCGAGATCGGCGCGGACCTTGTCACCCCGCGCTCGTGATGCTAATTTCCATATAAGAGAATCACATTCTCGGCACCGGCTGCTCGAAAGGTCGATCACGTGCGCGTCATTCAATGGACCACCGGGAAGGTCGGAAAGCTCAGTCTGCGAGGGATTCTCGACGATCCGCGACTCGAGTTGGCCGGTGTCTACGCCTATTCCGACGACAAGGCCGGGGTGGATGCGGGCAGGCTGTGCGGGCGGCCCGATACGGGAGTGCTCGCCACCGCCGATATCGATGCGCTGCTCGCGCTCGATGCGGATACCGTCATCTACACGCCGTTCATGGCCGACCTCGACCATGCGACACGATTGCTCGAGAGCGGCCTCGATGTCATCAGCACCAACCTGTTCCTCAACGTCGGCGGAATTCAGGGCGAGACGGAGCGGAAACTCGCCGCCGCCTGCGAACGCGGCAACAGCTCGCTGCACATCACCGGCATCAACCCGGGCTGGGTCAATACCGTGACCACCGCATTGACCGCGGTGTGCCGTGACGTCCGATCGATTTCGATCTTCGAATCGGCCGATGTCTCGGTCTACGAATCCGCGGAAACGTGGCAGGCCCTGGGTATTTCACGACCCGAGGCCACCCCGGAGCTGATCGAGATCGCGAAACTGTGGATGAGCACCTTCCGTGATTCGGTGCGGCGCATGGGTGTGGCCCTGGGCTACGAATTCGACGACATGGATTTCTCCATCGAGTACGCGACCGCCGCCGAAACGGTGGATCTGGGCTGGATCCGCATCGAGAAGGACACCATTGCCGCCGTGCGCGGAGGATGGGCCGGCACAGTCGGCGAGAAATCCGTCGTCCGCTCGAACGTCGCCTGGTATCTGACCGAAAAGCTCAACGAGAGCTGGGAATTCGACGACGACCACTATCACATCGTCATCGAGGGAGAACCCGAGGTGCGGACCCGGATCAGGTTCGTCCCGCCGGACAGCTGGGGAAATCACGAGTGGGACACCATGACCGCGATGCCCGCGGTGAATTCCGTCTTCGACGTCGCCCGAGCGCCCGCCGGCATCTCGACGCTGAAAGAGGTGGGATTGCCCTGCGCGCCCGCCGATCTGTGGTTGTCGAGGTGACGCGGTGGGTTCCATCCGGCCACGCCCGGCTCAACGGCTCTGTTCCGACGTCGACGCGCTCGCGGCGACCGACGAGGCCGGCGGTTCGGAATCGGCTGGCGTCGCATCCTGAATCCAGCGCCCCGGCCACCAGATTCTCGGACCGATCAGGGCGAACAGGGCGGGGATCACCAGGGTTCGGATGACGAAGGTGTCGAGCAGAATTCCGACGCCGACCACGATGCCCAGCTGGGTCAGCGTGATCAGGGGGAGGACGCCGAGGACGGCGAACACTGCCGCCAGCACGATTCCGGCGCTGGTGATCACCCCGCCCGTGGAGCCGACCGCGCGGACGATGCCGCCGGTCACGCCGTGGCCGGGCGTCTCCTCGCGCGCTCGTGTCACCAGGAAGATCGTGTAGTCGACACCGAGCGCCACCAGGAACAGGAAGGCGAACAGCGGCACGTTGGTGTCCAATGCCGGGAACCCGAAAACGTGAGTGCTGAGCAGGCTTCCGATCCCCAGCGCGGCCAGGGCACTGAGCACCGTGACCGCCACCAGCAGTATCGCGGCCGGCAGCGCCCGCAACAGCACCAGGAGCACCAGCAGGACGACCACCAGAATGAGCGGAATGATCACGTGCTGATCGCGCCGGGCCGCGTCCCGGGTGTCCATGGCGACGGCGTCGGAGCCGCCGACCAGCGCCTCGGCGCCGGGCACCGAGGACAGTGCGGTGCGCAGGCGACTCACATCGGCGAATGCCGCGTCGGAGGCAGGCGGCGCGTCCAGGATCACCGACCAGCGCGTCGACCCGTTGCCCGAAACGCCGGCGGGGGTCGCGCGCACGACACCCGGGGTGCCGTCGAGGACCGCCTGCACCTGCGGCGCGGTTTCGGTGTTCGCCAGCACGATCGCGGGATCGCTTGCGCCGGAGGAGAAATGCTCGCTCACCGCTCGCAGGCCGTCGACCGATTCCGCGTGCACGCGGAACTGCTCGGATTGCGCGAGACCGACATGAGCGAACGGCAGCGCGGCCGCACAGGCGGCCGCGACCACCAGAAAGACGCCGGCCACCGCGGCCGGTCGCCGTACGACCTTCTCCGCGACGGTATGCCAGGCGCCGGAGGTCGCGGTGTCATGACCGTCGACTCGAGGAACGAACGGCCAGAACACCTTTCGTCCACACAGGGCCAGCGCGGGGGGCAGCGCGACGAGGACGAAGACCGCAGCGATCACCAGCCCCAATGCGCCGAACGCGCCCAGGCCGCGGGTATTGGGCAGCAGCGCGAGCAGCAACATCAACAGGGCCAGCACCACCGTCAGATTGCTGGCGAGCACCGCCGGCCCGGCTCGCCGCGCGGCGATCCGCAGCGCGGCCCGATGGTCCTCGGTCCGATACAACTCGTCGCGATAGCGGGACACCAGCAGCAACGCATAGTTCGTGCCGGCCCCGAATACCAGCACGCTGGTGATTCCGGCGGTCGAACCGTCGAACGTCAGACCACTCACCTGGGCGAGCGCGTTTCCCGCCGCGGCGGCGACCCGGTCGGCGACCGCCACCACCGACAGCGGAATCAGCCACAGCACCGGGGAACGGTAGGTCGCAATCAGCAGCACCATCACCACGGCGGCGGTGACCGCGAGCAGCAGGGTGTTGGCGCCGGAGAAGGAGTCGGCGATATCGGCGCCGAAGGCCGGGCCGCCGGTGATTCGCACCTGTAGATCGGCGCGTGCGCCCGCCCGCGCGGCCGTGCGCAATTCGTCGATCCGGTCGGTCAGGGCGAAGCCGTTCAGCTCGGACGGAATCGGTGTCTGCCCGAGCGCGGCGCGCTGGTCGGGCGACAGCACGAGACCCGGCCCACTCGCACCGGAGCGAATCCGGGCCAGCGCCGCGTCGGCCTGCGCTCGGTCGCCGGGGGTGAGGACTTCGCCGTCGGCGCGGGTGACGATCAGGACCGCCGCGGCCGAATCCCCGCCGGGGAACTGCCGCAACAACCGCTGCACCTGCGCGGATTCGGCGTCGTCCGGCAACGAGTTCGGCGCCGAGCCACCCGACCCGCCCCCACCGGACAAACCGAGCACCGCGACGGCGGCGACCACCATCGCCACGAGGACGATCCACCCTTTCCGTCCGGAGACGATCTGCGCATATCGGTCCCATCCGCCCATCCTGGAACTATTTCAGAAACTGAAATAGTTTGCAAAGGGTTCGCCCCTCGTCCGATTACCCTGTGTGCACGCACACCGGCAGGAGAAGGGAGACAGAGGTGCCCGAGCGCTCGACCGACGCGGCGCCCACCGATCGCGACGAACTCGAGACGGCGATCGCCCGCGACATCCGCGCACTCAGCGCCGTCTCGGATCAGATCTCGCACCTCTTCGCCCATTCGAACGATCTGCGCCCCAACGACTTCCGCGCCCTCATGCATATCGCCACCGCCGACGCGGAAGGAACGCCCCTCACCGCCGGACGACTCGGGGCGCTGCTGGGCGTCTCCCCCGGCGCGATCACCTACCTGATCGAGCGCATGATCGAGTCGGGTCATATCGAACGCGAAGCCGACGACACCGACAAACGTCGCGTGCTACTGCACTACAGCGACCACGGCATGACCGTGGCCGCGGGCTTCTTCACCCCCATCGGCATGCGAACGAGAACCGCACTCGCCGACCTCCCCGACTCCGACCTGCAGGCCACGCATCGGGTCCTGACCGCGATCGTCAGCGCTCTCCGCGACCACAGCACGGCGATCACTTCCGACCGACCACACTCAGAACGATAGATCGCCTGCGTCTACGCTCGACCAGCGGCCAAGCCGCGTCCCACCTTGCGAATAGCCTCGGCGCAGATCGCAGTCTTCTCCAGAACCGAATCCTCGGACACGACCGAAGGGATGAAGAATTTTAGCGCCTGGCCGGTGATTCGTAGCGAGTTCGAAAAGCCATATCCGTTCTGCCCGAACCCTGCATCCTGGACCAGCGGGTAATGATGCATCGAACGCATCTGAAGGGGAACATCTGCAATCCGGATGTTCTCCGCACGGAGCGCAGCCACGAACTGTTCGCGTGCATAACCACATTCCGCCGGGTCGAACAAGGCCACCAGACTGTAGTACGAGTGCCTCGTCGAGCCGGTCGATCTGCTGAGGAGGCGCACTCCCGGCAATTCGTTCAAAGCGGCACAGATCATATCGGCCGGTTCCTGTCTGCCATCCACGAGCGCAGCAAGGTCATCCAACTGCGCGAGCGCCATCGCCAAAGCCAGTGGATGCGCACGGTACTTCAGACCGGTACCTGTGAATGCATACCTGGCATTGCCGGAGTCCGGCCGGATGTCCCGCAGAGCGCGCTGGTTGAAATGGCCGAGCAACAACGCGCGTTCGAAGATGTCCTCGTTATTCGTTGCCAGCACACCACCTTCGCCCGCGCACAAGGTCTTCTTCGCCTGCATGCTCCACGCGGCACCGTCTCCGAAAGAACCAACCACTCGCTCACCGATCCTGCTGTCGTAGGCGTGTGAACAGTCCTCGAACAACAACAGCCCGCGGTCGTCGCAAATTCGGCGCAGAGTCACTACGTCGGCCGGCTGACCCCACATGTGCGTAGCCACAACGGCCTTGGTCCGGACGGTACACGCGCTTTCGATCTGCGCCACATCGATGGTGCCGTTTGCAGTCGAGTCGACCAGCACCAAGCGCACCCCCAGGTGCAGCAATGGAGTGATGGTGGCAAAAAACCCGTAGTCGGAGCAGATGACCTCGTCACCAGCACCGAGCCGAGAACCGTAGTACAACGAATGCAACGCCGCCGTGCCGGAACACACAGCGAGCGTTCTCGTCTGCGACGAGTAGCCTGCAAAGGCATCCTCGAAACGACCGACAATGCCACTCCGGTCGTACAGCGAGGTAGCCTCGCGCAACTGCGTTGCGACAGCCGATGCGATGCGGTCCGTCATGACAGGCCACTGAAACCGGATCGGAGAAGGCGCCAGCGGTAAACCACCGTGAATCGCTAGCCGACTCGAATCACCTGTCATAGCAAGGTACCTCGCTCGCCGAGTCGGAATGGCGGTAGAGAGACTCGATGAGGGCGAGCACCGATTCCTGTTCATGCAATGCAGCGCGCCAGTTCCCCTGGCCCTTCAGGAAGCCCGCTTCTACGAGGTCTCGGATCTGCACGAGTACCGGATCACTCACAGCATGCACAGATGCTCGCTCCGGCACCACCGGTACGGAGCTCCAACGACCAGTGTCGGCGTCGGCACCATCCCGGACCAGTAATCGCCTTCTGGACTCCCGCTTCGACCACGCACCCAGAAGCAGTTGGACACGTATTCCTGCCGATGCGTACTCCAGTAAAACGCGCGCCTCTCGCTCGCACGCCCGTGACCCCGCACAGCGCGAATCGAGCAACGCATGGGCGATGGTGGGCGTACCCAGACATACGTTGATCAGATCAAGATAGTGGTAACCGAGGTCGATCAAAACTCCACCACCGCTGCGACTCCGGTCCGTGCGCCACCCGTGCACCCCGGGATCGAACGGAACTTTGACGTCGATCACAAATTCTGCGGGACCGTGCTGCGCGCCGAAGGCGTCCACTATCGCCACCCCGAACTCAGTGTTCCGCATCGACAACAACGGCGCCAAGGGCGTCTCGAAATCGGTTGCCGCACGACGTAGCAACGCCAGATCCGTCGCTTTGATCACCAATGGCTTCTCGATCAGCGTAGGAACCCCCGCGCGCAGCAGGGCTATTCCGATCGGCATGTGCGTGTCGTGCGGAGTAGCGACCACCGCTAGATCTGGGCGTACGACCCGAACTGCATCTGCAAGATCCTCGAATACCGGTACGTCCAAGGCGCTGCGTTGCAGACTCCATGCCCTGTGCCGCTCCTCCACAATCGCTACGACTGCCATGTCATGCGTAGCCGCCATCGCCGGATAGTACGTACCCAAGCCCCGTTTTCCTGCGCCGACGAGGAGGACACCGATGTTCATCGCTCTGCACTGCCCGCAGACTTGTTCATGATCTGGCGCGTTGCATCCCGAGCAAATTCAAGCCAGTCGCGAGCACGAAGTTCGTAGGGATGTGCGACGAACTTCTCGTCCGTGAAGAACGGAAGAATGTGAGCGCCGCCGTCGTTCGCGATGAGGCGAATTCCGTCATGTGACCATTCTCCTCGGGAAACTACTCGACCGATCACTGCGGCCGACGGATACTCGCCGGCGGATTTCGGAGCGGCGAGCGCTTCGAATTCTGCCGTCTTCTCGGGTTGCACCGTTACCAGTACTTCCCAATCGTGGCCGGCATTCATCGCGAACAGAAAAGGGGCGATGCCGAGTTCGGCAGCCAGCCGACGGACATCATCGTTGATCAAGCGATCCAGCCTGCTCACGTCGATCTCCAACCCGACGCCGGACGCCTCACCGACGAGCTGAGCACACGCCAGCAGACCGTCGCTGGTGTCGATGGCGGCCGTCGCGATATTTCGATTCGCGATCTGGCGCATGATATCGACGGCCAGACCGAGGTCGTTGAATTTCGCGTTGCGATCGACAAGCGGCCTGGTCGCTGCCTTCATCCGCTCGGAGAGATGAGGAAGCAACTCGTGCGCCCATCTGGTGCCCAACCCGTTTACTACTCCGTCCGCACCGGCGGAAAGGGTGAGAACCACTGCGTCACCCACTCGCGCGCCGGAGCGGCGCAGGGCTCCCCCACGCGGAATCTTGCCGACCACGGTGGTGGTGAGACTGTCGCCCGGACGTTCTTTGAGGTCGCCGCCGATCACCGCGGCACCGAACTTCGCGGCTTCCGTGGCGACCGCTTGGAGGAGAGCGCGGGTCCACGACGCTGCGGTGGTGCGCTGAAGGTGCAGATTGAGCAGAATTCCGAGCGGCTCTCCGCCCATCGCAATGATGTCGGAAAGCGAGCTGACGACGGCGAATCGGGCAGCGTAGTGAGCCGATTCCAGATCGCTGGTACGCAGCAGGGCGGGCGGAACAGAGTCGGTCGAGACTGCAAAGTCTTCGGTAGGACTCACCCGCAATATGGCGGCATCATCACCAACGCTCAACACGATGTTGTCGGAATTCATCCGGTGACGGCTGATGAGGCCGTGAGCGATCCAGTTATGTACGGAGAATTCACCGACTCCGGTCATCTCGATGTCATCATCTATTTGATTCGGCAGGACCATATTGTGAGTGAGGTGCGCCATCTCGGCACGAATTGCCGCCTGGGCTACCTTATGGTCGTTGTCACCTAGGGAGCCCAGCGTTTCATTGAGTAGCCGCATCGCTCCGTCGAGATCGCCGATATGCGCGAGACAGCGGGCGACGAGGCGGGCGGAATTGGCAGCTTCCGGCACCTTGCCGAGCCGGTTGAACTCGCGCTGGGCGAACTCGTAGCGGTCCATCGCCTCAGGAGAATTTCCGAGAGAATACTCCAGATCTCCCATCCCTGCAGTAACCCGGGCAATCATATAGTCGTGCCCACGCCGCTCCCCGACACGAAGCACTTTCCGCAGAGTCGGGCGCAGCATGCCCACCTGCGTATCACTGTGACTGGAGAAATCCATTTCGAGTCGCACAATCGATTCGAGAACACCCGCCAATCGAATCGGATTGTCGTATTGTTGTAGCTTTCTATAGCTGGATTGAAGAATATCCTTCGCAGATTCGTAGTCATGATCGATCGCGTAATTTACGCGAGCCAATTGGTACTCGATTACGCTTGTGAGGTACCCTGCGGACCGCATATTCACAGGACGGGTCTCGTCCAGCGCGCGATTGAGCACTCGCTGCGCGGAATCAAGGTTTCCTGCTCGCCGCTCCAGAGTGGCGAGCTCGCGCAGACAGTCCGCATGCAGCATCCTGCGCGCACCGGACGACGGTATCCGAGACTTCAGCAGTGCCGTATCTCGCAAGTCTTCGGAATAGTGGGCCGCGCGCTGGAGATGCTCCCGCGCCGAGGAATACCGTCCCTGTTCTTTGTGAATCATCCCCAAGAGCCGATGAGTACAGATGATCATCGGCCAATCGGAGGCTGCCAGGCATTTCGCCAGAATCGTTTCGCCTCGCCCGACAGCTCCATAGACTCGACCGAGTTCGAACTCCAGTGACAACAGATCCAAGCTGATCGCCAACGTAGCGGAGGTCTCTTGGCCGATCATTTCGGTCAGCGGTTCCGCGGTGAGCACTTCGAGCGCCGTTGTCCAGTCACCCACGAAACGCCGGACGGCCGCATAGGCCAGGACCGTAGCAAGGCGATGTTCATGCATCGGCGGCATTTCATAGACCGCGAATCGGTATGCCTCTTCGGCCGCCCTGGCCGCCGCCCGATCGAGGCAGAATTTGTCAGCGAGCAGGTGAAACGGAGTACCGTCGTTCAGCCTGAGGGAACGTTCGGTCAGGTCGGTGTCGACGGCGGCGTCGAACCGCCGTCTCGGTTGACGATGCTGAGGTCTACGGTGCCGCGCCGGCCCGCTCGTCACCGCACCGTTCAGTTCGAGTACCCGCGCCCCCGCCGGTGGCGGATGCCCGTTCGCCAACGTCAAATAGATCACCGACCGGCCCCGGGTCACCGCATTTCGCAGCACCTGAGCTATTTCCGGGCTTTCTCGCGCCGCCGACGTCCACAGGACGGCTAACGCGCCGTGTTCGCCACCCGCTGACCTGGCGACGCCGGCACTGTAATACTTGACGTCATCGATACCCAATTTCACCAATCGCTCGTGCGCTGTGTCGACGAGATGGCTGTCCTCCCAGTCGTACACAACGGTGAAATCGGCCGAGCTTATACTGTCGACCTGCACCTCGGCTTGTTGACGCTCCGGATATCGATAGTTTTCGCGAATAGCCGACACTAATTTGTCGAACGAGCTCGGTGTCATTTCGAGGCGAAAATAAGTCCGCCCCTTGATTACCCGGAGGAGATCTTTACCGGCATCTGTCTCGGGTTCCGGGTCGGCGCCGATCACAATCGGTATCAGGTTGCTGTCACGATTCGCCAGAGTTGTCGACACCTCGATTTCCGTAAAGTGCCGGTCGAGGTATTGAGAGGACACGAGGGCAAGAACCACGGTCGCACGATGCAGCGCTCTTCCGATGTTCACCATGACGGAACGACCGGGCTCGAACTCATCGTCCATGATCACATCGATGCCACGCGAGGTCAGTTCCGCGCGAACCGCCATAGCCCTACTCCGCTCCGATCCGGCGTAGCTGAGAAAGACCTGCGGCGCGGTGACCGTGTCGACCATTTATTTCCTCTCTGACGATTCTTCCTGTTCCATTGGCGAGCAATCATCGTAATGTGAGAAAGTCAACAGAATATAATCCGTACAGGCGCTTGCACCCTCGACCCGAATGGCCGGTAACCGATATCTGACGTAGAGTTATCGGCACACTTCGACGAGATGAGGTATCGAAAAGATGATCGATGACGGACTGCTGCACACTCTGACGACGCAGGCCGCCACCGAGGGCATACGACGATTGATCGTCGGCGCGGTGGTTCCTCGTGATGCCGACGTACTGCTTCTCAAACGTCCCGAAGACGACTTCATGGGCGGTATTTTCGAATTGCCCAGCGGCAAAGTTGAACAAGGCGAAAGCCTGACCGAAGCGCTTGCTCGTGAAGTTCGCGAGGAGAGCGGGCTGATCGTCACCGGCATTCGCGGATACCTGGGCAACTTCGATTACATATCGGGCAGCGGCAAGAAGAGCCGGCAGTTCAATTTCGCAGTGGACGTGGACCGGACGGAGCCTGTCGAGTTGTCTGAACATGACGCCTTCCTCTGGGCCGCACCGACCGGCGACCTACCGGTCACTGATTCCGTCGAGCGAATTATTCAGGCATACCGCCGGAAGTTCGGCTGATGCCGCGTATAACGATCTTCCGCGGGCGATCAACACCCCCAGCCGTAGACTCGAAATCCGGCACCCCCGACCCCCTACCGACCCTTGCTCGATGCGGCACTGTTACCGGCACATCTTACGCCACACCTGCTGAACTTGTTGGGGCGGCGAGCATTTGGCGTGCCACTTTCTCGGCCGGTGGCCTACCGCTCGCGCCACGGCCGGTCGCGCTGTCCGGTAGGTCGCGCTTGTCTCTCACCACACCCAGGCATAGAGCACTGCGATAACAAGCCCGGTCATCACCAACGGCAAGTAGACCGGTGCGACGGACCAAGATTTCCAGTCACGTAGGTCGGGCCAGTAGTTGCGCCGCTGTCTATTGTGCCCGGCCACTGCTGGATTCATCGAGAACGCGGGGACAGGGCCGTCGCCGGCAACTTCGTCGTATAGCTGACGAAATGCGCGTTCCTCTTTGAGGTAGTTGGCGTCCAGGAGCGCGAAAACCATGACAGCGACAACTCCGAGCAACGCGATCCCCGGCGCGTTCTTCGTGATGGCATAACCGTACGTTGCGGTCACGATAGGTAGGAGCCACGCCTTGGCCGTGGAGGACGCCTGCGCCAGTCGCGCGACGACTGACTGGACGAATACCAGATGTTGCCGACGGTCCTCTGCGGACGTGGTCGAGGTGCCTCCGGAAAGGGCTGCGGTGATCTTCCTTGCGGCACTCGCTATATCGGCACTGGTCTCCTCGGTGCCGGCAGGCCAGAACTCGGTCATCCGATCGTTCTCCCACCGGGGGACCACATGGACGTGCACGTGTTCGACTGTCTGCGCCGCGGCATGCCCGTTGGACTGGATGATGTTGAGCCCTTCAGGAGCCACCGCGGTGCGAATCGCTCCTGCTACTTTGATCGTGACCAACGACAACGATGTGAGGTCTGAATCGGTTAGTTCCCACACGTGTCGAACATGCCTCGTCGGCACCACCAGAGTGTGACCATGTGTGGCCGGCTCCCGCGGGAAGAACGCGACGGCGTTCGCATCGCGGTAGATCTCACGAGCCGACGGGTCTTCCCCAGCGACAATGACACAAAAGGGGCACGCAGCATCCGTCACAGTCGAACGCACCCGCGGTCAGTCCGATTTTCGGTCACGCCTCGATCCTCCCTGTCGAATCTGATGGCGATCAGACTACGGTCAATCGCCGCCGCGTTCAGAAGTACTCGACCACCGAAATGCGAAAGTCCCTCTCGCGCGGTCGGTTGCGCCGGCCGAGACGGCGCCACGATGGCTTCCCAACCCGACACGCCACCACCTTCGACCCGATGAATCAGCCGGCCAGGAATTCCAGGCGATTGCCCACCGGATCGGTAGTGTGGAAGCGGCGACGACCGGGGATTTCGGCCGGATCCGCCCATCGAACCTCATATCCGGCCGCCGTGACCGCGTCCGCCGTCGCGTCCACGTCGACGACGAAGGCCGGATGGGCTTTGCGCGCGGGTTGGAAGGGCTCCTCCACACCTACGTGGAGTTCACCGTCCGGGCCGCCCACGCCCGGAACCAGGAACCAACAGCCGCCACGGACTGCGAGCAACGGGGGTTTGGCAAGTTCCGTCCAGCCGAGCACACCGGTGAAGAAGGCCCGCATGCGGGCTTCGGCGCCGGGCGGACAGGCAATTTGCACGTGGTGAATCACTGCGCCTCCTGACATCCCCTGCAGGACAAGAATAGTCGGGCGCTGAACTGCGAGCACTTCACCGCCGGCCGGAGCGCGGAAACCGAAAACGAGCAGGTCCAGTCATGGCGCCGATATACCCCCCGCCGGGCACCGCCAAGCGGTCACGAAGGCTGGTGCTACCTCACACCGAGCTGCCGAAACCGTCACCGTGCCGACCCGCCGGCGTTCTCTGCGCAGCCCCGCTCGACGTACTGTGGCCGTCGTGGCGCCCGCAGAAATCTCCGAACCCGTGCCCGACTCAGCGGAGTTGGCGAGGGCGTGCGGGAGCGATATCGCCGAGCTCACCGCCCGGCTCATGGCGGCGGTGTTCACCGACAATCCGGAGTGGACCGACTATTCGGCGGTGAGCAGAGCGGATTTGCAGGAGGGATGCCGGCGGTTCCTGACGCGGGTGCTGGAGTTGCTCGCGGCGAAGGGTGTCGGCGCCGAGCGCGACGATGTGGCCGCCGCGATCGGCCGGCAGCGCGCCGCGCAGGGTGTTCCGCTCGAGGCCATGCAGCGCACCTTCCGCCTGGGCGGGCGCATCGTGTGGGAAGCGCTGATGGATCGTGCCGGCGATATGTCACCTGCCGATTTCCGTGAGATCGGGACCGCGATGTGGGCGGTTGTCGACGGGATGTCCTCGGCGCTGGTGACCTCCTATCGCGGTGCCGAACTCGACCGGGTCCGACGCGACGAGCGCCGCCGTCACGCCCTGATCGAAGATGTCCTCTCCGGGCGTGGCCGCGACGCCGCCTTCGCGGCGTACGCGGCGCGCGAACTCGACCTTCCCGCCGGCGGTGACTACCTGGTGGTCGTCGCTCGCGGGGAGCAGCCGCTGCGGCTGGGCACCGAAAGCGCGTTGGCGGCCATGGGGATTCGTTCGGTCCGCCACGATCGGGGTGACCACACGGTCGGCATCGT
Source organism: Nocardia kruczakiae NBRC 101016 (assembly GCF_001612965.1). GTDB lineage: Bacteria > Actinomycetota > Actinomycetes > Mycobacteriales > Mycobacteriaceae > Nocardia > Nocardia kruczakiae. The sequence goes on from NZ_BDBL01000021.1 coordinate 30,848, forward strand.
CGCACTGGAACAGCATTCGCCGCAGCAGGTGGCGGAGCTGCTGGGTCCGCTCGTGCTCGGACGCGCAGGGCTGTCCCCGGCGGTCGACGGGTTGGCCGAGATCGACGTCGCCCACGCACTCGCCACGCTCGCACTCGATACCGTGCCGCGAGACCGCGAACCCACTCTCACGCTCCTGGACGATCGCTACCCGGAGGCAGTGCTGGTGCGCGCGCCCGATCTGGCGCAGCGACTGGTCCAGCGGTGCTTGGGTCCGATTCTGGCGCTGCCCGCCAGAGAGCGCGACATCCTGCTGCGCACGCTGCGGGTCTGGCTGGCCCAGAACTGCTCGGCCGCCCACGCCGCTCCACTGTTGCACTGCCATCGCAACACCGTCATCAACCGGCTCCAGCGTGCGGCGACGCTGCTCGGGCGTCCACTGGAAGACCAGCGCCACCAATTCGAACTCGCCCTCGCGCTCACCGCCCGCGACCTGCTCGAACGCCCCACCGACTGAATATTTCGCGCGGCGCAGCCGCAAGCGGGATTGGGCGCAGCGCCCAATTCACGGGCGCAAAACCTGGGCTTGCCGGGAATTGTCCGGCGTCCGTGCGCGGATAAGACTCCACACCTGATGGCCCACACCGCAACCGGATTCGGGTCACGCGATTCAGGACGAGGAGCACCACAAGTGCCGGAATTCGATCTCTTGATCATCGGCGGCGGGCCGGGCGGGTACGTGGCGGCGATCCGCGCGGCCCAGCGCGGCCTGCACGTCGCCGTGGTGGAGAAGGAACGCCCGGGCGGGGTGTGCCTGAACTGGGGCTGCATCCCCACCAAGGCCATGCTGCGCTCGGCGGAGGTATTCGAAACACTGAGCGCAGCAGCGGATTTCGGTGTGCAGGCCGAGAACGTGCGGTTCGACTTCGCGGCCGTCCGCCGGCGCAAAGACGAGATCGTCGGCAAACTCACCGGAGGCGTGGCCGGGCTCCTGCGGGCCAACGGCGTCACCGTGATCGAGGGGCATGCCCGTTTCACCGGACCGACCACGGTCGAGGTATTCGAGCCGGGTCCCTCGCCGGTCTTCGCGGACGGTCCGCGCTACGCGGCCGCCCCGACCGGCACCCCGACGCGAACCGTGACGGCCACCGATGTGATCGTCGCGACCGGGTCCGTGCCCGCGGCCCTGCCCGTGCCGGGCGCCGACCTGCCCGGCGTGATCACCTCCGACGGCGCGTTCGGGTTGACCGAGGTGCCGCGTCGGCTGGTCGTCATCGGCGGCAGCGCGGTCGGCGTCGAATGGGCCGGCCTGTTCGCCGCCTTCGGCGCCGACGTGACCGTCGTGGAGATGCAGGACCGGCTGGTTCCCGCGGAGGACACCGAGATCGGCGCCGCGCTGGGCCGCTCGTTCACCGAGCGCGGCATCACCGTCCTGACCGGCTGCACTGTCACCGGCATCGACCGGACCGGCGACGCGCTGGAGGTCGGCGTGAACGGCGCGACGACTCGGAAGGTCGCGGCCGACGTCGTGCTCGTCGGTGTGGGACGACGGCCGAACACCGCCGATCTCGACCTGAAATACGCCGGAATCGACACCGACGCACGAGGTTTCATTCCGGTCGACGACCGGCTGCGGACCACGGTCGAGCACGTCTACGCCATCGGCGATGTCACCGGCAAGGCGCTGCTGGCCCACGTGGCCTCCCATCAGGGGCTCACTGCCGCCGACGTCATCGCCGGTCACGACGCCCACATCGACTACACCGTCATCCCCGCGGCGACGTTCACCCATCCGGAGATCGCGAGCGTCGGCCTGACCGAGCACGCGGCTCGCGCCGGCGGCCACGAGGTGATCACCGCGAAATTCCCGTTCGCCGCACTCGGGCGCGCCGAAGCGCTCGGCGAGACCCAGGGCTTCTACAAGATCGTGGCCGGGGCACGCCATCGGGAAGTGCTCGGCGTGCACATCATCGGCCCTTCCGCGAGCGACCTGATCGCCGAAGGGGCACTGGCGATATCGCTCGAAGCGACGCTCGACGAACTCGCCGACACCATCCACGCCCACCCCACCCTCGGCGAGATCGGTATGGAGGCAGCCCTGACCGGGCTCGGCCTGCCGATCCACATCGCGCCGCGTTCACGTTGAGGAGCACCACCGTGACTACCACAACCCCGCAGAAGGCCACGCGCACCTCGACCCGGCGCGCGCCGAAACGACCGGCCGCGACCACCGAGCCGGCCGGGACGGTATCGAGCGAATCTCTGCTCGCCGACCGAACCGCCTCCCAGACAGCATCATTCGATACCCGGGTGGCGGCCGAGGACCCCGGCACGCTGCGGAAGCTGTATCGCGACATGCTGTTCGTGCGCCGATTCGAGGAGCGCACCGCGCAGAGCTATCAGCAGGCCGAGATCGGCGGCTACTGCCACCTCAACCTCGGCGAAGAGGCCACAGTCGTCGGTCTCGGCGCGGCGATGCGGCCCACCGACTACCTGTTCACCAACTACCGCGAACACGGCTACGCCCTCGCCAAGGGCATCGAACCCGGCCGCGTCATGGCCGAACTGTACGGCCGCTCCACCGGCACCTCCAAAGGGTGGGGCGGATCGATGCACATGTACGACACCCAGACCCGGCTGCTCGGCGGCTACGCCATCGTCGGCGGCCAGGTCCCCCTCGCCGTCGGCGCGGCACTGGCGATCGACTACCGCGGCGGCGACGACGTCGTCGTCTGCCAAATGGGTGAGGGCACAACCAATATCGGTGCCTTCCACGAATCGCTGAACCTGGCCGCGCTGTGGAATCTGCCGATCGTGTTCCTGGTGGTCAACAACCAGACCGGCATGGGCACCACCGTCGAGAAGTCCTCCGCCGAACCCGATCTGTGGAAACGCGCCGCCGCCTACCGCATGCGCGGCGAACGCGTCGACGGCACCGATGTCCTCGCCGTCCGCGATACCGCCGAACAGCTCATCGACACCGCACGCCGGGAGGGAAAACCGGCCCTGCTGGAGGCGGTCAGCCACCGCTTGAAAGGGCATTCGGTGGTCGATCCCGCGAAATACCGCACCGAGGAAACGGCCACGGCGGCGCGATCCCATGACCCGATCGCGATCTGGAAGAGCGCGCTGCTGAAAGCCGGTGTGCTCAGCGAGGATTCGGCCACCGCCCTGGACGCGGAAATCATCGCCGAGGTCGCCGTCGCCGTCGAGTTCGCCGACACCAGCCCGCATCCGCAGCCGTCGAGTCTGTTCGACTACACCTACGCCACCCCGGTGCCCGGTGATTCCCGCCGCCTGCCCGCCGACCCGCTCTTCACCGCCTGAGGATCACCCGTGCCTGTCATGACCTACCGCGAAGCGCTGCGCGAGACCCTGCGCGAGGAAATGCGCCGCGACGACGACATCTTCCTCATCGGTGAGGAGATCGGCGTCTTCGAAGGCTCCTACAAGATCACCGCCGGACTGCTGAACGAATTCGGCGACAAGCGAGTTCGCGACACCCCGATCGCGGAGGAAGGGTTCGTCGGCGCGGCCATCGGCGCCGCCATGCTGGGGTTGCGCCCGGTCGTGGAGATCATGACGATCAACTTCTCACTGCTGGCACTGGATCAGATCGTCAATCACGCCGCCAAGATCTACGGCATGTTCGGCGGGCAGACCAGCGTGCCGATGGTTATCCGCACACCCGGCGGCGGCGGACAACAACTGGGCGCGACCCACTCCCAGAACATCGAGCTGTACTACGCGTTCGTGCCCGGACTCAAAGTCGTCGCACCCAGCACTCCCGCCGACGCCCGCGCTCTGCTCAAAGCCGCCATCGACGACGACGATCCGGTGCTGTTTCTGGAGAACCTGTCGCTCTACAACACCAAAGGCGACGTGCCGGACGATCTTCCGCCCGCGCAGATCGGTAAGGCCGCCGTCACCCGCGAAGGCACCGACATCACGCTGATCGGCTACTCGCGCATGGCCACGGTGTGCACCCAGGTCGCGGAACGGCTTGCCGCCGAGGGCATTTCCGCCGAGGTGATCGACCTGCGCAGCCTGCGCCCGCTCGACCGCGACACTCTCGTCCGCTCGGTCCGCGGCACCGGATGCGCGGTCATCGGCGAGGACGACTGGCTCACCTACGGTATCGGCGCCGAAATCGCGGCCTCGATCTCCGAGGGCGCATTCGACTATCTCGATGCCCCCGTACGCCGCGTCGCCATGGCCGAAGTGCCGCTCCCCTACGCCAAGCCGCTGGAGAAGCTGGCCCTGCCGTCCGTCGAATCGCTCTACACCGCCGCCGTCGAAACCCTTGCGGCCGTGGGCAAGCGACGCTGAGAGGAAAGATCGTTGTCCGACATCACCATGCCCCGCCTCTCCGACACCATGGAAGACGGCGTCGTCGCCACCTGGCTCAAACAGGTCGGCGACACCGTCACCCGCGGCGAGGTACTCGCCGAAATCGAAACCGACAAGGCCCTGATGGAACTCGAGGCCTACGACGACGGCATCCTCGAACGCATCATCGCCGCACCCGGAACCCGCGTGCCGATCGGCGAACCCATCGCCATACTCGGCGACGGCAGTGGGACCACTGCGCCATCCGCACCGCCGTCGACTGTTCAGCAGACCGAGACGGCATCGGCACGGCAGCACACCGAACAGCCGCAGGAGCCGGCCGACATCGCATCGGCACGACGGCAGATCGCCCAACAGCCCGGCCCTGCCGACGCGGCGACGGCAGGGTCCGCTGCGCCCTCCGCTTCAGACGCCGTCCGTCGCAAATCCTCGCCGTTGGCGCGCAAGATCGCGCAGGAACTCGGTGTCGACATCACGACCGTCACCGGAACCGGCCCCGGCGGCCGCATCACCCGACTCGACGTCGAAAACGCCCATGCGGCAAGCACTTCCGACATCGCGCAAACGACCGCCGCGCCGGAACATACGGAACCGGGCGCCCCGGCAACCGCCGACTACGACGAAATACCGCTGACCACCATCCAGCGCGTGTCCGCCACTCGCCTGACCGAGAGCAAACAGCAGGCACCGCACATCTACCTGACCAGCGCCATCGACGTCACCGAACTCCTCGCCTTCCGCGTCCGGATCAACGAGACACTCGCCGACACCGGAACCGGGAAGGTCAGCGTCAACGATCTGCTCGTCAAAGCCGTCGCCACGGCACTGCGCGCCAACCCCGCGGTCAACGTCTCCTTCGCCGGTGACACCCTGCGCCGCCACCACGGTATTCACCTCGGCGTCGCCGTCGCCACCCCCGCCGGCCTGCTCGTCCCGGTCATCCGCGACGCCGACCGCAAAACGGTGTCGGCCATCGCCGCCGAAAGCCGAGACAAGGCCGAACGCGCACGCGACCGCAAACTCCGCGCCGAGGAGATGACCGGCGGCACCTTCACCCTCTCCAATCTCGGCATGTACGGCATCGAGCATTTCACCGCCGTCATCAATCCGCCCGAGGCCGCCATACTCGCGATCGGCGCCGCCACCGACGGACTGCGACTCGACGGTGACGCGGTCGTGAGCCGAAAGGTCCTGCGCGTCACCATGTCCGCCGACCACCGCGCTATCGACGGAGCCGTCGCCGCGCAATTCCTCGCCCAACTGAAGGACCTGATCGAGCACCCGCTGCGGATCGTGACCTAGCGTCACGACGATGTTCGCGGGCCCCGAGAGTTCCGGAAAATGATCTGACATGCGTTCGAACCGTTGAGTCGGCCGCGGGAACGGCGTTCAATCGAAGGGACGGTCCACGTAACGAGTCGGGGCACGAGAATCCTGTGGATCGCGTGCGCGCAGCGCGCTATACGGAGAGTGATCGACATGATGGGGACAATGCATCGAACCGCGGCGCGAGTGCTCATGGTGACCGCCATCGCGGTCGCGCCGATACTGCCTGCCGCGCCGGCTCTGGCGGAACAGCCGGCCGGAGCACCGGCGGTTCAGGTGGCCCACGACACCGGCTGGTACGGAAATCCCTGCAATTGGGGCTTCAACTGGCTGTATCCGCAGTGCTGGTTCGGCTGGGGTAACTACGACGGTTTCCACGGCTGGCTGTGGTAGGCCGTTAGCCGCGGGGAGGGACAGGCCGGTCGCCGCTCGCGTGGCGACAGACGCTGTTGCGGCACAGCACATTTCCCGGACGTCGTCGTCAGCTCCGCGGCGCGTATGTCTTCGGATAATGCGAAACGTCGACATGTGCACTGCGGGGCCGCCGCCGAGTCGGAGTGCGTTGTTACTGTTTCTCATGACCAACGACGCGCACCGGCGTAGGGAACAGCTGCGCGAATTCCTCCGCAGTCGCCGAGAGCGGCTCACCCCCGCCGAGGTCGGGCTCGCGCCGGCCGGGCGGCGCCGCACACCGGGACTGCGGCGTGAGGAGGTCGCGCAGCTCGCCGGGGTCGGCGTGTCCTGGTACACCTGGCTCGAGCAGGGGCGCGATATCAAGGTGTCGGCCGACGTGCTCGACGCGGTCGCGATCGCACTGCGATTGACCGAATGGGAGCGGGCCCACCTGTATGTACTGTCAGGGATGAATCCGCCTCGGGCCGTGGGGAATCGGGACGCGCGGGTCACCGAGGAACTGCGGCATCTGCTGACGGTATGGGCGCCCCGGCCCGCGGTGCTGCGTGACCGCTACTGGAACATCCTGGCCGTCAACGACGGGGCGCGCACGGCCTTCGGCTACGACTGCGACGACTACAACTGCCTCGTCTCGTTTTTCACCAACGCGAGCTACCGGGAGATGCATCTGCACTGGACCGCCGCCGCACCGGCGGTCGTCGCCGCCTATCGTGCCGATGCGGCGCAGGGCGATCCCGAATTCGACCGGGTGATCACCGAACTCTCCACGATCAGTACCGAATTCGCCGAATTGTGGGCACGGCACGACGTGGGCGCCCCGACGCAGGCGGTACACGCGGTGCGCCATCCGGACGCGGGCGACCTGTACTTCGACACCACCACGCTGATCGTCGCGGACCATCCCGATCTGCATCTGGTGCTGTACAACCCGCGGCCGGGCACCGAGACCGAGCAGCGCCTGGGCCTGCTGACGCCGGAACGGTCGGCCGCACCCGCATAGCCTGGTGGTCGTGATCCCACGTTGACCTCGCACTGGCTGTCCCGGGCGATCCTCGGCAGGCTTTTCGCCATGGCACACAACAGATTCGACGGCAAGACCACACTGATCACCGGCGGTACGAGCGGTATGGGACTGGCCACCGCGCGGCGGTTGCGCGACGAGGGCGCGCGGGTGATCGTCACCGGACGCGACCCGGCACGACTGGCCGCGGCGGCCGATGAACTCGGACCGGAGGCGCTCGCGATCGCCGCCGATACGACCGATCTCGCCGCTCTCGACGCCCTGTTCGACATCATCCAGACCAGGTACGGCAGGTTGGACGTGCTCTTCGTGAATGCCGGCATCGGATTCTTCCCGCCGACCGACGCGGTGACCGAGGCCGACTTCGACCGGGTGGTCGGCGTCAACGTCAAAGGGGTCTTCTTCACGATCCAGAAGGCGATTCCGCTGCTGTCCGCCGGCGCGGCTGTCGTGATCAACGCCTCGTGGGCACTGCACCGCGGCATGCCGTTCGGCTCGCTGTACTCCGCGACCAAGGCCGCCGCGCACAATCTCGCGCGCACGCTCGCAGCGGAATTGGGCGGCAAGGGAATTCGGGTCAACTCGGTGAGCCCGGGATATATCGACACCCCCGCGCTGCGGTCCGAACTGCCCGCGGCCGCGCAGAGCGCTGTGGCCGGCGATATCGTCGCCGGACGGATCGGCTCGGCCGAAGACGTCGCCGATGCGGTGGCATTCCTCGCCTCGCACGAGGCGTCCTACATCACCGGCCAGGACCTGCTCGTCGACGGAGGCCTGGTGGGCCTGGTTCCGGGTGCGGCAACCTGACCGCTGCTGACTTCACGAAGCTCGATCGCCGTTCACAAAGTCCGGCAGGAGGGCGGGGTCACGACTGGGATTCCATGCGTAGTCCAGTGCTGCCAGCAGATGCTGCTTCAGCCCTCTCGTCTCCCTGTTGTCCGTACGGCCGGGAGCCAGCGCCGCCTGCAACATCTGCAGGAACCGTCGTCTGGCGACGCCGAAACGCACCAGCAACTCGCTGGAGTCGGCACCGCCGAACGGCGCCCACTGAATGGCGAATACGACTATCGAGCGCGCATGCGGATCGAGATAGCCGTCTCTCTCGAGAAGCCGGCATTGCAGCAGCGAGGTCCGGACCCATGCCTGGCTGTAGCACCGCGCGACCCCAGGTCACCGCGACGCATGGACTCGGCCGTCGGAGCCGGAGGAAGTCACCGATTCGCGGCGGCACTGCCGGTGCCGGCGATCGGCACACACCACGAAGACCGGAAACCTGCCGTCCCGCGAACGCGGCTGGAAATGCACACGCACCGGCCGATCCGCAAGCAACGGCACCTCCCCCTCCAGCGAGGTGTAGACCCACGGGCCCTCGTCGAGTTCGACGATCGCGACCGTCGACTGAGCCAGCACACCACCCGCACCGGCACGTTCCACCACCCGCCAGGACACGATCGAACCCGCACCCGACGACGGCACCCGTTCCAGGACATCCGACGCACACGAGGAACACCCCGCCGTCAGCGGCGCATACAACTTGTCACATTTCGCGCATCGCCGGATCATCAAGACCTCTTCCGAGGTCCTCGTGCCGCTATGAGACCTGTTTTGAAGCTTGGGTGCAGACATCGAATCCTCCGCAACGTGGCCGACAGAACGCACTCCAGCCTCGTCACCGACGGGCACCACCGCGACGGTAGAACTACCCCTGCGTATACCTATTTCTCGGCAGTCGGCCTGCCGAGTGACACCGCGTCCCCCCGCCTCACCGGCCCCTCCGCGACGCCCGACGCGCCCTCCACAAACGCGGCCTCACATGCTCCCCGCAGGCAGAACCTGAAGGACCCGCACGGATTCAGCCCGATGCACTTACCACTTCCACTCCGTGGATCCGTGCCGCCTTCTGCATCCCGTCGTTCGCGGATAGCGGCTATCCTCACCGCATCGTCTCCAGCCACGCACCAGAGTCTTCGATCCGGACCGCGGACCAGATCGCCGCGCCTCGAGAAGCAAGGCGCTCGATGACGTTCGAGATACCGCCGGTAGAGCATGAAAAAGCCTCTGACCTGAGGTGTCAGATCAGAGGCCGGTAATGGGCGCAGAGGGGTTCGAACCCCCGACCGCTGGTGTGTAAAACCAGTGCTCTACCACTGAGCTATACGCCCGGACTTCACCGGCCGGGCGGCGGTGAAGATGGTGTGCTGCGCGGGGCCGGGTGTCCGGGTCCGTGCGCGGCGGTTCATGAATCTAGTGCAGTGAGCGCTTTCTCCCAAGCCGCCTGGTCACGGGGCTCTCCGGGGCCGTTCATTTCGGCGAACCGGATGATTCCGTCCTTGTCCACGACGAAGGTGCCGCGGTTGGGGAAGCCGGTTTTGTCGTTGAAGACACCGTAGGCCTGGGTGACGGCGCCGTGCGGCCAGAAGTCCGACAGCAGCGGGAAGGTGTAGCCCTGCTCGGCCGCCCAGATCTTGTGGGTGGGCGGGGGTCCGACGGAGATGGCGAGGATCTCGGCGTTGTCGTTCTGGAACTTGGGCAGTTCGTCGCGCACCTTGCACAGCTCACCCTGGCAGATGCCGGTGAACGCCAATGGGTAGAACACGATCAGGACGTTCTTGTGGCCCCGGTAATCGGCGAGGCTCACATCCTGGTTGTTCTGATCCTTCAGCGTGAAATCCGGTGCGGCCGTACCCACTTCGAGCGGCATGCGCAGTCCTCCTGTCTTCGACGGCGGGCTGTTCCGGTACTCGGCGGCCGCCCGTGCGAAACAATAGTCACGCGGTGGGTCAGCGCTGCTTCGAGGGCGTCTTGGGCTGCATCAGCTTGGTGCCGGTCCAGGTGCCGAGGCTGACCGGTGTGGTCGACGTCAACCCCGCGGTGGGGGCGGATTCGGCGATCTCGCTGGGATCGACATGCCCGGGCCGGCCGGTCTTGGGGGTGAGCACCCACACGACACCGTCCTCGGCGAGCGGACCGATGGCATCCATCAGTTCGTCGACCAGGTCGCCGTCTCCGTCGCGCCACCACAGCAGTACGACGTCGATCACCTCGTCGGTGTCCTCGTCGAGTAGTTCGGAGCCGATGGCATCCTCGACAGACGCCCTCAACTCGTCTGCGGTGTCCTCGTCCCAGCCCAACTCCTGAACCGCCATGCCGTGGGCAATGCCAAGCTTCTGAGCGTAGTTCTGCGCGTCCGCCGCGGCGACCACGGTGGTGTCCTCCTCAACTCCCGACAACAGATAGTTGCAAGCGAACATGGTTATCGGCCGCAACGCAAGCCGATCCGCTCAAATAACCTCCGAAATGTCGCGGATGCATGCCCCGGGACGAAGCGTGCAGAGGCGGTTCGCAACGCCCTGAGCGGCCCCGGGACATCCGTTTCCCGGCTATCGCGCCGGGCATGCGGTACGCACCGCGTTCAGCGCGTCGTTGACTCGCTTACTGGCGTCGTTGAGCGTGCCGACGGGTGCGGTGTAGGTCATCTTGCGGGATTCGCCGGCCAGTCCGCGGGCGGCGTTCACATAGTCGGTGAACTTCTGCGCGAGATCCGCGGGTAACGCGTCGCCGGCGGCGGTGACCCGTCCCTCCACCGTCCGCGCGGCGTCCTCGAGGGTCTGGGCGGCGGCATCGCGCTTGGCGTCCTGGTCGGGGGCGTTCGCATCGTGCGCGTCGACGAAGTCGTTGTACTTCGTCACCGCGGCGCCGGTGGTCTCACGGAACGGTGTGCAGTTGTCGGCGACGGCTTTCGTCTGCGCGGCAGCCTTTTTCGACGAGGTGGCCGCGGCCGAGGACGACGCCATCTCGGTGCGGAACGCGGCCGCGTCCGCCTGGTTCACCGTCGCGGTACCGTGGACAGCGGTAGAGCATCCTGCCACCACCAGTCCGGTGCCGACCGCCAAGGTCGCGCACATCAGTCCGAACCCACGTGGGTTCAGCAGTTTCATCGTCCTCCCCGCTTCTCGAGCAGTCGAAAGAGTGTCCTGTGGCGAGCTTCGCTGCAACGAGCGTCACAGCCTAGCGAACGGTACTGGATTTACGGCTGACATGATGACCTGGGACGCATCATCGACAAGGATGTGAGGTGCGCCCCAAACCGTGAGCGACGGACGGCCCGCACACCAGCGGTGCTGCCCGGGGTTAGAGCCATCAGCTTGTCCACCCCCTGTACGAGGAGCATTGATTTTGACCGACCTGATGCACCCGATTTCGTCAAGTTCTGCATCCGACCCCGAGCCGACGAGCAGCAACGGTTCCGCCGATCACCAGTCGGCGCCCGCCCGCCCGGCCGGTGCGCGGGTGCGTGTGATCCGCGAGGGGGTGGCGTCATATCTACCGGACATCGACCCGGAGGAGACGAGCGAGTGGCTCGATTCCTTCGACGAGATGCTCGAGCGCGAAGGCCCCGGCCGCGCTCGCTATCTGATGCTGCGCCTGCTCGAGCGCGCCGGTGAACGTCACGTCACCATTCCTTCGTTGACCTCTACCGATTACGTCAACACCATCCCCACCGAGAACGAGCCCTGGTTCCCCGGCGACGAAGAGGTCGAGCGCCGCTACCGCGCCTGGATCCGCTGGAACGCCGCGGTCATGGTGCATCGCGCGCAGCGGCCGGGAATCGGTGTGGGCGGCCATATTTCGACCTACGCGTCGTCCGCGGCGCTGTACGAGGTCGGCTTCAACCACTTCTTCCGCGGTAAGGACCATCCCGGCGGCGGCGATCAGATCTTCATCCAGGGCCACGCCTCCCCCGGTATCTACGCCCGCGCCTTCCTCGAGGGCCGCCTGACCGAGGATCAACTCGACGGGTTCCGCCAGGAATACAGCCACGGCGGCCCGGGCCACGGGTTGTCGTCGTATCCGCATCCGCGGCTGATGCCCGATTTCTGGGAGTTCCCCACGGTCTCCATGGGCTTGGGTCCGATGAACGCCATCTACCAGGCCCGCTTCAACCACTATCTGCACGATCGCGGGATCAAGGACACCTCCGATCAGCACGTGTGGGCCTTCCTCGGCGACGGCGAGATGGACGAGGCGGAATCGCGCGGTCTGGCCCATGTGGCGGCGCTGGAGGGTCTGGACAATCTGACCTTCGTCATCAACTGCAACCTGCAGCGGCTCGACGGCCCGGTCCGCGGTAACGGCAAGATCATCCAGGAGCTGGAGTCCTTCTTCCGCGGCGCGGGCTGGAACGTCATCAAGGTGATCTGGGGCCGGGAGTGGGATGCGCTGCTGGGCGCCGACCGCGACGGGGCGCTGGTCAACCTGATGAACTCGACCCCGGACGGCGACTACCAGACCTACAAGGCCAACGACGGCGCCTACGTGCGCGAGCACTTCTTCGGCCGCGATCCGCGCACCAAGGATCTGGTGAAGGACCTGACCGATCAGCAGGTCTGGAACCTCAAGCGCGGTGGCCACGACTACCGCAAGATCTACGCGGCCTACGCGGCGGCGCTGGCGCATCAGGGCAAGCCGACGGTGATCCTGGCCAAGACCATCAAGGGTTACGGCCTGGGTAAGCACTTCGAGGCGCGCAACGCGACGCACCAGATGAAGAAGATGACGCTCGACGATCTGAAGGCGTTCCGCGACGTGCAGCGCATTCCGATCACCGACGCCCAGCTCGAGGCCGATCCGTATCTGCCCCCGTACTACCACCCGGGCATGGATTCGCACGAGATCGGCTACATGCTGGACCGGCGTCGCGCCCTGGGCGGCTACCTGCCCGAACGGCGTTCGGTCGCAAAGCCTTTGCAGCTGCCCGGCGACGCGCCCTACGCCTCGGTGCGCAAGGGGTCGGGCAAGCAGAACGTGGCGACCACCATGGCGTTCGTGCGGTTGATGAAGGAACTGTTGCGCGACAAGGAGATCGGCAAGCGCATCGTGCCGATCATCCCGGACGAGGCCCGCACCTTCGGTATGGACTCGTGGTTCCCCTCGCTGAAGATCTACAACCGCAACGGGCAGCTGTACACCTCCGTCGACGCGGAATTGATGCTGGCCTACAAAGAAAGCCAAGTCGGCCAGATCCTGCACGAGGGCATCAACGAGGCCGGGTCGACCGCGTCGTTCACCGCGGCCGGCACGTCCTACGCCACCCACGGCGAGCCGATGATTCCACTCTACATCTTCTATTCGATGTTCGGGTTCCAGCGCACCGGCGACGGCCTGTGGGCGGCCGCGGACCAGCTGGCCCGCGGCTTCGTCCTCGGCGCGACCGCCGGGCGTACCACGCTGACCGGTGAGGGTTTGCAGCACAACGACGGTCATTCGCTGCTGCTGGCCTCGACCAACCCGGCGGTGGTCTCCTACGATCCGGCGTTCGCCTTCGAGATCGCCCACATCGTGCGCGACGGCCTGCGCCGGATGTACGGGGGCGGGCGACCGCAGCTCGGACCGGGTGGAACGCTGGCCTCGGAGGTGCCCGGTACCCATCCGGTCATGAAGGACGACGTCTTCGGCGGCGAGAACGTCTTCTACTACATCACCCTCTACAACGAGCCGTATCAGCAGCCGGCCGAACCGGACGACCTCGATGTCGAGGGCCTGTTGAAGGGTATCTACCTGTACCGCCGGGGCAACGAGGGTGACGTACGCGCCCAGATCCTGGTCGCGGGTGTGACGCTGCCCGACGGCCTGCGCGCGCAGGAGTTGCTGGCGCAGGACTGGGGTGTGCAGGCGGACGTGTGGTCGGTGACCTCGTGGAGCGAGCTGCGCCGGGAGGCGCTGGCCAAGGAGATCCACACACTGCGCCATCCGGACGCCGGAACCGATGCGCCGTACGTGACGCGGGTGCTGTCGCAGGCGCAGGGGCCGTTCGTGGCGGCATCCGACTGGATGCGCGCGGTGCCGGACCAGATCCGCAAGTGGGTCCCCGGCGACTACACCACGCTGGGTACCGACGGATTCGGATTCTCCGACACCCGGCAGGCGGCGCGGCGGGTATTCAACGTCGACGCCGAATCCATCGCCCTGGCGGCGCTGGAGGCCCTGGGACGCACCGGCGGTATCGATCCGTCGGTGGTCGCGCAGGCCGCGGCCCGCTACCGCATCGACGACGTCGATGCCGCACCGAAATCGATGAGCAGCGAAGAACAGCTCGCGTGACCGGTCCGGTAGGGGCGCGAATCGCGCCCCTACCGGGGGGTTGCGGAGACCGACCAGCGCGATGACGGAATATTGAACAGTGGAACGTAAACCGCCGCGGCCTCGCCGGGTTTCCGAGGGGTCGTCCGAGCACGAGGTCTATCTGCCGACCGGGGCCCTGTCACCCAATCGGCAAACCCGCGATCCGCTGCCGGACACCCTGCTGAAACGGGTGAAGCAGTTCTCCGGGCGGTTGTCCACCGAGGCGATCGCCTCGATGGAGGACCGGCTACCGTTCTTCGGCGACCTGGACGCCGCCCAGCGCGCGGGCGTGCAGATGCTGGTGCAGACCGCGGTGGTCAATTTCCTGGAGTGGTTGCAGGATCCGGAAAGCGATATCCGCTTCAGCCTCGACGCCTTCCAGGTGATCCCGCAGGATTTGGCCCGGCGGCTGACCCTGCGCCAGACCGTCGACATGGTCCGCGTGGCGATGGAGTTCTTCGAGCAGTGGCTGCCGGCGCTGGCCCGCAACGACCGCCAGCTGGTGGCGCTCACCGAGGCGGTGCTGCGCTACGGCCGCGAACTCGGTTTCGCCGCGGCCTCGGTCTACGCCTCGGCGGCCGAATCCCGCGGCGCCTGGGACACCCGCCTGGAGGCGCTGGTCGTCGACGCCGTGGTACGCGGCGACACCGGCGCCGAAATGCTCTCGCGCGCGGCCACATTGAACTGGGACGCCACCGCCGCGGCGACGGTGCTGGTCGGTACGCCACCGAAAGATCAAGTGGCCGTGGTGAGTTCGGTACACGTCATCGCCGCCCGGCACGGCCGCGCGGCACTGGCCGTCGTGCAGGGTTCGCGGTTGGTGATGGTGGTCAGCGGCAATCTCGGTGACACCGGCTACCCCTCGCCGTTCCTGATGGATCTGCTCGCCGAGGCGTTTTCCGACGGTCCCGTCGTGATCGGCCCGACCATGCGCACGCTGTCCGCGGCCCACGTCAGCGCGGTGGAGGCGATGGCCGGAATGGAGGCCGTGGTGGGCTGGCGGGCGGCGCCGCGACCGGTGCACGCCTCCGAACTTCTGCCCGAGCGAGCACTGCTCGGCGATCGGGCTGCGGTCGACGCTCTGAACGAGTATCTTGTGCTACCGTTGGCCGCCGCCGGGTCGGCCTTGTCGGACACTCTCGACGCCTACCTCGATTGCGGTGGAGCGGTCGAGACATGCGCCCGGCAGCTGTTCGTTCATCCAAATACGGTCCGCTATCGACTCAAGCGCATCGCCGAGGTCACGGGCCGGGATCCGATGAATCCTCGTGACGCCTATGTGCTCCGAATCGCGGCAACAGTAGGTCGTTTGACACGAACCCGTAACGAATCGTCAACACCTGCCCCAGAAGACTCGCAGGCAACTTTCTACGAAGATCGCCTGTAACGGACATCGGGGCGCGGTCGATCGCCACAACCCACGTGCCGTTTTGTGGGGTCCACACAAAAGCGTCGCTCAAACATCATCGGCGCCGACATCTCCACGGAGCCTCCTCACAGTGTTTTGTTAGAGGCGTGATCGCGTTGTTCGCCCCTGGACAGGGCTCCCAGACACCCGGCATGCTCGCGCCATGGCTCGATCTTCCCGGCGCGCGTGACCGCCTCGAACTGTGGTCCAAGGCCTCCGGCCTGGATCTGCTCCGCCTCGGCACCACGGCCACCGCGGAGGAGATCACCGATACCGCGGTGACCCAGCCGCTGGTCGTCGCCGCCGCGCTGCTGGCTTTCGCCGAGATTCCGCACGAAGCGGTTCCGGCGGATACCATCGTCGCCGGACATTCGGTCGGCGAGCTCGCCGCCGCAGCCGTCGCCGGAGTCGTCTCCCCCGATGACGCGGTGAAACTGGCCGCGATCCGCGGTGCGGAGATGGCGAAGGCGTGTGCGCTGGTTCCGACCGGCATGTCCGCCGTGCTCGGTGGCGACGAAGCCGCCGTGCTCGACCGGCTCGCCGAGCTCGACCTGGTCCCGGCCAACCGCAACGCGGTCGGCCAGATCGTGGCGGCAGGCCGGCTGGATGCGCTGGCGGAACTGGCCGCGAACCCGCCGGAGAAGGCGCGGATTCGCGCGCTGCCCGTCGCCGGGGCATTCCACACCGCGTTCATGGCACCCGCCCAGGACGCCGTGGCCGAAGCCATCTCCCAGATGGTCCCCGGTGAGCCGACCCGTACCCTGCTGTCGAACTACGACGGCAAGCCGGTCGAGTCGGGCACAGACGCCATCGAGAAGCTGGCGGCACAGGTGACCCGGCCCGTCCGGTGGGATCTGTGCACCGAAACCGTTCGCGCGGCAGGGGTTTCCGCGGTGGCCGAGTTGCCACCGGCCGGAACCCTGGTCGGCATCGCCAAGCGGGAGCTCAAGGGCACCCCGAATCTGGCGCTGAAGACCCCCGAGAACATCCCCGCGTTTGTCGAGCTCTCGGCAACCGGCTAGCTTTCCTCGCGGCTCGCAGTGACGCGACCGTGAGCGAGCAGGACGAAACATTCGTCCACCTCGTACCGAAGAAATAATCGGACCTCCGATTCACGTCGGACCAACGAAAGAACAAGAAGGGAGCCACCAAGTGGCCGCTCTGACCCAGGAACAGATCGTCGAAGAGCTCGGCAAGATCATCGAAGAGGTGACCGGCATCGAGCC
The DNA here is from genome assembly GCF_001612965.1 of Nocardia kruczakiae NBRC 101016. GTDB lineage: Bacteria > Actinomycetota > Actinomycetes > Mycobacteriales > Mycobacteriaceae > Nocardia > Nocardia kruczakiae. Next base: position 47,694 of record NZ_BDBL01000021.1, read on the forward strand.
CTCCGAGGTGACGATCGAGAAGTCTTTCGTCGATGACCTGGACATCGACTCGCTGTCGATGGTCGAGATCGCCGTGCAGACCGAGGACAAGTACGGCGTGAAGATCCCCGACGAGGATCTCGCCAGCCTCAAGACCGTGGGTGACGCCGTCTCCTACATCCAGAAGCTCGAGGCCGAGAACTCCGACGCGGCCGCCGAGCTCAAGGCCAAGTTCGACGCCCAGTAAGGCCGACACCGTGACCACTCCTTCCACTTTGAACGGGAACTTCCCGAACGTCGTCGTCACCAGCCTGGCGGCGACCACGTCGATCGCGGGTGACGTCGATGCGACGTGGAAGGGACTCCTCAACGGCGAGAGCGGCATCGACGTTCTCGAGGATTCCTTCATCGAGGAATACGACCTGCCGGTTCGCATCGGCGGCCACCTGAAGGTTTCGCCGGACACCCTGCTCAGCCGGGTCGAGATCCGCCGCATGGCCTATGTCGAGCGGCTGGCGATGGTGCTGGGGCGTGAGGTGTGGAAGAACGCCGGCAGCCCCGAGGTCGACCCCGAGCGCCTGGCCGTGGCGATCGGCACCGGTCTCGGCGGCGGCGACGCGCTCATCGACTCGGTGGACAAGCTGAAGAACGGCGGCTACCGCAAGATCTCGCCGCTGGCCGTTCAGATGGTCATGCCGAACGGGCCGTCCGCTGTCGTGGGCCTCGAACTGGGCGCCAAGGCGGGAGTGGTCACCCCGGTCTCGGCATGTTCGTCGGGATCCGAGGGCATCGCCAACGCGTGGCGGATGATCGTCATGGGCGACGCCGACATGGTCGTCACCGGCGGTGTCGAGGGATACATCTCCGACGTGCCGATCGCCGCGTTCTCCATGATGCGCGCGATGAGCACCCGCAACGACGACCCCAAGGGCGCGTCGCGGCCGTTCGACAAGGATCGTGACGGCTTCGTCTTCGGCGAGGCCGGCGCACTGATGGTCGTGGAGACCGAAGAGCACGCGAAGGCGCGCGGGGCCACCATCCACGCCCGCCTGCTGGGTGCCGGCATCACCTCCGACGGCTTCCATCTGGTCGCCCCGGATCCCACGGGTGCCGGTGCGGCGCGCGCCATGGAGCGCGCCATGCAGACCGCCGGACTGACGAAGTCCGACATCACGCACATCAATGCGCACGCGACCGCCACCCCGATCGGGGATACCGCGGAAGCGAACGCGATCTACAAGGCCGTCGGCAAGCACGCCTCGGTCTACGCACCCAAGTCCGCCCTGGGCCACTCGATCGGCGCTGTGGGCGCCCTCGAGTCGGTACTCACAGTGCTCAGCATTCGCGACGGCATCGTTCCGCCCACGCTGAACCTGGAGAACCAGGACCCGGAGATCGACCTGGATGTCGTGCACGGTGAGGCCCGTCGCCAGGACATCGAGTACGCGATCAACAACTCGTTCGGTTTCGGCGGCCACAACGTGGCGCTCGCCTTCGGACGGTACTGATCCGACTCGTCGACAACGTCTGTCGACAACTTCAGCGAACCCGGTGGGGCTTTTCGGCCAAGGCAGATTCCCTCGTCGAAAAGCCCCACCGGGATTTTCATCTTCGCAGCCGCGTCAGCGACTCCACATTCCCTCGAGGAGAGACCGCGATGACCATCATGGCCCCCGCGCAGGCGGACGCCACGACCGATCCCCGGGATCCGCTCGGTCGGTTGCAGCGCTTCTTCGATCCCGGCACCGTCCTCCCGCTCCACCCCCGCGACAAGTCCGGCGTGCTGGCCGCCATCGGTGAGGTCGACGGCGTGCGCACCGTCGCGTACTGCTCCGACGCCACCGTGATGGGTGGCGCCATGGGTGTCGACGGATGCAAGCACATCGTGGACGCGATCGATACCGCCATCGACTCCCGGATTCCCGTCGTCGGCATCTGGCATTCGGGCGGTGCGCGCCTGGCCGAGGGCGTCGAGGCACTGCACGCGGTGGGCACCGTCTTCGAGGCGATGGTTCGCGCGTCGGGCCTGGTCCCCCAGATTTCGATCGTGGTCGGCTTCGCCGCCGGCGGCGCCGCGTACGGTCCCGCGCTGACCGACGTCGTCATCATGGCGCCCGAGGGCCGCGTCTTCGTCACCGGTCCGGATGTCGTCAAGTCGGTCACCGGTGAGAACGTCGACATGGCCACCCTCGGTGGTCCCGAGACCCACGGCAAGAAGTCCGGTGTGTGCCATATCGTCGCCGACGACGAGAACGATGCGATGCACCGCGGTCGCCGCCTGGTCTCGATGTTCGCCGAACAGGGCGAATTCGACCTGTCCGCCGCCGCCCACGGCGATGTGGACCTCAAGGCGATGCTGCCGGAGTCGGCCAAGCGCGCCTACGACGTCAAGCCGGTCGTGCGCGAACTGCTCGACAAGATCCCCTCGCCGGACGGCGATGACGAATCCTCCTTCGAGGAGCTGCAGGGCGGTTACGCCCGCAGCATCGTCACCGGACTCGGCCGCCTCGGTGGTCGCACGGTCGGTGTGCTCGCCAACAACCCGCTGCGCATGGGTGGCTGCCTCACCAGCGAATCCGCCGAGAAGGCAGCGCGTTTCGTGCGCCTGTGCAACTCCTTCGGCATTCCGCTGGTCGTGATCACCGACGTGCCCGGCTACCTGCCCGGTGTCGGCATGGAATGGGAGGGCGTGGTGCGCCGCGGTGCGAAGCTGCTGCACGCCTTCGCCGAGGCCCGCGTCCCGCGCGTCACGCTGGTGACCCGGAAGATCTACGGCGGCGCCTACATCGCGATGAACGCCCGCTCGCTGGGCGCGACGGCGGTGTACGCCTGGCCGGAGTCCGAGGTCGCCGTGATGGGCGCCAAGGCCGCGGTCGGCATTCTGCACAAGAAGGCCATCGCGAAGGCTCCCGAGGAGGAGCGCGAGGCTCTGATCGAGCGCCTCACCGCCGAACACGAGACCATCGCCGGCGGTGTCGGGCGGGCCCTGTCCATCGGCGTCGTGGACGAGGTCATCGACCCCGCCAAGACCCGGTCCACCATTGCCGGCGCGCTGGCCTCGGCGCCGGCCAAGGCCAGCCACAACAAGAACATTCCGCTGTAAAGCTCTCGGCGGCAACACATTACGGGTGGTCTCCCGCGCGGAGGCCACCCGTCGTGTTTCCCGGAACCGATGCGGAACTCAGCCGACGTCGCGGCGGAGCCAGGTGACCTCGGCGCCTTCGCCGCCGGTGCGGAAGGGTTCGAGTTCGTCGTCCCAGGCGGTGCCCAGGGCGCGATCGATATCGGCGGAGATGTCGCCGTGGCGGCCACGGGCCCGGGCCGAGCGCACGATTTCCCGCAGGCGCATCTCGCCGACCATGACGTCGCCGTTGGCGCTCATCGCACCGGTCCACAATCCGAGGCCGGGAACGAAACTGTAGCGTTCGCCGTCGACCCCTTCGGAGGGATCCTCGGTGACCTCGAAGCGCAGCACCGGCCAATCCCGCAACGCCTTGGCAATTCGCCCCGCGGTGCCGACCGGGCCTACCCAGTCGGTGGTTGCGCGCAGTTGTCCCGCAGCGGCCGGCTGGGCGGTCCAGCGCAGCGACGCAGGCGATTTCAGAGTGGAGGAAAGCGTCCATTCGATGTGCGGGCACAGCGCGGCCGGTGACGCGTGGATGTACACCACACCACACGTCACATCCGCGTACTGATCAGATGCGCGCACCTGTACACCTCCAGCCTCGACGTCGGACGTCTTCCCCAACATCCCGTCGAGCGCAGGCGTTGCCCGAGTTTACTGGAGTGCCCGATGTTACGGCTGTTACTTTTCGGCCGTGTCGCGAATCCGCTGGGTATCGGCGATGACGGCATCGCTGAGCGTCGGCCACACCGCTCGGGCCCAATCGCCGAAATTCTCGTCGCTCAACGCCACACACGCCACCTCGATCTCCGGATCCACCCACAGGAAGGTGCCGGACTGCCCGAAATGCCCGTAGCTTCGCGGCGAGTTGGCTCCCCCCGTCCAATGCGGAGTCTTGTGGTCGCGGATCTCGAATCCCAGACCCCAATCATTGGGGCGCTGCGATCCGTATCCGGGAAGCACTCCGCCGACGCCCGGGAATTGCACGGAGGTCGCCGCGGTGAGCATGTCACCGGATATCAAGATCGGGTTCAGCAATTCTCCGGCGAAACGCAGCAGATCGTTCACCGTGGAGCGGGCGGCGTGCCCGGCGGATCCGGCCAGCACCGAGGATTTCATTCCGAGTGGCTCGAATACCGCTTGCCGCAGATATTCGGGGAATTCGATTCCGGTTTCGCGCGTGAGGAACTCGGCGAGTACTTCGAATCCGGCGCTGGAATAGATGCGGCGCTGCCCGGGCTCGGCCATGATCACGGTGGTGTCGAAGGCCAGTCCGGCCGTATGCGCCAGCAGGTGCCGCACGGTGGAGCCGGGCGGGCCGGCGGGCTGGTCCAGTTCGATCGCACCTTCTTCGACCGCCACCAGAACCGCATAGGCGGCAAGGGGTTTCGTGACCGACGCGAGGGCGAACACCCGATCGAGGTCCCCCTCGGTGCCGACCACGCCATGGGTATCGACGACGCCCGCGGCGGCGTGCCGGACGGGCCAGTCGCGAATCTGTTCCAGTGCTCGCACGGCACCGAGCCTACGAGAAGGGCCCGAACCCACCGCCGCGGGGAGGCCGGTTACGCCGGGCCGTCGCTGCGATAGGGCGCGGCCACCAGTTGCTCGTCCTGACGAGCCAGCAGCGTGCGGCGCCGGGACAGCTCGGCGATCTGCGCGTCGAGATGAGACAGGCCCTCCCGCACGATCTTTCGGGTGTGATCGCAGTGCTGCAAGCCCGTGGCGGTCGCACACGGCAGCAGTTCGCGGATGGCGCTGGTCGGCAATCCGGCGGCGAGTAATTCGCGAATGCGGCGCACCCGCTGCGGTGCGTCGTCGGTGTAGACGCGGTAGCCGTTGCCGTCGCGGCGGGCGCTCAGCAGTCCCTGTTCCTCGTAGTAGCGCAGCAGGCGCGTGCTGACGCCGGTGGTGTTCGCCAGCTCGCCGATCAGCACCGCACCCTCCCGGGCTTGACCTTCACACTCATGTCAATCCCTAACGTCGCCGCCATGACGAACATTTCACTGTCCACATCGGTTACCGGCAGCGGTCCCGCGGTCGTGCTCGCACATGGTGCGGGCGGCGGGATCGAGGCCAACTTCGGTTCTCTGATCCCGTTGCTCGCCGAGCGGCACACCGTGATCGGCTCCGACTACCCGGCCGACGACACCGTGCTGACTCTCGACGGGTTGGCCGACGCACTGGTCGAGGAGGCCGTGGCGGCGGGCGCCGATAGGTTTCCGATCATCGGGTTCTCGCTCGGCACGGCGGTGGCGGTGCGCGCCGCCGTGCGTCATCCCGATCGGATCACCGGGTTGGTGCTCGCGGCCGGGCTGGCGCGAGCCGACCATCGGGCCCGGCTCGTGCTGGATCTGTGGCGCGGCGCGCTCGCCGCCCGAGACCACGAGGCGTTCGCGCGCGTGGTGCTGCTGTCCGGATACAGTGCCGCGTTCACCAATTCGCTGCCGGACGAGGTGTTTTCGCAATATCTGACGCAGATTGCGGCCCAGGTTCCGGGCGGGGCGGCGGCGCAGGCGGATCTGGTGGCCCGGGTGGACACCCGCGCCGATCTGCCGCGGGTCGCGGTGCCGACCCGGGTCATCGCGGCCACGGCGGACCTGCTGGTCGATCCCGCGAATTCGCGCGAGCTGGCGGCGGCGATTCCGGGCGCCGATTACGTCGAGGTGGCGGCGGGACATGTGCTGATGCACGAGGCGCCGCAGGCGTGGCATCGCGCCGTGCTCGACTACTTCGCGGACAGCTCCCGGATCCACGCCGCCTGATCGGTTTCCGATCCGGGTGGACACCGTACAACGCCGCAGCGGTGACCGTTACCATCGGTTGCACTATGGGCGAGGTTGCTGAGGTACATGGTGAGGTGGCGAGCGGTTTCGAGCCGGTCGCGGATGCGTTTCGACGCAACTTCGCCCGATTCGGCGAGATCGGCGCGGCCGTGGCCGTCTACGACGGGGACCGGCCGGTGGTGGATCTGTGGGCGGGGTTCCGCGATCGCCGCGGACAGCTGCCGTGGGAGCGCGACACCATGGTTCCGGTGTTCTCCTCGACGAAGGGGATGACGGCATTCGCCGTGGCGAGTGCCGTCTCGCGTGGGGTGCTCGACTACCAGGCGCCGGTCGCGCAGTACTGGCCGGAATTCGCCGCGCACGGCAAGGAATCGATCACCGTGCGGCAGCTGCTCGACCACCGGGCGGGTCTGCCGGTGCTGGATCGGGTGGTGCGGCTGGCGGATATGGCCGACCGGGATCGGCTCGCGGAAATCCTGGCCGACCAGAAGCCACTGTGGAGCCCGGGCACCCGGCAGGGCTATCACCCGATCACCGCCGGGCTGTATCAGGGCGAACTGCTCCGCCGCGTCGATCCGCGGCACCGCACCCTGGGCCGCATCTTCGCCGAGGACTTCGCCGGGCCGCTCGAGCTGGACTTCTTCATCGGGCTGCCGGAGGAACAATCCCTCGATCGCATCGCCACGCTCGTGTCCACCTCCGGGCTGGACCTGCTGCGGTACGAGCGAGACGTGCCGCTGCGCATCGCTATTCAGATGTTCCTGCGGCGCGGACTGACCTATCGCGCCTTGAGCAGCCCCCGCACCGGCGCGCCCGAACGTGCCACCCGCCGCGAATTCCTCGGCGTCGAGAGCCCGGCCGCGGGCGGCGTGGGCACGGCGCGGTCGCTGGCGCGGGTCTACGGCGCGGCGGCGGGACGCACCGGTGAATTGCCCATCGCACCGGGCATTCTCGACCGGCTGGCCACCGCCGACACCGTCGACGACGTGCCCGCCGACGATCTGGTGCTGCTCACCCGCAGCCGCTACCACCTGGGGTTCCGCAAATCCTGTGGCAGCTTCCGTTTCGGCAGCGACAAGCGCGCCTACGGCACCACCGGTTACGGGGGCTCGTTCGGATTCGCCGATCCGGCAACGGGTTTGGGGTTCGGCTATGTGATGAACCGTCTCGGCACCGCCGTCCTCGACGATGCGCGCGCCCGTGCCGTCCGGGAGGCATTACTCCGCTGCGGCTGATCTCGCCACCCGCTCGGACTTACCACCACTGACGATGACCTCTTCCGTGCTGTTAACTCACTCGTTGCCGGCAGGTGACCGGGTGTGCGAGCGGATCGCACACACTGTCCGAGCCGGACGGCGAGAAGAAAGCGCGGATGCGAATGGTGATCGGACCCAGGCCAACCCACGCCACCACTCGGGACGGCAGCCGAGACCCCGGTAGATTCGGCGCCTTCGGCGGGCGTTACGTTCCCGAAGGACTGATGGCGGCGCTCACCGACGTGGAGAATGCCCATCGAGCGGCCTGGGCCGATCCTGAATATCACCGCGAACTCGACCGGTTGCTGCGCGAGCGCGTCGGCCGGCCGACGTTGCTGCATGCGGCGCCGCGGCTCGCGCAGGCGCTGGGAGTGCCCGGGGTGCGCGTGTTCCTGAAGCGTGAGGATATGACGCACACCGGCGCCCACAAGATCAACAATGCGCTCGGGCAGGCGCTGCTGGCCGTGCGGATGGGCAAGACCCGCATCATCGCCGAAACCGGGGCAGGGCAGCACGGCGTCGCGGTGGCGACCGTCTGCGCCATGCTCGGACTGTCGTGTGTGATCTACATGGGCGCCGACGATATGGCCCGGCAGCAGAGCAACGTCGTGCGGATGCGCCTGCTCGGTGCGGAGGTGCGCCCCGTTCGTTCCGGTGATCGCCGCCTGAAGGCCGCGGTGACCGAGGCGGTGCGAGATTGGGTGGCGCACACCGAAACCACGCATTTCCTGTTCGGCACCGCCACCGGGCCCGCACCCTATCCGCGCATGGTGCGCGACCATCAGAGCCGGATCGGCATCGAATCCCGGGCCCAGCTGCTGGCGGCGACGGGGCGGCTGCCCGACCACGTCATCGCCTGCGTGGGCGGCGGCAGTAACGCGATCGGCATGTTCCACGCGTTCACCGGTGATGCGCAGGTGCGGCTGATCGGCGTGGAAGCCGGGGGCCGCGGGTTACATACCGGCGAGCACGCGGCCACCCTCAGCGCGGGCACACCGGGCGAGATGGACGGCTCGTTCAGCTACGTCCTGCAGGACCACGAGGGTCAGATCGCGCGCACCCACAGCATCGCGGCCGGGCTGGACTATCCGGGGGTGGGCCCGGAACTGAGCCATCTCAAGGACATCGGCCGCATCGATCACGCCGTCGCGACCGATGCGGTGGCGCTGCGCGGACTGGATACGCTGTGCCGGACCGAAGGCATCATCACCGCGCTCGAATCCGCGCATGCCGTGGGATATCTGCTGGAGTCGGCCGAACAGGGCGGGATCGCCGAGAACGCGCTGATCCTGCTGTGCCTGTCCGGCCGTGGCGACAAGGATCTCGCCATCGTCGCCGACCTGCTCGACGCCGGCTGACACCGTGCCACATCGGCTCATTCGCAGAGCCGGGCGGCCTTCTCGAACAGTTCCAGCGTGATGGCGTGCAGGAAATCGCCGGTCTGCTTCGGCGCCTTGCCGGCGAAGGCCCGGGCGTGCGTGCCCTCGAGCACGATGCCGAGTTTGAAGCAGGCCAGCACCGTGTACCAGGTGGCGTGGCCGAGGTCGCGGTCGGAGAAGTTCGCGTAGTGGGCGATCATCTCCTCGGCGGTGGGCAGGCCGCCCGCGGCGCCGAGCTTGCCGACCAGGGCCGCGCCGGTGGTTCCGGGTTCGGGCCGGGTGGCGATCTGCCAGCCCAGATCCAGCAGCGGATCACCGATCGTCGACATCTCCCAGTCGACCATGGCGGCGACCTCGGGCCCGTCGTAGGAGAACATCATGTTGGCGAGGTGGCAGTCGCCGTGCAGGATGCCCGGCCGCCACTGCGCCGGCCGGTTGCGGTCGAGCCAGTCCCCGACCCGGTCCACACCCGGAATCTGCGGGCCGGGGTAGCCGTCGTTGCTGTTGTAGGACTCGAGTTCGCCGAGCCAGCGCGGCACCTGACGCTCCAGGAAACCGTCCGGCTTGCCGTAATCGGACAGGCCCAGCGCCTCGTAGTCGAGCGATCCGAGCCGGGCGATGGCCTCGACCGCCGACAGTCCCATCCGCCGCCGTACCTCTGGATCGCCGGCGTGCAGGGCGGGCAGTTCGTTCTGCGGGTTGAAGCCGGTGATCGGCTCCATCAGGTAGAAGACCGCGCCGATCACCGATTCGTCGGCGCCCGCGGCGATCACCCGCGGGGCGCGCACGCCGGTGCCCGCCAGCGCGCCGAGCAGGCGGGATTCGCGGCGGATGACGTCGTTGCTCTTGGGACGCAGATGTTTCGGCCCGCGGCGCAGTACGAAATCGCGACCACCCCGGCGGAACCGCAGCATGATGTTCTGGGTGCCGCCGCCGAGTGAGGTCACATCCTCGAAGTCACCGCCGGGCAGGCCTTGTTCATCCATCCATTCGCCGACGGCCGCGAAATCGACGACCTCGCGCTCGACCTCGGCCGGTTGCACCACAGACATGCCCCACATTGTGCACCACCACGACCGGCCAACTGAAGGCATATGCCCTCACTGCCTGGTCCGAGATGCCCGATACGGTGATGCACATGAGCACGTCCTGGTCTCGGCATTCGAGCGAGACCGCTTTCGACCACGGGGCGCGGGCCCGGACCCCCGTGCGCACGCTGCTGGTCGACAACTACGACTCGTTCACCTACAACCTCTTCCAATTGATCGGCACGGTGAACGGGGCCGAACCGACCGTACTGCGCAACGACGAGATCGACACCCTGGCCGGGTTCGACCTCGACCGGTTCGACAACATCGTCGTCTCCCCCGGGCCCGGACGTCCCGACGTACCAAGAGATTTCGGGATCTCGCAGGAGCTGATCGAGCGGGCGGAACTCCCGCTGCTGGGCGTCTGCCTCGGCCATCAGGGCATCGTGCTGGCGGCCGGTGGGCAGGTGATTCCGGCGCCCGCACCCCGGCACGGCTACCCGGACCGCATCAGCCACGACGGTCGTGACCTGTTCGCCGGGGTTCCCGCCGACTTCCTGGCCGTGCGCTATCACTCGCTGTGCGCCGCCCAGCCGCTGCCGGACGCGCTGGCGATCACCGCGACCGCGCCCGACGGGGTCGTGATGGGCGTTCGGCATCGCCACCGCCCGCAGTGGGGTGTGCAGTTTCATCCGGAATCGGTGTCCAGCGAATTCGGCGCCGCATTGCTGGGGAATTTCGCGCGGCTGACGCGCGAGTGGCGGGGGCGTCGGGCTTCCGCTACGAGGTCCGGGCCGGTGAACACCGGCTCCGGGCCCGATCCCGAAGGCAGTGCGTCCAGCGCTGCACGCGACTCGGAAAGCCGGGCCCACGTCCCCACGACTGCATCGCCGCCTGATGGGTCCGAACCGGAGCCCGGTGCGGCCGGGCGTGCGGGGAAGGCCGCAGCCGCAGGTTCCGCCAACCGGTCCCTCACCATTCTGCACGAGGTGATCGACCGCGCCGTGGACACGGAATCCGTTGTGCTGCACATTTATTCGGACTCCCCCACGGCGTTCTGGCTCGACAGTGCGCATGTGGAGCCGGGCCTGGATCGGTTCAGTTTCGCCGGTGACGCGTCCGGGCCGCTGGCGGAGGTGGTGCGGTATCGCGTCGGCGCGGGATGTGTGACCGAGGATCGAACCGGGACCCGCACCGATCCGCGGCCGGTGCTCGACTATCTGTCGGCGCGGCTGAGTGAGCTGAATATCCGGTTCCCCGATGTGCCCTTCGATTTCGTGGGCGGCTACGTCGGTTATCTGGGCTACGAGATGAAGGCCGACTGCGGTGCGCGGGCCGGGCATCGCTCGCCCTATCCGGATGCGCAGTGGATCTTCGCCGACCGGCTGGTCGTGGTCGATCACGTCGCGGGCCGCACCCATCTGCTCGCCGTCACCGACGCGGAGTCGGCCGAGGCGAATCACCGCTGGCTGGCCGATACCCGCGCGATCGTCGCGGCCCTGCCGGATCGGCGAAATCCGGAACCGCTCACCCTGCCGGCCGACGAACAGGCCGTCGTCTCGCGCCTGAGCCGTGGCCGGGACCGCTATCTGGCCGATATCGCGGCGATCGATGCCGAACTACGCGCCGGGGAAACCTACGAGGTGAACCTCACCGACAGCGCCGGGATCGATTCCGATGCGCCGGGCCTCGACGTCTACCGGGTGCTGCGGCGCAGTAATCCCGCCCCGTACGCGGCGTATCTGAGATTCGGCGAACTCCATATCGCCTGTTCCTCACCGGAGCGCTTCCTCAAGGTCGACCGCACCCGCACGGTGGAGACCAAACCGATCAAGGGCACCGCCCCGCGCGGCGCCACCCCGGAAGCAGATGAAAACCTGTGCCGCGCACTGGAATTGGATCCCAAGACACGTGCCGAAAATCTGATGATCGTCGATCTGCTGCGCAACGATCTGGGCCGGGTGTGCGAGCTGGGCAGTGTGCACGTCCCCGAGTTGATGGTCGCGGAGACCTACACGACCATGCATCAGCTGGTGAGCACCGTGCGCGGCCGGCTGCGTCCCGAGGTGGACGTGATCGATTGCCTGCGAGCCTGTTTCCCGGGCGGCTCGATGACCGGGGCCCCGAAGCTGCGGACCATGGAGATCATCGACGGGCTGGAAACCGAGGCGCGCGGCATCTACTCGGGCACGATCGGATTTCTCGGTCTGGGCGGCACGGCGGATCTCAATATCGTCATCCGCACCGCGGTCCGTGACGAGCGCGGCTGGCGGGTCGGCGCGGGCGGCGCGGTGGTGCTGGACTCCGATGCCGACGCGGAATTCCACGAGATGGTGCTCAAGGCCGCCGCCGCGGCTCGGGCGGTGATCGCCACGGCGGATATGCCGAGGCCGGCGGGCGGGGCGGGTTTATTTTCCGCGTCGACGTGACTTCGGCGCCGGTTGCGGCGGTTCCGCCTCGCGGCCGGTGAGGCGGCCCAGCATCGAGATGCCCGGAAGTTTCGACAGCCGGCTGAGCACGTCCTCACCCAGCGCGATCACGGCCTCGAGCCGCGGCAGCAGCCGGTCGTAGGCGGCGAAGGCCGGATCGGCCAGAGCCAAGGTCCGGTCGAGGCGGTCGATGGTGGAATTGAGCCGGTCGATGGCGGTCGCCAGATTCTCGATCAGATCCGGAAGTTGCGCGGCCAGCTGGACGGACGCGGGCGGGAGCCGCACCGCCGTGCCGAAGGCGGTACCGGCGGTGACCTGCGCGGCATCGATGGCCTGGCCCGCGGCGGTCTGTGCGGCCTGCGCGGCGGCCTGGGCGGCGGCGAGAATTTCCGTCGCACCCGGCACCCGCCCGCCGCCGGGCTTGCGCCCGGAGTCACCCTTCGGGTTCGTCATGGTTCCACTGTGCCGCACTCGGACGGTCACGAAAAGCTCCGCGCCGACCGTGTGATTCGTGTCGGGACGGCCTGGCATAGTTCGTGGCGATGACAACCATGCGCCCCACCGTCGACGGCGACGCCACGCCGGTACCGACTTCGCTTCTGTCGGTACTGGTTTCGTGGCGTTCGACGGCGCTGCTGGATGCGCATGCGGTCCTGCTGAACGCCGGCGGAAGGGTCCGCTCCGCTCGCGACGTGGTGTATTTCAACGCGCCGCGCCATCCCTCCCAGGCGGTGACCGTCGATCAGGATCCGCAGCCCGGCACCGCACGGCTGTCGGTCTCGCTGCCCCGCACCGAGGCGGAGATCGTCCGCATCCTGATCACCGGGTCCGCTCCCGACAAGCCCCTGACCGCGCTGCCGGGCCTCGCGGTGTCGGTCGAGGACGCGGAGGGCCTGGTGGCGCGGGCCGACGTCGCCGCGGAACCGGATGCGCGGGCCGCGGTGTTCGGAGAGTTCCGCCGCGCCGAGGACCGCTGGTGGTTCGTGCGCGGCGGACCACAACACGCCGACGCCGCGGAGTTGTTCACGACCTTCGGCGCACCCGTCGCGGATTCGGCGCAGCACCGCTCGCAGCGAGTGTCGTTGCACCGCACCAGATTCGCCGCGCCGATGCCTCCGCCTCAGGACGACCGCCCGGATTGGCATCCCGATCCCGCGGATGCGGCGTCACTGCGCTGGTGGGACGGTTCCCGGTGGACCGAACAGACGGTGGCACGCCCGCCCGCCGACCCGCGCGGATGTCCCCGCTGCGGCCGGCGGCGAGGCTGGCGACTGCTCGGCGCCGCGCCCTGCCGCGCGTGTGCGGCCGAGGTCGAGGACTATTTGTCCGATTGGCGCATCCGAGCGCTTCGCGTCCTGACCACCACCGGTCCGAGCGGCCCCGACTGGGACGAGCTGTGGACCCGGATCCGCCATCGGCGCATCGACCCCGATACCGCCCGCGCGGCCCTGCGCGGGCCCGCTGTCGCGCATCTCGAGCGCACGGCGGCCTTCGCCCTGGCCGACGGCACGATCACCGGCGCCGAACTGGAACGATTCGACGCGACGGTCGCCGCGCTCGGGGTGCGCGACGGGTCGGTGGACGAGTTGCGCCGCAGTCTGCGCCGGCTGCGGATCCTGTCCCGGCTGCGGGCGGGCGAGCTTCCGGTGATCGCGGTGCCCGATCTGCATCTGGACCCGCAGGAGCGCGTTCACCTCGACACCGCCGCCACCCGCCTCCGGCGGACGGGGCGCGGCACGCACGCGTCCCCGGGCCGGTTGATCTGCTCGAACCGGAAGCTGCGCTTCATCGGTCCGGACGCCGGTATCGAAATGCCGTGGACCCGAGCGGTTTCCGTATCGGCCACCGAGACCGGGGTGGCGGTCGCGGCCACCTCGGCGCGCGGCGGCGCCGAATTCGATGTCGCCGAGCCGGAATTGGTGGCCGCGATCGTGGAAGGCGCACTGCGCGTGGCGAAACGGCTCACCGTCGCACCGGGCAGACGGGACAGCCGGTCCATCGCGCCCGATATCAAGGCCGAGGTGTGGCATCGCGACGGCGGCCGGTGTGTGGAATGCGGCGCCACCCACTACCTCGAATTCGACCACATCATCCCGCTGAGCCGGGGCGGAGCGACCAGTGCGGCGAATCTGCAGATCCTGTGCCGCGGCTGCAACCGCGACAAGGGCGACCACATCTGAACCGTCCTCAGCTCGCGTCCCCGGCGATCTCGAATCCGGCCTCGGTGAGCGCATCGGTCGCGGCGGCGCTGCGCGATTCGGGGACCAGCACCAGGTCCGCGTGGTAGGTCGAGGCGACGAACACCGGAATTCCGTGCTGCGCCAACGGTTCCAGGATCGCGGTCAGCGCGCCGGAGGTGTCCAGCTCGCGCGGCGTGGCGGCGTACAGGCCGAGCCAGCAGGACTCCCGCTCCCACGGCGGAGCCTCGCGGACGACCGTCAGCCCCTCCGGTGCTCGCACCAGCGCCACCCATTCGTCGTCCTCGGGGAAGGTCGCGGCCGGGATGTGGTCGACGCTGAATCGGGACGGCACGATGTGCAAGCGCTGGGATTTCGCCATCGGCTCATCGTAGGCGGGGCTCAGGTCGTCGCCACCAGCAACTCCTCGCCGTTCGACGTGCGCAGCCCGTCCGGGCGCCCGGCGAAGTACCGGTTGTCGAGTTCGTCCGCCGACATGTGGTGCGCCTGCGCGAAACCGGCCTCCCGGGCCATGGCGACGATCTGCGCCGGGGCGTAGAAACTGCGGAACGGCGTGCCGGAGGCGGCCGCGCCCGATTCCGCGAACTCCCGGCTCGTTCGGTCCTGTTCGTCGAGCAGTTCCAGTGGCGGCATGAAAGACAGGACGACCGTGGAACCGGGCGCCGAGGCCGCCAGCAGCGACAGCGTTTCGCGGTTGGCCTCGTCGGTGAGATACATGCTCACCCCCAGCGAGGCGACGATCGCGGGCCGGGCCGGATCGAAGCCGGCCGCGGTCAGCCGCTCCCACCACGAATCCTTCTCGAAATCGACCGGGACCGAACGCAACCAGTCCGGGAGCCCATAGCCGGTCTCGACCAGGCGCCGGCGCTTCCACTCCTGCGTCTGCGGTTGATCGACCTCGAAAATCCGGAAGCGAGAAGCGATCTCGGGTCTGCGCTGCGCGAACGTCTCCAGTCCCGCGCCCAGCAGCACGTACTGGTCGACGACCCCGGCCTGTTCGGTGAGCAGATCCTCCACGAATCGTGAGCGCACCACGATGCTCGCCCGGAAGCGGCTGGTGCCCACCGGATCCATATCGCCGCGCTCCCGCCAGCCCGCCGGCGGCTCGGCCAAGCGCAGGCCGATCTCGTCGTCGAGCACATGTGGCGGCGGATCGAGCTGGACGTGCAGCGCGCGCCACAGCGCAACCCGCACGGCGGTCTGGTCGGGTACCGCTGTGCGCTCGGGCACCGCACCGGTCCGGGTATCGCTCATCGGTCACCGCCGGGAGCCTGCAGCGTCCACACCCGCCCGTCCGGGTCGCGCACGGTCATCTCACGAGTTCCGTAATGGGTGTCGGCGAACGGCGACACCACCTCGACCGGCGCCGGAAAGTCCTGCTCCGCTTGCACTTTCAGCACGACCTGCATTCCGGGTTCACGATCCGCCGGCACCTCGGCGATGAACAGGTACGGACCGTCCCCGTTGCGGAGCTGTCCGGAATTGTGGTCGGTGGCGAATTCCAGTTCGAAGCCCAACTGCTGGAAGAATTTCGCCGATTTCCCCCAGTTGTGGGTCTCCAGAAAAATCGCCTCGACACCTCTGGTGGCCATATCACTTCTCCTTCTCACGCGTCGGCGGTTCGGCGCCGAGGTACGCCCGCAGCGCCTCGGCCACCAGCGCCGACAGCGACATCTCCGATTCGACCGCCCGGTATTTGACCTGCTTGATCAGCTCGACCGGGAGATACACGTTGAACTGCTTGACTTCCTCGGCACCCACCAGAGGACACTAACATGCTAGCAATCTAGATTGCTAGCATCGAGGACCATACGAATTCCACGAAGTGACAGACCGGACCGATTACTCGGACGACTCCTCATCCGACCGCGGCGTCCCGGACAGCCGGATCACACCAGCGTCCAGGTCGAGATCCAGCCGCGGCCGATGCTGCTGCCCGTCGCTGTCACCGCTGCTCTCGTCGGTCAGCTTCTTGCCGGGGAACATCTCACCGAACACGCCCATAACCCCACGATAGCCTCCTGCCCGCCCGCAGGCGGGGACGGAAACGGCCTCGGCGGCCCTTTCGTTGGCGGCGACCCGGCTGATCGCCCGGGTCGCCCTCTCGCCGGCGAAAAGCCCCACGCTGTCAGGTTCGGGAGACCGGTTCGGGCGCCGTTCCGGTCAGCGGGATACCGGACGAACGGGATAGACCACCATCGCGCGGTGTGTCTGGCGTCACTACACTCGGGCTTCAATTCCGGTTCTCGCCCAGATTCGACGGGCAGGATGGAAGCGACTCACGATCGGAGGCATCGATGCCACTGGCCACTTCGGCACCCGGGCCCCTGCCGCCATCGATGGTGGAGCGGATGACGCTCATTCTCGACATGTTCGAGCACCGGTCGACGCGGCTGAGCCTCGTGGAGATCTGCACACACAGCGGGCTCCCGCGCTCCACCGCGCATCGCATCCTCGACCAGCTGGTGAAACTGCACTGGCTCGAGCACACCCCCTCGGGCTACTGCCTGGGCCGGCGCTCACTCGGGCTCGGCGGGTACGACGGCCGGCACGGCGAGATCCGCGAGGCGGCGGCCGAGCACCTGCACGAGTTGCAGCTGCGGACCGGACTGGTGGTCCACCTGGCGGCACTGGAGGGCGCCGACGAGGTGTTCCTGGACAAACTCGGCGGGCCGTTCGCGCGCACGCTCGAATCGCATGTGGGACGCCGCAGTTTCGCCCACCTCACCACCGGCGGCCGCGCCATGCTGGCCTGGTTGCCACCGGAGGAGGTGGAGGCGCTGCTCGGCAAGCAGCTGTCGAATCCGGTGCAGGGCCGGGGATGGGATGTGCCGAGCCTGCATCGCGAATTGAACCGGATCCGCCGCAATCGCGGACTGTCGTTCGACCGCGGCGAATACGCCAATGCGATGGTGGGCCGGGTACTTCCGAGTGTGGCCGCCGCCGTCCGGGGTCCGCAGGGGCCGCTGGCCGCGATCTGCCTGTGCGGGGAAACGAACTTCGCCACCATGGAGCGACTCGCCCCGCTGGTCGCGGAGGCGGCCGTGCGCACCTCGCGCGCGCTGTCCGCCGAGCCCCGCGGGCGACGGCAGGTACCGGCCGCGCGGCGCGGTCAGGCGGTCC